>JBFMAD010000010.1:0-160616 GCA_040755855.1 Planctomycetota bacterium | reverse complement strand
AACGCCCAGACATATCCAACTCCAACTTCCGACCCATAAACAACCTCCTGTCTTCAAAACCTCTCCACATCCTAACCCGACAGGAAGTCTCCCTCAAACCCATTCCCAGAAACTATGAGCAATACAAGGACGCAAAAGCGAACCTTCCCCAAAGCGACAATTACCCACAAGTATAAAACCGCAAAGTGCGCCCGTAAGACCGATCCGGACGGCGCTCTGATTTAGCGTTGCATTGCATCCGACGGTGCGTTATGCTTCCCTCGGATTCCCATCTAAACAAGGAAGACGACAACCGCGCCTGTTGCACGTTGTCAAATCGCTTGGCGTTAGAAATCTTTTTAGGGGAAAACGCTACGTCGGCGAAGTTATCGTCGGCGGATTGGTGTCCATCAAAACCGACACCGGTGGCGAATAATCGCCGATCAATCGCCAAATGAAAGAAATACAAGCATGAAAAAGCTGACAGCAAGAACCTTCTTCACCATCCTGCTGCTGACGACATCAGCCGCGCTGCACGCCTCCAAAGTCGTTGTCGCCGAACAGCCTTCGCCAGCGGCGGTTGACTTCGACGTGCAAGGCTTCGTGGACGGTCGGCTGAAAGCGGGCGAACGGCGCGTGGTCGTGCCGCCGGGCCGCTACCGCGTGGCGCCGAAGAACGGCGTGCATCTGAGGCTGAAGGACCTCACTGACGTGGAGTTGATCGCCGACGGCGTCGAGATCGTCTGCGCGCACACCACACGGGTGGTTGTGTTTGAGAAGTGCCGCAACGTCCTATTGAGAGGATTGACGGTGGACTTCGATCCGCTGCCGTTTACACAGAGCCGCATCGTGGCGCTGGGGCCTGACAAAAAGTGGGTCGAGTTCGAAATCATCGAGGGCTACCCGGAGAACGAACTGGAGGAGCGCATCGAGATTTTCGATCCCGCCACCGGAGAACTGCGCCGCAAGACGTCCGGCTGGGAGAAGCAGATCGAACCGCTCGGCAACCACCGCTACCGCGCGACGAAGCCGAAGTCGTATCGCTACCGCGAGGATTGGGACACCGAGCGCGTCGGCGACATCCTCGTCACGAACAACTGCTTCCCGAGCCGCGCCACCGGCCACGCCTTCAGCGCGGAGGATTGCATGAAGCTCAAGATCGAAGACGTGACGCTCTACGCGGCCAGCATGTTCGGTTTCGTGGAGCATCGCTGTGATGGTAGCACATATCTGCGCTGCAAGATCGTCCGGCGCGCGTCGGAGAACGACCTGGTCAAGAGGGCGGCGCCCCGCATGCGCTCGCTCAACGCCGACGCGTTCCACAGCACCGAGGCCGGCCAAGGTCCGGCCATCGTCGGCTGCACCGCCAAGTTCCAAGGCGACGACTGCGTCAATATCCACGGCTCCTACCATCTCGTCACCGTGTGCGAGGGCGCGCAACTGCGAATCGCCGTGCTGCGCCGAAACACGATCGAGCCGGGCGATCCGGTGGAGTTTCTGCCGTTCACAGGCCCACGCCCGCCGGATGCTGTGGCGGTGAAGATCGAGCCGGACGCGCCGATCACCGAAGCGGAAAAGGAATTTGTCCGCAAGCTCAGCCTGCACGCGCCGCACAAGGAACGTCTGCTCGACAGCAAGGCCGCGTTCTTCAAGCTCACGCTCGACCGCGCCGTGCCGCTCACGGCGGGTTCCGCCGTCTGCTCCGGCCGACGGATCGGCAACGGCTTCCTCGTGAAGGACTGCGACTTCGGCCACAACCGGTCCCGCGGCATTCTGATCAAGGCCAGCCGCGGACAAGTCGTCGGCAACAGAATCAGCCACGGCTGGATGGCGGCCGTACTGGTCGCGCCGGAGTTCTGGTGGCTGGAAGCGGCAAGTTCGAGCGACGTGGAGATTCGCGACAACGTGATCGTCGGTTGCCGCCGGCCCGCCATCGAGATCATCGCTCTCGGCGGCAACGGGAAGCCGCTGCCCAGCGGCGCGCATCGCAACATCGTCATTGCGGGCAACCGAATCACCGATTCCGCCTGGCCCAACATTTACGCCACCTCGACGGAGCGACTGGTCGTCGAGGGCAATCATCTCACGCCCGCCGAACCGCGCGATTTCGCGCCGCCGCTGGCTCACCCGTGGAACTGGGGCGCCAACGCCCCAACCGCCATCGTGACGGAACTGTGCGAGGGAGCTGTCGTTCAAACTCCGCCAAAACGATAAACCGGAAGCCGCACATGAAACAGACACGCACACTGATCGCCGCCCTGCTGCTGGCGCCGTTTGCTGCCTTCGGTCAAGCCAAAGAGGTGGTCGGCAACGCCGCGGGACGTGGATGGCAGAACGCCCCGGCGGAGAAGCAACGCCATGGCGCGGAACACACTCCGTCGTGCGCCAGGGCAACCGAGCAGCAGACGCAGCGGCAGCAGAGCCGCAGCCTGCGCCCCCCATTGCGCCCACACGGCAAGGCAGTATTAGACGCCGGCGGCCCCATCCTTTGCACCAAGCGCCGCCTGCAGCCAGTCTGTTAGGTCAGCAGATCCGCCTCTTCAAGTCGCCGGGTGCGCGGGCTTGCACGGAGTGTTTTGATCTCAAAACCCGACAATTGTACAGACCGCTTCTGCCGGAGAGCCGGGATGGAGACGACCGTGGACCTCTTCCGTCCGGTCGGCTCGAACAGTCGGATGATAAGATCGTCGTTGTCCTCCGCTTGCTTGACGGCAGTACATTGCACGACCGGGTCGCTGAGCACAATGGCGGCCATCGTTTTCTTCCCCGCGCCGGATGGAAAGAAGGAAAGCGCAAAGGGTTTCTCGTTCTTTGCCAGGGCCTCGCGGTCCACCAGGTCAAGCCGCTGTCGGCAACGGCCGCTGTTGATCCAGAAACGGAAGATGCGCTCCCCCTGATCAATGCGCGGCGTGTAACGATCCTGCATGACAATGGGACGGTCCTTGATCGGATGGCCCGAATAGGCCGGGGAACGAAGGAGGGTGAGCCGCAGGACGCCCGCCGAGAAGTCGGAGCCATACACTCCATCGTTGATGCACGTGAGGGCGCGATTGTCCCTCCGCGACACCACCGCAACCCATTTCTGCGCCACGGCCTCATCGCCGTTGGCAGGCAGATCCCCCACGCCATAGGCCACCTGTCCGATATAGCGCTGCTCTCTGCCCGAAGTGGGAATGCGCAGCTTCAGCATACGGTCCTTCTCGTTCCAGTGTACCCGCACCTCCACCTCGATCTCCGCGCCGCGTTTGGGGAGTTTATAACGCTGGCAGATCGCGGAGCTCTCATACGACAGCACAGCCTCCACCACGGTCCGCACGTCGCCGTCCTCAATGACGCGAACGGATGGAATCGGTCCGGCCGTCACTCCTGAAAACCGCGCGCCCGCCTCGCGCGACATGCGCTTGAACCGCCCGATCTCCCTGTCGAATCGCCTCCCGCCCATGCCCCAGGGGTCTTCGTTGTCCATCAAAACCACGGGCTGAAAGGCATTCCTGCCAAGGCAATCCTTGCCGCCGATGCGGCAGCGATCCACGAAGCCGGTGCGGGTGTTGACGATCACGTCAAGATCGGCCGTCCTGAATCGGAGCGCGCCGCGCCTCTCCTTCACGCTCACCGTCGGCTTGCGGGGGAGCGACTGCACGCGGCAATCGAAGCGGTTCATCCGGCTCGGCTCAAGCTCCGCCGCGAAGACCACCCTCTTGCGCCAGTCCAACGTCAGATTGCCCAGCTCCTTTTCCACCTGGCAGGGAAGGGGCTTCCCGTCCCGGTGAACCACGGGCAGCGTGTATGTGTCCGTCCAATTCTGATCGGCGAGCTGGAACTCGCACTCAAAGACGCCTTTCACACGGAACGGATGTGGGTTGTAGATGAGGATCGGTATCTCACCCGCCTTTGCCCTGGGCTGGCCGCCGGCAAGGGCGAAGAAAGTGCGCGCCTTCAGCCGGGACACGATCTCCAGCCCATGGTCCATCATGCGCAGCGACGCCTCCTCGACCGGCTGGATGGAGGAGCCAGGGAGGACGTCGTGGAACTCGCTCACCATGAGATCGCACAGGGCCTCGTGCAGCTCGGCTTTGGGATACCTCATCAAGCCCTGGATGGTCGCCGCCGAGGCCATTTTCTCACATGCGTAAATCTCGTTTTCGAGCCGCCGGTGCTGCTGCTTGACTCGGACCATTGATGTATAGCATCCCACGGCCCACGGATTCATATCGCTCTCGCGGCGGGGGAGCGGTGATGGGTCCCTGCGCAGGTCCCGGAAATAGTCCTCCGGCGTAGAGTGGAGGATGGCAAAATCCCTCGTCTCTCGGATCAGCGCCTGGAGGTCCTGGACATCCTTGCGCGACGGTCCGCCTCCGTGATTCCCCACGCCCCAGAGGATGAGACTGCTTGCGCGGTCGGGGTTGCCTTTGATCCAGTTCTCCACCTTCGCTCGCGCGCCGCCAAGGGGGGAGTTGTACCACACGTCCGAACGCTTCGCCACAATCTCCGAGCCGTCATACCCGACCCAGACGAACTCATTGCGAGGCAGGGGGCAGTCCTTCTGTCCCGGCCGGCAGAAGAGATAGGAGTCGTATCCGCTCTTGGCGAGAATCTGCGCGAGGCCGCGCGTATGGCCGAAGGGGTCGAAGTTGATTGCCGTCGTCGGCGCCTCGCCGAACTTCTCTTTGAAGTAGCGCCTGCCCAGAAGGATCTGCCGCACGAACGACTCGCCTGACGGCATGTTACAGTCGGGCTGGAGATACCACCCGCCCATGATGTGCCATTTTCGTTCCTTAACCAGGCGCTGAATCCGCCGGAAAAGCGCGGGCTCGTATTCCTCCACCCATTTGTAAAGGACCGCCTCGTTGTGATTGAACACGAAACCATCGAATTCCTCGCAGAGGTCGGCCGCCGTGCGAAACGTGGACATCGCCTCCGCTGCGCCCTCCTCCCATTCCCAGAGCCATACAGGATCCAAATGTGCATTGCATACCAGATGAATCTTCTTCTCAACCATGAACATTTCTCCCATGGAAAAACCCGTGGGAATACGATTACTCCGCCCACCGGCAAAAGTCAACACGGCAGTAGCGCAAAATACGCTTGTATCTCGACCTTCATTACACTTTTTCCGCTTCTCGGCGGGCTACTTTGCTTTCTGCACGGGTAGCCCGCGCATCCTGGCGTGCACAGTGACGGTCTGATCGGCGGTCAGCGTGATCTTTTGTGCGAAGCGGTTGGCGAACGCGACCTTCGCCAGCCACGAGCCGGAGACGGCCAGCTTCGGGTCGTGAATCCAGAGGCCCGGCTTGCCGTGCGGGCCCCAGGCCGCTGCATCACCGCTGGGTGTGCGGTCCTCGAAGTCGCCGTTGGCCAGTTGCGCGCCCTCGACGCGGATCGCGTCCATATACACCCAAACCGGCTGGGGCGACTTGCCGTCCGGATCGCCGTAGGAGTCGCCCATGAGGATCAGCATGACGTCGCCGCCGGACTGCGCCTTGAAGGAGAAGCTCCACTCCTGCCACGAGTCCGTGGGCAGGTTGCCCAGCTTGGCCTCGATGCGGCAGCCGATGGGCTTGGCCCATTCGCAGACCTGGCAGCCGCCAATCGCCTTGAGCATGTCCCCGGTTTTGGCCACGGACAACACGTGCATCACAGCGGTCGAGGGCTTGAGGCCCGCCATGGCTGCCTCGCCGAACTGCGCCAGCCACAAAATCTGGCCGCGGGCCACGTCCCAGGTGCTTCCACCCGTGCTCTTGAGCATGACCCACTCATTGTCGCCTGCGTTGCGCACGCTGAGGTTGAAGGCCAGGCGCGGATTGTGCCTTTGCGGCGCGAGTCCGAGCGCGGCGAAGGGAATCTTCCATTCCGCCGTCCACAGGCCCTTGCCGACCACATCGGCCGCATACTGCACGCTGCCGGCGCGGATGCGTTCCTGTACGTCTTTTGGCGCGCCGCTTTCCGCGGTGGTCTCCCACGAGCCGTCGGAGTAGCCGCGCAAGACCATGATGGGGCCCATCTTGTCGCCGATCTCGGCCAGGGCGATCTCGACCGCGTCGTCCTTGCCCCACTGGCGGCCGCGCGTTACGCCCTTGTCGGGGTTCACCTCGTTGTGGAACTGCACGTAGAGATGGTCGTCGTCGGTCTGCACCATGGCCTGGCAGGGGCGGGCGGCCGCCTTCTGGCTTGGGGTCCATTTGAGCTCCGCGGTCTGATGGATGTCGGGTGCGTGGCCGGTCGCGTCGCCGGGGGCCCACTCCATCGCGCTGGTCTTGCCGTCAATGACGAGAATGCCGGTGACCTTGGCGGCCTTGTAGATGGGCAGGTTGCCGAGGGACGCGGCGGCCTCGTCGCGCAGCCGCATCCACCGCGGCTTCCAGTCCTTGGGGGGCAGGTCGAGCGCTACGGGCCACGTGCGGCGGTCGGGCGATTCATAGAGGCCGATCTTGTCCAGAGGGATGGGCTGAAAACCGATCTCGCGACACACTACCGCGTCGGGCTTGAGGCGGAAGTCCAACCGGGTGTGATCGCTCTGCACGAAGCCGGGGGCGCCGCCTTCCCAGTTGTCGCGGATGGTGGACCATTCGGGCCTCATCGCGCCGCGCCGGATGCCGTAGCCGCAGTCCACCATGACGTTTCGTTCGACCACGTTGAACCATGGGGCGGCGATGGGGTCTTTGGTGAAGATCTCGACGAGCTTTGGGTATCGCGTGCTGTAAGGCGGCTGGTTCCATTTGTACTGTTGCAGCCGCTTCACGAGCGAGCTCCAGCCCTTGTTCTCAGAGACGTAGCGGAAGCCGCCCTTGCCGTCGCTCTCGAACATGTCCTCGCCGCGCGGCCCCACATCCACGCCCCAGTGGCACTCGACGAAGAGGTTGTCGTGCACGATGTTGGCCGCGCCGCCGCAGATGGACACGCCTCCGCCCATGCGGTAGCACACGTTCCCGTACAAGGTGACTTCAGGCGCTGAGTCGTCCAGGTGCGCGAAGCGCGTCGCGCTGCCACAGCCCTCGCGCGAGTCCTCGACGTGGTGCATGAAGTTGTAGCGGATGACGCTGCCGCGGCTCGTCCAGTCGCGACCGGTGTAGAAGATGCCGCCCTCGGTGGACTCGACGTTGGTGCGGAAGATGCGGTTGAACTCCATGACATGGTCGTTGCCGATGAATCCGACCGCGATGTAGCCGGTGTCGTGGATAAGGTTGTGCGAGAAGCGCACGCCCACGCCCCCGATGGACACGGCCCGTGAGCCGGCGCGCACGATGCGGTTCGTGTGGTGGATGTGGCAGTTGTCCACCACCGCGCCGCCGGGGGAGAGTGTGTCGCGGTTGCCGGAGCCGGCCGCGATGCCGATGTTGCCGGTGTCATGGATGTCGCAGCCCACAACCTGGTGGCGGTCGCCGGCGATGCTTACGCCGGTAAACGCGACGTTGCGCACCTCACAGCCCACCACGCGGCAGTCCGAGCCCTGCTCGATGCGGATGCCGTCGCAGGCCGAGCACTCGACGCCGAGCCCGCGGAACTCGACATGCTGCGCACCCCTACAGAGAACGACGGCCTTTGGGTTGACCGAGAGCGTGACGTGCTCGCCGCGCAAGCCGTGAGGGGGGATGAGATAGAGCGTGCCCGCCTTGCGGTCCAGGAACCACTCCCCGGGCGCGTCGAGATCCTCGAGCAGGTTGACGGCGAAGTACCGGCACGCGCCGCCGTCCTCGATGCCTCCGAGGGTGTTGCGCGCGGCGAGCTGAATCGTCTTGGCCTTCGCATTGACGGCCTTGATCTTGATGAACTCCGCGCGGTAGCCACGCCGCCAGTAGCCATAGAGGAACGGGCCGGCGGCCGCGTCCCATCGCTCGGGCCGGTCGCCGAGGTACTTGAACTCCGGCGTCTTGCCTGCTTCGTCCGCGGGCTGGACGATCTGGCCGAACGTGGTGTAGTCGTCATTGGGCCAACGGGCAATCTGGAGGCGCCGGCCGTCCGCGAAGAGCTCGTTCAGCGCACTAAGATTGCGCTCCGTGAACCATGTGTCGGGCCACTCGGGACCGAGCTTGGACGCCTGTTCCGGCGTCAGGCGATATGCTTTCACTCCACTGCGCGCGGCATCGGGCAAGCGCTTGAGCGCGGCCGAATCGGTCACCGGCGCGAAGTCTGCGAGATTCAGCGGCACACCTCCGTTGAGCCACACGGGCTCACCTTGCGCGGCTCGATAGACCACCGGGGCACCGGCCGCTCCGCCGTCCTCCGCCCCGAATTCGAAGGGATCGGGGAGCCAGTACGTGCCGGCATGTATAACGACGGTGGCGCCGTCCTTGAGCGGCCTCTGTGCTCGAACGGCGTCCCGCGCTTTGGCTAACGTCCGGAAGGGCGCCGTGGCTGTGCCAGGATTGGCATCCTCGCCGTCAGGCGCGACATGGAACTCCGGTCCGGCCTGGGCCAGATGCGTCAACAAAGCAAGAACTGCACAGATGAGTGTTAGAGTTCGCATGAATCTTCTCCTACGACCTATAGTGAGCCGCATCCGCCAGCGCCTGCGACGCGGTGGATGACAGCGAAGTTCCCTCTTCACGTCTATCATAGCCCGACATGCGGCAGGATACAAGTCCCGCACGGCCGGCCCGATATACTCCATGTCTTTTAGCTTGGCGCGGAGTTCAATATATGGTCAAATGATAAGGGCCTGTTGCCCAGAGACGATTTTCACGACTTGACAAGCAAGGCGTGCCACCCCGTGTGCACCAGTGAGGTCGAAAGGTGGCACGGGTTGCCCGCAACCCGTGATCTCAATTTGGGCAACACGCCCATAACCGTCGAATTATTCGCCTGTAGGGAGTCACGTATGATGGATATGTTTCTTTGTCGTGTTTTAGGACGAGTGGTCATCGCCGTCGCGCTATTCACCGCCGCGTTGGCCGCCAGCGCCGCCGAGGCAATCCATGCGCGCAGGGGACTGCCCAACTTCTGCCGCGCACTCGCCGACGGCAAGCAGGTGCGCATCGTCTATCTTGGCGGCGGGATTGCGCAGGGATTAGGCGCAAGCAACAAGTCGCAGTGCTACGCGGCGGCGCTGACGCGAGCGTGGAGGAAGGAATTTCCAAAGGCATCGCTGGCGGAATATATTTGCGGCATCGCTGGCACAGGATCGTGGCTCGGGGCGTTTCGGACGACGGACGATGTAACACGCCACTACATTCAGCTCGGGCTTGTGGTCGTCGAGTTTGCCGTCGAAGACGCCTCGGAACCCGGCGACCGGATCTGCGCGTCCATGGAAGGGATCGTTCGGCAGATTCGCACGGCGCATCCGCAGGCCGAGATACTGTTCCTCTACGCCCTCGCGAAGGACGATCTCGAAACGTTCCAGAAGGGGGAACTGCCCGTCGCCATTCGCTGTCATGAAAAAATCGCGGAGCACTACGGCATCCCGAGCGTGAATATGGCGCAGTCCGTCGCGTCAAGGGTGCTCGCGGGCGAGATGGCGTTTGAGGAGTTCTGCAAGGACGGTGTTCATCCGACCGACAAGGGGCATGCCCTGTATGTGGACGCCGTGAAGCCATTCATCGCCGAATGCAAGGCTTCGACGAAGGGAACGGAGGGACCGGCGACCTACAAGCCCCCTGCGCCTCTGAGCGAACAGCCGATGGACAAGGCGCGGATGGAGTCATATGAGAAGGCCGTCCTCGAAACGGGTTGGCTGGGTTGGCAGGAGAGTCCCGTGGAGCGGTTCTTCCACGTGGTTCGCTGCGACGAGCCCGGCCCCTTGATGACGCTGCGCTTTGTGGGCGATACGGCGGGCTGCTTCGCCGCCGTTGGGCCGGACAGCGGCGACATCGAGTTATCTCTGAACGGCGGGGCGTGGCAACTCAAGCGGAGCTTCGACGAGGAGGCCAAGACGGGCTATCGGCCGCAGGCCCTGCTGCTGGCGGAGAAGCTCGATCCGAAGGCGACGCACGAGTTGAGGCTCCGCGTCGCGGCGCAGTCGCCGGAGGGCAGCAAGGGGCGATGGGTCCGCATCGCCTTCTTCCTCGTCAACGGCAACGCGGTCTATGACGATCCCTACAAGGGCATGACGGCGCTTCAACGGATTGATGCCATCTACAAGACGATGCCTCCCGTGACGTATGCGCCGCCGGCAGACCGATGGAAGTTTCTGCCAAAGACGATGAAACGTCTTCAGGAGGGAGGAACGCTGCGGATCGTCATGCTGGGCGACAGCATCGTCAACGACACGGCATCGTCGGAGTTCGAGCATCTGTTGATGCGGATGTATCCCAGGTGCAAGGTCGAAAAGATCCGCTCCGTGCGGGGCAGCACGGGATGCTGGTGGTACAAGGAGGAGAACCGCGTCAAGGAGTATGTGCTCGACCACAAACCCGACCTGCTCATGATCGGCGGCATCAGCCAGCGCAACGACGTGGAATCTATCGGCGAGGTGATCCGTCAGGTCCGCGCCGCGCAGGATATGGAAATCATGGTCATGACGGGGGCCTTCGGCTCAACCGATCCGCGCACCGATCCGAAATGGACCTGCGACGTGGACCCGATGGGCGACGACTATCGCAGCCAGCTCATGCGAATGGCGGCGAAGGAGAAGGTGGAGTTCCTCGACATGACCGGCCCCTGGGGGCGGTATATTCTCGACACGAAGTCACAGGCCCTCGGCTCGTTCAAGCGCGATCGGGTGCACGCCAACGACCGCGGCAAGCAGATTCTGGGGCGCATCCTGGAGAGGTTTTTCGCGCCGAAGGAAGGCCGGTGAGGTGACGGGGGCCCGCTGAGCGACGGGCCGATAGCTGCGCCTTCGATCGGGAGCCGGCTACTTCGGCTTGAGGATCAGTTTGCCCAGACCGATGAGGCAGGCCGAAGCCTTTTCATTCTTACCCGCCACTTCGACACGAATACGATGCGCGCCGGATGCGAGATTCACCGTGCCGAGGTCGGCTCGCCCGCCGAGGGCGATGACATCTTCGGCGTAGCCGTCCACGGGCTTGCCCATCTTTACGCTGTCAATGGAAAACTGCCACGCGCCGTAGCTCTGGGCCTGGGTGTAAACGAGGCGGATCTCGTACTCACCTCCCTCCTCGACCTCGAACTCGTAGACGACGAAATCACCGGGTTGTTTTCCCCGATAGAATTGAGTCTCCAGCGTGGGCAGCGGCTTGCTGTCCTGGCCGGAATCCTCCACAATTTTCATGTCTGTGAAGTTCTTGGCGATGCCTCGGGTCTGGAACTCGATGGCCGCACGGCCGTCGTTGCCGAGTTGATCCGAGAAGGCCAGCAGCAGCTCGAAGTCATCTTCGGGGAGGTCGCCGGTGCGAATGACCACGCTGGAGCCGTCCGTGTCCGCAGAGACGGGGACTCTCCCGGTATGCTCCCCCCGGAGCCAGGCGCAAGCGGAGCCGACGCCGCTGGGGTCGGCCAACGCGATGCGGATTTCGGGCCGTTTCAGGAACCCAAAAACATATCTGCCGGACTCCCGGCCCTGCGGCTCGGGGCTTATGGATTGGATCTCGGGAGGGTTCACGTCCTTGATCGGGAGGGGGCGGTCCGCAAAAGTCAGCCTGGAGCAAACGGGGTCCAAATCTCCCGGGCCGAGACGGACCGACCCACCCTCCATCCGGATCGCTTTCCATGGGCCGGTCCCGCTTTGCAGATAGGCAAGCTTGCGCGGCTTTTCCGCCGTAACCGTTCCCGGTGTTGATAGCGCGAAGCGATACGAGGCGGTCTGCGCCGTCGCAGGTCCGCGCCAAAGCAAACCATACGTCGGCAGCCGGAAGGCTTCGCCCTTCTCCACCTTCATGATCGGCTCGTACGTGAGGTGGACGACAGACCCGTCGCCGGCGGATTCGACGCGATCCACGGTGTAGGCCCCGTCTACGCGGTTCTGCGCGATGATAGGCTGACCGGACAGGCCGAGGCCATCGGGCAGCTTCGCATCCACCGTGAAAGTGGATCGTTTCTCGTCGTAATCCACGATCCTACCGGCAAAGGCGCCCGACGTCTCGATCTTCATGTTATTACACCGGATGGACGCGCCGTCGGCCAGCCAGAGGAAACGAGTGTCGCCGTCGCTGTCGAAGGAGACGACGCCGAGGCGCCCGAAAAGCTCGATGGCAGTCCCGGCATCTGGGGCAAGGGCGGTACGTCGGTTTGCATCCGACGCGACGATCACATAGTCCGCGCCTTCCGGATGGGTCACCTTGACGGCAATGGTTTCAAATTCGGCATCCTTCGCCAGTGGAAGGAGTTCGGCCGCGGCGACGATGGGCTTCCCTCTGACCGGCTCGATGACCGAGACAAACGTGTTGGTCGGTCCGGTGCGGCGCTGGATCACATAGTCCAGCATCGGCTTCAGGTAGGGCGTGCTGCGATTGCGCAGGTTCGGTCCCTTGCCGTTGATGAGCGCGCCCGAGACATTTATCATGCGAAGCCGAACGCCGACGGTCGCCGCCTCCGCGTCCTGTTCTCCGAAGCGCCAGTCCGCAACGATCTGCCCTTTGGCCGGAACGGACCTCACCCCCTCGAGCCAGTCGTACCCCCCCTCCTTGGGACCGACCTCGCCCTGGTACGGCCTCGCGTCCGCCAATGCCGAGCACTCGAAGACCGCGCCGTCTCCGTGGAAGGCAAAGTCATGCTGCCCGCCTCCCGCCACACGGAACACATCAACCACATACTGCACGCCCGGCGAGGGCGTGATGAGGAGCATGGAGCGCTCATAGCGCGAGCACTGGGGGTAGGTCTTCGGCGCCTCGGCGACAACGGCCTGGACGCGCTCCCCCGGCTGGAAGAGGATCAGCTTTCCCGGCTGGCGGGCCTGATCCTTGCCGTCAACCATGACCAGATTGTGGCAGACCCCGTGCGCCATCCACGGACGGAAGTGGTGCCGCGCGCCGAGGTAGCCGAGGTCGGTGACGACCTCGCGCCCGTTTGCCCACAGGATAAAGTTGAGACGGTCCGGATGGCCGTGCCAGCCGCAGGGCTCGCCGTAGTCCAGGACCAGGTCCGTTCGATCCTTGCCCTCCCCCTCGCGAAGGATGGCCCAGCCGAGGCCGGGACGGAGGACGGACTTGTCGCTTAGGCAGCGCTGCTTGACCTTGCCGAAGTCCTGGTTCGGATCACGCCGCCAGAGCGCGTACTCGGATCCGGTCTCATCGAGCTTGCCGTCATAGACCCAGTTCAGTATCTCCAGGCCCTCCTGACTCGGATACCAGAAGTGGTTCACCTCCGCATGTGTCTTGCTGTAATGGCACGGTTTGCCGCCGTCGTTGATCGGGGGAAGGGATCGGTCGGGGAACATGTTGAAGAGCGGTGCGATGTGTATCTTTCTGATCAGCGGATCGGCGAGCACATCGAGCTTGTCATACCGGTCCCTGCCTTTGTACTCAGGGGGATCGGAATAGCCCTGGAGTATCTCGGGCAGGACATAGAAGCGGCTGAGGGCCATGGCCTCGTATGCCGGGGAGCCGTCCTCCCAGTGGCCGTCGCGGAAGAAGTAATCGCGCACGAAGCCCATGAACCCGCCGGGCGGCTCGACCGCCCACTTGACCAGCCGGTGGTCGCCGAGCAAGACGCCGAGATAGGCGGCGGCGGACATCTGGAACGGTCCGTCGTTGATGCAGCAGCCGCGTTGGGGGATGGGCAGAAGGAACTCGCCCAGCTCCCGGAACACGTTGTTCTCGATGGCGATCTTGTCCTTCTCGGTCAGCGCGCCGCTGTCGTAGATCAAGTCGTAGCAGAGACAGATTTCGAGCATCGTGGTGCAGTCGTGGAGTTTCCAGCCGGACATCTTGCCCGACTGGGTATTGCTGTAATCCTCATAGATGTTGTACCAGTCGTGCGGCACATAGTCCGGGTAGACCTCGGCCAGGCGCCGCATGACCTTGACCGCCTTTTCGGCATAGGTTTTGTCTCCCGTGAGGGCGTAGTACCGGCCCATCTGCCCCAGACTGCCGAGCTCCCCGATGCGGACGTAGCGTTCGTAGCCGCTCAAGCGGTGCTTCTTGCCCTTCGGGCTTTCGTAATACGGATGGGGGATCAGATTGCCCGTCGGCGAGAGGAGAATTTCGGTCTTTGTCTCCGGAAACTTCTCGTTGGGATATTCGGTTCCGCACTTGCGGCACTGGAAGCGCCCGCCGCCGAGATGCTTCCAGCAGATGGCCCAGAGGGCGTCGCAGTTCGGACAATCCACGACGCGGAAAGGCGTCAGATCGGGAACCCAGTCCTTAATCTGTTCGTCGGGCATGTCCATCCAGAATTTTGACGATCGTTTGAACCCGTCCAATATCTTTCGCGCCCACTCATGTTTCTCGATGTTGGCCTTTGCCCGATGGACGTCCGCGAGGGAGTATGGCCCGCAGGGATGCTTAACCGTCGCGGGCGGCAGCGGCGTACGGTCGTGCGTGGGCTGAAACCCCGTGCCCAAGGCGATGTCGTCGAAGTATCCGTCGCATGTGTTCTGGGTCGAGGAATAGAGAAGGATAGTAACATGGGTCGTCCCGTCGGGCGCTGTGTCCTGCTTGCGCGTCCGCTGCCACTCGCCGTTGCTCCTGACCGCGAAGCTCTTGACTTCCTTGTCCATGCGTCTGCCACGGGCATCCCAGTACTCGAAGTACATGGACGCGCCGCCGCCTTCCTTCGTGAGGAACCATCCGCTGAGCCATACTCGCTCGCCGGGGTGAACCGGGATCTTCCGGCTTCTGAGGCCGGCCGCCTTCGTCTCGCTTCTGTCAATGATATGGACAGAGCGTCCTCCGGTTCGCGCCGGCGTCGCGGCCCATTCGAAGTTTTCGTCGGTCCCGAAATCAATGCTCCACCCACTGGGCAGTTTATCGCCTTCCTCGAGGGACGTTTCGTAGAGGGCCTTCATGGGGGGAAGCCGGTCGTAGGACCAACAGGCGACCGCAGAACACAGGAGGGCAACGGTCAGGAGTCTCCTCATTGATGTTCTCCCGCTCGGGAACAGTCTGTTTGCTGTCTGAGACGCCAGGAGCGATCAACGGCGTGCAAGTCTACGGCGGCTTTCCCGTCGTGTCAAGATCAAAGGGACCGAGAAGGAAGGGTGGTCGAGTCGTTTCTTTGTTGTTCCGGCGTTGAACTGTTGGGAGAGATAGGCCGGCGACAAATGAGGGAAAGCAGGGCGCAAGCCCACCCCCGGACTGCGAGCATTCAGGGGATCAACGCCGGCGCCCATAGGCTTGCCGAATTCTCTTAGAATATGGTATCCTTTATCGGGGCATCTATGGTCGCGGCTCCCAAGGTTCATGCTCCGGAGGGATTCCGTGGGCCTTCGCATCGAAGGGAGTCACTCCTATGGGAGAAAACCCATTGACACTGCAAATGGTAATGAAGAACGGGAAGTCCCTATGACAGGAAATTACATTGTCTTTGTATCGGTCGGCAAGGCGGCGCTGAAGCCGTTCGAGGTTCCGCATCCCAAGGCCGGCGAGGTTCTGCTGGAGAATGAGTATACGGTGGTGAGCGCGGGCACGGAGCGGGCCAATCTGATGAACCTGCCGAACACCTCGCTGAAGTTCCCCTATTACCCAGGCTACAGCGGCATCGGGCGGGTCATCGCGGTTGGCGACGGCGTGGCGAACGCCAAAGTCGGGGACCGCGCGCTGGCGAGTCACATCGGACACCGCTCCCATGGGATACAGAGAGCGGCCGATCTGACCGTGGTCACCGACGACCGGGTTGAGTCGCTCGATGCGGCGTTCGTGGTGATCGGCGCGATGGGACTCCAGGGCGTTCGCAAGCTCCAGCTCCAGTTGGGTGAATCGGCAATGGTGATCGGCCTCGGGATTCTTGGCGTCTTTGCCACGCAGTCGGCCGCGCTCAACGGGGCGATTCCTGTGATTGTTTCGGACTTTGACAAGAAACGCCGGGACCTCGCTCTGACGCTGGGCGCCGACTACGCGTTCTCGCCGGACGAGGAGGGCCTCGCCGAAAAGATCAAGGATCTGACCTACGGCAAGGGCGTTGACGCCATCGTCGAAGTGACCGGCGCGGCGGTGGCCCTGCAGCAGGCCCTGACCTATGTGGCGCGGCAGGGGCGGATCAGCCTGACAGGGTGCACCAGGATCTCCGATGCGAACATAGATTTCTACAAATACGTTCACCACGCGGGCGTCACGCTGATCGGCGCGCACACGTTCGTGCGCCCGAAGGTGGATTCCTATCCGGGGTATTGGACGGCCCAGGATGATTACCGCACCTTGCTGGCATTCATTGCGGCAGGAAAGGTGAAGGTCCGACCGATCATTTCGGAGATCGTCTCGCCCGAATGCGCCCCGGCGATCTATATGCGTCTCGCCGAAGAGAAGCAGCCGCCGCTCGGGATTGTCTTTGATTGGAAGAAGATACGATGAACAGAATCAAAGTCGCACAACTCGGAATCACTCACGAACATGCTTCAGGAAAAATCGAGGTGGCGCGCCGTCGAAGCGACTATTTCGAGCTTGTCGGCGTCGTGGACGACGCCGCTTCCGACGCTCCGAGGCAGGACCGTGCGGTCAACTACAAACCCTACGAGGGCGTCAAGTGGATGACCGAGGAAGAGCTCCTCGATTCCTCGGAGGTCGAGGCGGTGTTCGTTGAGAAGACCAACGCCGACCTGCCGGATGCCGCGCTCCGATGCGCCGAACACGGATTTCACATGCACATGGACAAGCCCGGCGGACAGGACATGGCTCAGTTCGAGAAGATCGTCAATCTCTGCCGTTCAGAGAACCTGGTCCTGCAGATGGGGTACATGTATCGGATGAATCCCGCCTTAAAGTTGTGCCGCAGAGCTCTCCGCGAGGGCTGGATGGGCGACGTGTTTGAAATAGATATGACCATGAACCGTTTCGACAACAACAGCTACCGCGAGTACATCTCCACCTTCAAAGGCGGGGCGATGTACAACTTCGGCGGACACCTCATCGATTTCGTTGTCAGTGTTCTCGGCCGGCCCGAACGCGTGACACCGTTCCTGAAATGCACACGCGACGACGGTGTGGAGGACAACACGCTGGCGGTATTGGAGTACGCCCACGCCAACGCCTGCGTCCACACGTCCATCACCGACCCCGACTCCTTTCCGCATCGTCGGGTGATCGTGCGCGGGACGAAGGGAACGTTCGAGCTCTGCCCGACGGAACCGATCCCGTATAGCAAACCGATGGCCCTGCGGTTCACCTTCGCGGAAGCCAACTCGGAATACGCCGCCGGCACACACAACATCACGCTGCCTCCGATGAATACGCGCTATGACGATCATCTGATCGAATTCGCCAGGATCGTGCGCGGCGAGATTGAGAATCCGTATCCCTATGAACACGAATTGCTGGTGCAGGAAGTGCTTCTCGCCGCCTGCGGATGCACAGAATGGAGATGACTATGCACGCGGTCCTGGTCAATGAGAAACAGGCGCTTGTCTGGAGCGAAGTCCCCGATCCTGTCCCCAAAGGCAATGAGATCGTTGTTGAGGTCCATGCCGCCGCGCTGAACCGTGCCGATCTGCTGCAGCGTGCCGGGCAATATCCGCCCCCGCCGGGTTGGCCGGAGTGGATGGGCCTGGAGGTCGCGGGCGTTGTCATCAAGGCCCCGGCGCAAAGCCGCTGGAAAAACGGCGATAAGGTCTGCGCGCTCCTCGGCGGAGGCGGTTATGCCGAACGGGTCGCCGTCCCGGCGGATATGGCGCTGCCGGTTCCGGAAGGTTTGTCCATGGTAGAGGCGGCGGCCATCCCGGAGGCATTTGCCACCTCCTATCTGAACCTGTGCATCGAGGCGGGCATGAAGGCGGGGGATACCGTTTTCATCCAGGCCGGGGCAAGCGGGCTCGGCATGGCGGCGATCCAATTGGCGAAACATCTCGGCGGCAAGGTGATGACGACGGTCGGATCGGAGGAAAAGGCCGAGTTCGTCCGCAGGCTCGGGACCGATATCGTCGTCAACCGGAAGACCCAGGACCTCGTCGCAGTCATGGATGAGCATCCGGTCGATATCGCCCTGGACTGCATCAGCGGCCCCGCACTCGGGCAGTGCATCGAGAAGATGGCCATCGGCGGACGGTGGATCGTGATCGCGACCCTGGGCGGCCCAAAGACCGAACTCGACATGAACAAGTTCTTCCGGCGCGGCATCCGGCTCATCGGCAGCACGCTCAGAAGCCGGACATCGCAGATGAAAGCAGATATCCTTGCCGGTCTGGAACGGATTCTCTGGAAGGCGTTCTCTGCAGGCACGATCAAACCGGTGATCCACAAAGCGCTCCCGATCACTCAGGCCGAAGAGGCCCACGCGATCCTCCAGCGTCGGGAGAACATCGGGAAAGTGGTGTTGATGGTCAAAGGAAATGCACAATGAGATTCAGAGACAAAGTGGCCATTGTGACCGGAGCGGCCTCCGGTATGGGACTCTTGACCGCACAAAAACTTGCCGAGGAAGGCGCGAAGGTCGTGCTGACCGATGTGAACCTGGATGCGGTGGCCGCCGCAGCGGAGGCGATTCGCACAAAGGGGGGAGAGGCCGTCGGCGTCCAGGTGGACGTGCGTCGCTATGACCAGGTCAAAGGCGCCGTCGCGTTCACCGTGGAGAAGTACGGGAGTGTGGACATCCTGCTGAACAGCGCCGGCGGCAACTCGAGGCGCGTGTTTGGACGCTCCGAGCCTTTCCATGAGCTCGACATCGAAGTCATTGACTGGGGACTCGATGTGAACCTGAAGGGCGCGGTCTATTTCTGTCACGCGGTGCTGGGCCCCATGATCCAACAGAAGAGCGGGGTGGTGATCAACATGGGGTCCGTGGATGGCGTCACCGGGTCCATGTCGCTGGATTACGGCGCGGCAAAGAGCGGGATGATCGGACTGACCAAATCCCTTGCCATCTACGGCGCGCCCTACGGGATCAGGGCGTGCTGCGTCTCGCCCGGGCCGGTGCTGACGCGGCAGGAAATGGCGAAGATGAAGACCCGCCTCGGAAGAGCGGCCGAGCCGCAGGAGATCACGGACCTGATCCTGTATCTGTGTTCGGAAAAGGCGGCGTTCATCACCGGCACAAACTATGTTATTGACGGAGGCCGAAGCATCGGTGGGCTGTAAAGCGGCGATCCCAGAAACCGCTCTCAAACAGGAGATTCGTAAATGTCAACGATCGGATTTGGGGTTTGGGGACTTGGACGTATTGGATTTGTGCACTGCAAGCATTTCTCGAATGAAGCCGAGATGTATGAGCTCGTGGCCGGCTGCGATACCGACCCGTCCAAACTCGACAAGCTCCGCGACACATACCGCTGTGCCGGTTATAATAGGCCTGAAGAATTCCTGGCGGACCCCGGGGTGGAGCTTGCGGTAATCTCCACGCGGTCTACAGATCATACCGCACATGCCTTGCAGGCTCTCGCCGCGGGTAAGTATGTGCTGCTCGAAAAACCCATTGCCATGAACAGCGACGATATCCGGAAACTGCGAGATGCCGACAAGCAGTATCCGGGCAAGCTTTTCTTCCTTCACAATCACCGCTTTGAGCCGGCGTTCGAGCACATCCGCAGGATCATCGCATCGGGGATCCTGGGAAATGTCGAGCAGGTCAAGATTTGCCGACACCACCCCTTCCGCCGCAGACCGGACTGGCAGGCCATCCTCCGCTGCGGCGGCGGCCAACTGAACAACTGGGGGTCGCATGTCATAGATCATGCCCTGCAGTTCATCGGCGGTCCGGTGAAAGACGTGTGGAGCAGTCTCAAGCGCATCAACGCTGTTGGCGATGCTGAGAACCATGTGAAGGTCATCATCGCCGGAGAGAACGGCATTGTCGTTGATCTGGAGATCAGCGACGCCGTGGCGCTGCCGGGGCCCTATTGCATCGTGTACGGAAACCGCGGCAGCCTGATCTGTCCGGATCAGAAGCAGATCCATCTTCGGTATATTGAGCAGGGATTTGAGTTTTCGAAGGTCGTCGCCAGCCCGGATTCACCACCGCTGACAGGCGGATTCGGCGATGAGGAGAAGATTCCATGGCGTCAAGAAACAATTGCGGTTGAGCCGGCCGTGAATATGTGGGAGCACGTCGAAACCGCCATTGCCCGACATCTGTACAGGGCATTGCGTGAGGGAGTGCCATTTCCTATCGCCAACGCCGATGCCCTGGAGGTCGTTCGGATTATCGGGCTGGTGAAAGAACAGAACAGCGAGTTCAAGTGGAGCCAATAGATCACGTGTCTCATCTGGAATGGACGCAATCATGAGTCTCGAAAACAAGACAGCGATCGTCACGGGCACTGCCGGCGGAATCGGCAAGGGCATCGCCCTCCGGTTCGCCGCCGAGGGCGCAGCCGTGGCGGGGTTTGACATCAAGTTCGAGAAGGCGCAGGAAACCGCCGAGACCATCAAGGCTTCGGGCGGCACGGCCATTGCCATCGAGGCCGACGTCACGAAATACGCCGCGATCAAGGAAGCCGTCAACAAGGTCCTGGCGGAGTTCGGCCACATTGACATCCTGGTAAACTGCGCCGGTGCGTACCGCCAGATGGACTTCAAAGACCAGGAACCAAAAGACTGGGAGTGGATTCTCAACCTCAATATCAACGGCGCCTTCAACTGCACCCGCGCGGTCATCAACCACATGATCGAGCGCACGTACGGCAGGATCATCAACATCTCCTCCATTGCCGCCGAGGTCGGTATCAAGCGCATGGCCGATTACAGTGCGTCCAAAGGCGCCATCGTCTCTTTCACAAAGGCGCTGGCAATGGAGGTCGGCCCGCACAATATAACCGTGAACAGCGTCGCCCCCGGCGCGATCCTCCTCGGACCCCACAAGGGACCGGGCTACGAGGGCAAAGGAATCTACCTGCCGCGCCCAGGCGGATACCCGGCTGACGTCGCCGCCGTCGTTGCATTTCTCGCGTCGGACGACGCGGCATACATCACGGGCGCAAACTACACCGTGGATGGCGGCCGCGTCCTTGGCCCCAGAGGTTCCTGAACACAGCACGATTGGGATAGTGAAATGAACAAGATCTGGAAAATCGGGGTTGTCAAAGATACGTCGAAACCGATGCTGGGCCTGCATGCCCTGCATACGGCCTTCCGAGGTCTGCCGAACGTCGAGGTCGTCGGCCATGTGGACTCCAACACGGAAGACATCGAGCAGAAGATGGGTTTCACACAAGCGAAGCGCCATTATGCAACGCTCCGCGACATGCTGGACAAGGAATCCCTCGACATCGTGGTCCTCTGCTCCCGACATCCGTACGACCATCTGGAGCAGATCAGGGCCGCGGCGGAGAAGGGCTGCCACATCTACTGCGAGAAACCGATCAGCGCCCTCCTGCAGGAAGCCGACGAGATCGTCGAGATCGCCGAAAAAAACTGCATCAAGATCTGCATGGCTCATCCTTCCAGGTACGATCTGGGGTTCCTGACCATGAAGAAGATGGTCGAGGCCGGAGAGATCGGGGACCCCGTGACGGCCTACGGGCGAGGCAAGAACGACCATCGCGGCGGCGGCGAAGACCTGATCGTCCTCGGGACCCACATCCTCGACATTCAGACGTTTTTCTTCGGCACGCCTGAATACGTCTTCGCGGACGTTACTGCCAATGGCCGTCCCATAACCAAGGATGACGTCAACGCAGAAACCGTCGAGCCCATCGGCCCGGCCGCAGGGGACGAGGTCTTTGCCTACTTCCGCTTCCCCGGCAGTGTGCGCGGCATCTTCGAAAGCAAACGCGGACTCCGGGACAAGACCTCCCCTGCCGCCCACATGGGCATCACCGTCATCGGCACGAACGGCGCGCTGTCAATACGCTTCGAAGACGCCTCGGACCGTCCTCTCCGGCCGCTCCGGATCAGTCGCACCCCAGGCCCCCCGGAAGACGAATCCCACTTCGAGATCGCCCCCCTGACGGAATACCGCACAATCCCCGACGCCGAGCCGCTGAACTATTCCCTCTGCGGCCAACGAGACATTCCGAGAGCGCCGTTCTTTCTGGAGTCAAACCGGTTCGCCGTCTGGGACCTGATGCGCGCGATTGCGGAGAACCGGCAGCCTGTTTCCAATATATACAACGCCCGGCTTGCGTTGGAAATGATCCACGGCATCTATGCATCCCATCTCGCCAGATCCATCGTCAATTTCCCCCTCATAGACAGGACCCATCCCCTGGACGGGTGATGTTTGAGGGTATGGATGGGCGCATCCTCATGCTGTTCGGTTGCCCGGCAAATTGACCTTCCCCGGTTGGTTGCCCAGAAAATTCCACTTGAAACTCGTGCCAAGACAGGTAGATTGTTAATGAGGAGCCGAATGATATCTCGTGTCCCGGAAATGCATGGCCGTGGAATGGCCTTGCCTTTTCCGAGGCTTGCTGCAACCTTATTTGAGGAGTCCATGCCGTGAGCGCCCCACTTTCCGCCGGCGTCGCCCAAAGCGACATCACGCCCGAAGTCGGCGACAAACTTGCCGGATCGCTTTGGCCTCGCATCTCGCAAGGCGTCCAGGACCCCCTTTACGCCAAGGCGCTGGTCCTCGAGTCTGAGGGCCAGCGGCTCGCCATGGTCGCGCTCGACCTCGTCAGCCTCGAACGCGCACACGGCGACGAGGCCGTCGCCCTGGCCTCCAAGGCCGCCGGCATCCCGCAAGACCACATCGTGTGGACTGCGACCCACACCCACACCGGCCCCTACACGCGCAAGCGCCAGAGCGAACACGTAAACGCCGAATGGATGGCCAAGATTCCCGGTCGAATCGCGCAAGCCGTCGCGGACGCGCAAAGCAACCTGCGCCCGGTGAGGCTCAGCCGGCTGCGCGCCTTCCATTTCGCCACGTGCCACAACCGCCGCGTCGCGTTCAAGGACGGACGCCAGGTAAACACCTGGCTGCTGGGCAACGACTGCGGGGTACAGAGCGTGGGATCGGCCGGGCCCATTGACCCCGAGATCGGCATGCTTGCCCTTGACGACGCGGACGGCAAACTCATGGCTGTTTTCTTCACCTTTGCGCTCCACACCAACTCCAACTTCGGTCCCTGCTTCAGCGCGGACTACCCTGCCACCGTGGCCAAGCGAATCGCCGAGCGCTTCGGAGAAGACGTCGCGACGATCTACTTCCCCGGCTGCTGCGGCAACATCAATCCCTGCGTCCCCGCCGGCGCGGACCGCCGCGACATCGTGGTCGGCAACCTGCTCGCCGATGCGATGATCCCGGCAATCGAGATACGCCGGCCCCTGCCCGGGCCGTTTCCACTGAACGCAACCAAGCGCGAGATCACCGTGCCGTACCGCGACCTGTGGATGGACATGGAAGAGCGGCTCGCCAGGACCATGTATCCGCCCAAGTCGTGCGACGTCTTTCGCAAGGCGCAGAAGGTGCTCCAGGCCGAGGGCAAGACGCAGGCCGACACGATCCTCCAGGCCTGGCACATCGGCGACACCGTCTTCCTCAGCCTGCCGGGAGAGGTCTTCGTGGAGTGGGGGATCAAGATCAAGCAGGCCAGCCCCTTTCCGTGGACGTTCCCGGTGGAGTTGGGCGCGGACTCGCTGGGATATCTGGCGACGCGGGAAGCGTATGAGGCGGGCGGTTACGAGTCGCTCTTGTCCAACGGCACGATGATTGACGTGGCCGGCGTAGAGATGATGGTGGACCGCGGCGTCAGCGACTTGCACCGACTGCATAGGGAGATGACCGCAGCGAAATAGGGGGAAATGAAGGGGGCGCTCATATTCCCCGTCGGGAGTTCTGGGACAGGAGATAAGTAAGCCGCCCCCAGAACTGGCGGGTCTTGGCAACTGCATAGAACTTATCATGCGTCCATGATTGCAAAGGAGAATCAAGGATGTACGTACTCAAACCCGATCACATCTTCGCCCATGAGGCCCTGAAGTCGAAGCCCGACGCGCTGGAGCGCTTGCGGCGCTTCCTGAACACAATGGGCCGCTCGGAAGCCGACGTGGACTGGTATGCTCCCACGGACGTGTTCCGCGTGTCGAGCGAGGTTGCGGCCTGGAGCCCCGACAAGAACGCGCCTCAGTGGAAGCTGCGGCAGCCCGTCGTGTTTACCAACTTCGTCACCGACGGCTCCACGGCGGAGGATGACCCTATCCTGAAGAACCCACCGGCGGGCGTGGCGCTGCACAAGGCGAACTATATCCTCGGCTATATGCTGCCCTACACGTTCCACCATACGCCGGAGAAGGATGCCGAGTCCCGCACGGTGTGCTGGCCCTCCAAGTTCCTCGGATCGGTGGCCGGCTGTCCTCACGGGTGCGTTTACTGCGGCGACGGGCGGGGCGGCAAGGCGCTGGTCATCGCCCTCAACGTGCGCGAGTATGTTGACCAAGTCCTTCGTCCCATCCTCGACGACAATCCTTGGCAGCGCTGCTTCCTCATGATCGGGATGGGCGCCGACATGGCCACGCTTGAGCCCGAGTATGGACTGTACGAGGATTTCCTCAATCTGCTGAGCAAGTATGAGGACCGCTATGCCTACTTCCACACCAACGGCGACCATGTGGACTGGGTCGAGCGCCTTACGCACCGAGAGCGGTTGATCGGCGTGTGGAGCCTGTGCAGCAACGAAGCGGCAGCCGTGCTGGAGCCCTGTGCGCCGCCGGCATCGAGCAGGATTGACGCCATGGCCAAGCTCAATCGGTGGGGAGTGCCTGTGCGCGTCAAGATGAAGCCGGTGCTGCCGGTGCGAGGCTGGCAGGAGAGTTACGCAAACTGCATCAAGGAGCTGCTGACCACGGTGAAGCCCGAGACCCTGGGATTCACCTGCCTCATCTGGAACTCCTTCGAGCAGTTGCAGAAGATGCTGGACACAAACCTGCTCGACCCGACTTTCATCGAGGCCGCCCGGAACGCGCAAGAGGAAATGAAAGACAGCCGGCACGGGCCTTTCCCGCATTCCAAGAGGGCCGAGACCTATCGCTTCCTCATCCGCGAAGCGCGCAAGCACGCGCCGAAGCTGCCGCTGTTCCTTTCCACCGAAACAAACGAGATGTGGGAGGAGCTGGCGCCGGAGCTGGGCCAGAAGGGACGCAAGTTCTTCTGCGGCTGCAACCCCATACAGGGCCCCGGTCCTCGATTCCTGAAGTCGGACCTGACCGAGTCGAACTTCCGCACGAACAAGAAAGCCCGGCGGAAGACGGCCTCGTAGCGCCTCGTCCCCGCAAGAAAGGCCTATGGTTTCAATTCGGCATCGTTGTAAAGTGTATGCGCATCGGGGGGAGGGGACAAGGTGCCCTTCTGGAGATCCTCGAGGCGCGACACGTCTGAGATGCGCAGCCCGGTGACGGCAAGTTCGGTGTTCGTGCCGATCTCGATGGCGGGACCGGTCCAGTCCGTCGCGCCCTCGATGGTCCCGTAGTTGATCGCGCCGAAGGGGACGCCATCAATAACGAGACGGAGTTTCGACTCGAGTTTTGCCTCCTCCAATTTCCATGCGACGGCCACATGATGCCACACGCCGGGCCGCAGGACGAAGCCGGACTGGAGGATGGCTTTGTCCAACTGAACATAGGTCCCGATCTTCGACCGGCGAAGCATGCGAAGCCCGCCGCATCGCAGGAAATCGTGGTCGGAGAGATCGTCTTCACTCCAGTCGGGGCGGACCCAGAACTCGATGGTCCCCTCTTTTGCGTTGAGATGCTCGTATCGCATGTCCCCGGTCTTCTCGCCGCGCGGGATGACGAACTTGTTGCCCGCCGCGATGGTCTGAACGGGCGTTGTGACGCCGAGGGGCGCAGGCTGCGGCTTGGGATGGGGCGAGTCCGGGATTTGCTCAGGGATGAAATAGGACTCGGGTGTTGTGCTCACCACGGGGGGGACGCCGTCAATCCTGAGCAGCACATCCTGAACGTCGCCGATGAGCGGCCGAACCTGAAATCGCCATAACTTGCCGCGCTGCTCCGCGGGCGCGGGCACGGTCCATTCGGTCCACTCGGCGGCGGGAACTGCGCCGAATTCCTGAGTTTCTTCTTTGATCACCTTCCCATCCGCATCAAGGAGTGAAGGGGTCACGGTCTTGCGGAGGACGAAGACCTTGAAGCGCAGCTTGAGTTGCTCCATCGTTTCCGGAACGCGAAAATAGTATGCCGGGCCCTGGCTCACACTCCCCGTGCGAATGGGGATGGCCCACTCCGGAAAGGGCAGGGAGGTGAGAAGGAGCTTGATGGGCATGGCTTCCGCGCCTTCCTGCGCCACGCGGTAGAGGCCGGGTTTCCCTTCCGGCACGCGCAGGGAAACCGTGCGGGAGTTCGGGTCTTTCCCAAAACCCATTGGGACCCGGGCCGCCACTTTCCCATCCGGGTCGAGAACCACAATGCGGGGATCGGGTTTGTGTTTTTCGCAATAGCGCTTCCAGTTGTCCACATGCGGACCGCAGAAGAACGGGCGCATGTAACAAAACCACCGTACCACGACATTGAATGCGCGGCCGTCTGTGTTATGGAGCCATATCTCGTCTGCGCCGGTGGCCTGATCGTCGGCGGGGGGAACCGGTTTGTCGAGCGTGGCCAGCGCGCCGAGCAGATAGGGCCCGTAGAGGAGCTGCAGACAGTTGTGGCACATGTCCCACCGCCCCTTGGGGACGCCGCGCCAAAGAGGATCGTCGCCCACGTTCAGTTCGTCCTGATACTGCTGCATCCAGAATACCGACCGCTGCAGATACGAAGGATCGCCGGTGAAATAGTAGGCCATGGCAGGCCCATAGAAGGTATAACCACGCGGGTCGCTCAAGGTGAGGCGCTCTTCGTTGAGCCACCTCATGCAGCGCAGAATCAGCTCCTTCATTCGCTCGTCGCCGGTGGCATGGTAGTAGGCGACGAGGCCTGGGTTCATGTACACGTCGTCATGGCGAATGACGCCGTCCTCCTTCTCGGCGGCCTCATAGCAAAAGCCGGCAAGACGGCGGGCCAGGTCGAGATAGCGCCGGTCCCAAGTGGCCCACCAGAGGTGGATCAGCGTGCGCATTCCGCCGCCGGTCATGCGATGGGCGTAGGCGCGGAGGTGGCCGTCGCGGTTCTCCTTGTCGGCGTCGAGATAGAACTGGCCCTCCTCAAGCAGGACATCCCACGCGCGTTCATAGCCGGTGAGATAGTAGTAATCGGCCCACTGCGACACATGGCTATCGCAGCCGATGGAGTAGATATCGGCGCCGTAGTGGATGATTCCGCCATTGCCGCCGTATCGTCCACCGGCGTACTTGGGGTATCGGTAGCCTTCCACCTTAGCGGTAATATGGCACATGTCAATGTCCATCACGTGCCGCGCATTGTCAATCGCCCATTCGAGATAGCGGCGACTGCCCGTGCGGGCGAACTGAGTCCACGGCATGACGCAAATCCCGTAGAATCGTGAGGCGAATCGCCGCCAGGGCTCTGGGACCCATCGCCTGTTTTCTTCGTCCCAATGGATGCTGTAGTGCACGTCGCCGAAATCGAAAAAGCCGTAATCGCCGAAGTGCCGGCGAAGGAACTCGTACCGTTCGAAGGCGATCTCCCATTTTCTCTCGATATCGGGGAAGCGCTTCGGGTCGTAGGGATGCAGCGGGCCGAAGACGTCCGACTTGCACATCCATTCGGGATCGGCCACAAGAAAGGGCGCTTCTTCCAGGGCGGTACAGGCGGCGCGGGCCGGCTTCGCGTCTCTGGAGTAGAAGGCAAGAATCATCTCGTTGGTCTTGGCCAGGCCCATGGCTTGGTCGTACTCATCCAGTCCGCCATCATAAAGCCCGGCATAGTACACTCGATGCCCCCACTCCTTATACCGTTCCGGGCCGAGTGTGGCGTGCGCCCGAAAGTCCAGAAGCCGATCGCCGTGAGGCGGCCAGAGATGGGCAGCGATCCCATCGGGCGTGCTCTCCAGTTCCTTGGGATAGTCTTGCCACATGCGTCGGAGGGCGAGCGCCATGCCCCCCTTGGGAACCTGAATATCCAGCCATCCGCCTGCGCGCCGACCTTCTTTGAGCCGTTTCCCTTGTGCGTCAGACACTGCAAAATGCTCGGCCGAATCCTGAACCAGACGACTCGCGGCAGGGGCATCGAACGTAGCCGGTGAAAAGCCGGTCTCGACGGCGAACGCGGCGCTGCGCACCGGACCGTCGGCCGCATCAAAGGGCACGGCGATATTGCGCAACTGTGTTTTGTCCGTATTGAACGCCACAATGAATGTATGGAAAATGCGGACAAAAGACTTGCCTTCGTAGAGATGAACGCGCGTCACATACCGGCACAGACCGTTGCCCTGTTTGTCACGATACCAGCCCGATGCCCTGACAACAACGCGGCGAGGGCCGTTGGTTTCGACCTCGACCTTGTAGTCTTCGGGCTTGTCGGAGGTCTCATACACCGCGCCGGTCCCATCGGCCATGGACATGCGTCGCTGTTGGCGGATCATCTGGTCTTCGGCGTCGGAGAATCTTCCGTCGCCGTCATGATCGAGCCATACATGCTGGATCAGATAGGAATGCTGCTTGCTGAAGGCCGCGTGGAGCGGCCCGGTGGTCACGAGAATCTGCTGCGGCTCGTCGGACACCTTAAGCCGTGATGGTCCTTCGCTGCGTTTGACCTTCGAGCCGTACTCGACGAGATACTCTGCGCCTCGCTCTGCACTCATGTCAACGAGCATCCATCGCACGTCGCCGTCCGGTTTGTTCCATGTGGCTGTGCGGATAATCTGAGAAGGGACCTCCTGGCCTGCAGCGGTGACGATGCGAACGTTTTCCACCGAGGCCAGCGCGCCGCGCGGGAAGGGCACGCCGAATGTAACCGGCCATTCGCCAAGGCCCAACTCCTCTGGATAATCGGCGATGATCCGAACCTTACTGCACTTGGCGGGTTTGACGGTTCGGGTGAACTGGGGTAGATAGCCTTCGGTCGGATGCGCTGCAACCGGCTCCTCGCCCGACGCCTCAAGGCAGGCAAAGGCCGCGGCAATTGCCGCCATGAGGAATGCTTTGATGTCCATCTTCCGCATGAGCCGACTCCTTGTGTGCCGTTTGCGCTGCACATGTAAGGGGATCAGGTCTTCAGGGTCTGTTGCCGAAAGCCCATCCTGCGGTGTGCCACCCCCCAATCCCGCGCTTCGCGGGATTGGGGGTATCTTCGGCGGACGGTTGGGCCCCGCGGCACTCATCCCCAAACGAGTTTGGGGGTGGCACTCCATCGAAAATCGGTTTGGGCAACAGGCCCTTCATTATACATTTTACGGATGGCCGCCTCAATCTTTCTCAACCTCGCGTCAAGCGCCGCGACCTCGTGGCTCGCAAGACTCATCTTTGCAACCGCATTGCTGATCGCCTGAGCCTTTACCACGCCAAAATGCGCGCATGGTCGTCGCCTGCCGTCTTGATTCGTAATGGGTTGGTCATGGCATTTATTCTATCCTGTCACAATTTGGATTTCCATAGTAAAATGTATAATGAAGACCTGACCCCAATGAGCGCTATAGTTCCTCGCGGCACACCGCGCGGCGCTCGTTCGCCGAGATGTAGGCAGCTTCGGCCATCGCCACGGCCTTCAGATTCTCCCGTCCCGAGCTCAGAAAGGGTTTTCCTTTATCGAGCGCGTCAATGAAGTGGCACATGCTGTTGCCGAAGGCGTCGGGGAACCACTTGCCCTGGAACTTGGGTCGAATCTCCGACGGCGGATCGCTCGTGGTGATGCAGATGTCCTCGCTGTCGCCCGTGATGACGCCGGCGTCGCCCTGAATCACGATCTCCTCCCGGGAATGGGAGCGCGGGCGATTCCCGCGATAGCACCAGTTATTGATGATCACGCCCTGGACGCCGCTCCCGAACCTCACCGAGATCACGCTCAGGTTCTCCCCCTTCAGCTCCGACTGGGATGCGTCCCTGCCATGAAGCGCATAGACCGATTCCCAGTCGCCGAACCAGTGGACCACGAGGGCGCAGTGATGGATGCCCATGGCGGAGGTGACAAAGCGAGGCTGCGTCGCGGCCCATTTGTGCCTGGGGTAGGACCATGCTCGGTTCTCGATCTGAAAGTAGTACGGCCTGCCGATGTAACGCGGGTCCCGGAGATAGGGTTCCATCGCCGCGAAGCCGGGGACGAAGAGGGAGTTCTGGTTGACCATGAAGGGGACGCCGTGTTTTTCGGCGATCTCGACAAGCTCCTTCGCCTGCGACAGGTAGGGAACCATCGGCTTCTGGACGAACAGCGCCCGGCCATGCTTCGCCGCGAATTCGATGATGGGTTTCCTGATCTCGAAGTTCTGCGGCACGGCCACGTCAACGATCTTCACCTCTGGCATGGAGATCAGCTCGCGGAAGTCCTCCACGACCGTGGGCAGGCTCCATCGTTCCTGCGCCGCCTTCCGCTTTTGGGCGTCAACGTCCGCACCGCCGACGACCTTCAGGCCATTCTTACGATAGGCCTCCAGATGCACCTGGGCAATACCGCCGAGACCGACGCTCCCGATACCCCAATCCATTCTTCCCATGTCTTGTGTCTCCAGCAAAAAGCAAAAAGTGTACTCAGAAAGCAAAAAGTGTACTCAGTACATTTTTCTACATTTTTCCATCCCGCAGCGAGGCCAAGGCCGCCTCCGCTACCTGAAGCGCCTTGAGGCTCTCTGCCGGCGGGTTCTCTACAGGCGTTCGCTCCCGAACGCATCGCACAAAATGAGCGGTTTCCTCCGCGAAGGAATCCACCCCCGATTCCGCCCGGATGCTCTCCTCCCCGGCACGGCTGAACACTCGCAAGGCGCGACCGTCGGACCAGAGGCCGCCTTCCCGTCCAATCACCTGCACAACCGAGCCGGAAAGGCCCCGCGGAGCCAGGCAGCAGAGACTCGCCGCGCCCACCGCGCCGCTCTGAAAGCGGAGATTGACGATGCAGATTCGCTGTTCGAAGAACTTCTTTCCGCCATACGCATCCGGGGCCTCGACCGCGAACACGCTTTCCACCTCCCCGCACACCCGCCGCAGCAGATCGAAGCGTTCCACCAGCCAGGAGACGATCATGCCGCGCGTCGCCTTCGGGTTCGAGTACCACTTCGCCGGGTCACAGGGCACAGGGTATAGGAGCTGGGCGGAGCACCAGACCGGCTCGCCGATCCGTCCGGAGGAAACAAACTCCCTCAGTTCTCGATCCAGAGGATCGAAACGGGTGTCGAAACCGACCTCAACAATGGCCTTCCTTTCCTCCGTCAAACGCACGATTTCCGCGGCCTGTTCGGCGTGGAGAACCATTGGGTATTCCACGAGCACGTCCTTGCCCCCCCGCAGTGCGTCCATCACGATCGGGTAATGGGTATCGTTCGGCGTCGCCACGATCACGGCGTCAACGTCCGACGCAATGAGTTCACGGTGGTCGGCAAAGACGGCGCGGATGCCATGTTCATCAGCAAACCGCTGTGCTTTCTCCCTCGTGCGGGAGGCCACAGCAGCTAATTCCGCATTGGGAGTTCCCGCCGCGCACTTCGCGCGTGTTCGCGCCAGATTTCCCGCACCGATAAGGCCAAGCCTGATCCTCTCCGCGTTACCTATCATCCAATATTACCCCGATAATCCTTTGTTTCCGGTGGAGTACCGCTTTGCTCTTTCAAGAAAATCGTCGCCGAACTCCGCTACTTTTGCCTCCATCATCCTGTGCAGCTCGCCGCGAATCCCGCCCGCCTCGGGGGAGGAGATGAGGTTCGCCTGCTGGTAGGGATCGTTTTGCATGTTAAACAGTTGAGCGGGGCCTCGCGTGAGGAAAAACGAATAGAGCCAATGACCCGTTCGGATGGCGCGAAAGGCGGTCTGCGGCGTCTCCGGGAAGAAGGCGCTCTCGAATTGCATCAGGACCAGTTCCGCTCCCTTTCCCCGCCGTCCTTCGAGGACGGGACTCAGGTCCTGCCCCTCCACACCTTCCGGGACGGGGATGCCGAGGAAGCCGAGAAGCGTGGGCATGATGTCCACAGCGCTGATGAGCGCATCCGAAACGGTATTCGCCGGAATCCTTACGGGATAGCGCACGATGAGGGGAATGTTGGACGACTCCTCCTCCGGGCGGCACTTGTGGAGCATCCCGTGGCTGCCCATGAGGTCGCCGTGATCCGAAAAGTAAAAAATGACCGTGTTGTCCAGTTGATGCGTTTCTTCCAAGACCTGGATAACGCGGCCGATATTGTCGTCCAGGTTTTTGATCTGCGCATAGTATCCGCGCAGATTGCGCTCGAACTCCGCCCGACGCGGGTGGTTGGAGGCAAAGTTTGGCCGGTATTGGAGAGGCTTGCCCCGGAACATGGCCATGTATGGCTCCGGCGCGAAATTCGGATTGTCGGGATATAACTGCGGCATCGCGCCATGCGGCGGCTCAATGGACATGACATGGAACCACGGCCCGCTGTCGGCATGTTCCCGCAGCCACTCGACTGTGAGGTCCGTCAGCGCATCGGTCTGATAGCCTTCAAGCCTCCGGACAGGGTGCGGGTGGTCGCCGATGGAATAGGTTGTGTTCAGGAAGTCATTGGAGTTTTCCCAACCGAGCCAGTCATCCCAGCCTGGGCGGAAATAGGGGGAAACAAAGTGACACGGGCAGTCCCCGCCGCTCAGGTGCCACTTGCCCATGTGCGAGGTGTGGTAGCCGTTCCTGCGGAGCGCTTCCGCCAACTCGGGCTGCTTCTCCGGCAGGAGCGGCCGGAACAAGGAAATCACGCCGTGGGTCGAGATGTACTGTCCCGTGTAGAGGGAGGCGCGGAAGGGGGAGCAGAGGGGCGTGTTCGAGTAGGCGTTGGTGAAGCGAATCCCCTCCCTGGCCAAGCGATCCAGGTTTGGGGTTTCGATGTTGGGGTCTCCATAGCACCCGATGGCGTGGGCTCGGTGCTGGTCGGAGAAAATCCACAGGATATTTGGCTGCTTCTTGCTCATGGATTTTTGCCCTCTGCTTGATTGCGATTTCTCTTCAGATACGCCTTCACCAGCTTGGCCCGCTCTGTTTCTATCTTCGACGGTTCCGGAGGGGGCGCGCCCGGCATCCAGAACGTTTCGTCGTGCTCCAGGCTCCAGCCGTTGTAGGTCCGGAAGGCGTGGTAGGCCCATGAATAACCGTTGGCCTCGAAGGTGTCCAGCACATCTTGAAGCCAATGGAGGGCATCCTCCTTCGGCGCCCATCGGACCACGCTGAACTCGCCGATGAAGATGGGAACCTTCCATTGCCGCCGAAACTTCTCTACGTCTTCATGCATCTTCTCGATCTGCTTCTTGTCCCAGCGAACATCCTTGACCGCCGATGGATAGCGCACGTTGATCTTCTCCATGGCCTCCGCGAGGTCTGTTCCCTTGGTTGTCTTCGCCCCCTGATACGTGAATGCTTGGGGATGGTAGAAGTGTCCGCCATAGATCACGTGGTAATCGGGCAATGGGACCAGGCCGTCGAAGCCCCGATACCAGCTCCCCGGCCCCACCTCATAGACGATCCACACATCCGGGTCCACCGTTCGGATGGTCTCGATGATTTTGATGGCGAGGGGCCGCCATTGTTTCGGGGCCTTCGGGAACTGGCCCCAGTCGAGAGGCTCGTTGTACAGATCATAAGCCCAAATCGCCTCTTTGTGCGGCAGAAGCCGTTGAGCCAGGTCCTTCCAAGCGCGGCAGAAGCTCTTCTCGAGATCGGGATGCTCCCACAAAGCCTTTGTATCTCTCGCTTCCAAATTCGGAATAGGAGGGTTATGGAGGTCCACAATGACCTTCAATCCCGCTTCTTTCGCAAGCCTCACGCTCTTCTCGACCCGATCAAGGATCGCCGGCCAGGCATCCCAGAAATCCTTTTCCATATCCTTGGCTATCTTGGCGGTTCCGCCAACGAGCACGAGCAGCCGAATGCAGTTCGCTCCCCATCGCGCGATCTCGGCATAGTGTTCCGGGTCGCCGGAAGGCCAGGTGTTGACCCCGCGAACGATCGGGGGCGTGGGGCGCTCCGCCGCAAGGCGGGAGACATCCATAGCGGCTTCTCCTTTCTTTATAGCCGGTTCCTCGGGCCGGGCAGGTGCATTCCATCCAAGCAGGCACAGAATCATCGGCACCGTCAAGGCCCATAGGATGTTCCGCCTCGCCACCGCATTCCTTTTCATGCGTTCGTCCTTGTCATTCCCACGCATAGCGATCAAGGCGGAGGAAATCAACCTTCGCCAGTCTGCTCCGCACCAATTCATTCTTCGCCCACTCGGCGCACTCGAACATCGCCGCGCGGGGGAGGTCCTCCGTCTCAACGTATGCCTCGTAGTTAGGCCCGCGAGTGAGCCGCATGCCGAAGGCCGCCGGATTGTTCCAGATGGCGGTCCCGGGATAGGGGCGGAGGATGTTCAGGCAGACCTCCTCCACTCCGCACCGCTTTGCGAACTCGACCGTCCGCCGCACGCTGTCGCGCGATTCACCCGGCAGGCCGAAGATGAGGAAAGGGACGACCTCGATCCCCGCCGCCTGCAGATTGCGGATGCCCTCCAGATGCTGTGCGGCGGTGAAGCCCGGGCGGGCCTTGGCAAGCACACCGTCATCCCCACTCTCCGCGCCAAAGCCCACCCGAACGCAACCAGATGCCTTCATCTTCTCGGCCAGTTCCTTGTTCACCAGGTTGCCGCCGGTCCAACATTCCCACTTTACATCCAGTTTGCGCCGGAGGATTTCGTCGCAGATGGCGGTGGAGTGTTCCCGATTCAGTCCAAAGAGATTGTCATGGACGTTGAAACCGCGTATGTCGAACCGGCCGATGACTTGCTCTATCTCATCAACAACCTTTGATGGGCTTCGCTTCCGCACCTTCCTCCCCTGGGGATTCATGCAAAACACACAATCCATCGGACACCCGCGGTACGTGAGGAGGCAACTGCTCCTGATCCCGAGCACGGGATGAGGGCCGTAATTCTCCAGCCCGAGTAGATGAAGGGCCTGGACGGGCAGGGAGTCCAGGTCGTCAATCGGCGGGCATGGATCCGTCCTCGCGATCTGCCCTTCGCGCTTGTACACCACGCCGCGGACCTTGGCGAGCCAGCCGGTCCGTTTGCGTCCCTCTCCTTCCTCAATTCTCTGCGCGATCTCCAGCAGCGTTTCTTCCCCCTCGCCGATGACGCAGACATCAAAGTCGGAGTTTTGCAGGAGGTCTTCCGGCTCGGCGGTGGGATGATGGCCCCCGGCGACCAAGAGCGTCTCCGGCAGCCACTCCCGCAGGCGCCTGGCAAGGCGAGTGCGCGAAACGACCATCGGCGTGTGGATGGTGATCCCGACGAGGGACGGGTTCAGTTGCGCGACCTCCTCCGCCAGCCGGTCGTCGAGCACTGTCTCATCGTTGGTCTCCGGGGACGGCGGATACTTGTCGCATATCCTTACCTCAAAACCGGCTTCTTCAAGCACCGCCGCAAGATACGTCAGGCCAAGACCTTGAAATGAGCGAGGCGGCTTCTGAGGGCCGGCAATCAGCACGATCATTCCGATCTCCTTTCATATCATTCCAACCGCGTGCGGCAACAAGCCATCGCACAGCATTCTCAAGACGCACCTTTCACTCCTTGCACCGCGCCCCTCACGTAGACAGGCGACGAGGACACAGGCAAATGAACTTCGGCCTTGATCGGTTGGGCTTCTCTTTCGTTGCCCATCATGTCTACAACCTTCAGGGAGGCGGTTGTTTCCATGGCCACGCTCCCTGAAACGGGCGACCACATCACGCGAATCTCTTCCCGATCGTTCTTGAACAGATAGCCCCTGACATCATTGCCGATATCTTCTCTCTTGATGAACTCCGCCCCCCTCAATTGCCTTGTCATCACGGCATAGGCCACATACGAAGGCTTTGGGACGTACAGACCAAGCGGACTGACCGGATTACGAATCAGGCCGAAGTAATCGGCAGGCGCGACCCCATCCATGAATTTGAACCAGAATATCTTCTCCGCACCGGCGGACAGCAGAAGCACATAGCATCTTACGAGGTACTCCGCCTGAGTTTCCTCGCTGAACTTCGCATCGGTGGGCCAGCCCACCTCGGTAACCCAGATTGGCTTCGACGCCCCGCCGTTATGCTTTCGTATCAGGTCTGCTACGGCGTTCACTTTTCTGTCCATGCCCCATGTCTTGTCGTTGCCCTCGGGCGGGTGCGGTTGATGATAGGGGTGGATGGAAACCACGTCCATGCAGTTCAGCCCGCCCAATCTGAATACGTCCTCCAGCCATTTGAATGGAACGCCCGCGGTGGCGCATCCGACGACGGTCACATCCGGTCTGATGTCCTTGACGGCCACGTGTGTCTTCTTAAGCATCTCGACGTAGTTCGTCGGCTTGGATGCGGCCGGGCCGCGACAGAAACTTATATTGTATTCGTTGTATACCTCCACCCACTCGATCTGCTTCCCGTAGCGTCGCAGTATCTCCTGCCCGTATCGGGTATATCCCTTCAGGCCGTCCTCGGTGTACGGGGTGTTGTTGTCGTCGTAGAACTTGTTTCTGTAGGTGAGAATGATAAGCGGCTGGATGTGATTTGCCTTGAGGTCGCTCATGTATCTGTCGTAGGAATCAGGGAATGTGAACTTTTCTTTCTCCAACTCGATGTTCTCCCAGTAGAGCTCATCCCGGATGGTCTTGATCCCCGCGGCGGAAATCAGGGGCATGATTTCCGGGCGCCAATTCTGGCCGAAATGCGTCTGCATTGCGAAGGGAGAATCTTGCGCCGTGGGCATGTCGGGAACAGACAACACGGCGAAGGATGTCCGGGCGGAACGAGTCGCGTCGCCTTTGGCGACAACGGATAACGTGAGGTATCCTTTTGATTTGACGGGGATTGTTATCTCGCAATCTCCCTGGGCGACCCGGAGTTCCTTCTCTTCGGCGACGGTCTTTTCCCAGAAATCGGACACGGTCCAACTGACCGCATTCGTATCCGACCACAGCCCGAATCTCACCGGCTCGTTTTCGAGGAAAACGTTTCCAAGTTTCATCTGTTTTATGATGACCCCCTCGGGGGCGCAGAGGACCGCCTCAATCTTGTCAACGAAGATCTCGGCCTTCTCCATCCCTTTCAACAGGCTGCGGTCAATCGCCAGCGCCATGCCCACTGCCGGCGGATGCCACTTCCCATCGTTTTCTCCTCCCCAGTGGGCGGAGCCCGGGATGTGACTCGCGCTTAACTGCTGCCATTCCGTCGTTTCCCGAAGCGGCAAGAGCTGCTGATGAGTCTGCCATGTGGAATCAATAAGGCGGAAAAAAATCCCCTTCATGTTGCCAGACGTTCTTATCCGGAACCTCGCTTCCTTGATGCGAAGCGGCGGGGGAAATGACTTCTGGAATACCAGGCAGCCTCCCCCGGTGGTGAAGTCGCCGCTGAGCCTTGCGGCATACTTGCCTCCCGGATCGTTTGGCGGCAGAGGAACAATGGTGAAGTTGCGTTTGGCAAAACGGGTTCCCCCGCTTTCGTAAAATACCCAGTTCTCTTCTCCCGCCTCAAAATTACCCAGCTGCACAATTTCTTCCTGGGCGACGGCGCACAAGGAAAACGCAAATAACAGCAGCATCGTCAGATGGCTTCCCATCCATCACTCCTTCTCTCTACGGTTTTCTCTTCACCCAGATCGGACTCGACCAAGCGTGCGAGGGATTGCCGTGCTCATCCGTGTCCTGCTGGGTCACACGCACATAGTAGTAAAAAGCCAGCGCGCGCAACTCGCACTTCACGCTATCCAATATTCCCATCCTCTTGTTCACTCGGCAATTGGAACAACATAGAACACAGCCGTTGGAGCGGTGCGGCGTCCCGATTACCCCAAGGTGCGGTAGATGCCCCTTCGGATATTTTCCCTTACGTCGCCCATGAACCTCTGGATGTGCAGCCTCGCGCGCGCCTCCGCCAGGCTTGCATCGCGTTTGTCAAGTGCGTCAATGATGTCAATGTGTTCCTGAAGCGATTGCACCGTCCGCCCAGGCAGAGAAACGTGTCTCAGCGTCAATATCTGCATGTGGTCGCACAGGTTCCCGATCACGCCGATCAGCTTCTTGTTCTTGCTCGTGTGGACGAGCAGTTTGTGAAACTTCACATCGGCTTGATAATAGGAGAGAATGTTTTCCTTGAGAGCCGGGTCGTCAAAGTTCTTGAACGGTCGAAAACAGGCCCGCATCTCGCGGATCGTGCGCCGCGTGACATGCTCCATCGCCAGGCGGGCAGCCAGGCCCTCCAGCACCTCGCGCACCAGCAATATCTCGAGGACCTCTTCCGCGGACGGCTTGGCCACAACGGCCCCGCGGCGCGGGACGATCTTCACGATCCCCTCTTGCGCAAGTTTTCGCAACGCCTCTCGGAGGGGGGTTCTGCTGACGCCAAGTTCACCGGCCAACTCCTCCTCCACGAGTCTCTCCCCGGGCAGGATTTTCTTGCACATGATCCGGCCCTTCAGCCTTTCGTAGGCGACGTCTCCCAAGTTGGCATGACGCGACGAATTCTTCATCTCGCTCCTCTGCGCGTTTTCAAACCTCTCCATGAGGAGATCTCTCGAATATCTTGAACAACCTCACGGCCATTTATTGTATACAATTTAGTATACAATATCACCCCCTATCCGGCCTGTCAAGCCCTTTCCAGAAAATTTTGGCCTGTATATTTATGAACTACGCGTCGAAAATCGTAACCAATTTATGCGCATAGTCTTGTGACCCCGACCCATCGGTCGCACGGGGGAGGGAAAGGGGGTGTGAGGGAAAAGCAGCCTCAGCCCCGCACCTCACCCCCATACGCCCGCTCTCTTCTTCGCACGCGAAAAGGAGAGGCCCCTTGACCTCCGCCCTACCTTCCCTTACTCTACCGCTATGTTTCATCCCGGTCTTCCGCCGCTCGTGTACAGGACAGTCCGGCGGAAAGTCCGATTCGAGACCTGATCAGAAAGGGGACTGCAAAACGAAACGGGCTTGGAGGTGCGCTCTTTGTCGGACCTGACTTTCCTCTGCGACGACATGTTCCAGGGTCTGGCGCGCTGGCTCCGCGCGGCGGGATACGACGCAGCGTGCTCCCCCGGCGTCCCCGACGGCGACCTGGTCCGCCGGGCCGAACGCGAGGGGCGCATCCTCATCACCAGCGACTCCCGCATGATGGAGCGCCGGGTCATCCAGTCCGGCCGGGTGCGGACCCTCTTCATGCCGCGGGGCCTGCGGAACGAGGAGGCCCTGGCCTGCGTAATCGAGAGGCTGAATCTGGCGGTCGGCGAGACCCGGTGCATGGCGTGCGGCGGGGCGCTCGATACCGTCCCCAAGGAATCCGTCGCCGCCGCCGTCCCCCCCATTGCCTATGGCGCCTATGACGAGTTTTTCAAGTGCGCCGGCTGCGCGAAAATCTACTGGCACGGCACGCACTGGGAGAGCATCGTCGCCACGCTGCAACGCGCGGCGCGCAGCAACCGAACCGGCGATTCATAATTCGCTATTGCGAAATGTGAATCCGTCTGCGGCCTACCGCCCGCCCCGCCCATCCGACCAATAGGTCCGGAACTCCTCCATGGCCGCGATGAGTGCGTCTATATTCTCCGGCGGAGTCGGGGGATAGACGCCGCATAGCAGCTCCAGGCCGCCCTTCGGCGACCCGAGACGGCGGACCTCCTCCTCGATCAGGTCGTGAATATCCCGCGGCGTCCCGAAGGGGACGATCTTCTGCCGGTCGATGTCGAGCCGGATGCAGACGCGACCCTTGAAGACCCTTTCGATACGGTCAATCCCGTTGCAGAGGTCCTGCGGGTTGATGATGTCCACGCCGCACGCGATCAGGTCCTCCGCTATGTCCATGATGTAGCCGTCGGAGTGGAGCGAGACCAGCGTCCCCGCCGCGCGGCAAGGGTCGAACAGCTCGTGGTAAGCGGGGGCCATATACTTGCCGAAGTGCTTCGGCCCGAGGATGCTCGCCGTCTGCGTGCCGAGGTCCTCGCCGAAGCCCATGACATCCACGCCGACGGACAGGTAGCGGTTCAGCAGGGCCTTGTTGAAGCCGTTGACCATGCCGATCAGCCTCGGCAGGTGCGGGTCGTCGGTGGCGACGTCCATCATGAAATTCTCGAACCCGCGAAGGTAGGTCAGCCGCATGAAGAGAAACCCGTGCCCCATGCCGCCGGTGGTGAGGCCGCCCTGCTCCTTGCGCTTCTTGAGGTTGGCGATCTGCTGCTCCCAGTTGCACGGGTCCATGTGCTCGCACTTGTCGGGGTCGGGCGGCTGGTAGGCATCAAGCGCGTCCCACGACGCGAGCGGGTGGCCCACCACGACACCGACGATGCCCTCGATCTCGTTCAGCCATTTGCACCCCCAGACGTCGGTGTATTCCCCTGCGGCGCTGCGGCCGCCGGCGGCGTCGAAGTCGCGCTGGCCCTTCTTGAAGCCGGGGAACAGGACGGGATGGCGCACAAGGACGTCCTCCAAGTCCTCGCGCAATTCCTTCCATGTCGCCCCGGATATGCTGACGCCGCAGGGCATGAACTCCGGTCCCTGGAAGCGCGCGTTGCGCAGGAAGTTTTCACGATGGGTCAACGCCATGTCGGTCTCCTGTTGGTTGGGGTATGGGGTATAGGGTTTCGGGTATAGGGTATCGGGCGCTTCCCAAACCCTAAACCCCAGACCCCAAACCCTATTCCCCTATCCTGTCGCATCTTCCACGATCTTGATCTCATCCTCCGTCAGGCCGTAGAGGTCATAGACGAGGCGGTCAATCTCGTCGTCCGTCGCGGCGATTTGGCGCTGGATCACTGTCTTGTCGTGCGCCGTCTTGGCCGCGTCGAGCTGCTTGTGCAAGGCCAGCATCCGCTCGACCAACTCCACCATCCGGTCGTGGCGGGATTTGTCGGCTGGCTCACATAGATCAAGTCTCGGGATAGGCAGTTCTTTCAACTGCCCGACCTTTATCTGCGGAAAAGCGTCGTTCAGTTCATCGTAATAAAGTCGAATATAACATGCCATCATTCTGCTACCAAGCACGGCAGCAAGAAAGAGAGCACTTGGCAGGTCGCTCTTGGGCTTCGTAATGTAAACCTGTTGATCCGCTACGGAATCACCTGTCTCCACAGCCAGGACAAGCCTGTCCCCAAGGATTTTCCGTGAATAGATCCTTGTGCCTTCAAAGAATCTTGGATCGCGCGGCTCGGCTAACCATGGACCATACTTGACATAGTCGTTTGCCTTTGGTGCCACAAATCTCTCAAGGTCACGCCCGTATATGAACGGTCTGTATCCCTCTTTCACGTTCGGGCTGTGATAGGGACGTTCCTCAACATCTCTGCTCGTTTGAGGTCCCCGCTGGAATGCACTTTCACCGTATCCGCCGATACGATACGGATGTACTCCACGAGTTATTTCAGCCAATTCCATCAATTGGATACAACGGTTCCTAATACGCAGGAGTAGTTCCGCCAGCGCGGGCGAGGTTGACACTGAAATTGGGCGAATTCCGTCCGCGTAGGAATCAGTATTGTATGTTCCAACATGGTGTTCAGACCTGGCGTCCATAGTACAGACGTCGAAGGTTATGCTTTTGGCTGCTGCTTTCTCCATAAAATATACGATTGTATCAACGGTCAGACCCGGAAAGACGTCCTTCGGCGTACCCGCGATCATCAAGCCCCTGGCTTTGTTTATGATAAAGGACCGAGTAGTTGCTGAATAAGTGTTGGTCAGCCATACGTTGGGAACAATCTGGCCTACCATGCCACCAGTACGGCAAAGGATGGTTGCTTTCTCCATGAAAAGCGAGAACATATCCAATTGGTAGGGCGATGCCGAGTAACGATTGCCAAGATATGATTTTACCGAATCGCTTATTCCCAATGCTTTCCAATCGCGCCCGAACACATACGGCGGATTCCCGATCACGGCGTCGAAGCCTCCCGCCTTCATGATCTCGGGGAACTCGGCGTTCCAGTCGAAGGCGTTGATCCGGTAGCGTTCGTCCTCGTCGATGAGGGAGAGTTGTTTGCCCTGGTAGAAGTCTGGCCCGATGAGTGAGTTGCCGCATTTGATGTTGCGGGCCAGGTCGGGCAGGGCGCGCTCGTGGAAGAGTTGGAGCTGGTTCTGGATGGACTGCTGGCTCTCGCCCTCGAGGACTTTGAGGAGGAGGGAGAGCTTTGTGACCTCGACGGCCTGGGGGTCAATGTCCACGCCGTAGATGTTCGTGAGCAGAATGCGCTTCCGTTCGGATGTCGTGAGCCGCCAGAAACCTCCCGGAGGTTCCGAACCTCCGGGAGGTTGGGCAACGGGCGGCCGATAGATGGGCGGAATTCGCTTCTTCGCAAGCGCATCGGGATCGTGGTTGATATAGTAGTCCAGATGCCAATCGAGAAGGCGCTGATATGCCCCGATGAGGAACGAGCCGGAGCCGCAGGCGGGGTCGAGGATTCTCAGTTTTTCAGCCTGCTTCGGCGTCTTTCCCTCCAATAATCTGCCCACGGTATTCTTGACAATGTAATCCACGATGTAGGTCGGAGTGTAATAGACGCCGCCGGCCTTTTTGACCTCGGGCTTGTCCTCGACAACGGCATGGTGGCCCGGGGTGAGGCGGATGACCTTGCCCAGGAACTGCTCATAGACCTGTCCCAGGATGTCGGCGGGGAGGACGGAGAACTCGTAGGGGCTGTCGGGGTAGTAGAGGTGTTTGATGATGTCCTTGAGCGGTTTGTCGTCAATCGTCAGCCTGGGAGTCAGCTCGTCGGGCGGTTCGGGGCGGTCCTTTTCGGGTTGGAAGTGGAAGAGGCCGGAGTTGTATCGTTCGTCGGCGCGGTTGTAGATCTCGCGGAGACGGGCATAGACGCCGGTCCCGTTCTGGAGTTTCATCAGGTTGCCGTAGAGTTCGATGCCGCGGTCCTCGCAGATGCGAAGGAAGATGATGCGGTCAATGGTGCGCTGGACGGCGAAGTTCAGCTCGCGGGTGGAGAGGCGGGGATTGCGGAGGGCGATGTTGCGGGCCAGGACGCTGCGCCAGGACTCGATCTCCTGGAGGAAGGCGTCATCAACCTCTGCGGTGCCCTTCTTGGCCCTGGTGGACTCGGCGTATTTGTCGAACGATCCCTGGAGGATCGCTTCCTGCGAGAAGACCGACGCGATGTCGCCCCATTTTTCCGGGTAGTCGCTATAGGTGACGTACTGGACGCGCGCCTTGGCCGGGGCGTCGGTCTGGACGGGTTTCATGCGGCAGTCGTAAACGGCGAACTCCTCGAAGTCGGTCAGGATGCTGAGGGGGAGCTTGGCGGACCAGGCGTAGCGGCGGAGCTGGAAGGCGGCGGCGGGCTCGTCCTTGATCTTGACGGAGGGCTTTTTCGCTTCGACGAAAAACTTTCGGACGCCGCCGATGCGGAAGCAGTAGTCGGGGGCCTCGTGCTTCCCGCCGACGCTGAGGGCGTCCTCGTGAATGACCTCCTTGTAGGCCTCGGCGTAGCCCTTCGTGTTGTAAACGTCCCAGCCGAGGGCGATGAAGAAGGGGTTGATAAACTCCTGGCGCAGTTGCGCCTCGTTGTATTGGCCGGAGCGATAGGCCTCGCGGTTGCGGTCGAAGCGTTCGACGAGTTGAGCGATTTGTTTGGGATCGGACATTTCTCGGCCCACATAGCCAGTTGTGAGTTCGGGTGCTGGTCTTCCATTATAGGCCGGTTGCGGGCGGGGTCAAGTGCGAAATGTGAACGGGGCTTGTCCACGATCTTGGACACGCCGGCGCGGACAAGAAGGGCACTGGCCATACGGCCCGAAACGCACCCTATCCAGAAAGGCGCGGTACGGCCTCTGGAGGCCGAATTCGGCCTGTGACCTTATTCCGAGGTCTTTCCCCTAATTTCGGCACAGTCCTTGCTCTCCCTATTCTTCCAGATGGACCCAGGATGCTTCAGGTGGCAACGATTTGGCTCATTTGGAGGCGGCAGGCATGTGTGATACATGCGGATGCAGAGAGAAGAAGAAAAAGAAACCCAAGTAACCCTTACGATCGTTGATTTCCTCCTCACAGTGTTGAGCAGGGGTTCCACTGGGGCAGTGGAATCCCTGTTGCCATCGAAGGAGCCATGTGCTCGCTATGCAAATCAAACGCCGGTTTCTTGATAGGCGGCATCCTGCTGCTTGCGCTCCTCTATGTCTTTCGGGCCGCTCCAACGACCTCTGAAGAACCGGCACAGGAAAACGATATGCCCGCGACGAAACATGCAAACCGTCTGATTGACTCGACGAGTCCATACCTCCTCCAACATGCCCACAACCCCGTGGACTGGTATCCGTGGGGCGACGAAGCCCTGGGGCGCGCGAGGGAGGAGGACAAGCCCATCTTCCTCTCCATCGGCTACTCCGCCTGCCACTGGTGTCACGTGATGGAGCGGGAGTCCTTCGAAAACGAAGAGATTGCCCAGGTGATGAACGAGCATTTCATCTGTATCAAGGTGGACCGCGAGGAGCGGCCCGACCTGGACGAAATCTATATGAACGCCGTCCAACTCATGACCGGCAGCGGCGGGTGGCCGTTGAACGTCTTCCTGACGCCGGACCTCAAGCCCTTCTATGGCGGTACATACTGGCCGCCGGAGGACCGATACGGACGGACGGGGTTTAAGCGCGTTCTTGATGCTGTGGCCGAGACCTACCGAGAGAGGCGCGGCGAGGTCGAGCAGAGCGCCGATCGCTTGCGGCAGGCGCTGAGCGGTCTGGGCAAGACGGCCCCTTCGGAAGGCGCTCTGACGGATAAGCCCATCCAACAGGCCGTGCGCGAACTGGCCGAGCGATTCGACGCCGCCTGGGGCGGATTCGGCTCCGCGCCGAAATTTCCGCAAGCACCCGTCATCAGCCTCCTCTTGCGTCATTACAGGCGGACGGGTGACGAGGAGGCGCTTCGCATGGCGACGGTCACGCTGGACCGGATGGCGCTGGGCGGGATGTATGACCACCTCGGCGGCGGCTTTCACCGCTACTCCACCGATCGGGAATGGCTCACCCCGCACTTCGAGAAGATGCTCTACGACAATGCCCAGCTCGCGGCGGTGTATCTCGAGGCCTACCAGGTGACGGGCAATCGGCTCTATCGGCGCACAGCGAAGGAGACGCTCGACTTTGTCCTGCGCGACATGACGGACGACGCCGGCGGCTTCCACTCCACCCGGGACGCCGACAGCGAGGGGGAGGAGGGGAAATACTACGTGTGGGACCGCGAGGAAATCCTCGACGTCCTTGGCGAAGGGGACGGCGCGTTGTTCTGCGAGTATTACAGCGTGACCGAGGGGGGCAACTTTGAGGGGCGCAATATCCTCCACGTCCGAACTCCCATTGAGGAGTTTGCGAAGAAACGCGGCGAGGGCGAGGTGGCGCTGCAATTGCGCCTCGATCGGATGCGCCGGAAGCTCCTGTCCGTTCGCGGCCTGCGCGTGCCGCCGGGGAAGGACGACAAGATTCTCAGCGATTGGAACGGCCTCATGATCTCGGCCCTGGCCCGTGGGTATCAGGTCCTCGGCGACGAGACCTACCGCGCGGCGGCGGAGGGCGCGGCTGGGTTCATTCTGACAAAAATGAAATCCGGGGATCGCCTACTGCACGCTTACCGCAAGGGGCGAGGGCACATTGACGGCAACTTGGACGACTACGCCTTCATGACGGCGGCGCTGCTCGATCTCTACGAGGCCACATTTGACATCCGATGGGTCAAGGAGGCCCTCGACCTTGCCGATGCAATGGCAAGACGATTTTGGGATGCCCCCAACGGCGGATACTTCTTCACCGCAGAAGGCAGAGCCGATCTGATCGTCCGCACCAAGAGCGCCTACGACGGGGCCACACCGGCCGGCAACGCCGTGGCCGCCCTTGCTCTCCTTCGGCTGGCCAGGCTGACGGACAAGGCCGACTTCGCCGAGAAGGCGGAAAAGACGCTGTTGGCGTTCAGGGCGCAGATGGGTCGGCTGCCGGCAGGACATGCCAGTCTTCTGGCGGCGCTCGACTTCCATCTCGGGCCGGTGAAGGAGATCGCGGTGTGCGGCGAGGAGGACCGCAGCGAGACCCAGGCGCTCCTCACCGCCGTGCGCTTGCGGTATCTGCCGAACAAGGTGGTTGCGCTCTACGACCCGCAAGCCGGGAATGCGAAGGAGGCCGCCCGGCTGCTGCCGCTCCTCCAGGGCAAGGAGGCTATAAAAAGCGCGCCGACGGCGTATGTCTGCGTGGATCGGACGTGTAGCGCGCCGGTGACGTCGCCCACGGCGTTGGCGGAGCTTCTGGGGCGGAAATGAAGATAGGCAGTTCCCGCGGAATCATAGTGCTTGACTTTCGTTCTCGGTCCAACTACCATAAAGCAAAAAGTGGCATCGCCTTGTGTAGGAGGGAGTGTCGAACATGTCCATCGGATTCAGTGCAGACGAGGTGTTCAAGATCGGCATGGAGGTCGAGCTGAACGGCGAGGCGTTCTATGACGCCGCGCTCGAACTATGCAAGGCCAGGGAGACGAAGAAGACGATCAAGTATCTCCGCGATGAGGAGCAGAAGCATTACGCCACGTTCGCCCTCATGCGGGACCAACTGCCCGCCGCGGCCAGGGCGGCAACCGTGTTCGATCCCGACGGCCAGATGGCGGCCTATCTGAAGGCCCTGGCTGACTCGCGCGTCTTCACGAATGAGAACCAGGCGGCTGACATCGCCCGGAAATGCAAGTCGCCGGAGGAAGTCCTCCAAGTGGCCCTTCGCTTCGAGAAGGACTCCGTGCTCATGTTCCAGGCGATGAAGGAAGGTACAAAGCCCGAGTGGGGCCAAGACAAAATTGATCTCCTGGTTGAAGCAGAGAAGGAACACATCCGCAGGATCAACGCCCTGCTGGCGAAGACAGGGAGCGCAGGTTAAGTGCTGGCGCGGGGGGATTGTGTTGAAGACCTCTCATTCACCGACTCGGAAGGGAAGACGTATTCCCTCGACGACTTCCGTAATCGTTCGGCAATTGTGTTCTTCTTCTATCCCAGGGATTTTTCTCCCGGATGTACGAAAGAGGCCTGCGCCTTTCGGGATCATCACCAGGAGATTAAGGACCTCGGGGCGGAGGTCTTCGGCGTAAGCACGGACTCGGCCGAGCGACATGGGGAGTTCAGGGAAAAGCACCGTCTTTCCTATCGCTTGGTCCCCGACACTGATGGGGCGCTAAGCAAGACATTCGGAACGGGGCGGCTGGGGGGATGGCTCGGCAACAAGCGGGTCACGTTCATTGTCGCGCCGGACGGGACAATCATTGACCAATTCCAGTCGGAGCTGGACATGGTGAGTCATGTGGAACACGCTATCGAGGTTCTGAAACATCTGAAGGAAAAGGCAAAGTAGGAGACTAAAACACTTATGGAAGCCCCAGAACGGAAGCAGTTTAAGGCCCAGACGGTTATTGCCATCGAGCATCAGGGCGCCTATGCGGACATCGGCAAGGTCTATCACAAGCTCCACAAGTGGGCGAAGGAAAAGAATGTGAAGACCAAGGGCCGCGGCCTAACGATCTTTCTCTGTCCGCCCAGCGAGTTTGACGCCGCCTCGGCGGTGTTCGAGGTCTGCCTGCCCGTCCAGAGCGCACCGGAGGGAGACAAGCAGGTGAGCGTCAAGCAGCTTCCGGCCTGCACCGTCGCCGCCGTCACCGTCAAGGGGCCGTATGGGCAGATCCCCGCCCACTACACCGAGATGCTGGCCTGGCTCACGGCGGAGGGGTGGGAGATTGACGGCGACCCGCGCGAGGTCTACATCAAGCGCCCCCACGCCGACGGCAGCGGCGACCCGAACGAGTTCGTCACCGAAATCCAATTCCCCATCAAGGGATAGCATGGACATCAACATCCGCATCGCCGGCGAGGCGGGCCAGGGCGTGCAGACCACCGGCGACCTGCTCGTCCATGTCTTCGCCAGGATGGGCCTGCACGTCTTCTCCCAGCAGAGCTACATGTCCCGCATCCGCGGCGGGCTGAACTGGTACGACGTGCGGATCAGCGACTCGGAGTTATTCTCCGGCCGCGAGAAGGCCGACCTCCTCGTGGCCCTCATCCCCGAAGCCCTTGAGGCCCTCCGGGAGGACGTGGCCGAGGGCGGCCTGATCCTCCTCGACGGCAAAGACGGCGAGAACGTGGTCCCACTCCCCTTCACCGCCGCCGCCAAAGAGGTCGGCAAGTCCGCAGTCATGGCCAACAGCGTCGCGGCGGGGGCGGTGCTCACCGTGCTCGGCTATGACGTGGAAAAGTTGTGCGACTACCTTGCCGTGCAGTTCAAGAAAAAAGGCGAGGAGGTCGTCAGGAACAACGTGAATTGCGCCCGCAAGGGCGCGGAGATGGCGTCCGGCCATGTCGGGGCGATTCATGCGCCCAAGCCCGGCAATACGCCCGACGCGGTCTATAGCGGGACCGAGGCCGTCGGCATCGCCGCCGCGCGGGCGGGCGTCAAATTCGTCTGCTCCTATCCCATGTCGCCCTCCACCAATGTGTTCACCTACCTCGCCGGGGTAGCCGATGAGTTCGGCATCGTCGTCGAGCAGGCCGAGGACGAGATCGCCGCCGTCAACATGATCTGCGGGGCGACCTACGCCGGCGTACCGGCCATGACCACAACGAGCGGCGGGGGCTTCGCCCTCATGGCCGAGGGCCTCTCCCTCGCGGGCATGTTGGAACTGCCCATCCTCATCATGGTGGGCCAGCGCCCCGGCCCGGCGACGGGCCTACCGACGCGTACCGCCCAGCAGGATCTCAAGTTCGCGCTCCACGCCGGGCACGGGGAATTCCCGCGGGCCATCTTCGCTCCCGGTACGCCCGCGCAGGCATACGACATCACGCGCCGGGCCTTGGAGACTGCGCACAAGTTCCAAACCCCCGCTATCCTCCTCATAGACCAATACCTGGCCGACTTGCAGAATAATATGCCCGAACTCGATGAGACGTGTTCCCCCATTGACCTGCGCATCGGGATGAACCCCTCGCCCGATTATGTTCGCTATGCCGTCACCGACGACGGCGTCTCGCCGCGGGCAATACCCGGCCATGGCGCATTCGTCATCGCCGACTCCGACGAGCACTACGACGGCGGCCACATCACCGAGGACCTTGACGTCCGAATCGCCCAGCAGGACAAGCGGATGCGCAAACTTGACGGCATGATTGCCGAGGCCCTGCCGCCGGAGCGCTACGGCCCGGAGGACGCGGAGACGCTGCTTATTTCCTGGGGCTCGACATACGGTCCCTGCCGCGAGGCGGTGGACATCCTGAACGACGGCGGCAAGTCCGTCGCCATGCTCCACTTCGCCCAGGTGTGGCCGATGGAGGTGGAAGGGGTCCGGTTGGCAGTGCGCGAGCGAAAGCGAGTGATCTCTGTGGAGGGCAACGCCACCGGCCAGTTCGCCTCGGTGCTGCGCGAGGCGGGGGCGCTGGGCGAGTGCGAGGTGATCCTGCGATACGACGGCATGCCCTTCACCGGGCAGGAGATAGCGGAAAGGGTGCACACATGACCCGATGGCCCTACGACAAAGACCCCGCCTGGTGCCCCGGCTGCGGGAATTTTGCCATCCTCAAGGCCCTTGACAAGGCAATCGAGGCCGCCGGGATCAACCGGGATCAGCTCGTGCTGGTTTCCGGTATCGGCCAGGCGGCAAAGCTCCCCCATTACACACGAGCGAATGTCTTCAACGGCCTCCACGGTCGCGCCCTGCCCGCCGCCACGGGCATCAAGATCGCCAACCACAAACTGCATGTCGTCATCACCAGCGGCGACGGCGATATGTACGGCGAGGGCGGCAACCACCTGATCCACGCCATGCGCCGGAATATCGGCGTGAAGGCGTTCGTCCACAACAATCAGGTCTATGGCCTGACGAAAGGCCAGGCCTCGCCGACGTCGGACTACGGATTCGTCACAAAGGTCCAACCCCACGGCGTGATCCTTCAGCCGCTCAATCCGCTCGCCATCGCCATCGTCGAGGATTGCTCCTTTGTGGCCCGATCCTTCGCCGGCGACGCCGCGCACCTGCAAGGCATGATGGAGGCGGCGCTTGACCACGACGGCGGCTTTGCCCTGCTGGACATCCTCCAGCCGTGCGTCTCCTTCAACAAGGTCAATACGTTCAAGTGGTACAAGGACCGCGTCAGGCCGATCCCCGACTCACACGATCCGACGGACCGCGAGGCGGCGTTGAGACTCGCCCTCACCTGGGGCGACGAGATCCCCATCGGTATCTACTACCGGAGCCATCGCCCCAGCTTCGAGTCCCGCCAGCCGGCGCTGGCGAAGGGGACCCTGTGCGAGCGGTACGAGCGGGCGTAGGCGTGTTCTGACGGCGTACCCCCCCGTCCTGCCTCCTGTCTTGACATTCCTCCCACTCTGGTCCAGAATATTCTCAGGCCGTCACCACAGATGAGGGAAATGCCCATGACCACAGAGATCCCCGATGAGCGATGGATGCCGCCGTCGCCGCACCGGGAGGAAATCCTGAAGCAGATCGAGCGGGGCCGCTGCCACATCGAGGAGCGCGGCCACGGCGTGGCGCCCCTGCTGGTCTTCGAGGACGGCGGGGTAATCGAGCTGCCGAAGGTGCGCTACCGGAACACCCGGCGGGGGATGCAACTCGCTGCGGCGGAGGAGGATGCGCCGGAAGAGCAGACGCGCTTCTCCGACGTCTGCGGCACGCTCGACGAATTGAAGGGGTTGCTGAAGGAACAGCCAGGCCTTGCGAAGTCCGACCCTGCCAGGTTGATCGGCCTGTTGAACCACGCCGCCTACATGATTCGGCGGATGCAGCGGCGGCGCGAGCATTACCGCAAGTTTGCCCGCGACGTGGCGGACCTTTGCCGCAGGATGGCGGACATCGAGGGTCCCGATCCGACGGAGGCGCTTCAGAAGCTCGATGCCATTCGGTCCTTCCTTGCGGAGAGGCCGGAGTCCGTATCAGGCGGCATCGAGGAACTGTATGCCCTCGCCGAGGGCGTGCGCGACGCAGCAAACGCCCTCGAGAAGTGTCTTGCCGGAAACAAGGAGGCCGCCATCGAGATCGGTGAGGCTTACGAGACCATTAAGGGCGGGCGAACGTGGAAGCGGAATGATAAAGGATCTTCTTGAGGAGGAGAAGAAAATGCGAAGCGTAGTGCGTTACAATTTTGCGGTCCTGGCAATGGTTCTCACCTTGGCGGGTGAAACTGCAGCAACAACTTGGTTTCCAAAAGAAGTCACGTGCCCTCTGTGCCAGACGAAAAACGAGTTCTCGGTGATCGGGAGTTATGGCAGTTACATCTATCGCTGGCCGTCAAAGTTCCAGTATATCTTCTGGCCGCTTATTGATTCCCATGTGCTATACAGCTGCAAGGGCTGCCGCCTGACGTGCTTCATGTGGGACTTCGAGAAAATCCCCGCAGACAAGCACGAGGCAATCCGGAAGCAACTCGATGGCGTCACGTTGAGCCAACCGACGGGCGAGTACTTCCGCATTCCCATGACGGAGCGCCTGAAGGCGGCGGAGGGGGTCTATTCGGTGTTGGGAAGGGACGATGATTTTTGGTGTCAGTTCTACCGAGTGGTGGGATATCACAGCGACGAGGAAAATAAGCCGAAAGAGGCCGAGGAGGCTCGGAAAAAGGCACTGGCCCTCGCGGAGAAAATGCTTGCGAAAAAGGAGAATGAGGGTATCCGAAAAGAGATTCTTCTGATTAGCGGCGCCATGCGCCATTTCCTTAAGGACGACCAAGCGGCGCTTAAGGACTTCAATGAGGCACTCAAACTCAAGTATGAGAGCAAGGACAAGCCCCAGGAACAATCCGCGAACATTGACCAGTATCTGACTCAACTGCTGAACGAGTACGTCCTGGAAGTTCAGGGATCGAAGAAGCAGGAGAACCCGGGACGGGCCAAATAGACGGCGGCGCTCGCGCTGTCTTGAGAAGGAGACCGCAAACATGGCTCCCTGGACATTTGTACATGCAACCGATCTCCACATCGGCTCACCGAGGTCGTTCCGGTTCCAGCCGGCGTGGAACGAGAACTGGCGGACGGCGCGTCGGCAGATCATTGACATCAAGCCCGACCTGCTCCTCGTCGGCGGCGACGTGGCGCGGGATGGGACACTCCATCGATACGAGCTGGAGGCGGTGAAGGCCGACCTGGACGACCTACCCTTCCCCTGCCATGTCGTCCCCGGCAATATGGACACGGGCAACAAGCACAGCGATGTGAACAGCCAGCCGCGCGAAGGGCGGGCAACGGACTTGGAGCTCAACCTTCGCTCCGAGCAGATCGCGCAATGGGAATCCGTCTTCGGCCCAGCGCAGTGGTCCTTCGTCCACAAGGACGTGCGCTTCTCCAGCTTCTGCGACATGCTGGCCGGGTCGGGCCTGCCGGAGGAGGAGGCGCTGTGGGAGTGGATGGAAGGGCAGAAGAAACAGCCGCGCGCGAGACGCCACGTCTGGGTGATGCACTCCGCCATGTTTGTTGACGACCTGCGCGAACCGAACTTCGACATCACCGACCCGAAGCACTACCACGACTGGTACTTCGGGATTGACGAGCCGATGCGCAGCCGGCTCCTTGACGTCTTCAAGGTCACAGGGGCGGACGTCGTCATCAGCGGCCATGTGCATTGTCGGCGGCATTGCGTTGCGGAGGGGATTCGGTTCGACATCGGTCCCTCGACGGCCTTCTCCCAGTGGGGGAATCGCTGGCCGGATGGCGACGCTACGCTGGGGTTTCTCCGATATGATGTCACCGATCAGGGCATCAAATGCGCGTTTGTGTCTCTGGAGCGGGTATCCGAGGCGAAGGGTTACGGCCCGGGTGGGCATCCGACGGCAAGCCAGAGGGACTACTCCATCGCCTGGGAGAAATGAGATACCGAAGAGGTTTCTCATTTTCACGTTGACAATCGCCGAAAAATGGGGCATACTATTAGAAACATGGGCATGCACATTATTCGTCTCTTGCGGGGTGTAATGCGATCTGACTCCGATGGGGGTTAGGTCGTTTTTTTGTTGCGCCTTGTGTGTGGAGAGACGAATTGAGAGGAAGGGGAGCCGTGAAACAAGACCATGACATCTTACGGGCTGATCGGCGCTCTCAGGAGAAACAGGAGCAGGTTGTCCGTCTGCCGGCCCGATATCGGTCTCCGCTGTACTTTTTGATTGCGATGGCCGTCACGGTCTTTCTGGTGGACGCTTTCGTGATGCTTGCGTTGACCAATGTGCCGCGGTTCCCCGACGCCTTCGAGGCGATATTTGACGCCCTGGTGATGACCGCCGTCGTCACCCCCATCCTGTATTACTTCCTGGTTCGGCCTCTGACGCATAACATCGAGGTCCGGGCGGAATTGGAGGAGCAGATCGAGAAATCCCTCGACCGTCGGAGCCGGCAGGTGCGGATGACCACCGAAATCGCCCAGGAAATCGCCGCTGTGCCCGACCTCGACAATCTGTTTCGAGAGGTCGTCGAGCTTATCCAGAAACGATTTGGCTACTACCACGTTCACATTTACCTTCTTGATGAACGCCGGCTGATCTTGAAGGAGGGAACGGGCGAAGCCGGCAGGAAGATGAAAGATGAAGGGCACCAGATTCCCCTCTCCGCCGACGTTAGTCTCGTCGCGCGTTCGGCCCGCACAGGGGATCCGGTCCGCGTAAATGATGTCTCGCAGGATCGCGGGTTCCTGCCAAACAAACACCTTCCCAACACGAAATCCGAGATCGCCGTGCCGATCCATCTGGGCGGCAAGGTGCTGGGCGTGCTGGACATCCAGAGCGACAAGCTGGACACCTTCGACGGCGAGGACGAGATCATGCTCACCGGCCTGTGCGGGCAGATCGCCGTGGCCATTGACGACCGACGCGCCGAAGCCGAACGCAAGAAGGCCGAAGAGACCCTTGAGAAGACTCAGCAGGAGGAGGAACGGTTCGAGGAGCGCCTCCGCCGCCTGCTCGAGGCTATCACCCGTTTGGCTGGGGCGCAAACTTTGGACGATCTGTGCCGACAGGCCGTGGAGACCGGCCGGGCGGAGCTGGGATTCGACAGGCTCGGACTGTGGTTCTTTGACGCAGACGACCCGGATACGATGGTCGGCACCTTCGGCACGGATCGAACCGGGGCGACGCGCGATGAGCGGACCTGGCGGCGTCGGGCGACCGACCAATCCAAGGCGCTGCGTGAGGCGAAGGGCCTCCGGGTGATCCATAGACATGGCCCTATCCTCGATGGCGACGAAGAGGTGGAGATGGATGGTGAGCGCGTCATAGCTCCCATCACCGAAGCCGACAACATCGTCGGGCTTTTGAGCACAGACAATGTGCTGAACCATCGCCCCCTCACGCGGCAGGACGAGGAAATCCTCGCGCTCTACGCGTCGGCTGTGGGGTACCTCTGTTCTCACATTCGGGCAGAGGGCGGCCTGCGCGAGCGGGAGGAGGAGTTCCGCCTGGCTTTCGAGAACGCAGTGGATGCCATCATCTGGGCCGACACCGAAACAGGGCAAATTCTCAACTGTAACAAGGCCATGGAGGCCCTTCTCGAAAAGTCGAGAGAGGAGATAGTCGGCCAGCACCAGACCAGCCTGCATCCTCCGAGCCTGACCGAACACTACACTGAGTTTTTCAAGGGCCACGTCCGCCGGAAGAGGGCCTACCACGAGGAGGCGGAGGTGATTACGAAATCGGGCGCGGTCAAGCCCGTTCACGTCACCGCCTCGGTCACGCGAATCGGCGAGAAGTCCATCATCCAGGGTATCTTCCGCGATATTACCGAGTGGAAGAAGATGCAGGAGGAAATCCAGAAGGCCCAGAAGCTGGAATCCATCGGCGTCCTCGCCGGCGGCGTGGCGCACGACTTCAATAACCTGCTCACCGGCATCCTGGGCAACGTGACTCTCGGCAAGATGCACACCAAGCCCGGCGAGAAGGTGCACGACAACCTGGCCGCAGCGGAAAAGGCGGCCTGGCGCGCGCGCCATCTCACCCAGCAGCTCCTTACCTTTGCCAAGGGCGGCATTGCCGTAAAGGAAACCGTAGCCATTGGCGATCTGCTCAACAGCGCGGCGCGCTTCGCCCTCAGCGGGCGAAACTCACGGTGCGAGTTCGACATCCCCGACGCCCTCTGGCTCATCCATGCGGACCAGTGGCAGATCACACAGGTCATCAACAACCTTATCGCCAACGCCGACGAGGCCATGCCCAACGGCGGCACGATCACCCTGCGCGCCGAAAATACGACCGTCGGCCCGGAACACGCCCTGCCCATCCCCAACGGGAAATATGTCAAAATTTCCGTCGTGGACCAGGGAATCGGCATCCCGAAAGAGCACCTGAACAAGGTCTTCGATCCATACTTCTCCACCAAACAGAGCGCCAGCGGTCTCGGCCTCTCCGCGTCCTACTCGATTGTCAAAAAACACGACGGACATATTTCGATTGACTCTCAACTGGGCCGCGGCACCGCCGTGCATGTTTACCTCCCCGCCTCGGAAAATCAAGTCGTGGAGAAATTGGGTCCCACGGCAGAGCCTTTCCTCGACGGCGCCCGCGTTTTGGTCATGGATGACGAGGAGGTTGTGCTAAATGTGGCCGACGGGTTCCTGACCCATCTCGGCGCGAAAGTAACTTCCTGCAAGGATGGTCGCGAGGCCATCGCGCTCTTCCAAAAGGCCAAAGACGACGGACAGCCCTTCGGCCTGGTCATCCTCGACCTCACCGTGCCCGGCGGCATGGGTGGACACGATGCCGTGCGAAAACTGATCGAAATTGATCCGGATGTGCGGGCGATTGTCTCGAGCGGCTATTCAAATGACCCGATTATGTCGGACTTTGCCCGGCACGGGTTCCATGCCGCCCTCACCAAACCTTACGAGCTTACCGAGCTGAAGCAGGCCGTGCGGGCGGTCCTGGCCAGAGGCGGCGCGTAGTCCGGTTCTTCCGCCCCCCGCCTCTGCCTTGCATCCGTATTCTCCGGTTGCTACAATCCTTGGTGGAGAAAGGGGAAAAATGATTTGCGCCAGACTCAATAAACCATGGAGCGTATGCACATGAGCAAGTGGAACGGAGAGATTCCGGTCTTGATCGTCGGCGGCGGCATGATCTCGCAGGAGGTCATCCTGCCCACAGTTTTTCAGGAACGAAAGCTCGGCCGCGTCGGCGAGGTGCTTGTCGCGTCACGTCGGCCCGACACCATTCGGAAGATTCGGGAGACATTCCCGAAGGAGAATTTCGCAGGCTATCCCGATCCGGCCAGCACCCCCGACGGGAAGAGCTGCCCCAATGCCTACAAGGACGCCTTGGCGAAGCTTGGACCCCACGGCGTCGTCATCGTCGCCACGCCCGACCACCTCCACACCCCCGTCATCATGGACGCCATCGCCGCCGAGCGCGATGTGGTCTGCCAGAAGCCGCTCTGCCTGAAGGTGCAGGAGGCCCACGACATTGACGCGGCGGCGAAGGAGAAGGGCATATACGTCTATACCGACTATCACAAGCGCCACGACCGCGCCATCCGCTCGGCGCGATACCGCTACCGCCAGGGCTGGCTGGGCGAGATGCTCCACGGCCACGCATGGATCGAGGAGAAGCGCGAGATGGCCCTCGATGTCTTCGCCCGGTGGTGTGAGCAAAGCTCGTCCTTCGAATACATCGGTGTCCACTATGCGGACGCATACTTCTTCATCACCGGCCTCAAACCGAAGCGAGTGGTCGCCTTCGGGCAGAAGAAGTTCCTCCCGAAGCACGGCAAGAACGCCTATGACGCCGTGCAGGCTACGATCGAATGGGAGGACGGGTCGGTGCTCTGGATCCAGACCTCCTGGGTCTGTTCCGAGCACAACAGCGCCCTGACAAACCAGGGCCTCCAGCTCTCCGGCACGGAAGGGGAATACTGGGCCGACCACAAGGACCGCAACCTGCACTACGTGACGCAGAAGGGGGGCTTCGAGCACTACAACCCGAACTTCTTCAAGGCCTACGACGACTGGGACGAGGATGGCGCGGCCCAGTACGTCGGTTATGGGTACGACAGCATCGTCCAGGGACTGAACGATGTGCGGGTGATCGAGCAGGCTACCGCCGGTCTCACCGCCGCCAAACGCCTAACCAAACGGCGGAAGATGGTCGCCGCCCTGGAGAACAAGCGGCCCCTGCCGTCCCAGGCCCTGATCGGCACGACCATCAACGAGGCGGTCCGCCTGAGCGTGGACAATGGGAGCCGGTTTGTCGCCTTCGACGAGAAATTCTTCCCGCATCTGGAATAAGGCAAAGAAGAATATGGGATCGAATGACACAAAGATGGAACTGAAGCCGGGCGACGTCGTCGGGGGGCGGTATGAGATCGTCGGCATATTGGGAGGGGGCGGCTTCAGCGTCGTCTTCCTGACCTATGACCGGCAGTCGCGCGGCGCGCAGGCGCTGAAGACTTTTCTGCACCAAGAGGGAGAGTCCGACGCCGCGCGCCGCCTATTCGACCGCGAGACGGCCGTGTGGATGGGGCTTGGGGAGCACCCATTCATCCTTCCAGCACGCTTTGCCGGGGAGCTCGACGGCCGCCTGTTCCTGGCGACGGACTTCATCGCGCCCGACATTCGTGGATGCGCAAGGCTCCTGGACCACGTCCGGCTCGGTCCGGTCAAGACGATCCACGCCCTGACCTGGGCCGTTCAATTCTGCCACGGCATGGAGTATGCCCAGTCCAAGGGCTTGGGCTGCCACTGCGACATCAAGCCCGCCAACATCTTCATTACCGAGGACGGTTGGGTCAAGATCGCGGACTTCGGCTTTGCCCGGGGGGTGGAGGAGAAGGCCGGCGCCCCGAAGGCAGAGGGGGCCGTGGCCGACCGGATGCGCGGATCAATCGGCTTCATCGCCCCCGAGGTCTTCCAGGGCGGGCAGGTGAGTGTCCGCAGCGACATCTACAGTCTCGGCGTTGTCCTCTGGCAGATGGCCGCGCACCAGCCGGCCTTCGGCGTGACCTTCCCCGGCGACTGGAAGGTCTATGCCCAGCAGGTGCGCGAGCGCCAACTGGCCGGCGATGTGCCCCACGTGGACTGCCCCCACTGGGCGCAGATCGAGCGGTGTCTCTCGGTGGAGGCCGCGAGACGCTACGGCGGCTTCGCCGAGCTGCGCGCGGAACTGGAGGATGTCCTCCACCGGGAGGGTGGAAATGTCCCTGCGATGCCGTCGTCCGAGGAGGCGAAAATCTCTCTGCTGCTCAACCGGGCCTCCGGCCTGGCCCACATCGGGCATCACCAGGAGGCGATCGAGACCTGTGACACCATCCTGAGCACGGCCCCACGTCATGTGACGGCATGGCTCAGGAAGGGGGCCGCCCTCCGCCGCCTGAAGCGCAGCGACGAGGCGCTGGCCTGCTACGACAAGGCGCTGGAGATTGATCCCCAACACGCGGAGACATGGAACAGCAAGGGCGTTGCCCTCATGCGCACCGAGCGGTTCGAAGAGGCTCTCCCGTGCTATGACCGATCCATTGAGCTCGACCCGGACAGCGCATGGCCGTGGGTGAATCGGGGGACGTGCCTCTGCAGCCTGGACCGGCACGAGGAGGCGATTGACTCCTACGCCAAGGCCATCGAGAAGGACCGCCGCCTGACCCCCGTCTGGATGAGCAAGGGGCAGGCAGAGGAGAAGGCCGGCCGGCACAGCGACGCCGTCAAGTCCTATCAATCGCTGATCAAATTTTCGAGGCAGCACGAGCGCCCGCTTCGGCAGCGCGCACGCGAGCACTTGAGCCGCCTGGCCAGCCTGGGATATTACTGAGCAATCTGTCCTGCCTCAGGTCTTGTTCCGTGGCAAGCGGATCGTGATCCCTTTCAGTCCTTCTGGGGGGTCTCCATCTTCTTCTGGGTCGCGCCGGTGGCCGCCCTGCCGCTGAGGGTTTTTTCGATGATCGGCTGGTAGAGCTCCGGCCGCCGTTGGGCAAAGAGGACCGAGCGGAAGTCGGTCCGTTTCTCCGGGATGGTCTCCGGATAGTAGCCGGCGAGATAGCCCTCCTGACCGGCATGGCCGGGCTTGTCCGACGGCGCAAACCAGACTCGGCCCGCATCGAGGTCCACCTCCGCCGTGCAGACAGAGTTCGACCAGTACTGCGATGCGGCCAGGATGTAGCCGTAGGGGTCTATCACATAGCTGCGCTGGCTGATCTCGGACATGGGGAAGTGGGCCGTGGCCATGAAGACGCAGTTATCAATGGCCCGCGCCTGTTGCATCCAGAGGTTGAACTGCCCCGATGCGCCCCAGGACTGCGACCCGCAGAGGATAATCTCCGCCCCCTGCAGGGCGAGCGCCCGGCAGATCTCCGGCGAATAGATGTCACCGCAGAGGATCAGGCCGATCACGCCGAAGTCGGTCTTGAAGACAGGCAGCTCGACGCTCTTTCCGTATTGCGAAATCCGATACTTGCCCACAATCTCTCCGCCCCGATCCCAGAGGTAGGCCCAGGAGGCGCGCTTTTCCTCCGAGTAGGGGCGCTCCGGATCGCGCAGGCCGCCAATGACGATGTAGGTCTTGTGAGTCCTCGCCTTCTCGGCGATCAGTGCGAATGTCGTCTCTGCCGCATCCGTGTCGGTGGCGAAGCCGAACTCGGACATGACGATGATGTCCGGTCCCTGCCGGCAGGCATCGTCGAGCGTCGTCATGAAGTCGGACTTCGGATCGGGGTTCGGTTGGTTGCCCAGGAGGACGGAGGCGACGGCGACCTTGATCTTGCGCTTCGTTCCCTTGTGGACGAGAGGTTTGAGGTCGGGGTTGACGAGGTAGTGGAAGAGTTTCCGGTCCTCGCTGAACGTGAGATGATAGATGTCCTTCCGGCGTTTCAGGTCGAGCTGCGCCACGGCCGCGCCGAGACGGATGCCGGTGTCCGCGACGACGATGCCTGATCGGTCTATGACGCATCCCCGCCCGAGCGGCGCGCCGGTGTAGCGCGGATAGTTGCTGCATAGGTAGGGCAGGTCGCCCGCGTAACCCGAACAGACAAACGTAATGTGATTGTCAATGGCCCGCACGCGCATTATGTTCTCCATCGGGAATCCCTGCGGCACGGGCTCTGGGCTGTGCGACCAGAGGATCATCTCCGCACCCTTCAGCGCGAGGATGAGGGGAATCTCCGGCCAGTAGTGGTCCGTCCCGATCATGAGGCCGACCTTGCCGAGCTTTGTGTCGAAGACCGGCAGGTCGTCGCCGAGGGCGATGTCTTCGTACGGAAGCCGGTGTGACTTGCGGTACTTCCCGATCGTCTTTCCATCCGGTCCGATGAGGGTGGACGTGGAGTAGAGATTGTCCCCCTCCCGTTCCTTGAGATGCGCGGCAACATACATCTTGTTCGCCTTCGCCCTCGCGGCGATGGCGTCGAGAGCGGCCTTTGCCTTCTCGCCTCCATCGGTCGGCGCGCAGTCCTCGGGCAGGCAGACGATCTCCGCCCGCTGGGCGGCGGCCTCGTCGAGCATCTCGAGGACGTGATTCAGGGTGCGGTCTTTCTTGACCCACGACTGTGTGACGGCGCAGACCCTCGCGGTTTTCATGTCGGTATCCTCCCCGTAAGTCGGACAGACAAAAAGGAGAACAAGGCCCAGGATGGCGATGGAGCGATTCATGTTATATCCAGAATATCCGGTTGCCGTCCATGCCGGTGAGGGAGTCAATGACGACCCACATCCCGGCGGCGGTATATTGTCCCAAGACAAGGCCCAGGAAGAAGTTGCGGCTCCTATTGTAGAGGTTCATCCCCCCGAAACCGAGGATGCAGGTCTTGATGAGCCAGGCGAGAAAGATGCTGAACCAGAGCGCGCTGATCCACCCCACGGCCCCGATGGTGAACCCGATGGGATGAAGCGGCCACCAGACGAAGCGCCGGTGGGCGAGCATGAGCAGGGCCATGATCGCCGCGCCGATCCCCTTGCACAGCCATCCGGCGGCGTTGGGGCCTTCGGGCGTCTGCATCTTATTGACGACATATCTGAACGCCACCTCGATGTTGCCCTTGAAATACCAGTCGTTCATGTTCGCCCCGCCGTTGTCATAGGCCATCTTCAGGATGATAACGCTGGACCCGACTACGCCGATGACGATAGCGATGGCTATGGCCCAGAGGACGATCTTCTTGGATCCCCGGATGATCTCGGTCAATTTCAGGCTGTTGGCCGAGGCGGACATACAGAAGGTGCGGATGTCGGCGGCCCAGATATAGGTGAACCCGAGCGTCACGAGTCCCGCCGTGCCGAAGGCCGGGCTGCCGATGGAGGAGATGAGCTGCGACGGGGCGATGGATGGAGCGAGGAGCGTCGGTACGCCCGCCTCCACGACGACCCGCGTGATGCCCATGAAAATCAGGATGGCAAGGAGCATGAACAACACGGCCGGGACAAGCGGCAGGCCGCTGCGAAAGAGCCAGAAGACCATGTAGATGAAGCACAGAATCCCGCCGATCACGGCCGTGCGGTAGGACATGATCTCGCCGGAGTCGTCCACGTCCTTGGCGTTAAGGAACGTCTTGCGAAAGACATCCTTCAGGTGAGCGCGGGCGGTCCAGAGGAAATAGAACACATAGACGGCCACGGCCCCCATGCCCAGGTGCTTGAAGATGGGCTGGGCGGCGCCGTAGGACCCCATGTTCTCCGTGCTGTAGATGCCGAGCATGAGGAACGCGCCCTGCGTGATGGTTGAGAGCACATTGAAAATCCATAGGCCCAGGGCGACTTTCAGATTGATGAAATAGGCCAGCCCCAGAACGGGGAAGCTAAGGCGAATCTGCAATCGAGCCGCGCCGCGCAGTAAGCCGAGGGACGTAACCAACGGCACCTCGGGGATCAGATGGTGGTAGACGTGCAGGCCGTTGATAAGCCCCACAAGGAAGGGCAGCGCAAACCCGGCCCACATCAGCCTGCTCTTGAAGAAGGGGCGGAGCACGCCCTTCCCATCTTCCTCGCTTACCATAGCGAGTGGAAGCTGGCAGAGGGGATAGGCCAGGCGCTCCGTCTCCATCCATTGCTTCCGCAGCACGACGGTGACGGCCACCATGATGAAATAGAGGGCGAAAAGGAAAGGGAACCATGTGGCGAAGGGCGGGACCCAGGCCGACCAGGGGATCGGCTCGCCCGTTGGTCGCCCTTCGAAGAGCCACCGGACGGCCTCCTCCCCGCGGGGGACGTAGGACTCGTTGATATGGGGCAGGATCATCTCCCCCCACTTGTTCTCCGGGCTGGCGTAGTAGTGCGGCCCGGCGAGGATGGGGACGAATTGCGTGCCCAGGCCCATCGTTGCGGTGGAGGAGACGACGAGGAGCATGATGTAGACGACGATGAGCTCGGCGCCGGTGAAATCGAGCGCCCTCTTTATGCAGCGAAGGACGGCCATGAAAACGAAGGTGAGCATGAAGAAAAGGAATATGCCGCCCGCAGGCATGTGGTCAATGGCGAGGTAGCTGCCGTGAATGATGTTGGAGCTGTACTGGGCCATGTAAACGACGAGGGCCGACAGCCCGGCGCCCAGGAGGAGGGTTCGGCAGGGCCGGATGTCGTGTTTTTCCAGATCATTCATGCGATTGCTGTGGCAATAAGTTCCCGAGAGTGGATGCCCTCGTTTACCACAATCCGCAGAGACGATCAAGCGCTTTTCAGCGAGGAGCTTCGGGACCGTTGCCATTTTTGCTTGACACGGCGGCGAAGGAGGGATATACGATACCGCAGTGTGTTCAGACGAGAACGGTTTTGTAACCAGTATGTAGTGTAAGGAGCGAAGGACTATGACGCAGTACAAGAAAAGCCCCGTAGGCTACGACGACACTCCGGTCCTCCCCGGCTCGAAGTGGCGGGTGCACGACGGCACACGCCCACAGCCGAGGATCGTCACCCCCGGCACGGAGAGTTCGCAGAAGGCCCCCGGCGCCGCGCCGTCGGACGCGGTAATCCTCTTCGACGGGACCGATCTCTCCGGCTGGGAATCGGTGAAGGACAAAGGTCCCGCCCAATGGAAGGTCGAGAAGGGCTACATGGAGGTCGTGCCCAAGACGGGCAACATCCAGACAAAAAAACATTTCGGCGACTGCCAGCTCCATGTCGAGTGGCGCGCCCCCGCCGAGATCACCGGCGAAAGCCAGGGCCGCGGCAACAGCGGCGTCTTTCTCATGGCGATCTATGAGATTCGGGTGCTGGACTGTTACCAGAACCCGACCTACCCCGACGGCACGACGGCCGCCCTGTACGGCCAGTGCCCGCCGCTGGTGAACGCCTGCCGCAAGCCGGGCGAGTGGCAGATCTACGACATCATCTGGGTCGGCCCGCGATTCCAGGGCGAGAAGGTCGTCCGTCCGGCCCGCGTCACCGTCATCCACAACGGCGTGGTGGTCCATCACGACAAGGAGCTTATGGGCAAGACGAACCACAGGGTGCTGCCGGAATACAAACCGCACGCCGAGACCGGCCCCCTCATGCTCCAGGACCACACCAACCCCGTCCGTTTCCGGAACATCTGGTATCGGCCGCTGAAGGACTACGACGAGGCGTAGGCCACATTGACATTTGCGAATATCCGCCGGGGACAGACGAACGCGACGTCGTCTGTCCCCATTCCATGAAGAAGGAGGAAAAAGATGAAGATCGGTTTCATCGGCATGAACAGTCTGCAAGGCGTGGAGGAGGATGCGAAGTTCGCCGTCAAGCACGGCCTGAACGGCCTGGAGTACAACTACTGGGCCAATTTCAAGGACCTCACCGCCGATACCATCGGGAAGATGCGGGCCATCCTCGACAAGCACGGCGCTAAGGCCTCGGCCCTGGGGCTATGGGGATGGAACCACATCTCGCCCAAGCCGGAGGAACGCAAGGAGAGCCTGAAGCAGCTCGACCGGGCCATCGAGCTGGGCCACAAACTCGGCGCCAGCATCCTCATCACCGGCGGCGGCGACATCCCCGACGCCCCCCTCGATAAAAAGGTGGAGGAGTTCGCCAAGGTCTTCCCGCCCTACGTCAAGCGGGCCGCCGACGCCGGGCTGAAGATCGCCCTCTACGCCGTCCACGGCAACAGCTTCTTTGTCAACGTCGAGGCCTACCGCAAGGTGTGGGAGGTCATGCCAGACGTGGGCATCAAGCTCGACCCGGCGAACATCAAGCACCACGGCGACGACTACCTGGTCTTTCTGCGCAACCACGGCGACAAGATCTTCTACGTCCACATCAAGGAGCACCTCTACATGGGCGGCGAGCTGGTCTCCCAGCCCGCGGCGGGCATGGGCGACATCGAGTGGGGCAAGGTGATGGCCTTCCTGCACGAGTGGAACTACCAGGGGTATCTCTCCATCGAGCCGCACGGCCCCAAGTGGAGCCGGCCGCCGCTCCGGGAAAAGATGATCCTTCTCTCGCAGCGATACATCCAGCAGTTCCTGGTCTGAACGCAAGCCGGCGCAGGGGCGGGCCTTCGCGCCCGCCCCTTGCTGATCCTGATCTTAATCCTACTCCTACTCCTAATCTCTCTTTCTCTTACGGGCGAAGAGGATTAAGATTATGATTAGGAGTAGGATTAGGAGAGGAGCAGCCCTCCGCTTGATCCTGTCTCACCCCATCTGCTACACTGGCCCCACGAACCGAAACGGCATCCATTCATCAAGGAGCACACGACATGGCCCGATCTCCTGTCAACGTCGGATGTGAGAAGCAGCTTCTCTTCGATGATGCACTGACCGCGAAGAAATCGGGCTTCATCGCCACCATGAACCCCGCGCTCCGCCGCCCCGATCCGGTGCTTGTCCCCGACCAGCCGTGGGAAATCGGCGGCATCTGCGGCGACAGCAATGCCTCCATCATGGACGATGACGGGACGTACCGGTTGTGGTACGCGGTGGAGTACTTCGACCCGAAGAAGCGCTCGAAAAAAGGCAAAAAGATCGTCAACTCCGGGACGCTCGACGCGAAGACCCTCGCCGATCTGCGAGGCGCCGAGCGGCGATATGTCCTCTGCCATGCCACATCAACCGACGGCATCCACTGGGAGAAACAGCGCGCGGGCGTGGTCCAATACCAGGGCAGCCGGACGAACAACATGCTCTTCATTGACCGGCTGGGCTGCACCGTCTTCAAGGACCCCATCGCGCCGCCGAAGGAGCGGTACAAGATGATCTACGGCGGCGGGCCGCGTCTGCCGCACGTGCACCTCGTAGAGGACGTGCCCGTGCAGAAGATCTACCACGCCATCTATGGCGCGGTCTCGCCCGACGGCATCCACTGGAGGCGTCTGCCAAAGCCGATCGTCCCGTGGTACACCGACACGACGAACGTGGCCTACTATGACGATCGGATCGGAAAATACGTCGCCTTCGTTCGGTCCAACGAAGGCATGATCTATCAGGATGGGAGAACGGTCACACCCGATAAGGGCTTCCGCCTCCGCTACCGCGCCATCGGTCGGACGGAGAGCCGAGACTTTCGCAGGTTCCCCGCGCCGATGCGGATCATGGAACCCACTCCCGCCGAAAGGATGAATTACAAGACCGGTGTGGACTACTATAATTCGGCCGCCGTCAAGTATCCCTTCGCCGCCGATAGCTACTTCATGTTCTCGTCGAACTTCTACCACCAGCCGGATACCCTCGACGTGCACCTCTGCACCAGCCGGGACGGGGTGAGCTACACCCGATGGAAAGACCCATTCCTCGGCCTCGGCCCGGCAGGGTCCTTTGACGCCGGGAGCATCTACATGGCCGCGGGCATGGTCCGGCGGGGCGACGAGATCCTGATGTGTTATGCCGGCTACGATCATGCGCACGGCGCTCACGGGCAGCGCAAGCCGTACGCGGGGGGCATCGGCCTCGCACGCATCCGCCTCGACGGTTTCGTTTCGCAGGATGCCCGATGGTCGGGCGGAGATCTGGTCACCGTCCCCCTCAGGTTCAAAGGCGATGCCCTCCAGATCAACATGGACGCCAACGCCGGGGGGTGGCTGAAGGCCGAACTGCGCGACGAGCGCGGCCGCCCGATCCCCGGCTTCGCCCTCCGCGAGGCGGACCGGCTGTGGGGCAACGACGCAGCGAAGACCGTCACTTGGCAGGGGAAGCCCGACCTGCCGACCCGGCAAGGCAAACCCATCCGCCTGCGGATCATCGGGGAGGGAGTGAAAGTTTACGGGTTTCAGTTCCTGGCCAAATCCAGGTGCATGGTATCCGGGGGCATGTGAGGACGAGGGAATTTCGTTTATTTCCGGCGGTCGTCGCCCCGCGCCATCTCCCCTGACTTGGCAGTCTCCCTCGGCGCATACCAGAACGACCGCCAGTAGACCTGGTCGGTTGCATAGACATCAATCGGCGCGTCGGGAGGGAGGTCCCTGGGCAGGATGCCGTAGCGTTTCATCTCGCGGATGTAGTGCTCGTCGGGCCGGAACTCCGGCTGACAGTAAAGCGGCGTTTTGTCGAGATACTCCTTCCCGGCCGCGATGGCGGCCAGCATCTTCTGGTAGTCGGGGTCGCTCACGTCCTTGAAGACCGGCCCGGGGCAGATGCCGAGGCCGCCCGCCTCCTTGGCCAGGGGGGCGAGGAGGACGAGCGACTTCTCCGGCCGGCTCTCGTTCACGATCAGGGCGAGGTGGAAGCGCTCCGCGCCGGGAGGGATCTCCCGCCAGTAGTGCGGCGGATTGCCTTTCATGCCTGTGGGCAGCGTCATCTTCTCCTGGGTGTGGCACGAGCGGCAGCGGCCCATGTGTTGGGCCACAGCGCCCCAGACGGACGGGCCGGAGGTCGAGGCGAGCGCGGCGTAGCTCCCGGCGTAGGCCGCCCCGGTTTCGAGCCACATCCAGATGATGCGCTTCTCGTCCTCCGAGAGCGCGACGTCGTTGTGTTTGGTCATGATCTTTTTCATCAGCGGACTCGCGCCGCTTCCGATGGTTCGCGGGGCGGTGTTGCCGTTGTAATTGCCGTTGTCGGCAAGCTGGCCGCGGAGGAGCAGCGTCCAGTAGCCCGTGGTGAAGCGCTTGTCCCCATACCTTGCGCCGTAGTCGGCGGTCAGGATCGCCTTGCCGGCGAACTTCTCGGGATTGTGGCACTTCACGCAATGTTTGGTCAGGATGGGCTGGACATGGCGTGGGAAGTCAATCACGTCGGGCAGCCCATCGAAGCGGGCGATTTTACTCGGCGGGCGGCGCAGGGCCTGAAAGACCGGCTCCGTCGCGAGGGCGGGGGTCTTCCCGCGCGGCTCGTGGCAGCCGACGCAGCCCGTCCTTTCCCCTGGTACGACGCTGCAGAAGCTGTGCATCCGCTTGACGGACAGGTCGTTCGCGTCGAGCGCCACGAAGAATACAGGGCGATTGGCCGGGACCTCGAAGTAGGCCGAGCCGTCCGGCTCGACGGGCACGGTGCCGAGGACACGCTCGATAGTGAACGTTCCGCCGCCGCTGATCATGTCCATGCCGCCGCTGTGGCTGACCGGTTTGGGCAGGGATTCGAGGACGAGGAGCTTCTTGATCTCTCCGCGCTTGACGCCGACCATGTTCCGGCCCTCGTAAACGTCCTGCAGGATCAGCCGTCCGGTGGCCTGGGCGTAATCAACGTGCGGCTCCATCACCGGCTCGCGCGGTCGGGGGCGGATAGGCCGCGGCTCGTGGAGCATGATGTCGCCCCGGCAGACCTCCTGCGTCTCGCCCTGCCCATCCATGAGGAGCATCTGGTTTTCGTATACCACCAGGAACAAATCCTCGGCCAGCGGATACGGGTCGCGGAAGACGGGGTTTGGATTGATGATCTTCGCCGCGTCCTGATCGTCGGGTCCGGCGTTCGGCGTGACGACCCGGATCACGCCTGCGTGCTCGCGGCGGCCGTGCCCAGGGCAGAATACGGCGACGATCCTGTCCGTGCCGGGGATGGGCTTGGCATCGATGAAGACCATGCCGGGGTGCATGTTGCCGTAGTAGGTCATCTGCCCCGTGCCGTCGGGGTTGACCGTCCACAGGTGATGGAAGACCATTTGCGATCGATCCACGTACTCCCACCGCGTGTAAAGGATGCGCCCGTCAAGCAGGGGCCACGGCGTGTTGTCGTGCTCGATGTTGCTGGAGAGGACGCGGATGTTCTGGCCGTCGGCGTCGCATCGGTAGAGGATGCCGACCTGCGTGTGCCAGCAGTTGACCCATCGGAGGCAGCGCGTGGAGCAGAAGATGATGTCGCCGTCGGGCAGGTAGGTCGCCTCGTAGTCGTCGCAGGGGTCGCTGGTGAGCCGCCGCAGGCCCGTCCCGTCGGTGTTGATCTCGTAGAGGTTGTAATACTCCGCTCCGTCCCTTCGCCAGGAGAAGGCGATCTTCTTTCCATCATAATGGACCTGCGGGTCGCGGAAGGCGCCCTTGGGGTCGTCGAGGAGAACCGTCGTCTTTCCCGTGCGGAGGTTCAGCTTGCACAGCCGGCCGCCGTCGGGACTGTAGATCTTCTTCTCGGGGTCGGAACACCAGTAGGCGAAGTTGGCGTACCAGTGCCCGTCGCGGCCGGGGTGGCGAAGGGCATAGACAATCTCGTCCGCGCCGACGATGGGCAGGAGCATCTCGCGGAGAAGGGCCTGCGCATCGGCGACGAAGGTATTGATTTGAGCCAGGGCCGATTCATCGGCCTGGATCATGGCCTGGTGGATGGCCGCCTGTCGGCCTTCGAATTCCTTAAGACGCTCAAGCCATTTGCCGGAGTCGGCGGCATGTCCCTCAATGAGCCGACGCATCGCCGCCAGGTTCGCCCGTTGGAGGTCCGTCGCGGCGCTTTGGAAGCGACAGGCCTTGGCGAAGAGCTGGAGGCCGCGCGGGTCGTCGGGGGTGGGCTTTGTCTTCCACAGGGCCTGAAGCTCCTTCTTGATCCCCTCGCCGAGCGGCCCCATCCTACCGGCGACGGCGTTGGTCAGGTGCTTTTCGAGGCCCGTGCTGTCGGCAAGAGAGAGCCAGTAGGGACCATCGCTGTAGAATTGGCTTGTCTCCAAGGGGAAGTCCCTCGCAATGCGCTCCCACAGCGCCGACTCGATGGACTCCTTGTCCGGACGGTCGAGGACTTTGAGGCGGATGGATACCGGCTTGTCGGCCGTGTTGCAGACGCCGATGGAGGCCGTGAAGGTCTTGAACTTTTTGTCCAGCTTGTAGCTCAGCTCGCCGGGCGTCAAGGTGCTGATGCCGGTCTTGAACTGCGCCTTGGCGACGGAGAGCGGCTTGCCGTCAAGGCCGCGGTTCACCGCCACGGCCCCGTAGGGTACCTGCTTCAACGCCGGCTTGAGGGCGCCGAGGGGGATCTCCTTGCTGTCCTTGCCGATCAGCTTTGCGTCGCCCCACACGGCGGGGATGCGGCAACGCTGGGCCTCGTGGAAGGCGACGAGGAACATCTGGTCCACGGTGGAGACATCGACCGAGATCTCGAGCGGGCCGCTGCCCTTGCGCATGAGGTAGCTCAGGACGGGGGAAAAACCTCGTTCTTGGTTGTATTTCCGGAGGGATGTGCGGGTTGCGAGTAGCGTCTCCGTGAACGTGGCCTTCTTGACGTACAGCTTCGATACGTCGGGGCCTGTTTGGTCGGCAGCGATAGACAGCGAAGCGAGGCCGATTACTGATGCGGGGAGGAGAACGGCGAGGATCATGCGCTTGCGCACGGCAGCGACCTCCGACATCCAAATACGAGGTCCATTCAACGCCCCCGGAGATCATGCATCGAGCCTATCAAGGGCCGTCGGATGATGCAAGGAAAAAAGGCGATGCGCTTTGCATAACGAAAGGTATTTTACTGGCGCTTGCGTTGTACCGTTGTTGTGATAACTTCTTAACTGATTGCACGCCAAATGGTTGCGATTATGTCGCACCTGTGCGCAAATTGGCATGGCCCTTGCTCATATGCACCGATGGTTTGAGGAACGGACTCGGGAACCGTGAGACAATTTGGGCAAGGGAAGAGGAGCAACATGATGAGCAAGAGAGTTCATAGAGCGTTGCAGCTGGAAGAACTCGAGTCGCGCGTGGCCCCAGTCACCCTGTCGGCGGCCAATCCGATCTACACCTTCACCGATGCGAGCGGCGATCTGGTGCGCATGCAGTACGGCGGACCCGGCGCAGCGGACGTCCAGTGGACGACGGGCGGCGCTGCGCCGAGCGGAAGCGACAACATCAAGGCGATCACCCTTTCGGGGGCGACATCGTCCTCCACGCTGACCATCCAGGATCTCAATCTCGGAACGGGCGGCGACTCGCTGACGGGGGGCGCCATCGCCGGCGCGGCAGCGGAGTCCTTCGGGACCATCCAGCTCCTGGCCGGCGGCAAGGGAGCGGTGTCCGACACAAAGGTGGATATCAAGCAGAACCTGGGGACGATAAACATTCAGGGAAATGCCAGCAAGGTTGATCTGACGGTCGGAGGCAACCTGACCAAGGAGATCTTCCAGGGCGACGCCGCCACTTGCCTGACGTACGTATACGGCACTGCGTCGCTGTATCAGGTCGTCGGGACAATGACGATGTGCAAGTTCGCCGCGAAAGGCAATGTCAGTTCGTTTCAGGTGGGCAAGGACATGATCAGCAGCATCACCCAGATTGGGGGCGACGCGCCTAACGTCCATGTCTCTGGATCCATGGCGGTATCAATGATCGGGGCGGCCGGCGCGGCGAAGATGACGATCACAGGCAGCGTGACATCCGCCGAGATCGCCGCGGGCAACATGCAATACTTTTCCGCCGGCTCCATGACGACGGCGGGTATCGTCGGCTTCTCATCGCTTGTTACATTCTACTGCAAAGGCGACATGACCAATGCACTAGTTCGGTCCAAAGGCAACGCGAGCAGCATCCAGATAGGCGGGAATGTCACCGGGGGACTTAACGGCATGCCGACGATCGAAGTGACAGGCAACCTGAACAGCCTGACGATCGGGGGCAACCTGAAGGAGTCGGGCATCCTCGTTACGGGCAATCTCGGCACGGCGACCGTCCAGGGCGCTACGCAGACTGCGATGCTCTGGGTCTTCGGCAACCTGTCCCAGGCCACGTTCTCCAAGGCGATGACCTGGAGCATGGTCGGCGTGGGCGGGACGGTAAATACCTTGCAGTTCACCAACAGCGTCGCCAACTCGTTCATCGCCATCGGCGGCAAGACGACCACGTTCAAGACTACCAGCGGACTGAAGGACAGTTGGCTTTGGCTGGCAGGGGGCGCAGACAACGTCTATCTGAATGGCGGCGTGGACAACTCGCTCGTGGGCATCGGCGGCAGCGCGCTGAAGTTGCTCCAGGTCACCGGCGGGCTGACCAACGGCAGCCACATCACCGTCGGCGAGACGTCGGCCCAGTGCAATGTGACGACGGCAACGATTGACGGCGGGATCAACAACGCGAACCTGACCATCCACGGCAACACGAACCTCTTCAAGGTCACCTACGGGATTCAGGGCGCCTCGACGGTGGACATAACCGGCCAGGTGACAACGGCCCAGCTCTACGGCGCGACCACCACGGCGGGTGTAGCCGCCGGTTCGACCGTCAAGATGGGCAGTCTGCAATCGAGCCTTCTGGTGACTTATGGCCTCGCAGGGACGGTGGATATCATCGGCTCGGCGGCCAACGCGAACATCACGGTCAACGGCGACCTGACGGGTTCGCTCCTGGCGGGCGTCTTCGGCAACGTGACGGTGAACGGCAACTTCACCGGCCAGATCGGCGACAGCGGCACGGCGCCGGGCAACGGGACGCTCAAAGTCACCGGCTCCCCCGTCGGCGGCAGCGTGACCCCGGGGACGACGTTTGCGAACTACATCTGGTGATCGCGGTCGGTTGCATCGGTTATCGCGGGGTGTAGGCCGGACGGCATGGTCCGCAGGCCCTTGACGGAGATGCATCGGCGAGGCTACTTCTTTTTCTCCTGCGCCTCTTGCCACATCTTCCGCCAGCGCTCCAACTTCTCCTGCTCCAGCTCCTCCGGCGTCTTCGTCCAGTCGAGGGCAGGAAAGACGGTTACTTCGTTGCCGTGCGCAACCGCGAGATTCAAACCGTCCGGACTGAACCGAGCATCACCGGCCTCATCCTCCAGCCTCATCGTCACCAGTTCCCTGCCCGTCGCTGCCTCCCAAACCTTCGCTGCATGATCCAAGCTTCCCGTGACAATGCGCTTCCCGTCGGGGCTGAACGCGAGGCAACGCACCCCCTTTGTATGCCCCTTGAGCGTCAGGACCTCCTTGCCCATCGCGACATCCCAGACCTTTGCAGCCTCGTCCTCGCTCCCCGTGACGATCCGCCGCCCGTCCGGGCTGAATGCCAGGCAATAGACAGACCGCCCATGCCCCTTGAGGGTGAAGACCTTCTGGCCCGTCGCGGTGTCCCAGACCTTCGCCGTCCTGTCATAGCTTCCCGTCGCGGTCCGCCTTCCGTCCGGGCTGATGGCGACAGCCGAAACCCGGCCGTAATGACCCTTCAAGGTAAGCAGCTTCTGACCCGTTTCCCCGTCCCAGACCTTCGCCGTGTTGTCCTTGCTTCCCGTGACGATCCGCTTTCCGTCGGGACTGACGGCGACAGCCCGAACGGAGTCGGAGTGCCCTTTCAACGCGAGCAGTTCCTGCCCCGTCTTCACGTTCCAGACCTTCGCTGTCTTGTCCTCGCTTGCTGTGGTGATGCACCTCGCGTCAGGACTGATGCCAACAGCCAAGACCGAGCCGGAGTGCCCCTTCAACGTGAGCAACTCGCGGCCCGTCTGCCCGTCCCACGCCTTCATTGCATTGTCACCCCTTCCGGTGGCGACCCCTCTCCCATCCGGGGTGGCGGCGACAGCCGAAAGAGCCAAAAAGAAAGGCTTGGCTTTGACGAAATCGGAGCTACAAAGGTACCTCAGCCGACCCCATTCCCAACTCCGCAAACGCATCGGGCAACTCTCCAGCAATTCACGCGCCTGGATATAGTGATGTTCCTCTATCTTGGCCTGCGCGGCAAGGATTTTCGCATAGTAGCCTTCCCTCTCCGCACGCTTCCTCGCGGCATTAACCCAGAAAAAGGCAACAAGAAAGGCCAGGATAATGACAACGGTGGCTGCGCTGGCCACCTTGTTACGCTGAACGGCTTTCCGGAACTTGTACCACGCACTCGGCGGGCGGGCGTCAATGGGTTCGCTTCTGAGATAGTGGTCGACGTCGCGGGCGAGGTCGGCGGCGGATTGGTAGCGGCGTTCCTTCTCCTTCGCAATCGCTTTGAGGATGATCGTCTCCAGGTCGTCCCTCAGTATCCTCATGACGGTGGATGGACGCTTCGGTTCGCGTTCGCGGATGTTGCGGATCGTCTCGATTGGGTCGGGGATGTCCACGGGATAGGGCATCGCCCCCGTGAGCATCTGGTAGAGGATCACGCCGAGGGAATAGACGTCCGACCGCGTGTCAATCTCCTCCGGCTTGCCGAGCGTCTGCTCGGGACTCATGTAGGCCAGCGTCCCGACCACGACCCCGGACATCGTGACGAAGCTCCGATGTTCGTCCGGTCCCATCTCCGTCATCTTGGCAAGGCCGAAATCGAGGATGCGGGGGCTGCCGTCCTTATCAATCATGATGTTGGACGGTTTGAGGTCGCGGTGGATCACCCCCTGGATGTGGGCATGGGTGACGATCTCGCAGATACGCTGGAAGAGGTCGAGCTTCGCCTTCAGGGTCAGTTCATGCGTTTCGAGATACTTGGCGAGCGTCTGCCCCTCGACATACTCCATCGTGAAGTAGTAGCTGCCCTCGGATTCACCGACCTCGTAGATGGGGACGATGCCGGGGTGTTTGAGCCGGGCGGCGGCGTTCGCCTCATGCAGGAACCGCCGTTTCTCGTCTTCCGTGGCCAGAGCGCCCTGAAGCATCACTTTTAGGGCGATGAGGCGGGAGGGGGTCTTCTGCTTCGCCTTATAGACGACGCCCATGCCGCCGCGCGCAATTTCTTCGATGACCTCATACTTCTCGGCTATATCGGCAGTAAGGCTGGGACCTTGGCGGTCGGGAGCGGTCATCTCCGCCATTTCGTCAGGGGAGAGTTTCCGTGTGGATTGCGCGTCGTCAGGCTCTTGTCTCTCTTGCTCGTCTCGCGTTTCGTCGTTCATCGCCGTTACCCCATTGAACCATGAAGGTTGAAAGAATCAAACTTGTAGTAGTCGCAGGCTTCAGCCTGCGGGCCGATCCGTGGCGCTCTCGCGCACCCGTAAAGGGTGCGCCTACAATTTTTCACACCTTCCGTGAGATTGCCAGTTGTGGAGCAATCGCGCAATCAGAGTATCTCTTGGCTCTTTCCTGGGCCTGCGCCCTTCGTTGGGGTTGAATTTTTTCGCACTCGGACGATGTTGCCCTTGCCCATGAATTCGACCTCGTCGAAGACGAAGCGGCTGATGAGGATGCCGCGACCGTGGGGGCGAAGGAAGCCTTCCTCCTCGATGGCGTCGGGGAGGGAGCGCCAGTCGAAGCCCTGCCCCTCGTCGGAGATGAGCCATTCGCAGCCGGTCTCATCGAGAAAGAAATCCACCGTGACCTTGCGCGACGCCAGCTCCGGGGTGGCCTGCCGCTCGTTGTAGAGGTAGTCCAACATGCCCGCCCGGAGGGCCTCGGATTTTTCCTTGTAGGCGATCTCCAGGTTCCCGTGCTCGACAGCGTTCACCAGGAGTTCGTAGATGCCGAGGTGAACGGAGAGGCATTCCTGCTCGGAGAATACGCCGACGCATTCCTGCGTGAGATGGTCCGCCACGCGGGCGATCAGGTCAATGCGGCTTTCGAACTGCATGGTGATCTGTCGCTTGACGGTCATATCCAGCAGCTCTTTGCGCGTGCCGCGGTTCTGGATCAGGTCGGCGTATTTCTCGACCATTGGTCTGAGGTCGGCGATGCCGGCCGGTTTTTTTAAGTAGTTGTTCGCCCCGGCGCGGAGGGCCTCGATCACGTAGTCCTCTCCTTGATGGCCGGTCACCATCACCACGATGGAGTCGGAGCCGTGCCCGCGGATAGCCCGCACCAGTTCCAGACCATTCATGACGGGCATTCGAATGTCGCACAGAACCAATTCCGGTCGAAAGTCCTGATACAGGCGGAGCCCCTCCTGGCCGTTCTCGGCCGTCTGCGTCTCGAACCCGGCCGCGCTGACCACCCGCCGAAAGAACTCGCGGAGGTCCCGTTCGTCTTCAACGATCAACGCCTTCACTGACCGCTCCTTTCAACGTGATGGGCTGGGGGATGCGGAATGAGAACTCCGCCCAGCTCCCCTCCTCCGATTCCGCGGCCATCCGGCCGCCGTGCAGTTGAATGATCCGCCACGATGTGTATAGGCCCACCCCCGTGCCCTTTCGTTTCATCAGCTCCGGCGTCTCGATGCGGGAGAATTTTCGGAAGAGCTTTGCCCGGGCGCTCGGCGGAAAGCCGGGGCCTTCGTTCCATACTGCGACGTTCAGTTCCATGTCATTGCGTTCCACTGCGACGCGGATCTCCCCGCCGTCGTTGCCGTACTTGGCGGCGTTGCCAATCAGGTTCACGACCACGATCTTGAGGAGGTTCGGGTCGCACTCTACCCGGATCGGTCCATCGGGCAGATTGCGCGTGAGCCGCATCTTCTTCTCCTCGATCTGCGGGAGGACGATCTCGATCGAAGGCTCGACCACATCATTCACAAAATCATCCACCGTCGTGAACTTCGGTTCCAGGTTCCCCCCCTCCATGCGGGCCAAGTCGAGGTATTCCCGCACCAGCCCCAGGAGGTACTCTCCCTTGCGGACCATCGGCTCGATGCGCGCCCGCTGCTTCTCCGTAAGTTCTCCGACATAGCCGTCCAGCAGGACCCGGGCATTGGTCACCATCGAGGCGACCGGGCTCTTCAGCTCGTGGCTGACGAAGCCGAGCATCTCGAAGTAGTCGTTTAGCGCGTTCTGGAGTTGTTCGATCCGGCGGGCCTTCTCCACCGCCTGGCTCAGGCGCTCGGCTATGGCCTGGTGCATGAGGACGTCATGGTCGTCGTAAGCGTTCGGCTGCCGCGAGCTGCGGAAGAGCAGCCCCACGTTCCGACCGTCCACGGACAAAGGGCATGTCATGCTCGACCGCACGCCCTCCTTCAGGATCAGTTTGGTGGACACGCTCTTCGGGTGTTCCTTGAGGTAGGTCTCCAGGTTATTGATGATCCGCAGCGCGCCGCGCTCGATGACCTCCTTCAGCGAACTTCCGTTCAGGTCCTCGGAGTAGGGCTTCCGCAGCAGAATCGGCTCGTAGTCGGCGACGGCATAGTGGGCCGTCACCCGCCGACCATCCTCCTCGACAAAGGCCAGGCCGATCCGGTCGCACGGGCAGAGGGGGCGCGTGGTCTCGAAGACGAAATCCACCACCTGCTCAAGCGACTCCGCCGCGGCGACCTTCTGGTTCACCTTGTCCAGGATTGCCCGCTCCTCCGGCGAGACGCCTTGGTCGGGGCGCTCGTCGCGGGGCAGGTTCACGTAGCGAAGGACGGGGATGGTCTCTCCCATCCAATGGCCTCCACCTACTGAATTTCTCGGGATAGTTTTCTATAAGCAACGTAATCATTCTACCGGTCTCGCATCGAATCTTCAAGCGCCAACCTTCTCGTTTACAAGGCGGCGCTTATGTGCTACCATCCCTATTGCCGGAGGAACGCTTTGGAAAAAGGAGACTTGCCCATGAAACCAACCGTTTGGGTCGTGATCTGTCTGTGCACACTCGTCCTCCGTGTCTCCATCCAAGCCGATGAGACGAAAGGAAATGCCATGGAAGAACGCGTCAAGACAATCGCGCCGATGCTCGCCGAGCGTCCCGCCGCCTTCGGGCGGCCGATCACCGATCGGGCGGCCTGGGATGCCCTGGCGAAGCACGCGGGCTACAAGGGTGTGATACGGAGCGCGGAGGGCTTCCTCACCGCGCCGATCCCCGACCTGAGCGATGAGCAGTTCCTCGACTTCTCCCGCACAGGCAACCGCACCCGATGGCAGACAATCAGCAGCCGACGCCAGAGCCGCCTCGCCCCCCTCGTCCTGGCCGAATGTGTCGAGAACAAGGGACGGTTCCTCAAACCCATCGAGGAAATCATCCGCGTCCTCTGCTCCGAGCGGACCTGGGTTTATCCTGCCCACGATCGGAACCTGACGAACTTCTACGGCAAGAGCATCGACATTGATCTCCGCTCGGCCTCCCTCGCCCACGACCTCGCCACGGCGAATTTCCTCCTCGGCGACAAACTGAGCGCGGAGGTCCGTCAACTGATCCGCGACAATCTGATGCGCCGCGTCCTCAACCCCTACCGCGACATGGTCAACGGCAAGCGGCAGATCAACTGGTGGATGAAGACCACGAGCAACTGGAACGCCGTCTGCCTCGCCGGCGTGACAGGCGCGGCGCTGGCCACGCTCGAATCCCGCGAGGGCCGGGCCTTCTTCATCGCCGCGGCGGAGGAATACTCCAGGAACTTCCTGAGCGGCTTCCCGCCCGACGGCTATTGCACCGAGGGGCTGGGCTACTGGAACTACGGCTTCGGCCACTACGTGATCCTGTCCGAGGCGATCTGCCAGGCGACAAGCGGCGGCGTGGACCCGATGGCCCGCCCGGAGGTTCAGGAGCCGGCCAAGTTCGGGGCGCGCATCGAGATCATGAACGGCGTCTATCCCGCCTTCGCAGATTGCGGGGTGAACGCCAGGCCCAGCGCCGACATCATGTGGTTCGTCAGCCGCCGCTTCCGCCTCGGCCTGCGGCGGTGGGAGGAGTATGATCCCGTCAGTCCCGGCGGGTTGTACGGCAGCATGATGTACTCCTTCCCCAACTCGGCCTCGAAAACTCCTCCTGCCGAGGCGCCGCAGGTAGACATCGGCCAGAGGTCCTGGTTCAACGACGCGGGCATCCTCATCTGCCGCCCCGGTGACCGCGCCGCCTGCCGCATGGGCGTCGCGCTCAAGGGCGGACATAATGCCGAGCACCACAACCACAACGACGTCGGGTCGTACGTGGTGGTGGTCGGACAGCAGGCCGTCCTCCTCGATCCCGGGTCGGAGGTTTACACCGGCCGCACCTTCAGCAAGGACCGATACGTGAGCAACGTGCTGAACTCCTACGGCCACGCCGTCCCCCTCGTCGCCGGAGCGATGCAGCGCACCGGCCGCGACGCCTGCGCGAAGGTTATCAAGACTGACTTCACCGACGAAGCCGATACCTTCGTCATAGACATCGCCTCGGCATACCCGGTCCCGGAGCTGAAGAAGCTCGAACGGACCTTCATCTATTCCAGGAAGGATGCCGGCTCGCTCACGGTGACCGACACCGTCGAGTTCGCCGGACCGAAGGACTTCGCCACGGCGATCATCACCCTCGGACGATGGAAAGAGACCGAGCCGGGCAGGTTGCTGATCTACGACACGGAGGAAGCGGTTCGCGTGGACATCAAGATCGAAGGCGCCGAGTATGCGATCAAGGCCGAGGAGATCAAGGAGGACGTTCACACACCCACGCTCCCGACGCGCATCGGCATCAACCTGACTAAACCCGTGACAACGGCGACGGTCACGCTCACCATCCGGCCGGCAGAGCAGGGCGGTCCACTCCTTCGCAACGGCAGCTTCGAGGAAGGAACCTGGGGCTGGCAGATCCGCGAGGACAGCATGGGATCGCTCTCCAACGAGCAGGCCAGCGAGGGCAAGACCTCTCTCAAAATCGTGGACCGGAACAAGAAGGATGGATCGAGCATCACGTCCGCCCGCATGACCATCGAGAAGGTCGGCCCCTTCGAGCTTCGTGGCAAGGTTTTCTGCGTCTCCGGCGACGGCGTGGGACTCTATATGCGCTACCTCGACAAAGACGGGAACATGCTGAACCATCGGATCAACGAGCAGGGCTGGATCGGCGCCGTGACCACGGTAACCGGCCCGGCGGGCAAATGGGAACCCTTCGTCGCACCCTTCACGCCGCCGGAGGGGACAAAGTTTCTCCAGCTCTGGATTCACAGCGCGAGCACTGCCATTACCGAGGCATATCTGGACGAGCTCGAGATTGCTCCTGTCACGGCCAGGTAGCCTTCGACCACTCGTGGATTCCTGCCCTGTGCGGACGCGGGGCGGGAATGACAAGACCGCGTCACCCACTTGGCTGAATGGTCACCGTTCGTTTAGTGCTTGCCGTAGTTCATCTGGACCCCCTTGCGCTGCGCCATGATGTAGGCCTCAAGGGCCCTCATCCGCGGGTCGTCGGCTGCTATGGCCTTGCCGCGCACGGGATGCTCGATGCACCAGTTAATCATGTCGCGCAGCAGCGCCACGCGGCCCATCTGGGGCTGGAACTTGGGATAAGTCTCCGGGTGTGTATTCGCGGCGTCGGGGTGGCACATGTCGCAGGAGACCCCCACCGTCCCTCCCAGGAGCTGGGCGCTGTGGAAGATACGCGATCCCTCCACCACCAATTTCTCGGTTTCCCTCGCCCAGATGAGAATGTCCTGCGCCGTGTAGTTGCCATATGTATGGCCCTTTCCCTGGTCTCCTTTGAGGAGGTCGCTGTTATCGGCGGGCGGCTGGATCTTGTGGCGCTCCTTTTCCTCCTTGACCCAGTTGTCCACACGATCGGGGTTCTTTCGTTTCCACTGCGCCATGTGCGCGTCAACAAGGGCTTGGGGCTCGGCCTTCGCGCCCTTTTCGGCGGAGGCGGGCTCGGCCTTTTTAGTTGACTGCAACTGCTCCTCGCACCCGATGAAGAGGGCGACGACGGCGACGAATGCGGCGACTACGAATGCTCTCTTTGCATCCGAAGACATGGGGATTTCCTCCAAATGGTTATGTCTTTTTCAGAAGCCCGGACGATTCGGCTTGGGTGGAACGAACTGCTTCCCCCAGCTTTCGGTGTAGCCTTTTGCCACGGTGATGGGATTGCGGTTCCACAGGTTGTAAACCTTGTCCACCAGTCCGTCGGCATGGACCAGCACCTCCCCGTCGCCGCAGCCGTCGTTGGGATTGAACGGATCGGGCCGGCTCATCTGGATCGTCAGCGGCGGCATGCCCTCCGGCGCGTAGGGCCACGGCCATGCGGTGGACAGCACACCGTGGAAATGGATGTTGCCGATGCGGTTGGTCAGCAGTTGGTGCGTGTGACCGTGGATCACGACCACCTTGTTGAAGCGCTTCAGGACGGCCTGGACGTCCTCCGCATCGTCCGTCCAGAAATTCCAGTTCTTGTAGAGTTTGTAGAGCGGCGAATGGGAGAAAACGATGAGGGGCGTGTTGTTAGGGTATTTCTCCAAGTCCTTCTTCAGCCACTCTCGCTGCTCGTTGCCGACCATGAATGGGCTTTGCACGCCGTTGTCGAGGCCCGCCACGGTCGTCATTCGCTGCATGGGGGTCATGCCGCGCTTCGTCCAAAAGTCCTTTTCCATTACGCTCATGAGCACGACGAAGTGCACGCCCTTGTGGTCCCAGGAATAGGTGGGTTTGCCGAAAAGCGCCTGCCACTTCTCGCCCATGTCCAGGTACCAGTCGTGCTCACCCACCATGATCTTTAGAGGGGCTTTCAGGTTCTTGATGATCTGCGCGCCGAGTTCAAGTTCATGCGCCTGACCGAGTTGAGCAAGGTCTCCGCCATAAAAAACGAAGTCCGGCTGCGGGTCCATATTGTTCACGTCATCCACCGCCCGCATGAGCGACCGCGCGAAGCGGTCGTTCAGTTCCTTCGCATAGAGATGCGAGTCGGAGATGTAGGCGAAGCGGAACTTGGGGGATTCACCCGACCCGACCGCCGCGTGGGCCACGTTGATCGGCTGGAACGAGTGGGGCAATGTCAGGCCCCTGGCGAGGACCGCCCCCATCGCCGCGCCGGATACCTTCAGAAAGGAGCGCCGATCAAGGTTCTTCAAGGATTCGAAGAGACTTTCACGGCTTTCCATATATTTCGTTTCGATGCTCTTAATCTTGTGTTTCATGGTCATTTGTTCCTCACTTCCTGCCGCCTTGAGCGCCCATGATCCTGTCCTCGAACGGAAGCTTCTTGCGGAAGGCCATTTTTTCGTGCCGGAAGTCGCGGCTTTCTTTTGCCGTCGCCTTCTGTTTCTCCATCTGACGTTTGTTGTCGGCAGCAAACCGATTGTCCGTCAGGCTGAAGAGGAAGGCCACCATCTGGTCAATCTCCTTCTCGGTCAGCGCGAGGGCCTCCATGCCTCCGTCGAGGAAGGGGGTCGGCTCGCCCCCCTTGTTGTAGTGGTCCATCACATCCCACAGCGTGGGTAGGGAACCGTCGTGCATATAGGGCGGCGTGATGCCGATGTTGAGGAGAATCGAGGTGCGGAAGGCCCCGATGTCGGAGCGGTTTTTGGTGACCATGAACCGCCCCAGTTCTCCCAGGTCGGTGCCGAGGGCCAGTTCGTCCAGCTTCTGTTCCGACGAGTCCTCGCTCAGCGCCTTCACCGCCTTCTTCGCGAGGGACTCGAAGTCCTGATGGCGCGCCGACACGCCAATGTTATGGAAGCGGTTATCCGTGCCCATCGGGTTGGACAGGTTCATGTGGTGGCATGTGACGCAGCGCGCCTTGCCGTTGAAAAGATCCCACCCCGCCCGCGCATCCGCCGAGATCGCGTTTTGGTCTCCAAGAAGGAATCGCCGGAAGGGAGAGTCAAGAAACACGATCGTGCGCTCGAAGGCGCCGATGGCCCGACCAATGTCGTCGTAGTTCACCGGACGGCCATAGGCTGCCTGAAACATTTTCTGGTATTCGGGGTCGTCTTTGATGGCCTTGACTGCGGCCTCCCCGTTCGGCATGCCCATTTCGATGGGATTCACGATCGGCATCCTGGCCTGATGGTCGAGCGTCGGCGCCCGCCCGTCCAGGAATAGCGTTTGGAGCAGCGCCGTGTTGAGGACGGTAGGCGCGTTGCGTTTGCCGAACTGGCCGCCGATTCCCTCTGAGACGGGGATCTGGTCGGTGAGGCCCCGGGTTACGTCGTGGCATGTCGCGCAGGCAACTGTCCCGTCCCTGGAGAGGCGCGTGTCGAAGTAGAGCTTTCGGCCCAGAGCCACGCGATCGGGGGTTATGGCGTTATCCTTCGGGATAAACGCCTCCCAGACCAGCGGGTCGAGTCCTGCCGGCGGCTGGGTGGGGTCCGTCTTGCCTACGAGTTTGTCGAGTTCCTTCTCCTGGAACTCCATCTTGGCCGCGCCGTGGTCGCCCAGCGGCACGCCGGGACGTTCCTGGGCCTCCATGCCAAGCGAGTGCAATAGGACTCCCGCGAGCATCCCGGCCCCCAAAATGTACAGCACTACCCTTTTACGACCCATTTTGCCCTCCTTTCAGCCTCTTTAATTATCCTGTAAATTATGATAATATAAATGTGCTGATTAGGTCAAGCGTTTTTACGGTTGGCTATCTGACTCCTGGCACATGCAGCGGGAGACAGAACCCAACATTGCTATCACGAGACAGAGGTTGGATTTGTGTCCAAAGAGAGACAGCAAGGTCGGATTTTTCTGATAGCCGTCGCGCTTACGTTCCTACTCGGCGGCGCCTACGGCGGCGGGGTAGGCGTTAACAGGTGGTGGCGAAGCCGCGTGGCGGACCCAGAGTTCATCAAGAAACTGACGCCTGAAGGAAAATCCGAAGGTCCTGGGGCAGGATCGCCGGCCCAGCCCCCGGGCGCGCTCGTTCGGGTGGGTCAGGCGCGGGTCGAGGAAGTCTGTCCCGAAACGCGCGTCGTAGGCCGGCTCGCTGAACTTCGCAAGGTTACTGTGGCCAGCGAGATCACGGGCAATATCGTCGCAATGGATGTTTACGAGGGGTCGCCTGTTGCGGGGGGCAAGACGGTCATCGCCAGCATTGACAAGGTCTGGCTCGACCTGGCGATCGCCAAGCAGAAGGCTCGGATCGAGGTAATCAAGGCGCAATTGCGCCGGGAGCGGGATAATCTTCAGAGGCTTACGGCCCTGTCTGAGCGGGGCGTCGCGCCGGACCGGGAACAGACGGACCAGTTGGCGGCCTATGACCAGAGGCAGGCGGAGCTCAAGGAGGCGGAGGTCACGCTCCAGGACCTGGAGGAACAGCGAAGGCGCATTGATATCGTCGCGCCGTTCGACGGATGGGTGGTCCTCCGCCACGCGGAACTGGGCCAGCGCCTCAGCCCGGGTTCGCCGGTGGTGGACATCGTGAGCCGGGGCGATATCTATGCCGTGATGAACGTCCCAGAGTCGCTGGTCAACCGATTGGAGATCGGCATGGACATCCCTGTGATGATCGAGCCGCTCGGCGAGGCGCGCTCCGGCAGGCTCCATTCCATCACGCCTTACGGCTCGAAGGCGTCGCGGACCTATCCCGTCCGGGTTGTCCTGTCCGACAAAGAAGGAAAGCTCAAGGCCGGCATGAGCGTCACCGCGACGTTCCCCGTCGGGGCAAAGCAGAAGCAGATCATGGTCTCCCGCGACGCCGTCCTTATCAAGCCCGACGGCTCCATCGTGTGGATCGTCCGGCCCGGCGAGCCGATGACGGCCGTTCCGGCGCCGGTCGAGATCGCCGCTCGCGTGGGCGACCGGTTCGCCGTCGAGCCGCTGACAAGCGAGGGACGTGAGCTCCTCGTGGACGCAGCGATGGTTGTGATTGAGGGCGCCGAGCGGCTCCGGCCCAACCAGGCCGTGAGACTGATGGACGCCAAGAGCGCTGAAGCCAAGTCGCCCGGTGAAGGCCCCGGTGCGCCGGCGGGGCGGTAATGGCGCTCGGGAGTGCATGATGGACATTGTCCGCTTCTCCATAGAGAATCCCGTCAAGGTCACCGTCGGCGTGCTCCTCGTGATCTTGTTCGGCGTGTTGGCGGTTGTGTCAATTCCCATCCAGATGACCCCCGATGTGGACCGGCCCCTCGTGCGGGTGACCACGCTCTGGCCGGGCCGAAGCCCCGAGGAGATCGAACGATCCATCCTCCAGGAACAGGAGGAGCAGCTCAAGACCATACCGGGGCTTCAGAAGATGACCTCAACGGCCGAGCTGGGCTTGGCGAACATCGAGATGGAGTTCGACATCGGTGTAAGCATAGATCGCGCCCTGCAAGAGGTGTCGAACAAGCTCGACGAGGTGCCCGATTACCCCGACGACGTGGAGCGGCCGGTCATCAAGGCGTCGTCGAGCGCCGAGGAGAACGCCATCGCAGTGTGCTTCGTTCAGTCGGAGTCGCCGGGGTATGACATCGCCGAGTTCTACGACTACTTCGACCGCTACATCAAGCCCTACCTGGAGCGCATCCCCGGCGTCTCCGAGGTTGATCTCAAGGGCGGCCGCGAGCACCAGGTGCACGTCCAGGTGGATCCCTACGCCGTCGCCCGCCGCGGCGTGACCTGGGAGCAGATCAGGAACGCCCTGCAGCTTGACAACGTAAACGAATCCGGCGGCGACCTGGCGGACGGGCGGCTCGACGTCCGCTACCGCGTCCTCGGCCAATTCGACGAACTCGATCGAATCCGCAAGACCATCCTTCGATACGACGGCGAGGCCCCCATTCGCATCGAGGACATTGCCCGCGTGACGATGACCCTCGAAAAGAACGTCCACTTCGACCGGTCGAAAGGCAGGGGAACGATGGGCCTCCTCCTCCGCCGCGAAAAAGGCGCGAACGTCATCAAGGTGATGAAGGAGTTCCACAAGCGCATTGACGAGATCAACAAGGACGGGACCGGTCTCTGCGCCATGTTCAAGCACGATCGCTACAAGATCCGCATCCACCAAATCTACGATGAAACGGAGTACATCAACAACGCCATCGGCTTGGTCACCGACAATCTGCTCATCGGCGGCGCGCTGGCGGCGACGGTGTTGCTCCTGTTCCTCCGCAGCGTCAGGCCGACGGGGATCATCGCGCTGTCCATTCCGATTTCCGTCATCGGGACATTCGTCATCATGCACCTCTGCGGGCGCAACCTCAACGTCATCTCGCTGGCGGGGCTGAGTTTCGCCGTGGGCATGGTGGTGGACAACGCCATCGTCGTGCTCGAAAATATTGACCGACACCTGCACATGGGCGAAGGGCCCCGGATCGCCGCCTATCGCGGCGCTAACGAGGTCTGGGGCGCGATTCTCGCCTCCACACTGACCACCATCGCCGTCTTTGCGCCTGTCCTGACGGTCAAGGAGGAGGCCGGGCAGCTCTTCTACGACATCGCCCTCGCGGTATGCGCGTCGGTGGGGCTGTCGCTAATCGTCGCCATCACGGTCATCCCCTCGGCGGGGGCGGCCTGGTTGAAATCGAAGGAAAAGAAGCATGGCTTCCTCGGGAACGCCTATCTGAATCTGTTCGGCCTGGCTTCGATCTGCGACTGGATCGTGCGCAGGTACTCCCGACTGATCCACCTGCTCACGTTCCGAAGCGTCTCCGGCCTCTGGGCGAGGGTGGTGATTATTGCCGTCGTCATGACGGCCAGCGTCATAGGCGCGGCATGGCTCATGCCGCCGGCCAGCTATCTGCCCAATGGGAACCGCAATTTCATCATGGGCATGATGTTCACGCCCCCGAGTTATTCCTACGAGCAAAACCTCCTGCTAGGCGACCGTATCGAGGAGTACCTCCGACCTTACTGGGAGGCAAAGACTAACGAGGAAGCCACGGCCATCCAGCCCATTTATGACATGAGAGGAAATCGCGTCAAGGAGGTCTGCGCGATTGACGAGATGATCATCATCGTCGTCACCGGGCGGGTGTTCATGGTCTGCAGATGCAGGGACAAGGATCATCCGGACCTGCTGATTCCCGTCCTGCAGAATATGATGGGCAAGCACCCCGGCTGTTACGGTTTTGCGATGCAGCCGTCGATCTTCGGGCGATTCGCCGGCGGCGACTCAGTGGACGTCGAACTCGTGGGCAACGACGCCGTGAACCTGAGAGCGAGCGCCGAGGCGTTGCAGGCCAGGCTCTTCCAACGGTTCAGCCCGTTCTCCATCCGCACCGACCCGCAGAGCTTCGAGCTGTCGGGACCGGAAAGGCAGATCATCATTGACCAGGTCCGCGCCAAGGACCTGGGCCTTAACGTCCAGTCGCTGGCCATCGCCGTTCGCGCACTTATTGACGGCGAGATTATCGGCGACTTCAACTTTGAGGGCGACACCATTGACACGCTCATCATCCGCGACCCGAAGATTTCCATGGGCCCCAAAGACATCGAGGATATGCCCCTGGCCGTCATGGAGCCCGACGGGCGCACGACGCACGTCCCCCTGAGCGACCTCGTGAAGATCGTCCGGGCCAACGCGTCGAAGTCCATCAAGCGGGTCGAGGAGCAGCGGGCCATCACGTTCACCGTGAACCCGCCCCGCACCATGGCGCTCGAAGAGGCGCAAAAGGAGATCGTAGACTTGGTGGAAGCAGCCCGCACCGCCGGCGAGATGACTGCCGACGTCGCCGTCCGATTCTCCGGCAACGCGGATCGCCTGTCCCAGACCCGCCAGGCGCTGCTCGGCAAGTGGACCGGCTGGAACCGCGAGTCGCTGATGGACGTCGGCTTTAGCAGGTTCTTCCTCGCCCTGCTTATTACCTATCTGCTGATGGCCGCCCTATTCGAAAGTTTTGTTTACCCATTCGTCATCATGCTGTCCGTGCCGATGGCGATGGTCGGCGGGTTTATGGGGCTTGCGCTCGTCCGGGCGGCGCACCCCGAGCAACAGCTTGACACGCTGACGATGCTCGGCTTCATCATCCTGATCGGAATCGTAGTAAACAATGCGATCCTTCTCGTGCACCAGGCGCTAAACTTCATGCGGGGCATCGGCGAGGCGGAGGAGGACAAGCGCGAGGCGCTTGAACCGCGAGAGGCAATTACCGAGTCCGTGCGGACGCGAATCCGACCGATCTTCATGACGACGGCCACGAGCGTCTTCGGCATGCTTCCCCTCGTGGTCGCCCCCGGCTCAGGTAGCGAGATCTATCGCGGGCTTGGCGGGGTGGTCGTCGGGGGGTTGAGCGTCTCGACGGTCTTTACCCTCCTGGTGGTCCCCCTCATGTTCAGCCTCGTTATTGACATCCGAATCGGAATCGCCCGACTCCTCGGCCGGCGGTTCAGCGAAGCCTCCGTCCACATCGATCCCGATGCGGGCGAATCGCATCAAGGGCCGACGAGTTAGTTGCGCCGTCTGTTGTGTCCTGTCTCTTGCCTTTTTCCGCCGTCAGTCCTCAGCAAGGTTCAATCTGGCATCGGGCGATTCCTCGGTCTGAGGGGCGGGCGGCTCGAGGCCGACGCTTTGCCATGCAGTCCGCTCAAGCCATGTGTCCAGGACGGACTTCTTGAAACGGATGGTCTTGCCTACGCGGCTGACGGGAACCGTGCCCTTGCGGATGTGGCGGTAGAGCACCTGCTTGTGAAACTGCAAGTACCGCGCCGCCTGGGCCACGGTCATGATCTCCGGGTATTCGTCCTTCGGATCTTCGTTGTCTTTCGCGTCCATCACTTGTGTGGCGCATTATTTGGCGAGGGCCTTTTGGACCTCGCGCAACACCGTTTCCACAATTTGATCTTCATCCACGTTCGGGGCCTTGCCGCTCTCCCCGGCCGCCGCCTCGTCGCGCGGCTTCCCACACGCTCCACAATGGGAGCAGGCCAGCGTCGCCCGACCGGTCAGGCCAAGTTTGGCGCGGACATCCATGAGCCGCCGAACCTCGTCAGGGGTGAGCGTCTTCACTCCGCCGAGTTGCCGGGCGGCGAGGGTGACCTCCGCGCAATGCTCCACCTTCTCCAACTTCCGGTAGGCGTCGAAGACATCCTTGCCCACGGTCACCGCCCCGTGGCGGTCGAGGACGATGGCGTCGTGGTGCTCGATGAGGTCCTGGATCACCTTCGGGCCTTCCTCGGAGGTCGGAGTGGCGTACTCCGTCGTCGGGATCGAGCCGAGGGTGAACACCACCTCCGGAATGACGCACTGCGCCAGCGACAACCCCGCGATGGTGAAGGCTGTAGCCACGGGCGGGTGGCCGTGGACGACGGCCATGCCGTCGGCGCGTTTCTCGTAGATGGCCAAGTGGAGGCGAAGCTCCGACGAGGGATTGCGCTCGCCGGAGAGTTTCTTGCCCTTCATGTCGGTGACAATGAGGTCATCGGGCTTCATATGCCCCTTGCTCACGCCGCTCGGGGTGGCGAGGATACGGCCCTCGCTCAGGCGGACGCTGATGTTGCCGTCAGTGGCCACGACGAGGTTCTTCTCATACATCATCCGTCCGACTTCGACGATCTCCTCCCGGAGCTGGCGTTCCGATGACATGATTAGAGATTCTCCTTTACATCCACTTCGTCAATGATTCCGACGATCGCGGCATGGACGGGAGCGCTGTCGTCCTCCACAAGCGTGCGCGTCGAGCTGCCCTCGACGATGACCAGCACGCGGTCGCCCGGTCCGGCGTGGACGAAGTCCAGCGCCAGGAGCGAGTCGCCCTTCGGCTTGCCGTCGGGCATCTCCGGCTGAATGACCAGCAGCTTACGGCCATCGTAAATCGGGTGATGCACCGTCGAGACGACCGATCCGAGGACGCGGGCGATGATCATCTCTTCTTCCTCTTGCTGGGAACGGGGCAATCCACCTCGTCCACATGCCCGACGACGGAGACATCCACCGGCACGAACATCTCCGGCAGGGCCATGGATGCCTCGCGCCCAAGGACGATGTGGACGAGCTCCCCCTCCCCGGCCTGGACGGCGTCGGTGGCGACCACCGGTTCGGACTTGGGCTTCAGGTTGTGGTCGAGCGGCTGGACAATGAGGAAGCGGATCCCATCCAGTCCCGCGACCTTTCGCGTTGCGACGACGGTTCCGATGACACGCGCTAAGTGCATTGCATTAACTACAGCAAATAGGTATCCAGATCGTGCCGAGGGTTCGGGATGACGACCTCGCGGACGAGCATGCCCGCATCGCTGACAGCCTTCGACCCGGCGGCCACGGCGGCCTCCACGTCGGCGATGAATCCGGTCATCGTGATGAACGACTTGCCGCCCATCCCGCGGGCGAGGCGTATCTCGATCAAGGTAATCGTCGCGGCCTTGGCCGCCACGTCGCCGGCTATGATGCCAGAGGCGACGGAGAAGGTCTCGATGATGCCGAGCGTCTCCAGCTTGCTCACCGCCGACGTGCCGAGGATCGCGGGGAAGACCTGCTCATGGATGTTCGGGATGAAGAGCGAATCAACCACGCTGTCCGCGCCGATCTCGACGCCCTTCACGACGGACATCTCCACGGGGGCGACCTCGCCGCCCACGACGGAGATGTACTTGCCCGGACAGATGGGGCGCGCGTCAATCAGCTCCACCGGCGCGACCTTCACCATCTCGTCGCAGGCATGGATTCCGGCGGCGATGCTGCTGAACTCCACCAATCCCAAAGCAGGATGCATGCGATTCAGTTCCTCACAATCCGAACGTCTTTCCCCACCTCGACCACTGTTCCCGCGATGCTGGCGTGGACGCGGGCGCCCAGCGCCCTGGCGGGTATCTCACCGATCAACTGCCCCCGCTTCACCTTATCGCCCCTCTTAACCACGGCCTCCGCCGGCGCGCCGAGATGCTGGCGGAGCGGGATCGTTACCTCCGCCACTTCCGTCCGCTCGTCGGCCCATTCCGCCGGCAGGTCATAGTCGGTCAATCCCAACCGTGCGATCAGCCGACTAACGGGAATGAACCGGCCCGCGCGATAGCCCCGCGGCTCGGGCGCCTCATAGGGCTTTGACTTCCACCCCAGGTCCTTGAGCTTGGCCTTCACCTCCTGATACATCCGCACGGGCGAGATGCCCATGACGCATGCGTAGCTCTCGCACACGCCGCACTCGCAGCAGAGGACGGCGTTCGCCACAACCTCCGGCAGCAAGTCGAGGGTGTAGTTCATTACCCGCGCTATCTTGTGCGGCTCCAACGGGTGCCCCAGCAGGAACCGCGGGCACAGGTCGGTGCAGTAACGACAGTTCAGGCACACCGTCCGCGACCGGAGCAGGATTTTGTCGAGCGGCCGCAGCCGCTTGCACACCTGCTCATGGTTGGTCGGGAGGACGATAAGGCCGCTTGTCGTTTTTTTGACGGGGCCGGAGACGTCCTCCACGAGCTTTCCCATCATCGGCCCGCCCTCGATGATGCGGAACTCCTCCACCGTCGCCCCGCCCGCGATGTCAATCAGGCTTGCGATGGACATGCCCACGGGAACGGCCAATGTCATCGGCCTTGCCACCGCGCCGGCGACGGTCACGATCCGCTCGATGGCCGCGACGCCCCTCACCGCATCGGCGATGTTGACCAGCGTCTCGACGTTGTTGACCACCACCCCGACCTGGATCGGTATCCCGCCAGGTGGGACGACCTGCCCGGTGATCTCATAAACCAGCAGGTGCTCGTCGCCCGCGGGGTAGAAGTCCTTCAGCAGGTGGATCGAGATGTTCTCTCGCCCTGCGACTTCCTTCTCCAGCGCGGCAAGGGCCTCTTCATGCTTGGCCTTCAGCGCAATGACGCCGCGCGTCGCTCCCGTCGCCTGCATGGCGAGGGACAGCCCTGCAACAACGTCCTTCGCCCGCCGTTCCATGAGATAACCGTCGCCCCGGATCAACGGCTCGCACTGCGCGCCGTTGGCGATGCACCAAGTCGCCCTGGCCTCCAACTTCACGTGGGTGGGGAAGCCGGCGCCGCCCGCCCCGACCACCCCTGCGTCCCGAACGGCTTTGACGATCTCGGCGGGCTTCACTATACGATCCTAAAGTGGTCCACGAGCGTGCACCGGCGGTCGCGTGTGAAGTGCCGGGCGCGCGTCAGGCCCTCCCCCGTGGGGCTGGCGATGGTGTAGGAGCAGTAGCCCTCGCCGCCCATGCCGAGGCCCGCGTAACTCGGGCCGTTCTTCACAAAGAGCGACGTGTTCATCACCCGCGCCATCTTGCTCAGATTGTCAATGTTCCGGGAGTGCATGACGGCAGTGTGGCGGCAGCCCTGCTCGACGCGCTTCGCAAGGTCAATGCCATAATCACAATCCGGGACCCGAACGATAGGTATGACCGGCATGAGCTGCTCGGTCCAGACGAGGGGGTGGTTCTCGTCCACGTCGGCGAGGACGATGCGGACGTCGTCGCCCGCATCGAGACCGATCTGTTTGAGGATGACCTTTGCGTCCCGACCGACGAAGTTCTTGTTCGGCAGGCCGTGCTTGTCCGGCCCGCCGGGTTCGTCGAGGACGATCTTTGTCAGGCGCTCGGTCTGTGAGCGATTGACCTCGAAGGCGCCGTTGGCCTTCATGGCCTCCTTCAGGTCGTCGGCGATGGACTTGACGGCGATGATCTCCTTTTCGAGGATACAGACGATGTTGTTGTCGAGCGACGCGCCGAGGACGATGTCGCGCCCAGCCTTGGCGAGGTCGGCGGTCTCATCCACGACTACCGGCGGATTGCCCGGCCCGGCGGCGATGACCTTCTTGCCGCTGCTCATGGCGGCCTTGACGACGCCCCCGCCGCCGGTGACGACCAAGAGTTTGATCTGTGGGTGCTTCATCAGCTCCTGGGCCGATTCAATGGTCGGTGAGGCGACGGCCGTGAGGAGGTTCGCCGGCCCGCCGGCCTCGACGATGGCGCGGTTGAGGATCTGCAGGCAGTGGTTCGAGACGCGCTTCGTCAGAGGATGGGCGTTGAAGACGACGGCGTTACCGCCGGCGACCATGCCGATAGCGTTGCAGATGAGCGTCTCCGTCGGGTTGGTGCAGGGGATGATGGAGCCGATGACGCCGTGGGGGGCGCGTTCCATCAGCGTCAGCCCGTGGTCGCCGGTGTAGCTCGTGGGCAGCAGGTCCTCGATGCCGGGGGCCTTCTCGGCGGCGAGGAGGTTCTTCTTCACCTTGTCGTCAATCCGTCCCATGCCGCCTTCGGCGACGGCTTCCTTTGCCAGGGTCTCGGCGCTCTCGATGATCGCCCTGCGGATGGCGGCGATGAGTTTGCCGCGCAGGGCGAGGCTCTCGGCGTCGAGTTTCTCCTGTGCGATGCGGGCGGCCTCTATGGCGGATTCCACATCATCGAAGATTCCATCGCCGAGACCGAGCGGAGGGGAAGCCGGGGTAGGAGGGGGTTCGGTCTTCTGCTCGGGCTTGCTCCCCTGCAGACGTTCAACGACCCTCTCGACGATTCTTGATACGAGGTTTTCGTCGAAGGACATTTTTGGGTGTTACTCTTTCGTGAATTTGACCTTTCCGTCCACGTCCCAGGTGTCCACGATGGCCATGATGGTGGCGTCGCAGGGCTTTTTATCGGTGAAGACGGTCTGCCGGGCGGAGCTGCCCGTGCAGTACATGACGACCTCGCCGACGCCCGCGCCGACCGCATCCACGGCGACAACGTACCCCCCCGTGGGCTTGTTGCCGAAGTCAATCTGCTGGACGAGGAGAAATTTCATCTCGCCCAGTTTGGGGTCGCGCTGCGTGGCCACCACGGTGCCGACGACTTTTCCCAGCAGCATGGGGGCCTATCCCTTTTCCTTGGCGGCGTCGGGCCTGCCCAGAGGGAGAGCCGTGTCCACATTGACATGCGGACGCGGGATGACATGGACCGACACGACCTCGCCGACGCGCTCGGCACCACGCTTGCCCGCCTCGGTGGCGGCGCGGCAGGCGGCGACGTCGCCGCGGACGATGGCGGTGACGTATCCGCCGCCGATTTTTTCGTACCCGATAAGTTCCACCTTCGCCGCCTTGACCATGGCGTCGGCCGCCTCGACCATTGCGGCAAAGCCTCTCGTTTCAATCATTCCCAGAGCTTCCGCCATCTACTCTCCTCCTTCGACAAAGCACTGTCAGAAAGAAACACAAATTGGTTTAAGAAAAGTCACGATCTCCTTTTCCGAAGATCAGGGGATATTACAGCGAGAACCGGGCAGGGGTCAAGTAAATTATTCTATACGTTTCTTTCAATCCACATAGAGAATGTGCTGATCTATTGTCCCCGACCGGTTGGAATTGAAGCAAATGCGCTTGCCGTCGGCACTTGGGCTTGCGAGCGGTTGCGCCCAGAACATATCTCCCTCTGCGCCCTTGCCCCCCGCTCGAGAATACGCCGTCCCCGTTCGCGCGAGATACTTGCACGTTCCACTCAGCCGGATCAGCAGAATCTCGTCGAGCAGAGGAGCATAGGTCGGGGGAAGATTACCGGCATTCGGGAAGAAAGAAGCGATGAACCAGTCGTTGACCTTGTCCGGCCAGGAAAGGTGGAGATTTTGGAGGTACTTTGCCTGAGACGGAGAGGCGCTGAAAAGGATCTTGTCATTAGCGCCGTCCAAATCCACCACATGAATCTCAAGGGGGCTGCCGCCTCCGCCGCCGCGCCTTCCCCCGCGCCGCCCTCCCGATGGCATCTTGAAATAGGCCAGCTTGCCTTCCGGAGAGAAGTCGTAGTGCCCGCCGCCGCCGATTCCATCAAACCGGTGGATGACCTTGCCCGCGTCGTCGTAAACCATCAGGTATGCCTCCCCCTGCGGATCGCGGGGTTTGAAGGCGGTGTGAATGTAGTTGCGGCAGCCGATGTAGGCGGGCTTGCCCCAGTCCACATCATACCCGGCAGGGACGGCAGGGTTGAAGGCGCGTTCTTCCTGCATCTCCGGCAGGCGATAGGAACGGTATGCGCCGTCGGAGGTGATGACGAGAATCCTGTCGCCGGCCTGGTTGAGCGAGGGACCGTTGGGCTTGAGCGCGAGTGGGTCGAACGATTTCAGGAGATCGGCCTTGTCGCTGGTCACATCGTATCGGAATAGGTCCATTCCCTTCCACGTATAAAGGAATCGCGGATCGTTGCGGTCCCAGACGAGGCGCCAGTCATATTTATCAATGGGGAAGAGTTCCTTGATGAACTGGCCGTCCCCGTCGTAGAGGACAACGCGCCAGTTTTTTTGCTGGAGGTCCGAATGGATTCCGATCATGCGGCTGCTGTCGGCGTTCCATGGGTCGCGGTGGTAGTAGAGATTGTGCTCGTGGCCACCGGGCTTCTCGATCTGCCGGATTCGGCCCCCGTAGGTTGGGTCAACGGCGTCAATCAGCTTTGCGTTGGACTGGCCGAAGGCGCAGGCATTGGCAATGAGCATCAACGAACTCCAGAAAAATCTCCACATCATGGTAGCACCTCCTGCGATGCAACACGCTCACGCCGTTGGAAAGACCCATAGGAAGCGCCGGTCATAGATGAGGACCTTGGGGTCCCCATCGCCATCCCAGTCCACCGTCTTCGTGGCGAAGCCATAGCCCATGTCGTCGGCTCGGGCCTTTTCGGGAATGTCCATCTCCGGCTGTTTGGAGTTGGCCGGCGGCTTGAATTCCACGGCGACCTTGCCCTGCCCGTCCATCGCCCACGGCCAGCCGCCGTCGGTGAAGAGGATGTAATCCTTATCGCCGAGCGAGAGGCGGATCACCGGTCGGTTGCGGTGGAAGACGTGCCCCGCTACCGCCTTCGGCATCCTCAGCGGCCAGGTTTCCGTGGTGGGGATGCGCCACAGCTCCGCGCCCTTCGGGTCGTAGAGGACCATCGGCCCGTCGTCGTTGTAGATGGCGAGCTGGTAGTCGGAATCCTCGCGGAAGCGACCGAGGACCGATCCTTGCACGTGCCGGTCCGGTTTGGCGAAGAGCGTGCGTCCGTCGTTCATCACCAAGTAGCCCTTGTTCGACCCGGCGAAGCCGAGGGCAAACGTGTCCGACGTGAAGTAGAGAATATCGGTGTAATCCACGTGCTCGTGCGACGCATCCACCTTGCCGGGGTCAATGGCGTCCGGAATGCAGGTCCACTTGCCCGACGGCTTGATGGAGCAGTAGCCGCAGAGGTATTCCTTCTTTCCGTCGTTGTCCAAGTCGAGGACCATGATGTGGTGCCCGCCGCCGGGGATGGCCATCGGTCCCCAGACCACCTTCATGCTTGCGTTGACCCCAACGACCGGCTCCCCGTAGCGCCAGTTGCCGTGTCCGCCCTCGCCGTTCTTGACGAGGAGCGCAGCCTCGCGCTTGCCGGTCGGTTCGCCGAGGATCTGGACGATAAAATAGTTGTCCTCCGGCATTGTCAGCTTTCCCTTCGGCTTGCCCGTTGGTCCGTCGAGCAGGTGGATTGTCCCCCCGTCGGCGAGGGCCACCTCTGCGACGCCGTCGCCGTCCACGTCGCCTGCGGCGACGCACGACTCGTGGGCGTGGCAGATGTAGGGCTTGTCCGACGGATTCACATCGCCGAAGGTCCACATCCGCGTCCCGTCCTGCTTAAAGGCAGTAACGCAGGTGGACCTGGGGTAAGCGGCGGAGACGAAGGGGAAGTGATGATACAATTTCGTCCCGTAGATTCCCGGCCCCTGGTAGGCCAGGATTTCCGGCCGGCCGTCGCCGTCAATGTCGTCGAAGAACAGTTCCGCCCCGCCATGCGGGCCGAAGGCGATCTCGTCGGCATGTTTGAGTGTTTTCATATGGCCTCCGTGGAATTCATGCCTCTTTGCCTTGTCGGTCTGTCTCAGCACTCCACCCATTGCCCCTCTGCGGACGATCGGTAGGCCGCGTCCATCACATCGTGGATGCGCGCGCCGTCGGAGAAGTTGGGGCAGGTCGGCGTGTCCTGGGCGATGTGGGTGAGGAAGTCGTGCAGGCACGCCATGTGGGCGCGAATCCACCCGACCGACGCCTTCGGCGTGGGCAGAACGGCGGGCTTGGGATACCTCTGGACGCACTCGATCTGCTTGTAGCCGCGGTTGCCGCCGTAGTCGCCTTCCGGTTCGCGGGCGTCGTAGGCGTAGAGCCAGTTGGGGTCCATGAGGTTGAACCGAAGCGCGCCCTTCTCGCCATGGATCTCGAAGCGCATCTCGTCGTTCGCGCCGGTCGCGAGCCGCCATGATTCGACCGTGCCGATGGCGCCGCTCTTCATGCGGACGGTCATGAGAGTGACGTCGTCCACATCCACGGCCTCTTTCCTCGATGGGTTGTCCTTCAGGGGCCTCTCTCGGATCATTATCTCGCTAAGGGCGAAGACGCTGGCGTAGTCGCCGAGGAGGTGGTAGATGAGGTCGAGAATGTGCGACCCGAGGTCGAAGAGCGCGCCGCCTCCGGACTCGGTCTGTTTGAGACGCCAACTGATGGGGCGGGCGGGGTCAATGTACCCCGCGTGGAGGTACTGCGCCCGAAAGCCGAAGACGCGGCCGAGGAAACCTTCGGCGACCATCTGCTTTGCGCGGAGCGTGGCGGGAAGGAATCGGTACTGGAGCGTGACCTGGTATTTGCCGGGACCATTGGCGGCGGCCGCGGCGATCTCGCGGGCCTCGGCCGCGTCGAAGGCGAGCGGCTTGTCGCAGTAGATGTGCTTGCCGGCCTTGATTGCGGCGAGGAGCAGGTCCTTGTGGGACTTGTTTGGCGTGCAGCAGTTAATGATCTGGATGTCGCCGCGTTCGAGCAAGTCGCCGGGGTCCGTCGTGCAGAACTCGAAGCCGCCGATTCGCCTCGCCTTTTCGGCGGTCTCCTTGTGGGCGGTGCAGACGCCGATGAGCCTCGTGTCGCACGGAGGCGGGTCATAGAAAAGCGGGATGTTGCGGTAGCCGTAGGTGTGCACCTTGCCCATGAAGCCGAAGCCGACGATGCCCACGCCGAGTGTTTTCACGATTTACTCCTTTAGTTTCTTAACCGTCCGGGCGTCGAGTTTCTGGATGACGGCAACCAGGAGCTTGATGCTATTGTCGTAGTCGTCGGCATGGATGATTCCGACGTGAGAGTGAATATACCGCGCGGGTACGCCAATGACGATGGACGGCACGCCGCGCTGGTGCAGATGCACCTCGCGCCCGTCGGTGGCCCCGCCAAGGAGGACGCCGACCTGGATGGGGATGCGCGATTTCTTCGCCGTGTCCATCACCAGGTCGCGGAGTTTGGTATGGCCGATCATGCCGCTGTCCAGGAGGTAGATGACGGGGCCTTTGCCGAGTTTGCACGTCGCCTCCTCGGGCTTGAAGCCGGGTGTGTCGGTGGCGATGCCGGACTCGGCGACGATGCAGACGTCGGGGTTCACGGCGCTTGCGGTGGTCTTCGCGCCGCGCGTGCCGACCTCCTCCTGCACGGTGCCGACGCCGCAGACGATGTTCGGGTGCTTCACGCGGCGAAGTCTGCGGATCGCACTTATGAACATGGCGCAGCCGACGCGGTCGTCCCACGCCTTGGAAAGGAGGAGTTTGGGATTTTTCATCTCGGTGAACTTTGCATCGGGGAAGATGGGGTCGCCAACGCGGACGCCGAATTTTCGCTCGGCCTCCTTGTCGTTCGACGCCCCGATGTCAATGAACATGTTGTCCTTGCTGATGACCTTCGCGCGTTCCTCGGGCGGGAGCATGTGGGGCGGTTTCGAGCCGATCATGCCGAGGATGTCGCCCTTTCTCCCCTTGACGACGACGCGCTGGGAGAGGAGGACCTGGTCGAACCATCCGCCGAGGGGGGCGAATTTGATGAAACCCTCCTTGGTGATATGGCGCACCATGAACCCGATCTCGTCCATATGGCCGGGGATCATGACGACGGGACCGTCGGGGTCGCCGACCTTGCGGCAGATAATGCCGCCGATGTTGTCGGTCTCGATCGTGGTCATGGGGGCGAGGTACTTCCTGATAATCGTGCGAATCTCGCCCTCGAAGCCCGGCACGCCGTGGGCGTCGGTCAGTTCCTTGAGCATCTTGCGCGTTTCGTTGTCCATGCAATCTCTCCTTGTTTCCTTAATAACCACCTGCGGCGCAGAGGCCGCGCGGGTCATGGCCGCTGACCAGCTCGCCTGATGCCTCGTCCACCTGAATGACATGGGCGGTCCGTCCGACCGAACCGGAGAATTCCACGCTGTGCCCCATAGCGCTCAAATCCCGGAGAAGCTGGTCGCTGTTCATCCAATTGATTCGGAACCCGATTCGTTCGCGTTCTTCCGCGTAGGGGGACTGTTCGTCCCTGCGGGCGCGGATGTGGCGCTGTTCGAGGAGCAGGGGCTCGGCGTCCTCGCAGTGGCAGCGCGGGACGTCGAGCGCCAAGCCGGGGGACATGCCGAAGTCGAGGAGGTTGACCAGGAGCTGGGCGACGGCGCCCGGGATGTAACGCCCCCCGATGGCGCCTGCGATGAGAAGGGGCTTGCCCTCCTTGTGCACCATCATGGGGTTCATGTTGTTTAGGGGGCGCTTGCCTGACGCGATGGAGTTCGGCCGACCCGGGCGCGGATCGAGCTGGCACATCCCGTGGTTCATAACGATGCTGAGGCCGGGGATGGTCACGAGGGAGCCGTAGGCCATGCCGTGGCTTGTGGTGAGGGACACGGCGTTGCGCCGATTGTCCATGACACAGACATGGGCGGTGCAGGCAGCCGGCCCTTTTGATACTTGCTTGGGGGCTTCGGCAGGCAGGTCGGCCCGAATTTGTTCGCGCAGGAGCGCGGCATGTTCAGACGACAAGAGGTGCTCGATGTCCACATCCACGAAATCAGGGTCGCCGAATTGCTCCAGGCGGACCTTCCAGACTGCCTTGAAGGTTTCCGCCAGCAGATGGATCAATTCGGGAGATTCCCGATCCCATTGGGTCAGATTGAATCCGGACAGAATGTTGAGCATTTGCAATGCGGACGCCCCGCCGCTGGGCAAGGGGGGGGTGCTGATCTGGACATCGCGGTACTGGATGGTGTATGGTTCGACGATGCGCGCCTCATAATTCTCGATATCCTTCGCCGCGAGTATCCCCCCGTTGGACCGGACGTACTCAGCGATTCGTCCGGCCAAGTCACCCTTATAAAAGACCGTCCACCCTTCCTCCGCGATTCGCTGGAGCGTCTTGGCCAACCCGGGCAGACGGATAGTTGCACCGGGCCGGGGGGGGAGGCCCTGGGGCATAAACATCTCGATGGTTACGGGAAAGTCCCGCGCCGAATGGGCCAGACCGGCCACGCCGTTGGCCAGGGATGCGCTAACAGGGAAGCCGTCGCAGGCAAGCTTGATGGCGGGAGCGACCAACTCGGCCCATGAGCGGCTGCCAAACTTTTCGTGAAGAACCCCCAGGCCGGCAAGGGCCCCCGGCACGGCAATGGCCTTGTGACCGCGGGTCATCTCATCGTTTTCCACGTTCACGCCCAGTTCGCGGGAGATGACGGTGGAGCGGAGCGTGGCGGGTTCGAGGGCGAACATGTCCTCCGCTGCAGCGGATGGGGCGCAGCCGCTGAAGTCAATGGCCTGGGTGCGGCAGGAGGAGGCGTCATGGACAAGCATAGCTCCCCCCATCCCCCCCAGACCGCAATCGGCAGGATTCACAACGAACTGGGCGAGGGTGGCCGCCACAGCGGCGTCAAAGGCGTTGCCGCCGTTGCGCAGGATATTCAGGCCCACGTCCGTTGAAAGAGGGTGATCGGAAGAGACGGCGCCGTTCTTTGCGCGGATTTCTTTCATGTCTCACGTTCACAGGGCCCGGATTGAAACATCGGCGGGTAGTGTAGCAGAAGAGAAGTGGGGCGTCAAATGGAATACGCGGGTGACGGACGAGAGGGTGTCAGCGTTTCCTCATCGCCTGGCGTCGCATCCGCAGGTCGTTGCGGGCCTCTTCCGCGATCTTGTGCAGTTGATCCACTTTTCGTTCATACTCGTCCCACTTCCGTTCATACTGGCCGGCGAGGCGGTTGCAGTTCTTCCGCAGACTCTGGACCGAGCTGCGGAGGGTTTTGAGGGTCTTGAGGCAACTCTCCCACTGTTGGTCCATGGTCTCCAGTTCCTCATCGGAGAAGGGTTTGCCGCTCGCCGCCTGGGCCTGCTCCATCTCCTTCACCTTTTGCTGGCAGGCCACGGCCGTTTCATATTTTTCGTTGAATGTTTTCTCGCTGTTCTCGACGGTAAGGATCATCTTGTTCACCTTGAGGGCGTCGCGGAGCTTATCCGCCTCGCGGTCAATGATCTTGACTAGCGGCGGGTTTTTGTCCTTCGCCTCCTTCATCAGCGCATCGATCTCGCCGAGCAGTTTGTTCCCCTCGTCCAAGGTCCCCTTGAACTCCCCGTCCTTCCCATAATCAAGCTTTCGCTTCAGCGCGGACCATTTCGTCTGGACCGAGTCCGCCGAGCAAAAGCAGGTGTGAAGGCAAAAAAGCGCCGTCAGGATCGCTAAGGTGTGAAAGCGATGTTTCATTTGACCTTCCTTCTGAGGGGTTATACGAGTTGATTCATCAGTATATCCCCTCCCCTCCCCAACCGCAAGTGGTTTTCCCTTGAGAACCGCGCGGGGCTTGGCTATATATAGTGCCGATTCCACGTCGCAAGGGTTACACTGTGCTCGATCTAAGCCGAAAAACGCGAGAAACGCTGGCGGGATATGGGTTTCTTCTGCCCAATTTCCTCGGGTTCCTGCTCTTCACGTCCCTGCCGGTGCTGGCGTCGCTTGCCCTGAGCTTCTGCAACTGGGACCTGATCGGTCCCATCCGATTCGCTGGCATGAGAAACTTCATCGATCTCATCGGCTGCCATGCGGCCGATGAGACGCTCGTGATCGCCAAGCAGGGGCAGGCGTTTGCCGTCCTCCGAGAGGGCGACAACGCCGCACGGCTCTACGTCAGCGCCGTGGCGGAAAGCGGGGCCGAACACAGCCCGACATATGAACGCATCGAGGGCTGGATCGCCGCCGATGCGCTCCGACCCGTCAAGGATGCCGTCGTCGTTAGGGCGCAAACCGTCCTGCGCGATGGCGGCCGGGAGATCGGCGCGGTCCACGAGGGCCAGGTCCTTGCCGTGAAGGAATCGGACAAGGAACGATGCGTCGTCGAAACCTATCTCCGAGGCAAGATTGTGGCGGGAACGGTGGATGCGGCGGCGGTGGATTGCCTCCGTCTTCCCGCTGTTGCGGTGGCGTCTCGCGTCGCGCCGGTGACGCAACGACGAATCGTCCCGAACGATCCCGACTTCTGGAAGTACCTGGCCAATACCCTCTTCCTTATGATGGGGGTCCCCATCGGCATGGCGCTCTCGCTCATGCTGGCCCTGCTGATGAATCAGAAGCTGAGGGGGATCCTGGTCTTCCGCACGGTTTACTTTCTGCCCAGTGTGACGACGGGCGTGGCGCTCTACATGCTCTGGCGGTGGATCTACAACCCCGACTTCGGCCTGCTGAATACCGCCATCCTCACGATAGCGCGCTTTTTCGGCATCCACATCAAGGACATACCCCAGTGGCTGGCGTCGGTGCGGCTGGCCAAGCCGGCGATCATGTTCATGTCCGTCTGGACGAGCGTGGGCGGCCCGTCAATGATCGTCTACCTGGCGGGCCTGCAGAATATCCCCCCGGAGCTCTACGAGGCCGCCGACATTGACGGGGCGAGCCGATGGCAGAAATTCTGGAACATCACGTGGCCCATGCTCTCGCCGACCACGTTTTTCCTGTTCGCCCTGGGCATGATCGGAGGATTTCAGGGCGGCTTCGAGGCGGCGTATGTGATGACCCGCGGCGGGCCGGCTGGGTCCACAACCACAATCAGTTACTACATTTATAACAACGCCTTTGTCTGGTTCCACATGGGTTACGCGGCGGCAATTGCGTGGGCATTGTTTGTGCTTGTGTTTATCGTGACTATGATTAACTGGAATTTCGGCGGCAAGGTGGTTCATTACACCTGAGGAGACGACGGTGGCCAAACCCCACGGTCGAGCAGTACAGATCAAACGGATCGTCGCACGAAGCATTATGTATGTGGCGCTGGCGGCGATCGGCGTCTCCATGATCGTGCCGTTCCTCTGGATGGTGTCCACATCGCTCAAGGACCTGGGCGATGTCTTCCAGGCGCCGCCGACAAGTCTCAAGGGAATCCTCAAGACGTTCATCCCCACCAAGATCGTGGCTCATGTGGACGGGAAGGATGTAGAGGTTGATGCGATCCTCCAGGAAATGGACGGAAAGACGAAGGCCCGGCTGACCTCCGAGGAGGGGCAGCCAGGCACGGAGGCGGTTGTGCCGTCTGCGGCGGTTCAGCGAGTCGTGTCGCTTCGGTGGCGGAACTATGCCGATGTGCTCGACTCTAAGAAGACCGGCATCTCCTTCGCACGGGCCTACCTCAACAGCCTCATCGTTGCGGTGATGGTGACGCTGGGGCAGGTGGTCACCAGCTCCATGGCGGCCTACGCCTTTGCGCGGTTGAAGTTCCCCCTGCGCGACAAGTTGTTCCTGGGGTATCTGGCGACAATGATGATCCCCGGGGCGGTGACGATGATCCCGGTGTTCATCATCCTTCGCTTCATGCCGGAGATTCTGAACGCCGCGTTCAGCCCCGCGGCGCGGTGGTGGTCGAGCGATCTGTATCTCTTCGGACGGTGGTTCGTCGGCCGGCCGGTGGGGGTGGATTCCTACTTCGCGCTGATCGTGCCGGGGTTCTTCAGCGCCTATGGCACGTTCCTGCTCCGGCAGTTCTTCATGGGCCTGCCGGAGGAGTTGGAGGACGCGGCGAAGATTGATGGCTGCAGCCTGTTCGGGATCTACTGGCGGATCACGCTGCCCCTCTCCCGTCCCGCGCTGGCGACGCTGGCGATCCTGACGTTTATGGGGAACTGGCGGGGGCTTATGTGGCCCATGGTCGTAACGCACACGAAAGACCTCTTCACGCTGCCCGTGGCGCTGACCTCGTTTCAGGGACTGTACGACACCGAATGGACCCTCCTCATGGCCGCGGCGGTGATGGCGCTCCTGCCGGTCATCCTCGTCTATGTTGTCATGCAGAAGCAATTCGTCGAGGGCATCCGCCTGGGGGCGGTAAAGGGATGACGCCGGCGACCGACATCATCCGGCGCACATTGAAGCACACGTTCTGGGATATCTACGACCACGTTGGAACGCTCGTTGCCGTCAACCTGTTGACCATTTTGCTCTTTCTGCCTGTCGTAACGATCCCGCTCGCGTTCGCGGGTCTTTTCCATGTCGCCCACCTGATTGTAACCGAGAGGGAGCCGCGCATCCGGGATTTCTTCGCGGGCATGAGACCCCTCTGGCGGCGATTCTGCCTGGCAACGGGGCTGAACCTGATCGTATGCCTGATATGCGTCCTCAACATCTGGTTCTACCTCTCCGTGCGGAAGGAGATCGCCTTCCTGGGCATGTTGGCCGCGGGCATTTGTTTCTGGTTTGCTGCGATTTTCCTCTTGGGCCAACTCTATGTGGGACCGGTGATGTGCCGCATGGACATTCGCATTCGCGGGGCGTACAAACTTGCCTTCTGGCTCCTCGCGCGGAATATCGGCTCGACGATCGTCGTGTGTTTCTACCTGGTCTTCCTTCTTGCCCTTCTGGTGATCTCCGGGGTAGGGGCGGTTCTCTTGGGGTTTGTGTTCCCCGTCGCCCTCGCCCACAACCTGACCGCCCAGGCCGCGCAATCCTGCGGCATGGCCGAGCAGGAGCGCCCGGAGGAGGTTCGGGGCTTCCGGGACCTGGTTCGCCCCTGGGGGACGCAGTAATCGCAGTGCAATCCGACATTGACATTTCCTACAAATCGGGTAAACTTCCCGTCATGGCGCATTGGACCCGCGAGTGTGTTTAATTGGAAGGAGATCCAACGTGGCAAAGCTGGCAGTCTGCGGCGGCAAGAAGGTCGTCAACAAGGTGCTGGGCAAGGCATGGCCCGAGTGCGGGCAACCCGAGGTCGAGGCCGTTAGCGATGTGGCCAGGAGCGGCATCTGGTGGCGCGGCGGCCACTCCGACAAACGACCGAGCAGAGTCTTCGAGTTCGAAAACGCCTGGGCCAAGTATCACGACGCGAAGCACTGCGTAGCCGTGACCAACGGCACTCAGGCCATCGAGTGCGCCCTCAAGGCGGCGGGCATCCAGCAGGGCGACGAGGTCCTTGTGCCCGCGCTCACCTTCGTAGCCAGCGCGACGGCGATCGCCCTCGTCAACGCCGTGCCGGTCTTTGTGGACGTGGACCCGAAGACCTTCAACATTGATCCCGAAGCGATGGAGGCCGCTGTCACGCGAAAGACCCGCGGCGCGGTTGTCGTCCACAACGGTGGCTACCCGTGCGACATGGACCGGGTCATGAAGGTGGCGAAGAGGCGCAAGCTCATGATCATCGAGGACTGCGCCCATGCCCACGCCTCCCAGTGGAAGGGCAAGGGCGTCGGCGCCATCGGCCACCTCGGCACCTTCAGCTTCCAAATGGGCAAGACGCTCACCTGCGGCGAGGGCGGGGCGGTCGTCACCGACGATGACGAGCTGGCCGAGCTCGCCTTCTCCTACCACCACATCGGGCGCATGAAGGACCGGCCATTCTACGAGTTCCACCGGCTCGCGTCCAACCTGCGCATGACGGAGTGGCAGGGGGCGATCCTGTTGGCCCAGCTCAAGCGATTGACGAAGCAGACCGCGATCCGCGAGCGCAACACAAAGTTCCTTGCGAAGGGCATGACGAAGATTGACGGCGTGGACGCCATCGCCCGCGACAGGCGCGTCACGCGCTGGGGGTTCTACTACTGGAACTTCCTTTACGACCAGAAGAAGTTCGACGGCATCCATCGGGATCTCTTCATCAAGGCGATGAACGCGGAGGGCGTGCCCGTCGGCGTCGGCGCGCACGGCCGGCCGATCTACGATAACCCGGTGTTTGAAAACATGAAGCTGAAGAAACCCCACTGCCCCGTGGCGGAGCACCTGCACAAAAACGTCGCGCTCAGCATCGGTCACCGGAGTTTTCTCGGTCCAATCAGCGACATGAAGTTGATCCTCAAGGCGATGCAGAAGGTCCGCGAGAACACGGACGAGCTGAGGAAGCTCGCGAAGTAGGGCCGTGCGATACGTTCGCAAAAAGTTGATTGCCCGGAGGGGCGAAGATCATGTATACTGAATAACAGGGCAGGTTGATTGCAAAAACTACGAGGATTATTTCTTCAGGAATGTTGAGGTGAGACATGGCGATATGGGCGACATACATTGACGGCGCCCCGGTGTCGGATTCCGTCTTCAAGATCCTTGCGAAGTTTGCCCCGGAGGGGACGCTGGACGTCTTCGCATCGGACCAGCACAGTTCTTACTTGAAACTGATTAACAGTTTTTACAAGCACATTGGAGCCAAGAAGGAGGCGACGGACGCCGACGTATGCACCGTCTGCCGACGCTTCGCCCGCGGTCTGCAGGGCATCCCCACCGCGGCGCTGTTCAACTCGCTCGCCTATCTGAGTCCAGGCTTCAGGGACATGCTGGGCGAGGATGTCATGCTGATCGGGCGCCTCGAAGACACGAACGCCGAGCCGATTGACGGCGGCCGGGGCCAACTCGCCAAGCTGTATGTCCAGCCGGGGGACGTGGCCGACCACGTGGACGGCTTCAAGACCCTGGTCAAACTCGACCCGGACCACAAGAAGAGCTGGGAGATGAACAAGGAGTGGCTGGCCGATGTGTATGCGCGCTGTCGAAAACTCGGCAAGCCACTCTTCAGCGAGACGCTCATGTTCGAGCGCCCCGGCGAGTCCAAGGTCGAGATGGGCCGCCGCCTCCTGAAGGGCCTTGTGGAGATGGCGAAGGAGTTCGGCCCGCTCGGCGACTTCTACAAGACCCAGGTCCCCTTCCTCTGGGCGACGGGCAAGGATGGGAGCGCTGAACTCGTCTGCTCGCCGGATGAGGTGCGCACGTGCGCCAAGGAAATGGCCAAGGTCGCGCCGCGGCCGATGCTGCTGCTCAGCGCGGCCGTGGATTTCGAGCAATACGCCGCGCAGTACGCCCTGGTCGCTGATTGCTTCGCCGGGCCGATGTGCGGGCGCGCCTACTTCAAGGAGGCCTTTACCGATCCGAAGGCAAAGACCTTCGCCTCGCTGGAGACGGCCTTCATGCGAATCGCCCTGCCGCGTATGAGGCAGATCATGGGCCTGGCCGAGATGATGAGCCCCCCGTGGTGGCATAGGTTCAAATCCATTGCGCCAGAGGCGAAGAATCTCATCAAGCCCGATGTGAAGAAGGCTGTGGGCGTCAAGGCCGACTTCGGATACTGATTGGCTGCCCGGCAAGAGATGCGGCGCGCGGCGTGCTTCCGGACTGGAGAACGCCGCGCTCCGTTTTGAGGGATAAAGCAATGGGGAAAATGAACTCGCCGTTCCAAAAGATACGAAAGCGCGACGCCTCGATCGTCCCGTTTGACGCCGAGCGCATCGAGTCTGCCATCAGCAAGGCCCTGCAATCCACCGCATCGGGCGATGGACGGCTTGCCGCCGAGCTGACCTCCTCGGTGCTCACCCTCGCCGCGGCGCGGATCGGGGACCGAATCCCCACGGTGGAGGAAATCCAGGACATCGTGGAGGAGGTCCTGATGGATCGCGGCCTGACGAGCGCCGCCCGGGCCTACATCCTCTACCGCCACGAGCACAGCCAGCGCCGCGAAGCCAAGCGGTTTATCGGCGTTCGGGACAGATTGAAGTTGAGCGTCAATGCCGTCAAGGTCCTCGAGCGGCGTTACCTCCGGCGCGATGAGCAGGGCCGCATCTGCGAATCCCCCGATGGCATGTTTCGCCGCGTGGCCCGCGCCGTGGCCGCGCCCGAGGCGAACTACACCTCCCCCGCCGAGGCGCGACGGTGGGAAGAGGAATTCCTTGGGGCCATGACCCGGCTCGATTTCCTGCCCAACTCCCCCACCCTGATGAACGCCGGCACGCGCATGGGCCAGCTTTCCGCCTGCTTCGTCCTGCCCGTGGAGGACTCCATGCAGAGCATCTTCCAGGCCCTGTCGGAGATGGCCCAGATCCATCAGACCGGCGGAGGCACGGGGTTCTCCTTCTCCCGACTCCGCCCGCGGAACGATGTAGTCGGCTCGACCCACGGCGTGGCCTCCGGGCCGGTTTCATTCATGCGGATCTTCGACGCCGCCACGGAGGTCATCAAGCAGGGCGGGCGCCGCCGCGGGGCGAACATGGGGGTCCTCCGCGTGGACCATCCCGACATCCTCGAGTTCATCGAGGCCAAGGTGGGCACCGAAAACCTCCGCAACTTCAACATATCCGTCGCTGCCACCGACGCCTTCATGAAGGCCGTGGCGCGCGACGGCCAGTGCCGCCTCGTCAATCCCCGCACCGGCAAGGCGGTGGAGACCCTCTCCGCCCGAACCGTCTTCGACCTCATCGCGGCCAGCGCATGGAAGAGCGGAGACCCCGGAATGCTCTTCATAGACCGGATCAATCGCCTCCACCCCACGCCGCGGCTCGGCAGGATCGAGGCCACCAACCCCTGCGGCGAACTGCCCCTCCTCCCCTACGAAAGCTGCAACCTGGGATCCATCAACCTCGCCCACATGGTCGCCGATGGGGTCATTAACTGGAAGAAGTTGAAACGCACCATTGACATCGGCGTCCGGTTCCTCGACAACGTGATTGACGCAAACCGATACCTCATCTCCAAGGTGCGGCAAATTACCTACGCGAACCGCAAGATCGGCCTCGGCGTGATGGGCTTCGCGGACCTCCTCGTCGCGATTGGCGTCCCCTATGATTCGCCCGAAGCCCTGCGGCTTGCGGAGCGGATCATGCGCACCTTCTCCCGGCAGGCCCGTGACGCCTCGGCGCGGCTGGCCGAGGAGCGCGGGGAGTTCCCGAACTGGAAACGCAGCCGTTACGCCGCGCGGGGGCGCAAATTGCACAACGCCACCGTGACCACCGTCGCCCCCACCGGGACGATCAGCATCCTGGCCGGGTGCTCCAGCGGGATCGAGCCGATCTTTGCACTCTCGTTTGTGCGGAATGTCATGGAGGGCGCACGGCTGCTCGAGGTCCACCCCGCCTTCGAACGCATCGCAAAGGAGCGCGGGTTTTACAGCTCGGACCTCATGGCCGAGATCGCCCGGCGGGGATCGCTCCGGGGAATCAAGGGCGTGCCCAAGGACGTCACGCGCCTCTTTGCCACGGCTTTCGACGTCTCGCCCGAGTGCCACATCCGCATGCAGGCCGCCTTCCAGAAGCACTGCGACAATTCGGTGTCGAAGACTGTGAACCTGCCGATGGAGGCGACGGTTGATGATGTGAAAAAGATTTACCGACTCGCCTATGACCTGAAGTGCAAGGGGGTCACGATCTATCGCTATGGCAGCCGGGCGGGGCAGGTGCTCCAGTTCCCCGGCGCGGAGAGGCCAACGGAGACCCTGCGCGAGCCGGCCAGCGCCGACTCCGAATACTCCGGCGGCTGCCCCACACCGAAGTGCACCTACTAATCCGAATAGTTCACAAATCCCGCGTTGACGCGGGCTGAACCGATGATCGCCTTCAATTATCTAAATCAAGGGCAAACCGAATCGCCTCGACCACTCGCTCCATCTTCTCCGGCGAGAGCGCTGTGATGAGCGGCCCGATTCTCCCTCTGGACACAGTCTGGATGTGATCAACGTTCACGGCGCAATCTCGATCCATGCCGTCCTGCTTGGAGAGAATGACTTCGCTCGGGATGTCACGGATTGTGGATGTGATGGGGGCGACGGCGACTTCGCCGAGATACTCAAGAATGGAATCGCGCGTCAGGATGAGGACCGGGCGGCGTTTGTCGGGCGATGGAAATCTATACCACCGAATCTCTCCCCGCTTCATTTGTCACCCCACTTCTGCTCCCTTTCCCAATCGCTGAATTCGCCTTTTCTCTCGGGGCGGCGCTTGTAGCCTCGCCGGTGCTTCTCTTCCAATTGCCTGGCATTCAGCCGTCCTATAGCCTCCCGAAGCGCAGTCCGCGTGAAGGCCGATCTCGTCGTCCTGAGCTCTTTTGCGAGTTTATCCACGATCTCGACCAGATCGTCATCGAGCGTCATCTGCACTGTCTTCATGGAAATCCTCATAGTTATGTTGATCTTTATAGCTATTATAGCCCACAGTTCATGCGTTGTCAAGTCCTGCCCGAAAGAATCTGCCGCCGCGCCGCTCGAAGGGCTTGACCGGCGGCGTTGCCGGCAATATACTTTTCTCGCTGTGTCTTCCTTCAACCGTCGATTGGAGCGATAGATGATGAACATGCGACGCGTTTCTCTTATGGCGCTTGCTCTCTTGGCTGTTTCCGTGAAGCCGAATCACTGTCAAGACAAGACGCAGCCTGTCAAGGAGAACCCGATGAAGGCCGACTACTACGTCGCCGCGAACGGCAACGACGCGTGGTCGGGCACGCTTCCCGATCCGAGCGCCGACAAGAGCGACGGACCCTTTGCCTCATTCGCCCGCGCGCAGCGAGCTGTTCGTGAGACAAAAGATAAGCCCGTCACGGTCCTCATTCGCGGCGGGACGTATCGCCTCTCCGAACCGATCCGGTTCACACCCGAAGACTCCAGCGCAGAGGAATGCCCGATCACCTACGCCGCCTATCCCGGCGAAAAGCCCATCTTCAGTGGAGGCCGGGCCATCACGGGATGGACGAAAGGGGAAGGGGGTATCTGGACGACACAGATTGACGACGTGAAAGACGGAAAGTGGCACTTCCGCCAGTTATTTATCAACGGTCGCCGCGCAACGCGCGCCCGCTCACCGAACGAGGGCTTCTTCAAGGTTCAAGCCCTCGCCGACAAGGACAACGCACCCGGCGCGCGGTGGAACCAGGGCGTGGATGCCTTCAAGTTCAAGGCGGGCGACGTCGAGGCATGGGAAAACCTGAACGAGATCGAGATTGTCGTCTTTCATTCATGGAATACCTCGCGAATGCGAATCGCGTCCGTAGATGAGCAAAAGAATGTTGTCACATTCACGGCCAAGACCTGCTTCCGCCCCCTGGCCTGGGACCCCGACCAGCGCTATTACGTCGAGAATGCGCCCGATGCGCCGGACTCCGCCGGCGAGTGGTATCTCGACCGGCAGACCGGCGCACTCTCCTACTGGCCTCTGCCCGGCGAGGACATGACCAGGGCGGAGGTCGTCGCGCCCGTCGTCCAGGACCTCGTCCGCTTCGAGGGCGAGGCGGAGGCCGGCCTGCCCGTCCAGCACATCCGCCTCGTCGGTCTCTCCTTCCAGCACGCCGACTGGGACCTGCGGCCGCAGGGATACAACAACGATCCGCAGGCCGCGGTCACGATCCCTGCCGCGGTCATGCTCTGGGGGGCGCTGCACTGCTCCATTGAAAAATGCGAAATTACGCATGTCGGAAAATATGGCCTGTGGGTGGCGAAGGGCAGCAAGCACAATCGCATTGTGCAAAACCACATCCACGATCTCGGCGCCGGCGGCGTGCGCGTCGGCGACGCGAAGATGGCCGACAAGGACGTCAACGAGGCGGGCGACAACCTGATCCACAACAACTACATCCACGACGGCGGGCGCATCTATCCCGAGGGCGTCGGCTTCTGGCTGGCGCAGAGCAGTCATAACACGGTATCGCACAATGAGATCCACAGCTTCAACTACTCCGGCATGTCCATCGGCTGGAACTGGAACGAGGCGAAAAACCGGACCGATCACAATACGATCGAGCACAACCATGTCCACCATGTCGTGCGGGGCGTCCTCAGCGACGGCGGCGGCATCTACACCCTCGGCGCGCAGATCGGAACCGTGATTCGCAATAACGTATATCACGATGTCTTCCCCTACATGGGCCGCCCGACGATGGCCTGGGGCATCTACTTCGACCAGGGCAGCAACAGCATGACGGTCGAGAACAACGTCGTTTACAACACCCTCACCGGCGGTCTGATGAACACAGGACAAAACAACAACACCGTTCGCAACAACATCTTCGCCCTCAGCGGGTGGAACGCCGTGTGGCGATGGGCGCGGCAGGACGGGCCGCCGAGCGCCGTCGAGCGCAACATCTTCTACCTGACCCAGGGCGATCTGTTCCACATGGACGCCGGGCAGTCGGACTTTGCAACGAAATGGGACCATAACCTCTATTGGCGAACCGACAGCAAGCCGCTCATCTTCTACGAGGACTCCTTTGCGGAGTGGCAGGCGAAGGGGGCGGACCAACACGGCATCGTCGCCGATCCAAAATTCGTGGATGCGGAGAATTACGACTTCGGCCTTCGGCCCGACTCCCCTGCGCTCAAGCTCGGCTTCCAGCCCATTGACACGAGCCAGAACGGCCTGATCGGCGATCCGGCGTGGGTCAACTTGCCCAAGCAGACGAAGTTCGAGAAAACCGTTCTGCCTCCGCCCCCGCCCGAGCCCGAACCGGTGAATGTGGATGATGGTTTCGAGGATACAGAAGTCGGGCAGCCACCGAAGCTGGCGAAGTCGTTCGAGGAGGGTGAGGGCGGCTCGGTTCGCGTGACGGACGAGGCGGCCGCATCGGGCAAGCGCAGCCTGAAGTTCACCGACTCGCCGGGCATGAAGCACGTCTGGGACCCGCATATCTTCTACTCGCCCAACTTCCGAGAGGGCCGAGCGGACCTGAGCTTTGACATCCGAGTCGAGCCGGGGGCCGTCGTCGGGCACGAGTGGCGCGATCACAAACATCCCTACAACGTCGGCCCCAGTCTCCTCATCAAGGAAAACGGCGAGGTGCTGGCCAACGGCATGCCCGTCGCGACGATCCCGCACGGTCAATGGGTCCATATCGAGATGCACTGCGGCCTCGGATCGAAGGCCGACGGCAGATACGACCTCGTAGTCATCCTGCCGGGCGGGGAAGAGCAATCCTTTCCTCAACTGAACTGCGGCTCACCGAAGTTCAATCGCCTGCACTGGCTCGGCTTCACCAGCCCGGGCAAGGAAAAGGCCATTTTCTATCTCGACAATATCAAACTCGATCTACCCGACAGATAGCCGGACAAGTGACAACATTCAAGGAAGAAATGTAATGAGACGACTCCACTTCGTTTTGACATTCGGGTTGGCCCTCGCCCTTGCCATTCCGGCCACCGGCCAAGACCGGGATGAGGATCAACGCCTTCTGAAGTACAGTATCGCCGCCAACGGCGACGCGGCGCAGCCGTCCCTCGCCCAGCCCGGCCGCGCCGGCGCCTATGCCCTCCGTCTGGCCTGCGACCTGAAGTCCTGGGCCCGGTGGGACTTTCCCATCTTTAGGCCCGTCGCCGCGCTGGAGCGCGTTTCGTTTTGGGCGAGACGCAACGGCGACCTCCCGCCCGCGTTGATCGTACGTCTCCTGGAATCAGACGGTTCCGAGTGGCAGAGCCGCCCTCTGGATCTGACGTCGGAATGGAAGCAATACGAACTGACCGCGCAGGATTTCCAATACTTCCGATCGCGCGATTCGAGAAAGGGCACGCCCCTTCGGATGGGGAATGTCATCCAGGTTCACTTCGTCCCGTCCTCGCCCGTTAAGAAGCAAATCGAGGTGCTCCTCGACGATGTAAGCCTCGAACCCGGCGGCCCGCGATATGCCTTCGAAGAAAGCGAACAGCAGAAACCCATGTCCGCCGAGCAGGCGGCCCACGCCCGCTTCGCGTTTCTGCAATCGGCCAACCGCGCGATGGCGCGGCATGTGGACGCTGAGATCGAACATGCGCAGCAATGCCTTCGCGACATCCGGGCGCTTCTCGATGCGAAGGGACCCAAGGAGACGTTCGATGATCTGGTCCGACGATACGAGAAGCAGGTGAAGGCGCGGTCGTTCGCCTTTCAGCAGCAACCGCCGCGCTTCGATTCGTTTCTCTCCGACGCAACGGCTCACGACACGGCTTCAGAACTAAACGCCCTCGCCAGGCAGTTCTCCGCTCCCCCCCATCCCCTCTGCACCTTTGCGAAGGAGGAGCTAAGCAAGTGGAGCGCCTCCTCCCTGTACCGCGCCCGGAAGCCCGGCCCGCCTGAGTGGGTGGATGGCGCGATCAGACAGCGCGTGGTCTTCACTCCCGACAACGCGCAGCAGGTGGTCTTCTTGAACCTGAGGCTCGACGACCTGATTGATCTGCGTCAGCGATACGATACGGTCGCGTTCCGATATTCCATTAGCGACAACAAGATCAATTCAAAGGAGGGCATCCGCCTCCGTCTGTATTCGGAAGCGCCCCACGAGTCATGGACGGATGATGTGGCCGTCCTGCCGAAGGACATTGCCGTCGGCAAGTGGGCCGAGTGCAAGATGCCCATTCATTTGTTTTCGAGAAACTCGCGGTTTGATCCGTCGAAGCTCCGTTCCGTCGCCTTCCGCATCGAGAACCAGCCCGGCCAGGCCGCAGAGTTCGACTTCTCCGTCTCCTCGCTGGATCTTCGCTGCGACCGGCCTTACGATTTGGCCATCAACTTTGCTCAGAAGCAGAGCCGTGACAAGGTCATCAAGAAACGCATGGAGCTGTTACGAGTTCATCATCGGATTGGATCCCTCAAGCGGAGAATGGACCCCGACTTGCTCCGCTTCTACCTTTGGTCCCAGTTGACGCACAGCCCCGGCGCGTCCGAATCCGGCCCCCAGCCCATCTCGGACGATCTTCTCCGCGCGTCCGCGGCTGACTGCCGAGGCGATCTTATCGCCATCGCCCGCGCCGACGCCAATCCCGATCGGGCGGCGGGCGAACTCGACCTCAAAATACGGTATCACGGTCCTTTGCCCGCTCCCTCCCATCTTGAGATCGCTCTGACCGACCATGCGGGTCGGTGCATCTACTCAAAGAAGGTCGAGGCGACGCCGGGAGGCCAGGAGACAGAGTCCCTCCATCTGCGCTCGACCATCTCCGGGGTTCACTACTGGTGGCCGGGTTATCCCTATCTCTACACACTGAAGGTCGGCGCATTTCACAACGGCAAGATGATTGATGCGGCCATCCGCAAGATCGGCTTCGCAAGAGTGGAAGTCCGGCAGGGCGATCTCTCCGCAACGATGCGCCACGCACGGGGCCTGACCGGGCGCGACTGGTCGGTGTGGATCAACGGCCAGCCCCACTTCCCCATCGGCACGCATGCGGGGCTGGGCGGGCTGAAGGACCCGCGCGACTTTACCTCCCTCCTCAACGACCTCTGGATGGAATTCCAGCGCAACTACGGCTTCCACCCCACGAGCGACATGTGGGACGTCTTCGATGAGGAGGGGCTGATGTACACCTGCCCCATCCACCCGAAGTACAGCGCCATTCGGTCCTATGGGGACGTCGAAGGGTTTCTCGATGAATATGAGAACCGGCTGGGGATGGTGGAGTCCAGTCTCCACCATCCATCCATCATTCATTACGCCATCGGCAACGAGGCGGAGCTTCCCATCTGGGGGGCCGACCTCTCCGCCACATTCGGCAACGAAATCTGGCAACCGATGGAGCATGTGGCGCGGATTGTGAAGCAGGCGGTCGGCGACCGCGCGCCGGTGTGCTACATCCGGGCCGGTCATTTTCAGCGTGTGCCCGGCGTTCCCAGCGAGGACATGAGCGGCGTGAATCAATACACCGGACGGTACGGCGGGCGCATCGAGCAGGTCCCGAGCGCGCTGCGGACGCTGACTCTCCACTCGACTCTGAACGGCTGGCCCGTGATGATCACGGAATGGAACGGGCCGAAGTACACCTGGGCCACCACCGGCATCGGCGGCAGCAGCGAGCACGGCTGCGCCTACTACATTCACAAATACTGGGACGCGATGCTGCGGAGCGACGCCATCGTCGGGTCGAGCGAGTTCGTCCTGAACTGGGTTTGCACGGCCATCGAGGACTTGACGACGGTCTCCATCGAGGAGGGCATGCGGCGGCGGCCGGAGTACTCCCCCTTCGGCGGCGGCTACACGGCGGGGCATGTGCCCCACATGTGGCCGGGCAATATCGTGAAGTGCGAGACTTACCAATACCTCCAGGCGTTCCAGAGTCCGCTCTACTTCCTGGTCAATACCCCCGGCAGGTTGCTCATCCTCCACGCGCCCGGCGTCGCTGGGCCGGCGAAGGAGATCGCCGTCATCCTGAAGGACCTGGGGAAGCCCGTCGAGATCGAGGAGCTTCGACCGGCGCACGATCTTTCAAAGGTTGATGCGAATATCCTCCTGTTCGGAGGGATCGGGGGCGACCAGCCGGCGCAGATCCGCGACCTCGAATCGCGGATGGTCATCGGAAAAACGATGAGCGATTTTCCTCGACCGGACATGCCGCTTGTGCAGAGGCGGGTGAATCCCTTCTTCCCACGGCGCGTATTGGTTGTCGTAACCGCATCGGGAAAAGCAGGATATGACATCGGACTCGCTCGTCTGCTGGAGAGCGCCCGCGGGCTTCGGCAAATTGGTCGCGAGGAAGGCGCAATGACGCGGATGCTGATCTTCGCAGATGCGAAGGCCCGCGAAACCTACCAATACTACTTCAACGAATTTGCCGCGCGGGGATACTTCTACGGCCTGGACGACTTCCGAACGGAGATTCGCAACGACGAAATCATGGACGAGCAGGGCCGGTTGCGCCAGCGTTTCTGGAACCTCTCCGCCGTCATCCTGGACCTGAAGCGGACGCTCGATGCCGCTGAGATGGAGGCTCTAAACGCCCTTGCGCGATGCGGCGTCAATATCGTTGTCTCTCGCCCATGCTACGAGGCCAACCCGGCACTTCAGGAACTGCTTGGTGTGAGCATCGGGAAGGTCCGACATTTGACCGAAAGCATCCGCGTCGGGACGGAGTTTTTGCATCCATTGGAAGTTCCCGAACTCGGAGATGCCTGCATGGACCGAATTGCGAAGTTTTTGGGGATGCAGGAGGAAGCGGTGCGGTCGTCGCTCGAGATCGGGGAACTTTCCGGCAGGGATGTTCTGCCGGTCGCCGCGATGCGAGAGGGCGGCCAGGCCGTGGTGGTATCGGCGGCGCGCAACGGCGGCCGATGGTTTGTTGTCGGATGCGCCCTGCACGAGATCTTCGACCTCCACTGCCGCGTGACCCGACGCGGCGAGACCCACCCCCTCTACGACCGGGACACCGCCTGCGGCCTGGAGCGGCTGAGCCGCCTGGTGGTCAACCTCTGCCGGGCGGGCGCGCCGAATGAGAAGGATGCGCGCTCTCTATATGGGACCATCGAGACGTCCGCTCCAATTCTCAAGACGAACGATTTTGTCCATGTCCGACTTTGCCTCACCGACGAGGCGGACCGCCCCGTGTCGGGAGCGACCGTCCTGGTCCTAACGGAGTACCTGCCCAACGGCCTTGGGCGCGGTCGGCGGCCGGACGAACCTTACGTCGTTGTTGCCGAAAGCGAGGCGAACCCTGGGTCGTACGAATTCACGCTTGCCTTTGCCGACGACGATCATCCTCCATCCGTACCGGGAAATGCCCCGATCCGCGAAGTGTTCATCCCACGCCCCGAAGATGCGGGCGCCATCGGCGAGGCGATGGTGTGTCTGAGTCTGAAGGCGATCAAGACAAGCCATCTGCTCCACGAAGATGCCGTAGCCATTCTCGTCGAACCGTAGCGATCAGGATTGCATCGGCTCGTCCTTTTTGGTAAGGTGACGTCTCGACTTGTCGCTTCCAGCTTCGTTTCCTCCCGCGAATGGTAGAAAGGAAGGCCCGATGAATCTGATCGTGATCGTTCTTGACACACTGCGCTACGATATGGTCCATCATCTCGGCGTGGATTGGATCAAAACGCCGTGCATGGACAAGCTGGCCGGCGAGAGCGTGATATTCGAAAACTGTTACGGCGAGGCCGAGCCGACCATCCCTGTGCGGCGGGCGCTCATGACCGGCATGAGATCGTTTCCCTGGCGATACGATTATGACGTCATGGGCCTGTGGCCCAGCGGCCGAGGCTGGCACAAGATCCCGCCCGAGCAGCCCACGATGGCCGAGATTCTGCTGAAGAAGGGATACACCACGGGCATCATCGGCGATACGTATCACATCTTCAAGCCGACGATGAACTTCACCCGCGGGTTCGTCAGCTTCGACTGGGTGCGCGGCCAGGAGAGCGACAACTGGAAGAGCGGCCCCCTCAGCGCGATCAACCTATCGAAGTACTCCAAGCCCGACGCCGACCCGAGGCAGGTCCGGCTGCTCGTGCAGTATCTCCTCAACAACAAGGACCGAAAAACTGAGGCGGACTGGACGTGCGCACAGGTCTTGCTCCGCGGCGCGGAGTGGCTGAAGGACAACGCGGAGAACAAGCCCTTTCTGCTCTGGCTGGAGTGCTTCGACCCGCACGAGCCGTGGGACCCGCCAACCGCGTACGCCGACATGTACGCCCCCAAGCCGGCCGGCCCCGAGTTGATCCACGCGCACATGAACGACAATCTGACGCCCGCGGAGCGCGAGCGCGTTAAGGCCCTCTACGCCGGCGAGGTGACGCTGGTGGATAAGTACGTCGGCGTCCTGCTCGACAAGGTAGATGAACTCGGGATGCGCAAGGACACGATTGTCATGCTAATCAGCGACCACGGTTGCGAGCTCTTCGACCACGGCGGGCTGCACAAGAGCGCCTCGGGCCTGCATCCCTACAACACGCAACTGGTCTGGTTCATCCGCCATCCGAAGGCGGAGATCAAAGATCACCGCGTCAAGGCCCTGGTCCAGAACCACGATCTCTTCCTCACCGCGCTGGCGCTGCTGGGCGTGGAGGGCGGCAAGGTGGACGGCGAGAACGTCTGGCCCCTCGTCACCGGCGAGAAGAAGAGCGTCCGGGACCACGTCATCACCGGCTGGGGCGAATTCGCCTCCGTGCGCGACGAGGAGTGGAACTACATCGTAAACTATGAGGCCAAAGATGCCAAGCCGAGACTCTTCCACCACACGGACGATCCAAAGGAGGACCATGACGTCGCCGCCGCTCACCCCGATGTGATCGAGAAGCAGCGGAAACGGCTCGAGGCGCTGCTGGGTCAGCCGCTGCCGGCCAAGTTGACCGACAAGACGTACCCGTCCGAGGGTCCGTTCATCGCGCAATACGCCAACCTGATCAAGGCGGGCCGCCTGACGCCGCCGAAGACAAAGAAGGAAAGGTGACATGAAGGAGGACAGGATCCTTCTCTCTCACGGCGGGGGGGGCGTGATGATGAAGAAGCTGATTGACGACCTCATCGTCGCCAAGTTGGGCAACCCCATCCTGAATCAACTCGGTGACAGCGCCGTGCTGGAGGTCGGCGGGCGGATCGCGTTTACGACGGACTCCTTCATCGTCAAGCCGATCTTCTTTCGCGGGGGGGACATCGGCTCGCTGGCCGTTTTTGGCACGGTGAACGACCTCGCCGTCCAGGGGGCGACGCCCCGGCACATCAGTCTCGGGCTGATCATCGAGGAGGGCTTCGCCGTGTCGGATCTCGAACGCATCCTCGACTCGATTCGCTCCGCCGCCGACCGCGCTGGGGTGAACGTCGTAACGGGCGATACCAAGGTGGTCGAACGCGGGGCGGCCGACGGCATTTTCATTAACACCTCCGGCATCGGGACTGTGCCGGCTGGGGTGAACTTGTCGCTAAAGAACATCCAGGTCGGCGACAAGGTGATCGTCAGCGGGTTCATCGGCGACCACGGTATTGCGGTCCTCAGCGAGCGGGAGGGGCTGGAATTTAAGACGCCCGTGGCGAGCGATGCGGCCCCGATCTCCGAGGTCACATCGGCGGCGCTGGAGGCAAGCGGAGGAATCCGATGCATGCGCGATCCGACGCGCAGCGGCGTGGCCGCGACGGTAAACGAGATGGCCCATGCGGCAAACGTCGGCATCCGGCTCTTCGAGGAAAACATTCCCGTCCGCGAGAGCGTCCGCGCCGTGTGCGATATGCTCGGCTTCGATCCGCTCTCCGTGGCAAACGAGGGGAAAGTCGTCATCGTATGTGGGGCGGAGGACGCTGAAGCCGTCCTCCATGCAATCCGCAGGACTGATCTCGGTCGGGACGCCGCCCTTGTTGGCGAGGCCATCGCTCAGCATCCGGGCAAGGTGTCCATGCAGACGGCTGCTGGGGGGATTCGCATGGTGGACATTCCCTACGGGGAACAGCTCCCAAGGATTTGCTGAGCCGAGCGGCCTCGCCAATTTTTGGTTGATCTACTTTCCAAAACAATATAGGATAGTGACTTACTTTTTCAAGTTCCCCGTCCACCCGATGACAAGAAGAAAGGAGAAGCCGAATGGAAGTCAAAGAGACGGGCGCATGCGGCATCACCGAACGGCAGTTCGTGATTGAGCTCGAGGAGGAGGAAATCCCCCAGGTTCACAAGATGCTGCAGGCCGCGAAGAAGGGGGAAGAGATTGACAATGACCTGCTGAACGATGTGCTGGCGCAGACCAAGAAGGGAACCCCGGCGGAAGGGGAAGAGGTATTTGGGATCAAACTCAACGAGACCCAGATCGCAAAGGTCTATAAGATGCTGCTGGTCGCCGAAGACGCCGCGAAGGGGTCCGACTCGGAGATTGACGCGGACATGCTGGACGACCTGTTGGCGGGCATGGAGCACATCGTCGGCCCGTCCATCGAAGAAGGATAATCCCACGAAAGGAGCAAGAGAAGGATGAACGTTATCGTTGCGATTACGGACAGTCTTCGAGTTGACCATGTCGGCGCCTATGGCAACAAATGGATCAAGACGCCGAGTTTCGACAAGTTCGCCAAGGAATCGGCGGTCTTCGACTACGCCTACACTGAGGGCCTGCCGACGCTCCCCACGCGGACGGCCATGTTCACCGGTCGGTTCACCTTCCCCTTCCGCGGTTGGCAGCGGATGGAGCCGGATGACGTCCTGCTGGCCGAGGTCCTGTGGGACAAGGGCGTCACCTCCGCGTTGATTACCGACTGCTATCATATGCACAAGGCCAGCATGGCCTACGAGCGCGGGTTCGACTACGTCCAATTCATCCGCGGCCAGGAGACGGACCCCTACATCGTGGACATCCCCGACAGCGAGGTCCAGAAGGAACTCCACAACACCTATAAGCCCGATGCCGAGGGCAAGGACACGCGGATCAAGGGATCGCAGACGCAGTATCTGAAAAACACCCACCACTGGAAGAGCGACGAGGACCACTTCGTGGCGCAGGTGGTGAAGGCATCGCTCAAGTGGCTCGAAGAACAGAAGAAAAAGGACAACCTCTTCCTGTGGATGGACTGCTTCGACCCGCACGAGCCGTGGGACCCCTGCCCGCCGTTCAACAAGATGTACACCGACCCAAAGTATAAAGGCATCAACCTGACCCAGCCGATCCCGGGACCGACGGAGGGCTACCTGACCCCCGAAGAGTTGAACCACGTCTTCAAGAACTACGCCGGCGAGGTGTCGCTGGTGGACAAATGGATCGGCATCTTCTACGACGGGCTGAAGGAGATGGGCTTCTGGGACAACTCGCTGATCATCCACACCACCGACCATGGCGAGCCCTTCGGCGACCACGGCATCATCCGCAAGGCGCAGCCCTATCCGTACGAGGAGCTGGTCCACATCCCGTGGATGGTGCGGATGCCGGGCGGCGTGGGCGTGGGCAAGCGGTTCAAGCAGATCATCGAGACGTGCGACATGATGCCGACGGTCCTCGACGCCTTCGGCGTCAAGCAGCCGCGCCGCATCCACGGCGAGAGCATCCTGCCGATCATCAAGGGCGAGAAGAAGAAAATCCGCGACTACGCCTACGTCGGCCACTACCAGGCCTCGTGGCGCATCAGCGACTACGAGTGGTGCTACATCAAGTGGCTGAACGACAACGTGCTGAATAAGTGCAAGGACAAGCCGGAGCTATACAACATCAAGAAAGACCCGACGGAGCGGAACAACATCATTGACAAGCACAAGGACGTGGCGGCGGACCTGGACAAGAAGCTGGAGGAGTTCGTCGCAAAATTGAAATAGATTTCAGCGCTTCCGGAGGCAGGCGAGGCAGTTCCACATGGGATTGCCTCGCCTCATTTCTGTACTCGGTCGGGGTCTCCGGCCCCGCTCACACGCTCAAACAATACAATATACAATCCCGAACGGCGTGTTCTCGTGCTCATCGGCGAGGGCGGCGCTGAAACCGTACTTGCCGGCGGTGTTGATGACCTTGATGAGGAGGGGGTTGGGGCCTTTCTGCAGCTCCACATCCACGCGGTGCTGCAGAAAACTGAACTTCGGATCGGGCGATGAATCGGAGACGACCAGCCGCCCGTTCAGCCAGACCTTCGCCCCCTTCTGGTGGCCGATGAGGAGGCGGCATTTCTTCGGGGCGTCCGAAAGAATATACGCAAATGCGTATGTTACGCATTGCTCGGCCTTGTACTCGAAGTGCTTCTTCAGGTCCATGTAGTCGAAGAACGGCGATTCCGTCCTCCGCCACGGCCCTCCTTCCGCGGGACGGACGGCTGCCTCCCCGCCGAGGAAATCGTGGTCGAAGCCGTTGTTCGACAGCGCCGCCGCGTCATGCGGGCCGTTGATGAGCCATGAGCGATTGCCCCGCCCATAGTACCGGTCGAGCGAGAACGTATCGAGGGGGTGTTCCTTCTGCGACTTCTTGAACCGCCGAAAGGCGTCGCCATACCCCTCGCCCCGGACGTAGATTTTGGAGAGGTCGTTGACGCCGAGCTTCTTCTCGGCCGCGTTGTGGAGCGCTCCGATGTCCCACGGATTGTAGCCCATGATCCGCGACGCAACCGTGTCGCAGGCGACGGGATCGCCGCCGGCGACGATGACGTTCCATGTGATGTCGTCGCCCCAGATCGGGCCGTACCCCTCCATGCCGCGCGTGCCGGTGATGATGGCATAATCGGGCGGGTGGTAGGAGCAGAGGTCCGCGATGACCTGGTTAATCTCGTCGTGCGGGAGTTGGAATTTTGTCGTCCCGTCGTATCCGTATACCGATGAGGGGGCGATGCCGATATAGTTCTTCAACGAGAGGGTGACGCCCGCGTAGTTGTTCGTTTTGAGCGCCGCGACGCTGATGACCTTGTCGCAGTTGAGGATGGTCTTGGGGACGGCGTATTCGGGAAGGGCCATCGCGCCGCCGGGCACAGGGGCCTTGACGTATTCGTCCATGTTGAGGTCCACGATGTCCACCACGCATCCCCCCCGCTTCTGATTGGCGGCCTTGACGATGTCCACGTAGGACAGGTCGTCGAACTCCGGCCACCGGACCGTCCAGCCGTCGAATTTCTGCTCCGGGTCAACGCCCGGTTCGTCGAGGCACTGCCAGTCGCCGCCGTCCTCGGCGATGGTGATGCGCCGGGCCTTGCCTTGCTCAATGAGAATGTCAATCAGCCATTTGACCACGCGCAGATCGGTCACCTGGCCGTGGCAGGTGTAGCGGGAGAAGGGCAGGTTGCAGCAGGTCACGATGTTCGGTTTGATGACAACCCAATCGCCGCGGGCGATGATGTTGCTCAGGCGCTTCTCGCTGTCGTCCACAAGAAGGAGGGCGCGGCGGAGCAGGGCCCGAACCTGGATCCCGGACAGTCGCTTGTCCAGGTCGGCCCTGGCGTGGAGTTCCTCCAGTTCCTTGTCGGCGGAGGTTGCGACGGCGACGACGGAATAGCCCGGGGGCGTGGCCTTCGTGACGGCGTCGGTGACGTTCTTCAACCGCTCCTGTGCGGCCAGGATGGGGGACCAGGAGAGGCCAACGCCGGCTCCGATCCCCAGCCGTTTCAGAAAACGTCGCCGCGAGATTCGGGAATTCATCCGATCACACACGAACCGTATTGGTCTCTTGATCGCGTGGCGTCTACTTCCCCTTCCCCTTCTCCGTCCCCTTCGTGAGGCTCGTTTCGGCGCGTTCAAGCATATCCTGGAACCTTTTCAGGTCGAGGGGGGAGGTGGCGGACGCGAGAATCTTGAGATCGGGGGCCACGACCATCACCATGCACTGTGGCTTTCGGGCGGGCCGCAATTTCCCGCCCTCCGTCTGCTGAAGATCCGCGATATTTCCCTTGATCATGACAAAGCGCTGGGGCAGGCCCTTCAATTCAGGCTGGTTGAAGACCTTCTTCTCCCAGCCATAGGCGTTCTTCTGGTCCTCGGGCCAGTAGGCGTAGATGAGGGCCGGTCGGTCGCCCGTCTTGAGTTTTGGGATGCCCGATGCGAGATCGAGCCAATCGAAGCTTGAGTCGCTCCCCACTTCGTACTTGACCATCTCATTCTCTTCGACGGCCCGTTTGACCACGTTATCAAACTCATTGAAATCCACCTCGGCACCCTTGAGGGCCCAGGAGAAGGACTTCTTTCTGTCCGAGGTCCAGCAGGTAATGCCGACCTTGCCTTGCACGTTCTTGGGGACGGTCGGATCGGCCCCGCTCGAATCGCTTCTCATCATGACAAACTGCGCATCCAGACCTTTGAATCGCTCATCCGCCAGCAGCTTGGTTTCTATCAGATACGCTGCGGTCCGTTCGTCGCTGGTCTTTGGCTGTCCGGAGTAGACGTAGAGAAGGCCGGGTTTGCCCTCGGTATTCATCAGATTAAAGCCCTTCTCGCATGTTGTCCAGCCAAACGTCTCGATGCTCCCCGGCTTGTACTTCGCGGCGTGGAAGACAAGCAGCGCCTCAGCGATGAAATCGGCGAACTTCTTCTGTGCAGGGAGCGGCGTCCCCAGGATGGAGCCTTCCTTACTTACGGTTAAATCTTTATTCAGGATCACCACCCCCGTCTTGCCGCGGATTGCCTCCATGCAGACCTTCAATTCTTCGTTCTTGATCTCCTTGGTTGAATCCACGAGGACCAGGAGAAAATCGAGGTTGAGCCTCTCGAACTTCGGATTGGGGAACACCTTTTTCTCGTAATAGTAGGCATCTTGTTTATGCGTCGGGTTGTAGGCATAAAGCAGCGCCGGCTTCGCCCCGTCCTTGACGGTTGCGAGGGTCTCCTCCAGGCCCGCCCACGTGAACATCGCCGGCGCGCCTGGGGTATGCACCTTGATGTCTTCGGCCTCCCATTCCAGAGAGGTCAAGCCCCATCGCCGCTCTTCCTCCTCTTCCTTTCGTTTTCGTTCCTCATCCTCCCGTTTCCGGTCCACTTCCGCGCGAGCCTTCGCGTCCATCTTGGAAGATGCTCCAGCTTTTTGTGGGGGCTTCTTTGTCGCCTCTGTGGGCTGTGTCTGCGACGTTGGGGCTTCCTTCGCGCCTTCCTGTTTGGGGGGAACGACGAACCGGTCCTCCCGAATGATCTCTTTGATATCGGTCTTCTGCAGCGTGGTCTGCCCGGCCCCGATGTCCAGAATGACGAAGGTATCCGACTCGAAGATGATTTCCCCCTTGAAGAGATTGCCGTTCTTCAGGCGGACTTCCGCCGCAAGGGCCATGCCCGAGACGAGCACGATGGATGCCATCAGCAGGACCCGTCGCAACGAAGCAGAAATCCAAAACTTTTTTCCCGGCGTCATCATAACACTCCTCGTGTCAAAGCCGTACGGACACGAAGCCGCGACAAAATCCGGCCCTGCCGCGGCTTCAGAGATGCCTCACATTCGCCCATCGAATGCCCTCGTCGGGCAAAGCACCCTACGTCTCGTCGTCCCCCTCCTTGTCGTCCTTCTTATCCCCCGCCTCCCCCGCCTTCTTATCCGCCGCCTTCTTATCCGCCGCCTTCTTGTCGCCTTCCTTCTTTTCGGCGTCCTTCTTCTCGCCTTCCTTGTTCGCTTCCGCTTCCTTGATCGCCTTATTATTGGCCTCCACCACATCCCTCACAACCCGATGGAAGAGGCTTGGCGAGGGGGGCCTTGACACGTCCTTGATCTTCTTGCCCTTGAAATCAACGAACAGGACGCCTGTCTTGCCTTTCGGGATTCGAATGTCTTTTGTCTTCGCGCTGTCTAACTTCTCCGTCGAATCGCAGCGCATGATGATGAGCTTATCCTTCAAGCCCTTGCCGGAGCAGTCGAAGAGGTTGACCTCCCACATGTAAGCCGAGGGGCGATCATTGCAGTTGTAGTAGTAGATCATGCCGGGCATCTTCAGCTTTTCCATCTCGCCGACGCCCTCCTCGACGGAAACCCAGCGGAACGCCGTGCTCGATCCGGGCGGATAGCACTTCATCTTCTCCGCTTCCGACTTTGTGGTGCCCGAGCCATATGCCGCCGAGTACGCGAGGCCCAAGAAGAATGCTAAGGTGAGAAGCCTTCGAACAGTTTTCATGTGAGCCCTCCTCTGCGTCTACGCGCGCGTGATCCAAACCCATTTGCCCAGCCAAATTTTATTGTACTCCCGCAGCCCCATCTGTCAAGAAAAAATGCCGAAAAACCGTAATGATCCACCTACAAAATGAGGCCATGCGTTGCAGAGTGCAGAAGGTACTGGAGCGACTTAGGCAGCCGGGCGGAACCATGCCTGCGTCCGCAGGCAGATTTTGACGAGCATGAGCATGACGGGGACCTCGATCAATACCCCCACCACCGTGGCCAACGCCGCGCCGCTGGAGAGGCCGAAGAGCATCGTTGCCGTGGCGATGGCGACCTCGAAGTGGTTGCTCGCGCCGATCATGGCGGAAGGCGCGGCGTCCTCGTAGGCCAGTTTCAGCGGCTTCGACAGGGCATAGGTAATCCAGAAGATAAGGTTCGTCTGGATAAAGAGGGGAATCGCGATCCAGAGGATGGTCAGGGGATTCGAGAGGATCACATCGCCCTTGAATGAGAAGAGCAGGACGAGGGTGATGAGAAGCGCGCAGATGGTGACGGGGGTGAGGACGTGGAGGAACTTCTCCTCGAACCACTCCTCGCCCTTGGCCTTGATGATCCACTTTCGGGAGAGGTATCCGGCGACAAGCGGCAGCGCCACATAGATGGCGATCGAGAGCAGCAGGGCCTGCCAGGGCACGGGCAATCGTCCGACGCCGAGGAGGAAGCCGCCCAGCGGCCCATAGAGGAATAGCATGGTGAGCGAGTTGATAGCCACCATGACGAGGGTGTGGCCGTCGTTGCCTTTGGCCAGGTAGCCCCAGACAAGGACCATGGCCGTGCAGGGGGCGATGCCCAGGAGGATGCAGCCGGCGAGGTAGCTCCGCCAGAGCGGGACCTCAAGCATCTTCGCGCCGTTGACGAGCACCACCTTTCCCGCGCCGTGCGCCGCGCCAACGTCGAGGTTCAGACCCAGGGGCATCTTCACGTGGTCCACCGCCTCCGGCCCGATGAACCCGTAGAACAATGTGCCGAGAAAGAACACCGCGATGGCGTACATGGTGAACGGCTTGATGGCCCAGTTGGCGAAGAGCGTGAGCGCCACCGGCTTGACCGTCTTACCTGCGGCGACGACCTCGGCGAAGTCGATCTTGACCATGATGGGATACATCATGAAGAAGAGGCAGATGGCGATGGGGATCGAGACCACGGGCGCGCCGTGGACCGAAATCGCCAGGCCGTCGAGGAACTTCGCCACGCCGGGGGAGATCTTGCCAAGCACAATCCCCGCGATAATGCACAGCACGACCCAAAGGGTCAGATACTTCTCAAAAACACTCAATCCCTTGGGTTTGTTCCAAGCGTCCGCGGTCTCCGACATATAGGTTCCTTTCTTCCGGTTTTGCAGAAAAACTCCCATTATTTTTCACGCTTGCAGCAGGAATCATCTTCCTCCCCGCACGCGCATTCCGACGATCGCCGTCCGATCGCGCGATAAATGACGGCGGTGGCGCAGCCGACGCCCGCACGGACCGACAGGGCCTCCGCCGGGCAGTTGCGCGCACACGCCCCACACTCCATGCATGCGTCGCGATCAACGATCTTCGCCTTGCCGCCTTCGACGGCGAAGACGCCGTGTGGGCAGACTGTCTCGCACAGGCCGCAGCCGGTGCACTTCTCGATGTCGAGTTCCAGGGTGACGACGTCCGCCAGGTATCGCAGCGATGACATGCTTGCCTCCTAAACAAACCGGGCCACGAGCCAGAGCACGCCCCCGATGGCGGCGCACGCGATCTGAATCGGAACAGCCAGACGCATCTCGCGCAGGACGCCGGACAGGGAGGTATAGGTCGAAGCACCGGTAAAGTTCATGCCCAGGAAACTGGCGACCGTGGGAATGATGACCACCCACGCGATGGCGCTTAACGGATTTTCGGACAGATTCACACCCGCAAGAGAGAGTATCCCGAGAAACAGCACGAGGAGGAATCCCGCCGCCGCGCCCTTCACCGAGAAGGCCCGCCCGGGCAGCCACGGCAGCAGCGCCGGCGCGAGGGCGACGCCGGCGAGATAAGCCCCGAGAAACAAGATCGCGCTGCGCGCTCCGACAGACAGCAGGCGAGACAAGGAATAGAAATCCCGTCCGAGCCCTGACAGCACCAACATAGCCACAGCGATGAGAGCGGCGTACTTCACCCATACTACCAGCTCGATGGGAATCAGGACAACGCGGTCCCAGAATCCAAACCGGACGCGGCGCATGGCGGGTGTCGCCTTCATACCCGCGTCCATGAACGCCGGCAGGTCCTCCGCGCGGACCGGCCCATAGATCACACGGAAGCCGCTCCGTTTCTTCACCTCATGGGCGGCAACCCCTGGCGCGCCGAGTTGGGGTAGGATGAGTTGCCGGTGGGCAACCACATCGGGAAGCCGCACCGCCTCGATGCGTCGCAGAATCTCCTCCGTCCCGAACGCGCCCTTTCCCGCCGCGCACCAGACGTTGATGCCCTTCGTGTTGAGGACCATGATCCAACCGTCGCGCCCGCCCAGTTGGGAGCGGAGACGGTCGAAGCTCATCTTGTAGTTCGCCGTGACGAAGACGGGCGATTCGGATGTGGGGTCGCCGACGGCATATAGACCCGGCGCCACGGCGTAGTCCATGCGGCCGATTCCCAAACGGGCCTTGCAGGAACCGAGGCGGTCCTCAAAGAACAGCTCCGTCGAGACGCGGGGGACCTCGCCGGCAGGCGTGGCGATGGCACCCGTCTGGCAGTTGATCCCATCGGCGAAAGGGGGGGGGCTCGCGCAGCATGCACAGGTTCTTCTGGCGCTCTTACTCGGCATGTGTCGTTCTTCTACTCAGGTTCATCCTGGTCGGACGCCCCCTTGCGTCTTGCATCGAGACGTTTCTTGATCATCTCCATCATCGCCCTGGCTTTCTCCTTGGCCTTTCGCTCTTCCTCTGATTTCGGTTCGTTGTATGGCTCGTTGATCCGCCAGGTGATCTTGCCGTCGAGCGGGGATTCGGGATAGGCGCCAAGATCGTATAGCTGATATTCGCGAAACTTGGTCGGCTCCTCCTGGTAGCAAGAGACGACGGCCATCTTGATGAGTTCGGGGTCTCCCTGGTTTAGGAGGTTGACGAGCGTAAGCTGCTTGCGGAAACGGTCTATGAATTCTTCGGGGACGTTGTAGAGATAGGGCGTCGGCGATGGGCTGCCGATGATCTTCTTCTCCTTGTCAATGCCGTTCTCGATCAGTTTGATGACCGACTCGCCTGTCAGATGGCCCGGCGATTCCGGCCCGCACAACACGAGATAACGGATATTCGGATTTGCGACGATGTTGCAGATCACCTTCTCCAGGCCGATGTTCTCCGTCTGAAGCGTTCCCGCAATGGCTGCGCCGCTCTCGACAGCGACGCGCACGAGGTTCTCGATGTCCTTCGGCGTCTCCTCGCGCCGCCATTTAAGGATAACGCAGACGGCGACGGGCGAGAAGTCGTTGCCGCGCAGGTAGCATCCCCTTTCGGGCGGGTAGCCGTCGGCCGGTTTCACCTTCAGCAGGTCCGCCATCGCAGGGCCTCCTCGTCCCGATCTGTTGGCACCCGGAATCCCAAAACATCAGGCAGTATTGGCCTCATATCCACTTCAACTCATAGATGTGTGTCAGCGTGTAATAGATACCTGCCCCGATAAACACCATGCCGGTGGCAGTGCGCACCCACAGCTCGATCTGTGTGAGGCGGTTGAATGCCTTGCCGATCCACTGGCTTGAGTAGGCGATGATGAACGCGAACACGATCACCGGCACGGCGGTGCCGATGCCGAAGCAGGTGGGCAGCAGGATGGGGGAGGAGTGCTGCGTGGAAAGCCCGATCAACCCGCCAAAAAAGAGACTGGCCGAAACCGGGCAAAATGACAGGGCGAAGAGAACACCGAGGGGAAACGCCCAGAACGCGCCGCCCTTGGCGACGCGCTCCTGAAGCCCTTGGCCGCCTATGTTCAGAGAGGCAGTGGACTTCAGCATCTCCAGCAGCAGCATGCCGATCAGAATAAGGAGCGGTCCGAGGATGACACCCATGTATTTCTGAAGAAACCGAGAGACCCCTGCTGCGGCGCTGTTGGGGCCGCCGCCGGAGAGGGATGCCTGCAGGAAGTACAGGATGAACACACCCAAGCCCACGTAGACGACTGTCCGACCCAGCGTGTAGAGCAGGCCCGACGCGAGCACCTTGCGCGTGTTGCCGACCGAACGGGTAATAAAGGAGATGGCCGCGATGTTGGTGGCCAACGGGCAGGGGCTGATGGAGGTCAGCAGCCCCAACCAGAACGCCGATGTCAGAACGATCAGACGCGTCATGCCTTCATCCCCAGGCAGTCGCGGATCGCCTTGCGCACATAGCTCATGAACTCATCCTGATTGTTGACCAGATCCATCACCCGATCCAGACGCTTGTGCTCCAGTTCCTTCCCGTCGCGGAATCTGGCCACAACGATCATATTGCCGCCCACGTCGTACCGCCGGGCCAATTGCTCATTCTCCTGAAAATTGACGGGCTTCCATTCGAGCCGCCCGGTCTTGAGGGGTTCGGCGAACTCCGTGCGGAGCAGCTCCTCGGCCATTGCCTCCACTTCGTTGCAGGTCACGCAACGGAACGAGGCATGCATGTAGTAGACGATTACCTTGTCACCGTCTGAGGCGGCCGGGGGCTCGCTGACACCGCCTTTAGCAAGTATGCGATTCCGCTCGACCTCCTTGCCCACAGCGAACCCGATGCTGAACAGGACAAAAGCGAGCAAGAGTCTGCCTGTAACGATTCTCGCCTTCATCGCATGGCTCCCAATGTTACGTCCATAGTGCGCATCATTCCTTTGGGACGTCAACCCCCATCTTCTTGAACTGGGCGAGGATTTCCTCGCGGGAGAAGAACCCCACGTGCCGGAAAACCTCTTTGCCTTCCGCGTCGAAAAAGATCTGTGTCGGGATCATATCGATCTTGTATTTCTCTCCTTCGCCCGGGTTCTGCCATACGTCAATGAATACCACGTCCGCCTTGCCCTTGAGTTCTTCTTTCAGACTCTCAAGGATCGGGGCCATCTTTTTGCAGGGAATGCACTTCCCCGCCCCGAGGTCAATTACCTTGGGCAATTTCTTGCCCGACTCCGTCGCTTTTTCCTCGGCGGGGCTTGTCCCCGCTAAGGCCGCAATTAACGCAACGGCGCACGCCAATGTGCCGTATCTCACCATCTCTCTCAATTTCACGTCCGATTCCTCCTTCCTCCTCACAATCCGCTTCGTTCACTTCAGCGCTTCGGCGGCTCTCTTTTCGACCGCCTTCAGTTGATCCTCGGGCATCTTGAATTCATGGACCTTCTTGACGCCCATGTCGGTCAGGACGAGGTATTGGTAGCCCTTGATCTCCGCCGCGTCCAGGGTCTTCTTCGCGCAGGCGACCTCGCAGCCGTCCAGCACGAGGACCTTGTCCGCGCCCTTCACCGATTCTACCATACCGCTGATGTGGCCGCCGACGCCAGCGAGACAGAAGTACCGCGCTGCGCCTGCCTCGTCAAGGCGCTTGGCAACCTCGTTCGTCATCTGTCCCACGTTCGACGCCCCTGCGCACGCCAACACCATCTTTACGCCGCCCTGACAACTGCAACTTGGTTTTGCCATTTTTCTTGTCTCCTTTCAAAAATTTGGTGGGCCGACGACCACCCTACGTTCCCTTCAATTTCCAGCGAGGCACAACGCCAGTTCCGCGACCCGCCGACCGAGGTTCTTTGCCGTCGTCATGCCGAACTCGTCCTGGCTTACGTCGTCGTTTCCAGTGTTCCAGACCGTCGCGCCGATGCGGGCCGTCGGCTTGCCGTCGCCGACGATGACCATGTCCTGGCAAAGCAGCGCGGCCTGGACCGTCTGGATCGCGATCTCCTGGCCGCCGTTGCGGGCCCCGCCCACGGCCAGAACGCCACCTACCTTGTTTCGAAGCGCAAAATTGTTCTTGCGGAAGACCATGCACCGGTCCAGAAACGACTTGCAGAGCGCCGTCATGTTGGCCATATAGACCGGCGTGCCGACGATGATTCCCCCCACCTGGGGATCGGAGAGCTTCGGCACAAGCGCAGGGAAATCGTCCTTCTCGCCGGGGTCCAGGGGTATCCCCGCGGCCGCCTCGCCCGGTATCTTCATGCCGGCCAGCTCAATGAGTTCGACCTCGATCCTCGGGCTGACCTCCTGAGCGGCCTTCAGACACACGCGCAATGACGCTGCCGTTGTCTTGTCCTTCCGCGGGCTGCAGCAGACGCCGATGATCTTGATCCGCTTTCCCTCGCCTTCCTGAGCCGATGCTCCGGAGGCGGCCATGCCCGCAGCCACAGCGGCCGCCGCGGCCCCGACGAATCCTCTTCGCGTAAATTCGCCTTCCATTTCGCGCTCCTCTCCCTCTTTACGAGAGCATCTTCTTGATCTCTTCGACGCTCGGCACCTTCCCGGCGCACTTGACGATTCCATCCACCACCAGCGCGGGCGTGAGCATCACGCCGTACTTCATGAACTGCGTGATGTCCGTCACCTTCTGAATGTCGGCGGCGATCCCCAGCTCCTTCACCGCCGCCTGGGTGTTCGTCATCAGCTTCTCGCACTTGGGACAGCCGGGCCCAAGAACCTCGATTTTCATTGCATTCTCCTCCTACGAAACGACCATGCCGAAGAGAAATCCGACTATCGTGGACATGACGACCGTCAATGCACAGAAGGCAAATGTCTTCCGAAGACCAAACACTTTATAGATCACGAAGATGCTCGGCAGTGAGAGCGCCGGACCCGCAAGCAAGAGCGCCAGCGCCGGGCCGCGGCCCATCCCCAGACGCATCAGCATCTCCGTTATCGGAATCTCCGTCAACGTGGCGAAGTACCAGATCATCCCAATGAACGACGCCACAAAGTTGGCGACAATACTATCGCCGCCGACCAGGGTCGCCACGTACTTCTCCGGTATCAATGCTCCGATAAACCCCGTGAGAAATACCCCTCCGAACAGGAGCGGCACGATCATCATGGCGAAATCCCACGTCGCGTTCAGCCATTCCTTGATCTCGTCCCGCGAGAACCACCGCCACAGCATCAGAAGCACGGCGACGCCCATCGCTCCGGCCAGATACCACTTGACGCCGTGCACCGTCATGGTGAAGGACGGCACAGGCTCGATCTGTCGAACGTCGCTCCGGTTGATCCTCTGCACGTCGGTGGACAACTTGCCGTCGGCTCCGTACCGCTGAATGTCCAGCGTGTCTATGGACTCGTAACGGATGTTGGCCTTGATGGCCGATCCGTCATTCATCGTGATCGTCACATCGTTGGTGTTGAACCAGTCGCTGAAGACGAGGAAGAGGATCATGCAAAGGAAGTAAAGCGACGTTTGCCAAAGGGAACGCGGACTCGGCGGCGGCTCGGGCATCTGCATGGCGGCTTCAGTTCGTTTTTGCTCGTCGCGCCGGAAGATGAAGGCCATCAAGAGGCCGATGATGAAGGCAAACGCAATCGCGCCGATGGCCCGCGCAAGACCCAGGTCAAGTCCAAGCACCCTGGCCGACAGAAAGATCGCCATCACGTTGATCGCCGGGCCGGAATAGAGGAACGCGCTGGCCGGGCCAAGCCCCGCGCCGAGGGTGTAGATTCCCGCAAACATGGGGAGCACGCTGCACGAGCACACCGCCAGGATGACCCCCGACACCGACGCCACCGAGTAGGCCAGCAGGCGATTCGACCTCGGCCCAAGGTAGCGCATGACCGACGCCTGTGACAGGAATGTCGCAATCGCCCCCGCGATGAACATCGCCGGCACCACACACGCCAGCGTATGATTGCGCGCATACCACTGGAGGAGCTTGAACGCCTCCAATACGGCGTTGGAGACCTTTGGATTGCCCAGCGGCAGAATATATGCCACCACGAATATCCCGACCAGCCAGCCTAACTTCTTCCAGTCCTTCATTACGTCCACCTTTCTATCCGTGAGTATATAACCATTTACTCACGTATTTCAAGAAAAAAATACTCTACCTGCCCGATCCTTCTGGGAGATCGCTGGGCAACTGAGGAGGCTGAGCCATCGCCTTCAGAGGCTTGGCTTTCCGCTCATACCATTGTCTCATCGTTTGACCCATCTATCTCGCCAGGCCCATTATATGTTCCTATATGATCTAATACTCATATAGTAACATATAAATTCAGAAAGTCAAGGAATTTCATTATTTTTTTTCAGCCCACTCATCAGGCGGAGGATTCTCCGCGTTCATTGGACATCGCGGACGGGTGGCGTTGTGCGCTCCTGTTGTCCTCGCCCTCCACGCCAGCCATGCCCCCCTCCGCGCCCCACTTCGCGGACCTCGGGGGCGATCAGGGCGGAAAATGTCGCGAGAAGGACGACGAGGGCAACCAAAACCAGGGCAACAACGACTCGCACCACCCGGTTTGGGATCAAGCAGCGATAGATCGCCACGATCGCGCCCCAATGCAGCGCGATGTGAAGGACGAGCAGGCCGAGAAAGACGCACCCCAGGGCGAGATGAATCGTCCCCCACTCGTGGCGGTCCATTCCCCAGAGGTAAAGCTCCACATTCTTCTTGTAAACCTCCCACCGCTGGAAGCCGGGGAGAAGTACGTACTTCATGAGCAATCCCATCCCCGCCATGGCGGCGAGGACAAGAAGAAGCAACGCGTCAATGATCAGGTTGAGCTTGGAGCGCTTTATCGTGACTCTCCTCACAGTCTCTGCAACAACGCTGTATTGTGTTTGATCTGTTCGCGCAGAACCCTGTCAACGCAACTGAAAAAATTGACCACGCACGGCGTTTGCAGGCTGTAGAACATCATCAGCCCGTCCTTGCGATGGGTGAGCACACCCGCCTTGACCATGACCGAGAGATGCCGGGAGACATTAGACCGCTCGGAGCCCACGTGCTCGGCGATGTCGCAGACGCACTGTTCGCCGTCTTTCAGATAGTCCACGATCGCCAGGCGAATCGGGTGCGCCAGGGCTTTGATGACCCCAGCCTTCATTTCGTAGAGCCGTGCTTGCTGTTTGTCCATATGCGTAGTCACCTCGTACCTGTGTGAGTATCCACTCATATAGTATCGTATGGGCGCAAAAAGTCAAGTAAAAACTCCAGAGGTCGAGTGGCTTGACTTCCGTCGGCAATAAGGTAAAATTCAGCCAGATTCAGAAGTCCTTTCCATCAAAGGAACCGACATGAAGGCAGTGTTGCTCAAAGGCGAATGCGAAGTCGAGATCGGCGATATCCCCGAACCGGAACCTCGGGAAGGCGATGCGATCATCCAGGTGAAGGCAGTCGGCCTCTGCGGCAGCGAGATGGGAAGTTATCGGGGACCGAAGAAGGGGAAGCCAACGCCTACCGGCCACGAGGCGGCGGGAATCGTCGAGGACCCGCGGGGCGCCCCGAACCTGAAGAAGGGCCAGCGCGTCATCATCCTGGCCGTCGGCGGATGCGGAGAATGTGAATACTGCAAAAACGGTCACATGGCCTACTGCGAGGATGTGCGGACCATGAGCCCGAGCCACTGCGAGAAGGTAGCCTTCATGGCGCGGTGCTGCCTGCCGATCCCCGAAAGCATGAGCTTCCCCCTGGCCGTTGTCGTCGGCGGGTGCGGCCTGGGCGTCGGGTATCACGGGGTGATGCGCCTGAACGTGAAACCGGAGGAGTTCGTCGTGGTAATGGGCGTCGGGCCGATTGGCCTGTCGGCCACGCTGGTGTTGAACCACATCGGAGCGAAGGTGGCGGCGGTGGATGTCGTTCCCTATCGCCTGGACCTGGCGGCAAAGGTTGGCGCGGACTTCCTCATCAACGCATCGAACCTGGATGTGACAGCGGCGATTATCGAGGCCAACGACGGCGAACGACCGACGAAGGCCGTCCTCGCCACGAATAACCAGAAAGCTGCCTTTGCCGCGCTCGATGCCCTCGGCCCCGGCGGGCGGCTGGTCACCCTCGGCGGCGTGCAGCAGTGGCCTCTAAATGTATTTCAGAATCTGTCCATCCGCGACCGGGCGCTGTTGGGAAGCTGGCATTACCATCACGAGGACTTTTCGAAGATGATGCACATCGTCGAGTCCGGCGCACCGGTTAACAAGCTCGTTACGCACCTTTTCCCTTTCGATGAAGCCGCCGAAGCCTACCAGACCTTTGACGGCAGCGAGTCGGGGAAGGTGGTGCTGAGCCTGGAGAAATGAGCAGCCCGGCGGAATTTTTGCTTGCGTCCGTTGCTCGGCGCGGCTACAATGCACATCCCTGTTGCATTTCGACAACCGATGGTATGCGTTTGAAACGGAGGAGTACGAATGAGCGCGCAGGTGATTGACGGCGACGGCGTTGCAGCCGAAATCAAAGAACAAATCAAGAAGGAGATCGCTTCCCTCGGAAAGACGCTGAAGCTGCATGCGATTCTCGCAGGCGACGACTTCGGCGCCAAGTTCTACGCCGGCGGACAGCAAAAGGGCTGCGAGGAGGTCGGCATCCAGTACTCCCTCGATCAGCTTCCCGAGGACAGCTCACAGGCCGACTTCGCCGCGCACATCAAGAAGCTGAACAACGACCCGGCCTGCACCGGCGTCATCCTCCTCATGCCCATGCCGAAGGGCGTGGATGGACGCGCGCTTCACCAGATGATAGACCCATCAAAAGACGTGGAAGGCATGCACCCGAGCAACATGGGGAAGCTCTTCTACAACGACACGACCCTTGCCCCCTGCACGCCGAAGGGCTGCGTCGAGCTGATCAAGCGCGTCGGCTGCAAGATTGAGGGCGCGAACGTCACCGTCATCGGCCACAGCGAGATCGTGGGTAAGCCCATCGCCATGCTCATGCTCGGCCTGAACGCCACGACGACGGTCGTGCACATCTTCACCGACAACATCGCCCCCCACTGCAAACGGGCCGACATCCTCATCAGCGCCGCCGGCGCCGCCGGCGCGAGATGGAACGGCTACCTGCGCAGAAAGAAGCAAGACCCGAACACGCCTCCCCCGGACATCACGCCGCTGGTGAAGGCCGACACGATCAAGCCGGGTGCGGTGGTCATTGATGTGGCCATCAACCGGGTCCCCAAGGAACTGGACGCGAAGGGCGAGCCAACCAAGAGCAAGAAGACCGGCAAGGACCTGATGGTGACCTGCGGCGACGTGGAGTACGACAAGGCCATTGAGGTCGCCTCCTACATCACCCCCGTGCCGGGCGGCGTCGGCCCCATGACCGTGGCCATGCTGCTGCAAAACACGCTGAACGCGGCGAAGGCGGCGCGGTAGAGCGCGCCGGGCCTTCTCAAGACGAACAGTCACGAGGGCCACGGAGAACGCGAAGGGTGCGACATCAGGGCTTGTTCCCTTTCTGTTCTTCGTGGCCTTCGTTTTTTTGAAAACCATTCACAACGAACGCAGAGGAAGAAACCATGTATGCAAAGAAAGCAAAAAAGGTTGTGCTGGCTTACTCCGGCGGATTGGATACGTCCGTCATCCTGCCGTGGCTGAAGGAGAACTATGGCTGCGAGGTCATCGCCTTCGCCGCCGACATCGGCCAGGGCGATAACATGAAAGAGGTCCGCGCCAAGGCCCTCGCCTCCGGTGCGTCGAAGGTCTATGTCGAGGACCTGCGGAAGGAGTTCGTCGAGGACTTCGTCTTCCCGACCCTCCGCGCGGGGGCGATCTATGAGGGAAAGTATCTGCTCGGCACGTCCTTCGCCCGGCCCCTCATCGCGAAGCATCAGGTGCGCATCGCCAACAAAGAGAAGGCCGACGCCGTCTCCCACGGCGCCACCGGCAAGGGCAACGACCAGGTGCGCTTCGAGCTGACCTACATGGCCTTGAACCCGAAGCTCAAGATCATCGCCCCGTGGAAGGAGGACGCCTGGACCCTCACCAGCCGCGAGGACGCCATCGACTACGCCAAGAAGCACGGCATCCCCATCGCCCAGACGAAAAAGAAGATCTACAGCGAGGACGGGAACTTGTGGCACCTGAGCCACGAGGGCGGCGACTTAGAGGATTCGTGGAACGAGCCGAAGGACAGCATCTTCGCCATCTCCGTTCCCATCGAGAAGTCCCCGAACAAGGCAACGTACGTCATCATCGAGTTCAAGCACGGAACACCCGTCGCCGTGAACGGGAAGAAGATGGACAGCGTGAAAATTGTCGAGATGCTCAACCGGATCGGCGGCAAGAACGCCATCGGCCAGATCAACATGGTCGAGAACCGGCTGGTGGGCATCAAGTCGCGCGGGGTATATGAGACCCCCGGCGGGACGATCCTCCACGAGGCGCACCGCGCCCTGGAATCAATCACCCTCGATCGGGAGACTTCGCACTACAAGGCGCTCGTGGCGCAGAAGTACGCTGAGATGGTCTATTTCGGCCAGTGGTTCACGCCGCTGCGCGAGGCCCTCGACGCCTTTGTGGACAAGACGCAGGAGCGCGTCACCGGCGCGGTGCGCGTCAAGCTCATCAAGGGCCGCTGCGAGGCGGTGGGCGTCAAGGCCCCGAAGTCCCTCTACGATCCGCACCTCGGCGGCTTCGGCAAGGACCCGATCTACGACCAGAAAGACGCCAAAGGCTTCATCAAGCTCTTCGGCCTGCCGTTGAAGGTGCAGGCGATGGTGGACAATAAGAAATGACGAATTCCCAACCTCCTCGTGGCGTATAGACACCGGAACAGCGGGAGTGCCGGGACGGGGATCGGCCATACACGCGGCGGAGCGGAGAAATAGATTCCATGGGCGGCGCGATCCTGATCCTGACATGCGCGATGGTCGGCGTACTGGCCTTGGGCGGTCATTGGACCCGCGCCTGGTGCGGCGTGTTTCTGGGGATATGGTTCCTCGGACTCGCCGGGGCGCTCATGACGGACCAGGCGCCGGTCTATAGCCTGGCCTACCCGCTCGTCCTGTGGCTGGTTGCGGTATTCGTGCGCGGCGTGGTGCGGATGATCGAGCGGGTGTAGTTACGCAAGAGGAGGTATTCGATCCATGGGAGACGAGCGACAGATCAACCCGGGGCACGCGGAGATGAGGGCCGTTCTTCGGATCGTCGGCCCGGCCGTCGCCGTTGTCGGCTTCATCTTTACAGCGGTCGGCATCGGCAGTTTCTTCTCGTCCTTTGGCAGTTTCGGGGGGTCGCCGAAGAACTTCTGGTGCGCATTCATCGGTCTGCCGATGCTTGGCATCGGCATCGCCATCACGAAGTTCGCGTTCCTGGGGACCATCGGGCGATACGTGGCCGGCGAGGTCGCGCCCGTGGCGAAGGACACATTCAACTACATGGCGGACGGCGCGAAGGACGGGGTGCGAGACATTGCACAAGCCGTCAGCGAGGGCCTGCGCACGGCAGGCGGCGGCGCGACGGCGGCTACGGCGGTCCGATGTCACAAGTGCAACGAGGAAAACGACGCGGGCGCGAAATTCTGCGCCCACTGCGGCGCGGCGCTCCTCAAGACGAAGGAGTGTCCCTCCTGCCGCGAGCTGAACGACCCTGACGCCAAGTTCTGCGACAATTGCGGGCGGCAGATCGGCTGAGGATCGCCGGCGCAACGTTTAAGGTGTACCCTTGGCTCGCTGTTCTCCTTTTCCACGGGGACAAACTCTCCCACATAGCCAGAGCCTTTCGGGCCCTTCTCGATGCGGCAAGATGCGGCTTATACTTTCCGGAGGACGAATCGTCCTGCCCTATGTGCGGATCATTCCTCTGAGAAACTGATCTTTAGGACCTCCGTTACATCGGATCGCTTTTCCCCGTAACTTGTCTCTCGCTTCACGCAAATGGTCCCGAGCACGGGATGATCGGCGACCCACCATTTCTCCTTCGGCACAGCCTTGCTCATGCTCTCCAATACATCTGCTTGCATGTTAAGAAATGTCTTCTGGCCCGTCTTTTCGACCATTGACCAGAACGGCGGCCCGATACGTCCCATTAGACGATTCCTGACTTGATCGTATGTCCATGTCTCGGTGTTCTGCTGCGGTTCCATGCCGGGCACCCACGTTGTTTGTGAATACGCGGCTGACTTTCCGTCTCCCAAAATGGTCTCCTTCGTAGTGGTTTCCCAGTGTTGCTCCTTCAACTGCGTTTTAATCTGGAGAGAGATATGGAGGGGTACCTGCGGCAAGCGCAACGCGGCAATCGGCCGCAGATTGCTTGGTTTGTTGAAGGGTTGGCCCGATATTGGACAATCCAACTTAATTGTCACTAACTGCCATCGTCGCCCATGGCTTGACTCGAATCGGACTATCTCCGGGAAGGTGTCCGTGGCCCATACCCAGTATATTACGTCTTCTGCTGGCCGGACCTCACAGCCGCTCTGGAACTCTTTGTTGTGCCATGAATACTTCCAGCAGCGAAGGCCATCCCTGGCTACTTCGCCGGAGCGTTCCCGTTTTGAAAACCAGTCGGTGAATCTCTGCTGCACTTCTTGGGGGTAGGATATAAGCATCGCCGTATCTGGTCGCCTCTCGGTGGAAGGCACAGACACCCCTGCGGTTGGTTCCGCACAATGGATGCGTCCCGATGCAGGATATGCCAGCCAATGCTTTTCGCCCGTGACAGATGCCACAATCACTTTTCCGCCAACGATGACATCACGCCTCGTGTTCTTGCCGGCGAAAGAGATTCGTTCATATCTTATCTGACCGGCGCATTTCCCTTTCTTGTCCACTTCGTAGGTGGCCCGGTATATGACGCCCGAGACTGGCGTACGACTTGGCATCTTGGATGGCAGAGATAATGGCGCTACCTCTGTTCCCGACTTTCCACATCCAAGAGCATAGATTAGCAAGGCAGGCAAGCATCTGCGGATGTGATTTGCAGTCATTAGCGCACCATCTTTCTATCCCTTCTCTTGTGCCGGCCGCGCCGCCTGCCAGCCCTTGTGGAGCTGCTCGCTCAACTTCGTCACGAGGTCCTTGTGTTCCGGCTTGTCGGCGAGGTTCACGTTCTCGCCGGGGTCGGTCTGGTGGTCGTAGAGTTCACGCGCCACCGGCGCCTCGCCGCGCGCGCCCCATTCCGTGTAGCGATAGCGGTCGGTCCGCATGGAGTAACCCATGTATTTTTTGCGCGGATACTGGCTGAAGGCCGCCGTCTTCCACGGCCGTTTAGGGTCGTCCATGAGCGGCGCGAAACTTGTTCCCTCCAGGCCCTCCGGGAGCGGCAGGCCGCACAGATCGGAGAGCGACGGATAGATGTCCACAAACTCCGTCAGCGCGGGGCATGCCGCGCCGGGCGACTTCTGTCCGGGGGCGCGGCAGATCATCAGCACATGGGCGGACGTCTCGAAGTTTGTGTGCTTGCACCACAGCCCATGCTCACCCAGCTGCCAGCCGTGATCGCCCCAGAGGATGACGACGGTCTTCTCGGCCAGGCCGAGCTTGTCCAGCTCGTCTAAGAGCCTGCCGATCTGCGCGTCCACGTAGCTCGTGCAGGCATAGTAGCCGTGGATCAGTTCGAGGGCCTTCTCGTCGGGGATATTGCCTTCCTTCGGGATGTCGCTGTAGGCGCGCAGCTCGCCCGAATCGTGCAGGGCGATTTCGGGGCAGTCCTTCGGCGGGAAGGGATTGTCGGCCAGCGTGAGCGATCCCTTGGGATAGAGATCGTAGTACCTCTTCGGGGCGATGAACGGCAGGTGCGGCTTGAGGAATCCGGCGGCAAGGAAGAACGGCTTATCCTTCACCTCGCGCATGACGCGGATCACCTCGTCGGCGGTCTTGCCGTCGGCGAGATCGTTGTCGGCGCAGTCCGGGTCCTCCCAGGAAGGTCCCCGGACGCGGTATTTGGGGGGCGTGATCTTCAGGGCCATGCCGGTCTTTGGGTCGCGCTGAAGGACCTCCGTGGCTTTGCCGAGTTTCTTCTTCTTGATCTCCTCTCGCCCCTTTTCCATGATGGCGAGGGACTCGGGCTTGAGGTATCCCCCGCCTTCGGGCGCCCAATGTTTGACGGTCCAGGAGATGGGATCGTCCAGGCCGCCGTGGTATATCTTGCTGAAGCCCTGCGTGTGGTAGCCGTTGTTTTTGAAGTACTGCGGCAGCGTGACCACATCGGGCAGGTTGAGGCGGAAGTGGGTTTGCAGGTCATACACCCGCGTCGTGTCGGGCCGCCGTCCCGTGAGGAGCGACGTGCGCGACGGGCTGCACACGGCCTGCTGGCAGTAGGCGCGGGTGAACATCGTGCCGGTCTGGGCCAGCTTGTCAATGTTCGGGGTGATCATCTTCTCCATGCCGTAGCACTTTGTCTGCGGCCGCAGATCATCCACGGCGATGAAGAGGACGTTGTACTTGCCTCTGGCCGATGTGGCGTCCTGGGCCATAGCGAGGCGGGCCGCCGCTCCGCCGAGTAGCGAATACGTCACCCCCTTCAGGCCGGTCGTCAGGAATTCACGTCGGGATGTGTGTGACATGATATTCTCCTGCGTGAGAAAGTCTCTAAAAGCCTGCCGCCACGATAGCACAAACGGTCCGTTTGTTCCATTTATGATCAGTGATCTGCTTCCTGCGGCTTGACCTCGACGACGCCCCACGTCTCCAAGCGCGGCAGCGTGATGCGGACAAAGTCATGGTGCATTTCCGGTTGAAGATCAATTGCACCCTTCTGTCCAGGCTGGTAATACTTCACCTGAAGCGCCCTGCCCCAGCGCGCCGGATCGCTCAGGGAAAGAGTGATGTGCGCAAACGGGTCGGCGGCGCTCCCATCGGGGAGGGCGTTCCAGTTCACCACATGAATCACCGCCGCGTCGGGCTTGACGCGCAGAAAGGCATAGATATTCCTCGGCCCTTCGACGCGAATGGGAAGGAGCCCATTGTCGGTCAGGACCTTTTCGATGTCGGCGTCGGGGGACAGGAATCGCGTCGTGAATGAGGCGCGGACCGCGTCCAGCGTCTTGCGGTCTTCTTCGTTGTAACTTTCCATCGGGCTTACGTTAATGATGCAAGAAAACCTTTTCAGCATTTCACCGTCCACCGGAATACGGGTGAACTTGGACGCAGCCGGAATCAGGCAAAACTGCGCCTGAATCTCGGTGAGTCGTTTGCACATCTCCGCCACTGGCGCGTAGGGCAGGGCGTCGGCATTGAAGAGGACACCGACCGTGGCCGCCGTCTGATAGTCGTTGGAGAGATACGGATTGTCGCGGATGAAGTCGTAATATGCGCCCCACTCGGCGACGGTCCCGAAGTAGCGCGGGGCCGGTTGGCCCGCGGCGTCGTTATCCATGTAGAGGTCCCACGGGACGAGGAACCATTGGCCGAGGGCGTAGCTTGTGGCCAGCGCGGCGCTCGGCGGGCCGATCGCATAGTTTGCCCCGCGCTGCGGCGGTTTGGTCTGCATGACCTGCGGGATGCCGTAGGCCTCCGCCACCTTACACGGCTGCACGTAGTCGTTCACGGTCTGCATCCCCTTGGACCCCTCGCCGTCCAGGAAATCAAAGAGGTCAACGCAGTAATCGCCGATGAATCGGCCGTCGTGCGTTTTCCACCGAAACTGGCAGTTGACGGCGAGCGTAATATATTTTTGGGGTGAAATGGCGTCGAGATGCTTGCGGAAATCTGCAAAAAATACTCGCAGGGATTCGCGCTGGAAGTCCAGGAACTGCGGCGTTAGGGGCAGCTCCCGGAAGCGGGTCTTGTATTGTTCGGCGTTCTCGATGCCGCACTTTGCCTTGAGGAAGGCGCGATAGGCGAAGACGGCGATGTCCTCGATGCCCACCTTCTTGAGTTCTTCTGCGCTCAATCTGCTCTTGAGGTAATCACGGAAGCCGGCCATGCACGACGGACAGAGGCACGCCACGCCGGCTCGCGCGGTTCCGGCGGACATCTCCCAGTCGTCCACCATGATCCCATCTGCGCCGGCGGCGACCAGCTTCTCCGCCTCGGCCCAGAATATCGCGCGGAAGTCGAGACTGTTATGGCAGCCCGCGAGCGGCGGCTTTTTCCACTTTTTCATGTGATTGTGGATGACTTTATTCCCGTCAAAATCACGCTGGCGGCCGGTCGTGTCGCCTTCGGCGCTTGGGTCGCGTGTGGCCTTATCGCTGCCGCACTCGCCGTTGAGCGTGCCTTCGTAGAAGACGCCTGTGCTCCGCACGTCGCGAATGAAGTCCGGGTTACTGCCATACACCCAGAGCAGATGCGTGACATGGAAAGCCCGCAAGAGGCCGAGCAATTCCTCCTTCTGGTTGCCCTTCATCCGTTGCCAGCGCGACGAGAAGAAGATGTCGCTGTGCTTGGGTTGAAACCGACGTTCCGCGACGGGGGGTTGGGCAAGCGTATAAATGGGCCGGCCTTTCCCCCAGGAGGCGATGTCGCGCTCGAAGACCCGTTTCACTTGCTCCCCAGTGAGTCCGAGGGGATAGATGCGCAGGTTGTCCATCTTGCCCTTGAAGGGGCGGATGCCGTTGAAGTTGCCGATCTCCAATGGGCTTGCGGATTCGGCGGGCAGGAGCGTCGCCTCGGCGGTATAAGGCCCGACCAACCCTGCGCCCCTCTCTCCCCAATAGCGTTCAATCCGCTTCGCCGCGTTGTTGAGCGAAAGGGCGACGAACACCCACCCTTCCACCTGGGCCATGCGTTCGGCGAAGGCGGACGGGGTCTTGGTCTCGCCGTTGACCAGGAGCAAGGCGGGCTGCCCGCGGCCGTACATGACCTCCCATGCCCCCGCCTTCGTCAGGAGGCGGGCCGCCACGTCCTCCGCCGGAGCATCGGCCTTAATCCAGAACATGACGGTGAAATCGGAAATCGTGTTGAGTGACTCATGCGAGAACACGAGCGCGCTACCTGCCGGGGTTTTTTGATCCAGCGTACCCCCAAACCGCGACGCGGCTGTCAGATCCAGGCAGTCGCCCCAGGGACAGGCGTCAAATACGGCCCTTCGCCCTCTGCATAGACCTTTACAGTTGCCTCCCCACCGGCCGAACCTATGCTGATGAATCCACCGTCGAACTCAAGTTCCAGAACGGGCCAGGGGAGTTCTTCACCAAAGGCAAAGCAAGCCGCGTAAAGCAAGAAAGCAAGGGCGAGACGTGGACCTGCGCAACATCTTGGAAGCATACTGGCGCTCCTTTCGTTCTCTCGGTAAAAACCGGTGCAATTATAGCAACGAAGGGAACGGGTGTAAACCCAGGAGATTCCACGCAAGAGCGCATTGAATTTTTTTCCGTTTTTTCGTTGCCAAGAGTACTTCTACGGTGTAAAATAAAATTAACATGCCTGGGTTGCCTGCCGTGTGACAGTTTCCAATTTTGGAAACGTAAGTTGTGAATTCTGTCTTTAGGGATCGGTCCATTTCGCGTGGGCCGAGGGGATACGGTTTGCGACGGGATGGGGACGTGTTGCTCTGCCGAATGCACCTGTGAGGAAAGGATCGCGCTAATGGCTTCTACGGTAGGCAAGGCGTTTTTGAGGGATCGGGGAACGGGGTTCACGTTGATTGAGCTGATGATTGTGGTGGCGGTCATCTCCATCATAGCCGCGGTGGCCATCCCGAACATGCTGCGGTCAAGGATGGCCGCGAACGAGGTGTCGTGCATCGGCTGCCTGAAGACCATCTCGACGCAGCAGGCGATCTTTTCGCAGCAGGAAGAAGTGGACCAGGACGGCGACGGCAACGGCGAGTTCGGCTGGCTCAGCGAACTTTGCGGCGAGATCTGCCCACGCAAAGCGGCCGGCACACCCAACCCGCAACCCGTGAATCCGGCTTACCTCTCTCAGGGATTTGCCGCCGGCGGTAGCGCAGGGACAGGTTTTACGGAAAAGGCCGGCTACTTCTTTCGGCTCTACCTCGCCATCACTTCACCTACCGGCGCCGCCAACGACGCCGGCGACGACCGAAGCGCCGACGGGACCGTCGTCGCGTGGGGGACTCCGCTCAATCTCGCCGCCGAGTCCTGGGCCATCAACCTGCAAGAGAACAGCTTCGTCTGCCAGGCATGGCCGGGTGAACTCAATAGCACAGGATCTCGATGCTTTATCATCAACGAAATCGGCCAGGTGTATGGATCGAAGATGGCCAATACTACATACAGCGGCGTCAGTGTGGAGATGGCCAATTACGGCGCCTGTTTTTCCGCCAGCGGCGATGGAAGCGACGGGTGGTGGAACGATCGGCTCGCTTCCGGTGCGAGCGATGTGGGCAATGACGGAAACCTGTACAACCCGATGGAATAAGCATCGGACTTATTATTCTGCCGAGCCGGACGATCAGCGCCGAAATTGGAAGGCATATAAATCCGCATTGACCAGCTCGATGGCCAACTGGACCGGCGCGCCGGCGAGGGCTGACACGTCCTCATTGCCCTTCCACGCGGCGGTCCACGCCACGGCGTTTCCCCGGATGGGGTCGCAGTCGGCGAAGGTGAATCCCCTGACCGGTTGCCCCCCATCGTCCCGGATTTCGACCCGGCAAAACCCCGTCGCCGCCGTGGCGATGTTGAGCTGAAGCCGCACGCCGTCGAACGTCATCGGCTTGGTGACCAGCCACCCGCCCTCTGCTCCTGCCTGTAGAGAGACGAACCCGTCGAGGCGCTGCGTGGCGTGGCAGACCGCCCCCTCGCCGTGGATGCCCTTGTCGGCCGAATACTGGCCGTGTGTAAGCTGTGACCCGCCGTAGTAGTGATGGATTGTGTCGCCGGTGCGGACCATGCCGGCGAACATGTAGAGTCGCTTGCTGTCCGGCTCGTCCGGGCGGCCCAGCCCAAGGTACGGCCGCCGCGACGGGCGGGTCCAGGCGATGCCGTCGCGCGACACGGCCAGGTGGATATCCAGGAGCCCATCGTTCGGGTAAAGCCCGCCGTTCTTCGGACCGGGAAAGTGTTGATAGAGACTCGGGAACATCAGGTAAACGTTCTCCGCCCACGGATATTCCACGACAACTGGAGTGTAGACGTCCGAGTCTTTCGGGTCGAGATCGTCAGTGGCAAAGACGGTCGGTATCTCGCGCCGCGGCACGGGCGCATGGTCCTTGCCCCAGATGTAGTGCGGCTCGGCCGTCTTGTCGTAGGGCCAGGGCGAGGTGAGGTCGGCGATTTCGACTCGTCCGACGCGACGGTTCGGATCCCACAGCCGGAGGTAGGCCACCCACTTTCCGAGGCGGCGGTCGTACTGGACCTGGTTCTGCGTGTCGGGAACGAAGGGAAAGAGTCGCGTCTCACACGGTCGCCAGTGGATGCCGTCGGCAGAGAAGCTGACGTAGAGTCCGCCCTTGTCGGGGTCATCGAAACCCCTGGGCCGGAGCAGAACGAAGCGCTCGTCCTCCGGGCCGTTTGGATTGGGGGCAACGGTGTCGCCGTTCGCGGGAACTATGTTGTTTGCCTTTGACCCGCCGCGCTCGACGAGGCCGAGGATCGGCTTCTCCCATCGGCAACCATCCTTCGATCGCGCCAGGGCGAGGGCCTTGCGCCCCTTGGCCGTGTCGCGCCGCTCCATGACCCAGTACCACATGAGGAACATGTCGCCGTCGGGGACGACGGACCCGTACGGCCCGACGCGCCCCGCCTCCGACGGCAGTTCAGGCGTGATGACCGCGCCGCGCTTGACGGGCGAGTGCATCTCAAACGTCAGGCCCGACGATCGGGCGATCAGGCGATCGTCTATGAACAACTGCTTGCGGTCTGTGACATCCATAGGCTTCTTTCCTTCGGCGGAGGCAAGGGCAGACGAAAACAGAACCAGTCCGAGCAGTGCGGCTTTGAATTGTTGGCGCGCTGTTGCTAAACTCATTGTGCCTCGATCATCTATCATACGAAACGCGAGTTGTCAAGTCAGGCTCGTGGAAATGAAGATGCGCATAAAAGAGCGTTTCTTCTTGGACGGCGAATCGTCCTGTGGTATGTTGTGGGGGCGGAGAAAAACATGGACGGAAGAAAGGAGAGAGCGATGACAAGACGGACGATGGTTGCACTTGCTGGATGTGTGTGCGTCGTTGCGGTCCTGACGGCGCTGGCACAGGACGACTGGCAGTGGCTCTTTCAGGGGACCCAGGCGGACCTCGATAAGAATTGGATCTGGACCGCGCCCGTGCCCGGCAAGCCAAACCCCAAGGAAAAACCCTGGACGCCGGGGAAGTGGCACGTGATTGAGGACGGTTCGTTGGAGTGCCTGCCGCGGTGCGGATACATCTGGAGCGAGGAGCAGTACGGCGACTTTATCATTGATTTCGAGGTGAAGGTGTCGGAGAAGGCGAACAGCGGCCTCTTCTTTCGCGCCGACCCGAAGAACTGCGTGCAGGGCGGGATGGAGATCCAGATCCTGGATTCGCACGGCAAGGAAAAACTGAGCAGGGGCGACATGGCCGCCCTCTACGACTGCGCCGCCCCCACGAAGAACATGGCCAAGCCCGCCGGCGAGTGGCAGCACATGGTCCTCACGGCAAAGGGAAGCAAGTTGACAGTCGAACTGAACGGCGAGATCGTGCTGGATGTCAATCTGGACGATTGGACCGAGGCTGAGAAGAACCCCGACGGGTCGAAGAACAAATTCAAGACGGCCTACAAGGACATGCCCCGTACGGGCCACATCGGCTTCCAGGACCATGGACAGAAGATCTGGCTGCGGAACATCAAGATCAAGCGGCTGTAGCCAAACATGGTTTGGAATGGCAAATACGGCGGCATAGCCGCAGATTACACGGGATCTCTGCGTCGGCTGTGGTATCGCTCCAGCGCGATGGCAAGGATGTCCGCATGGTCGAAGGCCAGCTCGGGCAGGTTGTCCATCGAGCGCCACGCCGCCTCGGCGGCATCGTCGCCGGCGCGGATGTTAGGTCGGTTGGAATCAATCACAGCGAGATAGGCCACGGTGATGACCCGCGTGCGCGGGTCGCGCCTGGGCGCGCCGAAGGTATAGAGCTGCTTGACCTCCACGTCGGTCACGCCCGTCTCCTCCTCCAGTTCCCGTCGCGCTGCATCCTCCAGCGACTCGTCCATCTCGACGAATCCACCAGGGATGGCCCACATGCCCTTGTAAGGATCGGACTTCCGCCGCACGAGGAGCACCTTCAGGTCGTCGCCCTCGGGCCGGAGGATCACAATGTCCACGGTCACGCAGGGACGGGGATAGTCATAGGTGTACTTTGCCATGTTCTCTAATCCTGTATGCCCAACTGCTTGCGCGTCCGCCGCGTGAGTTTATCCAGCGCCTCGCTGACCTCGACGGGATAGGCCTCCTCCGGCTGCAGTGCGCGGAAGCGTTCATCGAGACGGGCGATCTGCTCCTGCGCATGGTCTCGAATCGCCTCCAGGGGCATGGCGGGGGCGCACCGCTTCCCGCCGATGGCCACCGGTGCGATGAGCGCCGCGCCGCCCTGTTTGTCATCGGCCGTCGTCAAGATGTCACGACAGAACCTGCCGTTCGCGTCCATCTGTCGGAACACCTGCTTCGCGCCGGGATAGGTCGCCTTGTCCTCGCTGGACTTCATCTTGTAGGTCACCTTGTTGCCGGAACGCTGCTCGACCAGCTTGTAGACGCCGCCCAGAGCGGGGGCGTCCTTCGATGTGACCATCTCCGTCCCGACGCCGAATATGTCAATCGGCGCGCCCTCGGCCAGCAGGTCGGCGATCTTGTATTCGTTCAGGTCGCCGCTGGCTACGATCTTGACATCGCTTTTGCCTGCGTCGTCGAGGATCTTCCGCACCCGCTTGCTCAGGGCCGCGAGGTCGCCGCTGTCGAGGCGAACGCCCTGGATGGGAAATCCCATTCCCGCAGCGCGTTTTGCGCCCTCGATGGTGTCGTAGGTGTCAATGAGCAGGGTTGTCGTCTCGGGGAAGACGTCGTGGTATCGACGGAACGACTCCTCCTCCGAGTCGAAGGCCATCGTCCACGAGTGGGCCGCCGTGCCGACGACGGGGATGCCGAACATAGGCCCGGCCAGGACGTTCGACGTAGAGGCGCACCCGCCGATATAACTCGCCCGCGCCGCCCAGAGCCCGGCCAGGGGGCCGTGGGCGCGGCGCGTGCCGAAGTCGGCCACGAGCCGACCTTGCGCAGCCTGGGTCACGCGCGCGGCCTTCGTGGCAACGAGGGTTTGGAAGTTGATCGTCGTCAGAAGATACGTCTCGACGATCTGCGCCTCAATGATCGGGGCCGTGACACAGAGGACAGGCTCGTTGGAGAAGAAGACAGTCCCCTCCGGCATGGCATGGACGTCGCCGGTGAACCGGAACTCCCTGAGATAATCGAAGAACCCGTCGCTTACGTGCTTGAAGGAGGTATGCCTTCGTAGATAATGGATGGCGTCCCCATCGAACCGCAGGCTATCGAGGTATTCGAGGACCTGTTCCAGTCCCGCGGCGACGAGGAAGGCCCGGTGGGGAGGCAAGGTGCGAACGAACAGTTCAAACGTGGCAACCTGGTCAAGGCGGTTCTCGAAGTACCCCGCGGCCATCGTCAGTTGGTACAGGTCGGTGCAGAGGGCCAAGTTGTCTTCGTGCACGAACGGCAAGGGGTTTACGCCGGGAGCCATTCCCTCTCCTCAGGACCAATTGCTTCGCAACGGACGGCGAATCAGGATAGCCGGGACGGACCCCTAAGTCAAGCCGAGACACGCGAAGGGGAAACATGGACTTCAACAAAACTTTCTCCATATCCAGTTTGACTTTTACACTGGCTATGTTAAGATAATTACTTCGTCGTGAATTGAATCGCGGCTTGGTTCGAAAGGAGGCCGTCATGCTTGTGAAGGCGATCAGTTATTGGTCGTTTCCGGGTGGGCTCGAAGGAACGGCACCCATCGAGAAGGTGCTCAAGGATGCGAAGAAGCTGGGCTTCAAGGGCGTCGAGCTTTGCATCGGCGAGGCCGGCGCGCTGCACGTGAATACTTCGGAGTGCGAGTGCAAGGAGATCGTTGCGATGGCCAGGGGCATGGGCGTCCGGCTCGAGTCCGTGGCCACCGGGCTTTACTGGGGCTACAGCCTCACGTCGTCGAAGGCGTCCGTCCGGAAGAAGGCGGAGGACTACACGAGGAAGATGCTCCAGATCACGAAGTGGCTCGGCGCGGACGGGCTGCTCGTCGTGCCGGGGGCGGTGGACGTCTTCTTCAATCCCGCGGCGGAAGTGGTTCCCTACGACGACGTGTATAGCCGCGCAAAGGCGGCGATCAAGAAGCTGTCCAAGACCGCCGAGAGGCTCAAGGTGGCCATCTGCGTCGAGAACGTCTGGAACAAGTTCATGTACTCCCCGATGGAATTCCGGGACTTCGTGGACGGGATCAACTCGAAGTACGTCCGCGCCTACTTCGACGTGGGCAACGTTGTCAACTTCGGCTACCCGGAGCAGTGGATCAAGATCCTCGGCAAGCGGATCAAGAAGGTGCACCTGAAGGACTTCAAGGCTGTCATGCTCGGACCGGAGCTGAAGCCGTTCAAGATTGACACGCTCTGCGGTTTTGGGACGGGCTTCGTGGACCTGATGGCGGGGAACGTGAACTGGAAGGCGGTGATGAAGGCGCTGAGGGCGATCAAATACAGCGGCCCGCTCACGGCGGAGATGGTGCCGCCCACCCCCGGCGTGCTCAAGCGGACATCCAAGGCGATGGACAAGATTCTCAAGATGTGATGAGGAGGGAGCCATGGCGAAACTGAAGGTTGGATTGATGGGCTACGGCTTCATGGGCAAGGCCCATGCGGCCTGCTACTGCGCCAGCAAGAAGGGTGAGGTGGTGGCGATCTGGGACGCCAATCCCGCGCTGCTCGACCCCAAGGCCCAGGCGGGCGGCAACTTGCCCACGGGACCGCTGACGCTGGACTGGAAGAAACTGAAGACCTACACCGACAGGGACGCGAAGAAGTTCTTCGCCGACCCGGACATTGACATGGTGGACATCTGTCTGCCGACGCCGATGCACATGAAGTTCGTCCGCGCCGCGGCGAAGGCGGGCAAGCACATCCTGTCGGAGAAGCCCATCTGCCTCAATTCCAAAGAGGCGGAAGAGACGTTGAAGATCGTTCGCAAGGCGGGGGTCAAGTGGATGGTCGCGCAGTGCGTGCGCTTTTGGCCGGAATACGATTTTCTGAAGAAGATCGTGGACAGCAAGAAGTTGGGCAAGCTCATCACCCTGTCGCTGCGGCGCGTGGCCGCCACCCCGGGTTGGGGGCAGAAGAACTGGATCCTGAAGGGCAAGCTCTCCGGCGGCGCGCTCTTCGACCTGTCCGTCCACGACACGGACTACGCCTACTACCTACTCGGTATGCCGAAGAAGGTACGCGCGGCGGGGCGGAAGGACCTGGTCACCGGGGCCTACGACGTCATCTATGCCCAGTTGATCTACGACAAGCCGGTTGTGAACATCGAGAGCCAATGGGTGATGACCAACGGCTTCCAGATGTACTATCTGGCCACCTTCGAGAAGGGCGTCGTCGAGTTCGACTGCGCGAAGCCGAAGGATGCGCTGACGCTCACGGAGGGGGCCAAGGTCTCTCATCCGAAGATGCAGGCCACGACGGGCTGGAATCTGGAGATCGAGTACTTCCTCGACTGTGTGCAAAAGGGCAAGGACCCGAAGCTGTGCATGCCGGAGAGTTCGATCGCCTCCCTCAAAATCGCGGAGGCGGAGGTCAAGGCGGCGAACACGGGGAAGACGGTCAGGCCGTAGGTAATTCAGGAACGTTGAAACGAAACCGAGGCGGCGGCCATCCGGTCGCCGCCTCGGTTTTTGCTGGTCCTCGCGCCCCTGTGGGAAACATTAGGCGAAGGCGCGGATTTGACGGTGAATGGGAAATGTGATATACTTGTGCCGTTGTGGGAATCGGCGTGTTCAGAAAAGAGGCCACAGTGCGTACAGGCGACATTCGTGAGATTGCCCGATTGAGCCCCGCGGAGAAGATACTTCTCGTTGAGGACCTCTGGGACAGCATCGCCTCGGAGCCTTCCAGCGTGCCGGTACCGCAGAGCCATAAGGACGAGCTGGCCAAGCGACTCAAAGCCCATGCCTCGAACCCCAGCGACCTTCTGTCCCTTGAGGAACTACAAGCAAGGATAGACCGCAGAAAATGACCTATTCCTTGCGCTTCGCCCCGAAGGTTGAGGAAGATGCCATCGCAGGCTACGCATGGTATGAGGAGAAGTCGCCGGGTCTGGGTGAAGACTTTCTGCGAATTTTCTCTGCTTGCGCTGGTGAGGTTTCTCGGAATCCCCTCCTCTACCCTAAAGTGTATGGCGAATTTCGCCGTCGCCTTCTCCGTAGATTTCCCTCTGCGATCTACTACCGAGTAGAAGGCGTCTAAGTCATTATCTTCGGGCTTTTCCATTGCGCCCGCAACCCCCGAATGATTCGCGCGATGCTGCGAAAGCGGAGAGGGCGAAAAAGCTCCTGAAATGCGCGCTCTGAAGAAGTGCCGACGGTACCGAGGCTGTGCCGTCAGTCTCTAAACTCCCCCGCGGTCTTTTTCGCGTTCTGTTCGTTCTTGCCGAGCCAGAGGAGGGCATTGTCGAGCTGCCAGTACTGGTTGAAGTACCCCGCGCAGATATACTTGTTCATCGCGTCCCAGTCGCGCTCGGCGGTGAAGACAATGTAGTCGGGCACAAAATCCCACTTGTGGTTGATGGACAGGTGCTCGCCCCACAGCATCCCTGATAGGATCACGACGTAGCGGTTGGAGTTCAGCGGGTTCGGATAGATCATCAACAGCCCGTGATCTTTCATCGGAACTTTCTGCGCGCCGACGACATAACAATCGTTCTCAAACTTGATCGGGAGCTGCCCGGCGATCCGCTTGAGGAAGGCATTATCCTCCGGCGTGCCGATGAGGATCAGGTTCTTCTCGGCGATATTGCTCTCATCCACCTTCACGTCCGTCTGAAGATAGGCCTGGCCCGCGGAGAAGGCGGCCCACTCCTGCGCGGCCGACTTGCATAGCTCCTCGTTGCGCTTGTTGGTCTCCTCCGATCCCGTCGTCCCCAGCACGAAGATGAAGGGGCCGATGTAGGCGTCGCGGAGGGGACCGCATATCTCCTGCGTCTTCATGAACGGACCGGGCGGATCGACCTTTTCCAGTATGATCGGCAGCGCGCCGTCCGCGCCGATCGCTCGATCCTCCTCCGCGCCGTTCACGACCAGCTTGAGGGGCTTGGCCATGTCCACTAATTTATCGCAAAGCGTGAGCGTGAGTGCAGATATGTTGTCGAGCTGCACCTCGATCCGGTTGCCGTCCTTCACCTCGACCTGCGCCGACGCCATCTTTCCCCACTGCTTCAGCCGGTCAATGGTCACCCAGTAGGCGCGATTGTATTTCAACGTGTAGGTCCGATAGACCACCCGCTTGGGGAACGGGTTTCGCCGGGTCGCCCGGAGCCACGGGGCGTAGTCCTCGTGCAGGAAGCACTTCGACCAGATCCAGTGGTCGCCCTCGCCGATCTCGCGGTAGGCAACGCTCGCCCCCAGGCCCTTGAGCAAATCATGCATCCCCTTCGACTGACCGATCTGGATGACGAAGTCGTCGCTGCCGTGGAAGATGAACGTGGACAGGTTGGTCAGGTTCTGCGCGATGCCCTTCGCGTAGTCGAGGTCGTTCTGGATCCGCTTGAAAGCCGTGAACTTCTCCGGGTCCAGGTCCTGCCACATGTAGTAGTCGTACCGCCCCGCGATGGCCATGACCCCGGCGAAGAGGTGGGGGTAGTGGCAGACGATGGTGTAGGCCCCCGATCCACCCATTGACGCGCCGGAGAGGAAGATGCGGTCGGCGTCCACGTCGTAGTGCTTCTTGACAAGCTCGATGGTCTTGAGCACATCCGCCTCGCCGATGCCCATGAACTCGGTGTTGCTCCGGCCAAAGGGCATGAGCATGAGGAAACCCTCCTGCTCGCACAACTTCTCCAGGTCGGGCGAATACATGTATTGAATCCAGTTCACCTTGTCCAAGTCCCCGGCGTAGCCGTGCAGGAAGGCCAGGAGGGGGAGCTTTGCGCCTTTCGGGGCATTGGTCGGGACATACACCAGATATGGCTGGACCGACCCGTCGTTCCGAGCGATGTAGGCGCGTTCGAGAAAACCGGTCTTGCCCACAAAGGGGTCGTTGGTGTTGCCGAGTTTGGGCAGGAAGGTCTCGCAGGCCTCGATTTCCTTCGTGAAAAGCTCCCGCGAGTTGTAGAGCTTCGCGGCCATGAGGGCCTTCTCGTGGTGGAGCTTCAGCGCGGCGTAGGTCTCGTCGCCGAGAAGGTCGTCGGGGGACTTGCTCTTTCGATATTCCTGCAGGATCTGGTGGAGGGCCTTGAAGCGATTGACGAGCTTCTCCGTCTCGGGGTCAACCTCGTCGGCCCTTGCTGCGCCTTTGTCGTCCGCCGGCGCTTTGCCGTTGCCCTTGCCCGCTTCCGGGGGCGCTTGCGCGAGGCATACTGGGACGACGCAGAACACGCATAGGATCAGGAAGAAAGTCCATACATGAAGAGCGCGCATTGTGAGAGGCTCCAATTGTGCATGTAATCCTCCCGGAGGCGCGAAGCCTCCGGGAGGTTGGGCCCTATGGCTATGCCTTCGGCTTCTCGCCCTTTTCTTTTGGCGGTTCGGCGGTTTCGTCGGGGATGAGATTGTTCACCTGGCCCGCCAGGGCGATGAGGATTACAAACACCAGCCCCACGCCGCGCACGAGGACGCTGGTGAAGAGGCTCATAATCAGCGCGCTCGTCATCGCGCCATAAATCCCCAGCGAGAAGCCCTTCGCCAGGCCGGGCGGCAGGAGCGAGAAGCCCTGCGCCCCAAACTTCTGGAACTTGAAGAGTATCCAGAGAAACGCCACCAGCCCCGGGATGCCCATCGTCACACCGAGGATCAGCAGGCCGTTCATCGCGTCGGCCTCCATGTAGTTCTCGGAGGGCTTGTCAATCTCCCCGTAATACTGGTTGATGTTTTGCTGGTAGTTCCCGATGCCGACCCCGAAGATCGGGTGGGCCGTGATCGCGCTCACCGCCGCCTGCCACTCGACGTAACGCTGCTGCCAGCCATAGCCGCGCTTCTCCGCGTCGCTCTGCTTGTACAGCTTGACCGAATCCTGCAACAGCGTGATGTTTGGGCGGGGGACGCGCTCCGCCTCAAGCCTCTGCAGAGGCCCCTTGAGGAACAGGGCCGCGCAGATGGCAAACACCAGAACCAGCACCGCGAGGACCGAGAAAAACTTCTCGTCGCGGATAAACGTGATGGCCAGGATGCTGAACAGCACCGCGATCATCGCCCCGCCTGAGGTGATCGTCATCAGCCCGGCGACCGTGATGATTACCGCCCACACTCGCGTCACAATGCCGAATCCCCTCTTGTGCGCCAGGGCGACGCCCCACAGGAACGGCAGCGTCAGGGCGAGAAACGCCCCCAGGACGTTACGGTTGCTGAAAGTCCCGCGGATGCCCATCGCATCGCCCGGCGGGACTATGATGAGGCGCTGCGCGGCGTCGGACAAGGGGCCGAGGTGCGTGGCAAACTGCTTCACGCACGGGCAATTGTCGCTGTAGTACTGCATTTGGGCGATGGCGACCACGACCGTCGTCGTGAAGATCAGCACGCGAACGAGCCGCCGGAAAGTCTTCTCAGTGTCCGCGTTGTTGGCGATGACTAAGTAGGCGACGAGGAAGTACTCCAGATACTGGATCAGTTCCTTCAGGGCCGACGACTTGTCTATCGAACCCGCATCCCGGTTGACCCATGGAATGATGGACAGACACGCCAGAATCACAAACACGGCGATGGGCAGGGGCGGCAGGCGGACCAGTTTGATTTCCCTGTACACAATCACCTTGATGATCCACAGCACAAAGATGATCCAGACCAATGCGTCAGCCAGCGTGAAATGGGCGGAAGGTATCTTGTCAATCAGTCCGGCAATGGCGCTTCCACGCTCCTCGACCGGCACATCCACCGCCGGCTGGGCGGGGGCTGGTTGAGCGGGCTGAGGCTGCGGGGCCTGTTGGGCAAATGGCAGGCCGATGCCGCCGCCGTCGGGCTGCTTCTTCTCCTCTTTCGGCGGCGCCTTGGGCTGCTCCGTGGGGGGCGCAGGCTTCTGCGCTGCCGGGGGCTTGACCTCCGGTTGGGGGACCGGTTTCGCCTCCGGCTTCGGGGCTGGCGTCGGGACGGCGGGCGTCGGCGCGGGTTGCACAGGGGTAGGCGTCGGCTTGGGCTGCTCAGGCGGCGGGGCAGGTTTGGCCGGTGTGGGCGCAGGTGTTGGGGCCGGTTGCTCCGGCTTCGGTTCGGCGGCCGGTTCCTCCTTGGCTGTCACCAGGCCAACCTTCTCGGCCGCGCGGCGGACGATGACCTTGATGTCACCCGAATACTGCGTGGGCGCCACAAGGACAAGGACAAAGACCAACAAACCGATCAGGTACGCCAGACCGCCCTGCTGTTTCGCCATGGGTTCTGTCTCCAATGGGTGCGCGGGTCACCGAGCCTCAACGGACAGGGACACATCTTATCACAAATTGCGAAATAATCAAGAGATAAGTTCGCCGGTTCGCCGGGGGTACAACGCCTTATTGGTGTGCCACGGCTTGCTTGCAAGTCCCGCGCCGCGTGGGATACGACGCCGCACGGGTTGCAAGCAACCCCGCGCTGACGCGGGGCACACGCCGCGTTCCGATTCTTTCACGCCTTCTCATGCGGAGGACGGGCGGGTCCACACATCCCCAAACACCCGCAGCATGTTGCCGCTGAGGATCTTCTCGATGTCGCTGTCCGAGTAGCCCCGCGTCACCAGACCGACGGTGAAGAACGGCCAGTTCGTCCAGGCCAGGCTGCCGGTCAGGTTCTCCTCGCTGACGCCTTTTTCATGCACGCGAACATCCCGCCAGTTCCCCCACCAGTTTTCCCTGCTGCCCTTCGGCATGGGCCGAAGCGCCACGCCAGGCGCGGGGCAGGCATAACCCGCGTCCGTCCCGATGGCGACGTGAGCGACGCCGACGAGCCTCGCCACATGATCAATCTGGTCGAGCATCGAGACCAGCGTGCCCTTCTCCCCGATGAACGTCGGAATCGTCAGGATGCCGATGACGCCGCCCTTCTCGGCGATGGCCTTGATCTCCTCGTCGGTCCGCCCGCGCGGATGATCGTAGAGGGCGCGGCAGCAGGTGTGCGTGGCGGCGATGGGCCTCTCGGAGACCCGCGCCGCGTCGAGGGCGGTCTGCCGGGAGCTGTGGGGCACATCCACCAGGATGCCGAGCTCGTTCATCCGGCGGATCACGTCGCGGCCGAACTCGCTCAGGCCCCCGTCGTTGCGCTCGGTGCAGCCCGTGCCGATGAGGTTGCGCCGGTTGTAGGTCAGGTGCATCACGCGCACACCGAGCATGTGGAAGAGGTCGAGTCCGCGAAGCTCCTCGCGACCGTCCTGCATCCGCCCGGCGACGGGCGGGCTGTTCAGCTCCCACACGAGGCAGAGCTTGCCGTCGGCGCGGGCGCGCCGGATGTCCTCGACAGTCACGGCCTTGACGAGGATGTCCGCGAGCATGTCGCACTTGTACTGGAACCGGGCCAGGTGCTCCAGCGTCACGGGCAGGCTGCTCCCGCGGCCGACGACATGGACGATGCAGTCCACCCCCGCCTCGCGCCAGACGCGGACGAACTCCTCCCGCGCCGCGGGGTCGGCCACCAGCTCGGTGGCCTCCATGTCGCGCAGCTTGGCCGTCACCTCGTCTGCGGTGGCCCCCTCCTCGATGAGGCGGTTGCGCGCCTCGGCCATGGCGGCGGTGTTGGGCCGGGGGTTGAAGCCGAAGCTGTCGCAGACGAGGAACTGCCGGTGCAATTCGAGGCCGTGCTCGATCTGCGCGTCGGTGGCGTGTAGGATGGCCTTGGCCTTCTCGCGGGCGGTATGGCTCAAATCGTTCATGGCAAATCCTTTGCGCGCCAGCGCACCATTTCACAAATTCGTACGGAGTTTTCACCCCCTCTCCGCGCGCGGAGAGGGGGAAGGGGGGCGAGGAGGGGCGCACCGATTCGCGTCACCCTCAACTGTTTCGGCCCCTTTCAAGCAATCGCAAGAACCTGTAGCAATGTCGTTTCGTCAATCGCTTTGTGCAGTTCCACGTCAGGAAGCATGGCCGTCAGAAACCGTGACGGTTGCCCCACATAGGTAATAACCAATTCGTCGCGGGCGCGTGTCAGGGCTGCGTAGAGGATTGCGGCTTCGCGCCAGTGCTCATCTTCAGGCAGCCCTGGGCGCGGAACGAGGCCGTGGGATAGATCACAAGCGATCACCGTGTCGAACTCGAAGCCTTTGACCGCCTCCAAACGGGAAACCACCAAGTCGGCAGCGAGTGAGTCCCCCTGGTTTTTCCACAGGTCCAGATCCTCGTTTCGGAACAACTCGTGACAGCGGAACCCGAGGGCGATGGCTTCATGGTGGATTTCCCGGAGGAGTTGGTCGTTCTCGCTCACCACTGCGGTTCGGGTGCCGCGCCGGAGCTTGACAATATCAAGTACCCGGCGCAAGTGGGTTCCTGGTGTGCATTCAAAGACGACTGGGCGTCCGCCCTCGTAGGTGGACAGGTCGGGATTGGTTACCTCGACCTCATCTTCGTCCTCCCTGGGCGGGAACGCCAGGGGCAGATTGTAGGCTGCCCGGAGGATTTGACGGGTGTTGCGGAAGTTTTGCTTTAGGATGCCCGCCTTGCCCTGGAAGTTGAACCCGGCCCGCCGGCTATTGTGGTGCTTAGGATACACTTTCTGGTTGATGTCACCCACCAGGAAGATGGCGTTCGGACCCTCCGCATCTGGCACCAACTGGCGCAGAATCATCAGCTCCAAGGTTGAAAAGTCCTGGACCTCGTCCACCAGCACGAAGTCGGTGGGCAGTGCTGTGCGGATCTGTGCAAGGCACGTCGGATTTTCGTAGTGTTCCATCGTTTGCAGGGTCAGGCCGTCGATGTCGCAAAGATGTCCGAACTCCAGCCACTCCTCCCACGCTTGCAGGATTCGCAGGCACACATCCTTCTGCGACTGCTGAAAGACAATTGAGCGGCTCCGGCGGTGATCGCTCAGGTAATTCTCCCTATGCCCCTTCGGGTACGCGCTCTGGACATAGATCATCTCATCGCGCAGGTAGCGGCTTGCATCCAGCTTTCCACCTTCCCGTGCCTCAATCGACCGAACAAGCTTCCGGGCCTTCTTGGCGGCAAAGATGTTCTTTTGCGCGTCGCGTCCGCTGTGGCGGTAGAAGTCTCGCCAAGAAGAAAACGCGATCCGTTCCCCGGAACACTGATCCACGAGCCGGTACTTCTCCCTCGGTTCGAACAAGGAGACACATTCAAGCATGAAGTCATAAAATGCGGCGACGTGTAGATTGGGCGGTACTTGCCCGTTGATGGCCACCATGGCGGAATCAAACAGACTTGCAAGTGCACGATTGATGGTGAAGAGCCGGACCTGTTTAGTTGGGTATTCCCGGGCCAGGCGGAGGGCGCGGTGGATGAGGATAATGGTCTTGCCAGATCCCGATGCTCCCTGGATGCGGTACCCCCCCTTGTGGTCGAGGGCGACGAAACGCTCTTGATGTTCGTTGAGATGGAAGCGGTCCAGATTCTGCAGCGCTGGCCGGTAGCGGTGCTGGACGGCCAGCACAGTAAAGTGCTGGAGGAAACGATCCCACAACTGCTTTGCTTCCTTAAGCAGTTTGTAGTATTGCCCCATCTCCTTGATATCGCGTCTAAGCGGTTCTCTGATGCCGTTCAACTGATGGATGGCCAGCCGAAGCTCTGCCCTATCGCGCTCATTGATCGGCATCCCGCGGACGGTTTTGTCGAACTGGTTCAACTCGCCGCTGACGATGTCACAACGCGCTTCGATGTCCCGCGAGACGTTGTGAACCCGCTCAAAAACGCTTCGGGAGACGGGACCATAGACCTGCACATTCTGGAAGAACGTGCGCAGGCGGCCCTCGACGTCCTTCACCACCGACCAAGCGTCTATCTGCTGCTCTTTGATCTGTCCTATGGGCGCGAGGATGCTGTGGATCTCTTTGACGTTTCGAAAGTGACCTTCCCAGCCGCTTGGATAGATGTCGGTCAGCGGCTTTTGCTGGTGGTAGTAAGTCCAGAACTCGCGGATGATATGCCGCGGGCGCTCCATCGGGTTGCCGAAAAGGAACCGCGAGTCGTCGGCATCTCGTCGTTTCGGTGCCGGGCCGAGGTGAGTGGGCCGGTCGCTGAGATGGAAACTCTCGTAGTAGCGGTCTATGATGTGTTCGAGACAGCTGGCGAAACCCATACGGACGACTCTCCTGCTTGGAGTACCTTCCGAAGTATCATGGGGCCGAATGCTGTGGTTCAGCGGCGGCGGTACGGCATCCGACACAACTGGTTGTTAGCCCGCGCATTCGATCCGAGATCCGCACCATTTGAAAAGCTGGTAGAAGTTCTCCATGTGTTGGGGCAGCAAGTGTATCTCTTGATCAGGTGCTCCAGAGAATGAAGCTCCGTCTTCATGGTGTAGCTTGTTCCTGATCTGGCGGTATATTTCGAGTCCCGGGCGCAAATCAACAGGTATTGTGACGTTGTTCTGCTCCAGCCAAGCGACCAATGATACCTCCTTGCTCAAATGCACACCTGCCCGCTTGAGATGCACTTCGAGACAACTTTCATATCGGCAAAAGAAGGCCCAACCCAGTTCAATCAACATAGATTCAATCTGGGAGCGTTTTCTAAAAACAAATCCATTTGTGTGAATCGGCCCGCTTTCCAATTGTGCTGGATCGGGCAGGCACCGAATGGCAAAGAGATAGGCTGCTCGTGCGTGATCGAGATTGTTTTGAAATGTATTTCTCACGATCACCCTCTTGCGGGCTAACAATAACTGCATTTAGCCGCATAAAAAGCCGAGTGCTTGGTTCCTGTCCATGCAATATGCTTTTGGCTTTCCTACCAAAGACGTCATCGCGTCTGATTATATCCGCAGGCATCGGGGGCGTCAATGCGAAAAGCGATTCCGAGGAGTTTCCCCATGGTTCATGGGTAGGGGAGTTCGAAGGGGAAGCGGCGTTGGATGGGGCCGGGGGGGACGGCGAGGACGTGGGGCGGCGAGGCGCTGGCGAAGAGGACATGGTGAATGCCGT
>JBFMAD010000009.1:0-181238 GCA_040755855.1 Planctomycetota bacterium | reverse complement strand
AGCGATGATTTTTGCGAGTTTCGTGTGCAGGTTTCGATGGAGTTGGGTCGTCTTGCGTGTGGCTCACAGGAATTTCTTCGTTATGTTGGACTGTCTCCATAATTAGTTAATAGCCATTAGCCTGCGCCGTTTGGCCGTGCGACCCCGAATCGCGCAGGCTAAAGCCTGCGACTACATTTGGGCAACGCGCCCTTCGTTTTGTAATTTCAATGTTTTTGCTCGTTTCGAGGCTCCACCTCAGAACAGAGCATTGGTCAGACACCGCCCGGCGCCTCGTTTTTCCAAGTATCTCGCTCGTTCATTTCTACTCTTTTGGGGTAGATAGGTGCATTCATGGCAATGACCTCGGCACATTATCTTCATTGGACCTTTCTCCCCCTGGATGGAGAGTCCTTTGAAAATATCATACCACACAAATGGGGAGTTGTCAAGTCCGATCGTGATATATATTATAAAAAAACGCATACTCATACCCTAATAGAGAACTAACGACTTGGGGCTTATCCGCAAATAGTATTTGCAAGTTCTGTTCCGTTGTGTTATACTATGGCGCATGAGAGCGATCAAATCTTGGACGGTTTCGGACGAATTGTGGGAGAAGATGGCTCCGCTGATCCCAAAGCGGGAGCGAGAAAAAGGACGGAAATATCTGCGACGCCCCGGCGGGGGACGCAAGCCGATGGAACCTCGAAAGGTTTTCGAGGCCATTGTGTTCGTCTTGCGCACTGGATGCCAATGGAAGGCGTTGCCGAAAACGGTGTTCGGGAGCGCCAGTTCGGTCCACCAGTATTTCTTGGAGTGGAAGGTAGCCGGGGTCTTCGTCAAGTTGTGGCGCAAGGGCCTGGCCGAGTATGACGAGATGGAGGGGATCGCCTGGGCGTGGCAGAGCATAGACGGGACGATGGTGAAAGCTCCGTTGGCCCAGGAAGCGGTAGGTCCGAACCCGACGGATCGGGGAAAAAAAAGGGAGCAAACGAAGCGTCCTCGTAGACGAGCGTGGAATCCCGCTGTCGTCGGTCGTAAGCGGGGCGCAGACCCACGACGTGAAACTCCTGGAACCCACGCTGGATAACGTGGTGGTGAAGCGCCCCGAGGGTGACGATGCGCCGGAGGAGCATCTTTGCGCGGACAATGCCTATGTGGGTCAAGCGGCGCAGGAGGCGATGACAGAGCGTAACTACGTCCCCCATGTCCGCCAACGGGGCGAGGAAAAAGAGGCGAAGAAGAAAGACCCGGCCTATCGCCCTCGTCGCTGGGTGGTGGAGTGGACGCAATCGTGGCTGAACCGATTCCGGAAGTTGCTGGTTCGCTTCGAGAAGAAGGAAGCCAGTCACGAGGCGTTACTTGAGATCGCGTGTGCATTGGTTGTCTTTCGACAAGTAATTACTATTCACGGATAAGCTCTTAGAACCTGAACCTATCCGAAAACCTCGCATTTGAGCTTACAGAAACTTACGTAGATAATGTTTACAGGAAACCTTTCGCCGGAAGAAATTGGGGTCAGGTTAAAATGGCCAGAATCAGGCCGGCGACGAGGGGGACGGACAGGTTGTCGTCAATCCATTGGCCAAGGGGCGCCGACTCGACAAAGGCCGTGAGCAGCGCGGCAATAAAGGCCGAAACCGTTGCATGGGGCAGCGACATCGCATGAGCGGAGTATCGGGCGCCAACCCAAACGAGCAGAACGGCGGCGCTTGCCCATCCGGTGAGGACGAAGGCGGCGAGGCCGCCCCAGGTCTTGCGCCGGTTCCAGGGGAGGGGGTTCCCTCCCCAGCGCGCCCCCGCAAGGGAGGCGACCCCGTCGCCGACCGACAGCATGGCCCACGCGCCGGCGGCGATGTGGAGACTGTGGCGAAACACGATGAGCAACAGCAGCACGGCGAAGGCGTAGTAGAGCTTTGCGGGGATGAAGCGGAGCGACCTCTCATGCGGCCGAAGCCCCGATGAAACCAGCCAGGGGGAGACAAAGGCGGCGTATGCCACCCCGACGCACCCAATCGCGATCGCTCCCCACGGCGGCAGCCACCTCAGAAAGACGGCGAAGCCGACGGGGATGATGTGTTCGATCTGGCGGTTGGTCTCGTTGCTGTCGGAGAGTGCGGTGTGTGACATCATCATGCCCTTGATGGCAGCGTCACATATCCTCAAAGGAAAGCAATGTCACCGCCCAACGCCGTAGCCCTCGAACGTGGGACGCAGGAGGAGGACGATCTGTGCGCGCAGCTTCTCGATGCGGCGCTTGGAGAGAAATTGCTTCAGCAGGGGCAGGCGGCCCACAACGGGGACGCTGTCCTCCACTTCCCGTTCGCCGGCAGCCGACATGCGGGAGAGAAGGATGTAGTCCCCCTCGACCACCTCGACGCTGTTCCGAAAGGCGGTGGCTTTCTCCTCAAAGTCAAACTGCGGCGGCCCCAGAGCAACGTTGTCCTTTCCCGGATAGACCCAGGTCATCGTCGCCGCAAGGGACCGAGGCTCGAAGGCGTGGACGGAGTTCGGCCCATCGAAGAAATCGAAGCGGATCCGCTTGCCGTCGGGCGAGACGACAGGACGAAAGACGACAGTCATGGCCGGCGCCCCTTCGGTCGGACTCGCGCCGCCCAGGGACTGGAAAGTCCTGTCGGGGCAAAGTTTCAGTTCCACCCGCTGCGCATCGAGCACGCGAACGAAGAAACTGGCAATCACGCGGACATCCTTGTTGTCGCAGCCGGCCGATTCGAGCAGGTTCATGGCCTGCGCGTTCGCCTGGGGTGCGACCTGGACGACCTTCTTTCCCAGGAGAGAACTGCTTCCCGGGTCGACCTCCGCCAGCGCAGCCTGCGGGGAATCGAGCAGGCCCAGGTGCTTCGCGTGGTTCTGAGCAAGCAGGACGGCATTGAATGCGACTTGCAGCCGCAGATTCCGTTTCCGCACCTCATCGAGGAGTTTCTTCTTCAGCGCATGGTCTCCCCTGGGGTGAAGCTCAACGGCCCGGTCGTACGGCGAGTGCCATGCGTCGTCATCCGCGACGCAGTCGCCTTTGGCCATCATCACCAGCGCCATCAAGGCGGGACCTATGGTTCGTCGGATTGTGTTCGGATTCATCTCAACAGTCTCCTTGCCTCCTTGATCGGAAATCCGGCGACTTCCGTTACTTCCCCTACTCCACGCGCGAGAAGAACTCCCCTTTCGACAGGCGCGTCTTGATCCGGTCGCCCGTTGAGACCTGCTTCGCATCGCGGAGGATCGCCCCCGCGTCGGCGAGGCTCGTCACGCTGTAGCCCCGGTTCAGCACAGCCAGAGGGCTGAGCGACTCCAGCTTTCCCGCAATCCCCTTCAGCCGATCGTGCTGCGCCTCGATAAACCGGTCCGCGCTCATCAGCAGGCGCTGGGCCAGATCGTCGGCGCTCTGCTGGAACCGCCGGACCATATCCATCGGCTGCCGCAGCGCGTAGCTCTGTTCGACGGCCCGAAGCCGATGGCGCATCTCCTCGGCCCGCGCCCGCAGGGCAAGGACGAGTCGGGCCTGATATTCATCCAGCGCTCCCTCAATCTCGTCCAACACCGGCGCGACAAGCTCCGCCGCCTCCGAGGGCGTGGCGGCGCGCACGTCGGCCACGAAGTCGGAGATCGTGAAGTCAATCTCATGCCCCACCGCCGAGATGACGGGGACCTCCGATGCGAAGATTGCCCGGGCAACGACTTCCTCGTTGAAGGCCCACAGGTCCTCAAGGCTGCCGCCCCCACGGCCGACGATCATCACATCAACGTCCCCGAGCCGGTTCAGGTCGGCGATGCCCTCGGCGATCTCCCCCGCCGCCCCTTCGCCCTGCACCCGCACGGGCCGGAGGATCAGGTGGAAGCGCGGCCAGCGCCGGTTCAGGATGTTCAGGATGTCCCGGATCGCCGCGCCGTCAGGCGATGTGACCACGCCGATGGTCCTCGGAAAGGCCGGGAGCGGCCTTTTGCGCTCCGTATCGAAGAGCCCCTCCGCGCCGAGTTTTTGCTTTAGTTGCTCGAAGGCCAGTTGAAGCGCCCCGATTCCCTTGGGTTCTATATGGGAAATAACGAGCTGGTAGTTCCCGCGCGGCTCATAGACGCCGATATTCCCACAGGCGACAACGGCCATGCCGTCCTCGATCTTGAACTTCAGCCGGGTCGCCACGCCGCGCCAGATCACGGCGCTGAGCTGGGCGGTCTCGTCCTTCAGCGTCAGGTAGATGTGGCCGGAGTTGTACTGCCGGGCGTTCGAGATCTCGCCGGACACCCAGACGAGCGGGAACGTCCCCTCCAGCAGGGCCTTGATCCGGCGGGTCAGCTCGGTGACCGTGTAGATCTTCGGCTCCTTCGCCGGTCCCGCTTCTGTCTCGTCCGGTTTCGGCCTGTCGGGGCGTTTGCCGGTGAATAGATCGCCCTGCTTCTCGAACACTATTCCTCTTTCTCCTTCACCACGACCCGCTCTATGGCCGCGGCGCGTCCGGTTTCGGCATCCACCGTGATAACCGCCCCGCACATCCGCACGTCGCCCTTGGCCACGTCGAAGGCCTTCGGCATGCCTGTCGTGATCGCCTCCAGCACCCGGTCCGTGCGCCGCCCCAGGATCGAGTCGTGCGGGCCGGTCATGCCCAGGTCGGTGATGTAGGCCGTCCCCCCCGGCAGAACGCGCTCGTCGGCGGTCTGCACGTGGGTATGCGTGCCGAAGACGGCGCTCACCTTGCCGTCGAGGAACCAGCCCATGGCGATCTTTTCCGACGTCGCCTCGCCGTGGATGTCAATCAGGATGATATTCGTCTCCTTCGACATCTCCTCGACCGCCAGCTCCGCCGCGCGGAACGGATCTTCCGACGGGTTCATAAAGACCCGGCCCAGGAGGTTGGCCACGCCGACGCGGACGCCGCTCTGCGCCTCGAAGACGCCATGCCCCACCCCGGCGGAGCGGGGGTTCAGGTTCGCGGGGCGGAGGATGCGGTGGTTCTCCGCCAGGAGATCGGCGGCCTCCTTCTGCTTCCACACATGATCGCCGGTGGTGATCACGTCCACGCCCGCGTCGAATATTTCCTTGGCCGTCTCCGGGGTGATGCCCGAACCGCCGGCGGCGTTCTCGCCGTTGACGATGCAGAACCCCGCGCCGAGCCGGTCGAGGGTCTCCCTCAGCCTCTCTTGCAGGATTCGCCGGCCGGGTTTGCCGACCACGTCGCCGAGGACCAGTATCTTCGTCTCCACGTGTGTCTATCTCTTCTTCCTGGTTTTCTTTGTTTTGCGGCCGTTCAGGGTCTTCAGGCGTTCCTTCAGGCGGCGTTCGATCTCGGGATTGACGAATGCGCTGATGTCGCCGCCGAGCTTCGCCACCTCCTTCACCATGGTCGAGCTGAGGAAGGCGTACTCCTCGCTCGTCATCACGAAGACCGTCTCGACGCCCTTCCCGACGACGCGGTTCGTGAGGGCCATCTGGAACTCATACTCGAAGTCCGACACAGTCCGAATGCCCTTGAGGATGACGTCCGTGCCCTGGCTGTGGACGTAGTCCACGATGAGGCCGTCGAAGGTGTCCACCCGGATCTTCGGGATGTCCTTCGTAACGAGTTTCAACATCTGGACGCGCTCGCGGAGGTTGAAGATCGGGGTCTTTGCCGGATTGGGGCCGATGGCCACGATGATCTCGTCGAAAATCCTCGCGCCGCGGCGCATGATGTCGAGGTGACCGTTCGTCACCGGGTCGAACGTGCCGGGATAGATGGCCTTCTTCATTTCTTTTCCTTCCTGCTTTGAAATCGCAGACCGCTGAACAGGGCCAACTCCGATTGCGGCCCCTCTTGCCAGAACCGGAGGACATGCTTGATCTCGAAGAGCCGGTAGTCCTCGCCCGATTCATGCCGGTAGATGCGGTGGCCGATGTGGTCGTACTTCACGCCGTCCTTCTCCCGCCCCGTCTGGAAGATCCAGAAGAAGGGCGCCCAGTTTCGCTCCCACCCGCCGTCTTCCTTGAGTAGGAAGGGCGACAGGCATTCGGTCCGCTCCACGCCTTCGCGCTTCTTCGACGTGTGGAAGAAGGGCCAGAACTGGAAGTAGGTCTCCTTTGACTGGTCCTTGGCCCATTCTTCCTTCGTGTCATACCAGAGGGGGAAGATGCGCGCTGAGCGGTAGGTCGAGTCGGGGTGTTTCCGTTCGCTGAACCAGCCGATGGGCCAGAGGATGACGTCGTCCTTGTTGCCGCCGTCTTGTGTGGAGCTGAAGAACGGCATGAGGACGTCCTTCTTGTAGTTCTCGCCGCGCCCCTTGCCGGCGAGGGGCCAGGGGAACCAGTCGTCCGTCCGTTTCTTCTGATAGTCCTCGGTGTGCAGGAAGAGGGGCCAGATGACGCCGTCCGACTTGCCCGCCGGGGAACGCTCACGGGCGGCCACGAGCGGCATGACGGCGCACTCATACTCGCCGCCCTGCTTCAACTTGGCCCACCGGTAATTGTACAGGGGCCACAGGAGGAAGGACTTCTTGAAATGGCCCTTCTTCTGGCTCACGCCGAATAGCGGCCAGACCTTGAGGCCGCCGCCGCCGGGATAGTCGGAGATGCTGAAAATCGGCCATAGGATCGAGGTAGCCGTCACGTCGCCCGTGCGCTGCCAGGAGTAGATGGGCCACATGACGAACTTGATCTCGTCGCGGCTGAAACGGTTTTTCATGTGGCCATAGAACGGGAAAATCGCCGTCGAGTCCTCGCCCTTCTTGCGCCGCTTGAAGACGAAGGGGAAGGCGACGTCGTCAACTTCCGTCTCATCCTCCTTCACCTCCTCCGTCTTGAAGCGGAAGGGAAAGAAGCGGCGGTGTGTCGTCGCGCCCCGTTTCGTGATGCGGGCGAAGGGCCAGAGGATTTCCTGGTCGTCAAACTCCTTGCCCTTCTCGATGCGGCGGTTCCAGAAGGGGCGGAAGAAGGTCTGCTTCCACTCGGGGTCCTCGCGCGCCTCGAAGAAGGGCCAGAGCGCCTCCGTCACGCTCGCCGTCTCGTCGTCGGTGGTATCGTAATAGAAGAGCGGCCAGAGGTCGAGTTCGGGTTTTCCGTCCTGGGCATGGACCGGGCGCATCGCCGACGCCGCCAGCGCCGCGAGTACATAAATAAAGACTGAATTGTATCGTCGCATCTGCGCGATCATCGGAGTATCTGGGTCCCGATCCCTTTGTCCGTCAGAATTTCCAGCAGGAGCGAATGAGGCACACGGCCGTCAATGATGTGGGCCTTGTTCACCCCCGCCTCCAGGGCCTGGATGCAGGCGTTGACCTTGGGAAGCATGCCGCCGTCAATCACCCCGTCGGCGATAAGTTTGTTCACCTCGCCTTCCGTCAGCGTTGAGGCCATCGTGCTTTCGTCGCCCGGCACGCGGAGGATGCCCGGCGTGTCGGAGAGATAGACGATCTTCTCCGGCTTGAGCTGCGCCGCCGTGAAGGCCGCCACCTCGTCGGCCTGGACGTTCAGCAGGTTCCCGTTGCTGTCCGCCGCGATCGGCGCGACGACGGGCACGAAGTCGTCGTAGCACAGGTCGAGGATCTTCCGCGCGTCAATGGATACCATCTCGCCCACCAGGCCGAGGTCCACCTCCTCGCCGTCAACGACCATCAGCTTCTTCCTGGCGCGGAGGGTCTTGCGGTCCTCGTTGATGACCGGGTGCGCCCGCCCGCCCAGATCGTTGATCTTGCAGACGATGTCCGCGTTGATCTGGTTCCAGAGGACGTCGGCCACCAGATCAATCGTCTCCAGGTCGGTCACGCGATGGCCCTTGACGAAGGTCGGCTTGAGGCCGCGCTTCTTCATCGCCGCGCTGATGGCCGGACCGCCGCCGTGGACGAGGATGGGGTGCATCCCCACCAGCTCCATGAAAACCACATCCTGCAGGACGGTGCGGAGCGACTCCTCCCTGTCCATCGCGCTGCCGCCGAGCTTCACGAGGATGATCTTGTCCCGAAACGCCTGGATGTGCGGCATGGCCTCGACGAGCGCCGCCGCCTTCTCGATTTCCTTCTGCATAGACTGCCTGCCTGTGAACGAATCAGTCCCAACGCGGCAAAATTATATCACATCATCTTCAACGATTCAACGGCGATAGGTTGCCTCTAAGCGCGGACGGCGTCAATCAGGGCCTTCGCCTTGTCGAGTGTCTCGTCGTACTCGCTCTCCGGCTCGGAGTCGGCGACAATCCCCCCCCCCACCTGGAAGAAGGCCCGCCGGCCCTGGATAAGGAATGTGCGGATCACGATGTTCAGGTCCATCGTCCCGTCGAAGCCGAGATAGCCGATGGCGCCGGTATAGACGGCGCGCTTCGTCGGCTCCAGCTCGTCAATGATCTCCATCGAGCGAATTTTCGGCGCGCCGGTGATGGACCCGCCGGGAAAGGCGGCCTTCAGGAGGTCCACCAGGTCGCGCCCCTCGTGCAGGTCGCCCTCGACAGTGGCCACTAAGTGATACACGGTGGGGTGTTCCTCGAGGACGCATTTCTGCGTCACCCTGACGGTCCCGTAGCTGCACACGCGGCCGAGGTCGTTGCGCTCCAGATCAACGATCATGGCCAGCTCGGCGTTGTCCTTCGGGCTGGCCAGAAGCTCCTCGCGCATCCGCCGGTCGCTCTCCTCATCCCCCGTGCGGCGGCGCGTGCCCTTGATGGGCCGGGTTTCGACGCGGCGACCGCGCACGCGGAGGAACCGCTCCGGCGAGGCGCTGACAACGGCGCAGTCGCCAAACTCCAGATAGGCGGCGAAGGGGGCGGGGTTGATCGTCCTCAGCCGGTTGTGCAGGCGGCGCGGCGAACAGGCGAGGTCAACGTGGAAGCGCTGGGAGAGGTTCACCTGGAAGATGTCGCCCGCCGCGATGTAGTCCTTGGCCTGCTCGACGGCGCGGAGGTACTCGTCCCTGGTGAAGTTGCACGCGATTACGCCATCGGCCCCGTGGGCCTGCTCTTGAGCGGCATCGTACCTGCCAAGCTTCCCGCGCAGGGACGCAAGGCGTTCCTCGATGATCTCCTCCGGGTCGCCGCCGTTGGCATCGCACGCGGCAAGGGTGCAGACACCCGTCTCGTGGTCAATTGTGAAGGCATGGTCATAGAAGGCCAGATAGAGGTCGGGGAACCCCATGTCGTCTATCGTCGTATCGGGCAGCCGTTCGACATGGTGGCAGAGATCGTACCCGAAATACCCGACCGCGCCGCCGACGAAGGGCGTCTCCTTTGCGCCGGAGGGGATGCGGTGGGCTTGAAGAAGGTCGCGTAGTTTCCTGAACGGACTGCCGTGGAACAATTCTTCGCCGGCCGCGGTGACAACCTTCCCCGATCTTCCTTTTGCTGTGAGGGTAAGGAACGGGCCGCTGCCGACGAAGGAGTGTCTCCCCAGGCCCCCGATGGGCAGACCGCTGTCGAGAAAGAAGGGCTGGGGTTGCCCATGCGTGGCCTGAAAGACGTCGTAGGCCGACGGCGCGCCGTCCAGCGTACGCACGGCGATTCGGCGGTTGGGAGTCAGGGCTGGGGGTGACATGGCTGGGCAATCTCGGTAAAGCGACGTTCGTCTTCCAGACCGAATGCTACGCGATCTTTTGTTCCGTGTCAAGTACAGATGTAGGAGCAGGCTCCCGTCGTTTGGCTGGACTGGATCGCAATGGGCAGGAGGTGCAATCTTACAGGTATTCCTCGCGCAGTTTTTCCCCCAGGTAGCGCGACCGCGATTCCCCGTTTACCGCCACCCCTTTTTCCTTGCACCATTTGATGAGATCTTCAACATCAATGTCCACCCGCTGTACGCGCACCCCGGCGAGTCGAAGTTGACGCATCATGTCCGAGGCGGCGTCGGACCACTGCAGGTACGTGCCGTCCAACTCGTCCGTATCCTCCGATGATTCGTGCAGAAGTTTCCACTGCGTCGGTTTGTACCATGCAATCCCGACTACACCTTCCCGGCGGGATTGATCCACCTTCATGCTCGCTCTCCTCGGATCATTCTGTACACAGATTCAACTTATTCTACACAAACGGAGGGATGTTTCAAGAAGGAAAGAGGGCGAAGCCGACGCGCACCTCTTTGGCGAGTGAATCCCCCCGGCCACTTTTCGGTTGCCGTCGGTAAGGCCAGTGTGCTATGCTATCTCCGTGAGTGTTGTTCTGTATCACCGCCCTTGCCCCCAATAACCACAGGAGGCCGAAATGAACGTGATTCTCATCATCGCCGATACGACCCGGCGCGACTACCTCGGCTGCTACGGCAGCACATGGTGCAAAACGCCGAACCTGGACCGATTCGCCGCCGAGTCGTTCGTTTTCGATCGGGCGTACTGCTCGTCCTACCCGACAGTCCCCAATCGCTGGGATATCCTCGTGGGGAAGCACAACTACATCTGCTCCGGCTGGGAGCCGCTGGACCGGAAGGAGATCACCCTCGGCATGATCCTCCAGCAGGGCGGCATGACGAGCATGATGATCGCCGACACGCCCCACATCTTCCAGAACGGTTTCAACTACAGCCGCGGCTTCTCGGCGTGGCAATGGATTCGCGGGCAGGAGAACGACCTTTGGCAAACCGACCCGAAGGAGGTCAAGTTCCCCTGCGCCGTCGAGAAGCTCCGCAAGGCCGACTACACGGTGACGCAGTACCTCCGCAACACGGCGCTCTTCCAGCATGAGGAGGATTATTTCGCGCCCCAGACCATGCGAACCGCCATGCAGTGGCTCGAGCGCAACCGCAATTTGGAGAATTTCTTTCTCTACGTGGATACCTTCGACCCCCACGAGCCGTGGGACGCCCCGGACTACTACGTGGATATGTACAACCCCGGCTACAAGGGCGAGAAGGTCTTCTATCCCCAGTACTGGCCGAGCACCTACCTGACCGACGGCGAGGTCCAGCACTGCAAGGCCATGTACGCCGCTGAGCTGACGATGGTGGATCGCTGGATCGGGAAACTCCTGGACAAGATTGACGCCCTCGGCCTGCGCGACACAACCGCCGTGATCTTCACCACCGACCACGGCTTCCTTCTCGGCGAGCACGGGGTCATGGGCAAGTCCATCATCTTCCCGGAATACTTCGAGGCCCTGCCGTTCTACGAGGAAATCAGCCACATCCCTCTCATGATCCGCCTGCCCGGCCAAACCGACAGCGAGCGGATCAATGCGCTGTGCGTCTCGACAGACCTGATGATGACGATCCTCGAGATGGCGGACATGATCGAGACGGAGGTGATTGACGGGGAGTCCACCGTCCAGCTCATCCAGTGCGGTTTCCACACGCAACTGCCCTGGAGCCTCGACCCGGCCAAGCTGCACAGCAAGTCGCTTATGCCTCTGCTGAGTGGCGAGGAGGATAAGATTCGGGACTTTGCGGTGTCGTCCTTCCCCTTGAAGTACAAGACGCCGCGCAACGCGAAGGCGAGCATCGTGACGGAGGATGGGTGGAACCTGCAGTACTCCGGCGTGTCGCCCGACCCGTCGAAGGAGCTCAAGCCGCCTGAATTCAAGTGCGGCAAGAACAAGGGCGACTACCAGATGGGCGATCACTCGCCGATGCTGTTCAATCTAAACGACGACCCAGGCCAGATTGAGAACGTGATCGAGGAGAATCCGGACAAGGCGCGAGAGATCCATGCGGCGTATATCGAGTATCTCGAAGAATGCGAGACCGCGCCGGACCTGCTGGATCTGCGACGGAATCTCGAAATATAGGACAGCCATGCGAACGCTGCATGTCATGCAGCCGGGGCAGATGGACTACGAGCCGGCGGTGCAGCTGCAACGCGACCTGGTTGAGCGCTTGCGGCAGGCCCCGGACGCTGAGGATGGATACCTGATCCTCCTGGAGCATCCGCCGGTGGTGACGGTGGGGCGGACGGGAAGCGATGACCATATCCTTCTCGAAGTCGAGGAACTTCGGGCCAGAGGGATTGAGGTCCACGAGACGAACCGCGGCGGGGACGTAACGTATCACGGGCCGGGGCAGTTGGTGGCGTATCCGATCATCCGGCTCTACCAGCACGGCAAGGACCTGCATGGGTATCTGAGGCGGTTGGAGGGGGTCATCATCGCCACCCTTGGGACCTATGGGATCGAGGCGTCGCCCGATCCGCCGGTTGAGTTCCGCAAGGCCGACGGCGCCGAGGCGCCGATGACCGGGGCGTGGGTGGGGGATCGGAAGATCGCCTCGATCGGCATCGCGGTGACCCACTGGATTGCGTACCACGGTGCGGCGCTGAACGTCTCGACGAATCTTCGCGATTATGAAATTATCCACCCCTGTGGCATGCCGGAGGTGCGGATGACTTCAATGGCGGAGCTGCTGGACGAGGTCCCGACGGTGACGGAGGTGGGGCTCCGGTTCGCCCAGGCGTTCGCCCAGGCATTCGGATTTGAAACGCATTCTATGAACCGAAAGTAGGATACCGCTCATGAGCCTTCTCGTAATCATTGTTGCTGCGGTGCTCCTTGTTGCCATCCTTCTGTTCTTGCGGGGGCGAGGAGAGGAATGACCGTCGCTGCGGACAACAGGAAAGGGCGGCGGTTTCCGCCGTGGCTCAAGAAGCGCCTGCCGACCGACGGCTCGACGCGCTACGTGCGCGATCTGCTCGAATCGCTGGACCTTACCACCGTTTGCCAGAACGCGCGGTGCCCGAACATTGCCGAATGCTTCTCGCGCAAGACGGCGACGTTCATGATCATGGGCAGCGTCTGCACGCGCGACTGCCGATTCTGCGCGGTCGAGCATGGCGCTCCCTCTCCTCTCGATCCCGACGAGCCGAGGCGAATAGGCGAGGCGGCGGCGCAGATGAAACTCCGGCACGTGGTTGTTACCTCGGTGACCCGCGATGACCTGCCGGACGGCGGGGCGGGGCATTTCGCGCAGACCATTCACGCGATCCGCGAGCGCTTGCCCAGAACGGTCGTCGAGGTGCTTACCCCCGATTTTCAGGGCAACGACGGAAGCATCAAAACCGTTGCAAATGCGAGGCCGACCATATACAATCACAACATTGAAACTGTGCCGAGGCTGGCCAAGGACATCCGCCCGCAGGCCGATTACAGCCGGTCGCTGGGGCTGCTGAGACTTGTCAAAGCGCAGTACGAGGGTATCTACACCAAGTCCGGCCTGATGGTGGGCCTGGGCGAGGCGCGCGACGAGGTGATTCAGGTGATGCGGGACCTGCGCGGGGTTGGGTGCGACATCCTGACGATCGGGCAGTATCTTCGGCCATCGGAGGGTCATGTCGAGATCGCGCGGTTCGTGCACCCTGACGAGTTCGAGGAGTACCGGCAGGAGGGGCTGCGGATGGGATTTCGCGCCGTGGCGTCGGGGCCGTTTGTGCGCAGCTCCTACAATGCGGAGGAGACCTTTAGGGGTTTTCGATTGTAGATTTTCGATTTGCGATTGACAGAAGATCAATGCTCTTTCAATCGAAAATCGCCAATCGTAAATCGGAAATAGGATGAAAGGGATTTGCTTATGATTGACGGCGTCAAGGTCAAGTCATTACGGGTCATTCCCGACGAGCGCGGCCGATTGATGGAGATTCTCCGGGCGGACGACGATCTGTTCAAGAAGTTCGGCCAAGTCTATCTGACCACGGTGATGCCGGGGGTGGTGAAGGGCTGGCACTACCACAAGCTCCAGTGGGACAATCTGTGCTGCGTGCATGGGATGCTGAAGCTGGCGCTGTATGACTCGCGCGACGGCTCGCCCACGAAGGGGGAGGTGAATGAATTCTACATCGGGATTCACAACCCGAAATTGATCCACGTGCCGCCGGGGGTTTACCATGGGTTCAAGTGCGTAAGCCAGGAGGAGGCCCTGGTAATCAACGTGCCGACGGAGACCTACAGCTACGAGAAGCCGGACGAGCTTCGCTGCGACCCGCACAGCAAAGATATCCCCTATGACTGGAACAGAAAGGACCGATAGATGAAAGGCGTTGTGCTGGCCGGAGGGTTCGGGACGCGGCTCCTGCCGCTGACGAAAGTCACCAACAAGCATCTGCTGCCGGTTTACGACAAGCCGTTGATCTACTATCCGATCCAGACGCTGGTGAACGCGGGCATCCGGGAGGTGATGGTGGTTACGGGCGGGAGCAACCCGGGAGACTTCCTGAAGCTCCTGGGCAACGGGAAGGACTTCGACCTGAAGGAGCTGAACTACGCCTATCAGGAGGGGGCGGGGGGTATCGCCGAGGCGCTCGGCTTGGCGGAGGATTTCTCCGACGGCGAGAAGATCATCGTGATCCTGGGCGACAACATCATCGAGAAGAATATCATTAAGGCCAAGCAGGACTTCGAGAAGCAGGCTCGCGGAGCGAAGATCATGCTCAAGGAGGTCCCCGAGCCGCAGCACTTCGGCGTGCCCGAACTGAACGGAAAGCAAGTCCTTCGGATAGAAGAAAAGCCGAAGAAGCCGAAGTCCAAGTACGCCGTCATCGGCATCTACATGTACGACAATCAGGTCTTCGACATCATCCGCACGCTGGAGCGCTCCGACCGCGGCGAGATGGAGATCACCGACGTGAACAACCGCTACATCGAGCAAGGGACGATGACCTGGGAAAAGCTCGACGGCTGGTGGATAGACGCAGGATCATCCCACGAGCACCTCTACAAGGCGACGCAGCTCGTCGTCGAGACGGGGGCGAACAAGGTCTGAGGGACTATCCGCCCCACTCCATGGCGGCATAACTGAAACTCCCCCATGACATTCGGCCGCATGATCGCGATACAACAGCGGGACTTCTCGCGACGCTGGCATTGACAAGGACGCCGTGGCGTGGTAGAATACCACGAAGAATGGAACGGCTCTCCGCGCGCACGAGTGTTCCACGCAACTATTTGTCCGGTAAGGGGATGCTATTATGAAAAAGGGCGTTGTAATTCTCGTTTTTATCGCGATCGTGATTTACCTCGCGCGCGAAAAACTGGCCACTTGGGGACCGGTGCAGCGGTTGATCCCGGAGAAAAAGGCGACGACCGAGAAGCCCGGCCTCCCCCCCGAAGTCGCGGAGGCCCTCGCGCCGCCCAAGGGCAAGAAGCAGGCCCCCGCGCCAAAAACCGGCGAGGTGAAACCGCCCCCCGTCAAGGTGAGCGATTCCGCCGCATCCATCGCCACCGGCGTCAGCCAGCCGGACCTGGAGAAGGCGCCCAAGGAGTCGGTGAGCGAGATGGAGGAAATGCTCAAGAGCGGGAACAAAATGGAGGCATGGGACAAGCTCACGAGGAAACTGCTCACGGCAACTTCGGATACGGAGCGCGATGCGGCGCGGAACGCGCTGGTCCGACTCAACGAGAAGGTGTTCTTCTCCCGCGACTGCGAGGAGGAGGCGGAGTTTTATGTGGTCCAGCCGGGTGATTCGCTTTACGGGATTGCAAAAAAGTTCGGCGCAGCCCCCGGCCTTATCTGCTGGGCAAGCAACAAGAAGGACAGTTCCGTGCGCGCGGGTGAACGCCTGAAGATCCCGAAAGGCCGGCTCAAACTGCTGGTGGACAAAAGCGATTTCAGGCTCTACGTCCTCATGAACAACCGATACCTGAAGGACTATCCTGTAGGAATCGGCAAGGAGAACAAGACGCCTACGGGGACATTCGCCATCAAGGAGAAGATCGAGAAACCCGAGTGGTATGCGCCCGATGGGAACAAGTACCCCTTCGGCCACGAGAAGAATATCCTTGGGTCGAGGTGGATGAGCTTCGAGGAAACAGCGAAACACACCGGCCTCGGCATCCACGGCACCACGCTCCCGGAGCGGGTCGGCAAGGCAGAGTCCTCCGGCTGCATCTGCATGTTCGACAAGGACGTGGAAGACCTGTTCGGGGCCGTGCCGCGGAGCACCGAGGTCATCATCCGAGAATAGAGGGCATAGATGTGGCGCTCCGAGAGCCATGACCAGATCCTCTTCCGAATCCGGCGAACCAAACGGCTCTGGCGCAACATCAGCATCACTGAAGGCCTCTTGACCTTTCTTCTCATCCTGTTTGCCCTCGTCTTGCCGTTCGTCCTCCTGGAGAGTCTATTCCACTTTTCGACGTGGATTCGGGCCGTGTTTTTTGTTATTCTATTGAGTATAGGGGCATGGGCGGTCCTGGTCTGCGTGTTCAAGCCGATCCTGGCCGCCCGGAGCGATGAAGAAGTGGCGCTGAAGATCGAGGCGGCCTTTCCGGAGGCGCACAACCTCGTCATCAACACTGTCCGCCTGGGAAAAGACGACCTGGCCCAGTCGCGGTCCATGGTTGACGAAGTGATGGTCGAGGCCGGGCAAGGCGTGGCGGGCTTCAATTTCGACGCCTGCGTGGACCGGTCCCGGTGCGCCAGGCGCGGCGGCGTCGCGGCGGCGCTCGGCCTGGCGCTCGTGATCTTTTTCGTCGCATCGCCGGCGCGGTTCAGGAATGCGCTGTCGAGGATCATCGCCCCGGCGTCGGACATCCCGGCCATGGGACGGGTCGCCATCAACAAGGTGGAACCGGGCGATTGCGAGTTGCTTGCCGGCAGCGACCTGGCGATCAAGGCCCGGATCGCGGGCCGAGGCGATGAGGAATACGACGCCTTTGTATTCTTTACGCCGAAGGATGGGGCTGAGCGGGCCTATCCCATGTCGCCGGAGGGCCAGGGCGCGTATGCCTACACGATGCCGGGCGTGCGGTCGTCGCTCGAATACCATGTGGAGATCGGCGGCACGGAGTCGCGGAAATACAACGTGACCATCGTCCGCCGTCCGTCGCTGAAGCGGATCGAGCTGAGCTACCGCTTCCCGAAATACACCGGCCTCGAGCCGGTCCAGGTGGAGAACTCCGACGGCGCGATCCAGGCGGTCAAGGGGACAGAGGTGCAACTCAAGATCGAGGCGACGAAGGAGCTGCGGCAGGGCTCGATCAAAGTCGCCGGGGGCAAGACGAGGGACCTCCACATCGGCCTCGCCCAGACCATCGTCACGGGCGACCTGACCGTGGACCGGGATTATAGCTATCAGATCCATCTGGTTGACAAGGCGGGGTACAAGAACGAGGACCCCGTCGAGCGGTTCGTCACGGCCCTGCCCGACGGGAAGCCGACGGCGACCATCCACGAGCCGGGGAAGGACACCGAGGCCCCCCTTGGCGGGAAGATGCAGTTGGTGATTCGGGGGACGGACGATTTCGGAATCGTCCGGGCGCGGCTGCTGATGAAGAGCGCGCAGACGGCAAAGGAGACGGAGGTCGCAAACTGGACGGACTTCGCCGACCGGAAGAACGTGTCCATCACCTATGTCTGGTCGTTCCCGAAGGAGAACTTCAAGGCGGGCGACGAGCTGACCTACTGGGCCGAGATGGCCGACGGCTGCCCCGACCCGGGGCCGAACACGGCGGCGTCCGACAAGTTCATTGTCAAACTGATTGACGTCGAACAGCAGCGGCGCGACCAGGAGGCGAAATACAAACTCTGGGAGAAGAAACTCCAGGAGGTCCTCAAGCAGCAGAGGGACGCTCGGCAGCAGGTGGGCAAACTGCTCGGCCCCCCTGGCGGAGGGAAGCAGAAATGAAAACCGTTGCGAATCAGACCTCCCGGAGGTCTCGGACCTCCGGGAGGTTGCTCTCAGTGGCATTGGCGGTCGTCGCGATCATGAGCCTTGCCCGCGCCGCCGATCCGAGCAAGCCGCTCGGCGACCTGAAGGAGCGGCAACTGGCCATCCGCAAGGCCGTCTTGGAGGTGGCCGCCGAGATGGACGTCAAGAACTCGACGGAGAAGAAAATCCGCGATATCCTCTATGGCCTGTCGGGAAATGAGATGGTGGCGGCGATCCAGGCCATCGAGGGCCTGGGCATGGTGAAGGAGCCGGACCGGATGCAGCACATCCTGACCGCCCTGACGCACTCGCAGGACAAGGCCATCGAGGTCCTCGAAAAAATCCTCGGCGTGATCTCCGAGTTGGAGGAGAAGGCGAAGGGAGAGAAGGAGGCGGTCGAGGGCCACGACATGCCCGACGACGTGGAGGAGAAGCTGAAGGAACTGCGCGACAAGCTGAAGGAGTTCCTCGAGGAGCAGAAGAAGGTCATTGACGCCACGGAGGACCTGACGAAGACGCCTGTCGAGGACTTCACGCCCGAAGACGAGCAAAAATTGAAGCAGCTCGAGGGCATCGAGGACAAGTGGGAGAAGTTCCTGAAGGAGGCCCACAGCGACCTGAGCAAGGTGCCCGAACAGGACTTCTCGAACCCGCAGCTCCTGAAGGAGCTGAACGAGATCTACAGCGACGTCGAGATCGCCGAGGGGGCGCTGGCCAAGAAGGCGACGGAGATCGCCGTGGCGGCCGAACAGTCCGGCGCGGAACTGGCGGAGTCGCTGACCACGCACATCGAGAAGTGGCTCCTGGATGAGCCGGACCGGCAGAAGTGGTCCATGGAGGAGCCGCTCCAGGACTACGAGACGCCGATGGCCGAGCTGCCGTCGGAACTGGAGGACCTGATCGGCGACCTGATCGAGGAGGAGGAGGACCTCTTCGAGGACGCGGAGGACGTGTCGAGCAGTTGGTCCGACTCGCTGGACAAGGGTGCGGGCTGGGGTACGGCCGACGGCCCAATCAGCAACATGAGCGCCCAGGGCGTGACGGGCAACACCCTCCCTAACAACAGCGAGATCGGCGGGCGCAGCGGCGAGGGGCGGACGGGAAAGTCCTCCGGCGAGTTCGTCGAGGAGAGCGCCGTGGGCAAGGGCGGACGGAAGACTCCCTCCCGCGTGACGCCGGACCCCTTCGAGAAGGGCGTGGTGGACGACAAGAGCACCGACCCGACCGGCGGGGCGACGGGCGGCGGCAAGATCAGCGGGGCCGGGGGCGAGGGCCTCGAGGGACCGGTCCCGCCGGAGGTTTCCCAGAAGATGGGCGCCCTCTCCGGCCGCCAGGCCGACCTGCGCAACAAGGCCGAGCGAATTCAGATGGGCTTCAAGGTGATGAACTACCCCACCGATACGCTCGACAAGACCATCCAGATGATGAAGAGCGTGGAGGACGACCTGAAGAGCGGGCGGTATCAGTATGTCACGCGAAAGAAGGACGTCTTGCTCAAGGGGCTGAAAGGCTCGCAGTCCTTCCTCAAGGGCGAGATCGCCATCAAGCAGGACCGGAGCGTGGGCCTGCCGAATTTCCTGCAGGACGAGATGATCCAGGCCAAGGGCGAAAACACCCCCGCGGGATACGAGGACCAGCTCGACAGATATTACGAAATCCTTTCGACTGCGAAATGAGATCCTTCGCTGCGCTCAGGATGACAAGGTGGACAGGGAGAGCCGATGGCAAAGTATGTCCGATTCGAAGTTGACAGCCGCACAGCCTACGACGTCGTCGAAGGCAACACGATCCGGGAGCTGGACCGGAGCTACTTCGAGCGGTTCAGCGTCACCACCGAGACCTTCGACCTCGACAAGGTACGCCTCCCCAGCCCGGCCGAGCCGTCGAAGATCGTCTGCGTGGGACTCAGCGCCGCCGCGCATGTGCGGGAACTCCCCCCTGATCTCCAAATCTCCATAAAACCCTCCACCGCCGTCGTCGGCCCGGGCGAGCCGGTCGTCTATCCCGACATGCCGGAGCGCGTCGAATTCGGCGCGGAACTGGCCGTGGTCATCGGCAAGACGGCGCACAACATCGAGCCGGAGGAGGCCGACGAATATATCTTCGGCTACACCTGCCTCACCGACGTGGCCCCAGCCGGAGAAGAACGGGGCCAAGCGGCAAGGACCCTCGACGCCGCGACGCCCGTCGGCCCGTGGATCGTGGACAACGTGGACGATCCGAATCGTCTCGAGATCGAGCTCGCCGTGAACGAAGAGACCCGACAGCTCGTCAACACCGGCGAGCTGTCGTTTGATGTCCAGCATCTTGTCAGTCTCGCCTCAAAGATCACGACGCTCCATGCCGGCGACGTCATCGCCATCGGCGCGCCTGTCGCCGTCGGCCCCGTCCGACCGGGCGATGTGATGGAGGTCAGGATCCAAAACATCGGTCGCCTGAAAAATCCCGTCAAGAGGTAACCTCATGAAACGTCCCTTTCTCGCCGTTTGGCTTCTGGCAGTATTGGTATGTCTTGTCAACGCCCAGGAGTCGGAAGTACTCCAGAAGACGCTCGACAATGGGCTGACGGTCCTGGTGAAGGAGAACCACATCGCGCCGGTGGTCTCCTTGTGCATCTATGTCCGCGTGGGCAGCATCAACGAGGGCGAGTATATGGGGGCGGGCATCTCCCACCTCATTGAGCATCTCGTCCATGGAGGAACCACCCAGAAACGAACCGAGGAGGAGAGCGAGAAGCTTGTCGCCTCCATCGGAAATTCCACCAACGCCTACACCACCAGCGACCACACCGGCTATTATGTCAACACCACCAAGGAGTACTTCGACATCGCCCTCGATCTCCTGAGCGACTGGATGATGAACGCTCAAATCCCGGAGGCGGCATTCGCGCGCGAGTTCGAGGTGGTCCAGCGCGAGATCGAGAAGGGCGACGGCGAGCCGCACCGCGTCCTCCACGATCTGGCGATGCAGACCATGTTCAAGGTGCATCCCTGCCGCGTTCCCACGATCGGCTACCTCGACGTCTTCCGAACGCTCACCCGCGAAGATGTGTCCAGGTTCCATCGGCAGATGTACATCCCCAACAACATGATTGTCGTGGCGGTCGGCGACTTCAACGGCCCCGATAGCCTGGCGAAAATTGCGAGGGCCTTCGCCGACTTCAAGCCCCGCCGCCTCCCGCCCAATCCCATGCCCGTCGAGCCGGAACAGATGGGGAAACGATACGCCGAGAAGGAGATGAACGTCAACACGGCTTACCTTATCATGGGCTGGCGGACGGTGATGCTCAGCCATCCCGACCTCTATCCTCTGGACGTGATGTCCTACATCCTCTCCAACGGCGACAGTTCGCGGCTGGTGAAGCGGATCAAGGACGAGAGGCAGCTCGTACACAGCATATCCACATACTCTTATACACCCGGCACTTATGACGGGGGTCAGTTCGCCGTTATGTGCCAGCTCGACCCGGCGAAGCTCGACGCCGCGCAGAAGGAAATCGTCGAGGAAATCTACAAACTTCAGAATGAACTCGTGACCGACGAGGAACTGGCCAAGGCCGTCAAGCAGAAGAAGGCCGAGGAGGTCTTCGCCAAGCAGACGGCCCAGGCCGAGGCGTCCGACATCGGCGGCAACATGTTCAGCGCCTTTGACCCCAATTTCACAAAAACGTATATCGCCGGCATCGAGAAGGTGACGAAGGAACAGATTTTCGATGTGGCGCGAAAATACTTCTCCGACGACAAGCTTTGCGTCACCGTTGTCCGACCTCCTCGGGCAAAGAAAGAGGAAGCCGCGGCCGCCGCAGCCGCGAAGGAGACCGCCATCCGCAAGGAAGTCCTGCCCAACGGTCTGCGCGTCCTCCTCAAGCGCAATTCCAACGTCCCCATCGTCGCCATCCAGGCCTACGCCCTCGGCGGAGTCCGGCTGGAGACGGAACAGAACAACGGCATCTGCCGCCTCATGTCGGCCCTGCTGGAAAAGGGGACGAAGACCCGCACGGCCGACGACATCGCCCGGACCTTCGATTCCATCGGCGGCAGCATCGGCGGCAGCTCCGGGAACAACTCGTTCTTCTGCAATGTGTCCGTGCTGAAGGAGGACTTCAAGACAGGGCTTGACGTGCTGGCCGACGTCCTCGTCAACCCGACCTTCCCGGAGGAGGAGGTCGAGAAGATGCGGCAGCTCATGATCGCCGGCATCAAACGGCGCCGGGACTCCTGGCAGTCGGCCGCGGCGACGTTCTTCCGAAAGAAATTCTTCGGGTCGGACAGCCCCTACCGCCTCCTCCCCGAGGGCGAGATCGAGTCGGTGTCGAAGCTGACGCGGGCGGACCTCGCGGCCTACCACAAGCAATACTGCGCCCCGAATAACATGGTCCTCGCCGTCTTCGGCGACATTGACGTGGAGGCCGCGTTGGCCGAGGTCAAGGCGAAGTTCGACGCATTTGCGAAGAATGAGGCCCTGCGCATCCCCGCCGCGCCCCCACGCCCGCCGCTGAAGGAGAACGAGGTTTTCACCGACAAGGCGCCCGTGCCGCCGGCGGTGATCTACATGGGCTTCCCCGGAATGACGATGGACAACATCGAGGACCGCTATCCGATGGAGGTCCTCGACGCGGTTATCTCCGGCCTCGACTACCCAGGCGGGTGGCTGCACAGCGAGCTGCGCGGCAAGGGCCTCGTCTATGTCGTCCACGCCTACAACTGGCTCGGCGTCGAGCCGGGCTACTTCGGGACCTACGCCGCCTGTGAGCCGCAGAAGGTGGACGATGTGAAGAAGGTCATGCTCGACGTCTTCGAGCGAATCAAGAAAGAGGACGTGGGCGATGACGAGTTCGAGCGCGCCAAGCGCATCTGCATCACGGAGGAGCAGCTCTCCAAACAAAAAAATTCCGACCAGGCGTCCACCGCGGCGTTGAACGAGCTGTATGGTTTGGGGTATGATTTCGAGTCGAAACACAGCGAGCGCATCCTGGCCGTGACGAAGGCCGATGTGAAGCGTGTGGCGCAGAAGTATTTCACGAACTATGTAATGACCGTATCCATACCTGGCATGGCGGAGGAGAAGAAGGCGCAATGAGTTATCGGCAGGAGAGTATTGACCGGTACGTGTCGGACGCCGCATCGAACAAGCCCGCCCCGGGGGGCGGGAGCGTCTCGGCCCTGGCGGGGGCGCTGGGCGTCTCGATGGGCTGCATGGTGGCCAACTTCACGGTGGGCAAGAAGAAGTACAAGGACGTCGAGCCGCGTGTCCGGGAGATTCTTTCCGATTGCGAAAGATCCATGAACGAACTTCTGGACCTCGTCCAGGCCGACGTGGACGCATACTCCAAGGTGTCCGCCGCCTACGCCATGCCGAAGGAGAGCGATGCGGAGAAGACCGCCCGCACGTCGGCCATCCAGGAGGCGCTGGTCGTGGCGATGGACGCGCCGCTGAAGGCGCTCCGCGTCTGCGCCGCGCTCATGGATGCCTACGATGAACTGGGCAAGATCGGAAACAAGAACCTCATCAGCGACGTGGGCGTCGCCGCCATCCTTACCGAGGCTGCCCTGCGCGGGGCGAAGCTCAACGTGGAGATCAATCTGGCCAACCTCAAGGACGAGGCGCTGGTCAGGCAAACGCGCTCGGAGATTGACCGCCTTGCCGCCGAGGCGGAGGCCAGGGCGAAGGCGATCCTCGCCGAGGTCGCCGCGGCGATCGGCAAGTGAACGGAGCGATGGTCCAGCCTCCCCGGAAACAGGAGAACGTGAAACTCGCCTCCGATCTTGCACGGCAGGACTTCGCCGGGAAGGACCTGCGCGACGCGGCGGCGAAGACGGGTGCCGAATTGCAGGGCGATGGTTCTCTCTCCGTGCGGTTCCTGAACGAGACGTACGTCGTTCGTTGTGCAAAAAAGAGGGAAGTCGTTAAGGAAAACGGCGAGCCGGCCGGCGACCGGATGGCGGCCCTCGTGCTGCACTACCTGACGCGGGGCGACGGAACGCCGCCGACGGGGAAGGAGATCGGCTTCGCCCAAATCCCCGGCGCAGGCTTCTACGAGGGTCCGTTCCGAAAGCGAATCGTCTCGCGGGTGAGCCGCAAGTTCGGCGGCGACCCGTCGCTGCTCCTGAAGTGCGGACTCGACCTCGGCGGGCGGAAGGCGAAGTACGGCGACGCGGCGATGACGTTCGACGTGTTCCCACGGGTGGCCGTCGCCATTGTTGTCTGGCGGGGCGACAACGAATTCCCCGCCAATGCGAATTTTGTCTTCGACGCGAGCATCGCCAATTACCTCGCCGTGGAGGATGTGGTGGTGGCGTGCGAGGAGATCGTGAATCGTCTGTCGAAAGCGGCTTCTTCAATGTCGGGAGAATCAAAGAAGTAAATGAGCGAATGGAGCATAAAACGCGGCGATCTGAAGTGCGAGAAGTGCTCGCGCAATTTCGGTCAGGAGGAGGAATACTTCTCCGCCCTTTACGATGAGAACCGGCAGTTCATCCGACGCGACTACTGCATGCAGTGCTGGAACGGGCACAGCCCGGAACAAATGTTTTCCTTCTGGAAGACGCGCGTCCCCGCAAAGGAAGAAGAGCGGAAGGTTGTGGATGACGAGGTCGTGATGAACTTCTTCCAGCGGTTGCAGGGCGAGACGGACCCGATGAAGGTGAACTTTCGATACGTGCTTGCCTTGTTGCTCATGCGGAAGAAGGTCCTCAAGCTCGAGGACATTCGCTACGACGAAAAAGGCGAGGCCCTCGTGCTCAAACAAAAAGGAGAGGACGGGGAAGTCGTGGTGTACAATCCCCAACTCACCGAGGAGCAGATCGAGCAGGTGACCGAACAGGTCGGACAGATTCTTCACGTGACTGTATAGCAACCAGACACTTGTATTTCTTGAAAGGACACTCGCAGGAAGGGATCCCACATGCAAAAGGTCATGTTCTCGAAAATGCTTCAGCCGTGTGAATCTCTCGAAAAGGTGGCGGACATCCTGGCCGAGATCGGCTTCGACGGCGTGGACCTGACCGTCCGCGACAAGGGCCACATCCTGCCGGAGGAGGCGAAGGTGAAGCTGCCCGGCGCGGTGAAGGTCTTCGAGAAGCGCGGCCTGACCGTGCCCATGATTACCAGCGACATCTCCGATATCTCCCGGCCGCATGCCGAGGACGTGATCGCCGCCGCCGCCGACTGCGGGGTGACGCACATGAAGCTGGGCTACTGGCGCTATGAGGGCTTCGGCACGCTCCGCACCAGCATCCTCGACGCCAAGAAGTCGCTGGCCGGGATCGAACCGGTCGTCCGAAAGCACGGCGTCACCGCCGGCGTCCACATCCACTCGGGGAACAACCTGAGCGCCGATGGCGCGATCGTCCATGAGATCATCCGCGACTGCGACCCGCGATGCATCGGGGCATACATTGACGCCGGCCACATGGCCCTCGAAGGCGCCAAGTCCGGCTGGAAGATGTGCCTCGATATCCTCTCGAACCGCATTGTCATGGCGGCCCTCAAGGATCTGGCCATCTGGAAGGAAAACGGCAAGTGGAAATCGGGCGTCGTCCCCATGGGCGAGGGATTTGTCCCGTGGCAGGATTTCCTGGGCTGCCTGAAGCAGATACCGTTCGACGGCGTGATGACCTGGCACAGCGAGTATCACTTCGATTCGGTGGACAAGATCGTCGAGCAGACGAAGAAGGACTTCGCGTTCGTGAATGGCATTTGGGAGAAGTGACCTGCGTCCGGAGCGGCCCTGCGCAATGGGTCACTCCCCGTCATACCCGTACACATAATTCTCGGAATACGTCGGCTCGAAGATGTGCGGCGACCATCGGAGGGGGTACTTGCCCTGGAAGTCGGCGTTGCACTCGGCGTAGAGCGGTTCGTGCTCCGGGTTCAGAATGGGTTTGATTAGGAACTCCTTGTCGGCGAAGTTGAGAAAGAACTCCTGCGTTTCCTTGCATCCCATCCACTTGCGGATCATCTTAGGATGGTCGCCGCCGTAGTGCTTCAGGGAATAGAAGCGGCCGACGTGCGGATACTTCCGGTCGATCAGGCGGAGCAGCACCACCATCGCCCGCCGCGCCTCGCCGGATGATTTGCCCTCCACATAAAGCGCCCTCGCAGCCCGGTCGATCCGGACGCGGGAGGGCGTCACGAAGACATTCGGGTTTACGAGAATCGTCCAACCAGCATAGCCCGCCGGCGGCGCATCGAGGACCTCGGCCGGCTTGAGATTGCCCCGGACCCCGTCCTCCTCGTCGTACTGCTCGACGAACTGGTTGAGCATCCCGGCCGTGCCCGCGTTGAAGGGCGAGTCGGTCTTCGCGACCAGGCGGAAGTTCGTCGTGCCGTCCTTGATCAGATCGACGGCATCCCAGTCCTCGCGTGAAAAATCGAACACGCGATTCTTGTATTGGACCTCCACCGCTGCCTCGCCGGCAGGCGCATCCAGCGTCGCACCCATCGAAGCCTTCCCGTTCACCGTTGCGCTCGCAATGGAATAGATAGGGCCGAACGGATTCAGCGTCAGTCGGGCGGAAGCGTTCGCCTTCACGTCCAGCTTCACGTTCATCGTGATCCCGTCACCGGTGAAGGACGACGCCACGTCGCGAATACCCTCGCCGGCAACCATGCCGAGGACCTTGAAGGCCCGGATGGACCGGGCCTCGACGGCGACCTCTTTGATCCTCGACCTCTCCGGCCCGATCTCCTGCCGGAGCTCGCCGCCGAGATATCGGCCGAAGACCGGCGCACCATTGCCGAAGTAGCGGGTCGCCACATCGATGTCGCACGCGATCGGCTTGGGCTGCTCGTTGCCCACCACGAGCAGGCTGTCCATCCCCTCCCCCGACCGGACGACGAAGAGCGGATCGGGGACCTTGGCGCCGGGGACGATCTTGCGGCCGTGGACGATGCTCTCGACGAGGACCGGGTTGTGCTCCATCATCCACTGCTGCCCGCCGATGCAGTCGTGGGGCAGGTAGATGCCGTAGCGCAGGCTGCCGAGCATGAGCTGCGCGAAGCAGTACCGATAGAAGTCGCGCAGGGTCGCGGGAGTGAAATCCTTCGGCTCGAAGAACCGCCCGAGCCATTCGTCCTCCTTCGACCAGTGGAGGGTGGCGGGCTTCTCGCCGATCATGAACCGCCCCGCCACGTGCGCCAGCTCCGGGCCGGGCCACTGCACGAAGGGCACGCCGCTCTCGATGGCCGCCGCGGCCGAGTGGGCCAGGAGCATGTAGGACACCACGCCGCCGTCGGACCAGATGCTCTGCCGGAAGCCGCGTGGGTCCACGAAGTCGTTGATGAGCTCGTACCGGTCCACATGCCCGAAGGCCCCGACGAGGTATCGCCCCCGATCCTTGGAGAAGGCGCAACCCGGGGTCCTGCGCGCGATGGCGTCGGTGAAGCGGAAGGGCGAGGTGTGGCACATGTCGTTGATGAAGCCGGGACAGATCCCGCCGATGTGCTTCATGATGTTCAGGGTGAGTTCCTTGTAGTGCTTGCCGAGGGGGGTGTTGAACTCGTTGGCGTAGTACATCTGGTCGTAGTACTGCCCGCAGACGAGCCGGTCGCCGCCGATCATGCCCTCGGGCCAAATGTCCTCGACGATGAATCGCTGAGCCCAGTTGGGCAGATAGTGGCTGCGCCGGAGGGTGTAGTAGTTGTCGTAGGAGTTCTTGTTGCGGAGGGTGAACTGCTCGTGCAGGCCGTCGAGGCTCTTCCACAGGCGTTCGAGCTTGGCGGTGTAGGCGTGGTCGGGGCGCTTCGGGTCCTTGGGCATGTCCCAGTACTTCTGTGTGCCCCACTCGTCGCCCTTGCAGTGGGCCGGTCCGTGGCCCCATTGCTGGCCGTTGTAGCAGATGCGCGCCAGGTCGGGGTAGGACAGATATTCGAAATAGCGACAAACCGGCATGTAGCTGTAGATCGGCACGTCGGGTTTTTGTTTGTAGAGATCGGGGAAGAGGCTGTGATATTTCGCAATCGCGTCAAGGACGCCGAACTCGCCTTCGGCAGCGACCAACACGAAGCGGATGGAATACGATCCCTTGGGGTCGAGGACGACGCGCGTGCCCTGCCGGATGACGCCGCCGTTCCCCTGCGGGGCCCATTCCGAGATCAGCGCGCTGAGGTTGGTGTGCGGGGCGATGCCGATGCCGAGCGACCTCTCCCCGTCGCCCGCGGCGACGAACGGGAGCGAGGAGACATACTCGTCCCGCCGCCTCGGCGCGGAGAGATCGAGCTGAATCCAGGACATGTCGAAGTATTCCTTCGCTGCGAACGGAACGGGCACCGTGAGCAATGCCTCCAGCCAGAGCTCCTTGTCGGTCAGATTCACGAACTCGACGTCCCACTGGTCGCATCCCTCCGTGCGGCTTGTGCGGTGTTTCAGCAGCACCCTGTCCGCGTAGCGCTCTTCCCAGGCCGGCTCGCCGGGTTTCGATTCGAGCTTTGTGGTCGTGAACTCGGTCAAGGGCTTTCGCTCGACTCCCTCCCACAGGATGATTTTTGACTCGGGAGCCGCTGCCGTCGGCACATACGGCTCGAACGTCTTCGCCGGATAGCGCTGGATGTCCGACACACCTTTGAAGGCGTAGGCCGGCCGCTGGCCGTCGCGCCATGCCGGCTCGAAGTCCTTCTCATAGCGGACGACGTTCGAGATGCGCAGCTCGTCCAGGGCGATGCCGCCCATGGCCACGGCATTGTGCGTCTGTGCGGCGAGGACCAGCCCATGCTTGTCGGTCATGTCGTGCGCGCCGACGGACCGTCCGTCAATGTAGATGACCATCTCCCCCGGAGACCAGCACATGGCGTAGTGGCGCCACTGCTCCGGGTCGAGGGGCGGGTCGAATCGCACCTCCCCCTTGAACGGCTCGCCGCTCAGGAACTGCCACGTCCAGCTCATGCTCTGGCGCGTCAGGTAGGTGTTGATGAACTGCTTCGCCTCCGGCTGGAAATAGTGGGTGAAGAACAGGCTCTGCCCGCCGTAGCCGTGCTTCACGTCGTCCGCGGCGACCTTGAACCAGAATTCGTACGTCCCCTGCTCGTAATTCACGTTCCCCCGCGTCCAGACGCCGAAGGTGTCGCGGTAGGGCATGCGGCTGGCGGACTCGGTGAGGAAGTTCGGGTTGTAGAGGATGCCGCGCAGGTCGGCCGCCTTGCCGTAGTAGCCCTCGGTCAGCCGCGCCCCGCTGCCGGCGAAGCGGTCCCAGCCCATGGCGTAGTCGGCCCGCCTCACGTCGTCGTTGAAATGCGCAAGGAAGAGGGTATGCCTGTCGGGACGGAATTCGTCGGCCCGAACCGCGCCAGATAGACCAAGCATGAGAAGGGGAATGACGAACCGGGGCTGAATTCCGGCAATCATCGGCGCTCCTCCGGCGATAGATGCGCTTGGGATAGTGCTCATTGCCGGGTGGATTCTACATGGCCCGCGTCGAGAAATCAACAGAAGATGCCTTGCTTGAATCCACCGTCGCCCATTGCTTGACCTACGGCTGGAATGTCTATATACTAAAGCCGACGCGACAGGTGTTCTTGCATGGACCCGTTCACCGAGAGGCGCAGACATGTTCGGCCGACGAATCTCGCTCTTCCGGCTCTTCGGTTTCTCCGTCCGAATTGATATGAGCTGGCTCATCATCGCCCTACTCGTCACCTGGACCCTGGCGAGCGGCTACTTTCCCAGCTCCTGCCAGGGATTAACGACGGCCGTCTATTGGGTGATGGGCCTGTGCGGCGCGTTGGGGCTGTTCGCCTCGGTGGTCTTTCACGAGCTCTGCCACTCCCTCGCGGCGCGGCTCTACGGCGTCTCCATGAAGGGCATCACGCTCTTCATCTTCGGCGGCGTGGCGGAGATGGAGGAGGAGCCGCCCAGCCCCCAGGCCGAGTTCGTCATAGCCATCGCCGGGCCGGCATCGAGCGTCCTGCTTGCCTTGGCCTTCTTCCTCACCCACATCGTCGGCGGCATGCTCCGGTTGCCCCAGGCAGTCCTTGGAGTGGTTCACTATCTGGCCTTTATCAACACGGCTCTTGTGATCTTCAACCTCATCCCCGGCTTCCCCCTCGATGGCGGTCGCATCCTCCGCTCGGCGCTCTGGCGTCTCAAGGGCAATCTGCGATGGGCCACGCGGATCGCCTCGAACGTGGGGGCAGGTTTCGGCATGGTCCTCATCATCCTCGGCGTGTTTCATGTCCTCTTCGGCAGCTTCATCGCCGGCATGTGGTGGTTCCTCATCGGCATGTTCCTCCGCGGGGCTGCCCATATGTCCTATCAGCACCTCCTCATCCGCAGGGCGCTGCTCGGAGAAACCGTGCGCCGCTTCATGACGCCCGATGTTGTGGCCGCGCCCTCTTCGATCACCATCGAGGAACTCGTGGACGACTACATCTACCGCCACCACTACAAGATGTTTCCCGTCTCGCGCGACGGCGTCCTGTGCGGGTGCGTCACTACGCGGCAGGTAAGACAGATTCCGCGCGAGGAATGGGGACGACACACCATCGAGGAGATCGCCGAACCCTGTTCGGACCAAAACACCATCCACCCCGATGACGACGCCATGAGGGCCCTGTCCAAGATGAATCGTAATCAGATCAGCCGGCTCCTGGTTACGGAGGGCGACGTGCTCGTCGGCATCGTGTCGTTGAAGGACCTCCTTGGCTTCCTCGCCCTCAAGATGGAACTTGAAGGCGAAGAGGGCGAGGTACCCAACCTGTGAATTTCGGCTCGCGAGTCGCCACGCGCCGTTGGGAGGGGATCGAAAGGAAATCGCAATGCTCACGCGCCGTCAATTCCTGAACGCGGCGGCCCTCGCCGCAGCCGCCGCGCATCGCAGGGCCCACGCGAAGGAGACGCCGATGACGAAGATCGAAAAGATTGATCTTTTCCCCATGCGCTACCTCATGACGGGGTACTTCAAGTTCTTCACCGGCCCACACGGCTCGACCGGGCGCGCGGCGGTTGCCATCAAGATTACCGCCGACAACGGCGCGGTCGGCTGGGGTCAGAGCGTGCCCATTGCGAAATGGAGCTACGAGACGATCGAGACGGCGGCCATCGCCCTGCGCGACTACTACACCCCCGTCCTCATCGGCCGCGACCCGGCGGACATCGAGGGCGCGCATGTCGCCATGGACGCGGCCATCGCCCCGGGCTTCTCTACCGGCATGCCCATCACGCGAGCGGGCATTGACATCGCCCTTTACGACCTGACGGGCAGGCTGCGGGGACAATCGCTGGCGCAGATGTGGGGCCGGCCCCCCGGCGGCCCGATCCTCCTGAGCTGGACGGTGAACGTGACGAAGTTGGACGACATCGAAAGAGTGATGGACGAGGGCAAGAAGCGCGGCTATGCCAACTTCAACATCAAGGTCGCGCCCGATCCGGCCTTCGATGTCGAGCTGGCCAGGCGCGTCAAGCGCAGCGCCCCGAACGGCTTCCTCTGGGCCGACGCCAACGGCGGGTACGATCCGGCCACGGCGCTCCAGGTCGCGCCGAAGCTGGCTGACGCGGGTGTGGACGTGCTGGAGTCCCCCCTCCGCCCGAACCGCATCAGCGGCTATCAGGCCCTCAAGAAGCAGGGCGCGCTGCCGATCCTCATGGACGAGGGCGTGACCAGCCCGACCGACCTGGAGGAGTTCATCAAGTTGGGCATGATTGACGGCGTAGCCATGAAACCCGCCCGGTGCGGCGGCCTGCTCTCGTGCAGGCGGCAGATCGAGCTTTGCATCGAGCGCGGCCTCCTCTGGCTCGGCAGCGGCCTCACAGATCCCGACATCTCCCTCGCGGCGTCGCTCTGCCTCTACGGGGCCTACGGCCTGAAGAGGCCCGCCGCCCTCAACGGTCCCCAGTTCCTCACCGCCGACGTCCTCAAGACCCCGCTCAAGATCGAGAACGGCTTTGCCCACGTCCCGACCGGTCCCGGCCTCGGCATTGATGTGGACGAGGCGAAGGTGACGGGGCTGATGAAGCAAAGCGGCGGGGAGAAACTGCTGCGGCAGTGATTCAATGCGCGCTGGCCTTGTGCATCCGCATGGATTTTGCTTGACAGTCAACCATACGGGTGATAGGGCTAACCGTATGAAGACGACCATCAACATAAGCGACAAGGTTATGCGCAAGCTCAAGCGAGAAGCGGCGCGACGCGGTCAAACCATGTCGGATCTGGTGGAGGCGGCCCTTCGCCTGCTCCTGCACAGACCCAAGTCCCAGCGGCGCCTCCCATCCCTTCCCGAGTTCCGCAGCGGCGGAGCGCGTGTGGACGTGGCGGACCGGCGCTCGCTCTACGGTGTCATTGCTCCGAAGGACGATAGGGTAGGAAATGAACCCAAGTAAAGCCCAGATTGGTCGAGCTGGAGAATTTCTGGTTCAGCAGAAGCTGCTGCTGCACGGAATCGAATCTGCGCCTCTCACGACAGATTGCGGAGTAGATCTTGTTGTGTTCTCCCCAATAAGTGGTAATGCGATCACAATCCAAGTGAAATCAAATCTTGTACCAAAGCCTGGTGGCGGCAAAGGTAAACCCATTCTGGACTGGTGGGTGCCCGACGACTCACCAGCAGACATATTCGCTTTCGTCGATTTGGGGACAAGCCGAGTTTGGCTTGTCAAGAAGTCGGAGCTGCCGCAGGTCGCTCAGCAGCACCCAGAAGGCAGACACCATTTTTTCATGGCAACTGACCCAACTGCCTCGTCTCGGCGTGATGGAAAATCTCTTCACGATTACGAATTCCAGAAGTATTTGTTGGAAAACATAGTTCACACACTTATTTGATCACAAAGCCACTGAGCGGGAGGTAGCGCAGCACCGCGCATTGTGCGAAAGTGGATACGCTCATTCACCGCGTTCTGGGATCTCATCTATGGTATCTGCTTTCTGAATCACCAAAATCCAAGACCACGGGAGGTAACTATGTCACGAACCGTGTGGGTATGTGGATTGTTGGGAATCGTCTCGACGGCCTACGCCGGCTCGTTCGAATGGGTGGATGACCCGAAGGCCGGGACGCTCACGCTGCGCGACGGCGGCAAGCCGGTCCTGACGTACTGCTATGGCGACCAGATCAAAGAGGGCATTGACCCGAAGTATACGCGGTCGTGCTACGTCCACCCGCTCTACGACCTCGACGGCAAGCCGATGACCGACGACTTCCCCGCCGACCACAAGCACCATCGCGGCGTGTGGTGGACGTGGCCGCGCATGACCGTGCGCGGGAAGGCCGTCCAGACCTGGCATCCCTGCAACCCGCCCCTCCGCCAATACTTTGTGAAGTGGCTGAAGCAGGAGGCCGGCGAAAAAGGCGCGACGCTCTCCGTGCAGAATGAAACGAAGCTCGCCGACGAGCAGGTCGGCCTGGAGACCGTGACCGTCGCAGCCCACCCCGCCGACGAGACGGGCCGGGCGATTGACGTGACGCTCATCTTCGAGGCCGTCGGCGGGCCGATCACTCTGCTTGGGGCGGACAAGAAGGGCTACGGCGGCCTGTGTGTGCGGCTCGATCCGTCGCTCAAGGGGGCTACCATGACCACCGATGCCGGCGCGATTGACAAGGACAGCATGAACAAGCCGTTCAAGTGGGCCGACATCTCGGCGGGCGGTCGCGGCGTCGCGGTCTTCGTCCCGCCCGACCACCCCGACTACCCGCCAACGTGGCTGCTGCGGGCGAGTTACGGCGGCATCCTCAACGTCTCCTGGCCCGGCCTGACGCCCTTTACCCTCGAACCCGGCAAGCCCCTGACGCTCCGCTACCGCCTCTACGTCCATCGCGGCGATGTGGAGAGCGGGAAGGTGAAGGAGGCGTTCGGGCAGGCCGTTTTCCCTTGACTCCCGCGCTCCATCCTCGTACGCTTCACCTCGCCACTGCAGACATTGGGTTATGACTGAAACCCGGAAAGGAGCCTTCGCAATGAACTCCGCCAGCCTGTCCCGTCGCAAATTCCTGAAGAACGCACTCGCCGCGACCGCCGCCGTCGCCGCGCCAACGATCGTCCCCGCCTCAGTCTTTGGGGCGAACGCGCCGAGCAACCGGATCGCCCTCGGCTGCATCGGCGTGGGGCGCATGGGCCAGGGCGATCTGCGGTCGTTCATGGGCTTCCCCGAAATCCAGGTCGTCGCCGTCTGCGATGTGGATTCCAATCGGGCAAAGGACGCCCTGAGGATCGTCGAGCAGAAATACGCCGCAGACAAGGCGTCGGGGACCTACAAGGGCTGCGCCGTGACCGGCGACTTCCGCGAGGTGACGTCGCGCAAGGACGTTGACGCCGTGATGATCTGCACGCCCGATCACTGGCATGTCCTCCCGGCCATCGCCGCGGCGAAGGCGGGCAAGGACATCTTCCTGCAAAAACCGCTCAGCCTGACCATCGAGGAGGGCCGCATGCTGAGCGATGCGGTCCGCCGCTACGGGCGCGTCCTGCTGGTTGGCTGCCAGCGGCGGTCGGACTCGCGCTGCCGGTTCGGCTGCGAGCTGGTGCGCAACGGGCGCATCGGCCAACTGCACACGGTCAAGGTCGGCACCGGCGCCGATCCCGGGACGGGGCTTTACCCTCCGACGCCCCCGCCCGAAAATCTGGACTACGACATGTGGCTCGGCCCTGCGCCCTGGAAGCCGTACATCGAGCAGCGCGTCCACCCGCAGAAGGGCTACGGCCGACCGGGTTGGCTGCGCGTGAGCGATTACAGCGCCGGGATGGTGACCGGCTGGGGGACGCACTTCATGGACATCGCCCACTGGGGCATGGGGACGGAGCTGACCGGGCCGATCGAGATTGAGGGCGAGGCCGAGTTCCCCAAGGACGGCGTGTGGGACGTGCACGGGCCGTTCCGGATTGAATGCAAATACGCCAACGGCGTGAAGGTCATCTACGGGGACAGTCGGCAGGTGCAGCAGGGGATTCGCTTCGAGGGGACCGAGGGATGGGTGCGCGTGGGGCACGGGCAGATTGAGGCCGAGCCGAAGTCGCTCCTGACCTCGAAGATCAAGCCCGGCGAGATTCACCTCTACGAGAGTCGGAACCACAAGGGCAATCTGATTGACTGCATCAAAACGCGGGCGGAGACGGTCGCGCCCGTCGAGGTCGGTCATCGCACGTGCTCGGCATGTCTTCTGGGCGACATCGCCATGCGGCTCGGGCGGAAGTTGCATTGGGACCCGGACCGCGAGCGTTTCGTCAACGACCCGGAGGCGGATCGGTGGATCGGCAGGCCGATGCGGGGGGCGTGGAGACTATGAGTTGGGGCTGGAAGATTGGAATAATGGAAGGTTGGAAGATTGGAAGACTGGAATAAGGGAAGGCTGGAATGAAGGGATGGTGGAAGGGCCTGTTGCTGGCAAGGTGTTGTTTCCAGCATTCCAACATTCCATTCTTCCAATTCTGCCCTTTCCGTGGAGGATGATATGAAAAGCACTCGCCGGCTACTCCTGGTGGTCGTTACGTGGGCATCAGTGGCGTTTCGACCCATAGCTGCCGCCGAAGACGCATCTGTGACGGCGAAGCTCGAAAAAGACCAAGTCACGGTCAGCATCGCCGGCAGTCCGTTCACTGCTTACAACTTCGCGCCGACGCTGAAGAAGCCCTATCTCTATCCCGTGATCGGGCCGAAATCGGGCAAGTCGGTTACTGTCGAGTCCGTCCCCGGCCAGTACCCACACCACAACTCCATCTGGTTCGGATGCGACCGGGTGAACGGTGGGAACTATTGGGCGCCTCCTGACAACATCCAGAACGGGCAGATCAAATCCCTCGGCCCAAAGATCGTCCAGGCCGAAGGGAAGGCCGTCATCTTCACGGATGAATGCCTCTGGCAGAAACCCGGGGCGGAACCGGTGATCCGCGACGCGCGCCGCATCACGATCACCGCGCCGTCGGCCGATCTCCGGCTGATTGATTTCGACGTCACCCTCCACATGCTCACCGACGTGACGGTGCAGAAGACGAACCACTCCCTCTTCTCCGTCCGGGTCGCGCCGGAACTGAGCGTGAAGTCCGGGGGGACGCTGATGAACGCGGAGGGCAACACGGGCGAAAAGGGGACCTTCGGCGTCGCCTCGCCCTGGTGCGATTACTACGGCACGCGCGACGGCGTCACCGAGGGCGCGGCTCTCTTCGACCACCCGACGAACCGGTGGCATCCGTGCAAGTGGTTCACCCGCGACTACGGCTTCATGTCGCCGACCCCCATGTTTTGGCCGCCCGACGGCAAGGAGATTCGATTCCCCAAGGGTGAGGCGGTGAGCCTGCGCTACCGCGTCGTCGTCCATGCGGGCGACGCGAAGCAGGCGGGCATCGCGGAGCTGTTCGCTCAATATGCCAAAGACACGGGGACGGTCCAGCCGGACGATGTTATCGAAAAACTCAAAACGTATGAATTCGGCCAGAGCCGCGAGCCGTTGATCGCGGTGACCGACATGGTCCGCGCTGCGCAGGATTCGCTGAAGGCAAAAGAAGCCCTTGAGGACCGTCTGATTGCCTTGCTGCAGTCGGACGCGACCTTCAGCTGCAAGCAGTTCATCTGCGAGCTGCTCTCCGAGTTCGGGACCGAGCGGGCCGTGCCCGCCCTCGCCACGTTGCTCATAGATGAGAAGCTGTCCAACGCGGCCCGGTTTGCGCTGGAGCGCATGCCCTCGCCGAAGGCAGGCGAGGCCCTGCGGAGCGCGTTGGGAAGCCTGACCGGCAGACTCCAGATCGGCGTGGTCAACTCCCTCGCCACGCGGCGCGACCGAGAGTCCGTGCCGGAACTGACCAAGCTGGCCGGGAGTCAGGACAAGGCCCTTGCCGCCGCGGCCATCGAGGCGCTCGGTCGCGTCGGCGGCCAGGAGGCCGCCAAGGCTCTGTCGGACCTGACTGTCGCCGATGACCTCACGGCCGTGAAGGCGGACGCGCTCCTCTGCTGTGCGACCCAGATGTGCGCTGCGGGCGAGACCGGTCCCGCATTGGCCGTCTATGATCGACTGATAGGCGAAGGCAATCCGAGAGAGGCCCGGATCGGCGCGCTGGAAGGAATTGTGCGCGTGGAGAAAGAAAAGGCCCTGCCGCGTATTCTGACATTCCTGAAGGATACAAACCCGGCGCTCCGGCTGGCGGCTGCGAAGTTCGCGGCGAATATCCCCGGCGAGGCGGCGACGAAGTCCCTTGCGGGGGAGATGCCGTCCCTTTCGGCTGACACGCAAGTGACCCTCTTGACCTCTCTTGCGGGGCGCGGCGACAAGGCGGCCGCCCCCGCCGCAGCGAATCTGGTCGAAAGCCCGGAAGAAGACGTCCGCATCTCTGCCGTCCGCGCGCTCGGCGTTCTTGGCGACGCCTCCCATGTCATGCTTCTTGCCAAGATTGCGGCGGCGGGCGGCGCAGTGGGAGGGGCCGCCGTCGAGAGTCTGAATCTGCTCGCCGGCGACGGCGTGAACGAGGCGATGGTCAAAGGCATGAAGGGAGCGGAACCGGGCGTCCGCGTTGCGTTAATCAATGCCCTGGTCGCGCGGGATTGCGATGGCCTCGTCCCCATCTTGTTCGATGCCGTCAAGGAATATGATCCCAATGTCCACAAGGCCGTCTGTAAGGCACTGGCCTCGGAGGCGGGCAAGGACGATCTGGGGCGAATGGTGGAAATGCTCGTGGCCACCGAGAACGCCGCCGCCCGCCGCGATCTGGAGCAGGCGATATCCGCGGCGGTGGCGCGGATCAACGACCCCAATACATGCGCCGACCCCGTGATTGCCGCCCTCGAAAAGGCAAACGATGAGGCGAAGATCGGCCTCCTGGCCGTCCTGAACCGCATCGGCGTCCCGGCGGCGCTTGCGGCGGTCCAGAGCCAGTTGACAAGCAGCAGCCCGACGGTGAAGAGGGCCGCCATCCACGCCCTTGCCGAATGGCCGGACGCGACGCCCATGGCAGAGTTATTGAAGATCGCGAGGACGGAGACGAACGAAGTGCATCAGGTTCTCGCCCTGCGCGGTTTCATTCGACAGGCAACCATGCTCTCGGAGCGGTCCGATGAGGAAACGGCAAGGCTGCTGCGCGAGGCGATGGAGCTCGCCAAGCGCCCCGACGAGGAGAAGGCCATCCTGGCCGTCCTGCCCAACTATCCCTGCGCGGAGGCCCTCGCCCTGGCGGAGTCGCGCCTCAATGACGAGCAGGTCGCCGAGGAGGCGAAACTGGCCTTCGGAAAACTGAAACGCACCGCCGACGAGGGACGGAAGTTCGATTTCCAGGGCAAGGACTGTCAGGTCATGGAAGGGTTTATCAAAGTGAATGCCTCGACGGCGTATGACGAGGAACGCGGCTACGGATGGCTGAAGCCGCCCTCCGGCGAGCGGGACCGGAAGAAGGGCACGAACCTGACGCGCGATTTCATCTTCGACCGCGCCCCGCAGACCTTTCGGGTGAAGGTCCCCAACGGGGCGCATGTGGTCACAGTTTTTCTGGGCGACATGGCCACGGGCCACGATAACATGGAGGTACGCGCGGAGGGGCAGGTCGGCCTCCAGAATGTAACCAGCAAGGGCGGCGAGGTGAAGGAACTGTTCTTCGAGGCGCACGTCGAGGACGGGGCGCTGGACATCGAGTTCCGGGACGCGGGTGGAAACGACCCCAACTGGACCTGCGCTGGCCTGATCGTGGGGAAGTGAACATGCCATCGGATGATCCAGGAGCAACTCCCGGCGAAGTGAGCGCCGAGATGGTCGAGGCATGGTGGGGCGAATCGGTCAATCTCGACCAAGACCCCTCCGAAACAATCAAGGCCCGCGGCGCAGCGACGGCCATGCCTGCCGGTATGATCGTCAAGCCCCACACCGTGGCCCGGGCCAGCCGCTCGGCCGATCCCGCCCCGGACTATGAGCTGTTGGACGTCCTCGGCAAGGGGGGCATGGGCGTGGTGCACATCGCGCGGCAGACCTCCGTTGGCCGCACCATCGCCCTCAAGATGATGAAAGAAGAGAACGCCGCCGACGAGCCGTCCCGAAAGAAATTCCTCTGCGAAGCGGCGGTCATGGCCGAGCTGGAGCACCCGAACATCGTCCCCGTGCACGACCTGGGCGCCAGCGAGGATGGGCAGATCTTCTACGCCATGCGGCATGTCAAGGGCGTGCCGTGGAAGGACGTGATCCGCAAGAAGAGCCAAGCCGAGAACATTAACATCCTCCTCCGCGTGGCCGACGCGGTCGCCTTCGCCCACTCCAAGGGAATCATCCACCGCGATCTCAAGCCCGCCAATGTGATGCTCGGGGACTTCGGCGAGGTGCTGGTCATGGACTGGGGGCTGGCGCTCTCCATCACCGAAGGAGGGAAGGCCGAGCGCATCACGCGCGAGACCGTGTGCGCCGGGTCGCCGTCCTACATGGCCCCGGAGATGGCGGCCGCCAGCGCGCACCGCGTCTCGCCCGCAAGCGATATCTATCTCCTCGGGGCGATTCTGTTTGAAATCCTCACCGGCTATCCGCCTCACACAGGCAAGGACCTCAAGGACTGCGTGGTCAACGCGGCAAACAACGTGATCCGACCGACCGACAAACGAGGCGAACTGCTGGACATCGCCCTTAAGGCCATGGCCGCGGAGCGCACACAACGATATCTGAGCGTGAAGGATTTTCAAGATGCCGTCCGGGACTATCAGTCCCATGCCGAGAGCCTGGCCCTCAGCCAACGCGCCCAGACGGACCTCGCCCGAGGAAGGGAGACGAAGAACTACGACAATCACGCGCAGGCCCTGTATGGATTCCGGGAGGCTCTGGCCCTGTGGGAGGACAACCAGGCGGCCCGGCAGGGCGCATGGGACTCGGCCCTGGCCTACGCACAGTGTGCCTTCGAGAAGGACGATCTCGACCTCGCCGCATCGCTCCTTACCGAGGACACCTACGAGCAGCGCGAGATCCTGAAACGGGTAACCGCCGCGCAGAGGCGGCGCTCCTCGCGGCGGCGCGCGATGAAGGTCCTGAAGCGCAGCGCCATCGGCCTGATGGGGGCCGTCATGCTCGTCCTCGCCGTCGCCGTGGGGTGGGTCCACAGCGCCAAACGCGAGGCGGAGCGCCAGCGCGACCGGGCCGACCAACTGGCCCAGGCCGAGGCGGAACAGCGCCGGCTCGCGGACCTCGCGCGACAGGAGATCCGCGAGGAGGCCGAGGCCTTCGCGGACGTTCTCTCCCTGGCGAGCACGATCGGCCATCGCGACGAACAGGAGCGCCAACTCATCCGCAGCATATCGCTGAAGCTTGCCGAGAGGGTGGGAATGGAAGGAAGAGAACTCCGCGCCTTGCGACTCGCAGCGAACATCATGGACGTGGCGCGCGGGAGGGTGATGGACATCTTCGACGCCGAAGGTCCGCCCACGCCGAGCGATTTCAAAAAAATTCTCGACCTATCGCTCACCATGGAGGCGGCGACGAACCGCGTGCGGCTTCTCCGGGACCTGGGCGTCCCCTTCATCATCCGCACCATGTGGGAAAGCTGGGACGGGCGGGGCTATCCCGGCGAGCTGGCCGGCGAGCGCATCCCGATGGGCGCCCGCGTGCTCAAGGTCGCGTGGGTGTATGCCCTGTTCATGCGCGGCGCGGCCGCGGCAGGTCCGGAAGCACAACAACACATCGTTCGGGGAATCCGCCAGCAGCGCGGCAAGGGCCTCGACCCCGTCCTCGTGGATCACCTGATGGACCTCCTTGACGGCAAGCAGCCCTGAGCGGGATCTGTCAACCGAACAGGCTGTGATGCCTGAAAAGACGTGATCGCGTTTCGCGCCCATAGAATCCTCCACGCGGCGCGCTCAAATGGACGCACGTCCGGCTGCAACTGCCCAGCGGCCTACGATTCCGGCGCGAGGGTCGGGTTGCCCAGGAACCCCTCGTGAAACCAAACGGGCTTGTAGCCGTGCTCCGTCGCCGACCGGCAGACCGAGTCCATCCGCTCGAAATGGTCCGGCAGATAGTTCCGGTAGAAGGGGAACGAATACTGCTCGTGTGAGGCGATACCCAGGATGTCAATAGCGTGCGGGCTTGCGTACTTTTCCTCCATCTGCTGCAGGAGCTCGCCGACCGGATTGCGGTTGCAGCAGACCGTGCCCTTCATGAAGGTGATGTCGTAATCCATGTCGTGAATCACCCTGCGCTCCCAGAGGTAGGCCGAGCGCTCCTCGTCGAGGTGGTATCCGACGTCGCTCACGCCGAAGGGCGAGAGAGGCCGGTAGCCCTTGCCGACAAAGGCATTGATGAATTGGCCGCATAGGACCTTCGCGCCGCGTTCCTTCAGCACGCCAAAATTTGCCGGATGACACACGGCCCAGTGCGTGACGATGGGCGGACAGAAGGTCTCTTCGCCGGCAAAGCGCACGATCTGCTCCTTCACCCGGTCGTAGTCCTCGGCGAGCTTCGCCGGACACGGGTAGTTGTAGGGCCGGTCGGGGAACTCGGAGAAGGCATGGAACGAGAGATTGAGCCACTCGGCGTTGTCGCGCCACTCTCCCTTGTGTTTGTCGGGGACGGCGGTGATCTCGAACCCGTCCTTGTCGTGGTCGTTGCGGAAGAAGCAATTCAGGACGATCTTCGCGCCGTATCGCTCGTGAAGCGTGCGCATCCAATCGAGATAAAAACACTCGAAGATCGAGCCGTAACTGTGCGTGGCAAGGTCCTGCAGGAAGAAACTGTGGTCATCAATGAAGAAGCGGTAACGCTTGAACGACTTCTTGTCCCAAACCACCTTTATGGTCTGCGCCTCTATGCCCCGGACGGTTTTCACTTGCGCCGTAATTTCGTTGATCTTGCGGGTCAACCGGACAGGGGCCGAGAACTCTGCGCCGCAGCGTTCGGCCTCGATGCCGTTGACGGTGACCGGCGCGAACGGGTCGGCGCAGCCAGTGACGGTGATGGTGAGGGCGCCCTCGGTCTCTTCGCCGTCATGGCGGCACATGATGGCCCCGTGTCTTGGGTTCAGGATCTCGACCACGGTTTCCTCCTTCGTGTTTGGGATCTTTCCTCTTCGGTCAGCATGTGGCTATGAGGTTTGTTCACGCGGCGATATCCGCCGGCTGTCCCTTCTCCGCCGATTTGTAGACCGCATCCATGAACCTGGCAAGGGTGAGGCCGTACTCGACGGGGCAGAGCGGCTCTTCCTTGCCAAGGATCGCGTTCACGAAATTCGCCTGCGGCGTCCGGTTCGCGGGGACCTTCGGCTTCACCTCGCCCTTCGGGCTGTAAACCTTCAGGTCCTCCCCGCCATGGTGCAGGCTGAATTCCAGCTTCTCGCCCGTGACGATGAGGCGGCTCGGCATCCCCGGCTGCCACGTCTCGCCGCTGATGGCGATGTTGCCCACCGCGCCGTTGGCGAAGCGGATCGAGAGCGACGAGCAGACGTCCACCTCCTCCGTCCGGTTGTCAATCTCGGCATAGACGCGCACCGGCTTCAGGCCCGTGGCCCACAACATGGCGTTGAGCAGGTGGCTGCCGCTGTCGTAGAGCTGGCCGCCGCCGGAGATCGCCTTCTTCAGCCGCCACTTCTTTTCGGGCTTCTTGGCCAGATTCGTCAGCCAGCCCTGATACATGTGGCCGTGCACAAAGACGATCTCCCCCGCATCGCCCTTGCGGATCGCGTCGCGCATGTATTGGAAGTTCGCGGTGTAAACGCTCTGGAACGAAATTTCGAGGATGCGGTTCGTCTCCTTCACCTTCGCCACCAGGTCGGCGGCGTGGGCGGTCTCGGTCACAAGCGGCTTCTCGCACAGCACATGCAGTCCCGCGTTGAGGCACTTCATGCAGAAGGGGTAGTGGAGCGAGTGGGGCAGGACGAGGCTGACGGCGTCGGGCTGGGCGTCCTTGACCATCTGGTCGAAGTCGGAGAAGGCCCGCGGCGCGACGCCCGCCGGGTCGAAGACCTCTTTCTTCATGATCGCGCGGGGTTCCTCGATGAGATCGCAGTAGGCGACGACCTCGGCATCGGGGACCTGCAGGTAGTTCTTGGCGTGCATGCGGCCGAGGTTGGAGCATCCGACGATTGCGACACGAACCATCTTCCATTCCTTTCTACGCTAAAGACCCGTTTTGAAGCCGAAAGATAATCTACCGAGACGGACAGAACGGATCAAGTCTGTAGGCTGGATTTGCGCGAAGAACTGCTTGACACGTGGGAGATACTGGTGTAGAATAAATCTTTGTTTCGAGTGGGACACAGGCTTCTGGAGGGGTGAGGACCCCACCGCCGTCACCCGCATGAGTTTTCGTAGGGCGCGCGTATCGAGCATGGGAAAAGTCACTTTGCCTGACGGGTCCGCGATGGACTACGCCGACGGGCAAACCATAGGGGAGATCGCCGAGAAGATCGGTAGAAAACTCGCCAAGGATGCCGTTGCCGGCAAGATTGACGGCCAGCTTGTGGACCTCAGCCACCCGCTCTCGGGCGATGTTACGCTCAGCATCGTCACGCGCGATTCCAAAGAGGGCCTGGAAGTCCTCCGCCACAGCTCATCGCACGTCATGGCCCAGGCCGTGGGGCGGCTCTACCCCCGCGTGAAATTCGCCATCGGTCCGGCCATCGAGGACGGCTTTTACTATGATTTCGACCTCGAAAAGCCCCTGTCCGAGGACGACCTGAAGAATATCGAAGAAGAGATGCGCCGGATCGTGCAGGAAAACATCCCGATCAAGCGCAAGGTCATGTCCCGCGCGGAAGCGGTCAGGGACATGGAGCAGCAGGGACAGACCTACAAAGTCGAACTCCTCCAGGACCTGGAGGACGACAAGATAACCTTTTACGAGGAAGGGGACTTCACCGACCTGTGCCGCGGCCCGCACGTGCCCAGCACAGGCAAGCTCGGCGTCTTCAAGCTGCGCAGTGTAGCCGGCGCCTATTGGCGCGGCGACGAGAGGCGAAAGATGCTCCAGCGCATCTACGGCCTCGCCTTCAACACACAGAAGGAACTCGATGCCTATGAGAAGCTCCTTGAGGAGGCAAAGAAGCGCGACCATAGGACCCTGAGCAAGGAGATGGAACTTTATTCCGTGTCCGAGGAGATCGGCCCCGGCTTGATTCTCTGGCACCCTCGCCTCGGCATGGTGCGCCACCTGGTCGAGGAGTTCTGGCGAAAGGAGCACCTCAGGGCGGGATACCAAATCGTCTATTCCCCGCACATCGCCAGCGGGAAGATCTACAAGCGGAGCGGCCACCTCGAAAACTACGCCGACCTGATGTACTCCCCCATGGACATTGACGGCGAGCCGTACTACGTGAAGCCGATGAACTGCCCCGGACACATCATGATGTATAGCGTCCGCCCCCGGAGCTACCGCGAGCTGCCGATCCGGATGTGCGAGCTTGGGACCGTTTACCGCTATGAGCCGGGTGGGACGCTCCACGGCATGTTGCGCGTGCGCGGCTTCACCCAGGACGATTCGCACATCTTCTGCACTCCGGAGCAATTGCCGGATGAGATCGCCGGGATCCTCGACCTTGTGGACGTCATGATGCGCAGCTTCGGGTACACTTATCGAGCGTTTCTGGCGACAAGGCCGGAAAAATCGCTCGGCACCGACGAGGAGTGGGAGACCGCGACCAACGCCCTGAAGAAGGCCCTTGAAAAGAGGGGCCTGGACTACGAAATTGACGAGGGCGGCGGCGTATTCTACGCCCCCAAGATTGACATCAAGCTGGCCGATTCCCTCGGCCGCGAGTGGCAGGGACCGACCATTCAGGTGGACCTGAACCTGCCGAAGCGCTTCGGCGTCACCTACGTAGGGCCGGACAACCAGGAACACGAAGCGATTATGATCCACCGGACCGTGTTGGGGTCAATGGAGCGATTCATCGGCGGTTTGATCGAGCACTACGCCGGGGCCTTCCCCATGTGGCTCGCTCCGGTTCAGGTGCGTGTGATTCCGATTACCGACTCGCATCATGTGTATGCGAGGGAGGTGGAAAAGGCTCTCAAGGGCGAGGGGATGAGGGCCGAGGCCGATCTCCGCAGCGAGACGGTGGGCCTCAAAATTCGCGAGGCAACGCTGGAGAAGGTGCCCTACATGCTGGTGCTGGGCGACCGCGAGGTCTCCTCGCAGACCGTCGCCGTGCGCCACCGCAAGAGGGGCGACCTGGGATCGCAGAAGCTGTCCGACTTTGTCCAGTCGGCGCAGCAGGAGATCGAGGAGAGGCGATAGCCCTGTTTGAAACGGAGGTGATGAACGGATTACTAAGGACTTGAGAATCAACGGTGAGATAACGGCGCCTACAGTGAGGCTGATTTCTCAGGACGGCGAGCAGGTGGGTGTTATCGTGCTGAGTCAGGCCATCGAGCGCGCCCGCGAGGCGGGGATGGACCTGGTGGAGGTGTCGCCCGACAGCAACCCGCCCGTCTGCAAGCTGATGGACTACGGCAAGTTCAAGTATCGCCAGAAAAAGAAGGTCCATCAGGGCCGCACGAAACAGCACGCGGCGCGGATGAAGGAACTTCGGCTGAAGCTGAAGACCGACCAGCACGATATTGACATCAAGCGCGACCATGCGCGGAAGTTTCTTGAGAAGAAACACAAGGTGCTGGTCACCATGTTCCTCCGCGGCCATCTCGAGATGAAGCACGCGGACCTCGGCGAGGCAATTCTCAGCCGATTTGCGAGCGACTTGGAGGATATCGCAAAGGTTGAGAAGATTCCCGCGATGGAAGGCCGCCGGATGCAGATGATCCTGACGCCGAAGTAAATCGGCTGCCGACCGATATGACGGTCTATCGTTGGATGGGTGGGGGGATTTGTGTTGACTTTTTTTTGCGAGGTTGATAGAGTATTATGCCCAAGCTCAAGACGCACAAGGGATTAAGCAAGCGCGTCAGAATCAGCGCGCGGGGAAAGGTGAAGCGTAAAAGGGCCGGCATGAGCCACCTCATGTCGGGAAAAAGAGGCAAGGTCAAGCTCCACCTCCGCAGGCCCGTGATGTCCATCGGGGCCGACGCCAAGAAGATACGAAGGGCCCTCGGAAGAGGATAGCCATCTAAAACACGCAGGAGAAGTATTCCAATGCCACGAGCAAGAAAAGGCGCGGCGCGGAAACGCGCACACAAGCGGCTTCTGAAGGCCGCAAAGGGATTTGTCAGCGGGCGGCACCGACTCTACCGAACGGCGGTGGAAACTCTCCGCCGCGCCAGGCGATTCGCCTACCGGGACCGAAAGCGCAGGAAACAGGACTTCCGACGCCTCTGGATCATCCGGATCAACGCAGCCGCCAAGGCCCACGGCCTGAGCTACAGCCAGTTCATGCACGGCCTGGCCAAGGCGGATGTGGACCTGGACCGCAAGGTGTTGGCCGAAATGGCCGTATCCGACCCGGAGGCCTTTGGAAAACTGGCGGCTCTCGCCAAGGAAAAGGTCGCGTAACCCATACGCAATTCCGAATTCCAAGACACGGCGGGACGATCTCGTCCCGCCGGTTTCTTGAATAGGGAACGATAGAAGCGATGGAAACCAAGCTCGCATTGATCCGCAACCAGGCCATGGCCGCAATCCAGGCCGCGAACGACGCGGACGAGCTTGAGAGACTTCGGGTCAAATACCTGGGGCGCAAAGGCGTCTTCCGAGACGTCATGGCCGATCTCAAATCCCTTCCCCCCGAGGAAAAGCCCGGGGCCGGCCAAGCGGCAAACAGGCTTAAGCGGGAGATCGCCGCCGCCATCGAGACCGCGGGGAAGCGAATCACTGCCTCGATGGGTATCTACGTCGAAGTGGCGCCGGTTTTCGATCCCTCCCTCCCCGGCAAGCGCCCCACCATCGGCCACCGCCACCCCATCACCCAGATGATTGACCGGATCAAGGACATCTTCGGCCGCATGGGCTTCACCGTCGCCTACGGGCCTGACGTGGACTACGCCCGGAACAACTTCGAGGCGCTCAACATCCCGGCGGACCACCCGTCGCGCGACGCCTTCGATACGTTCTACTTCAACGAGGACGTCGTCCTCCGCAGCCAGACCTCCACCGTCCAGATCCGCGTCATGGAAAACCAGCCGCCACCTGTGCGAATCATCGCCCCCGGCAAGACCTATCGCCCCGACACCGTGGATGCGACGCATTGCTTCATGTTCCACCAGGTCGAGGGGCTCTACGTGGACGAAGGCGTCTCCATGGCCGATCTCAAGGCCGTCCTCACCATGTTCGCCCGCGAGTTCTTCTACCCGGACGTGACCATTCGCTTCCGGCCCCACTTCTTCCCCTTCACCGAACCGAGTGTGGAGGTGGACGTCTCGTGCGCCATCTGCGGCGGGAAAGGGTGCTCGGTCTGCAAGTCGAAGGGTTGGATCGAATTCGGCGGCGCGGGGATGGTGGACCCGAACGTCTTTGAAGTGGTCGGCTACGACGCGGAGAAGTACACCGGCTTCGCCTTCGGCCTCGGCATTGACCGGCTGGTTATGATGAAATACGAAATTGACGACATCCGCCGTTTCTTCGACAATGATATGCGATTCCTGTCGCAGTTCTGATCCGCTCCGAGCGAAACGATGAAAGTAAGCTGCAACTGGCTCAAGGAATACTGCAAGTTCGACCTCCCGCCCGAGGAGATCGCCCAGCGCCTGACCATGGCCGGCGCGGAGGTCGAGGAGATCACCCCCGTCGGCGGCGACTGCTGCCTCGGCATCGAGGTCACGTCCAACCGTCCCGACCTCCTCTCCCACATCGGCGTGGCGCGGGAGATTTCGGCCCTGACAGGCGTTCCCCTTGAGTTGCCTCCGATGGAGTATAAGACCGGCTCCGAGGCCGTGGAGCGCATCACCCAGGTCACTGTCGAGGCCCCAGACCTCTGCCCCCGATACACCGCTCGCGTCATTCGGGGCGTCAAGATCGGCCCGTCGCCCGCATGGATGACATCCCGGCTGGAGGCGATCGGCCTGCGGCCCGTCAACAACGTCGTGGACATCACCAACTACGTCCTCATGGAGACGGGCCAGCCGCTGCACGCCTTCGACATGAACCGGCTGGAAGGCCCCAAGATCATCGTCAGGCGCGCAAGGAAAGGCGAACCGATCACCGCCATTGACGGAACCAAGCATGAGCTGACCGACGACATGCTCGTCATCGCCGACGCCAAGCGCCCCGTCGCCGTCGCCGGGATCATGGGTGGCCTGGACAGCGAGGTCGGCGACAATACCGTGGACATACTCCTCGAAAGCGCCCTCTTCAACGCCCCCAACAATCGGCGCACATCGCGGAAACTGGGCCTTTCGTCAGACTCCTCTTATCGCTTTGAGCGCGGCGTGGACCCCGACTTGGCCGACTGGGCCTCGCGCAGGGCGGCGAGCCTGATCCAACAGTTGGCAGGCGGCGAGGTCGCCAAGGGGGTCATTGACGTGCGCGTCGCCCCCTATGAGCCGAAGATCGTCGCCATGCGCGTGGACAGGTTCAATCTCCTCATCGGCGCAAAGATTACGGCGGAGGAATCGGCCCGTATCCTCTCGGCCCTCGGCTTTGACGTTAAGGAACTCCGCGATGGCAAGGTGACCGTGGCCGTGCCGTCTTTCCGGGCAGGCGACGTCTACCGCGAGGTGGACCTGATCGAAGAGGTGGCGCGCATCCACGGCTACGATATGATTCCCGCAACCACCACGATGCCCATCGCCCTGAGCAAGAAGAGCCGGCAGGAGACCGTCGAGGACCTGACCCGGCGGATCATGGTCAGCATGGGCTACACCGAGGCCGTGTCCTTTGCCATCACCGATCCCAAACGGGCGGGGCAGCTTTGCCTGTGGGGGGATGCGCCTGCGCTGGGGATCGCCAATCCCATGGTCCGCGACTACTCCGTCATGCGCCGGTCGCTCATACCCAATCTGCTCCAGATCAAGCAGACAAACGAGCGGCAAGGCGTGCGGACGTGCAGCATGTTCGAGCTGTCCCAAATCTTTCTGGCCAAGCCCGGCGAGAAGCTGCCCGAGGAACGGACATGCCTCGCTCTGGTACGCGACGGCGACCTCCGCGACGTAAAGGGGACGGTCGAGGAGGTTCTGGATCAGATCGGCCTGCTCGGCCAGTGCGCCTTTGCCGCCGCCGCCGTGGACTTCTTCGACCCGACCAGCCGGATACGGGTGGAACTAAACGGGCGGATCGTCGGCTACCTCGGCCGCATCAGCAAGGCCGTCGCCGCCGACTTCGACCTGGCCGCCCCCTGCTGCGCGGCGGAGCTGGATTTCAGCGCCATCGCGGCCCAGGCATCCCTCGACAGGAAATACACCCGACTCCCGACCTACCCGGCGGTGGACCGCGATTTGGCCATCATCGTGGACGAGGCGGTCTCGTGGGCGGACATCCGCGCCGCCATCACAGGCATGGGGATTGACTTGTTGAAGTCCGTTGACTTCTTCGACCTCTATCGGGGCAAGCCGGTTCCCCCGGGTCGCAAGAGCATCGCCTTCTCCCTCACCTTCCGCTCCGACGAACGGACGCTGACGGGCGAGGAGGTGAATAAGTCCGTGGAACGCATCGTCGCCATCCTGAAAGAGCGCTTTTCCGCCGACTTGCGAAGCGCCTGATCCCAAGAATGCGTGAATTGTGGATAACTTCCGCCGATTGTGAAGTCCTCCGATAGGCTGTTCGGGCCACAATGGGCCATTTGGAGCGCTTTTCGGGCATTCCGCGCCTCGGATTACCCCCAGATGTAACTTGTGGATAACCTGTGAGTAAGCCGCGCCGAACGGGGAGGCCAAGTTCTCCGAAATGCTTGACACGGGCCATCGAAACGACGATAATCGCCCCTATGGAGAATGTGGATAACTTCCCTTGATGGCACTCCAAGAAAGCGCCGTATATGGGACTTTTTAAGCTGCCCGAAGACAAGACCGACGAGATCGGCCCCCACGCCCCTCTCGCCGTCCGCATGAGGCCGCGCACGCCGGAGGAGTTTGTCGGCCAGGAGCACTTCTTCGGCAAGGGCAAGCTCCTGCGCCGGATGCTCCAGGCCGACCGACTCATGTCCGTCATTTTCTATGGCCCACCGGGCACGGGCAAGACCGCCCTGGCGCACGTCATCGCCGGCGCCACCCAGGCCCACTTCGAGCAGGTCAACGCCGCTGCGTCGAGCGTCAAGGAGCTCCGCGACATCATCCACGCCGCCCAGCGCCGCCAGGCCGCCAAGGGCGCGCGGACGGTCCTCTTCGTGGACGAGCTCCACCGCTTCAATCGCTCCCAGCAGGACGTTCTCCTCCCCGATGTGGAAAAAGGCGTCGTCATCCTCGTCGGCGCCACCACGCACAACCCCTTCTTCGCCATCAACACCCCTCTGCTGTCGCGCTCCCAAATCTTCAAGTTCGAACCCCTCAGCCGCGAGGATATCAAGACGATCCTCCACCGCGCGACGACGGACCCCGACCGCGGCCTGGGAAAGCACAAGATCAACCTGAAAGAGGATGCCGTCGCGCACTTGGCCGAGGTCTCCGACGGCGACGCCCGACGCGCCCTCAACGCCCTCGAGGTAGGCGTCCTGTCGAGCGAGCCGAATGCGGACGGCGTGATCGTCTTTGACGTGCCCCTGGCCGAGGAGTCGATCCAGAAGAAGGTCATTGACTACGACCGCGACGAGGACCAGCACTACGACACGGCCTCGGCCTTCATCAAGAGCATGAGAGGGTCCGACCCCGACGCGGCGCTTTACTGGATGGCCAAGATGCTGGAAGGCGGGGAGGACCCGCGCTTCGTCGCCCGGCGGATGGTCATCTGCGCGGCGGAGGACGTGGGCAACGCCGCCCCGCTGGCCCTGATCCTGGCGAACGCCGCGTTTCAGGTGGCCGATTTTGTCGGCATGCCCGAGGCGAAGATACCGCTCGCTCAGGCGGTGACATATATCGCCTGCTCGCCCAAGAGCAACGCCGCCTACTTGGCCATCGAGAAGGCTTTGGAGGATGTCCGCGAGGGGCGGACGCTCTCCGTGCCGAAGCACCTGCGCGACACGCACTACAAAGGCGCCAAGCGCCTGGGGCACGGCGAGGGCTACAAGTACTCCCACGACTATGAGGGCCATTGGGTGGATCAGGAATACATCCCCTGCGACAACATCTATTACGAGCCGACCGAGGAGGGCAGCGAAAAGGCCATCAAGGAGCGACTGAATCGGTGGAGAAAAGAGAGGCGCGAAAGAAAATCACAAGACGAATAAAGGCAATGACTTCCGGCCAGCGAAAGACGGCCTCTGCCGCCCTGGTCGAGAACGTGCTGGCCCTGCCGGAGTTCAAACAGAGCCGGTGCGTGCTCCTCTTCGCCTCCATGCCCGACGAGGTGGACGTAACGGAACTGATTCGCGCCGCGTTGCGAATGGGCAAGCGCGTGTGCGTGCCGACGTGTTCCACAAAGGACCGCCGCTTAATTCCGGCCGAGCTGACCAGCCTCTCCGAGCTTGCCCCGGGGGCCTACGGCATCCTGGAACCCAGGACCGTTCGAGAGGTGGACATTAGCGATATTGACTTCGTCCTCGTTCCCGCGGCGGGGTTCGACCCGAAGGGCAATCGCCTGGGCCGCGGGGCCGGCTACTACGACCGGTTTATGAGCCGGCCTGAGTTTCGCGCCGTCAAATGCGGGGTGTGCTTCGACGCGCAGGTGCTCGACGAAATCCCCCACGACGCGCACGACCTCCCCGTGGACATCCTCGTGACGGATCAACGTGTCCTTCGCTTCCGCGAGTGAACTGCCGCCCTTTGCTTTGTGCTTGCCTAAGTTTCATCATGCCGGTATAATAGGACCGTCGTTAGGCAACTTGAAAAGGATAATGCATGAGCATTTTTGATAGACTTGCCGCCTTCGTCCAGAGGGTATTCAAGACGACGTTGGAGATATTTTTTGAGGCATTGAGACACAGCCCGAACGCTCAAGGGTATGTGAGCGGCTCGATAACCGAACTTTTGCTGAAAAAGAAACTCGAAGAAGAATATGGGTTTGAGGTCAAGAGAATCAGGGAGAAATGGGAAGGCAGAAAGCACGCTCGTCATCATGGCGACTTTTACTTCAAAAGGCATGACTCTCACTACTGGTATGTAATTGAGTCAAAGGGCGTGAAATCCAACTCGGAAAAATGGCATAGGCTTTACAACTTTGAAAAGCTGAAAAATTTCTTGATCACTCATGCCGACAAAATCCCGTGGATAAACCGAGGAGGAGATATTGAGCGGCAGGCTACAGAATGGATTTACACCAATCTGCCCAAGTTCCAAAATGAATACTCATCCAACCTCTACGAATACGAAGAAATTCAGAAGTACAAACCCAGAAGGGAAACAGAGAAGGCGAGAGCCATTGCCGCGCTTCGGGATTATACCCGTGACCAAATCAACGGCATGATTGAAGATCGCCTGAATTACGTAATGTCAAGATTGAAAGTCCTGGAAACGCACTTTGTTTCAGGCACATCGGGGGCTGGTGAAAGGACGCAGGCGACTCCACGCAAGGATGAGTTCAATGTCATGGCCATTGACATCGTCCTTCGCTATCCCGAGCACAAATTTTTGTTTGCCAATCCACACAACCTGGAGCCGTCGGGAGATGACTCAAACCATCTACAGCAAAACTACATCATGGGTTTTGTCTTTACCGATGAAAAAGGCAATGCAACTTTGAATATCACGGATGAATGGTCCGAAGAGTTGAATGACGTATATGAAACGTTGGTCCCCGAAGATTCCGTGAACCAAGAGGACATGCAAATTGATAACAGATACCTTGTGGTGAAAGAAGACGATGAGGGACTCTAAGCGCCGCAAAAGGCAAATTTACAAGCCATCTTCCCCAGACGACGGAGTAATCAGAGAGCAACAACTCCTCTACTCCGAAGAAAGTTTGCTTCCACCGCGTCTGCCGCGCCTGGGTGAACTGCACCCTGCGCAGAATCTCTCCGCCATATTTGATGAATGTCACAATTATATTTACGCCAATGAGGGATTGCTCAAGGACAAGATATTTCACGAAATCGTAAAACTGCTCGTCATGAAACTCCACGATGAGCAGAACGGGACCAAGGATGGTTTGCAGTTTGGAATCACCTCGATCGAGTACAAAAGCCTACTTGCGAATACGACCAATGGTTTTGAAGTGCGCATAAGAAAACTGTTCGATACGGTACGAAGCAAGTATCACTCCTTGTTCTCAGACGATTCTCTAAAACTCAAACCTTTGACATTGGCTTATATTGTTGGACGATTGCAGGATGTGAGCCTTGCCAAAACGCCTGGCGACGTGAAGGGTGAAGCATTCCAGGCATTCGTATATCGGCATCAGCGGGGTGACCGGGGTGAATTTTTTACTCCCCACCCAATCGTGAGCCTTGCTGTTGAAATGATCGCCCCGAAGCCGAATGAAAAGATCATTGACCCTGCTTGTGGAAGCGGAGGCTTTCTCACTCAAACCATCTTATACATATGCCGAAGTAACCCCAGTATTGATAGGACCGCCTATATTCAAGAACTCGTTCGCGGCATCGAGTTTAATCCCGATGTTGCGCTATCCGCGACGATGCGGCTTGTATTTGAAGGTGGTACCGGCGAAGAAATAACTTGTGCAAATGCGCTGTTGGAAAGTGAACAGTTAAAAGGTGCTTTTGACATTGTTCTCACTAATCCGCCGTTTGGCAGCAAGGGGAAAGTGGAAGAACAAGGGATTCTCAAATCCTATTTGCTGGCCCGCAAGTGGAGCAAAAAGCAAAATGGCGAGTGGGAATTGACAAAAAATGTTCTGGCAGGGCAATCGCCCGAAATTTTGTTCATCGAGAAGAGTATGGAACTGTTGCGCCCTGGCGGACGAATGGCAATTGTCTTGCCAGACGGTCTTCTCCAAAACGTTTCCAACAGCCACATTAGGTTTTGGATTCGCTCCAACGCCAAATTATTGGGCGTTGTGTCCATCCCCCAGGAAGCCTTTGTCCCTTATGGCACAGGCATCAAGACATCCTTGCTTTTACTTCAAAAACTGCCGTCCGATGCAGAAAATGTGTTCATGGCTCGCATGCAAAAGATGGGTTATGACGTAAAAGGACAGCCCGTCTACAAACGAGATGACATCGGCAGATTGCTGAGAACATCGGCGGGACTGCCTATCGTTGATGAGGATATAGACAAGATCGCATCGGCGTATGCCAGATTTCAAGAGGGGCAATTCAAAGCCGAAGATGAAGCAATCTACAGCATTCCCGAAACATTGCTCAATACACGCCTGGACGTGGAACACTATCAGCCAATGGATCGAAAACTTCTGGAGCAATTGCAGGCAAGCGCGGCCAAGCCGCTCGGCCAAATAGCGGATGTTCTTAATGAAACTGATGACTTTCGCATGGCATCCAATGGCGAGATACGATACATTGCTATTTCTGACGTTGACGCACGCACTATGCAGGTTGTCTCTCAACAGGTTATCAAGCCGCACGAAGCGCCGTCAAGAGCAACGTATCGCGTGCGAGCAGGCGATATTATCACAGCCATATCAGGGGCAAGCACGGGCACGCCGCGTCATGCCACAGCACTGATTACAGAAGATGAAGACGGAGCTATCTGTTCTAATGGTTTTGCCGTGCTCCGTAACGTCCACGGTGTGGAGTCCCTTTTCTTGTTGGCCTATATGCGCACCGATTATTATTTCCGCCAAGTTAGACGGCTTATGACAGGGCATGCTATTCCTGCGCTCTCTGTAGACGACTTATCAAAAGTACTTGTGCCTATCCCTCCCAAAAAAGTCCAAAGGAATATAGCCGATACTATTGCAACCATTCTATCATTGCGTAAAGAAGCATTGAAGACGGCAGAGAAAGTTTTACTGGAAACTGAACGCTTGATTGGTAAATCATGTTGAATTGCACCAATGCCGTGCAATAACGGATTGCAGAGGACGGCATTTCGCTACTGCCATTGAACCGGAGCGATGTGCAGGGAGTAGAGAGAGGTCCTGTTGTCTAACTCTGATCCAACTGGGCTGAGGCGCCAACGAAGGATGCGGTTCTACCCAGAGGCGATTGCCGTGAAGCGGACGCTTGTCTCTATACTTGCAGGTATTCTCCTTCTGTTCCGGGGCGGAACGGAAGCCGCCGACCCGCCGCCCAGGCTGACCGTGGGGAATATCGAGTATCTGCTCGTGGGAAAGTGCGACCACGAGCAGTACGACCTCGCCCTGACCGTCAAGAGACCGCCCGCCGTCCCGCTCAACATCGTCTTCGGCCTGAAGGATGCAAAGAATCATTATCGGCTGACGATGGACGCCAAGACCTGCGCGCTGGCGCGAGTGGTTGACGGGGCGGAGAAGGTCCTGCAAAACGCGCCCGCCCCCGCGCCGGCATTCCACGACGGCAAGCCGGCGGACCAGGCGATTCTTGTGAAGCGGCGCGCGATTTCGCTTTCCGTGGTGATGGATTCCAGGCCGGTTCTGCATGTGTTGGACAGCGCCTTCGCCGTCGGCGGCATCGGGATGGATGTCAAGAGCGGGACGCTGGCCGCACACAAGTACCAGCCCTGCGCCCCCATCGAGTTCAGCGCCGATTTCATGCGCGACGAGAATGAGACGGGCCTCGACCCGTGGATCAAGGTCGGAGGGGAATGGCAGTTCCACTCCGTAAAGGAAAAGCACTCAGGGGCGCGGTCCAAGTACAGTTCCAACGCCTTCTCCTTCGGCGGCAAGACGGGAAAGGACCATGCGCCCGCCCTCGTCGTCACGGGCCACCCATTCTGGGACGACTACGACGCCTCCGTGTCCGTCAAATCGCAGGGAAGTCCCGCCGGCCTCGTCTTCGGCTACCGTGGCAAGGCCGATTACTTCCTGCTGCGGTGGCATCTCGGCGACCTCCGCCGCATCCCCCGCAAGGTGGAGCTGGTCCGCGTCTCCCCCCAGGGGACCAAGACGCTGGCCGAGGGCTATGCCGTCGGCGCAACCGACCAATGGTATCGCCTCCAGGCGGTTACCCGCGGCGATCGAATCCAGGTGTTTCTCGACGACGCCCCCATGTTTGACGTGGCCTGTGGGGAGTTTGTCAGCGGGCAGATCGGACTCTGCGTTGAAGGGGAGGCGGAGGCGCAGTTCGACGACGTGCTTGTGAGGAGCAACGACCGGTACGACCTCTCCCGCGCCGATGTCGTGAAGTGGATCGGGCAACCCACCGGGCCGGCGTGGACGACGAAAGCGGATGAACGCGGGAATGTAACGCTTGCGCCCGGGGCCGCCGGGGAGGCGACCTATGGCCTGGGTGATTCGGCATGGAAGAACCACATATTCGAGGCGAACGTGAAGCCCTCTCCGGGGGCTCAAGGCATAGGGGTCTCGGTTGGGCCGGGATTGCTCTTCCGATGGGGTGGGAAGGCGGGACCCTATGCAGGCAAGAAACAACTCCTTCTCCTCGACCAGGACGGCAAGCCTGCCGTCTTTGCCGAGGGGCCGGGCGCGTTCGCCGAGGGCTGTGAATATGCGCTGATGGTTGACGTGAGCGACGGCAAGCACGCGAAGGTCTATATTGACGGCTTGCTCGAATTGATGGCCGGGCTGCCGAGTGCTGTGGCGGGCGCGCCTGCGCTGCGGGGACTGAATGCGCAGGGGACGGAGTTCCGCTCCTGCCGGTTGGCCTTCTCCCAAACCGCTGATTGGGAGCGCGAGCCGGAGAACGAAATCTTCCGGCAGGACCGATTCATGGTCAATTGGGCCACGCGGCATGGGGCGTGGGTGCCGACGGGAAACAACATCTTTTGGCATAAGGGGGATTTCTTCGGGACGTTCTCGGCGGCTGTTCCTCTGAAGCCCGGTCATACCCTTGCGTTGTGCGCCGACGCGGAGGATTTCAAGCGAGGGTATGCGGTGGATATTGCGGCCGCGCCACAGCCATCCAAGGACTACGTTATCACTATCAACCGCCTGGACAAGGCGGCGATGCAGGCGACCGTCAAGGGTCCGCCGGCAGAGGAAATCATCGGCGTCCATCGGGACGGCAAGTATGTCTGGGTGTCTGTCGGCAACAACGATGTGATGGTGTATCGCGACGACGCCCCCCTCCCGGGGACGCGGCTGGGCCTGCGCGCCCCTGAGACGCCGGATTTCGCCAAGCTGCCGGTGAAGCGGGACCACGTGGGGGACTGCCTCTTTGAAGATGCGCCGGTGGAGTGGCTGCGCGTCGGGACGTGGGAGGTGACGAACCGTTTCACCTGCACGCCGTGGTGGGGTCATATGACCGGCTGGAGCCGGGGGGCGGCGGCGCTCTGGCACAAGGCGAAATTTTCGGGCGATATGACGATCGAGTATTATGTCGGCCTTCGCATGCGCCAGGCGTCGGAGATGCTGGAGGACGTAGGCGTATCCTACGCGCGCATGGGCGACATGAACATAACCTTCTGCGGCGACGGCAGGAATCTCGATTCCGGCTACAGTTTTGTCCTATCGGCATGGGACCGCACCTGGAGCGAGCAATGGACGGAGCTGCGGCGCTGCGGCAAGGTGGTCCAGAAAAGCGATAAGTTCCTCTGCCCGCGCACGCGGGAGGACCAATCGAGGCGGATCGCCGTGCCGTGGATGCCGGAGTACAACCAGCGCGCCATCCACGGGGCGTGGTACTACGTCAAGGTCCGAAAGATCGGCAAGAGGATTGAATGCTACTTCGACAATGAACTTGTGTTCAACTACGAAGACCCGGAGCCGCTCGCGGGGAAGCGCGTCGCCCTCTGGACTCAGGATAACAGCATCGTCGTAGCGCGGGTGAGCCTCTCCTATGCGGCGAAGACGATGCCTCCGGTGTCGGTTCCCGCGCCGAAGCCGGTCCCCGAGCCGGCGGCGCTGGAGAACACTGTGGTCACTTCGAGCACCCACCCCGGTGTGCTGTGCGATTTCGAGGGGGACATGTGCGGCTGGAAAAGCACCGGGCTGGACCAGGGCGCGCATCTCAGCCTGGACGGGACCACCTGTTCGGAGGGCAAGCAGAGCCTGAAGCTGACGAACCTCAACGCCGGGGGGGATTTCGGTGTGACAATCCCCACCCCCACCATCCCCTTGCCTTATGTGAGGACGTTCAGCTTCGACTACAAACTCCAACCCGACGTCAAGGTAAATCTCTACCTCACCCTCTGCAAGCGCCGCCACTTCATCCAATTCACCGGCGACGATTACAGCGATGAAAACCTTATTTGTCTCGGCAAGATCGCCGATGTGAAGGCTGACGGGGCATGGCACACGGCCCACTTCGATATCGCCGCCGCCGTCCGCGAGCGCTACCCCTGCCAATCCGGCCTGACGCTGGACGGCCTGGAGATGGGGAATTTCCACGAAGGCTATCTCCGAGCGGGCTTCGGGGGCAATCCCGATGGGGCGATCTATCATATTGACAATTTCCGGATCGTTACCATCGGGCGAAATCCAGTGAACCTGATGTGGCGACCAGGCAACATGCAATACAGCCTCTGTCTCGATCAGAAGCCGAACACCCAGCCTCCCGACGCGGTCAGCGGGGGCAAGAACGCCCAGCAGTATGCCAAGCTTGGCGATGGGCTGTGGTATTTTCATGTGAAGGGCAAGGGGCGGGACGGCAAATGGACCCCCACGGCGCACTATCCCTTCTTCGTCCAGGAGCAGCCTCTGGCCGTGGCGAAGATCGAGCCGGCAAGCGGGGCGGCATGGGGAGGCGGGCCGTTCCAGGTCCACTTCGCCTGGGAGACGGGTCTGCAGCCGGATATCGCCAAGATGGGCCTGAAGGCGAATGGAACGGGGGCGCCGCTCAACGATCACACCCTGTTGTACGACCCGCGCAAGCGAATTCTGACCCTTGATCTCGCCGAAAGCGGCCTCCACTTCGCCAACGGGCAGAAGGTGGATTTCGCCCTGCAGTACTGCGAGGACCTTGCCGCCCCAATAAAGACATCCACGTACACGTGGAGTTACACCATGGCTTGGGCGCAGGACAAGGCACCGCCCTCGCCGGTGCGGCTTGTGGGGTATCTGGCCAACGACACCTTCGAGGACGGCGTCGGGTCGTGGGAGAGCTTCGGCAGCCACGGCGACGCCTTTGTCACGCGCGACCCCACGACAGCGGCCTCGGGCAAGTACAGTCTGAAGTTGTTCAACCCCGTCGTGGGGGGCTATTTCCGCGCCCAGGCCCACGGGAGCGCGGTGAACCTGGGTAAGTACCCCCTGCTCGCGTTCGACTACAAACTTACGCCGACGGTTGCGACAGACCTGCTCATTCGACCGGCGACGTCGGGCCAGTACGGCTGCATCCAGTTCGCCGGCGGGTCCTCGGGCATAGAACAGTGGGGGACCATACCCAACGTCTCGCGGGATGGCGCGTGGCATCATGCCGAGATCAACGTCCACGAACTATTGGCAAAACAGCCCTACGACCCTAACATGTATGAAGCGTCGCAGATCGCCTTTGGAACGCACGGCAACACGAGAAACGGACCTACCGAGACATTTCATATAGACAACTTTCAGATCATCCCCGTCGTAAGCGCGAAGACCGGTTTCCGGCTGACATGGGGGGCGGTGGACCCAAGCGGGATCAAGGGATACAGTTACCACTGGAGTCCCAAGGACGTCGAAGACGCCGATGCCACGCTGGAAGGGCCGGAGGCGGAGAAGACCTTCACCGGCATTCCCGAAGGTCCCATGTATCTCCATATCCGCGCTCAGGATAACGCGGGCAACTGGGGGCCGACCTCGCACTACAAGTTTGTGATTGACAACACGCCGCCGACCTTTACCGCGCCTCCAAGCGGCAAGAATTCATCTGCGCGCATGGCCATGTCCGCCACGGACGCGGGACCGGCAGGCGTGGACCCCGCCTCAATGCAGGTCGCGGTTGAGGGCAAGGGGTATGGGCTTCATGCCGTTCATACGAGCCTCGATCCCGGCAAGGGAACCATCGCGTGGGAGTGGTGTGCAGCGACAGGCTGGTCGGATACCCCGGCGCCCGATGGCAAAGCGATCCAGTTCGCCATGCCGCAGGTGAAGGACTTCGCCGGAAACACGGCCGGACCGTTCGCGTGGACATGGACAATTGACTACGCCTCGGACAAGGAGCCGCCTCTCGGTCCCGATGTGAAGGGGCTGACCCATCCCATCGCCTCCTTCGACGCCTTCTCCAGGGGGATGGGCGAGTGGCGCAGCTGGGGGGGACAAAGCGGCGCCCTGGTGGAGCGATTCTTCGATCCGGAGAAGAAGGACCACTGTGTGCGACTGACCAACGCCACCGCCTCGGCGGCATTCTGCGCCTATATTCGCACCTCTCCCTTCGACGCGGCGGCCTGTCCGATGGTCAGCTTCGAATACAGGATCCCCAAGGGCGCGAAGATTCACATGCTGGCGCACATCAACGGAAATTACCATGCCATCCAGATGACGTCACAAAGCCGATCCTACACGAACATCGGACAGATCGCCGTCACGGACGACGGCGTGTGGCATACGACATCGTTCAATCTGTATGAAATCCTCAAAAAAAACTTCCCGAAACTGGATAAGTACTCTGTCCAGTACCTTTGCCTGTCGGACTACAACAGCGGCGCAAATCAGGCGGAGGTGAGCTGCTGCTTCGACAACTTCTCAATCTTCGGCCCGGGCGAGGCGCAGCCTGCGTTCGAGTGGCATTCCCTGGACCCGACGGGCATCAAGGCGTTCGCATACTCAATGGACACGAACGCCGTCGCGGAGCCTCCGACATCAACCGCAACAGCCGATCGAAAGAAGACGCTCCCCCAACTTCCGCACAAGGGGCTGTACTACCTCCACGTCCGCGCGCAGGACTGCGCGGGCAACTGGGGACCGACGACGCACTATCCCTACTCTTTGGCAACCGATCCGCCCAAACCCAAGCCGCCGGAACCCGCAAAGCCGCCTGCGCCTGCGCCGAATCCCCCACAACAGGCGCCGCCGGCTGCACCTGCCGATGCAAAAAAGAAGTGATGAGTAGTATGCAAGACTCGATTCCCCGCTCGAAAAACGTGTCCCGAGTTTTAAAACGGGCGCGCGGCGCTTCACGCTTTGCATCTCACTTGAATTGCCGGGCGTAAGCGGCGTCGTTGTACAACGCCTCGCCATACCGATCCTTTCCGAAGTCGGCGAAGGCGCGCTGCGCTTCCTCCGAGACAAGGAAGTCCACAAACTTCGCGGCCAGGGCCGCGCCGGGCGTGGCGCCTTCGGGCTGGCAGAGGGCGTGATAGACGTTGATGAGGATCGGATCCCCCTTGAACAGCACCGTCAGGTTCGGGGCCTGCCGCTTGGTTGCAACCCATGTGCTGCTGTCAGTCATGAAATAGCCTCCGATCTCATTGGCGCGAAGCAGCGTCGCCGTCATGAAGTCGTGAGTCTCAACATACCAATCGCCCTTTGGGTCTATTCCCGCCTGCTTCCAGACAGCCATCTCCTTCTTGTGGGTGCCGGAGTTGTCGGCGCGGGACAGAAATTTTGCACGGGCGGCGGCGATCTTCTGGTAGGCTTCCACAGCCGTCTTGGCCGAGGCGATGGCGGCGGGATCGCCCTTGGGGCCCACGATGTAGAACTCGTTCGAGCCGATGAGCGTCTGCTTGATCGCCCAGCCTTCAGCCACCGCTTTCTTCTCCGCATCGGGGGCATGGACCATAATGGCGTCCGCTTCTTTGTCCCGCAGGAGCTTCAGCGACTCGCCCGATCCGGCCTTGCGCCAGCACACGGTTGCATCATGCCCCTTGGCGAACATTTCGGCGATAACCTGGAGCAGACCGATCTCCCCAGGGCTTGCCGTGGCCACGATGATGCGGTTGGGCCCGCGCCCGTAGACCGCTTCAAATTTCTCCTCGGCCCGAACATTGCAGACTAAAGCCAGACAGGCAATGATAAACACCCATCTCATCGTTTGTTTCATCAGATTCCCTTCCGTTCATGATTACCCAAATTTGACATGCGCATAGTAATCACGGTAGAAGATCGCATCGTATATGTCAATAAAAACATGGCGGCGGCGCAGGGACTGGCGCGACAAGGAAGGTCTTGACATAAAATTGGCTGGTTGTAAAATCAAGGACAAATGATCTAAGTGGCGCAGGGCGACTGTAGAGGAGCGTCATTGACGGACAAGGAGAAACCGGAGGACATTGCTCCCCGCGAACGGCGCACGGGGCGGCGCAAGCCCCCCAAGCGACGGGACTGGACGCGAGTGTACCGAGAGGGACGGGTGGACGAGATGGGGGAGGAGACGAAGCGCTTCGGACGGTCCGAGGAGGAACCCCCCGACCAGAAGACGGCGGCCAAGTTCAAGCGCCGTCTCGAACCCCTCTCCGAAGGAAAACTCGACGAGGGCATTGTCAAGGAGGTCACCTCGCGGTGGTGCGCCGTGATCCATGAAGGCAAGGATATCCGCTGCGCCACGCGCGGCACGTTCAAGCAGGTGCGCCAGCGCCAAAGCAACATTGTCGCGGTGGGCGACCGCGTGATGTTCCGCATGGTCTCCGACACGGAGGGTGCGGTGGAGTCGGTTTGCGAGCGGAAGACGAAGCTCTCCCGCAGGCACTCGTTCAAGGACGCCATCGAGCACGTCATGGTGGCCAATGTGGATCAGCTCGTGATCGTGTCCTCCGTCAAACAACCTCCCCTGAAGTACGGCCTGATTGACCGATACACTGTGGCCGCCGAAAACGGGGGGCTTGTTCCCGTGATCTGCATCAACAAGATTGACCTGCTCGGCCCGGATGACGAACGGCCCGACGCCGACCGGCTTTACGAGGCGATCGGCTACGATGTGATATACACAAGCGCAACAACCGGCGAGGGCGTCGAAAGGCTGCGAGAGACGCTGAAGGACAAGATGTCGGTTGTCGCGGGCCATTCCGGGGTGGGGAAATCGTCCCTCCTCAACGCCGTCCAACCCGGGCTGGGCCTGCGGGTGGGCAGGGTGATGGAGGATCGCCACGGGAAAGGACGTCACACAACGGAACGGTCCACGTTGGTCCCTCTGGACGTCGGAGGCTACGTGGTGGATACGCCGGGCATACGAGCGTTCGGCATTTGGGATGTTAAGGTGGCTGATCTGGCAGGATTTTTGCGGGAGTTTGTTCCATTTGCCGAGAGTTGCCGCTTTCCCGGATGCAGCCACACCCACGAGGAGGGGTGCAAGGTGAAGGATGCCGTGGAAGAGGGCGGGATTGACCGGCGACGATACGAAAATTACCTCGGCATTCGGGATTCCCTGTGAAGGCGTATGAAGCGGCCGATTTTGCCGAAGAATGGGGGGACGCCGTTCAATCCACCGCTTCTGCCGATATTTTTCTCCGGACGCGGATTTCCTCGGTTCGGTAGAACCGGCGGGGCACGTCGCGCAGAATCTTCCGGGCGAGATCAAAGGCGAGCTCGCGGCTGAAGAAGCCGTTTTCCACACGATCGGCCAGTATCTCGGCAAGCGCGTCCTTCATCAGGAGGAGGGAGCCGACGGCGCTCTCGATGCGGGCGGTGTTGCCTCCCCACAGAAGGAGCTTGCCGACGGGGACGAGCTCAATCCATTCCCCGACGACCTCCTTCACGGCCGAGAGAGAATGGGCGGCCAGCGAGCTGCCGTCCACATAGGTGTTGGGAAAGGTCTTGGCCTGCGCCCCCAGGTGGCGGGCGAAGGGGTATCCCCCATGTAGAAATACAAACCGTGTTCGGGTGTGCGTGGCGACGAAGCCCGCCAGCTGGCACGGATCGCTGTGCTCGACGGACATCGGATTGGCCTGGGCGCCGGTATCCATCTGCAGGGGGAGGTTGAGGGCGGCGCATCTCTCCGCAATCTGATGAATGATGTGATCCTGAAAAAGCCTGGCCTCCTCAGGAGTTACCTGGTCGTCCGGCTTCCGAAACGCGGCGGCGGCCTCCTGTGGTCCCACGGTGCGAACTATCAGGGGGCGAAACCTGGAGAAGCTGGTCCAGAAGGCGGGGACGCCTTTCTCGTCGAATTCGGTCAGGGCTTCGTTGAGGAGGTCCATCAGGTCCGCGAACTCTAACAACTTAACGTGGTACCTCTGCTCCAATAGCTCCTTGTATGGGCGCTCATGCGCTCGGATGAAGACATCCAGGTTCGGCGTCGGCAAGAGAAGGTCCCGCTCCTGCTCCGGCAGCGGGATGTCGCTATCCACAGCCCAGACAACCGTATCAACCTTTGCCCTGTTCCGCAAGGCTTGGACGTACCAATCCGCCTGATTGTAGGCCGACGCCATCCGCTCACGGAGCTCTGCATAGCCTTTTTCATCCAGGGGAAATCCCGTGAAGTCGTACAAGAGCCTGCTCGCCTCGACGACGCAACGATAGGCTGACGTGTTGCGGAGGTTCGGGAGATGGGGCTCCAGCGTCTTCCAACTTTGCGCAGGATCGGCGGGATGCTGCTGGAGCGCCGGGTCCGCGGCAACAACTCCTCGAGGCAGACAGGACGTAACAAAGAGATGAAACAACATATCCCCGCATTCGAGCACCTGTTCCCGCGGCGCAACCCGATCGTGGCAGTCAATCGCCTGCACGTCGTCCATTGCGCGGCGGAGCTCGTCGAGCAGTTCGTTCTCACTGTCTGTCTTGTTTGCGTTCTGCATGCTCATGCAACACTTGATCGTCGTTTTCAAGCGACTCGTTTGGTCTCTTTTTGCGCCGAGCCGAATGTTCGCTGCCTTCTCGACCTCACCTCGTCTGTCTTGAACAACTCGCGAGCGTTCTCTCGGAGGAACCGCCGGCCGATATGGCCGGCCTGGGCCTCGGTGATTTCGCCCTCGGCCGCCTTCTCCGCCAGCACGTCGGCGAGCGCGTTTTTCGCCAGGACAAGAGAACCGTACGTCATCTCGACGCGCAGCGCGTCTCCCCCCCAGGCCAGGATCCGTTCAATCGGCAGCACGTCCAGCCACTCGCGGAGCGTGCTGCGATAGACGGACGGACAAAGGATCGGCAGCCATGATCCATCCACATAGACATTCGGGTGGCGCGCCGCAAGGGCTGTGGCGTGGCTCGTGAACGGAAAGGACGCGTGGAGCAGGACAAATTTCGCCTTGGGAAATCTCCACAGCGTCTCCTCTAAGTAGAGCGGGTATCCGTTGTGCAGGAAGCCCGACGCCGACTGCATCCCCGTGTGGATTTGAATCGGAAGGTCGCAGGAGATGCATTGCTGGATCAGATGCGCGTAAATGAAATCCTGAAAGGCAAGCAGTTCGGGATATGTGATGTCGCCGGGCGACTTGCTGAAGATGCGCGACGCTTCCGCGCGCGGACACACCTTCAGGCGAATCCCTCGGAAATATGCCGCCGCGATTTTCACGCCGGCAACGCCCTCTTCATGCGCCTTTTGCAGCGCGGCGATCATGGCGTCGAGCACATCGGCAATGGTGGCAGGCTCCGTTCCGTAGGCGCGGTAGAACTCAGAACGATACGAGGGGGAGCAGAGGTCGCCGAAGCTGTCGAAACGCTGCATAGGCAGGAACAGGTCGCTATGGATGCTCGGCCATGCAGGTTCGCCATACATCTGGTCCCACAGGACCACGTCAATGTTCCCTGCTGTCCGTAGCACATGCTCATACCAGCCCGGCTGCTTGCTTGCCGCGAGGAGGGCCTGCGAGACTCGCTCCCAGTTTTCGTCGGTAAGCTCGTGGATGTCTATTTCGAGGAGGTCGCGGAGGGCGATGAGAAAGCATCGGAAGTAGGCCGTGTTGCGGCAGAGGTCAATGTAGCGCCTGAACCCCACCCATCCCACAGCATCTTTGTCAATCGCAGCAGACCATCGCGAGGCCGTCACGCCGGTGTTCAGCAGGTCGTTCTTGATGAAGCTGCGCCCAATGGCGCGAAATAGGCGGTTTTCGGAAGATGGAACCGGTTCAAGCGACTCGATATGGTCGTGTGAATCAATAACCGCGATCCTGTCCAGACCGGATCGTATAGAGTTTCTTAGCTCTTTAACATCCATCCTGGGTCACATCCAAAAAAATCGAGCCCTTATGGCTCGATGTCCTTTTCGCAATTGCGCTCCGGCCGACAGGCAACCCCCATATACATAGTTTACCCCATCCGGCCGCTTTAGTCAACCCACTTCTGACGCCGCCCGCTCCCGGCAATACCATGCACCTTATTTCGACTCGATGACAAGCACCCAGTCCTGTCGGATCGGCGCAGGCGGCGCAGCCCAACGTCCGCTCGAGTCGCCATGAACATCGCCGAGGTCCACCTCTTCCGCGTTGCGAGGATTGAAGTAGTAGGCGCGATAATCCCGTCCACCCTCCAACCCAGCCACAGCCACCCTTGACCACGTCGGCGGGATATAGATCACTCGGACAGTCCCCGGAATGCCTGCGGCATACGGCTGATAGTAGTCCTCCTTCGTGGCGTGGGGTTCGACCCACTCCGGATGCGGCTCGAACTTCCAAAACTCATAGCGCTCCAGAAGCTCCTTCCCCAGCGCCACCTGCTGCGACCCCGGCAGCCGCCAGGCCTCCTGCCAATCCGGCCCGCCCCAGGACGTGCCATGAGGGGAATTGCCGAACGGATCGTCCGGCCGGTTCAACTGCCAGATGCCGTTTGCCCCATAGGTGTAGCCCACCGCGCCGCTGAGCATGGACGCCCAAAACGCAAAACGCTGCACATCCTCCCAACTCCCGCCCATGATCCCTTCGTAACACACCTCGCCCACCACCGTCGGCATCTTGGGCGTCGCCCCCCGGGACTCATGGATCAGGCGAACCGTATTCGGCATGCTCCGCCAGCCGTTGTGACCCGTTTGGAGCATGTCGAAGTCCATGACGGACGGATCGTCCACCGTCTCGCGCGCGGTCTGGCTCGGATGGAGCGTGATAGGGTGGCCATAGGAGTTGATGGACCGCGAGTATCGCGTCACCTCCGTCCAGCCGGCCCGCGCTGCGGCCATCGCCTGTTCGCGTTTCTCTCTGTTTTCTCTTGCAGGGGATAGGTAGTAAAGCATCGTCGCCTCCCCCGCCATGCACCAGATGACCGGGTAGGCCCCATAGCGCGCCACGAGGTAGCGCCAGTGCTTCTTCATCGCCTCGACGCCGGCGAAGTCGATGTAGTATCCCCAACACCCGACGATGCAGGGCGCGAGGCCCGCACGCACGAGCCAATGGATTCTGCGGTCGGCCATGTCGAAGTACGACGGATTGATGCGCCGAAACTCCTTATCCCATGGCCATCCCGCCTCATTCTCCCCCCGCGGATCGAAAGGGGGCATGTCGGGGTACAGACCCGCCACGATCTGGATCACGGTGAACCCTCGCGCCACACGGTCCGCCACCAGGAGCTGAAACTCCTCCGGCCAGCCGAGGCGCTTGCTGAGACCCATCCACCACGTGTCCCCCAGCCAGAAGAAGGGTGTGCCGTCCCAATGTTCGAAGTGATGATTGTCAACGACTCGGATCGGGCCATGAAGAAGGAGCGGGTTCTGCCCCTGATATTCCGTGATCTCGATGGTGCATTCCTTGTTGTGCAGGGAGGCATTGCTTGTGTCGGAGCAGATCGTCCGGCACTGGTGTGCGCCTTTCGTCGGCGAGGCGTAGCGCACGCGCCATTCCCTGCCGCCCGCCCAGAACGCCGGCACGCGCCGCTCCGTCCCATCCGGCTCCACGCAGAGCACGTCGAGTTCTACCTCGTTGAGGGGATCGCGGTATTCCCGCGAGGACGACAGAGAGAACTCCACGACACAGTTCTGTACGCCGAAAACCTTGGACCTCATCGCTCCCTCCGAAAGCCATGGAAGACCTTATGCGGATGGCACGGTGCTTGGTGTTTGATTGTAGACAAGCGCGGATCGGAAGTCAAGCGCCTGGCCCCGGCTACTTCTCTTCCAGGAGGATGCCGATCGCTCTGAACAGCGTTTCGCTTCGGATATCGGCGTAACGGATGACCCCCGCCCGGTCAATGAGGAAGAGCATCGGGACGCTGTTCACGTTATAGACCTTCGCCAGGGGGCTGTTCCACTTCTGGCCGTCGCAGTAGTGCGGCCACGAAACGCCGTTCGCCTTGATGTAGTCCGTCAAGACGGCAATGTCCGTATCCAGGCTCACCCCCACGAATTGCAGTCCCTTCCCATGAAATTCGTCAAATGCCTTCTTGATGTTGGGGAGTTCCTGCCGACAGGGCGGGCACCACGTGGCCCAGAAGTGGAGGAGCAGGGGGCGTCCCATGAGGGCCTTCAGATCCAGAGGCTGGCCGCTGATATCCGTTGCTTTGAAAAGATTGGCCCTCGTCCCCACCATTCTCAGCGGGGCGAGGACCTTCTTCGCCTCGTCGGCGTTGCGCGATTCCGGAAACTCTTGCAGGAATGTCTCGTAGGCCTCCTTGGCCCTCACGTAGTTCAGGGAACGGAAGTAAGCAAATGCCAGGTGCCAGAGGATATTTTCCCGTCCCCGGCTGTCCACGGGGGAGCGCGCGGCATCTTCGAGCGGCTTTACGGCCTCGTCATACCGTCCGAGGCGAATCAGACAGACGCCGGATAGGTACTCCGCAAAGGGGACCTCCGGGTCGTCGGGGTGTTCCTTGAGAAGGGCCTGGAGGTTCCGGAGGGCAAGTTCGGTGGCCGCCATCACCTCACAGGGTACACCCTCCTTCTTGAGCAGGTCCTTTGCCTCCGCCAGCCGCTCGGCGGCGGTCATCTGGGCCTCGGCGGAACCGGACGCGAGGAACCAGAGAAGCGCAGCCGCATAGATGATCCGCATGTGCCTGTCCTTCCATAAACTCTCCCAACATTTCAATTTGCCATCGGGCAGTCATTATCTTATAATACCCCTGGTTTTTCAGCAAGACATTCTTCTCTCCGCGGAGACATTAAAGATGAAGAATCTCGTGTTGGCGGCAGCCTGCTGCGGGTTATTTATCTCTTTCGCTCATGCCCAGCAGGACATGCTCAAGGCCGTGAAGGTGGACAAGGCCCCGGCAGTGGACGGGGACCCCTCGGACGAGGCATGGGCCAAGGCCCCGGCGCTCTCGCTGGCGTTTCCCGAGGTCTCTCTGAAGGCCGTGTACACAAACGATGGCATTTACCTCCTCGCCAGATGGCCGGACACTACCTTCAGCATCGTGCGGGGCGGGTCGTGGACGTGGGACGGCGCGAAGTGGACCATGACAAAGTCCGCCGCGCCCGAGGCCGGGCCGGGCATGTCGGAGGACCGTCTCACCTTCATGTGGAACATGACTGTGCCCGACTTCGAGGGCCTTGGGTGCATGACCAAATGCCACGTGGACGTTCAGCCGGGCAAGGAGAAGACCGTCCGGATCTTCCTGGAAGCCGGGGTTGCCGACATCTGGCACATGAAGTCGGCGCGCGCCCTGCCATCGGTCGGCGCATCACAGTCCGGGGAGGTAAAGGTCGGCAAGGACGGCCAGCCGACGGCTGGGACGTTCACGCTGACGGGCTACTGCGACGACCAGTGGGTCGGCGAATGGAAGGACACACCCGACGGCGGACGCTACTCCGACGAGGGCAAGGGAGCTTCCAGCCCCAATCAGAACAAGGAAAAGACCGGGCCGCTTTACATCGAGACCGCGCCGGCCGATTACATTGACGCTATGACCCTCCGCCAAACGGAGATTGATGCCGGCGAGGCGGTGGAGGCGGCCGGACTGGACGCCGCGAAGGTGAGCGACATCTGGGCGAAGTACACCGCCCTCGGCGCGCGCGTGCCGGAGTGCATTTTGACCAAGCCCGAAGGCAGCCGCGCGGACATCACCCAGGCAGCCGTCTGGAAGGACGGCGTCTGGACTACGGAGTTCCGGCGGGACCTGGACACGGGCCATTCAAAGGACGACGCGATCTTCAAGGACCTGACCAAGCCCTACCTCTTCGGCATTGCCATCCTGGATAACTGCGGCGGGAAGGATCATGTCACTTCGGGCGTCATCGCCCTGGTCTTTGAGCAATGAAAGGATCGGCAGGATTTCGATTGTGGAGACATCGAAATCAGTGTAAAATAGGGTGTAGTGTCGGGAAGGAGACAAGCGATGAGCCAGTCTATACAGATAGAACTGTCGGACGAGGTTCTTCTCGCGCTTCAGACCACCCCCCGCCAGCTCTCCCGCGAGATACGCCTCGCTGCCGCAGTCAAGTGGTATGAGATAGGCAAGCTCAGTCAAGAGAAGGCAGCGGAACTTGCGGGCCTGAGCCGGGCCGAGTTTATCTCCGCCTTGGCGCAATTCTCTGTCTCTGCGCTTCAGGAAACGAGGGAAGACATTCTCAAGGCCCTTACAGGGAAGTAACCTATGGCGGCGGTGATCTGCAACGCCTCGCCGCTTATCATTTTGGCGAGAGCCGATCTTCTCGATCTTCTTCCTCAACAGTTCTCCGCGCTATCCGTCCCACGAGCCGTGGTGGAGGAAATTGTTGCCGGTCCCGCAGATGATCCGATGAAAATGCAAGTTCACGGCCTGCCTTGGCTTCAGGTAGTGACGCTGGACCCCAAGCTTAGTCCGTTGGCCTATTGGCAATTGGGTCGAGGAGAATCCGAGGTCATCGAGTACGCGAGGCTCCATCCGCCCACGGTAGCCTTGTTGGATGGCTTGAGGGCGCGGTTGGTGGCCCTGTCCTTGGGCGTTCCTGTCATCGGCACGCTCGGTCTGGTGGCGCGCGCTTCGCAGCAGGCTGGTGTTTCCTTCTTTGACGAAGCAGTTGAACGGCTGCGCAACGCGGGACTGTATCTCGATGAATCTCTCCTGGCCGTAGTTCGAGAAGCACTACACAGGAGAAATGGAACGTCGTAAAGGCTGCTGTCATAGCAACAGCTCAACACACCGATCACATTCCTGTCGAAACTGGGTTCGTATGGTTCGGGGTTGCGCTACGCTGGACTATTTCTCAACGGTACGGCGACCAGTAGTTGCGCGGGTCGGTCTTGACCACGTAGCGCCTGATGGGGAGCGGCAGCGCGTCCTGCACGCGGAGCGTCCAGGCCAGGAGGTCGGCCAGCATTTCGCATTGAATCTCCGCGACCTCCGGCTTGCCATACAGATTGTTCAGCTCCACGGGATCGTCGGCCAGGTTATAGAGCCAGCCCCGGCCCTGCATGTCGAAGTCGAGTTTCCAGTCGCCCTTCCGCAACATGCGCATCGTCCCGCTCTGGGAGCGGCTGTTGAGGCAGTCGAACGAGATCGCCGGCTCCAGGCCGTCGTCCTTCGGGTCAACCAATGTGTCGCCTTCAACATAGTGCAGGCCGCCCATGCCCTGCTCGCCATGGACGCTCTCGAACTCTGTTTCGGGGTAGTCGCCTCCCGTGAGCAGGGGCCACAGGCTCCGCCCCTGCACGCCGTAGGGCAGGGGGACGGCGATCGCCTCGCACAGCGTAGGCATAACATCCGCGAGTGACACGTGCGCGGGATGCGGCCGGGCGTCAGACACGATCCCCGGCCCGACCAAAAACATGGGGATACGCATCAGAACTTCGGGCATCTCCGGCCCCTTGCGCACCAGACCGTACTCCCCGACGAAGTCGCCGTGGTCGGAGACAAAGACGATGATCGTGTTCTTGCGGAGGTCGTGGGCGTCAAGGAACTCGACAAATCGCTTCACCTGGTCGTCAATCAGGCGCAACATGCCGAAATAGTTGGCCCGTGCGCGGGGGACCTGATCGTCATAATCCGGGAAGCCCCGGCGTCCCAGTTCTTTGGTAAACCGATACTTGAATCCCCGTTCCTTCCACGCATCACGGCTCGACCGCGTGGGCGGCAGCGACTCCGGCGGGAACATGGAGAAGTAAGGTTCAGGGACTTGGTACGGATTGTGCGGCTCGGCGAAGGTAAGCCAGAGAAAGAAGGGCTTATCCTTCACCGTCTCGATCCACCTCATGGCGTCGCGCACGGCGCGATACGGCCCCTGGCACTCGACAGGGAAGGGGGCGGGATTGAAGTCCGCGCGGTGACACAGGCCGGCAAGGTATTGGTCGAATGACTTCTCCTGGTCCGTCCGCTTTTCGCCATGTCCACCGTGGTGGCCGTAGGGAGAGCAATAGTCGAAGCGATTGCCCTTGATGTGCGAGTGGTTCTTTCCGCAGAGCGCGGTCTTGTATCCATTTTCCTGGAGGACGTGCAACAGGTCCTTCTCGCACACGGCCTCGGCAGGATGCTGGTTAGTCAGGACCCGATGGGCGCTGGGAAAGCGCCCGGTGAAGAGACTCACCCGCGCCGGGAGGCAGGTGGGGTTCGTGGTGTAGGCCCTGTTGAACCACACCCCCCGGCGGGCGAGGGCATCGAGAAACGGCATCGTGTCGAGAGGGAACCCCTCTCTCGCGCACACATCGGCCCGCTGCTGGTCGGTCATGAGGATGATGATGTTCGGTTTGTTCATTTTTCATCCTTTGAGGTCGAGTTCCAGAATCGAGTATGAATGCGGCGGGAGTGCAATCTCAAAGTCGCCGCCCGGCGCCTTCAAATCGCTCGTTTCAGGCGCAATCGCCTCCGGTTCGGCAATGGTGTTTCTCGCCAGCGGGTCCTCGTGCCAGAGGCGATAGACAAGCCCGGTCTTCGCCGGCTTTGCATCTCGAAGGCGGACTTGTCCGAGAATCTCATCGGTGCGATGACGGTTGACGATGGAGATGAACAGGCGCCCGCTCGCTTCATCCATCGTGGCGCTGACATCGAGGTACGGCGCATCCACAGGACGGCCCTCAAACTGCGTGGTATATCCCTCACACTCCACCCACGCATCCACGGCCGTTGCGCCGCTGTGATGCCGCTGCATCACAAGGGCCCAATAGACCGTCTCGCGCACCACGCGCTCCGTCGTCACGAGCAGCAGGCCCACGACGTTGATGGACTGCGCGCAGTTCGCCAGGCCGACAATGCGGCACTGTCGCTGCATGGCGTTGATGAATCCGGCGACGGCAAGGGCATCCACCATGCGATACTGCGTGTCCGTGGGCCGCCACTGCCGCGACATCTCGGCATGGGACGCATCGCGGCAGTTCCATTCGGTGAAGGCGAGGCGAGGCTTGCGCGTCGCCTTCTTGTCTCGCGCCACCAGATCAATAAGGCCGCCGATGGCCCGGATCGTCTGCTCCTCCACATGCCCCGCGGCGGCGATGGCGTCGTAGTTGTCCATCCCCTTCGACGAGTCGAAGTTCCAGTAGCGGTGCGCGGTCAGGTAGTCTATGTGCGGCCATGCCTCCTGGAGGACCTCGACGTCCCAGTCCGTGGACTTCTGCGACCCGCCCACGGCGATGACCTGGAGGCTGGGGTCCATCTTCTTGATCGTCTTGCCCCACTCTCGCGCGATGGCGGCGTACTCCTTCGGCGAGTGATGGCCGATCTCCCACGGCCCATGGTTCTCGTTACCGATCTGCCAATAGCGCACGTTGAACGGTTCGGGATGGCCATGGCTCCGCCGCAGGTCGGCCCAGCGGCTGGGGGTGGTGAAGTTGCAATACTCGATCCACTCGACGGCGTCGCGCAGCGTGCCCAGGCCGGTGCTCAGGTTGATGTGCGGCTCCGCACCGATGCGGCGGCAGAACGCGACGAACTCCGCCGTGCCGAAGCCGTTGCCGACATCGTAGCCGAAGTGAGCGTCAATGGTCCGCTTGCGGTCCTTCCGGGGACCGATCCCCTCGCGCCAGTCGTAGCTTGTGCCGGTGCAGCCGCCCGGCCATCGGAGGATCGGCGGCGCGCTCTCGGCCATGGCCCGAACGACTACCTGCCGCAGGCCGGTCTCGTCGGAGTCCGGGTGGTCCGGGTCGTACAGTCCCTCGTCCGCGACCCACCGCCGTCGGCACATGAACTGGCCGTATATCTTCGGGTCTATGCGTCCGATGATTCGATACGGATCAATAACGATTGAGGCCCTCATCGTTTCTCCTGACGTGAATGGGGCGGAAACGGGTCAAATCAGGACAGCAACGTCCGTGAATCGCGAAGGAGTTTCCACAGCGCGGCGAAGATGATGAAGAATTCCAACCGCCCCAGGAACATGCCGAACGCTTCCGTCCACAAGACAAGAGGAGGGGCGGCAGCCGCCGTCACGCCGATGGAGAGCCCCACCGTGCCCTGCGCAGAGGCGAACTCGAACAAGGCATCCCGAAGCGAATACCCGTGCGCCGCGATGACGCCCGTGCCCAGGACGTACAAAACGAGATAGAGAAAGAGATAGACGCTGACCTGGCGGATTCGATCGTCGCCGATGAAATCCTTTCTTTCGCCCTGCCACACGTAATTTTCCATGACCACCGTTCGCGGAAGGAGCAGGCGGCGAACTTCCCAGAGGATGGAGCGAAACATCAGATAGATGCGATATTGTTTGATACCGCCCGCGGTGGAGCACGTCCCGCCGCCGATGAGCATGAGGACAATCAGGACCAAAAACCCTATCCCATTCCAGTCGGTGTATCCAACGGTGGAAAAGCCGGTGGTGGTTAGGGCGGTCACGCTCTCAAATATGGCTACGCGCACGGCCTTGCCGAACAGGGGATACATGCCTCGGCAGACGAAGAAAAACAGGATCAGCGCACCCATGGGGATAAGCGAGGCCATCAACCGGACCTCGCCGTTTCTCGAAACCGCACTGAACTTGCCGTGCAGCAGCAAGAACGCCGTGAGGAAATTGAGATTGCCCAGGATCATAAGCGGTATCGTCACCGCCTCGATTGCCACAGAGTCCCAATGGCCGATGCTGTCGGGGTAGGTGGAAAAACCGCCGGTGGAAACGGCCGGAAAGGCATGGTTGACGGCGTCAAACCAGGTCATTCCGGCTATCCTGTAGGCGATAATGCCGAGAATCGCATATCCGGAATAGATGGTCATCACGAGTTTTGCGGACTTGCGTACATGGGGCGCCAATTGATCGGTCCGCCCCTCCGCGGCAGAGAACCCGGAACCGACGGGTCCCGCGATGGCAGCCAGCATAACGATAGCAAGCCCGGCGCCGCCCAGGAGCTGCATGATGCTTCGCCACAGGAGGATGATATGCGGGGCTTTGGTCACGTCCACTACGGAGAGTCCGGTGGTTGTCCAGCCGCTGACCGATTCGAACACGGCCTGAGTGAAATTGAGTCCCTGGACAGCCATGAAAGGCCATGCCGAGAACAGGCACGCCGCGATCCAACTGAGGAGGACCACCACGCCGCCCTCCTGCAAAGTGAGGATGCTGGGACCGACCGGCCGGAAGAAGCGCCACAGCGCCAGACCTCCGAGGAACAGAACACCCGCAGGGAATATGAACCCCCACACATGCGTCCTCTCGGCCGGCCAAGCGGTCAATGCCAGGAGGGGAGTGAGCAGCACAAATCCAAGCACCAGGAAGATCACACCGGTGTAAGACAGGATTTCGCTGTAGCGTTTATAGAGAGTGGCATCCCTTCGCACGGCTGTTCCTCGCTACTCTGTGTCCCCGGTGAGCACTCTCAACGCTTCGCCGTGATTTTCGGGCAACGTGAGAAGAATGACCCGATCATGCTCCTCGAGAACCGTGGCGCCCCGTGGAACAATGGGGTTTCCGCCGCGCAGCAGGCAGGCGACAAGCGTATTCTCCGGCAGGGGGACGTCCTTCAGAAGTTTCCCTTTCACGGGCGAGTCGCCTGCGAGCACGACCTCCGTGACGTTGACCTTGCCCTCCGCCACGGGGATCAGGTTGGTCACGTCCTCAAAAGCGGCCTTTTGCTCGATCAGAGTCGCCAGGATGCGGGTGGTGGAAAACGCGCCGCGAATGCCAAGTTGCCGAAACACGTCCTCGTTGTCGGGGTCGTTGACCAATGCAAGTACCCGAGGCACGCCAAAACGCAACTCTGCGAGCTGGCAAATGGCAAGGTTGTCCTGATCATTCGGCGTGACGGCCAGGACGGCATCGGCGGACCCGGCGCCTGCATCCTCCAGGGTCTGAGGGTCGCTGCCGTCCCCGTGAATCACGGTCGCATTTAACGCCCGCGCAAGCTCTGTGCGCTCCTCAGCCGTTCGGTTCACAATGGTGACTGCATACCCTTTCGAGAGCAGCGTCTTGGCCAAGAAATAGGTCAGCTTGCCTCCGCCTACAACCATAACATTCATTGCGTCGTCTCTCCCTCTGCGGCAATCGGCGGTTTCTTCAGTGATTCGAGAAACACCTCCGCAGCGATGGACGTGGGACAAATCGTTTCGATCCCCTGACTTCGATAGAACTCTCCTCGCCTGGGATAAATAATGCGCGCGATGACCCGGGGGACATGGAAGATCCGCTTGGCAATCTGCGCCACCATGAGATTGACGTTATCATCACTGGTGGCGGCGATCACAAGATCGGCCTTGTCCGTCTTGTTCTGCTTCAGGACGGCGAACTCGGCGGCGTCGCCCTGCACACGGAAGCCGCTGTATTCTGCGGAAAGCCCGGCGAAGGCCGATTCATTCACATCAATCGCCACCACGCTGTGCCCGTCCGCGCTCAATTTGTTGGCCAGATACGATCCCATGCGCCCGCAGCCGACGATAATGACAAACAACCTGCCGTCGCTTGACATCCTAACGTTCCTTTTTCTTCTTTTCGCTTTGCTTCGTGTCGCCGAGGGTAATCCCTCCCTGGGGGTTCCATTTCGTCGAGCGGCTCAGGTTCCTCTGCGCGGGCGCGTAGGTCGGGTCTATGGAGAGGGCCGCGCGATAGTTCTTCTGCGCCTCAAGCCGATTGCCCTGGATTTCCATGATCGCCCCGAGCAGGTTAAACGCCTCCGCCTGGCCCGGCTCGATGCCGATGGCTTTTCGAACATGCTCGACGGCGTCGTCGTAGTGCTTCTCGCGGATGGATCGTTTGGCCAGTTCGACACATGACGCATAGTCGGCCGCCTTGCGTTCGTCGAGCTTGTCGCGATCCATGACCCGGGATACCAGGTCCCGAATCTCCTGCGGGGCGAAGGGTTTCTGAATGAAATCCACCGCCCCGAGCTTCATGGCTTCCACGGCCGAGTCCACTGTCCCATGAGCCGTAATGATGATGACGCGGATATCCGGGCGAATGTCGCGCACGCGGCAAAGCACCTCCATGCCGTCCATCCCCGGCAGTTTCAGGTCCAGAAGCATCACCCCAAAATCTTTTTCCTCCAGTTTTGCAAGCGCCTCCTCGCCGTTGACCGCCGTCTCTGTCTCCAGGCCCAGGGGTTCCAAAGACTGTGACAGCGTCAGGCGTATGTTCTTTTCATCGTCCACGATCAGGACAGGTCGCTTTTTCGCCATGTGATCCTCCTCTCCGAGATTATTCGGCGATGGGCAAGGTAAACGTGAACACGCTGCCCCTCCCCGGGGCCGAGTCCACCCAGATGGTCCCCCCGTGGGCGCGAACGATCTCCTTGCAGATGGCCAATCCGAGGCCCGTTCCTCCCGATTCCTCCGCGCCTTTCACCTGCACAAACTTATCGAAAATCCGGGATTGGTATTCATACGGTATGCCCGCCCCGTCATCGGCGACGGAGATGTGCGCCTGCGCCCCAAGATGCTCCCCCGCAAGGCGGATATGCCCCCCGCTTTTCGCATAGCGCAGGGCATTGCCGATCAGATTGGTCAGCACCCAGGTGATCTTGTTCGGATCGGCCTTCACCTCCGGCATATCCGGCGGGACATAGATGGAGAGGGCAATCGTTTTTTCCTCCGCCTGCGACCTCAGCGCAGCCGCCGCCTTCTCCAAGAGAGTCGCAACCGAGACCCGCCCCATCTGCATGTCAACTTTTCCCGCTTCCATCTTGGACAGATCGAGCAGATCGTTCACAAGTGCCTTGAGCCGCTCCGTCTCCTCGTGGGCTGCGGCGAGTAGAGCCTGCTCCTTCTTTTCCAGCTTTTCTCCGGCTGTTTCCCTGAGAAGGTCAATGCTCATCCCTATGCCCGTCAGGGGGGTCCTCAATTCATGGGAAGCCGTCATGACGAACTCGGTCTTCAGCCGGTCCAGCTCCTTAAGCTTCGTCACATCCCGGAAGACCAGCACCACGCCCACCAGGGCGCCGGCCTTGGAGTGCACGGGGGTGATTGAGAAGAGGTAATGCTGGGGCTTTTGCTGCCTTTCGACCGTAAAGATGTTCTGCCCTTCTGCAATCGAGGGGGGCTTTCCCGACTCGACGGCCTGCTTCACATACTCGAACAACTGCTCGCTTCGGATCACCTCGAGAAAATGCCTGTTCCCGGTTTCGCCTTCTTCCATTCCAAGGATACCGGCGGCGGTCGGATTCAGATTGGCGACCCTGAACTCCGCATCCACCACCACAATTCCGTCGTCAATGCTGCGGATGATGGCCTCGCTCTTGCGCTTCTCCGCGATGACCTGCTCGATATTCAGGTCATGATATGCCTTGAGTTTTCGGGCCATCACATTGAATTCCTGCGCGAGGTTCCCGAGTTCATCGGAGGAACCGGAAGATATTTTGACATCATATTTTCCGTCAGCGATCTGCTGCGTGGCGTCCACCAGGCTTTTCAGCGGTCTCACGAGCAAGTTGGACAACAACAGGCTGAATATCAATCCCACACCAATCGCCGCCGCCCCGATGATTCCCACCGACCACAGCGCCCTGGCAGAAACCTGCTTCGCCCTTGCGCTGGCCTCGAACATGGTCTGCTGATTGATCTCGCGCAGGCGGATACAGGCGTCGCGCACCGCCCGGAAGGAGGGGAGCATGCCTTCATGATAAAACGCGGCCGCTTCCTGGGGGGATTTTTCCTTCAGCATCCTGAGTTTGGCAAAATCAGCCATGTGGGACTTGTAGGCCGTGTCTATATCGCTGATGATTTTGCCTTCGCCCTCGATGGTGACGTTGTCTCGCGCCCTGGCAAGCCACTCGAGGAAATAGCGTTCGCTCTCCTGATACTGCGACACCCCTTCCTCTTCGTGGCCAAGGAGCAAGAGCAATGCGCCGCCGTCCTGGCGCTCGATGGCGTCAATCATGTTCCCGGCGGCAAGGATGCTCTTGTAGTTTTCCCGCAGAATGGCATCGCTGGCGCGTCCCAGACCGAGCAGGCTGATAAAGGCCCACGTCAGCACAACGGCAATGAGCGCCAATGCGACCCCGTATCCCAATAGTATTTTCTTGCGCAGCGTCAAAACCATGATCACTGACCATTCAAGCCCGTGGAATTGTCATACAACGGTAACACCGCGAACCCGATGTGTCAACGCAAAACCGACGGACCCGTTGTGGCGCCGATCTCGGCTAACGCCAGCCGAAGATTCGCTCCGCGTTGCGGTGCAGGATGTTGTGGATGTCGTCGTCGCTGATGTGGGCGAAGAGGACGCAGCCGATGCCGTAGTGCGGGTCGAACCACGGCAGGTCCGTGCCGAAGGTGATCTTGTGCGACCCCACCTGCCTGCACATCTGCTCTACCACCCCGCCATGGTGGTAGATGCCGCAGAGTTCCAGATAGGCGTTCGGATACTCCTTTGCGATGCGAAATGCGTCGTCCCACGCGCCGGACAGGGAGTGCCCCATGAGGAAGGTCATGTCGGGGTACTTGCTCACGATCGCCTCCACCTGCTGCGGGCCGTTATAGATGTTCCCGCCCCAGGTGTGGCAGAGGACGATGCATTTGTGCGCGTTCGCATACTCGAAGACCGGCTGGCAGTTCTTGTCCGTGATCGAATACTGGTGGTAGCTCGGCAGGAACTTGAACCCGACAAACTCCTTGATAAACGGGAACTTGCTCAGGTCGTCCGGGATCAACTCCGGGTAGTTGGGATTGATGGACCAGTAGGCATACAGCCGACCGGGATATTTTCGGCACGCCTCCAGTGAAATCGGATTGCCGCGTCTCGGATCAACGAGCGAGGCGTGCGACGAGAAGACCAGATTCTTCACGCCGCACCGATCCATCGTGGCGATCATGTCCTCGGCGGTGACATTCGGGAAGTAGATGCCCTGAAACGGGCCGAAGTGCGCGTGCGTGTCAATGACCGGGCAGGCGTCGCACTTGCCCGTCTCCATGAATTCCCTGACGATGGGCGAGTCGTTCGTCATGGCTTCACCCTCCCCAGGAGCCGCCGCAGGTTGCCGCCGGCGATGGCCTCCTTGTCCGCGTCGGGGATGTCGGCATGGGCGAGGGTCAGCGTCGGCCCGCCCATGTTCGTGAAGGGGTAGTTGCTCCCATACAATATGCGATCCGATCCATACTTTTTCACAAAATCGGAAATACCTCCATCCAGCTCGTAGCGCGAGGTGTCAATATGAAAGTTCTCATACGTTTCGATCAGGCCGCGGAAGTACCGGTCGTGGCCCCAGCTCCCGTGCTTCGTCATGACGAGGGTGAGCTTTGGAAAGTCGCGGAGGATATGGTCGGCCAGCATCCAACCCGATATGCCGCCGCTGTTGGCCGCAACGGTCATAAAGAGGGGGACGTTTCTCTCGGTCAAGAGATCGAACAAGTCGCCGAAGATGCTCGCGGTGATGATGTAGCGGTGCTTATCGGGGAAGGTCCACAGCGCCTTGATGTTGTGCTCCTTCATCGCGGCAAGGAACTCCTCCGGTGATCCGAGCTCGCCCGTCTGCGGGGGCAGGATCGCCCAGGTTCCATGCAGCCGAGGGTGCTTCTCAATCTCTTTGCAAATGAGCGGGTTGCCCACGGTGGGGCAGTCGTCCTCGATGGCGGCATGGCAGACCAGGGCCTCGGCGATGCCGCAGTAGTCCATCTCCCTCAGCAGATCCTCCGCCGTATCGGCCCGGCGCAGTGGCGGCTTTTGGTAAACGCCGAATGATGCACAACAATCAAAGAATTTCATCACATCCTCCCATCAGTCTCTCGTCCATTTGGCTTCAAGGCATCTTCTACGTCATCCGCTCCAGCATCTCCCGCGTGACCCGGTTCTTCGGCGCCTCGCCGGCGAAGAAACGGCGCATGTCGTCCACGATCATCTCGCTCTGTATCCGCCACACGTCCACCGTCTTTCCCGCGCCGTGCGGCGTCAAGATCACATTCGGCAGGCCGCGCAGGGGGCTGTCCATCGGCAGCGGCTCCCTGGCGAATACATTCAGCGATACAAAGATGCGCCCCGTCCTCAATTCCCGGGCCAGGGCGTTCTCGTCAAACAGTTTCCCTCGCGCCGTGTTCACGATCAATGCGCCGTCCTTGATGAGATTGAGTTCGCGCTCGCCGATCATGCCCTCCGTCTCCGCCGTCAGGCCCGCATGGAGGGAGATCACGTCGGCCTGGGAAAGCGCCTCCTCAAGAGGGACGACCGTCACGTAGTCCCGATCGGCCGCATCGGCCGCCAGATAGGGATCAACAACGAGTACCGGGCAGTGGAACGGTTTCAGCAACTCCCGCACCCGCCGGGCGATGAGGCCGTAGCCGATCAGGGCGACCACCTTCTCCTTCAGGTTCTTCGGCTCGCCGCGCGCCTGCCCCCAGCCCTTCTCGCGCATCTCATCGATCATGTGGGGGATGTCGCGAAGCGAGTTCAAAATCAGGGCCAAGTTGAACTCCGCCACGGCGTCGGTCATGGCGTAGGCCGTGTTGACGATCGCCACGCCGCGGTCGAGCAGGAAGTCCGGCTCAATCATCTTCACCCCTCCGCCAATGACTCCGACGATGCGGAGCTTCGCGCATTGCTCGATGATCGGCTTTGTCAATCCGCCGCCGCCTCGTCCGACGATGGCCCCGTCTGCTTCGATCATCAGGGCAACCTTGTCATCATCCGTCGGACGACCCTTGCCCCGGTACTGAGCCACGTCGGCAAAGTCGCACAGACGCATCCGTTCTTCGGGCAGGAAGTTCGGATCGTCCTCCGGCAAAAGGATGGCAATGCGGGGTTTCATCGTGGTTCCTATCCGTCAACTGTTCGCCTTCAACACAATAGCCGGAGCGCCGCGCCGCGTCAAGCACTTCTTGCTTGCATGAAACCCGTTGCCGCCGTATACTGCCAACGCGATTTCTGTGACCTGTAGGAGAGATGAACCATGCGCGCTACGCAGTGGCTTTTGGCTCTTCTGGTTCTTGCCGTCCAGTCCGTTTGTGCGAGGCCTTCGACTGTTGAGCGAATCGCCGATGATGTGTGGATCGTCCGGGACGACGCCGGCAAGTGCGTGCCCGGCAGCAACGGCATGACCCATCAGTTGGGGCCGGACTACCAGGCCAAGAAGGCGCTCGACCTGAGCAGTGTGCCGGAGGACGTGTGGAAGGCGGCGGGCGATGTGCGCCTCTCCGCATTCTTCTGCGTGCGCGACTACTCGTGGCACGACCTGAAGAAGACGAACGGGTTGGACGAGGCCATCGAGATCGTCGTCAACGGCAAAGTTCACACCTATCCCAGCAACGGGGGCATTCCCGACTTCAAGGAAAAGGCGAGTCTCGCCGAATCCTTCCGATGGCATGACTTTGCGATGCCCAAAGGCGAGTTCGTACGCGGCGCGAACGAGATCATCTTCAGAAAAGCCGACATCAAGGGCAAAAAGCCGGACGACTATCTATACCTCGGCATTGACAACAGCGTGGAGGGCGGCAACAGCTGGGTCAAGTTCAACAAAGACGAGTCGTGGCGGCAGGACAAGCTTACCATCCCCGGCGGCAAGGGCGAGTATGCCATACGCCTCTACCTCATCAAAGGCGATACCAACTTTGCCGCAAGTTGGCTTGTCGAACAGGGCCGGATCGAGGACCCGCTCCAAGTGATAGGCTACGCCGGCTCGCACGGGGAAGACGCCCGGATGGAGTGGCGCAATCAGAGATTGGACGCCATCGCGCCCATCGCGGTTGAGGTCGAGACGTCCGATGACAAGCCCTTTGAGATTTTCTGGCTGGACGAAAACGGAAGCGAGAGGAAGCCGCCGATTTCGTGTCGCGGCCCAAAAGCGACGGTGCAGATGAAGCCCCCTCTCCGGTTCGTCCCCGGCGGTGTAAGGTTCGACAAGGCTGTGCATCTGAAGAAGGTGACGCTTCGCGCCTCGCGCAACTACCATCCCGTGAGCGCCCCGGTGGACATTGCCCCCCGCATCGTCGAGCCGAAGGGCGCCGTCATGAACCGCCCGCCCTCATGCGCCGTCGCTAAAGACAAAATCCTGCTGGCCAACGGGAACCTCCGCTGCACATTCACGATCAAGGACAAGAGGCTCCAGCTTGCCTCGCTCTACAACGAAATCGCGGCGGCGGAGATGGTCCGCAATCCCGAACACTCGGCCCTGTTCCTGATCGAGGCCGCCGACAAGCGCTATGCGGGGTCGAAAGATTTCGCCTGTGAAGCCGTTTCGGAATTTCCGCTCGTCAGAGGTTTTGTGGCGAGGCTGGTTTCGGAAGAAACAGGCCTGACGGCGAACCTGTCCGTCGGGATTAACGAGGCGCTATGGATGCGGCTGGAGGTCGTCAACCGCTCCGCCAAGCCGGCGGACTTCAAGGTCGCCTTCCCCCACCTGTCCGGTCTGGCGATCTCCGAAAAGCCTGCCGACGATTACTACTTCTTTCCCTGGGGCGGGGGGATCATCTCGGACGCGCCCGCCATCATCCGCCGCGGCTACGGCGACCACGAGGCGCTCTATCAGGTGATGGACATCTTCAGCCCGGCCCACGGCGCGGGGCTGCTCGTTCGGTGCACCGACGCCGACGGACGGCACAAGATCGTCGCCCTCCGAAAGCACGTCCCCGGCCAAGCCGAGATTGGCGGGGAGTGGCTTTCCCTCCGCACGGCGGAGGGGTACATGTGGACGAATTCCCTCCCGGAGGTTCCAGGCATCGGCCTGACCTACGAATACCTCCGCCGCACCCGGAAGCCGGGCAAGTCGTTTCGGCTCAAGGACGTGGTCATCGAGGCCCACCCCGGCGACTGGCACGCGGCGATGCAGCGATACGCCGACTGGTGCCACAGGGTCTGGAAGTTCCGGCCTTATCCCTCGCGGCTGACGCGGCTCGTGCATGTCATCGCCGGCGGATGGGGAACAGGATACCTCTTTCGCAATGGCGAATATCGGACGGACATCATCAAACCCATGACCGACTGCATCGAACTGATGTCCTGGTGGGAGTGGTCGCCGTTGGGGCCGTTTGGCACACCTATTGACCGACTGGATGAAGTCATGTCCGAGGCCACGATCAAGCGATGGCAGGGCTACTTCGTGAAAGACCCGGTCACAGGCCAGATGATGTGGAACAACCAGCCGGGCGACTACGACGGCTACAACGAGCGCTTCGGCGGGCTGCCGGCCTTCCGAAAGGCGGTCCAGACCTACAAGGACCTCGGCTCGGTCGTCACGCTCTACACCGACCCCTTCCGCATGGACGATTCGAGCAAGATCGGCCGCGCCCACGGCAAGGAATGGGGGGTGGTCCTGCCCGACGGGAAACACTCGACGGCCTACGAGGTGTGGAACCCGTGCCACGACTGCCCAGCCGTGCGCCAGTGGGTGGCCCAGGCGATGAAGCGGGTGATGCGCGAGACCGGCGCCGACGGAATCCGGCTGGATGAGTACGGCCATCGCGGATGGGCCTGCTTCAGCACGCTGCACCAGCACACCTACGCCGAGCCGGGCTGCACCGAGTGGCAGCGGGCCACGTCGGAAGCGACGAAGATGGTGCGGCAGGCTATGGACTTGGTGAATCCGAAGTCAATCCTGACCACGGAGCATCCGGGCTACGACTACATGATGCAGTACCTCGAAGGCTGCATCACCTACGACCTAACCGTACAGGCGACGCCGCTCCGGCCGCTGGAATGCAACACGCAGCGCTTCTACTTCCCCGAGTGCTGGCCCGGCGAGCTCGACCATCGCGGCGCCGACGCCGCAGGAAAGAAGCGCTTCTGGAACGCGGTATCCTCCTTCGGGCGGTACTATCCGCTCAAGATGTATAACATCCTACGCGAGAACAACGACACCTTTGCGAGCCGCGACTGCAAGCCGCTCATCCCGACGCTGGTGAAATACATGTATGCCAACCGCTTCGCCGGCGGCGGGAAGACGATGACCATGCTCTACAACGCGACGGGCGCCGCGTTTGAGGGCCGGGCCGTAGAGATCAAACTCGGCGAGGGCCAGCACCTGTTCGATCTGCTGAATGGCCGCGAAGCGAAAATCGAGAACGACGCCGCGCGCGTCTTTCTCCTGCGCGACGATGTGCTCTGCCTCGCGCAGCTTCCCGACAGGCTCTCGGCGAGGCGCAATGGGGACATGATCGAGATCGAAGTCTCCGAGCCGGGCAAGGATTGCCTGCTTTGCATCTGCGACCGGGACGGACAGGCCCTCCTGTCGCAGCCCGTCCAGGCAGGGACCCACCGCTTCGATCTCCGGCAGGTGGCCCAGGCGGAAGCGCCGCCGATGTGCATCAAACTCCTGCGGAAAGGGGGCCTCCTGGACGCCGAGGCGATGCCCGCGGCGAAGTAGGCGACGCCGCCTCTAAAAGGACGACAGTTCCTCCCAGATGTCTATGACCCGGTGGTAGTTCGCCACGGTCTCTGGCGACATCGTTTTCATGGGGGCTTCCGTCGCCTTCAGGACCATCCGCTCCCTGCTCCCCTCGAAGCACTTGTGGGTTGCTTCCTCGACGACGTCCGCCGATTCGTTTTCGAGGATGCGAACTTCCAGGTTCCCGCCGAGCGTCATGCGACCCGCCGCGACCGCCTTCGCCTCCGCAAACTCGATGTCGCCGTCAGGCGGCGGCTCGACCGGCTCGAAGAAGTCCGCGCCGCGATCCACCACCATCTCCAGGCAGCGGCGGACGTTGCCGTGACAGTGGACGTGGCATACGGCGCCGGCCTCATGGATGTGCGCGATGACCTCCCGTTCCTGCTCCTGTACGAGGGCTTCGTAGATGCGCGGAGAGGCCATCGGCGGCGTGACCCACTCGCTGCCGCCCACCCACACGTAGTCAATGTTCTTCTCGCGCAGCAGCACGTCCAGCACGTCGAGCGTCCTTTGCTTGCATAGCTCCGTGAGTTCCTCCACCAACGGCAGGTCCGTCGCGCACAGACCGAGGAAATCCTCATACGGCATCATGCCCGCGACGCAGACAAAGGGGGAGGAGATTCTCGTCTGAAGGATTCGGCGTTCCCGAAAATCATCCGGGAGTTTGGACAGGTCGGGAGGCGCGAGGCCCTTGGGCAGTTCCCACGGAACAGACCGTATCTTCTCGATGTCTTCCATTGACTCCACTGGGTACTTGATCGTCCATGTGGTATTGCTCAAGGCGTTTTGGCCCGTTACGGCCGTCAACTTTCCCTTCGGGGTGTTGATCTCCGCCGTAAGCGTCACATTCCCATCTTTATCCTTTTGGCGGGTGTGTTTGATAAACTGACCCGGCGTAATGAGGTAACGATTGATGCAGGAAGGCCACTCGACAAAGACCGCTTGGTGCTTGAAAATCCGATGAGCCACCTCGCGCCGACCCGCATCGGATAGTTTGTCAATCTGCTCCCGGTTGTTATACAAGAAACCATCCAGGTTGATTGGCACGCGGTCCGCCCGTTTCCCCTGAATCGTGTTCAGAAGACGATCGCGCACGTTCATAGCACCATTCCATTCAATTGGGGCTTGATCTCACGCAAATAGTCTATATCATATTGGTCCAAGACAGTGAAACAGTTTTCGGAGCAGGTCCATGATGACATCCAAGGAACGCATCCTCGCCGCCACGCTCCTGAAGGAGCCGGACATGGTCCCCGTGTCGCCGGACACGTCCAACATGATCCCGTGCCGACTCACCGGCAAACCGTTCTGGGACATCTACCTCTACCAGAACCCGCCGCTCTGGAAGGCATACATCCACTGCTGCAAGCACTTCGGCTTCGACGGCTGGCTGCCGAGCGTGTCGGCATACTGCCTCCGCGAACCGGGACCGCCGAAGAACACCAAGATCGTGTTTCGCAGTGACGAACGAATCATCACCCGGTCCTACCGCGAGGAGAATGGCCGGATGATCTGGTCCGACCGGGTGAATGTCTATTACCGCGACAATCCGCCCACGTCGGGTCTGCACGCACACAAGATCGGCCTGCCGGAGTCCCATGACACATGGGAGGAAATCGAAGGCATCCGCGAGTGGCCGACCGGGCCGGAGATGTTCGAGATCATTCGCAAGGAGATGGGCGACTGCGGCGTCGTCGGCGGGGCCGTCGGCCTGCCAAGTTTGGGCAAAGAACCGGAAGCGGTCTATGAGTACTACGATCATCCCGATCGAGTGAAGAAGCGCCTGGCGCAGCAGGAGGAGAACATCGTCGAGCAGGCCAGGCGCGTCCTCGATCTCAAACCCGATGTGCTCATGGTCGGTGTGTCGGGCTACGTCACCCTCCACGGCCCGAAGCTGATGCGCGAGATGGGGCTGACTACGCTCCAGCGCGTGACGGCCCTGGCCAAGGAGCGCGGCGTGCCGACGCACCTGCACTGCTGCGGCCACGAGCGCGCCCTGGTCGAGATGGCCGCGAACGAGTCGGACCTGAACCTGATCAATCCACTGGAAAAGCCGCCCATGGGCGACTGCGATCTGGCGGAGATCAAGCGAACCTTCGGGAAGAAGATCGCCCTCATGGGCAACCTGCACACCACCGAGGTCATGCTCCACGGCACACCGGACACGGTCCGCGAGGAAGCCAAGTGGTGCATTGACGTGGCGGCGGAGGGCGGCGGATACGTCCTCTCCACCGGCGATCAGTGCGGACGCGACACGCCGGATGAAAACATCCGCGCCCTGGTGGACTTCGCGCGGGATTACGGCAAGTACTGAGACGGGCAAGAAGCTCGTGTGTGCCACGGCTTGCTTGCAAGCCGTGAGGCGTGCGGCCCGGCGGCACGGGTTGCAAGCAACCCCGCGTCTACGCGGGGCACCTGCATTGTTACCCTATACGCACCTACAAATAGTACACTAAGGTCCTAAGGTCCTACTTGGGCAGGAAGTGATAACCGCACTTGGTGTCCGGCGAAATGATGTCGCGGTCGGCGAGATCGGCCTCATCTATGGGAAAGACGCGGCAGTTCTTGTACTTCACCTGATGTTTCATGCACGCGGGCATGCCGTTGCTCTCGTCGAGGTATCCGCACCGGACCATCAGCTTGCAGCACGCCCCGCACCGGAGGCACTCCCCCCTCCGGCGAGCATGGTTCCGCTCGATGTAGTCCTGGCGGAAGATGCCGTAGTAGAACCGGCGCACCTTGCCCCAGGCGTGGACGAGTTTCTGCTTGGCTGTCAGTTGCGGCATTGACTTGACGACTCCTCTTCTCTATTATCCTACCATACCGATGGGCAGTCTTTCCATAACTCATCCTTCGGAACAGGAGACGAAATGAAAACTCGCCTCGCGCTGATCACGTCGTTGTTGCTTATGATTTTTTCTTGCCAGGAGGAAATCCTCCTGCCCGTTCCGCCTCCAAAGGAGATCGAGCCGACGAAGACAGCGGCGATCACGACGTTTGAGCGGATCGAGGACTGGCCCGGCTTCGTGCGGGACACGGAGCACGTCAAGATCGGTCCCGTCGCCGCGAAGTGGTCGAACATGCCCGCGACGCCGCAGGTGACCTCCGACAAAATCTCGCACGACTGGAGTCCGTTCAATCACCTGCGAGTCTGGGTCTATTCGGCGAAGGCTGTGCCGACGGCGTTCATGATGATCGCCGCATCGGAGAATCCCCAGAGCGAGGGACCGGACTACTACGGCTTCCGGATCGACCTGAACTATAAAGGCTGGAAGGAACATAAGTTTGTCCTGTCCAACCGCGGGCGTCCCATCGGGGGAGCGCGAAGTCCACTTGGACTGAACCATATCCAGAAGCTGACCTTCACCGCATCCGGCTGGGACAACACCCCGAACCCAGAGGCGCTCGTCTATATTGACGGCCTTCGTCTCACCGTCGAACCCGCGCCGCAGGGGCCGGTGACGAGCGACGCGGAGTTCCTCAACGCCCTCGACCTGAACCGAGCGGGAATGGAAAAGGTGAAGGCAGCGTGCCAGGAGCGCGACATCGAGAAGGCGAAGGCCGAGCTGCTCGCCTACATGCGCACCCGGACGGAACCGAAGTGGTACTTCGACTGGCGCGACCGGCCGACAGACATCAGCCCTGTCAAGGGCGGCAGCGACGGATGGGACTACTACTCGAAGGAAATCGTGATTGACTGGAAGGGCTGGAAACATTTCGTGTTGAAGAAGTCCGACCTCGGCATTTCACGAAAACCCATCGGGTGGCATCGGATCAATTCCATTCGCTTCGGCGCCACCGGTTTCAATCATACCCCTGACCCGAAGACGACGCTGATCTTCGATGAGGTGAAACTCACCGGTCCCGAACCGGTGACCCTCGGCGGCTTCGAGAGGGAGAAGGACTTTGAGCTATGGCCCGGCCTGGAGCCGGAAGAGAAGATCGTGAAGGAGGGCAAGAAGGCCGGCCGGTGGGAGAATATGCACCTGACCACAGCGGCGGGGATCAGTCGGATGCCCCACGACTGGACGAAGGTCGAGGCGCTGGAGTTCTGGGCCCACGCGAACGACGCGACCGGCGCGAAGATCCAGCTCATCCTGGATTCCGACCAGCCGGACACCAAGAAGGTGGACGAGACGGCGATGAAACATCGGATCACGATCTTTCCTCAGACCTATCCAACGGACTTCGCCCTCGGCGATGATATTGACTGGCGGACAAATCCACGCAAACCCGACGACCCGGACTACACCCCCGAGTGGACCTACTGCCTGAACCGCTTCGACATGTGGGGGCAGCTCGGCAACGCCTACTGGGCGACCGGCGACGAGAAGTACGCGAAAGAATGGATGGCGCAGCTTGTGGATTGGGTCAAAGATGAGCCTGTTCCGTACGACGCAGGCTGCGGCAGTCCGTCCACGTGGCGAACCATTGAGTGCGGCATCCGCACCGGGCGCATCTGGATGGATACATACTACCGATTCCTCGGCTCACCGTCGCTCAGCCCCGAGGTGCATGCGATCTTTCTGGAGTCCATCCTCGAACATGGCCGGCGGCTGTCTATCGTCGAGAAGAAATACGCCGACCGCACCGGCAACTGGGTCATCATCGAGAACTCGGGCCTTGTCACGGCGGCCGTCATGTTCCCGGAATTCAAGGAATCGAAGGGATGGCTCAAGCAGGCCTTTGCTCGACTGGACCAGGAGTTCGGTCGGCAGGTGTATCCAGATGGGTGCCAGAAGGAACTGACCACGGGCTACCATCAGGTCTGCATCAACTGCTTCCGCGCCGCCACCCGAATCGCAGAGCACAACAACGTGCCGATTCCGCCCAACTACATGAAGAAGCTGGAGAAGCTCTACGAGTACGATCTACTCGTGATGATGCCCGATGGCCGGACGCCGCCGCTAAACGACGGAGGGCGCGGCGACGTGCGCCGCTACCTCGCCGATGCGGCGGAGATCTTCCATCGGCCCGACTTCGAGTGGGCGGCGACAAACGGCGCGAGGGGAAAGAAGCCCGACCACGACTCCCACGCCTTCCCCTATGGCGGGCAGTATGTAATGCGAAGCGGATGGGAGATGGACGACCGCTACCTGATCCTCGACGCCGGGCCCTTCGGCATCGGCCACCAGCACGAGGACAATCTGAGCATCTATGCCTGGGCATACGGGCGAGTGCTCGTAACAGAGCCTGGTAATTACACTTACGACCGATCAAAGTGGCGGAGCCACATCCTTTCCTCCTTCGCACACAACACGATTATCGTGGACGGCGAGGGCCAGCGCCGAGCGGGGCAAAAGGAATCGTTCGAGGTGGACAAGCCGCTCCCGAACAAGTGGTTCACGGGAAAGCATCTTGACTTCGCGGCGGGAAAGTACGACTGGGGATACGGTTCAAAGAAAGATAAGTCTGTTTCGCATGAGCGAAAAGTCATTTTCGTCAAGCCGGGCTACTGGGTCGTGTTTGACCGACTGGTGGGCGAGGGCAGGCATACCTTCGAGTCGCTGTTCCATCTCGACGCAGAAAATGCTGCTGTTGACCCCAAGGCCAAGTCCGTGCGAACGACAGAGAAGGACAAGGCGAACATCCTCCTCGCCCCGCTGGCGTCTCCTGATCTGATCGTCACAATTGTGAAAGGGCAGGAAGACCCCGTGCAGGGGTGGATCCCGTCGGAGAAGCGCCCGATCCCGACGGCCATCTTCAAGAAGGACGCATCATGCCCGGCGACCTTCGCATACGTGCTTTACCCCTATCCGAGCGGGGCCGATGCAAATGTAAAGGTGAGTCCGATTCCCGTGACACGCGATGATAAGGCGCCGCCCGCCGATCAGGCGCAGGCTATCAAGATCGAGATCGCAGGCAGGGGGACGGACTTCATCTACGTAAGCCATATCGCGCCAGTCCCGACACAGTTTGGCGACTACGAGACGGACGCGGAGGTTGCGTGCATTCGGCTGGATCACGAAGGGAGGACCACCGCCTTGGAGGCCATCGGAGGAAGAATCCTGAATCGCAGGCCTTAGCACTCGACTTGGGGGTCTGCCTTTCCCCTACGGTGATTGCACTCTCGACTTCCAATATCCGGGGTCTCGATGCAGATGCATTACTGCGATGATCTCGATGCGTTCAGGTCTGGGTCTGTAGATCAAGCCATAGGGGAAACGGGGCACGCGACATTGCCGAATGTCGCCTTCAAGTGCCCGATAGAGGAGGGGGAATGTTTGAATGCGATTAGTCGCTTCGCGTACTGCTGCAAAGAAATGCCGGCCGAGCCCAGGTTGCTGGGATTCGTAATAGCGGGCCGCCTCGAACAGTTCCGCCATTGCGGCGGGATGGAAGCCGACCGGTTTCACCGAAGCTTCGCCCCAAGTTCATCAAAGGCCCGATCGGCTGGGATGATGTCAACAACCCCGTCGTCCAGTTCTTTGCAGCGACGCCGAATCTCTTTCATCCATTTGGCGCTTACCCCAAAATCCTCCTCATAATCGAGGCTCTCGATCAGCTTCTCCGCGAGAAAAGCCCGTGATCCGCGAGGAAGATGAAGCGCATCCTCAACGATTTTCGCCGTCTTTGATGTCATGGCCTTGTCCTATGGTTCATGGCATGCCTGGCGTCTGTCGCATAACGCGTGAAAACCCATTTTATCTTGTGTTGTCTCTCCTGTCAAGAAATCTTGTCGTCTCTGTTCGATCAGTTTCAATCGTCCTTCGTCTCGCCTTTGCAGTCAGACCGTTCCAAAGCCGCCTATTCTCAAGGCCGCGCACAGCATAACCAGGATCGCGCAAGATACGATGGCGATGGCATCCGCTGCTCCGAAGGAATACACCGCGTAGCTCGTGCGCGGGGTGTGCGCGCCAAAGCCCTTTGACTCCAGCGCCATGGCCAGGTTGTCCGCCCGGCGCACGGCGGACATGAAGACGGGAACGATGAGGGGGACATATTTTCTCATCCGTGAAAAAGGGCCGCCGCTCCGCAAGTCCAGGCCGCGGCAGCGCTGGGCCTGGACAATGGTGCGGGCCGATTCCATGAACATGGGCACCAGACGGAACGCAAGCCCGAACGCGAAGCCGACCACATAAGGCACGCCCAGACGATTCAGCCCGGCCGTAAAATCCTCTACCTTGGTGGCGGCCAGAAAGATCAGCCCGCACAACAGCATCAGGTCGAACCGAAGGCCCATCCCCAGGCCGAATAGGACGGCCTCGTAATAAATAGGAAGCGAACCGATGCGAAACCACACCGTCTGCCCGCCTCCGCACAGGGCGAGCAGGACGGCGCTCAGCAAAAACAGCACAATCATGAACTTGCACGCCCGCCGCAGGTTCCGCAACGCGCCGGCGCGCCCCGCGATTAGCATGGCAAGGACGGCAAGACCGCCAAGATACAGCGGATGAGCGAAAATCATAGCCATCACAAACCAAAGCACAAGGCACAGAATTTTGGACACCGGATGGAGGCGATGGATGCGAGTGCGGACCGGGACATAGAAGGCTTCCGACACGCTACGCCTCCCCCGCGATGCACTGGAGAAATTCATCAACGGACAATAGCACGGCGCCGAGTTGTTGCGAAAGCTGGACCACCGGCGGAGCGATGAGCGAGGCCGTGTCGAGGGCCTCGCGGTTGGAGAAGATCTCGCGGACGGTCCCATCCGCGACGATCAACCCATCGGCCATGACGACGGCGCGGTGGGCGTATTCCGCCGCCACCCACATGGAATGGGTGATGATGATAATGGTTCGTCCATCCTCGTTGAGTTTGCGGACCAGGTCCATCATCCGCCGCTGCTGGGCGTAGTCCAGGCCGGTCGTCGGCTCGTCGAGGATGAGGACGCGCGGATCGGAGGCAAGGATCGAGGCCACGGCCACGCGCTGGCGTTCCCCCTTCGTGAGGGCGAATGGGTCCCGGTCTTCACAGCCGATCAGCCCCACGGCGTCAAGCGCGCGGGCCGTCATCTCTTCGACTTCTTTTTTTGCATATCCGAAATTTGCGGGACCGAAGGCGACCTCCTCCCTGACCGTGGCCGCGAAAATCTGATGATCCGGGTCCTGGAAGACGTAACCGACCTCGCGCCCCAGCGACGATGCGGTCCACTTGGACACATCCTTCCCATCCAGCGCAACAGAGCCTCCGCTCGCCGCCAAGAGGCCGTTGAGGTGCTTCACAAGCGTTGTCTTCCCCGATCCGTTTTGCCCGAGGACGGCCACAAATTCGCCTTCCCGAATGGCCAGGCTGACGCCCTTAAGCGCTTCAACATGGCCGGGATATTGATGCCGAAGGTTCTTGACCTCAATTATTTCCGGTCCGTACCCTTCGCTTCGGCGTCTATCGCCTTGTGTCAATGCCTCTGCCCGTTCTTTATTCAGTGCAATATCCTGGGCCGTAAGCCGATGCGTCGTCTCCTCAACGGACGCAGGTGGGTCAGCTATGTGCAGGGCGGAACACACTCGGATGAGGTCTGTAGGTCGAACACTGTGTCGTTGCAGGAGCGGGCCGTCCGCGAGAATCCGGGATGGCGGACCTTGCCCGACGATGCGCCCTCCATCCACCAGCACGATGCGGTCGGCGTTGCGCGCGTAATCGGTCTCATGTTCGATCATGAGGATCGTCAGGCCGACCTCTTCGCTGAGCCGATCCACGATCTCGAATATCCTTCGCTTGCCGACGGGGTCGAGGTCGGTGGTGGGCTCATCGAGGATCAATATCCTGGGGCGCATGGCAAGCACCGACGCGATGGCCAGCCGTTGCTTCTGCCCCCCGGAGAGCGTGGTGGGGTCGCGGTCCTCGACGCCGGGCAGGCCGACCGTTTCGAGCGAATCCTGAAGGCGACGGCGCATCTCGTCGCACGGCAGGCCGAGGTTCTCCATGCCGAAGGCGACTTCGAGCGCGGCGTTTGTCGAGAAGAGCTGGCACTCAAAATCCTGGAAGACCATCCCGACCGCGCCGGCGAAATCCGACGTGCGCCAGTTCGTCCGATCTTCGCCAAAAAACGTGACTCGTCCGGAGAGATCCCCCGGGTAAAATTTTGGGATGATGTTGTTGAGGCAGCGGACGAGGCTCGACTTGCCCGCGCCAGTTGCGCCCATAAGGACGACGAACTCGCCCGGTTCTATCCGCAGGGAAACGTCCTGAAGCGCAGGCGTATCCGCGCCCCGGTACGTGAACGTCAGGTCCTTGATTTCAATCGCTGTCATCGTGATGCCGGATGGGGCTGGGGCTGTGTTTCGGAGGTCGTCGGCTTGGACCGGCCCATGAGTCTCCTCGATAACTCCGGTGCGACGCCGAAGGCCATCCCGCCGGTCACCACGATGAAGAACAAGGCGAAGACGAGCCGGCTGCGACGCGGCTGCGGAAGGTCCTCCCGCTCCATAATATCGCTGTAGAGGAGGCCCATCTTCTTGACGCGGGGATAGACCAGGAGCAGCAGCGGCGGGCAGAGGACAAGGTTGACCAGAAAGCTGTTCAGGAAGATCGTGATCGCTATCACCGGAAACGGCATTCGGCCGATCAATTGCAGCCCCAACGCGATCACCGTGGCGAGCGTCGCGCAGGCGAAGAAGAGGACGAAGAGGAGCCTGGCCCAATCCCGCGCGCCCCTGGGCAGCGGCTCGCGGTCGGAGAACGCCGTCCAAACGCGGTAGGGAATGTAGCCAAGCAGGACATTGCCGATGAAGCCGAAGATGGAGCCGGGTCCGAGCTGACCCCAGAGATCGCCGATCAGATTGCCGAAGCCGGCGCCCCAGGCGGCCGCCGGCCCGAAAAGAAAGGAACAAAGGCACGGCACCACGTTGGCCGGACGGACTTCAGAGAACCCAGGGATGATGGGAAACACCTTGAAGGGGATCATCAGCGCAGCGTAAGCCCCGCCGGTGATCGCCGTCAGGACGATCATCCGGGTGTTGCGCCACATTGTGAAGAGCTCTTTCATAGTGAAAGACCGGGTGAAAGAAGCCTCACTCCGTTTTGATTACCACCATCGTCAGGTCGTCGCGCTGGGCGGCGCCGGCGCAGAAATCCAGCACCGCCTTGTGGACGGACTGGATGATCTCCCGTGCGGGACGAGTCTTTTCCTGCGCGACGACCTTGCGCAGTCGCTCTCGCCCGAACTTTTCTCGTTTTAGGTCCATCGCCTCAAGAATGCCGTCCGTCAGAAGCAAGAGAATGTCCCCCGACGAAAGGGAAATCACTTCGCCCTCGGGAAACGGCGCGCCCGGCATGATGCCCAGGGGACAACCGGTGTTTTCCACCTCACAGAACTCGCCGGAACCCGATCGCATGACGACGCCTGGTTCGTGCCCGGCGGATGTGAACTTCATCTCCTTTTTGTTCGGATCGAGGACGCCGTAGAAGAGCGTCATGAATCGCCCCTCGCCCATGTCGTCCACAAGGAAGTCGTTGAGCTGTCCCAGTATGGCGGCGATGGGGACGCCGCCGGCGATTAGCGCTCGGAGGAAGGCCCTGGCCGTGGTCATCAGAAGGGCGGGGCCGACGCCGTGGCTGGATACATCGCCGATGGCGACGCCCAGACTGCCGTCATCCATCGGGATGAAATCATAATAGTCCCCGCCAGTCTCGTCGCACGAAAGGGTCCACCCGGCGATGTCGAAGCCGTTCACGTGAGGATCGGCCTCGGGTAGGAGGTTCTGCTGGATCTGTTTCGCAATCTGAAGTGAATGCTGGATTTGTTTCTTTTCCAAATAGTGCTGGACAAGCTGGTCGTTGTCGAGCGCGACGGCCGCCAGCGATCCCAGCGCCGTGAGGAGCGACTCGTCGTAATCGCCGAAGCGGCCCTCGCGCTTGTTCATGACCTGGAGCACGCCGACAATCTTGCCCTCGTGCGTGAAGAGAGGGAGGCAGAGGACGCTTCTCGTCCGGTAGCCGGTCTGCTTGTCCGGCTCCGGGTTGAAGTGCGGGCACTGGTAGGCGTCCTCGACATTCAACGACTTGCGCGTCGCGGCCACGTGGCCGGCGATGCCCTGGCCCACCGGCACTCGAATCTGCTTGCCCTTGAGCCCCTCGCCGATCCACGTATAGAGCTCGTGACTCTTTTCATCAATCATGTAGAGGGAGCTGCGGTCGGCGCCCATGACCTTCGTCGTCTCGCGGACGATCAGGTCCATCAGGGCGCGAAAGTCCTTCTCGGCCATCATGGCCCGGGCGATGTCGAGCACCGCACCGAGATCGTTCAGCTTCTTTTGAATATCGTCCGCCATGACGAGATCACTTTGGAAAGATCAACCAGCCGCGCTTTTCCGGCTCTTTTTTCCTTTTGTCCCCCAACGATTCTTTTTCTTCCTCTTCCCCGATCTTCTTGCTGAACAGGTTGATCGTAATGCCTTCTTCCTGGAGGAATTTTCGGATCATCGTCTCGTCCCACGCATCGAGTTTCACGAGGAGGTTGTTGGCCGTGTCGAGCGTCTTTTCGAACTTCGCGCTCAGCCTCGACAGGTTTTCCATGGTCTGCGGGAGCGACTCGGTGGCCTCCGCAAGGTTTTTGAGCACCTGATCGAGATTCTTTGCGACGCCGTCCGATTTTTCAGCCGCCACGGCGCTTGCCTTGTCCAGGTTCTTTGCGATGTTGTCAAAGTGCTTCTCGTTCCGCTTGAGGATGACGTTCGCATTCGCCGCCAGGTCGTGCACCTCGGCAAGGGTGTCCTTCATCCCCTGTTTGTTTTCCGCGATGATCTGCTTCAGGTCCGCCGTCACGTCGCGCAGGTTCCGCAGCGCCGGCGGGATGCTCTCCCCGCTCTCGGCCGCAATCTCGCTCAACGAGGCCGTCAGCCTCGCCAGATTGTCCAGCAGGTTGCCGGTCTTCGGGTCCTCTTTTTCCAACCGTTGGACCACGGCGTCGAGCCGGTTGACGAGCTGGTCGAACTCCGTCTGGGGGAAGGTTGACTGGATTGTGTCGCCCGACTCAAGGAGCGGGGCGTCCTTGGATCCGGGGATGATCTCGAGGAACTTCTCCCCGAGCAGGCTCTTCATTCGGATAGTCGCGCGGGCGTCCTTGCGGACATTGGCATCGGAGCGCAGCATCATCGCCACCCGGGCCTTGTCGTGCTCGACGGACAGGCCGGCGACGGTGCCGACCCGCACCCCCGCCACCATAACGGCCGCGTCCTTCACCAGCCCGGAGGCGTCGTCGAAGACGGCGTCCACGTGGATGTCCTCGCCGACGTTGAAACGTCCCACCTTCAGCGACAAGTAGGCGAAGACGGCGAGAACGAGGATGATGAACGCCCCCAGCCTTGCTTCGTTAATGTGTTTACTCTTGGCCATGATACGTTCTTATACCGATTTCCCTTCCTTTATACAACCTTTATCGGCCCTTCGGCTTTTCGGGCGAAGAATTGCCGAAGGATCGGGTTCTCCGAGGTTTGAATCTCCTCCCTGGGGCCATACTCAATCAGCCTGCCCTCATACAATACACCCACATGATGCGCGATCGTGAATGTGCTGGCAATGTCGTGGCTGATCACCACGAACGTAATGCCCAGTCTCTCCTGCGTCTCAGCGATCAGCTTGTCCACGGTAGCCGCGGTTACGGGGTCGAGGCCGGTGGTCGGCTCGTCGAAGAACACGATCTCCGGGTCGAGCGCGAGCGCGCGGGCCAAGCCCACGCGCTTGCGCATCCCGCCGCTGAGCTCCGACGGCATCATCCCCTCCGTCCCCGGCATGCCCACCTGCCGCAGCTTCTCCGCCACAATCGCGGCGATCTCGGGCTCGCGCTTTTCCGTATGATGGCGAATGGGGAAGGCCACGTTCTCCCCCACCGTCATCGAGTCGAAGAGCGCGGCGTCCTGGAACAACATGCCGAACTTCTTGCGCAGTTCGTAAAGCTCCGCCTCGCCAAGCCCGGCCAGGTCCTTGCCGTCCACGATCACTTCGCCCTCGTCGGGCTGAAGAAGGCCGACCATGTGCTTCATGAGCACGCTCTTGCCCACGCCGCTCGGCCCGACGAAGACCGTGGTCCGATTGCGCTCCACATGACACGTGACGTGATCGAGCACCAGATTGTCCCCGAACGATTTGCAGAGGCCCTTGACGTAGATCATCCGTACATCAGTTCGGTCAGGATGTAGTTCGTCACAATCCCAATCACACAACTTACCACGACGGCGCGATTCGTCGCCTTCCCCACGCCCTTGGCCCCCTCCGTCGCATGGAACCCGTAGTAGCAGCTCACCACGGCCAGGATCAGCCCGAGCACAACGCCCTTGCCCATGCCCTTCCACAGATCGAGCCACTGCACGTGTTGCAGCACATTCTCCATGTAGAGGCCCGGATTCACGCCGAGTTGGTAAACCGCCACCATGTAGCCCGATAGAAGCCCGAAGAAGTTGCTCAGCGTCACCAGCAGAGGCATTACGATAACGGCCGCCAGCAGTCGCGGAACGACGAGCAGCCAGAATGGATTCACGCCCATGACCTCAATCGCATCAATCTGCTGCTTCACCCGCATGGTCCCCAGGTTGGCCGCCATGTCAGTCCCCGCCTTCGCGGCCACCATCACGGCCGTCGTCATCGGCGACATCTCCCGCACCACCGAGAGGGCCACAAAGATGCCCACTAAGTTCTGCCCGCCGAACTGCTGGAAGATATAATAGCCTTGAAGCGTGATGTTCATCCCGACGAAAACTGCGACGCAGATCACCACCAGCGCCGACCCGGCGCCGATGGCCGACATGGCCTCCACAAGCGCCTCGCGGTTCGGCAGGGATGTGACCATGCACCGCATCGCCCGCCCAAGGAACATGGCCAATCGCCCCACATCAGCGACCGTTGAGTGGGTTTGGCTTCCCACGGTTTCGAAGAACACACGCATATCGTCTTTCAGGTTGTCCCCAGAAAAGCCGATGTCAACACATAATTCGCCACGAGAATGCACAGAATCGAGCGCACCACCGAGCAATTCGCCGCACGGCCCACCCCCGCCGCCCCGCCGGAGGCGTGGAACCCATGGTAGCAACTGAGCAAGGAGATGATAAACCCGAACACCCCTGCCTTCACGATCCCCTGCACGAGGTCTGCCGGGCGGAGAAAATTATAGAGATTCGACATGAACACTCCGTGGCTCACCCCCCGCATCTGAACGGCGATCACATAGCCGCCGAACACGCCCGTCGCGACCCCGACAACATTGAGCACCGGGGTCATGAGCGTGCCCGCGATAATCCGAGGAACGATGAGATACTTAAACGGGTTGACTGCCATTACCTCCTGCGCGTCAATCTCGTCCTTTACGCGCATCGTCCCCAGTTCCGCCGCCATCGAACTGCCGGCCTGCGCCGCCACCATGAGCGACGCAATCCCGGGCGAAAGCTCCCGGAACACCGACGCGGCGATGAGGCTGCTGATCAAAGGCTCCGCCCCAAATATCCGAAGGATCAGCAGGCCCTGAAGCGACACCACCGCCCCGAGGGGGGCCAGCACGGCGACCACGGGGATCAGACATCGGAAGCCCAGGCTGTCCATCTGCTCCACCGTCTCGCGCCAGAAAAACGGCGGGGAGAGGGCGTGGCGGAACGCACGGACGCCGAAACCACCCACGCGCCCAAAGGCATTGATCAAGTCGGATACCACACTGCCTCCAGCCCGTCCATGTCGGGGACGAGAAACATGGCGTGTTATAAGGATTGGTGGAATTCTACCCTACGGCTTCTGTTATGCGATCGAAATCGTCCTTCAACGACCGATACAGTTGCTGGTAGATGGGATAGAACCTGGCATAGGACTTCGAGCTGTCAGCGTCCGGCCGGGTCTCGGTGACCACCTTGATCGTCGCCTCGCAGGCCTGCTCCACGGAGCCATACGCCCCCGTCCCCACGCCCGCCAGGAGGGCCACGCCGTAGGCCGGCCCCTCGGAGGCGTTGATCGTGCATACCGGCTGCTCATAGATATCGGCCTGCATCTGCCGCCAGAACTCGCTCCGCGCCCCGCCGCCGGAGACGCGAATCTGACTGATCTCGATCCCCATGCCCTTGATGATCTCGAGGGAGTCCTTCATCCCATAGGTAATCCCCTCCATCAGCGACCGGATCATCTCGTTCTTCCCATGCCGGACGGTCAGCCCCACCCACGCCCCCTTCGCGTTGGGGTTTGCGTGCGGGGTGCGCTCGCCGGTCAGATACGGGAGAAACATCAGGCCCTCGCTGCCGACGGGCGCCCCCTCGGCCTCTTCGCACAGGATGTCGTACGGGTCGCAACCCACCTTGCGGGCCTGCTCGATCTCCAGGTCGGCCATATTGTTGCGCCACCACTGGAACGACCCGCCCGCCGACAGCATCACCCCCATCACGTGCCACTTGCCGGGCACGGCGTGGCAGAAGGTGTGCACCCGCCCCTGCGGGTCAGTCTGCACCTGATCGGCAAACGCAAACACCACGCCGGACGTGCCGAGCGTTGCCGATATGATGCCCGTCTTCACAATGCCGTTGCCCACCGCCCCGGCGGCCTGGTCGCCCCCGCCGCCCACGACGGGTGTGCCGTTCGGAATCCCGAGCTCGGCCGCGATCTCGGGCAGCACCTTGCCGCTGACCTCGGGCGACTCGAAGCACTGCGCCAAGAGGCTCTTGTCAATTCCCAGGGCGCTCAGCATCTCGTCCGACCACTTCCGATTCTTTACGTCTAAGAGCAACATGCCGGAGGCGTCGCTGACTTCCGTGGCGTACTCGCCTGTCAGTTTGAGGCGGATGTAGTCCTTCGGCAGGAGCATCTTTTTCGTTTTTTCGTAAATCGCCGGCTCGTTCTTGCGGACCCAGAGGATCTTCGGGGCCGTGAAGCCGGTGAGGGCGGGATTACAGACAAGGTCAATTAACCGTTCTGCCCCGATCTTCTCCGTGATCTCCCGGCACTCCGCCCCCGTGCGCTGGTCGTTCCAAAGGATGGCGGGGCGGAGGACATTGTTGCCCTCATCGAGACAGACCAATCCGTGCATCTGGCCGGAAAGGCCGATGCCTTTGACTTCCATCCCATCAACACCCGCCTCCGCGATGACCCTCTTCACGGAATCCACCGTCGCCCGCCACCAGTCGGCGGGGTCCTGCTCGGACCAGAGGGGCCGCGGCGAATGACAGGGGTATCCCTCGGTGACATTGCCGAGGATCTCGCCCGCTTCGTTGATCAGAAGCGTCTTCGTCCCTGATGTGCCTACATCTATCCCAATGAGATACCCCATCAGCCTTCCTTTCGTTGCATCTGCAAAAGAGAAAAATCGTCCGAACGCGCAAGTGCGTGCCGGATTCTACTGTCACGTCCCACGACTGTCAAGAGAATTAGATTGGCGCCGGTATCCCCTCAGTGACGGGGGGATTCACACCACAAGCATGCTCCGTCATTCCCGCGAAAGCGGGAATCCACGTGTACCGGCACGGTTTGCGAAGCCCTGGATTCCCGCTTGCGCGGGAATGACACCTGTTCCCTCCCCGTAACCGAGGGATTACTGGCGCCGCGCCCACCTACACCGCTTTGGAAAAGCGTTTCACATTTTCAAAGGACTGACGGATCTCATCTCGCGCCACCGGCTCTCGGCCGGGCGGACAGTCGGAGATTTCGACCATCAGCGTTCGGGTATAGTTGACTTCTCGAAACGCTTCCATCACGCGCGACCACTCAATTGTTCCAAGGCCCGGCGGCAGGTGGTCGTCGCGCTGGCCGAAGTTGTCCTGCAGGTGCGTGGTCAGCAGCCGGTCGCCCATAATGCGAATGGCTTCGGCGGGATCGAGGCCCTTGAGCACGGCATGGCCCGTGTCAATGTTGAAGCCGACGTTCGACGCGCCAAGCGACGCGATGACATGAACAAGAAATCTCAGATCCGCCTCCGGTCCACAATTTTCGACGGCGATGGCGATGCCCTTCTCCGCCGCCTTCTCCGCCAGATGGAGAAGCGAGGCCCTCAGCGCGACGCTGCGGCGCAGGCGGAGGGGCTCGTTCCCCATGTCCCAATCGCTGCCGGCGGCGTGGACGACCATGACCTCGGCGCCGAGGTGGTCGGTCGCGTCCAAATTGGCCAGCAGTTTGGGCAGCGACTTTTCGACGTTCTCCACTTCGGCTGGGAGCACAACCCATGAGTGGGCGGACCAGGGAATCAAGCCGATTTTCTCGCACTCCTTCCGGAGCGTATCGCACTCATCCATGGTCAGGCATTCACTGTGGGAGAACTCACATGCGTCGAAGCCGCCGTCCCTCACGTCGCGGAGGGCCTGCTTCTGGGCGGCGAGCGTGAACTGTGTCTTTACATCGCTTAACCGCCCATTGGGGTACAGGGTGTTGCAGCCGAGTTTGTTTTTCATCCGTTTACTCCTTTGATTGCCTCTCATCCTTTGGCCGCCTCTTTCAGCGCTTCGAGCGCTTCGTCAGTCAGAGCCTCTCCGCATCCCGGCTCGAACCGGCAGGAGTACACCGTATATCCACCTTTCGGAAACGCCTCCCTCGTCGGTATGTAGGAGATGTCATCCCCCGATAATTCGACGGCATAGGTGTGCGGATACAGCGGCGACTCCTTCTTGATTCGGATGGCGAACTCCACGTAGTCCTCCCCCGGCATGAAAGCGAGGCCTGCCTGTCCGAAACGGAGGGCCTGGACTTCCAGCTCCCGCCGCCCGCCCCAGTCGGCGCAGGTGCAGATGCGACGTTTCTTCGTCGCTTCGAGGAAGGTCCCACCCCATGTGGAGCTGTCGTAGGAATCGCACTTCCTCGCCTCGGCAAGCTCCCCCTCGGTGTACTCGCGGCATTTGAAAATCTTTCTTTTCGATACGGCGCGGACCGGGGTGCTCTCGATCGGCCGTGCATCCTTCATGATCCGAGCGGTATGCTCGGCTAAAATTGAACCGACCCGCAGCCGATGGATGCCCTTCGGCTGGTTGCCGCTCGGCTGGGACAGGTCGCAGTGGTTCACATTCCCGCACGGGGCGTTAGTGAATTGCAGATGAACCTCCTGGCCGAGATGCTCGCGCAATGCCTGTTCATAGGCCGCGGGATAGTCGGCGGATAGCGCCCCGCCCCCGGCCGTGCAGGGATGCAGGGAGTAGTTGGCAAGGAGGATCGGCGGTTCGCCTGCCCGCTCGAAGATGAAGATGCCAAGAATCGGATCAGTCGGGCCGTCAAGGAGAACGAGGTCCTGGCTCTGGTAGCCGAAGTACATGCTCACCGTTCCGTCCACCTGCCATGCACGGCGATTGAAGCTGATGCCGTAAACCAAGGCCCTTGCCGTCTTTACGGATGCTTCCTTCGCGTCGTCGCGCGCCGCCACAACCGCCTCTACCACATTGCTGACAATTTCATCTGTGTACGGCGGCCGCGGCCACGGGGCGGTGTGTGTGTGGGTGCCGATAAGGAAGAACTGGCGCGACTCGATACCGATCTTATCCGCCAATGCCGCCCGGCATTTCTCCGTAAAGTCGCGCGGCACGCAGATCAGATCGCACGTCACGAGGGCCGCTCGGTCGTTGCCGTCGTCGAGCCACAGCGCCTTGGCATAGAGCCGATCGTTTGCGCGCTCGGCCGGCCTTCGGCTGAAAGTGCCTCGCATCTCGACGGGGTAGTTCGGGGTGATGTCGCTCCGCCCCGCGCCAACGGACAATAAACCCATTGGAGATACTCCTTTCGTCTCACAGTCTCGCTATGAAATCAAGTTCGCGTTCAAGTCGTTGCACGTCGTAGTAATGTTCCAACAGGACGGTGGCATTCAGTTCCTTCACTGCGCGATGGAACGTCAGCGGGATCGAGCCTTCGCCGACGCATAGATGAGCGTCCTTGCGGCCCGCGTCATCGTATAGAAGATTATCGCTCCAATGCACGTGACGGATCAAGTCAGGTTCCTCGATGTAACGCATGAGGACATCCAGGCGAATCTTCTCGGGAAACAGATGGGCGAAGGTGCACGCATGGCTTGTGTCGAGGCACAAGCCGAAGTTGTCGCGGTCCACATCGCGCGCAATGATACGCCACTCCTCGGGAGCCGTGCCGAGGTAGAAATTATCCGACGCGCCCCCCGCCGCGCCGGGGCAGTTTGGGAATTCATCGTGGTAGTAGGCCCGATTGTTCTCCATGGCCAGAGCGAAACCGTGCCGGCTTGCTGTTTCGGCCAATTCGCGGAGCCCCTCCACGAGCAGGATGTAATCCCCTGTCTGCTGAAGCTGTCCGTCGTCCTTGTTGTACCAGATCTTCGGCGCCGCGTGGCAGACAATGGTTTTCACATTGGGGAAAGCGGCGATCTGCGCCATGTATGCCTTGATCGCCTCTCGGGACCGTTGCCGGCGTTCCTCCTGCGGCGAGGCGATGTTGAGCCGAACGCCTTCATGGGAGAAGGGCGCATGCGCGGTAACGGCAAGGGGCGCGATCTCCTGAAGCCCTGCGATATCCGGTGCAGTCGGGACCTCCGTCTTCAGGCCAAGACGCGCCAGGGCCTCCGCTCCCGCTTTGTATGGCGCCGCGAGTGGGTGCTCCATTGTCTGCATCCTGCTGTCTCCCGATCACTTGCTCCGGTAGGGCGACCAGTCCTGGACTTGCTTCACGGATCGCACCTTGTCCGCTTCGCCGCAGGCCTCGTAGCAGTTCTTCGTCCATGCAAATGCCTTCGGCATCTCGCCGACGAACGTGATCGGACGCGGAAAGGCCAGAGCGAGGTTATGCGGCAGGTCGCCCATCTTGAGGACGTTCAGGAACTCCGGCCCGCCGTCCCAGTGCGTGGCAACCGGGTCCATCAGGACAATCTCCGATACCCCCGGGTCGAGGAGCGCGGCGTAGATCGCGACCGCCGCCTCGGCGCCGCGGCCGAAGACCACGATGTCGCCGACGTTCGTCTCCTGCCTAAGGACCTGGATGGCGGAGAGCAGATCGAGGGTCTTTCGTTCGTAGTAACTCTGGCCCACGAGGGGATAGGCGCGCCGAGCGGTCCATTCGATGCCCGGCCCGATGGAACTGCCGCCCGCGCCTCGGACCTCGACGCAGGCGAATCCGGCTACCTTCGGATTCGTCCCTTCGTTTCCCGCCCCGTGTGCGCAGAAGGGGCTGCGCACGTCGGGCCGCATAGTCCCGACGACGAGCGGATACGGCCGCGGTCCGTTTGTCGGGATGGCCAGGCGGGCGCGGATCAACATGCCCGGCTCGGATTCAAACTCGTAGGTTCGGAAGTCGTGCGACCCGCTCCACCCCTCGCGCCGACAGGAATAATCTGGGACGTTGATCGTCTTCGGAATCTGGCGGAAAGTGAGGTCGCGGAGTTTCTTCAGAGACGTCTTCTGATGTTCCTCCCACTGCGCCTTACTCTCGACCTCCGGCGGTTCGGGCAGGGGGAGGAAGAACTTGTCCACGTCCTTTAGTTTGTCATCGTCGGGCGGCTTCATGCCTGCATAGACCGCAAGGTCCTCGTCCTTCTCCATAGTTTCGGCGATGTCATCCATCACGCGACGGTCCGATCCCTTGAGATGCTTCTCGAACCAGTTGAACAGCGCGATGCGCGTCTTGGGGGAGTAGCCGTGCGGCGTGACCGCCTCGGTCAGCTCGATCTTGTCCTCGCAGCCGTAGGCGATGTAGAGCTGCCGGGCGCGGTGGACGAGGTCGCGGAATGCGTAGGGCCGGAAGAGGACGTCCTCCGTCGCGGCGCAGACCATGAGCGGCCGCGGCGCGATGAGGCTTGCCAGGTCGGGGAAGTCCCAACCGTAGGTGTTGACCCAGTAGGTGCAGTCGCAATGCCCGTCAATGGTCCGGTCGCGCACGTGCTGATACATGTTACCCGTCTGGCAGGAGGGGACGACCACCTTGAAGCGCGGATCGGCGGCGCCGGTGAACCATGAGACGGTGCCGCCGCCCGAGTTGCCGGTGATGCCGAGGCGCTCGGGATCCACCTCGGGGCGCGACTGGAGATAGTCGGCGGCGCGCATAGCGGCCCAGACCTCGACGCCGACAGGCGAGTAGCCCTGGCTGTACCAGTGCCACCAGCCCTTGGTGTAGGTGCCGTGGTGGAATCCGCCGTTCTCGCCGATCTGGATGGCGTCGAGGATCATCGCGACATAGCCGTGCTCGCCGAACCAGCGGGGGTGCGGTTGGTAATGGAACTTGGCCCGTTTCGAGTGGCCGCAGACATAGATTACCGCCGGGAGCTTTCCCTTGATCTCCTTCGGGCGGTATAGGTTGCACGCGATGCGACAGTCGGGGATCGGTTGGAAGTGGAGTTTTTCGACGACGTAGTGGCCCCGGTCGAGGACGCCGGTAACGGTCACCTTCATATCGGTCCGGGGCGGCAGCGGGTCGAGGCCGAGCATCTCCAGCCACTTGCGGCGCTTCTCCGGGAGTTGTTCCTTCCAGACGTCGATCGGCGGGAGTTCGAAGATGGACTGGGTGGTGACTTCCTTCGCACGTCGCACGAGACATGAGTAGAGCATCGTCGGTTCCTCCTGGGCATTGACCCGCGATAGAAACAGGCCAAGACAAATGGGCGCGGCGGCAATTATCGTCGCGCATCGAATTCGCGTTCTCATCATCTCCTCCTCCCCAGCGGATTGTGGATTATATACCAGTAATCAACGAAACTCAACGGCGGAAGTCAAGACATGAATGGACTTGCGCGGCGCGCCGAGGCCGTGGTATCCTGACAGAAGTGGAGCGTTAATCGAGATCAATACCATGCGGAATATCAAGATCACGGTCGAATACGACGGCACGAACTACTGCGGCTGGGAGCGGCAGAAGAACGGCGTCTCCATCCAGGAGATGCTGGAGAAGGCCATCGAGGGCGTGACGAGGAAGAAGACCGTCATCCATGGCTCGGGCCGCACGGACGCGGGGGTGCACGCCCTGGGACAGGTGGCCACGTTCCAGACCGCGTCGGAAATCCCCGCCGAGAAACTGCTCCTCGCCATCAATGCCCACCTTCCGAGAGACATCGTGGTCAGGAAAATTGAGGAGGTCTACGGGAAGTTACATGCTCGTTACGATGCCAGGTCTAAGGTGTATCGCTACACCGTCCTGACCGGTCCCGCGGGCAGCGCCCTCGACCGTGACCGGGTGTATCATGTGAAGTATCCCCTGAATGTGAGCCGGATGAGGAAGGCGGCGAAGTGCCTCTTGGGGGAGCACGATTTCCGGTCGTTCACCACGGAGGCGTGGACCCGGAAAAACACCGTCAGAACTCTCCTGGACGTGAAAATCGAGCGCCAAGGCGACCGCATCGTTTTCACGTTCGAGGGGGATGGGTTCCTCTACAACATGGTCCGCGCCATCGTCGGCACGCTGATTGACATCGGCCGCGGGCATCTGAAAGTCGAGGATATGAAGGTCATTCTTGAGGCGCGCGACCGGTCCAAGGCCGGCCCCACGACCCCGGCCAAGGGGCTCTGCCTGGTCGAAGTCCGATACTGACCGATTTGCATTTCGGCTCTCATGTGGTAAAATAGTGGTATGAGAGTGGACCGGAACCTACGCATAGCCCTGTTGCTTCTCATCCTGATCGGGTCGTTTATCCTCGCCCTTGGAGAGGAGTCCTACCTGTTTTTTTTCATTGCCCTTGTGGCCTGCGCCGCACATTGGTTCGGCGTGGAGGACGGGGAGGGGATGAGCGAGAGCGCGGCGCAGCTGCTGGTGGGAGTTGCCGCCATAATCGGATTTCTGGAACGCATTGTTCTGGAACACTATATTATTATCTGCACGGCGCATTTTTTGGCGCTCTCGCAGATCATCATCCTCTGGGCAAAGCCCACCAACCGCCACATCACGCTGATCATCATGGTGTCCCTGGCCCACGCCGCCGTCGGGACGGTGCGAACGGTGGAACTCGGATATGGGTTGTGCATCCTTCTGCTGACCGGCTGCGTCTCATGGGCGCTTGTTCTGTTCCTTCTTCACCGCGAGACGAACGAGGCGGGCGCCCAGGGACCCAAGCATGCGGAAGGCATGTTCCGGCCTTCACTGAAAGTCAGCGTATGCATCTTGGTCATGGGCGTGGGTCTATTTTTTGTTCTGCCCCGAACCCAGGCCAACATGTTCCGGCAGAATATCGTCTCTCGGAGCCAGGCTATTTCCGGATTCTCCGAGCGGTGCGCGCTTGGGGAGCTCGGCCGGATCAAGATGAGCGACGAGAAGGTGATGGGGGTCAAGCTCACGACAAAGGACGGCGAACCGATGCAAGGGAAGGATGTGCCTCTCTACTGGCGCGGGACGGCGCTGGATACATACAGCTTTGAAGGGGGAAAATGGTCGTGGGTGCGAAGCAGGCAGAGATACCTGTGGCGCAGAGAGATCGAAGATCCCATGCGGGGTTTTGCGCGCGGCGGGGGAGAATTGACGCAAACGATCACCCTGGAGCCGATCAATACCCGAGTGCTCTTCGCACTCTATCCGGTCGAGTCGCTTCGGATTCAGGGATGGGCCGATGAGATCATCTTCTACGAGCCGGTGGCCGGCACGATGGTCACAAGAGCGCCTCGGACGAATACGATCAAATACGTCGTTGTTTCCGACGTCCTCCCCACTCCCCCAAAGCAACCCCTCCGGGAGGTGGACCGCTATCCCAGCCGGCAGGAACGGGCGATCCTGCAGAGCCTGGTAACCGTTCCGCCCGCGATAGATCGCCGCGTCGAACGCCTGGCCCGGCAAGTTACCGCTCGGGCGACGACGCTCCGAACGAAAGCGCGGCTTATTGAGAGGCATCTGCGCGATTCCGGGGAGTATAAGTACACCATTGACATGTCCACCACGCCGGGCGCAGAACCGATTTCGGATTTCCTCCTGAAACAAAAACAGGGCCACTGCGAGTATTTCGCCTCGGGTATGGTCATTATGCTCCGGGCCCTCGGCATCCCGGCGCGAATGGTGAACGGATTCCACGGAGGCGAATGGAATGAATTCGGCGGCTTTTACATCGTCAGACAAAACAACGCCCATTCCTGGGTGGAGGCCTATTTCGAGGATAGCGGGTGGCAGACCTTTGACCCCACTCCCGCTGTGGCGGAGGCGCTCCCGTTTGGCAGGCGAATCGCCAGTTTGGCGCGGAGGCTGACCGACTTCCTCGATGTGACGTGGGTGAATCTTTTCATTGCTTACAGCCGGGACGATCAAAAGGAATTCTTCGGGGTGAAGGCGCAAAATGCGCTTAACAGCAACGGATTCAAAATATTAGAGGGTTTTGCGGACCGGCTGCTCACGCCCATAGCAAACTTTCTTGCCAAGGGGCCAAAGGAAACCGAAGACGAGGAAGACAAGGCAGAACAATCCGCAATAGTCAAGGCAGGAAAAGTGCTCGCCGTTTTGGTGTTGACAATTCCGGCGGTAGCGGTTATAGTGTATTTTACATTCACGGTCATACACCTTCTGTTCCGAAGACGGCTGAAGCTGGACGCGCCGGGGCTTCTTTATGAAAGGTTCTCGGCGGCCATGGTGAAGCGGGGCTTTCGAAGAAAGCCTGGCCAGACTCCCTGGGAGTTTGCCGAGCAGATTATCGCTTCGATCCCCCAATGGACGGAGGATATTCGGGCAATCACATCTCAGTTCTGCAAGGCGCGATATGGTTGTCGGAGGCTCTCGTCGGAGATAGTGGAGGACCTGAAGAAGCGTATCGGCAGGTTGGCGGCGTCGCCTCGTTGAACCGCCGCTTCGGCGGCTTTGAAACACGCATATCCACGATTCGCTGTCGTGTTGATGCATAGCCAATAAAGAGGGGTGCAACGCACCCAATAGGGCCGTGAATTCCTGTGGCGTTGTCACGCGGAGCCTTTGCCTTAGCGATGCAGCTGTGGAAGGTAAGATAGGCACAATCGAATTGAAGGGCAAGAGGGCGCTGGTCGTCGATGACGAAGAGACCGTGCTCCGGTTTGTCACCGAGGCCCTCGCGCTCGACGGCCTCGACGTTGTGGCGTGCGCCGGCGTTTCCGAGGCGGTCAATGCCGCGCAGCACGATGAATTCGACGTCCTTATCACCGACCTGAGACTAACCGACGGCAACGGCCTCAACCTGGTGAAAAGAATCCAGGAGATCCGTCCCGGCACCCCTTCCATCATCATGACCGGCTTCGGCACGCTGGAAAACGCCCGGGAGGCCATGAAAGAGGGCGTGTGCGATTTTGTCCTCAAGCCCTTCGACCGCGAGGAACTGCTCACCTCCATCAACAATGTCCTTCAACGCCAAGTTCTCTCCGAGGAAAACGCCGCACTGAAGCGACTTGCCGGCCTCTTCGAGGCCAGCAAGGCCATCAGCGCGATTGTAGATGTTCTCAAACTGCCCCACCTCGTCCTGGGATCCGCCCTCTCTCAGACGGATTCCGCCAGGGGTTTTGTGCTCCTCATGGACGGCGGGGGACACCAACCCAAATTTGCCTCCACCGTAGGATGGAGCGACGAAGATGTGGAAGCGGCCCGGGAGAAACTGGCAAAGCATCCTGTCGCCGAGGCCGCGATTCAGGGCAAACTAATGCTCATAAGCAAGGACCCGGCGCACCCCCTCGCGCAGGTGAAAACTCTTGAACGCATCGAGCCGACCCCGGCCGATTTCGTGCTGCCGATGGGCGAGGGCGAAGAGCTCATCATGCTCCCCCTCAAGTCCCACAAGCGAATGCTCGGCGCCCTGGCGCTGACAAAGAACGGCAAGGCCGCAAAGTTCAGCCGCAGCGATCTGCAAATACTGACCATCCTGGCCCGACATTCCGGCGTCGCCCTGGAAAACAGCCAGCTCTTTGCCGACTTGCAGGAGTCCTACGTCGCCACGTTCAAGTCGCTGGTGATGCTGATGGAGGCGCGCGACCCCTCCACACACGGCCATTCCCAGCGCGTGACGATGATCTGCGACGAGTTGACCGAGGATATGGGCCTGCCTGCGGACAGGGCGCTCACCCTCCATTATGCCGCCACGCTGCACGACATCGGCAAGTTCGCTATCAGCGAGTTCATCCTGAACAAAAAAGAGGTTCTCAACGACGAGGATTGGGAACAAATCTACAAACACCCCGAAATCGCCTACCGCGTCCTCGAACCCATCCGCTTCCTCGCCGACGCGCGCGAAATCATCCTCCGCCACCATGAACGCGGCGACGGCTCGGGCTATCCCGGAGGGCTTACCTTCAAAGACCTGACCCTGGTGGATCACATCCTGATCGTCGCCGATATGTTTGACGCCATGAACGCCGACCGCGCCTACCGGACTCATATGCGCCCCGACGAAATTATGGAGATCCTCGAAGGGGAGTCCGGCTCGCGCCTCGACCCCGACGTGGTAACCGTCCTTCAAAAACTCTTCCGCGAGCAGCGACTCCCGGCCCGAAGATAACCCCTCTGCATCGTTGGGCCCAGATGGATCGAGCAGGTATCAACCATGAACAGTAAGACGAGAAGACTTGTTCTACCCATGATAGCCGCCTGGATCGTTATCGGAGCGGGCTGTGAAACGATCCCGAAACGTTCCGAACGCACTGACCTCTACGCCGCGCTGAAGACAAGGCAATTCGTTGACCTCACTCATAGTTTTGAGCCGGGCATCCCGCACTGGCCCGGCTTCCCGGACGAGAAACGGGAGACGCTCTACTCGTATGAACAAGGGGTGGGGACAATGGGGCACGGGTTCTTTGCCCAATCCTACTCCCTCGTCGGGCAGTGGGGAACGCACATTGATCCGCCGGCCCATTTTGCGAAAGGAAAACGGACGCTCGACCAAATAAGCGTCAAAGAGATGATCCTGCCGATGGCCGTCATTGACGTTCACGCCAAAGTCGCCGTGAACCCCGACTACGCGATTACGATGCAGGACATAAAGGACTGGGAGGCAAGGCACGGCCCGATCCCCAATGGCGCATTCGTCGCCATGCGAACCGACTGGTCCAAGCGCTGGCCCGACATGGCCGCCATGCAGAACAAAGACGCTGAAGGAACAGCCCATTATCCCGGCTGGAACCTGGATGTGCTCAAGTATCTCTACGAGGAACGGAAGATCACCGCCTCCGGCCACGAGACCACTGACACCGACCCGGGCGCCGCCACAAGCAAGGGCGATTACTCCCTGGAGACCTACATCCTGCAATCGGATCACTACCAGATCGAGCTGCTCACCAACCTGGATCAGGTCCCCGAATCCGGCGCGCTCGTTGTCGTTGCATTTCCGAAACCAAAGGGCGGATCGGGCTTTCCAGCGCGGGTCTTTGCGATTCTTCCCTGACCTCGCGCGAGGGCCTTCTACCCTTCATCCTCTTCCCCATAGGCCGACGCTATGGCCTTGCGAGGATCGAACATCTCCTCGATGGGGCCGAGATCCTTCTCCAAATCGCACGGCGGCTCGTAGGCGTCAAGGTCCTCGCCGCTCGCCAGACCCTTGGCCAGCTCCACATAGTAGAGGAAATTGCGCAGGGGGATGTCCGGCGGCACGCCGTGGTCCACGTGGGGGATGTACCCTCCGAGCTTCCATGCCGTCCTGAATCGCTGCATCACCTCGGCGCGAAGCTGCTCGCGGGAGAAGCGCATCTCGCGCTTGTCAATGCCGCCGTGGATGAAGATGCCGGGGTACTCCGTCAGTATTTCCTCCGGGTCGTTGCCCGCGGCGATCTCGATGGGTTGAATCCCGTCAATCACATCGGGATACATGGTGTCCAGGATCTGGTTGTTGTAGCCGTCGCAGTCCATGACCACGGCCCTCACGCCGCGCTCCTTGAAGAAGTCGTAGAGGCGCTTGTAGCGGGGGACCATGAACTCCCGCATCTTCGCCGGGCTGAGCATGGACTGTCCCTTGTAGGCCATATCCTCGTTGAGGATGATTTCATCCGCCTGGATATGCTTTAACGGTTCGTCCAAAAGCTCCATCAAAAACCACGTCCAGAACTCGAACATCTCGTGCACGAGTTCCGGCTGGTCATAGACCATCAGTGAGAGGCCCTCGAATCCGCACCAATCCCGCGCCCGCCAGTACATGCACGGGACCGTAACGACGACGGGAACGTTTGCGTTGTTGCACGTCTCGATCCGGTCGCGCCAGGAGGTTCCGGGCTTGGGCTTGCCATGCTGGTCCAGATCCGCCGTTCGGGTCGGATCGTGCGGGTCAAACCGCTTTTTCATCTCCTCGAAATCCGCCTTGTTTTTTACGGGGAATTCGAGGTATTGCCGCGTGACGAACCCATCCGTCGGCTGTTTGACGGCGTCGAGGCGCTTCACGCCTGTGTTGTCAATCCAGATGCGCTTGTTGCCGTCTACCGACAGGGTCTTTTCCTCGAAGGGCGGCAGCCAGCCGGCGTTCAGCTTGCCGATGCCCATCGCCCCGTCCTCCCCCACGAACCTTCCCCACTTCACTTCCTGCTCCTCCGAGAGGCCCTGCCTGCGCCACGCATCAAAGGTGGACTTCCTCGGCCCGCCGAATTTGTAGGGGAGCCGATCCGGCCTTTCATGTCGGATGATCGCTTGAAAACACTCGCGCGGCGTCATCATGGAATCATTTCTCCTTCTGGGCCGATGGCGGCTCGGTCTGATCGTAATCGGTCAGGGGGCGATACCAGATGTTCCGATAGCGCACCGGCTGGCCGTGGTCCTGGAGCGTGAGGGGACCGGTCGGCTCATGGGGACTGTACTGGGCAAGTTTCTTGTGGCTGGTCGAGCCGAGCATTTCCTTGCCGTGGTGGACGAGCACGCCGTTGTGGAACACCGTCACCCGCGCGGGGCTTACCAGTTCCTTGCCGTTAAACTTCGGGCCGATCCAGACGATGTCGTAGGTCTGCCACTCCCCGGGCTTCCGGCAGGCATTAACCAACGGCGGGCTTTGGCCGTAGAGCGACGCCGCCATCCCGTCGGCGTAGGTGGTATTGCCGCAGGAATCGAGCACCTGAACCTCATAGCGGCCCATAAGGATCACGCCGCTGTTGCCGCGGCTTTGGCCCTCGCCCTTCGCCTCGGCCGGCGCGGCCCATTCGATGTGGAGCTGGCAATCGCCGAAGGTCTCCTTCGTCCGGATCGTTCCCGCCTTCGGCACTACCTCCATGTATCCGTTCTCCACCTTCCACTGGGCGGGTTCATCCTTTTTGCCTACCCACTTCGACAGGTCCTTTCCATCAAAGAGGATAACCGCATCCGACGGCGGATCGCCCGGCTTCTCCCCAGGCGTGACGATGCGCGGCTGCGGGCGCGCCATGTCGTGCACCCGATGCTTCGTTCCCGGCAGCATGGGGCCTTCCTCCTTCTTCCCTTTGTCGTCGGCGGAGAGGGCGGTCCCGATCAAGACAACGACAGCCGCAAAAAGCCCCATGATTTTTAGGTGCGACAAGCTCCTCATCTTCACTCCTTTACACAATTCATTGCTTGGCCTGTTGAACGGATACACTGGATCGGACGGATGCAAGGTCAATAAGGAAACCACTCGTTGAAGGGATCGCCCCCGTGCGATAGCCCTGCCCGACATAAAGCCATGTGGCCACGGGATGGTGCTCGACCGAGGCCCACTCCCCGCCGTTCATCCGGGCCGACATCCGGTCGCCCACAGTCGAAATCACCGCCTCATTCCACTCCCCATTCCGAAGGGGACCACATGGAACTTCCTTTTCCTTCGTGTGCAGAAATACCCCGCCGCCTCGAGCAATGATGCGCGCCGGGTGGACGGCGTCGCCCACCGTGCACAGCACGTGCTCCTCGCCGTTCTCGATGCGGAAGCGAAACGCAAACTCCACGCGGTCGCCGCGGGAGCGGACATTCTCGTCCAAGTCCACCCCCGCCGACGCCTCGCCGCTGAGGCAAAGGACCTGTCGGCCGTCTCGCGTGACCAGTTCGACTGAGTCCCGCTTATCGCTGGGAAAGACGAAGTCCCGCTCGATTGACGCAGGATCGGCGGAGTCGAACCACAGCGCAGGCTTGCCTTCCGGTTCTGCGGCAGGCTCGCGCAGGGGCTGCTTCAGCGCGGGGGCGAATCGGTTGTGCAGCCAGTTGTGTTCCTCGGTTCGCCATGCGGCGGATGGGAAGACGGCCAGCGCTCTCAAGTCCCCCTGCAGGCCGGGCACACGGCTCGTGGTGGAGCGTTTGCCGCCGATGCACGCGCTGGCCCCTTGCAGCGGATGGGGAGGGCGGCTCTTCAGCGACACCCGTTCGGTGCGGCCATTCACATGAAAGTCCACCCACTGTCCCTCGCAGTCAACAGTTACGCCTACGTAATTCCACTCCGCCGCGCGAAGCGTGAGGCGGGGCGTGATGTGCCGTTCCGGGGTGAATAGAAAGAGAAAGGGCGCCAGGCCGTCTTTCGTGCCCGTCAGCCCCCAGAGAACCCCGCAAGCCGGGCTCCCCGGCCGCGTGTCGAGAAGCGTGCCTCCGCCGGAGGGGCGCACCCACGCGCCGGCGCTGAAGCCGTTCGCTCCCACGGCAAGTTCTTTCCGGCCTGTGATCCATTGCCCGCCGTCAAAGCGCCAGGCATCCTCCGCCTTCTGTGGCATGGGCGAGGGTGGGCGGTTGCTTCGGGGGAAAAGGTAATACCGTTCAGGATCGGGCAGGGGCGAGACGTGCACAACCTTGATCGAACGGATCGGCACCGCCTGGGTGTGGGAGATGAGCGCCGTGTTGTCCTTGACGCACATCTGCGGATAAGCGACTACATGTTCCATGCCCGAGAAGCCCGGCCCGGCAACGAAGTCAATCCCTGCGCCGCGGGTGAAGAAAAGGGCCGCGTTGTATCGGTCCTGCGAGAAGGCGCTGGCCGGCCAGTCGCAGTGCGCCATCATCCAGCGATTGCCCCCCGCCGGGAGGACATGCATGCGAGAGCAAACCGTCTCGATGGGAACGGGCTGATGCGGGGTCCATGTCGCGCCGCCGTCCTTGCTCAGCGACCACTGCATGGCCTCCGCCGGGCGCATGCCGCCGGACGCCGGATCGCGGAAGTCGTTGTTGCGGCTGAACATCATTACCGTCCCATCCGACGGTTCCCAGACGGTCGGCTCCCACTGCGCCCAGCTTCGGCCCGGCTGGATGGCCCCCGCCGACACATGCCATGCGGCCCCCGTGTCGTCGCTGTAGAGGACGCTGTCGCGCTTTTCCGTCCCCCACCAGCTCTTCATGTCCAGCGGAGCGTCGGCGGCCTTCGGGCCGATCAGCGTCACCGGCGCAAGGATGCGGCCGGACCGGAGCTGAACCGGGTTCTGGGTCGGGAAGACGCGCCAACGTTTCCCGTCCACCTCCGGCTGTGTGTCGCCGTTCCATTTCAACAAGCGATTCGTCCACCGGCCATCCGGCCGATCGAGGCGCGAGACATAGCATCCATTGTGTTCGTCCTTCGAGTTCTGGCACCACACGGCCCAGAGTTCATTGCCGACGACGATAAGGTTGGGCTGCCACTGGGTTCCCTTGGGACATGGGATGGGGTTCGTGCTATGGCGCTCATCCGAGAAGGCGGGCTCCGGCGGCGACCATGTCTTGCCGTCGGGACTTGTGCTCATATAGACAAGCTGCCCGGGTGCGCCTTCGACGGGCGGGTAGTTCCCATTCCAGACGCAGAACCATCGGTCCTTGAACCATGCGATGCTGCTGCAGTGGTTATATTTCAGATCATGCGCCCCGCCCTTGATGACAAAGTGCCGCTCGATGCGGGGTTGATAGACCTCATACGTGCGCCACGGGCCGGCGACGAGGACCGATGCAGCGAAGAGGACAGACAAGTGAGTCACACTTATACTCCAGGTCAGACAGCTTGCCAAGTTCCTCCACAATTATAGGATTCTGACTCGGCAATGGCAAGCGTGAGCTTACCTGTATGTTGCGGCAACCCATGAGAAGGCGATGAAGAGCGCACTGAAGATAAGTGAGATGAGCGACACGACCTTGCCCGGTTCGGAGAGCACGTGCAGCCGATTCAGGGAACCCCAGAAGTAATGGAAATGCGCAAAGCCCCCGGCGCTGATCCAGAGGACGCCGAAGGCCACGGCCGCCTTTCCACCGATGGCCAGATGATCGCCGCCGACGTGTTGGGCCAGGCAGCAGCAGAGCCCGCAGGCCGCCAGCGCCAGCGGCGCGACCACTCCGCCTATCCATTTCGACTGTGGGGTACAAGACGGTGGGCCGAGCAATTCCTCGCACACATCAAAGAGCACTCGACCTGTGCGTTCCAGGAAGAGGCGCATCATGGTATGTCCTCCCAAACCATGTCTTGACCCTCTACCAAGACGTACGTCTCCATGCCTCCGCATATTTGCACATCGGCAGAGGATGCCGAAAACCGTGTGCGGCGGGTCGGTTCCTGTTAACCTGTTAGGACACGCCTGGCCCTCGGATCAGAACTTCTTGAGGATGCGAATCGCCTTCGCGGCGTCGGAGGCCGTGTCGAGGGCGAGGTACGCGACGAAGCGCTTGCCGATGGCCGCGGCCGAAAGTCCGCGCAGGTTGATGCACGCCTTGGCGAGCGACCCGGTGATCTTGGCGCCGATGCCGGCCTTGTCCGGCCCCTCGATCCGCACGGAATGGAGGCTTTTCGCCTTCTTCAGGCCGGCCTTCTTCGCGGCGGCCATCTGCTTTGCGCCCTTCAGCGGCGTGAGGAAAACGACGCCCGTTCCCGGCTTCTCGGGGGCGCGGCGCGAGATGACAAACTCCAACAGCGCCCCGGCCGCGGACAGTGCTTTCAGTTTTTCACCCAGCCCTCCGGGACGGTCCTTGATCGTTCCAGCCCAGACGTCAACCTGTTTCACCTTCAGAGCCATGGTCGGTCCTCCAAAAAGCACCTTGGTTACCCGCAGACGCACACGCTCACGTTACGGGAAGTATAACACAGCCTGGTCCCTTGTCAAATGCGGAAACGGGGAATGAAAAATCTCGACAGGAAAAAGGGGAACGCGGGGGCGTTCCCCTGAACGACTCGATTATCAAGACAGATGGGGCTACTTGATAGCCACATCCATCTGCTTCGCACGATTGCGGAGGACCTTGATCGCCGCGGGGTTCATGAGGAACCGCGCCGCCTTGCCGACGCTCCCGCCGATACGGGCCTCCTCCATCTTGTGCTGCAATTCCTTGATCTTGTTCTTCGGCTTTAACTGCTTGGTCAGTTCATCTTTCTTCATTTCGAACTCGACATCCGACATGCCCCGGACTTCATTCACAAGCGCGAGCAGTCGTTCCCGTTCTCCCGCCCTCTCCTTTTCCGTCAGTTTTCCGTGAAACTCGGCGGCCCGGTTCAGCCCCTGGTCCACTATGCGCGGCGCCTGCATGCGGAACTCCTGGTCGGACATCCCGCGAATCTTCCGCAGAAGATCCTCCCCGATGCCTGAGTTGCTGGCCTGGCCGGCGCGCACGGGGTCCGACAGGTCCCTCGGCGGGATTATGCAGGGCTGAAACGTCTCGATGACCTCAAGCTGCGCCTCCGTCAGGATGCCCTCGATTTCCTGTCCGGTGCGCGCCAGATCGCCCATCAACTGGTCGCGCATCTTCATGTTTTGGTGATCAATCCGGTTCACGCGGTTCGCCAGGTTGTCCGATATTTCCTTTTGCTGCTCAAGCACCCCCTTGAGTTCGGAGAGGGCGGGCTGGAGCTCCCGGGAGACCTGGGCCATGCGGGCCGAGTGCTCTTTCAGTATCACATCCTGCCGATCGGCGAGTTTGAGGATTTGGGTCAATTGTTCGGGGGTCAGGTTCAGCGCATTGATCAGGTTCAGCGAGGTAATCTCCTTCCTCATCTCGACGGTGGGATCGTCAAACTCCGCCAGTTGGTTCATCTGGTCGGGTCCTCTCTGCCGCTTGCCTTCCGCCATCGTCGGCGCGGCGGTCAGTCCCATCAGCGTCAGGCCCAGTAATATGCTCCGGTTGAATCGCATCTCGCACCTCCCTTCGATCTATCCTGAAATCGCTTATTCCTCGTATAGGAAGTTAGCGAAGCGCGTGCCGATTGAAGCCAAGGCGGGGTTACTTTTCATAACATACGCTGCCTAAGTCTGTTATGACTCGGAACGCTCCGCCGCATCAGGCCAAACCATAATAGCCTATAACCGAGGATGTAAACGGCATTTGCGAAATGAAAAGACCTACCGCGCGTCGCCTTCCTCGATCATGCCTTCGAGGAAGCGGGTGCGAAGCGCGTCGTCCAAGGGCTTGGGGTTGGTCGTGATGTTCGTGCTGATCTTGGATATGCGGAGGATTTCCGGGATGTCGGTGACTTTGTATCCGAGATCACTGAGCGGTCCGGCGGGGACGAACCGGCGGACAAACTCCGCCAGACAGTTCAATGCGTCGTCAACGTTGGCATCGTTCCTTCCCATCGCTCGGGCAATGGCCCGGATGTCGTCGTCGGCTTCACGGCGGTTGACGGCCATGGCAGGGACCATGAGGCGGGCGACGAGCAAGCCGTGGTGGTCCTTTCGGAAGCTGCCGAGGGCCATGGCCATCTCGTGACAGAGACCCACACTGGCCATCAGGCTCGCACCGGCCATGTACGAGGCGAGGGCCATCTCCATTCGGGCCTCCATATCGCCGCCGTTCTTCACTACACGGGGGAGGAAGATAGCGATGCGCTCGATGGCCTTCAGGCTCAGGGCGCGGGAGAGGGGCGTCGCGCCGGTGGACACGAAGCTCTCCGTCGCGTGGGCGAGGGCGTCGAGGCCGGTATGGGCCGTAAGGTCGGGCGGCATGTGCGCCGAGACCTCCGGATCCAAAATGACGAGACGGGGAACGCTCTCGGGAATCCGAGCCCCCTTCTTGATCCCGGTTTCCTCATTCGTAATGACGGCGATGTGGTTCGCCTCGCTGCCTGTGCCGGATGTGGACGGAATGGCGACCACGGGCAGCCCCGGCGCGTCGGGCGTCCGCCCGCCCATGAGGTATTCTACGGCCCGGCCCTTATCGCGGGCGAGCCGGGCGATCATCTTTACGGCATCCATGGCGCTGCCGCCGCCCAGGCCAATCATCACGTCCGCGCCGAATCCCTGCGCGGCGGCGACGCCCTTGTCAACGGTAGCGGTGGACGGGTTTCCCTCGATCTGATCGAAGACCGTCGCTTCGACGCCCGCGGCGTGCAGCGAGGAAAGCAGCGTGTCCAGGATGCCCGATTTGCGCATGGTCGCGCGGCCGCAGCCGATAAAGGCCCTCCTTCCGAGGCGAAGGACCTCGGCCCCGGCCTCGCTGAGCGTGCCGGGGCCGGTGATCGTTCGATGGGGCAGGCCGAATTCCTTGCGAGGAACCTGCGTCATCGCCCTACTTCTTCCAGGGCGGGGTCTCTGGCAGGAGTTTGTCGAACTCCGCGATGAGTTTGGCTTCGTAAGCGCCCTTGTAGTCCTCGCTGAGGAACTTGCCGACGGCCTCCTCGTAGAAGCGCTGCCACGAGTCCTCCTCGTGACCCGGGTTAATTGGATAGAACAGCGCGCCGTTCGCCCGCGCCGCCTTCATGTCGCCGGGGGCGTCGCCGACCATGAGGATATGGTCTTTCTTATACTGATCCTTCGTCGCCAGGGCGATGTGCTCGTCCTTCTTGCCCATCTCCTGGCCGGCAATGATGGCGGCGTATTTCGCGATGCCATGCTCCTCCCATTCGCGGGCCAGCGCCTCGCCGGGCGTCGCCGAGACGCAGATGATGTCGGCTTGCTTCGACAGCTTCTGGAGGCTCTCCTTGACGTATGGGAACGGCGGCACGCCATGCACCATGTCCGCGATGGCGTCGTTGACCGCGCGGCTCCAGGCGTACGCCTTCTTCAGTTCCTCTTGATTGTGCTTTTTATCAAATTCGAGCAGCCCCGGTTCGCCGAGGGGAAGTCCTGAGTCCATGAACTTCCGAATCCACGCGGCCTTCGTCGGCTTGACTTTGCGCTTCTTGACCTCGTCTCTCTCGCTGAGCAGATCGAACACCATGACCAGCGCGGGCCAACGATTGATCCCGCGCCACTTGGAGTAGAGGTTCACAAACTCGGCCGCCTCGCGGGCGTACTTCGACACGGCCTGGAGGTCCCAGTGCTTGATGATGTTGGGAATGAAGCACTCCTTGTGTTTGATCTCCATGCTGTCGAAGGCGCAGCCATCGGAGTCAACGCCGACGAAGAAATCGTGTTTGGCCTTGAATGCCTTCAGTGCCGCTTGAGGGTCTTTCGCCATAAATCCTCTCCTTTCCTCTTCAACAAATCGCAACCGGTATCATCGGATTCAATCATACGCCGCTAAACGCGGAGAAGCCGCCGTCAATGGGGATCACGACGCCGTGGACAAACTTCGCGCCGGGCGACAGCAGCCACAGCACCGTGCCGACCAGGTCCTCCGGCTCGCCGAAGCGCCCCATAGGCGTGTGGTCAATGATCGTCTTGCCGCGCGGCGTCAGCTTGCCGGTCTTCTCGTCGGTGAGCAGGAACCTGTTCTGCTGCGTCAGGAAGAACCCCGGAGCGATGGCGTTCACGCGGATGTCCTTCGAGTAGTTCTGCGACATGTGCACGGCCAGCCATTGGGTGAAGTTGCTCACCGCCGCCTTGGCCCCCGAGTAGGCCGGGATCTTCGTCAGCGGACGGAAGGCGTTCATGGACGAGATATTCAGGATGTCGCCTTTGCCGGTCTCGGCCATATACTTGCCGAACACCTGGGTGGGCAGGAGGGTGCCGATGAAGTTAAGCTCAAAGACCCACCGCACGGCGTCCGGGGGCAGGTCGAAAAAGGACAGGGCGTCGGACGTGGTCGCCTCCCTCTTGTTGCCGCCGGCTCCGTTGATGAGAATATCCACTTTGTCATATTTCTCCAGGATGGCGTTCTGCGCCGCCTCGACGCTTGCCTTGTTGAGGACGTCCACCTTCACGGCGATCGCCTGGCCGCCGTCGGCGACGATCTCGTCGGCAACCTTCTTCGCGGCGTCCTCCATCAGGTCGAGGAGGGCCACTTTGACGCCCTGCGTCGCCAGGCCCTTGGCCAACATACTGCACAGCACGCCCCCACCGCCGGTGATCGCCGCCACGCGGCCTTCAAAGTTGAACAGACGTTCCAGATATTCATTGCACATGAAAAAACTCCTTTCTCTCAGACATTCTTGAACGGGGCAACGTGCCGTCCCAGATGTTTCTCCAACACGGCATAGTGCGCGTCTTCGTTCTCGCGGAGCGTGGAGAGGATGCGGTCGCGGAAGTAGAACCCCTCATCGCCCTCCCACGTGAGGACCGAACCATACGTGACGTGAAGCAACTGCCGGCCGTCGAACAGGTCAAGGACTCCCGGAAGATCCCCATCCTTCAGGCGGTCCGGCGTGGGGACCTTGCCCGGATCGGCCGAGACGTGATACGTCGCCTTGTCCTCGTCGTACCGCTTGAAGGCGAAGGCGAGAATCTCGCGGAAGAGCCCCGGGGCCACCTGCCCGATGGCGCGAAGCGCCTCGAGGTAGCTCGTCCCCGCCGTCTTCACATGCACCAGCTCCCCGGCATGCCTCGCAGCGATGGGATAGACGCTGAACTTGTCCGACCCCGAATGAAGCGAAATTTTGTACGGCCCAAAGTGTTTTGCGATGGCGACGTGCTGGAGGAACGCGGCCTCGAATTCATTCAGGCTGCCCTTGTAGTCCACGCCCTTCTCGAACTCGCCGATGAAGCGCGGCGCGAGACTGACCCACTCCACGCCGAGCCGTCTCAACTCGCTGGCCACGAAATAATGGTCCGGCACGGTCGTCGGGGCGTGGGTCTCGTCAACGGACATCTCAAGTTCGAACGGCTTGTCGCCCATCCTGCCCTTCAGGTGGCGATACATCCTCGTCGCATGGGCGATGGCCTTGCCGTACTTCACCGCGGCGCGGAGCATGGCCTCATCGGTCATGTGGATCGTAAGTTCCGAGCCGACCGGGAAGTCCTTACCCGCGTAGGCCGCCCGGCAGTCCGACGCCGTGGACTCCAGGTCGCCCCAGGGAAGTTGCTCGAAGCGATGCGCCAACGCGCCCTTGTCGAGCCTGTCGGCCTCATTGTCAACGTGGTCGCCGGGGTCCACTGTGTAGAACGTGAAGCCTGCCCTGAAACAGGCGTCTATATCATCCGTGGTCTTCAGATGATCCGCATCGGAGCCGAAGCCTTCCCTCCATCCACACTGAAACACGCCCCATGTGGCCGTGTCCATCACTTCCTCGGGTGTGCGATGCGTTCGACTCATCTCCCGGATGGACTGCTGCGCGAAGTAGGGGACGACCCCGCTGCCGCGGACGGCCCGCACATGACCCGGCGTGGCCAGGCCGAGCCGGTCGCCTGTGCCGAGGGCCTTCCGCACCCCGAAGACGCTGGCGGCGGTGAAGGGAAGATGCTGCCGCAGCGCGCAGGCCCGCTCGTGGCTGGGGGGGACAATAGCCACGAGCAACTCAAGCTCCGTCAGCCGAGCGCGTTTACCCTTCGCTCCGAAGGCCGCAGGGATAGATGCCTCCGACGCAAAGCACAGATATTTGTCCACCCCATTCTTTGCGAAAAAGAAGATGACTCCGTTCTGGCCGGCGATGGACCGGGGGTAAACGGTCATGTCAATCCGCTCGCCCAGCACATCAGCGAGGGCCTGATTGTCGTCATTCGAGCCGGACGGCGCAATGCCGCTCGTCTTCAACAGCGAGGACAGGTACTTCTTCACCATAACAATACACCTCATGATCCTGCAAAGACCAGGAATGATACACGCATCGCGGAGAGAGCGTCAAGGAATTTTTCACTTGAAGACGCCCCAGACGATCTGTAAACTCACGCACCATCCAGAAAATTTTCAAACACCATTAAGACAACGGAGGATAACATGGCAGACCTGAAAGGCAACTGCATCGTCGCTCAGTCGGGCGGGCCTACCACGGTGATCAACAGCAGCATGTGCGGCGTCGTCCAGGAGGCGAAGAAACACAAGTGCATCAAAGGCATCTTCGCCTCGCTGAACGGCATCCTGGGCGTACTGCGCGAGGAGATTTTCGACCTTCGGAAAGAGAAGCCGTCCACCATTGAGGCGCTTCGATGCACCCCGGCCGCAGCCGCCGGGTCCTGCCGCTACAAACTGAAAAAGCTCGAAGAGAATCGACAGGACTACGAGCGGATCATCGAGGTCTTCAAGGCCCACGACATCCGCTTCTTCTTCTACGCCGGCGGCAACGACTCGATGGACACCGCCGACAAGTTGAGCCAATTGGCCAACGAGGGCGGCTACGAGATGCGCGCCGTCGGCATCCCGAAGACCATTGACAACGACCTCGCCTTCACCGACCACTGCCCCGGCTACGGCAGCGTCGCCAAGTTCATCGCCACCATGGCCATGGAGGCAGGGCGCGACACGGAGGCCCTCTATACCAGCGACACGTGCACCGTGCTGGAGACGATGGGCCGCAACGCGGGCTGGATCGCCGCGGCGGGCGGCTGCGCGCAGCGAACGCCCCAAGACGCGCCTCACCTCGTGTATGTCCCCGAGGTCCCCTTCGACATGGAGAAGTTCGTCGAGGACGTAAAGAAGGTCCTCCACAAACTCGGCTGTTGCTTCATCACCGCCTCCGAGGGCATCCAGAACAAGGACGGGAAGTACATCGCCGAGATCGGCGGCGGCTTCGCCAAGGATTCCTTCGGCCACCAGCAGCTCGGCGGCGTGGCCGAGACGCTGCGCGAGATCATCGAGAACAAGGTCGGAGTAAAGTGCCGCTCGAACAAGCTCGGCACATGCCAGCGAAACGCGATGCACTTCGCCTCAAAGACCGACAGCGACGAGGCCTACATGGTCGGCGCGCAGGCCGTGAAGGAGGCCGTGAAGGGCACGACGGGCAAGATGGTCACGCTCGTCCGCAAGGGCAATAGGCCCTATCGCTGCACGACCGGCCTGGCCGACCTGAGCGCCGTGGCCAACGGCGAGAGCAAGGTGCCGCGGGCGTGGATCAACGCGGAGGGCAACCACATCACTCGGAAGATGCGCGAGTATATCGCGCCCCTCATGGCGGGCGAGGTCCCGATCAAAGTAGGCAAGGACGGCCTGCCCGTCTTCATGCGCTTCGACAAGAAGTTCCTGCCGAAGAAATGCAAGGTGTGGGAGAAGGCGTAGAGATTCCGGGTGGCAGGTGATGGGTGACAGGTGATAGGTGGGAGGGCAGAGATCAGGGGTCAGAGATCAGAGGTCAGAAGTCAGAGGCTATGGGTGATGGGTGACAGTGGGGTTGTTGAAAAACCCCCGCGAGGCGAACACCGACTGTAGCCGCACCCTTTACGGGTGCGGTTTGACGCATCACGGCCCCGCAGGCTGAAGCCTGCGGCTACAAGAACAGGGTTTTTCAACAACCCCACAGTTCGTCATTCTTCCAACCTTCCATCTTTCCATTCTTCCATCCTTCCAACTTCTTGTTACCCAAGCGTATTTTGTTCCGCAAAATGACCCTTTTTCCATACGCTTGCACATGTGCGCACGACTCCCTTTCGGTCAGGGAGATTGGCATAAGACGTGTCACGAGAGAGGGATCGGATTTCACTTCGTCGCGATTCTGCGATTAGTAACCAACCGTATGTCCATACGCTTGGTTACTAATCGCAGAACCACCCTTTCCAGCCCGAATTCTGCCAGAAACGGCTTTTTGGACCAAATTCATTTAGTAGCCAACCGTACGCCGACTCGTAAACGCCCCTCATTCGCCCTCCGGCCGCATTTCCCATGCGCTTAACGGTGGTTAATCGCTTTAACGGCCACGAGACGGCCAACGGACGCAGATGCGGCGATGCATTTTTTCACTGTTGCGCGGTTTCGGCAAAGACCTCCCCCCGCGCGGACGCGGGGTTCCGACCTCCGGGAGGTCGGTTCCAAGTGTGGAGTGTGGGCGTATGGGGGTATGGGCGTGTGTGCGTATGGGAGTACGGGAATAGGGCATCAGGTACGAACCAAAACCCTAAACCCCGAACTTCTAAAATTATCTGTGAGAATCAGCGTGAATCTGCGTCTGCTTTTTCCTTGTCGGTACCCGCCCACACCCACATACATCAGTTGCCGGATGGCATCGGATAAGACGGATGATGGGGGAGAACGGCGGTGTTGTCATGGCGCGGCCGGGAGTTTTTTTCGGAGGCGTTCGATGGCCTCGCGGTCCTGGGCGGCGCGGTCGTCGCGGCCGATGAGTAGGTTGACGCGCTCGGCTCGGGCGTAGTATTCGATGGCGAGGTCGTTCTTCCCCAGGCCCTCGTAGAGGTGGGCGATGTTGCTGAGGTCGAGGCCGACGCCCTGGAAGTTCTCGATGGCCTTGTCCACTTCAAGCGCCTGTTTGTAGAACTCGATGGCCTGTTCGGGCTGGCCCATGGCCTCGTGGATGGAGGCGATGTTGCAGAGGTTCGTCGCGGCGCCGACCTCGTTCTTGATCGCCTGGTTTATGTCCAGGGCATCCTGGAGGAGGGACATGGCCTTTTCCTTCTGGCCCTGCTTTCGGTGGAGCATGGCGAGATTGTTCAGGTGCGCCGCGCGGCCGCGTTTGTTCTTGGTTTTTTCGTCGAGGGAGAGGGCTTCTTCGTAGGCGGCCTGGGCGAGGTCGAGTTTGTTCTGGGCAGAGTGGACCCCTCCGATGTTTCCGAGGACCACGGCGAGGAGATCGAGGTCCTTGCGTTCGCGCGCGATTTCTTCAGCCTCCTTGAGGTATTTGAGGGCGGATTCGAAGTCGCCGTCGGAGTAGTAAACGCCGGCGATTTCGTTGGCGATGCGGGCGACCTCTTTGCGGTTGTCGGTGCCCTCGGCGAGGGCATGTGCGCGGAGGAGGTCGCGCAGGGCGGCGTCGGTCCTTCCGACTTTGCGGTGGCGCTCGGCGCGATCGGTGATTTCTTCGGCGCTGAAGAGCCGCTCTTGGGGTTGGCTGCCCTTGCAGCCGAGGATCAGGGCAAGCGCCAGGCCGCCGGCGATTTTCCATGAGTTAGTCATTTGTTGGGTTCCCCCTCCGGTGTGGACTTTTCGGGACGATAGTGCTTGAACCGCTCCTCGATTTGGGAGGGCAGCTTGGGGGGCCGTTCCTCCGGCGGGCCGCCGAGGAATGGGTTGGCCTCGATCTTCTGGAGCAATCCATCCGCGCGACGAATCAGGGTATCGCCGGATTCGACGAGGTCGGGCAGCACGGGCGCCACTCGCGAGAGGCTCTCCGCCGTCACCTTGAACTCCGCCACGAGTTGCCGCGATTCCTTGATGAGGGCCACCAGCTCGTCGAACATCTTGGGGTCGGTCAGGAGCTTGCCGAGGGTGCCTTCCCCCTGCTGAGCCTTGGTTATGATCTTGTCGAGGCGATCCACGATGGCGACCAACCCGTCCACCTGTTTCTGCAACTTGGCGTTGAGGCTGATGGTCAGGGAGGACTGCGGGGTCAGTTCGACCAGGACGGGAGGTGCGTCCTTCAGGAGCCGATTGGTCGCGCCCACTAGGGTGGTGAGGTCGTCGTATAGTTTTCCATCGTCGCCGATGACCTTGCCGAGGGATGTGTTTTTTGAATTCAATTGCGAGACGAGGTCTATCGTGTTGAGGAACAATTGGCGGAGTTCCTGGGGCTGGACCTCGCGTGTGGCCCGCGTCTGGATTTCGACGCCGTCGTCCACCTGTGGTTGATCGGCGGAGCCTTTGGAGATGACCACCACCGGATCGCCGAGGAGGCTGAGCTTGGTGATGGTGGCGACGGAATCGGTTCGGACCTGGTTTGCAAAGCGTTTTCGGATTCTTATCTGTACCTCGACGCGGTTGTCGGGGTCGAAGGCGACGGAATCCACCCAGCCGACGCGGACGCCTTCCATGACGACCGACGCGCCTGGGCGGAGGGCCATGCCCTGGTCGAAGGTGGCCTCGAGTTCGAGTTTGTTCTCAAACCATCCCTTGCTGGTGCCCGAGACCAGCACGAGGGCGCCGACGGCCAGGATGGGCAAGAGGATGAAGATGCCGACGATTCTCTCAACCCGGTGCGGTATGGCCATGTGATTTTTCCTCCATAACTTGCGTCGCCTGCAGCCAGAGCGACGCGTGGGAGCGCAGGAATCGCTGCGTCGCGGCGTCTTGGCTCTTTCGAAGGTCGGCGAGGGTTCCGATGTCTGTTACTCGCCCCTTCACAACCACGGCGATGCGATCGCCGAGCGCCGAGGCGAGGGCGAGGCTGTGGCTCACCACCACGGAGGTGACGCCGTAGTCTTCGCGTGTTTTCTTGATCAGTTGCGCAACGGCAGCGGCGTTCTCGTGATCGAGGCCGAGGAGGGGATCGTCGTAAAAGATGATGTCGGGGTGAAGCACCACGGCCCGCGCCACGCCGACGCGCCTCTGCATGCCCAGGCTCAGATAGTCGGGCCGCATCCGCTCCGCCTCAAGGGCCCCTGTCGAGCGCAGGGCGCCCTCGACCCGTTCCTCGATCTCCTTCTCCGTCAGTTCGGTGTGGTAGCGCAACGGCAGGGCCACGTTGTCGTATACGTCCATGTTGCTGATCAGGCCCTGGTGCTGGAAGACGAATCCGCTGGATACGTGGATCTTTTCCCCCACCTCTTCTTTCGCCCGGATTTCCACCGTTCCCGACTTGGGCTCTATCAGGCCCGCGCAAAGGCGGAGCAAGGTGGTCTTTCCGCTCGCGCTCCCGCCCACAATGAAAAAAATCTCGCCTCGATACACCTCAAAGCTCACGTCGCGGAGGATCGGCGCCTCGTGGTAGGCGTAGCTCAGCCCCGTGACTTTCAGCACCACATCTTTTTGCTCGTTGACATTCGTCATGGCGTCTCAGTAAGTCAGGAATGTAACCACAAATCCCGCGATGAAGCACCATACAAGGGAACTGATGGTGGCTCGGGTGGTCATCTGGGGTATCTGGGTGCTTGAATACTCCGCCGATAGTCCATAATAGCACGAAAAAAGCGGCACGATGGCCCCAAAGACAGCCCCTTTCAAAAAACTGACTATAATGTCGCTCGGTCGGATCGCCGCCACCACCTCCACGAGAAACGTCTCCATCGGGTAATCCATAGTCAGCGACGCCGCCGCGTATCCGGCCAGGATGGCGACGCAGGCAAAATAGCCCGTCAGGCAAAGGACGGAGACAATGCCGCCGAACAGCCGGGGCAGCACGACCAACCGAATGTGGTTGATCTTCATCGCCTTCATCGCGTTGATCTCGTCCTCGATGGACATGCTCGCCAGTTCCGACGCCATCGCCGTCCCGGAGCGGGCGATGACGATCACCGCGGTAACGATGGGCGCCAGCTCGCGAATCACGACAAGCACAATGGTTATCCCCAGATACTCAGCCGCACCGATCGCCGGCAGCGAGACCAGCGCCCCAAGGGTGGTGGCTATGCCGATGGAGGCCGCAAGGATGCTCAGCATGGGCAGCGCCTGAACGCCGGTGAAATAGACCTGATGCACAAATACCCCCCGCAGAACGCGCTCGCCCCGGCCCCGGTCGCGAAACATCGCCATAAGCACATCGTCGAGGAAGTAGAGGAACCGCACCGCCCCCGTCGCGGTGTTGATTCCAAGGCGGCCTATTCTATCCAGCATCTTCAAACATCCTTCACCACTGACCGGTGGATGTTCCCTGTCCAAAGGGAATGAGACGGAAGAGTTGCCTGGCCTTCGTCATCACCAGCCTTCTTCGCATGGCCGCGATGGCATGCGCCGGCGGCACGCCCTTCGGGCAGACGTGCACACACCGAAATATCGCGTCGCATCCCCACACGCCTGCGTGGCTGTTCAGCGCATCGAGCCGTTCCTCCGCCTCGGTCTCGCGGGAATCGGCCGCGAAGCGAAACGCCTTCGCCAGCGCGGCAGGACCCAGGAACCAGGGGCTCCGCCGAACCACCGGGCAGGCCGCATAGCAGGCCCCGCAGAGAATACAGACGATGTATGCGCAAAACCGTTCCCGCTCCTTCGGCGTCTGGAGGCGTTCGCACTCGACGTACTGAACATCCGGCGACAACCAGGGCCGAACCTGCTCATAGCTCCGCCAAAATGGGTCCATGTCCACCACGAGGTCCCGAATCACCGTCAGGTTCGGCAGAGGGTCCACGCGCACCACGCGCCTCCTCAGCGCCTCGATGCGCGTCTCGCAGGCCAGACGAATCCGACCGTTGATCCGCATGGCGCATCCCCCGCAGCGCCCCCCCTGGCATGACGCCCGAAAGGCAAGAAGGCAATCCCGCCTGTCCTGGATCTGGCGGAGTCCGTCCAGCACCGTCATATGCCGCTCCAGGTCTACTTCAAACCGCTGGCGACGCGGGGCCGCGTCTGTCTTCGGGTTGAAGCGATAGACGTCAAAAAGTGCTATGCCTTCCGAGTTGGTCATCGCGTTCCTGACGCAGTTTCACTTGTGGGGTGAGGCGTGATTCCAGCGCTTCAGCAATACCCCCGCTCGTGGAGACAATCCCTCGCGGTCCCGACAAACGCGGAGGCCCGGTCAACCAGCCCCTGCATCTCATCAAGCGTTGGCAATCATACCTCTATCCCCTCCTGCCTGACCGCAATCGCCAGGAGGGAATAGCTTTCCGGTCCATTCTCCCACTCATCGCGGGAGAACACTACCGGTGTGACGACAATCCCATGCTCATACCCCGCTTCCCAGGCGCAATGGCTCACAAACTGGTCCGATGAAGAATCTACCGGACAATCCAACACCACAAGGACGTCTACATCCGAATCCGCATCAGCATCGCCTCGCGCCCGCGACCCAAAAAGAACTATGCGGTGCAAAGGCAAACGAGCAGAGACTCTCCACTTGAAGTCATCAAGAATGACACGTTCCTATTCGGTCATCTAAGTCATTTCCTACGGCCGCTATCAGGACATTTCCAACTGTAGTATAGCATCCAGCCGCTCCCCGGCAAAGGGATTTCGGGCTTGCGGGGGAGACAAGCGCAATCTCACTTGGCAGACGGATTGGTGGATCAGGGCCGACTCTACGTCCACTATGACTTCCGACACGCTCGTCTCATTCCCGAAGCACTGCCAACAACATCCGCCTTGCCCACTGAAGTATAGGATGGCTCCGGACCCGATTCCGAGAAAACAACCTTCGTATGTCCCAGTCCGTTCGAATCATCCGGCTGCGCAAAATCCGTCCGATAGTGCACGCCCCGACTCTCCCGCCGCGCCTGCGCGCTCAGGGCGATGGCCTCCGCCACATCTATCATCTCCCCTACGTCAATGGCGGTCATCAGGTCGCTGTTGAACTCCGGCGATTGGCCTGCCACGCGGACATTCGCATACGCCGCGCGGCATTCACGGATGCCATAAAGGGCCTCCGACAGGCCCTTCTCGTCCCGCAGGGGACCGACCTTATCCCACATGATCGAGGCCAGACGGTCCCTCAGCGCGCAGGGGCTTTCGCCCGATCCGTTCGATAGAAGCCGCTGAATGCGCTCCTCCTCGCGCTTGCAGTGCGTCTCGATGCCCCCCTCCGCAACGGCCCCCTTTCGTCTTGCTGACAACATCCCCGCCCTTTCCCCCGCACGCCTGCTGAAGACAAGGGCGTCGAGGAGGGCGTTTCCCGTCAATACCCTCGCGCCGTGGGCGCCGGAACACGCGCACTCCCCCGCTGCAAGCAGCCCCTGGATGCACGTCTCGCCATGCTCATCAATATCCAGACCCCCGATAATGCACTGCTCGGCCGGCGCAACGGGCATAGGCTCGTTTACCGGATCGAGACCGAGGAGATTTTTCACTTCCTCGCGCACACATGCCACCAGGCTCGCTCGCGCCCTGCCGGACAGATCCGGAAAATCGAGACGCGCACATCCGTCGCTGAAGGCGCGGCCTTCGGCGATCTCCCGCGCAATAGCCCGAACCAGCACGTCGCCGGGCGCATGCTCCATGTGCTGAATGGCATGGGCCTCCATGAACCGCTCGATCCGACCGTTCAGCAGATGTCCCCTTTCCAGCAGCGCCTCCGGCAGGAGCAGCCGCCCCCCGCCGACGGCCAATGGATGGAACTGGACGAACTCCATGTCGGCCAACGGCGCACCCGCCCGGTATCCCATCGCCATGCCGCTTCCCGTGCAGTGTAGGGCGTTGGATGTGCGCCCGTAGAGTCGTCCGCACCCGCCCGCGGCAAGGATCACGACCCTGGCCCCCATCGCCTCAACCTCGCCCGTGGCGGGATTCAGAACCACCGCCCCAAGGCACTGCCGATCCTCCACGACAAGGGATAATACCCGCCGCTCAGGATATATCCGGATTCCCCACCGCAGGGTCTGCTCGAACAAGGTGTTAAGGAGGGCGTGGCCGGTATGCGGACCCGCAAGGCATGTGCGCGGGAAGGCGCCCGGCGCGGCGCTGGATTGGGCGATCAGGCCGTCCTCTTCTCGATCGAAGGGCGCGCCCCATCGTTCGAGGTCGAAAACTGCATCCGGCGCCTCTTCGCACAGGATTTCCACGGCATTCGGCGCATTCAGGGCGCAGCCGGCCTCGGTGGTGTCGCTCATATGCCGCCGAATGGAGTCAATCCCCGCCTTCCTCTCGTTGCCGAGGGCGGCGTTGATGCCCTCCCGTGCGGCGACAGAGTTTGACCGGAGGGGATGGACGCGGGAGACGACGGCGACATCCGCGCCCCGCCCCGCCGCGATGGCGGCCCGAAGCCCCGCGAGACCGCCGCCGATTATGAGCACATCGTGGGAGATCATTCGAGACGCCGGCCTACCCCGCGAAGAGATACCAATATGAGCCGCCAAAGATCACGATGCCGAGGAGGGTGGTCGCCCAGAAGAGAAGCCGATCCCATTTGACGCCGAGATCAATCAGGATGAGACGGACCCCGTATAGTACGTGGAAAACCAGAAAGAACAGGATCAATTTGTCAATGATATACGTCCCGCCATGCAGTGTTTTTATGTCGCAGGGGGGCTTGGGCAGGTCCCGCGTCATGGCCAGTCCCGTGTAGAACTTTAATGCCACGAGTGGGATCAGAATAATGCCGCTGATGCGATGGAATAGCCAGGGCGCCAAGGACCCATCTCCGATTCATTTGAACAGGAAGCAAATCGCCGGGCGACGGCCGGCCTGCGCTGCAAAACTCATCATATCGCAACAGGGGGGCCATTTCAACATGAAATCGCCTTGCGGGGTTTTACCTTGACAAGGCGTATTTGCCGACATAATATAATAATGGGTATTTTGCGGCGCATTTGGAAACACACTTTGGGGAGAATTGGAGGACGAGCCATGAGGAAGCTGGGGGTTGTGCTTGTGTGCGTTTGTATCTTCGCGCAGTGGGCCGCCGTGGCGCAGGAACAGGGCTTCAAAGGGGGCGGGCAGGCGACGGAGGACTTCGCGTCCTTCAACATCAAGAACATCGGCCTCGTTGTGACCGGCACATGGAAGGGATCCGAAGCGAAGGTCGAGCCGACCATGATAGCCACACCCATCAAGGCGCGTCTCCGCGAGAAGGGCTACGAGATCATGGACGTTCTTGACAAAAAGCAGCTCAAACTCGCGGAACAGGGACAGGATGCAATTCTCACCATCAAATATGAGGCGCAAGTCAGAGGAAAAGCCGGCTTTATTGATGGGTCATCGAACAAGGTGGAGGAGGTTGTGGATCGCATGATTCGGGGAACGGCTGAACTCAAGACGACGAAGAAGGTCGGCAAAAAGCCCAAGGTCATCTTCCGCGCCAAAGGCGAGACGGGAAACCAGGTGGCAGGCGCCGGCGATGGGGAACACCTTCTCGTCAACCCCAACGCCCCTCTGATGTTCTCCGCCATCGTCGGCGATATCCCGCCTGTCCCCGGCGCCGCCGCCAAGGGTGAGGCGCCCGGCGAGGAAAAGAAGGAAGAGAAGAAAGAGGAAAAGCCGGAGGAAAAGAAAGACGAGAAAAAAGAGAAGGGGGAAAAGGACAAGTAAGCCCCTATTCCATCGGATCCACTACATCCACACCCAGAGGCGGACTCCAGTTGAAGTCCCACCCCAGCGTGAAGGGGTTCAGCTTCAGGTTATTCAGGATATAGGTCTCGACGGTGTCGCCCGTCAGATTGGTCGTAACGATCTCGAACGGGACCCACATGCCTTCCTCCATCTTGAGCGCGATCGAGCTGTACTTCGTCTCGATGTCCTCGCCCTTCGGCTTCATCTCCAGCGTATAGACGGTCTTGCCCTTCTCGGTCTTCTCTGTCTTGATGAGCGCGATGTTGTAATCGCGCCGCAGGTCATCCACGTTCCCCGAGAAGGCCAGCTCCAGAGGCGTCGCGCCCTTGACCTCCTGGCCGCGGCGGCTCAGATCAATGTGCTGGGCCTGGTTCAGCGCCGGCTCATAAATCCAGGCAAGATCGCCGTTTACAACGCGCAGCTCCTTGTAGGGCTTCGTGTAATCGAGGCGGAGCTTCTTGGGCCGCTGCATCTTCAACTTGGCCTCATACTCCTCGCGGAACTCCATCGCCTTGCAGACCTTCGAGCCCCCCAGGTCGGCGCTCAGGGCCTTGAGGTCCCGCGTCGCCTTCTCAAACTCCCCGACGATCCGGTCCACTTCCTTCTGCGCGTCATCCGCCCCCGCGCAAGCAAACGCAACCAACAGCAACATCGCAGACACAGCGAATGCATGCAATCTCCATCGTGAAGCGCAGGCTCCCCTCTCCCTTCGGGAGAGGGGGATGGGGTGAGGGAAGAGCGGCCTCCGCGCCGCACCTCTCCCCCCACCCCCTCTCCGCGAGCGGAGAGGGGGAAAAGACAAGCGATGGAAGTCACATGCACCGGACGCAGCAACATGCCTCATGCGTTCTTTCTCCGAATCAGGTTCCATCCGAACTTGCCCAGCCCGACCAGCGCAAGGGCGACAAACACGATCAAGATGCCCACCCAACTTAGTTGCAGTTCCCGGCCGATCAGGGCCAGGATGACGTATCGCGGCCATCGCCCCACGAACGTGGCCAGGGCGAACCACCTCCGGCTGTACCGCCGCGAGATCGCCAGCAGCCGCACCACATCCACCGAGATCGGCAGAAACGTGGCGACCGACAGGATGACGAACGGCGCCTTGTCGAACCACCTAACCGCGGCGTCGTAGGTGCGCGCGGCCCGCACCCGGTCCGCCAGGCGGTAGCGCAGCAAGAAACTGAGCAGATAATAGTCGTTCAGGTTCGCCACGCATGTCCCCAGCGCGCCGACTGTCGCGACGAGGAACGGATTGAAGTCCCGTCCCACCCACATGAAGATCCACGCCGTCGGCAGCGGGCAGAACGTGCAAGCCAGGCTCATGTAGGCGGCGAAGAAGGCCATGTGGCCGATGCGCCCCGGCACCATGCCGGCCTGCACGCCGTAGGCCGCCGTGAGCATCACGATCCCAAAGCCGACGGCGAAGGGCCAGAACCATCGGCGGTAGCCGAGGTCCGCGGCGGCCTTGATCTCCTCGTACATGCTGACTTCTGCCATGCCTGAGTATACCTTCTGGAATCCAACCTCCCGGAGGTTGGAACCTCCGGGAGGTTAGGCTCATATAGTTAGGCCTCGCCATCCACCAACAGGCCGTCGCGCATCCGCACAATCCGATCTGCCACGGCGGCGGCCTCTGCATTGTGCGTGATCATGATCACCGTCTGGCCGTGCTCGCGATTGAGACTGCGAAAGATGCCCAGCACCTCCTCGGCGTTTTTCGAGTCTAAGTTCCCCGTCGGCTCATCGGCGAAGAGGAGTCTCGGTTTGTGGGCCACCGCCCGGGCGATGGCCACACGCTGCTGCTCACCCATGGAAAGTTCCATCGGCTTCCGGTCGAGCTTGTCGCTCAACCCCATCCGCTCCAGCACGTCGGCGACGCCATTGCCCAGGGGATGCCCCTTGATGCGCAGCGCAAGCCGCACGTTCTCCACCGCCGAGAGGGCGGGAAAGAGATTGAACCGCTGGAAGACGAAGCCGATCTTCTCCCGTCGGATGGCCGTGCGGCGGGCGTCGCTTGACGCGGTCAACTCGTCGCCGTCCAGATGGACCGCTCCCGAGTCGGCCCGTTCCAGACCCGCCAACAGGCGCAGGAGCGTGGACTTGCCGCAGCCGGACGGCCCGCATACGGCCAAAAACTCGCCCGGTTGGACCTCCAGATTGATCCCGCGCAAGACGGGGATGCGCCCGCCCTTGATCCGGTAGGACTTCTTCAGATCAACGGTCCGGATGATCGCTTGTCGGGTCGTGTCACTCATAGTTCAACGCCACCGCCGGGTCGAGTCTGGCCGCGCACCAGGCAGGATAGACGGCCCCCAGGACGGAGCCGGCGACGCCGAGAGCGCCCGCGGCCAGCATCCATTTGACGCTCAGAACGACGGTCAGCATGGGCAGAAATTTTGCAATGGCGAATTTGCCCGCCGTACTGAGCGCGATGCCGCACAGGACGCCGAGCAGGCACAGGAACAGCGACTCCGCCATCACGTTCATCACAATCGCCGCCTTCGACGCCCCGAGCGATTTCAGGATGCCGATCTCGCGCGTGCGCTCCAGCACAGCCACGTAGAGGGCCAGGAAGATGACGAGAAAACTTACCGCAAGACATACGGCGCTGACGCCGCGGATGAACTCCTCCAAGCCGCGGAAGCTCTGCCGGAGCGCATGGTCGTAGTCGCGGAGGAGGATCGTCCTCACGCCGATCACGGCCAGCGCCTGTTCGATCTTCGAGGCGACCGTCCCCGCATCGTCGGGCGAGGCGCATTTCACAAAAAAGAACGACGCCCGATCCTTCACCGCCCGCGCCTTCTGGAGCGTCTCGATGGGCATAAGCACGCGCGCCCCGTTGTTTGCCTCGCAGATGCCCACGACCGTCAGGTCCCGCCCGAGGCGGTTGATGACGTCGTTCAGTTTATACCCCAGCCCCTCCGACAGGCGGCGGTCAATGACAATTTCGTTCTCCCCTTGCCAGAGGCGCCCCTCGACGATTTCCAGCGACGCGCCGACCGACCGGAAGGCGTCGGGGTTGACGCCGAAGACGCGCTGCGTCTTGTTCTTCAGGGCGATTCGCGCCAGGACAACGGGGCAGGCGGCGCGGACGCCGTCAACGGCCTCGATCATCTCGCCGGCCTTCATAGGCATGATGGCCTCGGAGTCGAGGACGGGGTTGACGTCGTCGGGGTGCACGAGGAGGTCCGCCCCGACGGAGCGCATCCGCGCGGCCACCTCGCCGAGCGATCCCTCGGTCATTCCCACAAGGACGAGGAGCATGGCGATGCCGACGCCGACCGCCGCGATGCAGATCGCGCTTCGGAGTTTACGGTGCAGCATGTTCGCCGCCGCAAGTCGTAGCATCGCTTTGAAGGTTCTCCAACAGGACGCGCGGGATAACGAAGCTGTATCTTATCAGAAGGCGCAGTCCCAGGCAAGTCAAACCGCAGAAATGACCGGTTACTCTTTACAGACCTTTTCTCGCGGGTGTTCACTTCACCAGCGACCAGACCTTGAGCCGTCCGTCCTCGCCTGCGGAGGCGAGATACTTCCCGTCGCGGGAGAAGGCAACGGCGCGGACGTCGTCTTCATGCGCCCTGACCGTAGCCAGTTCCTCGCCCGTCGAGGGGGCCCAGAGCTTGATCGTGTTGTCATAGCTCCCGGATGCAAGGACCTTGCCGTCGGGCGAAAAGCAGACTGAATTCACCCAACTGCGATGGCCTTTGAGGGTTCGTATCTCCTTTCCAGCGCCGACGTCCCATAGCTTGATCGTGTCGTCGCGCGCGGAGGAGGCGAGCATCTTGCCGTCTGGGGAAAATGCAAGACCGACGATCCCCATCTTCTCGTGACCGGGCATGACCCGCAATTGCTTTTTCTCGGCCACGTCCCACAGCGTGATGGTCGCGCCGTTCACGCCTGCCGCCGCCAGCGTCCCTTGCGGGGAGAAGGCGATGCAGAACGCCTCGCTTTTCAGCACACCCCGTTGCTCCTGTGTTTTCACATCCCAGAGCGCAACCGAGCCGTGCCAGTCCCCAGCGGCCAGCATCTTGCCATCGGGAGAAAACGCCACAGATTCGACGCTGCCCGAGCTCCCCCACAGTTCCGCAACCAGTTTGCGGCCTGCGATATCCCACAGGTTCACGGCGCCATTATGCTTGCCCGACGCCAGCAGGCGTCCGTCGGGGGAGAACGCAACCGAGGCCACGATGCCCGTGTCGCTGCTCAGCGGGGCAGGCCCTTTCTCGGTGCGCCATTCCCACAGCAAGACATCGCTGTTGTGGCCCCCTGCTGCGATGGTCGCCCCATCGGGGGAGAACGCCACCGTGCGGAGCAACACCCTGGGTACGACATAGGCCGCCGCCTGCTCCAGCCCGACGGCGCCGCCGCGCGGCGTGGGTTTCGCGGCTGTAGGTTCCGGGGGCGGCGGCGGGGGCTTCGGGGTACTCTCCGGTTGGGGCGCGGCCTCGGGCGCCGCCTTCGGCGGCGGAGGTACTTTGTATCCCGGGTCCTTCTTGATTTCCTCGATCCCCGCCTTCTTAAAGCTCATCGTGCCGTAGGTCATCTTCAGAATAACGTGGTCCGGCGACTCCTCCACGATCTTTCCCTCGAACCTGTTCCCATTCTTCATAATGACTATGTCGGCCCAAAGGCCGACCGGCGCGGCAAGTACTGTCAGCAGAGCGAGGCATATGGATGCCCTCCATGTCCGCATGTGGTTGCTCTCCATCATGGTTTCTCCCTTCCGGTTAATCGCGACCATCGCGGGGACGCGGCTGTGAATCCTTACCCGTGTCGGAGTCGCACTGCCTCTTCCGCTCCGCGTCGCTCAGGGGGCAGACGCCCGGCTGGCCGCAAGAGCAGCGCGGCGACCTGCCGGTGAGGGAACGATGAATGGATCGGCCCGTCAGCAGGAGGGCGACGATCACGATCAGACAGACGATAGTTGTTTCCGTCATGGATTCTCCCCTTATACGACCCCAATCCCAAGCAGGCTGAACGCCTGGTAAACGATGAGCGTGATGACATAGGCCAGGAGCGTCAGGCCGCCGAGCTGGAGCAGCGCCCACCGCCACGCCCCCGTCTCCGACCGCGTAACGGCGATGGTCGCCATGCACGGCGTGCTGATGAGGCAGAAGAGCATGATGCAGAAGCCCACGAGCGGTGTGTAATTCTCCCGGAGCCGCCGGCGCAGGCTCTCCGATCCCCCGTCGGCCTCGCCCACGGCGTACACGATTCCCATCTGCGCGACGAAGACCTCCTTCGCGGCGAAGGCCCCGACGAGGGCCGTGCCGATCTTCCAGTCGAAGCCGAGGGGCCGCAGCACGCAGGCCAACCCGCGCCCGATGCGGCCGGCCACGGAGTAAGCCAGCTCCTCCGCCCGCATCTCGTTCCCGATCTGCGCAAGCGTGTCACGGTAGGGCCGCTCCACCTCCTCGCGGTATGCAACGGCGGCGGCATAAAGTTTGGGGTCGCTTTCTTTTGCGCGGTCCAACGCATGGTGTCGAGTAATCTCCAGCGCCGCATGCCGCGCGGAATGTTCCGGGACCTCTCCCTCCTTGACGGCCTTGTCGAACCGGGCATAGGCGCGCTCCACTCTACCTTGCATCTCCAAGAATCGGGCGACGAGGTCGCCGTGGGGCCGTTGGGTCAGGGCCTCGATTGTCGCGTCGCGCTTTTCCATGGCCTGTTTGAACCCCGGCTGGCGCTCGAAGTAATTCTCCTGCTCGGCCTCCAGGTCCAGGTCGGCCTGTGCGGCCTGGACCAGGAGGTCCGAGTCCGCCGGAAGGCCGAGATCGTCGTTCAGCCCCTTAACCCCCGCGATAAACCTGGCCCGAACCTCTGTTTTTTGGGCCTCGTAATCCCGGTCGAAGGCCGTTTTCTTCGGGTAGCTCGTCATGGCCCACATGATGATGGAGGCGCCGAGGATGACCGTGCCGGCCTTGCGCAGATAGAGCCAGGCGCGCGTCCACATGTGGATGAGGACGCCCTTGACGGTGGGGATTCGGTAGGGCGGCAGCTCCATCACCAGCGGCGTCGTCTCCCCGCGAAAGAGGGTGGACCGCAGCACCCGCGCGCACACGACTGCCAGGAGGATGCCGATGACGTAGATCAGCCAGAGCATCCGCCCGTGCCACGCCGGGGGGAAGAAGGCGGGGATGATGAGGGCGTAGATGGGGAGCCGCGCCCCGCAGCTCATGAGGGGGATGATGAGGATCGTCGTCAGTCGGTCGCGGCGCGTCTCGATGGTCCGCGTGGCCAGGATCGCCGGCACGGAGCAGCCGAACCCGATGAGCATGGGGATGAAGCTCTTGCCGTGCAGTCGGATGCGGTGCATGAACTGGTCCATGATGAAGGCGGCGCGGGCCATGTAGCCCGAGTCCTCGAGAAATGAAATGGCAAAAAAGAGGAGCAGGATGTTCGGCAGAAACACGATGACGCCGCCGACGCCGCCGATGACGCCGTCAACGAGCAGCGATTTCAGCGCGCTCTCGCCGCCCCGGGGCCAGCAGCGCGTGACGGCGCCGCCGAGCCACCCGAAGAACGACTCGATCCATTCCATGGGCGGGTCGCCAATGGCAAATGTGAGCTTGAAGACGAGATACATCATGATCAGGAATATCGGCAGGCCCAGGAGGCGATTGGTCAGGACCATGTCAATCTTGTCCGAGGTCGTGTGCCGGATTTCCGCCGTGACGCGAACCGCTTCCTGGCATGCGCCGGATATGAATCCGTAGCGCCGTTCGGCGATGACGATCTCGGGGAACTCCCCGAAGATCACCTGCAGGTGGGCCATGCTCTTGTCGGCGGCAGCCAAAATCGGACCCGGCGCGACGGCATCGGCGCGGACCTTCTCGCGAGCGTCTTCATCATGTTCGAGGAGCTTGATCGCCAGCCAACGGGGAAGGTATTTCCCCGGAAGCTCCATGTCGGCTTCGATCTTCTGCTCGATCTTGCCGATCTCCTCCTCAATTTCACGGCCGTAATTGACCTTGAAGCGGACCGCCTCCCCCGACCGCGACGCCTCGATGGCCGCGGCCTTCAATTCGTCCATTCCCTTTTCTTTGTGCCCGACGGTGGGGACGACCGGCACACCGATGAGGCGGGAAAGGCGATCCAGATCAACCTCGAACCCGCGAGCGGCGGCCACGTCGCTCATGTTCAGGTCGAGGACGACGCGCGCACCGAGCTCCATCATCTGAACGGAGAGATAGAGATTGCGTTCGAGGTTGGATGCGTCAACGACGTCAATGACGACGTTGGGCCGCTCGTTGAGGAGAAAATCCCGGGCGACGACCTCATCGAGGGTATGCGCGGTCAGGCTGTAGGTCCCCGGCAGGTCCACGATGTGCATCGCGACGCCGCCGTGGGAACACCGGCCCTCCTTTTTTTCCACCGTCACGCCGGGGTAGTTGCCGACGTGCTGCCGGGCGCCGGTAAGGTTGTTAAAGATCGTCGTCTTGCCGGAGTTCGGGTTTCCCGCCAGGGCGACGAGTAGTTTTTCGCTCATGCGAACCTACGCCTGTCCCATCTGTCCCATCATCGAACCAGTATCTTGTGCGCCATGCCGGGGCTGAGGGCGATACGCATGCTCCCCAACGCAATCAAAAATGGGCCGGACGTTGCCCGGTTGACGATCCGCAGTCTTGTGCCGGCAACAAAGCCCAGCTCGGTCAGCCTGCGCCGCAGCCCCCGGCCTCCCGTTACATCCACCACCTCCACGTCCTGGTCCGCTGCGGCGAGACTCAAAGGATACGTCTCGTCCTTCATCGTTGTATGTTACTCCCTGCAAACGAGTATGCTGGCCGCCTCGTCCCCGCGAAGGGCCAGATGGTATCCGCGCACGCGAATGTCCACCGGTTCGCCCGCCGGCGGGACGTTCTCCATCTCCACCAGTGCGCCCGTCGCCACGCCCCGCTCGGCGATGCGCTTCCTCATGGTCTTGTCTCCCTCCACATCAACCACCCGACCGCACTCGCCCGGTTTCAGGTCGGGCAGGCGCACGGGCGCCGCGCCGATGCGGTGCGCCTCGCTGTGATCGAGCGCCTGCCGGGCGCACGCGACGCATCTCTCGTGATTGATCCCGTGGCGGCAGAACGCCGAGAAGCTCTCCAACCAGTCCGATCCCGCGCGCGGGCATGCGTGGACGAATTCGAGAAAGTCAATGAACCGCTCCAGCACCACCGGCCCCATGGCGTGCTCCATGTGGCAGGCGTTGCGCTCGGCCGTCTCGTGGTCAACGCCGAGGACCCGCTCCATGAACTTGCAGAGCAGCTCGTGCCGCCGGGCGATTTCCTCGCCTGCCCTCTCGCCCTCCGATGTGAGGGTGACAAACTTGTAGGGCTCGTAGTGGATCAGGTCCCGCGCGGCCAGCTGCCGGAGCGCCTTCACCACGGATGGCATGCTCACACCCATGCGCCTGGCGACGCCCGTCACCCGCGCCACCTTCTGCTCGTGCACGAGGCGATAGACCACCTCGAGGTAGTCTTCCAGGCTGCTCGTGAGCGTTCTCTTTTTCGGCATGGCCATCCTTTCTTGGACAAAGTTAGCCTCGGCTATTATTGTATGCCGGGAAGAACTTTGATGTCAAGTTTTTTCCGCCGAGATAATCCATTTTTCATGTCATCGGGGAGCAGTGCTGTCATACGAATAAACCAGATATTCATAATAGACTGTTAAAACGAGATTTACAATAATAGTAATGACGAGGGGCGGGATGAGTCCCCCAACAGCCGCAAAATTAGCGACAGTTGTCATTACCGCAGTTCTAATATATTTCTACCTGGATAGTTATAATGGTTCAACATTTTGACTTTTGCGATTGCTTCAAGAACCTCGATTTCCTATAATATCGTCAATATGCCGGGCAGTGCGGCAGAGAAACCGAGAGATCACAATCTTGTATGAAGATGCGACCTTAGTCCGATGAGCACCCAATCCATACCGGTATCCGTTGGGGCGTGGCATGGCGATCACGAGGAAACCCTGCACTTTCCAAAGACTTGGGAGGTGGAAGTGTGCGAGATGAAGGGGCACAATGCGCCGGCGCTGGGCGACGACGAAATCCTCGCTCGGTTGAACGCGCCGATCAACTCGCCACCCTTGCAGGAAATATCGAGCGGAAAGCAGCGAGTCGTCATTTTGTTTGACGATCTTTGCCGCCCCACGCCAGCCGCCCGCATCGTCCCCTCTGTGTTGAGAGAACTCCGCGCCGGCGGCATTCAGGATGACCAAATCCGGTTTGTCGCCGCATCGGGTGCGCACCAGGCAATGACCGAAGAGGAGTTCGCGAAGAAGCTGGGCATGGAGGTATGCGAGCGCTACCCGGTCTATAACCACCATCCCTTCGACCACAATGTGGAGATCGGCAAAACATCGTTCGGAACGCCCCTGTTCATCAACGGCGAAGCGATGTCGTGCGACCTGAAGATTGGGATCGGCGGACTGATTCCCTACCATTCAAAAAGCCACTTGTTCGGCGGCGGGGCGAAGATCGTGCTTCCGGGCGTATCCGGCATAGAGACCATCACCCACCATCACCGGGAGGTATCTCGGCAGCCGTCCGAATCAGACCCTGACGGATTCAGCGCGGAGCGACTGAACATCGAGGAAGCCGCGGCGATGGCAGGCTTGAACTTCAAGATAGACCTTCTGCTGAACGGACGGCGGGAAGTTGCCGATCTTGTGGCGGGCGATGCGGTCAAGAGCTTCCGGGAGGGGTGTCGGCGCGGGAGACAATTCTACGGGACGAAAGTCGCTCCGGGGGCGGACATCGTCGTCGTCAACGCCTATCCACAAGCAACGCAGTCTTACAAGGCGCTGTGGTGCGTGGAATCCTCCGTGCGCGAGGGGGGCGACGTTGTGCTGCTGTCGCACCGTCCGGAGGGAATGCAGCAGTTCCATTATCTCTTCGGACGGTTCGGGGGCAAACGCGGCGGCGATCTTCGAGGAGCGCGGCATCGCCCCCGCTTCCCGCAGGTGAGGCAGATGACGGTGGTGTGTCCGTACGTTACAAAGCTCGACACGGAGACCTTCAGGCAGGCGGAGCGCATGGTTTTCTGCAAGCGCTGGGAGGAAGCGCTGCGGGAACTACTGCCGCACCACGGCGACGGCACACGGGTTGCCGTCTATCCATGCGCGCCGATTCAGATGGCAATGGACGCAAAATGATTTCTTGTAGTCGCAGGCTTCAGCCTGCGGGGCCGTCAGTGCGCCGAACCGCACCCGTAAAGGGTGCGCCTACAATTTTTCACATCTTTTTAGCGGGTTACATCCTTCCCCGGAAGTAGGGTGGACCTCTGGCCCACCAGCAAGCTTAATCCTTCCCCAGTTTCCGCTTGAGTTCGCGGAGCTCGGTCTCAATCTCCGCCTTGCGATCGGCGTCGTCGAGCGGGCGCTCGCGTTCAGGCTTGGGATCCGTGGGCGGCAACGGGACGGGCGTCTTCCCGCGAGGCCCGGCTTCGTCGGCTGATCCCTCATCCGCAGGCGGGGCCGGGGCGTGCTTGCGCCTGCCGCGCCGGAGCGTGGCATAGATGAGAAGGACCACGCCGGCGGCGATGAGCACGTCCGTGATGATCACCGCCAAGCCGCGCAGAAGCGGGCGCACGATGACGGCCAGCGCCACGACGCAGAGGATGGTGAGGATTTGTTCGAGGTGGCCTGGTTTGCGTTTCACGGGCATCCTGGTTTCCCCGACGACAAGACTGTCGCGCGGAATTGCGAAAAATAACCTCCCGGAGGTTCCGAACCTCCGGGAGGTTGGCCGTCTCGAAACAACGGCGGTCAACCCTTCTTTAATTTCTTCTTGAGATCGGCCAGTTCCTCATCAATCTCGTTCGTTGCGCCGAGTTCGGCAAATTCCTCGTCGAGGGATTTGCCCTTGCCGCTCACTTCGGCGATGGCCTCGGCCTCGGCCTCGACCTGGGCGACGCCCTCTTCCACCTTCTCGAATTTTGCGAACGAGCTGGTGTCCGTCTTGCCCCGACGCGCGCCGGCCCCCGCGGCCCGCTTCTGCATCTCGGCGGCCTTGCGCCGAACGCCGAGGGTGGCCTGCTTGCGTTTCGCCTCCTGGAGTTTGGCCTGGAGGGCCTTGAGCTGGCGCTTCATCGCGGCGCTCGTCTCCTTCGCCGCCTCCACCTCGGGGAGCAGGGCGGCCAGGATGTCCTCGCTGTCCTTCTTGAGTTCCAGCGCTCGGCGGGCCAGATCGTCGCGGTCGGCCTTCACGGCCTCCTCGGCCTTGGTCTGCCATTCCTCGATCTTCTTCTTCTGCCCGGCGATCTCCCGCTCGATCCGCCGCTCGTCGGCCAGGGCCTTGATCGCCGCGCCCTTGGCGTCCTCGACGGCCTCCTCCATCTCGCGGATGAGCTGCTTCATCATCTTCTGCGGGTTCTCCATCCGATCCAGGAGATCGTTGATGTTTGCAGAGACGATGTCGCTCAGTCTGCTGAAGAATCCCATGTTATGCCTCCTTCCTTTCGTCCCTCGACTTTTCCTTCTTATCGGGTCGCGCCTCGGCTTTCTTGGACATCAGGCCCGGCAGCTTCTTGGCCAGGTCGGTCAGGTCCACCCCGCTCAGCCCCTCGACGATGGGCGGGAGCTGGGCGATGATCTCGGCCACGTCCTTCGTGACTTTCGACGCCCCCGCTCCGCCGTCGCCGCCGGTGTTGACGATGACGATCTTCTCTGTCTTGGTGAGCGGCTCGGCGACGGCCCTGGCGATCTCGGGGAGCTTCTCGATCAGAATTTGGACGATGGCCGCCTCGTTGTAGGCGTTCCACGCATCGGCCTTCTTGGTCATGGCGATGGCCTCGGCCTCGCCTTCGGCCTGGATGACGGCGGCCGCGGCCAGGCCCTTCGCCTTATCGGCATCGGCCTCGCCGATGCCGATGTTCCTTTTCGCCTCAGCCTCGCCGGCCGCCTCGGTCTGCCGCTTGAACTTCTCGGCCTCGGCAAGCTGCTGGATGCGATACTTCTCCGCGTCGGCCGGTTTCTGTACTTCGGCCTCGAGTTCCTTCTGTCGCCGGAGGATTTCCTTCTCCTGCACGTCAATCATCCTCTGCTTCTCGACGACGTGGACCTTGATTTCCTCTTCCTTGACCGACTGCTGGGTCTTGAACTTCTGCAGGTCGTAGGCCAGTTCCGACGCGGCCTTTCTTTCATTTACCTGGGCCTGGTAGTCGGCCTGTTTCATCTCATAGTTTCGTTTGGCCTCGGCGATCTTGGTGTCGGCAACGTACTTGGCGTCCATGGCGGCCTGGTTGGCCTGGGCGCTCTTGATGGTTGCGTCTCGGTCGGCCTCGGCCTGGGCGATGATGGCGTCGCGCTTGACCACGGCGATGCGCGGCCGGCCGAGGGCCTCGAGGTAGCCCTGGCTGTCGCGGATGTCGCGCAGGGTGAAGGAGACGACGGTCATGCCCATGTTGGCCATGTCGTGGGTGGCCACCTCCTGGACGCGCTGGGCGAACATCTCGCGGTTCTTGTAAATCTCCTCGATGGTCATCGTGCCGATGATGGCGCGCAGGTGGCCCTCGAGGGTCTGCAGGGCGATCTCCATGATCTGGTCGTGCCGCTTGCTGAGGAACTGCTCGGCGGCGGTGCGGATCGAGGTGTCGTCGCCCTTCACCTTGATCTGAGCCACGCCGTCTACAGTCACGGGTACGCCGGTGACCGAATAGACCTCCGGCAGCTTGACATCCAGGGTCAACAGTTCCAGGGAAAGAATGTCCGCCTTCTCCAGCACGGGCCAGACGAACGAGCCGCCGCCCTTGACGATGCGGAACCCGATCACCGACGCCGTGCCGTCGGCCTCGATCTGCCGGTGACGCCGACCGGAGATAACAAGCACCTCATTCGGGCCGACCTTCGTGTAGCGGCTGGCATAGACCATGATGAAGATGATCAACATGCCGATCAAGCCGCCTACGACCAGTGCAACAATTCCTGTTTCTCCCATTATTCCCTCCTTCGCGTGGTGGTGTTTATGGTTTTTACTGAAGACTGACTATTCCTTTGCGCTCGGCTGGTCAGCCTTGTCTCTTTCCTTTTCGCCGCCGAGCGATCGCAGGTCCTCATCCAGCGACGACGCGACGCAGAACATGCTGCCGACGATGCGCCGGATGACCACGGCGCTGTTCGCGGGATGCGCCTTGCGATCCTCCGCGCGCGCCGTAGCGGTGTAGCGGCTGCCCTTGCTCACGTAGGCGATCTGGCCCACGCCCTCCTCAGGGATTGCGGTGATGACCTCGGCCTCGAGGCCCACCAGATCGGCGACGCGCGACTCGCTGCTGCCCTGGGTCATGCGGAATATCTTGAAGAACAGGTAGAACACCCCGGCTGCAACGATAAACCCGGAGACCGTCGAGATCGGCAGGCTGAGCAGACCCGGCAGGTGGCAGACGCGCGACAGGATCAGCCCCGTGCCGCCGAAGGCCGCGACAAAGAAGGAGATAGTCACCGGGCTGATCGGCGAGAAGTCCACCGCGCCGTCGGCGGCATGGCCGCCGTGGCCGATTTCGTGGTCATGGCCGACGTCCAGACCGTGACCCACGTCCATGCCATGGCCGCCGACATCATGGTCCCCTCCGCCCAGGAGATTGATGGCCCCCGACACCAGGGCGTATCCCAGCCCGAGGAAGAATGCGATCATGTATCCAACGTCGAGGCTCAGTTCCATGGCGGACCACCTCCTTCAAAAGAAGGACGGACTCCTTGGCGCGGGGGAACCATCCCCCATTCCACCCCTTGATTTTGCACGTTTTCGACGCTCATGTCCAGCATTCTTTGCGCCCTTTTGTAACCCTTCACCTACAGGGTGGCAAACATGAGCGATTGTAGGGGCGGACCCATGTGTCCGCCCCTAAGCGCGTGGGACCTGCGTCGCAGGGGCCGGCACATGGGCCGGCCCCTACGCGCAAGATTGAGAAGATCCTGAGGGGTTATGCCTCTTCCCTCCCGCTACCCCCGTATGTGAGGGCAACGGGCGGGTGCGCCGTCCCTTCGCCCGCCTGCGCCCGATCCTCCCCCACGCGCATCCGTTCTGCAGGCATATACGACGCCATGCCCCCGCTTATTCGACCGTTCCGATGGCGTTGCATCTTGACTTGCCGACCGCAATCCCTATGATGGTGGCATCATCGGCTCCGCAAGGTCTTTGAGGCAGCCTGACGTCACATTGAAGAAATACCGCCATTTCATCGTCGGCGCGGCACTGGCCGCGCTCATCAACATCTGGGAGCCGTACTCCTACTACATCGTCCACTCCTCGTGGATGCGCTTCGGCTATGTCTCCGTGGCCACGATGCTCCCCTTCGTCCTGCTGGCCTTTCCGGTGAATGTGTTTCTCCGGTGGGTCCGGCCGTCGTGGGCATTCGAGCCGCACGAACTGGTGGTCATCTTCTCGATGGCCATGATCGCCGCCATCTTCCCGACCCTCGGCATCATCGGGTTTCTCCTCAGCTTCACCATCTCGCCGGCCTACTTCGCCTCGCCGGAGAACCAGTGGGACGAACTCCTGGTGAAGCACCTGCCGCAGTGGCTCTGCCCCAGCGACCAGGGCAACGCGGTCACTTGGTTCTACGAGGGCCTGCCCGCCGGTCAGGCCATCCCCTGGGGCGCGTGGGTCCGGCCCTTGACGTGGTGGTCGCTCCTCATCTTCGCCATCTTTGTCACGTGCTTCTGCACGATGGTTATCCTTCGCAGACAGTGGGCCGAGAACGAGCGCCTGAGCTATCCGCTCGTTCAAATCCCCCTCGCCCTCATCGAGGGATCGTCCGCGCCGGGGGGCGTCCTGCCGCCCTTCGCGCGGTCGCGGGCCTTCTGGTTCGGCTTGTCCCTTCCGTTTCTGATGATCTGCTGGAACATGGTCCACTACTTCTGCCCCGGCTTCCCGGAACTCCCCATCGGCCAGTGGCGCTGGCTCCCCCTCTGGCGCGGCTTTCCGCCGATCCTCGCAAAAGTGAATATCTTCGTCATGGCCTTCGCCTTCTTCACGCCGCTCGACGTCCTGCTCAGCATCTGGCTCTATGAGCTGCTGATCTCCACGGAGGTCGGCATCTTTCAGACCGTCGGCTTCACCATCGGCCGACCGGACAACTGGTGCACCTACAACGCCGCCACCGGCTGGCAGAGCTTCGGCGGCTTCCTGGTCATCGTCCTCATGGGCTTCTGGATGACGCGGAGCCATTTCAGGAGCGTCGTCCTCCGCGCCCTCGGCCGACGGAGCGATGTGGACGACTCGCGTGAACTGATGAGCTACCGCTCCGCGCTGGTCGGGACTGTGCTCGGCGCGTTCTTCGTCGCCGCGTGGATGCACAAGGCCGGCATGTCCGTCCGCACACTCGCCCTCTTCCTGCCGATGGTGTATCTCACCTACGTCGGCGTGTCGAAGCTCGTCGCGCAGACGGGGCTGGTCTATCTCTGGGGACCGATCACGCCCCAGTCGGCCACGTTCCACATCCTCGGCTCGGCCTCCATGCCGACCCAGGACATCGCCCTCATGGGCCTGTCCTACTGCCCGTGCTGCAACGTCGAGCGCCTCGTGCCGTGCACCGCCGCGCACGTGGCGCGGCTGAGCGACGGCTTCCCCAAGGCGCGCTGGGGGTTCCTTCTCGCCATGGCCGTGGCCGCCGTCGTGTCTATGGTTACCGGAGTGTGGTACACCCTCTACCTCGGCTACCGCGATGGCGCGGCGAACTTCAACTCCTTCGAGTTCTGGCGGGGCAACCACTGGATCTTCGGGATCATCGTCGAGAAAATTCGCAACCCCATGCCCACCGACTGGGCGCGGATCGGATTCATGGGCATCGGCGCGGCGATCATGGCGGGCCTTATGGCCGTGCAGTACCGCGTCCCCTGGTGGCCGGTCCATCCGCTCGGCTTCGCCGTGGCGGGGACGCACCCGGTGCGCATGGCGGCGTTCAGCATCTTCCTCACGTGGGCCATCAAGCTGTGCATCGTCAAGTTCGGCGGCGGGCGCCTCTACGAGCGGTCGAAGCCCTTCTTCGTCGGCGTCATGGTCGGCTACATCCTCGGCGTCGGCCTCTCCTTCGCCGTGGACTGCATCTGGTTCATGGGCGAGGGGCATGTGATTCATCTGTGGTGATTGGGGTGGTGGAAGATTGGAAGGATGGAAGGGTGGAAGAATGGAAGGATGGGTGGGTTGGGTCGTGGGGGGTGTTTTCTTGATTGTCGCAGTTGAGACCCCCGCCGCCGATTGGGTGCGGCCGGCCACAGAAGCCGACAAGCCGATGTGGGGTATCCAGGGCGGCTTGCAGTTCGGCATCTATCCCGCAAGCATTACAGGGAAAGGCAAGGGCGGGCCGCGGGGGCTCATCCGCATCGGATACCCGACGCTCGAGGGGGGACGTTACGATCTCATCAACTTCATCGCCGTCGAACCCGTCGTCAACGGACGCAAGGGGTTCAGCGAGATGGAAAACAGCAGCCTCGATAACGAGCCGGGCAAACGCCTCTGGGTGGACGAGGCGTCGGGCGGGGCCGGGAAGCTGTCGAGGCCCAAGCCGGACATCGAGCAACTCGATGTGACCATCCGCGTGGAGAAATTCAACAACGGCGCGCATGTCTTCCTCGTGGTTTCACAACGCAGCGACGCGCCGGATGAGATCGCGCTCGCCATCCATGCCGAGCCGGACAGCGCCCCGATGGAGCGCTGCATCCTGACCGCCACGATGGGGAACCGGGCGCGGACGCGGCTGCTCTGGCTCCGGGACGGTCCCGTGAGCAGCCTGAAGCTCTTTCCCGATCATCGGGGCGATCGCTTCACCCGCGACGCGCTCTTCGACCTCAAGCGGCTCTGCATCACGCCGCGGGGCGACGTGATCGCGGCCCTGACGACCGACGAGGAGGATCTCGCCGCCGTGCGCCCCTTCCCGAACAGCCCTGCCTGGTATTACGGCGGCGCGAAGGTCACGCAGTACTGGCGAAAGCCGAAGGGCGCATTCCGCGACGACCTCCATGTCCGGGTCAATGCACGCTACACCTACTGGCGCTCGCAGCAACCTATCCCCGGCGGCGTCGCATATGAGAATTTCGAGATGCGCGAACGCTTCCACGACGGGCAGCAGTTCGTCTTCGGCGTCACGCGCAAGACGCCCAAGGAGCTGACCGATGGCCGATGACAGACGCTTCGAGATCAATGCCTACATGGATGGGATGTCGCTTGCCTCGGCGCTGAAGCGCCTGCTGCCGGACCGGAGCTGGTCGCAGGTCAAGCGGTTGATCGCCACGCGCCGCGTCTGCATCAACGGCACGCTCTGCCTCGACGAGGCCCGCCGCCTGACGGCCGGCGATCGGGTGGAGGTCTTCGAGCACTCGCGGCGGCCCCTGCCGTCGGCAACCAACGTGCGCGTCGTCCATCAGGACGATCACATCCTTGTGGTGGACAAGCCAGCCGGGATCGTCACCGTCCGCCGCCCGGAGGAGCGCGGCTGGCCCGCCCGGCGCAAGGCCATGCAGCCGACGCTGGACGAATTGGTGCGAGAACTTCTGTCGGAGTCCGACGCGGCTCGGCAGCCTGCCGGTCGAGCAAAGACGCCGTGGCTGCGCGCGGCGCATCGCCTGGATCGGGACACGAGCGGCCTCGCGCTCTTCGCCCTCTCACCCGCCGCGCAGCTGGCGATGGTGCGGATGTTCGCGAAGCGCGAGATCGAGCGGGCCTACCTCGCCGTGGTGCACGGCCATCCTCGGACGCAGACCATCGAGACGTGGCTCGTACGCGACCGGGGCGACGGCCTGCGCGGCAGCAGTCCGCGCGGCGCACAGGCGACCGGAGGCAAGCAAGCGGTCACACACCTTCGGCCCGTGGAGCGGATCGGCGACCTGAGCCTCGTGGAGTGTCGTCTGGAGACGGGCCGGACGCACCAGATTCGGATTCATCTCTGCGAGATCGGGCACGTCCTCTGCGGCGAGAAGGTTTACACCCATCGCCTCGGCGAGCCGCCCCGTCCCGACGCCAGCGGCGCGCCGCGTCAGGCCCTGCACTCGGCGGAGCTTCGCTTCGCCCATCCGGTCACGGGCAAGGGGATGGAATTCTCCTCGCCCCTGCCGGCGGATTTGGCGGGGTGGCTGCGGACTGTGTGTTGACGGAGATTCCCTCACATCTCCAGCGCAATATCCACCGCGCGCGCCGAGTGGGTGAGGGCGCCGATGGAGATGCGGTCAATGCCGGTTTTCGCAACAGCGGCGATCTTGTCAAGCGTGATCCCGCCCGAGGCCTCGGTGAGAATCTCCTTGCCGGACGACTTGACGAGCCGGACGGCCTCGGCCATCTGATCCGGGGTCATGTTGTCGAACATGATGATGTCCACACCGGCCTCGACGGCGGAGCGGACCTGGTCCATCGTCCCCACCTCGACCTCGACCCACTTCGTGTCCTGCGCCCGCACCTTGGCCTCAAAGACCGCCCGCCTGACCGGGTCGTCGGCCGGCCAGCGCTGCGCCGCGATACGGATGTGGTTGTCCTTGATGAGGACCATGTCGTACAGCCCCATGCGGTGGTTCACGCCGCCGCCCATGCGCACGGCATACTTCTCCAGGCCGCGCCAGCCGGGTGTGGTCTTGCGCGTGTCGAGGATTTCGGCGGGGCAGCCCTTCACCGCATCCACGTACCGCCGCGTCATCGTGGCGATGCCGGACATGCGCTGGAGGAAGTTGAGCGCCAATCGCTCGCCGCCGAGAAGGACCAGCGCCGGGCCGCGGATTTCGGCGAGCACATCGCCGCGCTTCACGCGATCGCCGTCTTTCACTTTTGCGACGAATCGGACGTCCGCCGCAGCGACCTTGCGCCCCTTGTCCGCCAGGCGTTCGGCCACCAGCGCAAACACGCGCTCGACGACCGGCAGGCCGGCGACGACCGCGTCCTCCCGCGTGACAAATTGCCCGGATGCCGTCGTATCGTCCTCTGCGATGGCTTCGGTCGTAATGTCGCCGGAGCCGAGGTCTTCGTTGATGGCCATAAGCAGGATATCGTCAATCCGGTTAAAATCTATTGCGTCGTTTTCCGGCATGTTGCACTCTACCTTTTTCGTTTCGTATTCGTTATGGCCTTCACCATCGTCGCCAGGCCCTCTGTGCGACTCACACCCATCTCTTCACGTATAGCCAGAATCCTGTTTCGTAGCTCCGCCGCCCGCTCGAACTCCAACTGCTCCGCCGCCGCGCGCATCTCCTCCTCCAGCTCGCTGATGAACTCCTGCGTGATGTATTCCTCCTCCGACTCCGCCACCACCTCGCGCGCGTGGGAGCGCCCGCTGATCTCCTGCTCGATGCCGTCGCGCACGGCCTTGCGAATCGTCTGCGGGGTGATGTGGTGCTCGTCGTTGTATTGCTCCTGAATCTCGCGCCGCCGGTTTGTCTCGTCAATGGCCCTCCGCATTGACTGGGTCACGACGTCGGCATAGAGGATGACCTCCGCGTTCACGTTGCGCGCCGTCCGCCCGATCGTCTGGATGAGCGACGTGTCCGACCGGAGGAAGCCCTCCTTGTCCGCGTCGAGGATACACACCAGCGAGACCTCCGGCAGGTCGAGGCCCTCGCGGAGCAGGTTCACGCCGACGATCACATCGTGCGTGCCGAGCCGGAGGTCCTTCAGGATTTGCACACGCTCCAGCGCGTTGATCTCCGAGTGCAGGTAGGCGCACTTGAACCCGGCGCGCTTCAGGTAGTCGGACAGGTCCTCCGCCATCCGCATCGTCAGCGTGGTGATGAGGACGCGCTCATGCCTCTCGACGCGGTTCTTCACCTCCTGCATGAGGTCATCCACCTGCCCCGAGGCGGGTCGCACGTGGATCATCGGATCAACCAGGCCCGTCGGACGGATGATCTGCTCGGCCACCTCGCCCCCGCACTTCTCCAGCTCATACGGTCCGGGCGTCGCCGACACGAACAGGACTCGGTGGATTTTTTCCTCCCATTCCTCAAACTTCAGCGGCCGGTTGTCCAGGGCCGACGGCAGGCGGAAGCCGTGCTCGATCAGGTTGTTCTTCCGCGTCAGGTCGTGGTGATACATGCCCCGGAGTTGCGGGATGGAGGCGTGCGATTCATCCACGATCATGAAAAAGTCGTCGGGGAAATAGTCAATCAGCGTGTACGGCGGCTCGCCCGGCGCGCGGCCGCTCAGGTGGCGGGAGTAATTCTCGATGCCGGGGCAGTAGCCGATCTCCTGCATCAGCTCCATGTCGTAGCGCGTCCGGGCCTCGAGGCGCTGCGCCTCCAGCAGCTTGCGCTGCCCGCGCAGTTGTTGCAGGCGCTGTTCCAGCTCAATCTTGATGGACTCGATGGCCCCCTCGATTCGACCCTCCGGCAGGACAAAGTGCTTGGCGGGGAAGATGGGGAGGTCCTCGCTCTCCAGCCGAACGTCGCCGGTGAGCGGGTCAATCACGCACAGCCGCTCAACCTGATCGCCGAAGAACTCGATGCGATACGCGGTCTCCTCATACGACGGATAGACCTCCAGCACATCGCCGCGCACGCGAAAGCGCCCGCGGCCGAACTCGAAGTCGTGGCGCTCGTAGTGGATCGCCACCAGCCGGCGGATGATCTCGTCGCGATCAACCTGTTCACCCTTGCGGAGATAGACGAACATCTCCTTATAGTCCTCGGGCGAGCCGAGGCCGTAGATGCACGACACGCTCGCGACGATGATGACGTCCTCGCGGGACATGATCTCGCTCGTCGCTGAGAGGCGCAGGCGGTCAATGTCCTCGTTGATCGAGGCGTCCTTCTCGATGTAGAGGTCGCGTTGGGGGATGTAGGCCTCGGGCTGGTAGTAGTCGTAGTAGCTCACGAAGTAGCCGACGGCGTTGTCGGGGAAGAACTCGCGGAACTCGCTGTAGAGCTGCGCCGCGAGCGTCTTGTTGTGCGAGATGACGAGCGTCGGCCGGCCGAGCGCGGCAATGACGTTCGCCATGGTGAATGTCTTGCCGGAGCCGGTTACGCCGAGGAGCGTCTGGCAGGTCTTCTTCTCCTCCGTGAAGCCACGGATAAGCTCCGCGATGGCCTGGGGCTGATCGCCCTTGGGCGAGAATCCGGAGGATAGTTGAAAGTTGGCCATGACATCAAGACTCAATCAGCAAAAAGAGAAACGTCAACGTGCTGGGAGAGCGGAAGAGTGGAAGGGTGGAAGAATGGAAGGAAGGAGGGAAGCATGAAAGGACAATGCCGCCCAATCGCAGCCGGTCCGCAGCGAGGTTATTTTTCCACACTTCCGTCCTTCCACTCTTCCATTCTTCCATCCTTCCAGCCCTCCATCCTACCAGCCCACCGTTACTTCACTCCCCCTCCACTGCCCGGCATCGGTTTGATGACCACATACCTTGCGATCTCGGCGACGCGCGCATCGCCCAGGCCGCGAACCTCCTTGAGCTGCTCCACGCTCGTGAACCCGCCGAGTTTCTCGCGCAGCTCCACGATCCGCTTCGCCGTCGCCTCCCCCACGCCCGGCAGCAGCGTCAGCTCCGCCCAGTTGGCCGAGTTCAGGTCAATGTCGTAGGTGTATTTGGCGCGATCGCCCTGCACCAGGCGCACCGGCTCCCCCGCCTGCCGGCGCGATCGAATCTCTCCGATCCCAATACTGATGAGCAGCAAAGCAACCAGGATCAGCGCCCACACCGCCTCGCCCTTGCTCAACCGAATGGAATTTAATAGCCGGTTCGCGCTCATCTTGGCACACCAATGAATTCTATCCGGGGGTAAGACTATTGTCAAGTTGACCGCATCCCCGTATAATGCTTCGCAGCTTCAACCTCCCGGAGGTTCCGGACCTCCGGGAGGTCGGGCGTTTGCTCGCGGGCGAACCCGATACGGACTTACAGGAAGGCGCATTAAGGAGCACATCATGAATCGACGCAGTCCGCTCATCCGATCCATCGTTCTGGCGTTGCTTGTCACAACCCTCGCCGTCGCCTCGGTAAGCGCCCAGCAGTCCACCCTCTCCGGCACGGTGACCGACGAGAAGACCGGCCAGCCCATCGCCGGCATAGCCCTCGGTGTAGGTAGGTTCTCAAACCTGCGGGCGGAGCAGCCGGGCGATCCGATCAAGTGGGAAAAGAAACTGACCACCGATCCGCAGGGCCGGTTCGAGATGAAGATAGCATCGAACACCGAGGGCCTCAACGAGATCTTCCTTTTCACCGCCTCGGAAAACCATGCCAACCAGATCTACAAGGGTGTGTCCTTCGAAGGGCAGGTTCCCCTCCTCAAGGACGTGCAGAAAGAAGGCGTGGTCCGGCTCGATCTCACCAAGGATTGCGCCGGCATTGACTTCGCCCTGAAGCCGATCGCCGCCTCGCAGCAAACCTTGATGATTCCCATGCGCGACGGGACCAAGCTGGCCACAGACATCTACCTGCCAAAGGGCGAAGGCCCGTGGCCGGCCATCCTCTTCCGCACGCCCTACAGCCGGAAGAAGACCAAGGGCGAGCCGATCACCCGCGGCGGATACGCCGTCGTCGCCCAGGACTTCCGCGGGCGGTTCGAGTCCGAGGGCGAATCCGACATGCCCTTCATCAACGACGGATGGGGCAAACTCCAGGACGGATACGACACGATCGAGTGGATCGCCAAGCAGCCTTGGTGCAACGGCAAGGTCGGCACGTCCGGCGGATCGGCGCTGGGCATCACCCAGATCATGACCGCCGGCTCGACGCCGCCCCACCTCGTCTGCCAGAGCATCGGCGTCGCCTGCGGCAGCCTCTACCACCACGCCGCGTGGCAGGGCGGCGCCTTCCGCAAGGCCCTGGTCGAGGGATGGCTTACGGGCAACAAGTTCGACCCCGAATGTCTGAAACTGATGACCTCGCATCCGAACTACGACGACTTCTGGCGGCAGATGGACGCCGGCACTCGCAGCGAAGTCATCACCGTGCCAGGATTTTTCCAGGGCGGGTGGTTCGACGTGTTCAACCAGGGCACAATAGACGCTTTCATGTGGCGGCAATACAACGGCGGCGAGGGCGCCAGGGGCAAACAGAAGCTCCTCATGGGCCCGTGGGTCCACGGCAAGAGCCGAAAGCCGGGCGAGATCGAGTTCCCGAAGAATTCCCTGCAAGTCCCCACGCAGGCCGACGGCGCCCGGTGGGCCAACCACTGGCTCAAGGGCGAGCAGAACGGCGTCATGGACGACCCGGCCGTGACCTACTACGTCATGGGCGACGTGACCGACCCGAAGGCCCCCGGCAACGAGTGGCGCTTCTCCGACGTCTGGCCCGTGCCGTGCGAGGAAACGCCGTACTACCTTTACGCCGACGGCGCGCTTTCAACCGAGAAGCCGCCCGCCGACGGCGCATCGAAGACGTTCAAGTACGACCCGAAAAACCCCGTCCCCACGCGCGGCGGGTGCAACCTGAACATCCCGGCAGGGTCGTTCGACCAGCGGCCGGTGGAGAACCGGCCCGATGTCCTCCTCTACACCACCAATTCCCTTGCCGAGCCCGTCGAGGTCACGGGCCGGGTCAAGGTCCATTTATGGGCCTCGTCATCGTGCAAGGACACGGACTTTACGGCGAAGCTGACGGACGTATATCCCGATGGGCGATCCATGCTGGTCCTGGACGGCATCATCCGGGCGCGGCACCGAAACACCGTCGAGAAGGACGAGCTGATGGAGCCCGGGACGGTTTACGAGTTTGAGATGGACCTCTGGTCCACGAGCATCATCTTCAACAAGGGCCACCGCATCCGCGTCGCCGTCTCCAGCAGCAACGCGCCGCGCTTCGACCCGAACCCGAACACCGGCGACCCCTTCCGCGCCAACGACAAGACGGTCGTCGCCGAAAACACCATCTACCACGACGCCGAGCGCCCGTCGCATATTCTTCTGCCGGTGGTGGGGAAGTAGGTGGAAGGGTGGAAGAATGGAAGAATGGAAGAATGGAAGAATGGAGTAGTGGAAGGATGGCAGCTTCTTGTCTCCCATGCGATAATTTGATAAAATAGAAAAAGGGTAGGATGGATACACTTGCCCGCGTCAAGCGGCTTGTCCTTCGTCGGCAAGTGCTTTTTACCGAGAAGGCGGAGGATGAGATCGCCGCCGAAGGGTTGACGCACGACCTGGTTTACGAGGCGATTGTCAATGCCTCGAGAATCAGCAAGACGTTGCGCTCGCGCAATCCGAAGTCGGGGAAGCGCGAGATGCTCTATGTCATCAAAGGGGTGACGTTCGATGGCATCGAAATATACACGAAAGGCAAGATCCTCCGGCGCCAAGGTCAGGATGTGTTCTATGTCCTCATCTCGTCGAAGAGGTCCACTGATGTCTGGTAAAAAAATCAGGGAGCAAACCTCAGAAGCGTTTGAATGTCCTGAATGTGGCACCATAGCGCTGGGCCGCACTGTCGGCGAATGTCGCCTTCGGGATGGTACCGTCATCCCGAATCTCAAGAGGTTCCGATGCGCGAAATGCGGGGCCAATTTCTTCGATGACGAGGCCATGACGCAGATCGAGAGCGCCCGCCACGCCGCAGCGCATAAGACGTGACAATCTGTCATTCCCGCGGAAGCGGGAATCCAGAACCTCGGGAATTGCGCCGCCATGAAGATTCCACTTGAAATATAATGCTATTGGCATTATAATATCAATATGGATGAGGTCTCGTTTTCCTGGGATAAGATAAAGGCCAGGGATAACCTGCAGAAGCATGGCGTGTCGTTTGAGGAGGCAACCACCGTTTTCCTGGATGAGAATGCCAGGCTGATGCATGACCCCGACCATTCGGCCGCGGAGGACAGGTTTGTGTTACTTGGACTCAGCTCGCGGTTGCGTCTGTTGGTTGTTTGCCATTGCTATCGCGAGGACGAGAAAGTCATCCGGATTATCTCCGCACGCAACGCAACGAAACACGAGCAGAAGAAGTACGGGAGTTTTCTATGAGGAAAGAATACGATTTCTCCAAGTCCATTAAGAACCCCTACGCCAAGCGCCTGAAGAAACAGGTTACGCTTCGGCTTGGGCTGGATGTCATCGCCTACTTCAAGGCGCTTGCGAAGGAAACAGGCGTTCCATACCAGAACCTCATCAACCTGTATCTGCGCGAGTGCGCCCATTCGGGCAAGAAACTGACGTTGAAATGGGTCTCGTGAGCCTTATCCATCTGGCAGGCGCAGGGACGGGGAGGTGGTAGACGACAGGGGACATACATGGCCACGCACAATTCTCCAATGAGGACAGAGAAATGAATCGGAAAGCGCGGTTGGTTATAACACTTGCCGTGTTGGTGTTGGCAGAAAGTCAGTTTTGCACACCACCGCCGCCTGATGCAGGCAAGAAAGGCCCGCCACAAATTGTCTACGAGCCCGGAATACCGGTATCCAGCAGGGACTTCGAGTTTCAAAGACTCAATTTGTACGTCAAGGATCGCATTTCCGTGAAAGACGATGGCGTCGTGGAGCCAAAATCCGGACATGAGTTCCTCCTTGTGCAGCTTCAGGTGAAGTGTCTCAGGCTTATGAAGATGTTCGTTAGGGGCGCCGCGAGAGAAGCAAATATCCTGAACCTTGCCAACGTTGAGTTGACGGAGGAGGCAGGTAAAATCTACAAGTGCGGCGGATATGGGCCCGATCCCGAAGATGTGCAAATGAAAGTCTCCTCGCTCCTGTTCACGGAAGAAAAGATGGAGCGAACGGTGTTTTTGCTCTTTGAGGTAGACGCTGCCGCCAAAGGTTTGAAACTGCAGCTGCCTCATCTGCCGCCCATGGATTTACCAATCTGAGGAACGGCATCAAGGAGCAGTAAGAGGACGCCCGTTATAATGCTTGCCGTAAGACCTGACGACGGCCGGAGTTGCGAAAGCGGGGGGAGAGTCGGTCCTCGTTTTTTGTGAAAATTCCGCATGTTCGATTTGACAACTGCCGTTTCGTGTGCTATGGTTCTATTGAGAGGGGAATAAAAGGCCCCGGCATGACCGCCGGGGCCGATGTGTTAAAGGGGGGACGGCGAAAACATTAAAAATTACCGAACGAACTCACCGCATTATGTTGAGGTGCAGGTGGGCTGTTAGATAATATAAGCTGTGCGTTGCATTTTGCGACACCCGCCTCGCGCCTCGTCCCTATGCTCTGCCTGGGGACGACTTAGCCCCTCGGCTCCGCCTCTTCGCCGCGAGGGACGGCAGGCAGAGCCTGACGGATGGTCCGTTCCGAGGCAGCACCTCGGAACGAGAGAAGAAAGAAGCAGACGCTGATGAACGCAATGACGAACGATCCCGCCCTCGATCCCGCGCCGGTGCTGCACACCCTCGGACCGAAGCACGCCGACGATGCTCGGATATTCCAGGGCATACCCGGCATCGAGCGCGCCCCGAACGGCCGCCTGCGGGCCACATGGTACAGCGGCGGACCGGGCGAGGGGCCGGAGAACTTCGTCACCCTCGTGACCAGCGGCGACGACGGCGCAACATGGTCCGGCCTGAAGCTGGCCATAGACCCACCGGGCGACGTCCGCGCCTTCGACCCGTGTCTCTGGAGCGACCCGGCGGGGCGGCTGTGGCTCTTCTGGGCGCAGGGGTATTCCTGGTGGGACGGGCGCGCGGGGGTGTGGGCCATCGTGACGGAGAACCCCGGCGAGGAGAATCCAAAGTGGTCCGCGCCGCGGCGGCTGTGCAACGGGATCATGATGAACAAGCCGACGGTCCTTTCCACGGGCGAGTGGCTCCTGCCGGCGGCTGTGTGGGAGATCAAGCCCAACTCGCGGGAGGAGCGGCGGTTCGACCTCGGCGAGGAGAAGCGGCCGAACGTCGTCTGCTCCGCCGACCGGGGCGGGACATGGTCGCTCCTTGTCGGGCCGGTGTTCGCCGATCGCGACTGCGACGAACACCTGCTTGTCGAGCGCCGCGACGGCCGGCTGTGGATGCTGGTGCGGACGAAGTACGGTGTAGGCGAGAGCTTCTCGTCCGACGGCGGGCGGACGTGGACCCCCGGTCGGCGCGCGGAGACGGTGACGCATATCCCCCACGCGCGGTTCTTCATCCGCCGCCTCGCGTCGGAGAGGCTGCTGTTAGTGAAGCATGAGCCGTCCGATGGGACGACGCGCTCGCACTTGACGGCCTACCTGTCGGATGACGACGGCGAAACGTGGGGCGGCGGTCTGCTCCTCGACGAGCGCAGGGGTGTCAGCTATCCCGACGGCGTGCAGGCGCCGGACGGCGCGATCTACATCATCTATGATTACGACCGCACGGGGGCGAAGGAAATCCTCATGGCGGTCTTTACCGAGAAGGATGTCGCGCAGGGCGAGTGCGTGTCGGATCGCGCGCGGCTTCGCGTCCTCGTGAACAAGGCGACGGGCGCGCACCCGAAGCATCGCTGAGCGGGTGGCCCGGCTGCAGTCCCGATGACTTCAACTACGGTCTTGTGTGACCAAGCCGAGGAAATCAGCGATGAGGACAAGATGCGCCTTGTTCGTTGTGTTCAGCATGCATCTTCGATTCCTTCGGTCCATCTTCCACACCTTCAAAACTTGAGGACGGTCTGGATGTAGAACCAGTCAATGTCGTCGCCCGGGCCGAATTGTTTAGGGAATCCGCCCGTAAAGAAGTGACCGTAACCGGCCTCGGTGGTCACATACTTGTTTAGTTCATATTGCAGGGTGACGTCAATCTCCTGGCCCACGTTCGTAGGACCCTGCCCCAGGGGATAGGCGAGGATCACCCCCCCGGCGGCGTTATACCAGGCGTCCCGTCGCGCGTCACGGTGGAAGATGTGAAAGGCCAGTCCGGCCTTCAGTTTTTTTGCGGGCTTGACGTCGAGATAGAACGCCAGGTCCTCCATGTTGCGCCAGCTAAAGAGGTCCATGTAGCCGTAGAAGGGGTGGTTGGCGGGAAAGAGATTGTCGAAGGTCTCGTGCACGTCGTCGGTCGGGTCCTTGTCGCCCGAGGCGTGGTAGTAGCCGACGCCGAGACGCGGGTCCATGGGGAGGGATGTGAAGGTATAGCCGAGGGTGCTGCTGAGGGCCCAGGCCTCGTGGCTGTCGGTTCCCCAGTCGCCGACCTGCCCCGCGAGCTCGGCGCTGTAGTCGAGGTCCTTCACGATCTCCCCCTTCAGGCGGAAGCCCACCGTGTGGGTCTCCAGATCGCCCAGGACGCCGTCGCCGCCGCGCACCACATCTCCCGTGTTTTTCCGCCAGAAATAATAGACATCCGCCGCGCCGAAGGGAAACGTCTTCCACGTCAGATAAGAACCGTAGAGCCAATCCGCGCCCACGGGCCAGTTGGCATGTTCGTCCTCCACGATGACTTCCTTCGCCGCGAAGAGGTCCAGGCGGATGTCCTCGATGTCGTAGATCATGCGCAGGGCGTCGAACGGACGGGACACGTTGCTCCATTCGCTCGTCCCCACCAGTCGTTGGTCGCCATAGACGAGAACCTGTCTGCCGCCGCGGAAGGTGAGCCGCTTGTCGCCGATGGGGCGGACATCCAGGAAGAGTTCGCGGATGTCCAGGAGGTCTTCGAGGGTGGATGGATCGGGGTAACGTCGAAAATCCGTCGTCTCCGCATCCTGAACCTGAATCCGCGCGGCGAGGAATTTTGCGATATCCCAGTCGGCGTTAAGGCGCGTGCGGAAGAGGTTGAATCCGTCGCCGTCGCCGGTGCGGTAGTTCATGTCATAGTCGTATAGATGTTCATACCGGTAGCGGAACTCCCCGCCGATGGTCAGGTCCGTCGGCCCGATCTTGACGGGCTTCACCGGCTTCATCAGGCGGTCAAGGGCCGCTTCGACCGAATCAGGCGCAGCGCCCTCATCCCCTTTTGGATGCTCTCCCCGGTCCGCTTTCGTTTTCTTTTCGGGTTCATCGCCCGGTAGTGCGGCCATGCGCAGCCCAATCGCGATATAAATACATAGCCATCTACACGCGAAGATCCTCATCACGCCTCTTCTCGTATTTCGGGAGCGCTCCTGCCATCCAGTTTGCCCATGTAATCGGCCGGTTCTCCAACAAACTCGCCATCCCCAATATCACAAAGAGGGACCGAGGGGTTGTTGAAAAACCCCCGCGAGGCGAACACCGACTGTAGCCGCACCCTTTACGGGTGCGGTTTGACGCATCACGGCCCCGCAGGCTGAAGCCTGCGGCTACAAGAACAGGGTTTTTCAACAACCCCACCGACGCCCGATCCGCACGCCGGCTGGGCAAGACTCATCCGCAGCCTCCGCAGCCCTTCATCTTCATTTTGTGGCCGCCGTGACCGCTGTGGCCTTCATGCTCGCCCGCCTTCGTGTCGTCCTTGATCTCCGACTTCGTCTCCAGTTTCTTGAGGTATTTTTCGGGTTCCGCCCTAAATTTTTCCGGACAGCCGGGGCAGCAGAAATACACCCGCCGGCCCTTGTAGTCCACAAAAACGCCCTTGTCTATCTTGCCCCCCATCACGGGGCAATTCTCCTGGACCGATTCGAGCAGGACTCCCTCCTTCTCGAACTTCTCCATATACTTCTCGGGGTCCGCTTTGAACTTGTCCGGGCACGCCCCGCAGCAGAAGTAGATCCGCTGTCCCTGGAAGTCCACGTAGACTTCTTTGTTGATATCGCCTCCCATGACCGGGCATTTCGTCTGCGGCTGCTTGTCCTCCGCAATTGCCGCGCCGACCAGCGAAAGCACGATTGCCCCTGCCGCGATCCCAATCATCACCTTTCTCATACCTGCACTCCTTTCCATAAACCACCCCCCAAGCCATTTTCATCACACTATTATCTGCCGCATCCGCAGCCCCCGCCCTTGGTTTCCCGATCCCCTCCGCACCCCGATGCCGGCCTTGAAAGCGTAGCCGCTTCGCCCTGCTGCACCTGGCGACAGACCTCGCCACAGTGGGGGCAGTGCACCCGCGCACCGCCGCGGTGAACGGCCAGGTGCACCTTGCCTTCGGGATCGGTCCTCAGCGTGAACTCCCCGCCCACGCTCCCGACCGTCCCGGCGCACGTCATCACCCGCATCTCCCCGTTGCACTGGCAGCCGTCGGCGCGCATCTGTCCCTGCTTGAGGTCCAGCACCGCCCTCTTTGCGTCCATGTCCGCATCTACAACGAGCCTGGAATTAGGGTCCAGATGGACGCGAAAGCTGTTGTTGTAGGTGAACCGGGCCGGCTGCTCCCCCACAACGATCCGGTCGCCCCGGCAGAGGCAGTGGCTCTCCGCGCCCTCATTCTCCGGCGCCCGCTCGATCCGCAGCGGCCCCTCCACGTCGGAGATGGACGCCACCGCCACATGGTCCCGCGGTTCGGTCCCGCGCATGGCATCCACCAGCCACCAGAGGACGAGCAGCACGGCCGCCGCGACGGCGTAGCGCACTGCCGTCCGAAATACGACGACGCCCCTCGGCCGTTCGGCGGATTTAGTCGGTCGGCTGCGAAGAATCTCTGAAGCCGCCTCCAGGAGCCGCGCCTTCGTAGCATCGCCGGGGGAGGCATCGGTGGCGGCGGCAAGCCGCTTTATGCTCGGAATGAGCGAACGAATCTCCTCGGCGCGGCCTCGGCAGGCCGGGCACGTCGCGATGTGCTTTTCCACCTCCGTAGACACTGCCGCCGGCGCTTGACCGCGCAGGCAGTCGAGGATAATGCTGTCAGGAAGTTGCTTGCAGTCCATGGTCCATCTCTCCTTCCGTTCATTGATACGGAAGCGGCGCGAATCCGTCTTTGGGATTCACAGATTTTTCGTGTGGAAAAATTTTCGGAGCCGGCCCAGGGCGTAGTCCATCCGCGAACGGGCGGTGCTCTCGTTGCAGTTGACGATTTCCGCGATCTCCGCATAGGGCAGGTCGTGGAAGGCCCGAAGGACCAGAACCTCGCGGAACTTGTCGGGCAGGTCCTGGATGGCCGTCATAAGGGCTTTCGCCTCTTCATCTTGCACGAGGGCGCTCAGGAGCGATGGCGCCCCGCCAGGGTCCTCAATCGGGGAGGGCGTATCCAGCAGAACGGGCTTCTTCCTCCGCAGCTCGTCGAGACAGGCATTACGAGCGATGGCAAAGAGCCAGGGAGAAAACGGTCGAGGGTAGGCGTAGCCCGAGGCATTTTTTAGCGCCCGCAGGAACGTCTCCTGGGCCAGCGACTCGGCCAGGTCCCGGTCGCCCGTCATGCGAAGGGCGAAGCTCACGATCCGGCCGGCGTACCGGTCGAAGATAGCTTCGAACGCGGCAACGTCGCCTGCGGCCGTGCGCCGCATCAGGTCCTCGTCGCTGTCGCGGTTGTTGGGCGGCGCGGTCACCGGTCATGCCCCTTTCCTGCGCCGGCTCATGCGAAGCGCACCGTTTTCGATCCGGGCCTGATCTCGCCGATGACGCAGGCCGGTTGGTCGAGGCGGGCAAGCTGGGCGATGATGGAATCCACGAAGAAGGGCGGCACGATGAGCACCATGCCGATGCCCATGTTGAAGACGTGGTACATCTCCTCCTCTTCGATATTGCCGAGCTTGCGGATCACATCGAAAATGGGCGGGATGGGCCAGGATTTCTTCCGGATCACGGCGTCGCAGTTCTTCGGGATCACCCGCGGCACATTTTCCACCAGCCCGCCGCCGGTGATGTGGGCAATGCCCTTGACCACATGCTTCACGCGGTAATGGCGGAGGACCGGCTTCATTGCCCGAATGTAGATGCGCGTGGGCTTCAGCAGCGCCTCGCCGACAGACATGCCCAGCTCGGCGATGGTATCGGTCACCTTCATCTTCTGCCGGTCGAAGAAGACCTTTCGCACGAGTGAGAATCCGTTGCTGTGAATCCCGCTCGATTCGAGGCCGACGAGGACGTCCCCCGGCTCAGCCCGGTTGCCGTCAATGAGCCGGCTGGCCTCCACGATGCCCACGGCGAAACCGGCCAGGTCGTACTCGCCCTCCTGATACATGTCGGGCATCTGCGCCGTCTCGCCGCCGAGTAGGGCGCACTCGGCCATCTCGCAGCCGTCGGCGACGCCCTTCACGATCTCGAGCTCGCGGCGCTTGTCCAGTCGGCCCGTGGCGATGTAGTCCAGGAAGAAGAGCGGCTCGGCGCCCTGGACGAGGACGTCGTTCACGCTCATGGCGACGAGGTCTATGCCGACCGTGTCGTGCTTGTCCATCATGAAGGCGATCTTGAGCTTCGTGCCGACGCCGTCGGTCCCGGCCACGAGGACGGGTTTCTTGTGTCGCTTCTGGAAGAGCTTTCCGTCGCCGTAGAGGGAGTAGAGGCCGCCGAAGCCGCCCATGTTGTCCAGGACGAGCGGCCCGAAGGTGCGGCGGAGGTGGTGCTCGATCTGTTTCTTGAAGTCGGCGGCGAGCTCCAGATTCACGCCGGCGTCTTTGTAGGTCAGTTCCTTAGCCATCGTCAGCCCGCGAGGAGATCGGGAACACAGCATGTGCACACGTTGGGATTATAGGCGGAGGCACGGGGTTTGTCAAAGCAAAAACGCACGGCACGGCATGGCGCGGTATCGCAGATTGGCTGGTTCAGTTCTTCGGCTCCGGCATCTTGGCGCGAAGGTCCTCCAGGAAGTCTTCATCAGGCTTTCCCCCCACCTCCCTGCACTTGCGTACCTGCTCCCAAGCCGCTCTGTAATCACCTTTGTGGTAGTAAACAGTTGCCAGGTTTTCTCGTGATTTGACGTCTTGCGGATTGAGCTGGATGGCCCTTGCCAGCGCCTCAACCGACTTGTCCAGCATCTTGTGATTCGCATAAATCACCCCAAGCATAGCCCAGCCATCGCCGGCATCAGGACGGAGTGCAGTGACCTTTTCTGCCGCCTCAATCCCTTCTTGGTATTGCTCTCGCCTGGCATAGGCAGACGCGAGCCAAAGCCACACATCCGCATTATCCGGTTTCAGTTCCACGACTTTCTTGTATGCTTCAATGGCCTTGTTCGTGTCTCCACTCTCATTATACAAGAACGCCAGTTCCCACCATGAATGCACCCTGTCCGGTTTTCGGCGCACCGCCTCTTTGTATGCCGCCATGGCTTCGTCCTTCTTCCCCGAATCGAAGTATGCATCTCCCAACCATTCCCAGGCAACGGCATTCTCCGGATCAATTGAGACACTCTTTTCCAGAGGCGTTACAGCCTTCGCATATTCGCGCTGTTTCAGGTAAAGCAAGCCCATGTTACACCAAGTCTTTGCATCTATTGGGTTTATCGTCAGTGCCTTTTCTATCGCCTGCGCCGCTTTATCGAAACGACCTCCTTTCATGTATGCCCACCCCAGATTGTGCCACAGATCGGCGTCAGTGGGACTGACAACAGTTGCCTTTTCAAATGCGGCAGAGGCCTCCGCCCATTCACCCATTTCCCCATAAGCCAAACCCAGCCTGCTCCACCCCTTCGTGTATCCGGGGTCGATCTGCAGCGCTTCCTTGCAGGCTTCGATGCACTTGTCGTAAGCCTTCTGCCCGTAGTATGCCCCGGCCAAAGAATACCACGTGGAACGGTGGTTCCGTTCTATCGTCAGAGAGCGCTGAATCGCGTCAATCCCCTTCGCTAATTTGCCATCGGCGAGGTATTTGTTGCCTAGGCTGTCCAAAAGCACGCTCAACCACCGGCGTTTTGAGAGTTCAACCATATAGAATTTATTCGAGCGAATGGTATCTGGAACGTGCCACTGGCGCACGTAGCTTGCATCCGAAAGGTGTTTCCCTTTCAGACCCGGATCAATGTTGATTGGGATGTCCCCTGTCCCGTACCTGATAAACGCATGCTTCGGAACGCACACTCCATGGACCGGGAGGCCGAGCCTTTCGCCGATGCTTAAATAAAGTGTTGACAGACCAACGCACCACCCACCCTTGGTCTCCAGAACATGGTGTAGAAAATTACCTTCGCGGTCTTCATGGGCCTTTCGAAACGAATAACCCAACTCCGTAAACAAATACTTGTTGATGATTTCCACGATATCTTCGGGATTTTTACGATCTGCGAGTCGGGTCCTGAGTTCATGAGCAATCTTGTCAATCTGCGCCAAGTATTTTTGGATGTCTAAAGTAGGGTCATGTTCCCGGCCCAGGAGAAGCGCCGCCGTGGCGATATCGATCTTCTCATCAGGCAGCACAAGGATGTCGTCTATGGATCGAACAATTTGGCCGTGGTAGCAGCGATAGGCGGGGCTGTCTTCGCTGCCAGCAGGCGCGTGGGTACTGGTTGTTTGGCACCCGGAAGGTACGATCCAGATGGCAAATGCAAGAGAGAGAGTCAGAATGAAGGTCGGTCGTGTCTCACCCATGACTGGCAGTGTATCTCTTCCCCTCCTGGAACACAAGACGCAAGTGGAAGGAGCCACGATCTTGCGACCACTATCCTGTGATCTGAAGTTATGTCGTGGTCCTGTGCTATGTCACTCGTCCGACTTCGGCAAGACCACCATGACATCGCTCCGCCCATCGGCCACCACGACTTTTTCCGCCGCGACGATCTCCTTCTCCCCGTCCTTGAACGGCAGATGGAACGTGATCCGGTAAACGCCGGGCGGGACGATGGTGGAACCCCACGGTCCCCGGACCGTTTGCACGGTCTTCCCCGATTGGATGTCCAGCACGGTCCATCTCAATGGGACAACGTCTTTGGGACCGATCAGACGCACGCCGCTCCCCAGCGCGACCTTGCTCAGGCGGCCGGGCAGCACGGCGACCGGGCCGAACATCACTTCTTTTTCGCTATGCCCGCCGGGTTGAACGCCGATCAGGTATCTCCCCGGCGGCGCAACCGTTCGCCCCCACCTCTCCTTTATCTGTTGAACAGCCTCCCTCGTCTCGGCGCGGTAGAGGGTCCAGGACCGGGGCGGTTCCACCCATTCCGCCGGAGAGATTTCGAGGCCGGTGTCCACAGCGAGGACCACCAGCTTCCCCAGGGGGATTGCAAGGCCGGGCATGTAGGCCATCTTGAGCGAATCCGCGGCGGGCTGGATACAGATGTTGTACCTACCCGGTGGGATCAACAGCTTGTCCCATCTCCCCTTGCAGACCTGCACGTCCGCCTTATTAGCCCGGTCCACCACGGACCAACTATACGGGACGGGGACCCACGGCGCGGCCTCGATGGCGACGCCGCTATTCACGGGCACAGACGTGACCTCGCCCTCGTTCACAGCGATGGTCGCCGGGTAGCGCACCGGCAGGGACCCCTGCGCGGCAGGATGGACGACCAGGCCGTATATCGCCGGCGGGAGGACCACAGCCTCCCATGCCCCTGCCACGCGCTGGACCTCCTTGCCCTCCCGGTTCGTCACGGCCCATCGTTTTGGGACAGGCGTCCAATCGCCGGGCGCGGGCTTGATGCCGCTGTTGATTTTTACCTTCGTCAGGCCGCGGCTCGACACGCCGACATCCTGGGCATAGACGACAAGCGCCGAATCGCGGCGCGGTTGAATGGCCAGTCGGTAGATTCCGGGTGGGATGAGGATGGCGTCCCATCGGCCGCTGGCAAACTGCAAGTACTCGCCGCGCTTGTTCACAATCCCCCACTGATACGGAGTGGCGACCCACTCCGCCGGCTCAGGCCGGATGCCGCCGCACAGGACCACGCGGACTAATTCCCCCTCGCCGACCTCGATGATCTGCGGGAGGGTGAGGTCCAGGCCGTCGGAGGCATACTGCCGGACGCGCACCCGATACGTCCCTGCCGGCACAGGCTGCGGGCCCCAGCCTTGCGAGGTCCGCGCGACCACCGCGCCGCTCGCCGCGTCCAGCACGCACCATTGATCCGGCGGGCGGGTCATCCAGTCCGGCTGTTGGAGCGCGATTGCGCTCTGGGGGGCGGATTGGCGCTCCACGTCGCACCGGCTGAAGTCGTCCCCGAATTGTTTATCGGCGGATCGGCCCTCCGGCGGCGGCGCTTCACGGGGGAGAAGGAGATAAAGCGCGGCAAGGGCGCCCACTGCCAGGGCGACGACGATCGCGCCGCCGAGGATTTCGGTGCGGGTTGAGTTGGGTCGCTCTCTATCCACTTGCCACAGACTCCGGACATGTTTCATCAAGCAACGTCGCTTGAGGATACCATACCCCCACGTGCAGGGCAAGGCGCAGCTCCGATCCTGGCCGGCTTCTTGAAAAGGACGGGCCGATTGAGCGATAATCCCTCGACATATAAGGGGTGCGTTTGGGAATAATTACAGGGAGGAACGCCATGAAGATCGAGACCGTTGGGATCGTTTCGGCAACACTATTGACGATGCTATGCGTCATGGTCGCGCTCGGGCAGGAGCAGGGCAAGCGGGCGATCAAGACGCATACCATCTGCTACGGGGGATGGAAGAGCCACGCGCCGCACTTCGACTTCATCGCCTCGCACTACGACATGGTCCTGGACGGGGCGCCGAATATCGTCGAGGAGCTGACGAAGCGCAACCCGAAGATAGGCGTCCTCTACTACAAGATCGCCCAGTCCATGCACGCCTCCTACCCCGACTGGCAGGAGGTGGACGCGCACGAGGAATGGTTCATCCACGCGAAGGACTTCGAGCCGACGCGGGAAAATCGCCTTTTCAGCACGGCCTATGACGAATACATGATGGACGTCCGGGAGGTCGGCTGGCAGGACCACTACGCGCAGTTCGTCGCCAAGACGATGAAAGAAAATCCACTGTTTGCAGGCATCTTCGCCGACAACTGTTGGTCGAGCTTCTCGGCTGCGCGGGGGAAGTGGTATCGCATCACGCCGCCGGAGAGGCATGTGACCGAAGGGGTGAGGGGTGAGATCATTAAAGTGGACCATCCCATAGCGAAACGCCGCCGCGGGCCGACGCCGATCCGGGTGCACACAAACAGCAAGATGGAAGGCGACAACTTCTACGACGAGAAGAACGGCTGCTCGTGGGACGGGCAGACGATCACGCTGAACCCGGAGAAACTCCCCGGTCCGCCGGGGGCGGAGGTATGGGTCAGCTACGCCGCCGTCTGCTTCCCGCCTGAGGGCCTCGTGGAGAAGTGGCAGGACGGCATCACGGCCGTCGTTACGAAGGCGCGCGCCGCGATGCCGCCGGACAAGCTCCTCATCGGCAACAGCGGCGGCCGGGTCTATTGCGAGCGATACCTGGAGGGGCTGGACGGGGTCTTTGTCGAAGCGTTCGTCCACGCCCCGTGGGGCCTGGGCGATCGCGGCCCAGCGGAGGAGCAGTGGCGCCAGGAGATCGAGGCGCAGATTCACGCCCAGGAGCTGGGCAAGTGGCACATGTCCCACTCCGGCACGGACCCGGAGCGCTCGACGCCGGAGCAGATCGAGCAGTGGCGACTGTTTTGCTATGCGTCCTTTCTCCTCGCCGACGGGCCGAAGGCGACGTTCCAGTTTGTGGGCGAGCACAAGGACCGCGCGCCGAACTACTATCCCGAATGGGACCTGCCCATCGGCGAGGCGAAATCAAAGTACACAATCACGAAGATCGGAAATGCGAATATCTATCAGCGCGAGTTTGCGAACGGCAAGGCCCTCGTCAATCCCAGCGACGGCGCTGAGCCCGTCACCATTGACCTGGGCGGGAAGTACCGCAACTGGAAGGGCGAAGTGCTGGAGAAGATCGAACTGACCCCGAAGCATGGGGCGGTATTGGCGCGCACCAAGTGAAGTTATCGCCCCAAGGCCAGCCGCTCGGCGAGGTAGTCGTCCAATTCGGGGATGCGGCGGATCTTTTCCCCGGTGGTCTGGTAGTCGTAGCGCGGTCGGCAGAAGGTGATGTGTCCGCCGTCCACAATCACGTAGCATGGCCGCCGGTCGTTGTCGCGGGGCTGGCCGACGGAGCCGACGTTGACGACGATCTTCCCCCTCTTGTGCTCGTATTCGTAGCTGATCTCGCTGGGGCGCATGAACTCCATGCTGTCCGTGAAGACGCCGGGCATGTGGCTGTGGCCCACGAAGCACATGGACTTGAACATGCTGAAGATTTCCTCCAGCTTGTCCGTGAGGCCGTAGGCGACGTCGGTGGGGAGGATGTATTCGTAGCGCGGGTCGCGGGGCGAACCGTGGACGAAGTAGTGGTCCCCCTCCTCCTTCCTCAACAACATGCTCTTGAGATACTCCCACCGCTCCTGCTTCCGGGGGACGGAGGGGATGTTCTCGGTCATCACGCGGCGGGTGTATTCGATGGCCTTACGGGCCATGGGGACGAAGCCTTCCGGTTCGGTCAGCACAGCGTAGTCGTGGTTGCCGGAGATCGAGAACCGGGCGTATCGCATCACGATGTCCATGCACGGCTCGGGGTCGGGGCCGTAGCCCACAATGTCCCCCAGGCAGACGATCTCGTCCACCTGCCGGGCTTCGATATCCTCCATAACGGACGTAAGGGCCTCGAGGTTGCTGTGGATATCCGAGATGATCGCAAACACTGACGCCGGTTCCTTCCTCCAAAAGCGGTCCGTTCCTGTCTCCCCACCGGGGGAATTCGGCACGGAACACATTAAACCTACAATGATCGCCAGCCCAAGTCAACAAGTTTTGTGGGAAGCCGATGTAATTTTGGCTTGAGTCCCAGGGACGGCTTGCTATATAATCTGTAATGCTCGGTGGCGTTGTGGGTGTTCCTTTCATTTTGTGTTGCATGGGATTCGGCTTCATTGGACATGCTGGGTAACTTGCCGCGCCTCTTGGGGATGGCGTTGTTCTTGGGTTGCTCTTTTTTCTTTTCGGGTTCGGAGACCGCCCTCTTCTCGCTCACCAAGGAGGACCTCCACCGCTTTCGAGAGCAGGAGGGTAGGCTCGGCCATATCATCCATTCGCTCCTCGAAAGCCCGAAAGACCTCCTCATCACGATCCTCTTCGGCAACATGGTGTCCAATGTCTGCTTCTACAGCCTGTCATACGGATTGCTGGTGCAGGTGCGGAATCCCCTTGTCCGAACGGCGGCCGGGTTTGCCCCTCTGCTGTGCGTCGTGATTTGCGGCGAGGTGCTGCCGAAGTCCATCGCCGTTGGCATCCCTCGCCAGTTCGCCCGCGTGGTGGCGATTCCGATCACCGTGATAAAGAAGGCCACGTATTTCATTCGCATTGTGCTGGGCAACGTGATTGATTACCTTGCCAGGATCATCAAGCATGAAGCGCAGGAGCAGAAATATATCACGGCCCATGAGTTGAAGATGCTTGTGGACCTGAGTCAGAAAACGGGCGTCATTGATTCTGCCGAGCGCACTATGCTCAATGAGATTGTCGAGATGGGAGACACCCGCGTCAAAGAGATCATGACCCCGCGGGTTGACATGACCCTGTTCGATCTGTCTGACGGCCGTGAGAAGTTGCGCCGGCTCGTATGCAAGACCCGCCACAGCAGGGTCCCGGTATATGAAGAACGCATTGACAACATCATCGGGGTCATCCATTCCAAAGACATCTTCCTCAAGCCCGACGCCGATCTCGCGTCGCTCATCCGTCCGATACGAGCCGTCCCCGAATCGCAGACCATCGAAAGCCTCCTGCGGGAGTTCCGCGAGGAAAAGAAACAGCTGGCTATCGTCGTGGACGAATACGGCGGCGTGGAGGGCATGGTGACGCTGGAGGACATCCTCGAAGAGATCGTGGGCGAGATCGGGGACGAGTTCGATAAGACCAAGATCCCTGCGCGGCTCACGGAGGACGGCGACTATCTCCTCGCAGGCGACCTGAACCTGCGCCAGTGGGAGGTGTTGTTCGGCGAGGACGTCCCGCTTCGCGGCGTGACCACGCTGGGCGGGTTTGTGACGGCGCTGCTGGGGCATCTGCCGCGGGAAGGGGAGCACGTTCAATACAAGAACCTCTCGATGACGGTCGAAAAACTGAAGCATCATCGCGTGGCCCAGGTTCGATTGCACCTCATGCACAAAGACGGCGACGAGGGGGGCGAGCAATGATAGGCCACTTGGTCCTCCTGGCGACCTTTATTCTTCTTCAGGGATACTTTTCCGGTTCGGAGACGGGTGCATACCGCCTGAACAAGATTCGCCTCCAATACCGCGCCGAGCGCAAACGGCGGTCCGCCCTCATCCTTCAATCGCTCCTAGCGGACCCCCAGGGCCTGATCTGCACCACCCTCGTGGGGACCAACACCTGCGTTTATATGTCCGCGATGGTCCTGACCGGCTTGCTGGAGGCATGGAAAGCGCCCGCAGCGGAGCTCATCAGCACGCTGTGCCTGCCCCCGATTCTCCTGGTCTTCGCCGAGGCCACTCCCAAAAACATCTTCCAGCTCAACGCGGATTTCCTGATGTACAAGCTGGCCGCGCCGCTGGCCTTTTTCCGAAAAATCTTTTCCCCCGCCATCTGGGTGCTGAAGAGAATTACCCGCGGCTTCGCCGCCAGCGTCATCGAGGAGGCGGGCCGGCGACCCTTCACCGCAGGGCGACTCGACTACTTCCTCGATCAGGGCGCGCGCGAAGGCGTGCTCACCCCATATCAGCGGACCATGGCGAAGAAGGTGATGGGCTTCGGCAAGATCCCCGCCAGGGAGGTCATGATCCCGCTCAGCCGCGCCGTGCTCGCCCCGAAGTCCGCCACCCTGAAGGAGCTGCGCGCCCTGGTCGCGCAGAAGAGGTCCTCGCGAATCCCCGTCTATGAGGAGCGTCCGGAGCGCATCATCGGCGTCGTGACCGCGCTGGATTTCTTCTGCGCCGAAGACGATACGCCCGTCGTTGATATGCTTCGCCCGCCCATCACCGTCCCGGAGAACTTCGGCATTGACGACGTCCTGCGCCTCCTGCAGCACGCCCGCTTCCCCATGGGGATCGTCGTCAACCAGAAGGACGAGGCGGTCGGCATCATAACCATCAAGGACCTTGTCGAGGAAATCGTCGGCGAGTTGGAGGTGTGGTGACGACGATGGACGGCAGCATGGTCGTCTCGATCATCGGTATTGCCGCCTCGTACCTGCTCGGCGCAGTCCCCTTTGGCTTCATCATCGCCAAGGTCTTCAAGGGGGTGGATGTCCGCGAGCACGGCAGCGGCAACATCGGCGCCACGAACGTCGGGCGGGTATTGGGGCGCAAATGGGGCGTCCTCGCGCTCGTCCTGGACATCGCCAAGGGCTTCGGACCGGCGGCCCTGGCGGCGCTTGCTCTCGGCGAGTTCAGCCTGGGGGGGACGTGCCCCAGTGTGACGGTCGTCCTCTGCGGCGCGGCGGCCATCTGCGGACACATCTGGCCCGTTTACCTCCGGTTCAAGGGCGGCAAGGGAGTCGCCACGAGCTGCGGCGTGCTCCTCTACCTCGAACCTGTCGGGACGATCGTAGCCTCGGCCGTATGGGTGGCGGCGGTCCTCATCTGGCGTTATGTCTCGCTCGGCTCGATCCTTGCGGCCCTCACGCTTGTCGCCTACGTCCTCGTCATGGCCCCCCGGCGTGGAGGCAATGCCCTCCCGTTGATCGTCTTCGCCTTTCTCATGGCGGCCATCGTCATCATCCGCCACAAGTCGAACATCAAGCGCCTCCTCAACGGCACGGAAAACCGGGTAGGCGGCAAGAAGGAAGAGAACGATAAGCCGACAGACGCCGGCCCGTCACCGCCCTCGGAGGAGAAGTGAAATATGAAGACAAGCATCCACATCCTGCTTCTTGTAGCGATTGCGGCCCTCATGGGTCTTCACTGCGCCAAGACGCCGGAGCCGAGGAAAAAGCCGGAATAGCGGCTGCCTAATTTGGTTCCTCCACCTCCACCTTGAGCTGCGCTGTCGCCGTCAGGCCGTTTGTGCCGGTGCGCCGGACGGTGACGATGTAACGCCCCGGCTTGTCGTAAGCGTGCCAGCGCTCGTCGAAGTCCTTCTCTGCGCACGCCGTGCCGCGCCCCGGCGCGCCGGAACAGGTGGTTGCCGTGGTCCCATCCCCGAAGTCCCATAGCTCCTCGCCGCCCTGGTTCACCGCGAAGGCCCCCTTGAAGAAGGTGCGGGCCTTGAAGGCGATGGGCTGGCCGGGGCGGATATTCTCGGTGGGATAATACGTCAGGTGCATGGTCGGCGGCGTCTTCGCCGGGTCGCCGTCCTGAGGGAGGATCTGCACCACACAAAAATCAACGTCCGTCTGGCCGCGATCGTCGGTGACGGTCAGCATCTCGGAATACATCCCTTCCCTGTCATAGCTCACCTTCACCCGAACGCCGTCCACCGTTTCGCGATTGTGAAGCGTCCAGCGGTAGGATGTGATCTTGCCTCCATCGCAGATAGACCGGCTGCCGTCCAGCTCGATCTCCTCGCCCACCCCTGCCGCGCGGTGCGGCCGGGCGCAGGCCAGCAGCGCACCGGGGTGCTCGTTCAGATAGGCCTCCACGAGGAAGGGATAGCCTTCCACCTGCCCCGGGCGGCCGCTGGGTTGGATGCACTTGATGCCGAAGTGGAGATGCGCCCATCCGCCCGAGGAGCCCTCCTTGCCGAGGGCGCCCACCGGTGCGCCCGCCTCGATCGGGGCCCCGAGCCTGACGGTCGGGGCGATCATGTCGAGATGGGAGTAGAGGAAATCCCACCCGTCCTCGTCCCGGACCACGACGCGGTCGTAGCGGGGCACTCCCGCCGCGTCCGCGAAATCCGGTGTGGTCTGCTCCCCGCGAACGACGACGGTCCCGGCGCGGGCGGCGACGATGGGCACGGCGCGGTCGTGGCCGCCGATGTCCATGCCCCAGTGGTGGTAGATGGCCGCGTCGGGACGATTGAGGGGCAGCTCGCCGGCGTCCACATAGGTCCGTTCGTTGGCCATTTGCGTCATGGATGCGAACCATCGCTGCCGGGCGGGATAGACCAACGGCGTCTTGTCGAAGAGCGGGCCGTCCGCCGGCCAGCAGCGGATACGGGCGTCCTTGTCCAGGGCATAGCACTCCTGCTTCCGCTCGGCGTCCTCGGCCACGCCGCCCGTCACGGAACAGCCGATTCGCACGCCGTTCACGACCTGGGGCATGTGGTAGAGCGCAGCGGGGACATCCGCCCGCTCGCCGTCCACGTCGAGGGTGACTTTGGGAAACCGAATGACCCCGCGCACGGCGCAGCGGGGCTCATGGACGGACAGGAGCTTGATGCGACGGGTCTTACCGCCGGCAAGGGCCACCTCGGCCATCTCGCCGATGCTGAGGTCGACGGTGCGGCCTCCTTTGGGCGTTCGGTCTGCTGTTGGCATCTGAGGGTCCTTTCAAGGGCTATCTGCGTTCCCGAATCGGATGCTTTTTCGCGGGTCGGGCCTTCTTGGCGGCCTTCAACAGATCTTCCGACGCGGCCGACACGCCGTGGACCATCTCGACGATGGAGACCGCCGCCTTCGTGTGCATCATCTGCGGGAAGGTCTCGGCGCTCTCGATGGCCGTCGTGCAGTCGCGGAGGAGGATGATGTTGTAGCCGCGCCGCTGCATGGCGACGATGCCGTAGTCGCGGAGCGGGACGCACATGTTGGCGGCAAAACCCGCGTAGAAGAGATGCAGTATCTTGCGATGGTGCAGCAGCCGGTGGAGCTGGTCGCCGGTAGAGACGACGAAATCCCCCGGCTGCGGCTCGACGGCGGGCATGATCTTCCGCTTCGGCAGCTCGTCCTTGAGCCATTTCTCCCGCCGGGCCGATTCCGGTTTTGCGAAACTCTTATACTTGCCCTTGCGCGAGCGGAACTCCGCAGGCGGCCAGGGATCGCTCCCCCCGCCGCCGCCCACGATCTCGCGGTCGCCGGCATAGCGCACCCACTCCGGGTATTTCACTGCCTGACCCGGCGACGGGGCGTGGACCACCGTGACGCCGACCTCGCGGCACATCTGCACCACGGGGAGGATGCATTCCCTCGTGATCTCCGCGCCGCGCTCCAGATGCGACTCGTACGGATGGATGTCCCACACATCAACCATGATGAGGGCGGCCTCGACGGGATCAATCTTCCACACCAGATTCTTCAGCTCGAAGTTCTCCTCCCGCCAGGGCGTCCCTGCGGGCGGATTCAATTCGCAATAGCGAACCGGCAGACGGATCGCGGCCATCGTTCGTCTCCTTCTTGTTTTGGGTAATGATTGGCTGGACTTGTTCAGCCATCTTCTGTATCATAATCTTGATCCCAATCGTAATCCAGTTCCAAACAGGAAAGTGCAGATATGTCACGACACCTTCCAAGTTGGCTCATGATTGTCTTCCTGCCCCTGGCCTTCGCCTTCTCTGCCCATGGCCAGGACGACGAGATCAAGTCCCTCATCCTACGCGCCGGAAACGCGGGCGACGATGTTGTCCGACTGGACATCCTCAAGCAACTCGGCCAGCGAGAGGGCCTGGACCCGCAGTTGAAGAAAGACGCCGACCGACTGGTCGCCGAGATAGATCAATGGCTCCACGCCGAGAACATGACCTATTTCGGCAAGCAGGTTGTAAAGACCAACGACTACGATTTTGGGATCGCCGAAGCCTCCCCGCTCTACCCTATCACCTGCATCTACCAGGCGCGGATGCTCGTCTGGCTCATCCTCGAATCGGGCAACGCATACGGACGACAGGCGCAGTTTCTCGGCAAGGCGCGGAAACTCTTCGAGCAGGCAAAGGCCGTATTTCCCGAGAACCGCATCGTCCGCATGTATCTCGGCGAGCCGATCCCGCCGACCAAGGAATACCCCGCCGTCGAGGGCGCGCCCGCGTGGGCCGTCCATCAGAGGGAAGGGCTGGAACGTCTCGCCGACATCATCGAGTGGTGGATTGACCACCGCATGAGAGAGGATGGGCAGTACGGCGGCGGCTGGGGCGATGACTGCGAGATGTGGCGCTGGTGGGTCCCCGTGCTCATCGCCTTCGACGACCCGAAGATCTCCGCCGCCCAGGCGCGCTTCTCCGAGGCCATGATGAACCAGGACCACATGAAGGACGGCTACACCAGCCGCGTCTACGACGTGGAACACACAGCCGAGGACTCCGCCGACGTCATAACCCCCATGATGCACCTCGACCCGGACAATCCCGTCTGGAAGAAACGCGCCCTCCGCCTGGCCGAGCTGATGGAAACGCTCTGGACCGGCCGGAACGAACGAGGCTTCCTCCAGTTCAAGAGCACCTACTTCGCCGTGGCCCGCGTGGATGACAAGCCGGAGCGCGCCTGCGACACGGTCTATCATCCCCGCGCCGTCCAGCCTGCGTTGCTCTACTGGCTCCGCACGCGCGATGATAAACTCGGCAGGCTCTTCACCGCATGGATGGATACGTGGGTTGACGCCGCCGCCCGCGCCGAGCGGGGCAAGCCCGCCGGGATCGTCCCGAGTGCCATCCACTGGCCCGACGGACAGATCGGAGGGACCAGCCCGGACTGGTGGGATCCGAGGAACCATAACGAGCCGACCCTCTATCGCTGGCCCAGCGCCATGAGCATGATGGTGGATACCCTCCTGCAGACGTATCACATTACCGGCGAGGCCAAGTACCTCCAGCCGATTCAGTCCATGGCCGACATCCGCCGGAAGCACCCATCACCCCCGTCGCAAGAGGAACTAAAACCGGGGACGGAGCAATGGTGCGCGGCGAAGATGGGGTTCCTGAACGGCGCGCTTGCGAAGTATCGCCTCCTCACAGGCGACGGCCGATTCGACGACCTGCTGGAACGGAGCGCATACATGGCGTTTCGGCTGAAGGGCGAGGCGACGGACCTCGTGGGCGAGCTCAAGAACACCGCCGAGGCCCTCCGGCCCAACTTCCCCGGCTACACCAGCGAGGTGCGATACACCGACCGCGTGCTCCGCTTCCCCTCGCTCTTTCAGGCCGGGTTCATGGTGGACCAGACGGTCGAGGCGATCAAGAGGCCGAGTCCCCAGGTCCTCTACTCCGCCGCCACGGGCGACCCCGGCGACGTGGGGTACTTCCCCCTCAACGCCGTCCGATGGCTCACGCCGCCGCGGGGCATCGCCGCGCTCGTGACCGCGGCGGGCGCGGATCGCTTCGAGGCGCAGTTGTTCCACTTCGGGGACGAGGCGCGCGACCTGTCGGCGGAGCTGTATCTCCTCGCGCCCGGAGAGTACGAGTTCCAAGTCACCCTCGCGGACGGATCGGGCGGCGGGCCGAATCGCGTGGCCGTCTCCGGCCCTCGAACGCGGATCGACCTCCATCTCCCCTCGCGGCGGCTATGCACCGTCCGAGTGGCGAAGGCGGAGGACTGAAGCGGAGTGCGAAGTGCGGACTGCGGAGTGCGGAGTTCCGTTCACTTCTCACTTTCCACTCTCCACTCATCTCTGCGTCTTTGCGTCTCTGCGTGAGATTTATTGTTAGCCAAGCGTATATTGTTCCGCAAAATGACCCTTTTCCCATATGCTTACACATGTGTGCACGGCTCGCTTTCGGTCAGGGTAATTGGCGTAACACCTGTCACGAGAGCGTGATCGGACTCGCGCCCGCCGCGATTTCGTGATTAGTAACCAAGCGTATGGCCATACGCTTGGTTACTAATCGCAAAACCACCTTTTCCGGCTCGAATTCGGCCACAAACGCCTTTTCGCCCCAAATTCACTTAGTAGCCAAGTGTATGTCTGCCCGTAAACGCGCCCCGGAAGCCATCTGACTGCGTTTTGCCATGCGCTTAACGCACATTAAACGCTTTAGGGACCAGGAAACGGCCATCGGAAGGAGTCATGGAGTATTGGAGTGGTGGAGTGTGGGCGTATGGGCGTATGATGCAAAAACTGTACTGAGTACATTTTTGCATTTTGGAACAGGCGCGGATGGACGCTGATTTTCTCCCGTTTTTCCGCCCGAAATTCGCGCGTCGCCGCCGTCAGGTGTCCACGAAGTTGACAGGGAGCGGTGTCCACGTCATGGACAGGCAGAAAAAATATCCTGTGTCCATTTGCCTCAAGATCTGACACCACGTGACCTCGACGGATGTTCTTTGGCGGCCCTGCTCGATCGCTTGGGTGGTGTGACTACCTTCCTGCCGCCGTGGCGTTGCCTCCGTTGAGCGTCTTTCAGCATCGCGCGAGCATCGTAGTTGAATTTTGCTGCAAGGCGTTCCTTGATTTCTCGAATTTCCGCGACAATCGGGTCCGCGGGGGCTCCTCGTTCTTTCATCGGTCATGCTCCCAGCAATTCCTCTGGCGTGCAGATGACGGGACATCGGTGCCCCTCAAAGCGACAAACGGTCTCGACATCCTCGAAGATCTCCGCGTTCGCCAAGTGAACACAGTTCCATGTAAGTAAAAAGTTCATGCCGTGAACGGCGGCCGTTGCGATGTGCGCGGCATCCCGCGCCGCCTTCTTCGGCAACACTTTGGCCCTCAAAATGGTCTCGGTCAGGGAAATGACTTCATCAGTGACGGCAAGCAGCGGCATCGTCTTTATCAGCGCAAGACGATCTCTGGCCGCGTCAGCATCACCCTCTGTCGCCTCGTCAAGAACGACTTGCGACACAAAAAGCTTGAAGCGTGATCTCCTCCTGGTCCACCAATCTCTGGTTATCTGTTGACGACCAGCCACGACCAGATCACGACTCGGGCGGCTGGTCAAGTAGCTTGGTATAGTGGTCTCCAGATAGAGAGATGGCTTCATAGTTAAATAGTGTACGCCTATGTCCCTTGTGTGTCAAGCGAAAGATGGAAGGCGCAACCGGCTTGCGTGGGTGTCCACGAAGTTGACAGGGGGGGGTGTCCACGTCGTGGACAGTCTGGGAAGTCAGACCTCCCGGAGGTTCCGACCTCCGGGAGGTCGGTTCGGCGGGAGGTCGGTTCTTCCTCGCTCCGAGGCTCTGCCTGCCTCCTTTCGCTGCGAAGAGGCTGAGCCAAGAGAAATAGTCATTCCTCGGCAAAGCCAAGGGACTATGTGGTCATAAGACGCGTGTTTATTGAGGCTTGCGGCAAATAATTAAGTATGGTGTCCCCAGAACTCCCTGTGTCCCCAGAACTCCCAGAACTCCTAGTGTTATGTCCCCGAAATAGCCCGGAATATCCCCGGAGAGTCAGGGGACGAAAAAGTAGAAAGTTAAGACCTGATATAATGATTCCCTAAAGGGCGAGATAGGGGTTGTCTCCTTTCCGCGAAGTCGAGTAAAACAGTGTTGTCAAAGTTACTGGTTTCTCGGTTTCAACGGAAAGGAGACGGGAATGGAAA
>JBFMAD010000008.1:0-182421 GCA_040755855.1 Planctomycetota bacterium | reverse complement strand
AGGTGGTTGGATGTGGTCATAGAAATGTTTGGGAACCAGTATGCCGTGACGGTCGATGGCAAGACCCTCCGGGGCGATGTCCCGCCCTATGAACCTGTGCAGAGAAACGCCTTCTTCATCGGCCTCTGGAACCCGGAAGGCAAAATGTTTGCGTTTGACGACGTAAAGGTCCACGAAGCCCTGCCGAAGGACGGGGGGGAGGAGAACGACGAGAAGGGCAAGAAGAAGAAATGACGAATTCCTACGGGCCGAATGCCTCGTGGAACGTGTGGGGGTATGGGCGTGTGGGAGTATGGGAGTGTGGTCAATCGGTCATTCGCCAGTTTGAGATCCTTCATCCCGCGAAGCGCGGAATTCAGGATGACGCTGCGACGGACTTTTTCAATGACCCCGCCGTCGCCATTTTTCACTTTTTCTCCGACAACATCTCAATCCCGCTCAGGATCGGGGCGGTCGCGGCATCCGGTTGCCCGGCCTTGGGAATGAACTCCAGGACGATTGCGCGGCTGGCGACGATGTCCGGGACGTCCTTCACCAGGGCGCGGTTCGGCCCGCCGGCCTCCTGGACGATATCCAGGTCCTTCAGGACCACATTGCCCTGCACCTTCACGTCGAAGACGCGCCGGCCCGGCTCGGCCCCGTCAATCTCGGCGAAGTGCAGCCGCAGCGAGAACCGCCTCGGCTCGCCCAGCGCCTCCGGCACGAGAATGACCCGCTCGGACCCCTTGCCGATCAGGGGCGGCTGGCGGAGCGGCCCGCGGCTGCTCACGTCCACCATGACCGTTTCCCTTGTGATGCCCGCCCCGGCGAGGGTCTGCCACGGAACGGCGATCTCCGCCGCGAACCTCTTGGCGTTGCTCTTCACGGCGGCGGTCCACGCGCCGCTGTAGGTCGCGTCCTCTCCCTTCGCGCCGAGCGGAGGGACATAGACGGGGAAGGGCAGCGGCGGCGCGAGGGTGTAGAGTCCGTCCAACCCCGGCGTCTTGCTCCGCGTGAAGATGATGGGCTCGCCCAGCTCCTCGGCCAGGCGGAAGGCCTGATAGGCGAACGGGTTTTTCTTGATCTGCGGATGCCCGCCGGGGTGCCACATGGCGATGAACGGCGCCGCGCCCTCCTTGTCGCAGTCGTCGGCGAAGATCTGCATGCCGAAGACGGACCCGACCGTCGGCTTGATCCCGACGTTTGCCCACGGCAGGAGCGCCTCGACCACATAGCCGTCATCCGTCTTTCGACTTGCCATCTCGGCCGTCAGCTTCACGTTCTTGGCCTTTTGCCGATAGTCGTAGAAACGATGTCGGAGCTTGGGATGGTTCGGGTCCACGCCGGGGGCGATGACGATCTGGTAGAGGTCGGGCGTCCCGATCTTCGCCGTCACGAAGAACTCCACCGCATCGCCTCGCCAGAGATTCGCCTCATCCTGCCCCTCTTGACCTGCGTTATCCCTGATTTGCGCCAGGACGGCCACGCCCTTGTCGGTCCATCCGATTCGGAACGAAGGATCGAAGTTCTCGGGGGCGCGCATCTTCCCCTTCTCGCCCGGGAGGGACGTGACTTCCAGTCCCTGCTCGCGCCAATCTTTCGCATCGCCGTCAATGGTCACGTTCACCATCGGGATATCGCGCGTGGGGAATGGCGAGACGTACTCCCATGAAGCGTCATACCGCGCCCCGGTAGGCGACACCGCGAGGTGCACGCAGCGCTGCGCCGTCGCCTTCGGGTCGGCGGGAGCGGCGCTGAAGTAAAGATCGAACGAGTCGTCCTTGAGCACGTCGGCTTCGATGTCCTTTGCCGCCGCCTTCCACGCGCGCGGCTCATCGTTCTCGTCCACCGGCTGCGGGCGATCATAGGCCAGGTAGAGGTTCTCGTCGTCATATCGAAGGGTGACGGTGGAATCCTCGCCTTTGAGACGGACGGCGCGGTATCCGTCCCAGCACGGGTCGTCCAACTGCCCGTCAATCGTCGGCGGCGCGGCCGTCGGCCAGGCGACATACCCCTGGTCCAGCACTTCCAGGTCCAGTTCCGCGCGTTCGATGCCTTTCAGTCCGTTGGCGTAAATCCATGGGCGAGTAGTATTAGCAATATCAAGGCCCTCGAGTTCCCGCACGTACAGCCCCATCCCCTCCGTGCACGTGAACCGGAACGGCTCGGCGAAGTCGGGCCGGCCGAGGTGCGTCTCCGGTCGGGGCATGGCCAGCCAGATTGTCCCTTCCTCGTCGCGGCGGTCGCCGGGCGCGCCGAGGTTCATGGCGGCCTGGTTCACTGTCGCCTTGGGGAGGCGGTCCATGAAGATGGACCAGGACTGCTCGCGGTCCGCCGGCATGAGGGCCACCGTCGTCCGCAGGCTGTAGGAACACGAGCAGGCGGCGTCGGCCGGGGGGACAAGCACCAGCCCGTTGGCTGCGATGGCGTTGATGAAGCAGCCGGCGCGGATGCCGCCGAAGTTGTGGATGCCGGTGTCGCCGGCGAGGTCGTAGAAGCCGAGTGCGCCCGATCGGAACATGAGCAGGTTCGGTCCCGCCGAGACGGCCCCGCAGCCGTAGCCCTTGGTGAAGGTCCACGGCGTCGGCTCGCCGGTGAGGGGGGCCAGCCGCGTCTTGTCCTCGCCCGTCCGCAGATCCAGGGCAAGGGGCATGGCGTAGATGGTATCGCCGACGATCACCGGCAGCTTTGCCATCTTGACGTCTCGCGTGTAGAGCAGCTTGCCGTCCGCCGCCGCAAAGCCGGTGAGGCAATTGGTCCCGCTTGCGAGGAGGACATCGCCGCCCAGCCAGAGGGCGGTGCGGTTGTCGAGCTCCTCCGTCACCTGCCAGATCGTCTCCCCGGTGGCGGCGTCGAGGCAGAGCAAGATCGAGCCGCCGGTGATGGTCTTCCCGCGCCGCTTGGCCTGCTCCACGTCGGCGGCGCTTGTCTTGTCGAGGATATACACCCGGCTGTCGCTCATGGCGACGGCGTTGTTGCCCACCACCCCGTTGGCTGTGTGCATCCAACGCACCTTCCCGTCCTTCGCAAGGACAAAGATACACTTGCCCTCCGTATCGTTCTTGCCGATGCTGCCGAGGATGTGGTTGTCGGTCACGGCGAGGTAGCTCCACACGGCGGCGGGCAGGTCCTCCTTTGGGACATCTTCAGGCGTTGCAGGCAAAGGATAGGTCTGGATCGTCTCGCCCGTTGCCGCGTTGAGCCGCAGGCAGGCGGTGGGGATGGCCAGGTAGAGGCTGTTGGCATCGGCGGCGGCGTTGCTGCCCTTTGAGTGCATGGGCCAGCGCCCGGCGGTCGGCAGGTCGCGCCGCCAGAGGGGGCGACCGTTGTAGGCGTCCACGGCCTCGATGCCGTACTGCTCGGTGACGAACATCCGCCCGTCCACGCACAGAGGCGCGGGACCTTTCCAGTGGCGCGTGATCAGACGCATCGGTCCCGGCTCGCCGAACCAGAGGAGCTTGAGCGGCAGGCGGACGCGCTCGTCGGTGGAGCAGCCCGTCCGGGCGGCGTTGGCATACTCGTGCGTCCAGTCGCCTACGTTGGGAAGTCTGCCCCGGACGACATGGACGGATGTCTTGAACGCCACGATCTCGCTCTCCGGCACGCCGCCTCCGACCAGTCGGTCTTTTAGGGCGGTTGCCTGGCCTTCCGGTTTTTCCGGGACGATGAAGAAGGCCGTCCCACCGCATGGGCGGAGGACGCGGTAGATCTCCTTGATGGTTTGCGGCGTCAGGCTGTCGGGGGTCCCGTCGCCGAGGATGACGAGGTCGGCGAAGTAGTCGGGGAACCCGGCCGATTCCAGTGCGCCCTGGTGAACGGTCACGGGCCACCCATAGAGTCCAAAATCGCCCAGCGTCTTTCGCACGGTTGCGACCCTCTGGGCGTCGGATTCGACGCACTGAATCTGTAAATCGGATCCCCACGCCAGATAGCAGAGCAGGCTGCCATCGGCCGCGCCGATGACGAGGCAGTGGCCGGCCTTCTTGCCGGTCTCGTGCTTGATGCGATCGGCAAGCATGATGACGGCGGTATCCACGTCTCCGTCCGCCTTTCGGTCGATGGTCGCAACAGTCTTGACCGGCTTTCCTCCATAGCAGAGGATGTCGCCGTTTGTGAGACTGACGAGCAGCCGTCCGTCGGCCACGGCGAGGCCGCGAGCCTGACCGTTGACGTCGTCCTGCCACAGGAGATTGCCATCCTTCGCGCTGACAGCGTCAATGTGGTCCTGCCCGCCGACGATGAGCGTGTCCCCCGCCATGATGAGGGAATAGGCGCGGCCGTACTCGGTGTCCCACTTGATGCACTCCTCCGGCTTGCCGCCTTCCATCCATGCGTGGAGGTCGTAGGCGGTGACATTCTTCGCGCCGGCGGCGTAGAGGATGCCGTCTTTCACCACGGCGTAGAGCTTGCCGAACAGCTCGCCGCGCTCCTTGCCGGTGTCACTGTCGAAGACCACCATCCCGTCCTTCGGGTCGGGGGTGAATTCGCCCATCATGACGTCAATGTCCTTGCTGACATGGCAGACCCAGTTGAAGTGGAACCCCTCGGCGAGAAAGTTCCAGCAGCCGCCCCATCGGTTGCCCCAGGTGGTGGGCGCGCTGCGGTAGTAGATCAGCTCGCCGGTCTTGCGAGCATACACAGCAGGGACGTTGCGGCCTGTGGGGATGAAGATGCGCCCCTCCTCGCCGAAGACATAGCCCTGCGGCGTCACGCCGGTCATGGAGAAGGAGCCGGGGTGCGGCTGTTTGACGTAGAGCGTGTCGCTCGTGTCGTTCTTCCAGATCACCTTGCCGTCCTCGGCCCGGAGGGCATAGACATAGACGCCCTCGTTGGGCCAAGTTCCAGCGGAGAGATAGACGATGCCCTTCTCGACGGCCACGCCGCTGCGGAGCGGCCATCGGCTGATCATCCGTCCGTTGCCGAGGACCTTCTCCTGCCTGGGACCGCCGTAGAAGCGCCAGATCGGTCTGCCGTCCTTCGCCCCGAGGCAATACAAGTAGCCGTCGTCCGACGCGGCGAAGACGCGGCCGCCCTCGACGGCCGGGGCAAAGCGCACCGGCCCGCCGGTGAAGAAGCTCCACCGCTCCTTGCCGGTCTTGAGGTCAATGGCATAGACCTTGTGGTCCGCCGACGATCCGAAGTAGGCGACGCCGTCGGCGACGGCGACGTGGTGGACGTAGTCGAAGTCCAGGCGGTTGAGTTCCCGTCCCGGTTCGGGCCAGGCGGGCATGGGTGCGTGGGCAGGTTGGTGGACCCACTGGAGGTGCAGGGGCGTGGGGAGTTGCTCCGCCGTCACGCCGCTGCGGGCGAAATCGTGGCGGTAGGCCGGCCAGTCGGCGGCCAAGCTGACGTTCGCCAAGAGCGCAGCAGTTAGGAAAACGAGATAAAGATACCGCAGTCGCACATACATCATCATGAAACTCCTCGGAACCGGTCGGGAACTCACATCACGATCATACCAAAGATGAACGCGGATGCAAGCGGTTGTTGTGAGACAACGCGATGATGGTCGCTCGTTTCGCTACTTCTTGGTGAGCGTAATGTAGAGGGGGGCCTCCGTCAGTCGAGTCATCGGCGGCTGGGGTTCCCGGTCGTTGCCCATGATGTCAGTTATGCTTTGCACTTTCCACGGAAGCCGGACCTCCTTTTCGCCCTCCGTCGCCCACGCGACGATGACATCGGAGCCGTCAGGGCGGCGGAAGCGATAGGCGAGGATGCCGTCGCCGAGTTTCTCCTGCCCCACGTATTTTGCATTCGTCAACATCCGCGTCAGGACGGCGCAGGCCACACAGGCCGGCTTGGGGGCGCAGTGGAGGTCTTGATGGCGAACGATGCCGAAGTTGTTCTCGTTGTAAAATCGGTCGAGGCCGTCGTCCTTGAAGTCGTACCAGAAGATGCAATCCACCACGCCTGAAGCCATCATCTGGACATGGGTGCGGACGAACATCCGCGCCTGATGCTGCTCCGTCGAGCCGCCGCCGCCGATGTGGGTGGGCCAGCCGATCTCGGTGATCCAGATGCGCTGCGCGCCGCCGTGCTTCTCGATGAGTCTCTTCACGTCCATGATCTCGCCGGTCAGGTCGCTTGCCTCCGGCGTCCTGGGATAGCGATAGGGATGCACCGAGACGGCGTCGCAGTGCTTCAGCACACCCGCTTTAAACATGGCCTCCATCTTGTCGAAGTGGTGCTTGCTGTGGTCGCCGCCGACGCCGATGACAAAGGCGTCGGGGTTGGCCTTCTTGATGGCGGGATAGGCGGCGGCGATGAGCCTGGCATAATTCTCGGGTGTGTTGCCGGTCTTGCCGTGCATGCCGCAGCCGCCGCTCCATTCGTTCCAGACCTCGAAGAGGCGAATCTTACCCTTGTATCGCTTGGCCACCTCGGAGCAGTAGCGCGCAAAACCCTGGACCGCTTCGTCGGAGACGGGGAAGTTGCCGCCGTCGTAGTGGGGGTTGGCGTAGTCGAGGATGATCATCGGCTCGACGCCGAGGGAGAGGGCGTGGTCCACGTATTCATCGTATCGCGGCGAGAAGTCGAACGCGCCTTTCTTCTGCTCGACGCTGCCCCAGCTCATCTCGTCGCGGATGTACTTGACGCCTGCGCGGGCGATCAGGCCTTGCGATTCCAGGGGCCAGTGCTTGTCCGGGCTTCGGTAGTGCGTGCAGACGGCGAAGAAGGACTCCTTCACCTGCTTGAGCGCGAGAGGCGGGTCCATCACGGCGAAGCGGGCCTCGACGGCCTCGACGAGGTCGCCGCCGATGCGAGGTTCGAGGATGCAGGCGAAATAGCCCCGGCCAATGGACTCGAAGGATAGTTCCTGTGGCTTCGCGGCCAGGATGAACTCGCCGTCGCCGCGTTTTGCGCCCCAATAGTCCAGCAGGCGGTAGGTGATGCATAGCGTCGTATCGCCCGCGTCCTTCGCGCGTTCCACCCGAAGGCGAACGGCCTCGTCGGGGCGGAACACATTTCCAAAATGTCCCGCCGGGACGCCGACCTGGATCGCCTTTTTCGGCGGCTGTTTCCTTCGCATGAGCGTGAGGCCGTCAAGGATGATCGCGCCCTTGCCTTTGTACCCGTACTGCGGTCGGTCGAGGAGGATGGACTCGAGTGTGCAGGGGTAGTCGAGTTTCTTGTTCCCGTCGCCGGCCCATGCGCCCGGCGAGTCCTTGATTGGGCCCATGTGGAATTGCCACTGATCGTCCTTGATATCGCCGAGGTCGCACTGGTGGATCTCGCCGCCGGCGTCACGGACCCGGAAGCGGAGCTTTGTATTATCGCCGGCGCCCTTTGCCCACAGGCCGAGGTAGAGGCCGGGCTTTTCGATCTTCAAGGGTGCGCTCACGGCGACATACTCCAACCGCTTGTCGGCGAGAAATTCATACTCGATACGAATGGCCTTCGTCGCCGGCTCGCGCCCGTTCGTTAGAGCGATGGCGGCTTTTGCGTTTTGGTCGCCTGCGTGGGCCTTCCAGAGACCGAGGTCTGCGCATGGGTTGCCGGAGGGGATAGCCTCGAAGAAATGCCGCAGCGACGCCTCGTGCGGCGGACAGCCGATGATCTTCCATTCGTCCGCATGCGCCAGCATCCAGCCGCCGCATCCAATCAGGAACAACACGATCCAGAAACACTTCATCATGGTATTTCTCCTTCACGACACGGATTTTCGATGCCGAGGGGGGCGATGTCAGCAGAGAGCGCGCGTGCCGGACTACCGTTCGCGCGTTTCTCGAATGAGGTCAACGATCTCGTCCGCCGACAGGTCGAGATTCACGCCCTTGACGTCCAAAGGGGACCTCTTTTTCGCCACGAGTTCAATCGAGAAAAGGGAACCGTCCCTGCGCTTGATCAGCACCTTCGTTCCGGACTTTGCTTTCTTCAGAAGCGCGGCAAGTTTCTGCCGGGCTTCGGAGAATGTGTAAACCTTCATGGCTTTATCTCTTTCGCCCCAAAGCAGGCTTCGCCCGTAACCCCGCCAACGGCGGGGACAAAATTCATATTGGACACATTTTTTTCCGCGAGAACAAACATCGTATCACGGATGCGGGGCCATATCGCTCCGCATAATCCCCTTCTACGTATACCACACTCCCTGAAGACAGGGAGTGTGGTATTATGTGTCCAATGTGAATCTTGTCCCAAAAACATGTACGCAAATTGGTATCATGTTACGGAATAAGGTTCTAACACCCGTTTTCCCGCGCCGCCTCGATCATAGCCAGGTAGTTCTTCGTCGGGATGGCGCTGTGGATGGCGTTGGAGGAGCCGAAGATGAGGCCGCCGACCTCGCGGCAGCCGTCGAGGACGCGCTTCGTCTCGTCGGCGATCTCCTGGGGCGAACCAAACGTTAAGAGCCTCCCGCAGTCCATCCCCCCCCAACAGACGAGGCGGGGGAACTTCTTTTTCACCTCGACCACGTCCATGCCGGCCTGGGCGTCAATCTCGCCATAGCCGCCGACCCCCGACTCCCCGAACAGCATGTCGGCGATGGGCCAGAGCCAGCCGTCGGTGCGGAAAAAGTAGCAGAGGTCGAGTTCGTGGGATTTCTCCGCGATGCGCTTCACCTGCGGGAGCATGAGGTCGCGGAAGACCGTGGGAGAATAGACCGGCCCGTCGTTGTTGGCCAGGTCGCCGCCGCCGTTGAACATGTCAATGTGGTGCTTCGCCTCGGCCTCCATGTTGAGGAGGTTGATGTCGGTCACGCGCTCCAGGTGCGCCGCGACGAGATCGGGCCGCAGCGCCGTCGCCTCCCACCACGCCGGCTGCATGGGGATGATGATGAACCCCGCACCGCCCGCGAGGCCGATGGAGTCGCCGACCTGCTCGTGGAGCCAGTCCAGATCGTCGAAGGTCATCGTGGGCTTTGTGGGCTTGACGTAGTTCCTGGACTGCGCCTCCAGGCGCTCGATGAGTTGCTCGACGGCGAGAGCGCGGTCGGAGGAATCCACGGTATGAAACGAATCGCTCTCGGGGTCGTACTTGCTGATGGACCACGAGGCGTTCTCGTTGCCGTAGAGATAGCGGAACTCATCCAATTTCTTCGTCGGTCGGGCCGAGGCGCGCCAGGGCATGCGGATGAGGCTGTAGCCCATGTGGCGGTAGAACTCGACGGTGTCGCGCTGCATCTTGTCAACGAACCGGGCATGGGCCTCGTCGCCCTTGAGCCAGGCCTCGGCCTCCATCATGCGCAGCTCGCCGCCGCCGAGATACATGGGCCTGCCCATGACATCGGAGGCGACCTTTGAGCAGATGGATTGCTCGAACATGGGGACCTTGTCGGTGGGTTCCAGTCTGCACGTCTTTCGGATTCGTTCTTTGCCGGTCATAGCGATCCCTGTCATCAGCCTTTCAAGAGCAGACATCTATTCAGCCACGGATGAACACGGATGAAACACGGATTATCAAATGTTCGGCTGGAAAATTGCCACATTACATCACAAAGCGTTTGAACTCCACTTTTGTTCTTCCGAAGTTTATCAACAGCCCCACCTTTACCCCAGTGGCCTTCAACTCATTCAGCAGTTGAGCCTCATCTTCACGGTTGTACGTCTTCGACACTTTCAATTCAACAATCACGCAGTCTTCCACAAATAGGTCCGCCGAGTAATCGCCGACGATAGTGTCCTTGTAGCGAACCTGAATCCTTGCCTCGATTTCACATGTCAATCCCTGACGTACAAGCTCTGCCTGCATGGCTCTCTGGTAGACTTTTTCCAAGAAACCATAGCCAAGCTCCCGGTATACTTCGTACACGGCGCCTATGATCTTGCCTGTGGTTTCTTCTTCCGCAAGTTTCACAATCAGTGTTCCATCCGTGTTTAATCCGTGGCTGACTCATCCCCTGCGGCTTTTACCACGGCCGCCACGAGTTGCGGGATGGTTGATTCCGCCGCCTCCGCCGAGATCTCGATGCCGAGTTCTTGCGCCGCCTTCGATGTGATCGGGCCGATGCTGATGAAGCGGCATGCCTTGCTCAGCGTCGGCAGATGTTCCTTGCCGAGGCAGTCCACGAAGTTGCGAACCGTCGAACTGCTGGTGAATGTGACGAAGTCGGGAGGATTGTCGAGCAGGTCCTTCCGCGCCTCGGGGGACAACGTCTCGGGCAGCGTGCGGTAGGCGGTGACCTCCGTGATCTCCGCACCCATCTTCCCCAACTCATCCATGAGGAGGCGGCGGCCCACGTCGGTGCGCGGGATGAGAATGCGCTTGCCGGTTACGTCGCCCATCTTCCGGAACTCCTCGACAATGCTCTCGGCCACATACTTCGCCGGCTGGCAGGCCACGCGGACGTGATACGCCTCGACCGTGGCCTTGGTGGATGGGCCGATGGCGCAGATCTTCGGACCGGCCAGGTCGCGGATGTCCTTGCCGAGCGTAAAGGCGCGCTCGAAGAAGGCGTTTACACCGTTCACACTTGCAAAGATGATCCAGTCGAAGGAGGCGATGTCCTCAATGGCCCGGTCCATGGGGCCGAAGTCGTCGGGCGGGACGAGTTTGATCGTGGGCAGCTCCATCACCTCCGCGCCGAGCGCCATAAGCATGGCCGACAGCTCGCTCGCCTGCTCGCGGGAGCGTGTCACCACAACCCGCTTCCCGAAGAGCGGCCGCGTCTCAAACCAGTTGAGGCGCTCGCGCAGGGCTACGACCTCGCCCACGACCGTGACGGCGGGCGGCTCCATGTCCTTTGTTTTTTCGACAATATCATCGAGCGTGCCGACAATCGTCCGTTGCTTCGCTGTGGTTCCCCACTGTATGAGGGCGACAGGCGTGTCCTTCGGGCGACCGTGCTTGATAAGTTGATCCACCACCTTCGGCAGATTTTTCACGCCCATGTAGAACACCAGCGTGCCCATGCCCGCGACCGCCGACCAGTCGAGGTCGCTTTCGGGTTTGGTCGGGTCCTCGTGGCCGGTGAGGAGGCCGAGGCTGCTGGTGCAGCCGCGATGGGTGACGGGAATGCCCGCATAGGCCGGGGCGGCGACGCCCGCCGTGATGCCGGGCACGACCTCGAAGGGGATGCCGTGTTCACTTAGGTAAAGCGCCTCCTCGCCGCCGCGTCCGAAGACGAAGGGGTCGCCGCCCTTCAGTCGCACGACGGTCTTGCCCTTTTTCGCCTTTGCGATGAGGAGTTCGTTGATGTCGGGCTGCTCCAGGACGTGCGCGCCGCCGCGCTTGCCGACGTAGATGTGCTCGGCGTTCGGCGCTTCGCGGAGGAGGGCCGGGTTGGCGAGATAGTCGTAGATGACGACGTCCGCCGTTCGGAGACATTCCATCCCGCGAACGGTGATGAGGCCCGGATCGCCCGGGCCGGCGCCGACGAGATAAACGATTCCTTTGGACATCCCATGCAGGAGGGGTCTTGGCCCCTCTTACGTCCTAAGCGCCTTCTTTTTTCTCATTTGCTTGACTTCGCCGATAATCTGCTTCAAAGTCAAGCCCCGAAAGAGATGTTTACGGTCGTCCGTATAGTTTCCATAGCCGGTCGTGAACTGGTTGATAAACCGAATGGTATTAACGACCCCCATTTCTTTGCAGAGCACCCGCATGGCCTCCGCCGTAATTTCGGATAGGGACTTCACTTGCGTTTTCACTCTTTAACCTCCTGGATCAGTGCGGTAGGCGCGACTACCCTGATCTTAAGATCTTTTCGAGATTTGGCTTTCTCGAGCAACCTATCATCGCAAGTGCAGAAATAGTCAGCCCTTGCTTCCTCGGCAGACGCCAGATGAAAGGCGTCCAAGGGTTTAATCCCTGCCGCAATGAAAGCGGTTGCCCGTCTCTCTATCGCCTCGTTCAAAGCAACAAATGTTCGCGCTTGAGATATCACATCAAAGGCATACTGTTTTCTCACTGGATTTGGATTGTGCCTAAGTTCAAACAAAAGGGCATCTGACGAAACCAAATCCAGTTCGCCAGCTTGGCTCAAAGCCAGAATGCCTAACACCGCTTCCGCTTCGACAGTAATCCGGACCTGATTGGGGGTATCAAGCGGTCTCTGAATAGCGCACATATCCAGGTAGACTTTCACGCGATCAAGTTGCTCCTTTTCTTTCTTTTGGTTTGCCTAACACTTGCTGTCACGCTTGATTCTTGGCTCTTGCCATTGTATTCGACCGCGGAGAACGTGTCAAGGAAAGAAGCGAGATCGGGGGGGAGACTTGCACACAGGGGAACTTGCCAAGAGCGGGTTCTCTCTTTCGTGGGAACGATAGGACGAACAGGCCGGGCCAAGGCCCATCTGGCGCGTCAATTCTGCGATTCCTTGAACGCCCCCGGGGCGGGAGGCCGCGATTTCTTGGCCTCTTTCGCCTTTTTGAACGCATCGAGCGCCTCCTGCCCGAAGAGGCAGAAGGTGACTTCCTCGATGCTGGTCTTCCCTTGTATGTGGCGCAAGACCACATCCAACATGATCTTCGCACATTCGTCCAGGGGGAAGCCGGCGATGCCCGTTCCGATGGCGGGAAAGGCGATGGTCTTCACGCCGTTCTCCTCCGCGCGCAGGAGGCTGTTCTTGACGGAGTTCCGCAGGCTTTCTGCGGTCGTCATTCCACCCAGGCTCATGCTTGCCGCGTGAATCACGTACTTTGCCTTCAGGTTGCCCGCCCCGGTGGTGGCCGCTTCGCCGACGGGGATGCGGCCGATCTTGTTGCACTCCTCTTGAATCGTCGGCCCGCCCGCCCGTTTGATCGCCCCCGCTACGCCGCCCCCCAGGATGAGATCGTTGTTGGCTGCGTTGACAATGGCATCCACATCGAGCTTGGTGATATCTCCTTCGATCATTTTGATTGTCTTCATCCTGTTTCCCTCCCTTTCGCTCTTACCCGTTTCCAGTATTCCCTTAGCTTCCGGGCGATGGCCGTGCCCTTGATCCAACTTGTGATTCGCTTTTTGCCGGGAAAGTCCATAATGGCGAATCCCAGGACGATCGTCAGGATGCCTTGCCCCGGCGTGACCAGCATAACCAAACCCAGCAGAATAAGCAAGACGCCGAGGATGTTTCGGAGGATCTTAACCAGGAGTCTCATCGGACTTCGAGCGTCCCTTCGCCTTGCGGTCGAGGTGAATCTGGAGGATGAGCTGCGCGGCGATGCGATCGGTCTTTCCCTTGCGTTCCTTCCGGGGCACGTCCGCCTCGATAAGCGACCGCTCCGCCTGGGCGGAGGTGAGGCGCTCGTCCACCAGATGCACCGGCAGGCCGAATCGGTCGCGGAGCGCCCGGGCGAAGTCCATGGCCCGCTTCGCCTCGGGGCCGAGGGTGTCGTCCATGTTCTTCGGCAGGCCGACGACGATCTCGGTCACGTTTTGTTTCGCGATGATTTCGCCGATGGCCGCGAGGTCCGCCTCCGCGCCGGATCGCTTCAGCGTGGGCAGGCCGTGGGCGATGAGGCCGAGGGGGTCGCTGACGGCGAGGCCGATGCGCTTCTCTCCGTGGTCAATGCCGAGGGTTCGCACAGGCTATCCTTTGACGCGAATCTCGAAGTATTCCTGTTCGGCCAGCTTTCCATCTTTTGCGTTCTCGTCCACCTCGCGTGCGCCGATGCCGTCGCCGTCGTCGTCGAGCATGGGGTGCTCGGTGCAGATCAGGTTCTTTTCGAGATAGAAGTCGAGGACCTTTTCCTTCGCGTATCGGAACATCTCCAGGACCGAAAGGAGGCCGTCCGCGTTCTGGTCGGCGGTCTCGTCCTCGAATGCCTTGACAAAGCAATAGGGGAAGACGGTCTCGCTCAGTTCCTTGTCCGCCTTCGTGGCGGTGATGGTGATGCGACCGGGCTTGGCGAGATGGCGCATGGCGTAGCCGCTAACGGGGGTCGTGACCACCGTGGTGATGCGCTGGATGGGGAGCGCGGCGATGAGTTTGGCCAACTCTTCATCGCTCATGTCCGGTCCGGGCAGGTGGAAGGTGGTGTGGCCCTTATTCTCGTCGTCGGCGTGGCCGGCGATGAAGATGAGGAGTCTATCCTTTGGGCGGAGCGTCTGCTTCAGTTCATCAAGGGTCTTGATGATGTCCGCCTTTTGGGATGTGGCGCGGACGATCTGCTGGCCTTGCGGCTTTTCCTCGAAGAGGAAAAAGATGCGGTCCTCCGGGTAGCCGCACTTGTCGCGCAGGGCGTAGTAGAGGTCGGTGCCGAGGGTCCAGAATTTTTCGTAGTGCGGTTCGTCGCCCGAGATGCCGCAGATGATGAGGGCAAACCCGCGCGGCAACTCGACGGGCGGGGCATCCTGCGCGAGGGCGGGAAGCGCACCGATCAGGATCGCAAGGACAAAGGCAACGGGCCTCACTTCCCCATCCCCTCTTCAGTCAAGGTGACATTGTCGAAAAAGTAAAGGCCCCTCGGCCAGTAGCAGTCGAGCTTGACCCGCAGGAACTTCACTGCCGGCTTCTCGCCGATCACGCGCTTGGCGATCGCTGCGCCGATCTCCTGGACGCTGCCCGCACTGGACCGGAAGGCTGCCTGCTCCATCATGGGATTCACGATCTTCTGCCGCACGTCGAGGGCGCTCGCCCGCGCGCCCAGCTCGCCATCGCCCCGGAGGACCTCGCCATAGACGATGATGGCATGACCGAACTCCTCTCCGGCGAAGAGGCCGATCTCCGCAGGGATCGCCTGGCTTGTGACCGGGACCTTACGCGCTGCCAGGGCCTCGGCCACGCGCTTTTGGTCGAAGATACCGATCTTCTTCGTCCGCTCGGCGGCGTCGCGGATCGCGTCGGCGATCTTCTTCCCTGTTTCATTATTGTCAAAATCGGAAGCGAAGTCGAGAACGATCAGGCTCTGCGTCGGACGAAAGAGCCGCGCAAAATGTTTCCACTTGTCCGCTTCGTCCTTCTCGACGCGGAGCGTCACATCCGCGCGGTAAATCTCCCTATCCTGCGCGCCGTATTTCTCCTCCTTGATCTCGGCGTATCCCTTTACGAACAAGCGACTTACGTTGCCAGCCGGCGCGCGGAGATCGAAGTCCAGCCGGTAGGTCATGCCCGGCTTGATGGGGATCGAGTCGCAGTAGATGTGCGTCCCGCATGTGCCGCCGACGGTATCGTAGCCGGGGTCCTTGGGGGGGATCTTCTTCGGGGCTTTCGACGCCGGCGCGCCGGCCTCGAACTGCTTGCGCCACTCCTCGAACTGCGAGCCGAGGACGTCGGTGTCGAACTTGACGCACTTGCCAGTCGGCGACTCGCCCTCGACCCAGAAGCTGCACAAGCCGTCCATCGGCTCCCACCCGGCGGGCGTGTCCTTGCCCTGCTCGAAGCCGCCGTTCTTTACCAGGTTCTTGCGCTTCTTCCAGGACTCGTCGGCCATGAGGTCCACCTTCGGCGGCGCATGTCGGCCCTCGATGGCGTCTAAGGCCGCGGCGACTTGCTGCGGAATCTCATGGACGCCGTTGGCCTCATAGCGCTTGTTCAGGACTTCCTTGACGTCATTCTCGCCGATTTCGAGGATGCGGACAAAGAGGCCGTACGTCTCCGGCGGCTGCTTGGTCACTTTTCCGTAGATTACGATGTCGGCCTTGAGGGTCTTTTGCGCGAAGTCGGCCACCTCGTTCGGCGTCGCGCTCCACTTCGCGTCGAAGCGGCCGGAGACCACCTCATCGAGGGAGATGTCGTCAATAGTCTGATAGATGCGGCGGCGGAAGGCGTGGCCGCGGAAGATGCCCGCGACCTTCTTGCCCGTCTCGCCCTCGTCGAACTCCGACTCGAAGTCAAAGACGACGATGAACGGCTTGCCTGCGGCCGCCAGCTCCACCGTGAGGAGAAGAAGGAACACGATGATGGCGACAGGGCGTTTCATGGGGCCGTCGTTTCATCCTCCTGCGAGGGCGACGAGGATGGAGATGGCGTCGCCTTCCTTCATGCGCGTGTCCAGCCCGGCGAGCGAGCCGATACTTTCGTCATTGAGAAAGATGTTGAAGGCATGCCGGACCTCGCCGTGTTCATCATACAGCCGCTCGCCGATACCCTCGTGCTTTTTGACGAGTTCCTGGAGGGCCTCGCCGACGGTATCGGCCTCGACGGCGACTGTGCTCTCGCCGTTGGCGAAACGTCGCAGCGGCCCGGGCAGGATGATCTGCGTTATCATGTCAAGTATCCTTTGACTTCTTGCGGCATCTTCCCACAATGACGATTGCGTCGCACCGTTCGTTTTGCGCTTTTCGGCCGGTGATTTCTTTCCATTGGACACATTTTATGCTGCCGATCTGAACGGGAGGCGGCAAGCAGAGATCAACCATAAGCGCACTTGTTTATTCAGTCCAATCGGCCCAAGCCGCACGCGCCCGAGCGGCACTTTTCCGGCGCGCAGGTCGGCGTTGTGCCCTTGCACTTCGGCATGGAATTGGTCTTGGGCAGGCTGGCAAACACGCTCAGCCGTTTGCTCAGTTTCTTCGATCCGCACGCGGGGCAGATTGCCCTCTCGCGCCCGCGGTGGAGGAACTCGAACTCCTCCTCGCATGCGGCGCACCTGTACTCATAGATCGGCATGAAAATACCTCCTTTGCTCAGACTCTTCCTCCATATTGTATTCGCAATCCCGCCGCGCTTCAAGTGCTTTGTTCTTGACTCATGCCTCGCGCTGGGCCTACAATGCCGCGACTGTTGGACTGCTGTGATGGCGCCTCACAGCGGACTTCGCCCACAACCCAGGGACAAAATTCACATTGGACACATTTTTTCCCGCGAGAACCAACGCTATACCGCCCACGGGGATGTATATCGTTCCGCAAAATATCTTTTTGCGTATACCACACTTCCTGAAGACAGGGAGTGTGGTATTATGTGTCCAATGTGAATTTTGTCCTGGAAACATCCGCGTAATTTGGCATCATGTTACGGAATAAGGTTCTAACAGAGGAACGATTGCATGGCCAACAAATTGATCGCCGACTACAAGAGCGGCGAGCCCGTGGACGCGGTATTTCTCGTCCGAGAGAAGGAACTCAAGACCACCCGCGCGGGGAAACTCTACATGACCATAGACCTCTGCGACCGCACGGGAAGCCTGCCCGCAAACTACTGGGACGCCACGGAAGCCGCGTTCGCGTCCTTCGACGTGGATGACTTTATTCGCGTCAAGGGCCGGATTGAGACTTACAAGAACAACCTCCAGATCAATATCAAGGAATTTGAGAAGGTGGACCGCGCCTCCGTCCAGGTCGGCGACTTCATTCCGCAGACGGAGAAAGACGTCAACAAGATGCTTGCCTACCTGCGTAAGATTCTCGCCACCATCCAGGACGAGCCGCTCTCGAAACTGGTGAACGCATTCCTCGAGGACACGGAGTTCTGCAAGAAGTTCAAGGAGGCGCCCGCCGCCGTGTCGAACCACCATGCCTATCTCGGCGGCCTGCTTGAACATACCGCCGCCATGCTTCACTTCACCGAAAAGGTGTGCGAGTGCTACTCCGTCCTCCGGCGCGACCTGCTGATGGCCGGCGTCTTCCTGCACGACATCGGCAAGATCGCGGAGTTCTCCTACGACCTCTCCTTCCAATACACCGACGCGGGCGGGCTGATCGGCCATCTCGTCATCGGCTGCATGATGGTGGAAGAGAAGGCCCGGCGGATCGAGGGCTTCCCGCAGGACACGCTCATGCTCCTCCAGCACATGATCCTCAGCCATCACGGCGAATTCGAGTACGGCTCGCCCAAACTGCCCGTCACCGCCGAGGCCATCGCCCTCCATTACATTGACAACATGGACGCGAAGCTGAACGCCCTGCCCAGGATGATCGAAGAGGACCCCAACGACGACGACAACTGGACCGGATTTCAACGGATGTTCGATAGAAAGATGTACAAGAAATGACCGACGCGCCGCCCGATCCCGAGGCCAAGCCCTCTCAGGCAACCGGTCCCCTCGCCTATGCCGTCGCGTGCGCGGCGGTTATCTTGATCCTCGTCCTCGGCTTCCTGTCGTCAAGACGGAAAGACGCATCCTCCGACAAGACCGTTGAGATTGTCAAGAACCGGGTGCGCGTCAATTCGCAAACGCGAAAGGCGCTGGGCACACAGGCCAAAATGTCCGTCGTCACCGGGGCGGGCCGGGGACACGAGGCGGAGGAGGTTATTGATGTGGCCTTCGCCCGGGTCGAGGAAGTGGAACAGATGATGAGCCACTTCCGCCCCGACAGCGAGGTCTCCCGCCTGAACGATAGCGGGAAGGCAATCGTATCCGAAGAGACGTTCTATGTCTTGAAAAAAGCGAAAGAGGCGTCGGCGCTTACTGGGGGGGCCTTCGACGTCACCGTCCCGCCGTTGATCCATCTATGGAAAGAGGCGGGAAAGAAGAAGGTTCTTCCCACGGAAGCGGACCTGAAGGCCGCCCTCGCCCTCGTCGGCTGGCAGAAGATGGTGCTGAACGACGAGACGCGCGAGGTCACGCTGCCCCAGGGCATGTCCATCGACCTCGGCGGGATCGCCAAGGGCTATGCCGTGGACGCCGCGGCCAAGTCCCTGAACGGCAGGGGGTTCCCGAACTTCATGGTCGAGATCGGCGGCGAGGTGGTCTGCGGCGGCCGCCGCGAGGACGCCGGAAAGTGGAAGATCGGCGTCCAGGATCCCCGCAGCCACATCCTGGCCCCGCAGACGCTCGACATCATCCTCGGCCTGTCGGACATCGCCGTGGCCACGTCGGGCAACTACATGCAATTCACGGTCATCGGCGACAAGCGCTACTCCCACATCGTTGACCCGCGCACTGGCCGGACCGCCGAGGACGTGCCGAGCGCGACGATCATCGCCCCCGACTGCACCACCGCCGACGCGCTGGCGACGGCGGTGAGCGTGATGGGTGTGGAGAAGGGCCTGAAGCTCATCGAAACCCTCCCCGACGTCGAGGCCATGCTGATCACCATGAAAGACGGCGACCTCGTGTTCCATAAATCCAAGGGCTTCGACCGATTTATTATTGACGAAAAACAGGAAAGATAGTGATCGTGGAAGTAAGAGAATCACAAATCGAGGACGTATTTGCCACCTACCCACGCATTCTCCAAGAAACACTTGGCCTGCCATACGAGTTGAGCATATTGTTCAGGCAGTATGAGGTTCCAGCTGGGAAACTGGACCTTCTCTGCGCCGGCGCAAACAGGCTCTTGCTTATCGAGCTTAAGGTTGAGCCTTTTCGAAGCCAGTTCATACAGCAGGTCAAGGGATACCTGAACGATCTGCATCAACTCCAGGCAAGCGATCGTTTGATTAACATACCGATTGAAGCATACCTTCTCTGTCCTTCCTTCGGACCGCGTGAGATGGACGAATGTCAGAAAGAGCAGATTTTTCCTGCTGAATACTCTCCTGAACGAGTTCTCACGGCCTTCTTCCAGCAGCTTCGCACGGTTGCCAGCTTTGTTGCCATAAAGCCTTCTGACCACGGTGTTTGGAACATTCACCTTACCCATCGCGCGCTCTATTTGCTGAGGGATGCATCCGACCCAAAAGCGATAGCGAAGACCACCGGTTTGTCATCGAAAACGGTCGGAAACCATTTTCGCTTATGCGAAGAATTGGGCCTCATGCGCACGATCAAAGGGCGGCATTATCTGACCGATCTCGGGATTCGGTATGTTGCGGGGCGCGATCCGTCATACCCGGACCGTTACCTGTCCGAAGAGCAGGCCGCGTTATTGCGTGACTTTATTGTAAAGGACCCATTCGCCTCCCCCGCCATATTTGGGATATACTCAATTGTCGAGTGCGTATTTACCCTGGCCAGAAATGAGTATCCCGTAAAGGTTGCGGATGTCCTTGATTACTTTCGTGAGACTGTAGGCAAGCGGAAGATTTGGGTGAGAGACAAAAGCAGTTTTCATGGAACAAAAATGTACTCCAACTACGCGTATGAACTCGGATTGCTTGGTAAGGTTCATGACAAATTCTTGTTGACTCCGGAAGGCATGCGCTTCGTTCTGCTTCTTCAACTACACAAAGGAATCAAGGTTGTTGATGCACTGAGAGAGAAACAATGAATGGGCCGGATTTCACGCCAGCAGAGATTGGTTATGTGTACGCCTCAGTAAAGCCTGAGACCTGCGACGGATGCCTATGGGTAGATGATGATGCCAAATTGGATGGCTGCGACGAGCGTGGCGTACGTCCCTGCGCAGATTTCATGCGCCGGCTTTTTTCGCTTTTGCTCGCGGCAGCAGATCGAACGGATACAGCCGTAGCTTGTCGCCTGATAGTTGAAAGTCTGAGAGATTGAGGAAAGGGGTTCGCGAAGATGTGTTCTTTTGCGCCTGCTTTGCATCTACGGCGTCTGGGGGCGGGGAAAGAAACCTCTCTGGGGCTCTGCCCCAGCCCCCGGGATTTACCGCAGTGGGGCCGCCGACACAGGAAAAAACAGGCGGCATCCCGAAGGACACCGCCCGTGCCGTATGGCACCGTCGCAGCGCTCGGGTCGCTTCCCAGCGTTGCCCTATCCTCCACGACGGCGGAGATACTATAGCGGAATGTGCCGGTGGCTGCAAAGCGGAAAATCCTGGGGGGCCAGGGGGCAAAGCCCCCAGATGTGTGGGCGAAGGAATAGATGGTACATTGGTATCTCGTGCAAAATGAGGCAGTGTGTTCGCCCTGTGAATAAGTTTATCTCTGATTTGCGATCGGGAATCGGATAGGGGAGGATGCAATCCATGAATTTCCTCGACACGCTCATAGATATTGAAACGATCGTTTCCCAGGAGGGTCTCTACACATGGGGAGAGAGAGAAGCATGGGGCATAAGCAAAGGCGCTTGGGATTTGACGAAGGGGCGTCGTCTCTGTCCCCTGCGTCTTTTCGCCCACCCGAAAATCATAATCGAACATCCACAGGTTGTCAGTTACTATCGAAATGTCGCCTCCGTACCGGTTGCTTGCCTCCATCCTACTCAAGGCGTTGGGTCAGGCATCAACCCGCACGATGCGCTGAAATTGGCCCGGAAACTGAACCGGCACGTTTCGGCCCTTATAGAGGCTGGGACGCCCTGCTCGTCGAGGCATAAACTTGCTGCCACTCTGTTCAGTTGGTCGCCTCCGACGCAGCTGGCTTACCGAAAGAGGCTGGACCAGATAGCTGCTGGGAAGGTAATGTCCTATATCGTCGGCGCGTTTATGAAAAAGGGGATGCTCGCTTCCGTCATTGACAAATCCGGAAAGCCTCTGCCGATTGATCCCGACGTGGACTATGTCTCATGCGTGTTTGATTATCGCGGTTTCAAGCTCAATAACAAACGCAGCGTCCTTTTCGGCTCGGAACCCGATATTTCGATCCTCGCGGAGGACGGCGCGCCGCTCTGCGCGATTGAAGTAAAAGGCGGAACCGATCCCGCCGGGGCCCTGGAGCGACTCGGCGCCATCAAGAAGAGTTTCCAACACGCCATCAGCCAGAACAAGAAGGTGCATACCATCCTCGTCGTCAGTTGCATCACAAAGGAAATGGAGAAGAGGCTGAAACGGGATCGCGCCATCCAGGAGATATTCAATCTTACCGTGATCGTCAATGACATGGACGAGCGTGCAAACTTTCTCAGGAAACTCGAAGTGTTTCTCCATCCACCAGAAAGGCAACCGTGAAATCACTTGATGCCAGTTCCGGCCCCCTCGGCGTGATCGAGGAGAAGAATGTCCGCGTCCCCATGCGCGACGGCGTGACGCTGAGCACGAACATCTTCCGGCCCGACGCGCCGGGCAGGTTCCCCGCCCTGCTGATGCGCACGCCGTACGGCAAGGGCCAGGCCCGGCACGACCGATTCGTCCGCGCGGGATACGTCGTCGCCACGCAGGACAGCCGCGGGCGATACGAGTCCGACGGCAAGTACACCATGTTCACGGCGGGACACACCGCCGACGCCGAGGACGGATACGACGCCGTCGAGTGGCTCGCCGCCCAGCCCTGGTGCGACGGCAACGTCGGGACATTCGGCAGGTCGTACAATGCCTGGATGCAATGGATGCTGGCCCCCCTCCGCCCGCCGCACCTGAAGGCGATGAGCGCCGACTCGATCCCGACCACGCTGCCGGACGTGGACTTCACCGGCTCCTTCCGCCCCGCGCGGCGGCTGCACTGGTGGATCAACACGATTGCCCCCGACGTGAAGCGCCGCGAGAACGGCCCCCTGCCCCGCGACAAGGCCGAGGCGGTGAAGATTTGGAACGACATTGACCGCGCCAAGTGGCTCTATTTCCTGCCATACGCAAAACTGCCGGAGGAACTCTTCGGCAGCCTGGCCGATTCCATCCGCGAATGGATGAAGCGGCCCTGGGTTGATCCGTGGAAATTCAAGGAGCGCCACAAGGACGTGATCGTGCCGAACCTGGATTTCACCGGCTGGTACGACCACTGCTGGAGCATGGGCCATCATACGAATATGCGAAAAAACGGCGGCAGCAAAGTCGCCCGCGAGCAGCAGAAAATCATCGTCGGCCCGTGGAACCACGTCGGCATCGGCCAGCAGAAGATGGGCGACATTGACTTCGGTCCCGACGCGCAGGTGGACCAGCAGGCGATCCAGATCCAGTGGTTCGATCACTGGCTCAAGGGCATCGCCAACGGCGTGGAGCAGTGGCCGCCGGTGCGATACTTCGTCATGGGCGAGAACCGATGGAAGACCTCCGACACTTGGCCGCCGAAGGGCGCAACGACGCAGGAGATCTTCCTTGGGGCGAACGGGATGCTGTCCACAAGGTCGAGGGGCGATGACTCCCCCGACGAATACACCTACGATCCCGCCGATCCTGTGATGACGCTCTGGACGCCGTCGCTCTTCACCGTCCCCTCCGACCGCCGCGCCCTGCACTACCGCCGCGACATCCTCCGCTACTCAACCACGGTCCTGCAGGAGGAGGTCGAAGTCGTCGGCGCGCCGGAGGTGGTTCTCCATGCCGCCTCGTCGGCGATGGACACGGACTTCTTTGCGCGGCTCGTGGACGTCTATCCCGACGGCCGGGCCATTGACATCAGCATCGGCATGGTGCGGGCGCGCTATCGCAACGGTTTCGAGCCGGAGCAGCTTCTGAGGCCGGGCGAGGTGGTGAAGTACCGCATCACGCTGAGCAACACTGCCTGCCGGCTCCTCAAGGGCCATCGCATCCAGGTGGAGATCGCCAGCAGCGACTTCCCGAACTACGACCGCAACCATAACACTGGCCGCGACGACTTCAACAACCCCGAACTCATCCCCGCGCGGCAGACGATCCATCACTCGAAACAATACCCATCGCGGCTGATCCTGCCGGTGATGGGCGGCTGACCTATCCCGAATTATTCACGAATCCCGCGCGGACGCGGGGCCTTGTCATTGCGAGTCCCGCGCTTCGCGGGACGAAGCAATCTCATGCGCTCGGTGGCGTCACGAACGACGAGATTGCTTCGTCGGCCCGTAAGAACGGGCCTCCTCGCAATGACGTGTCTCCGTTGCGGTTGCAACAATCCAGACCTTGTTTGTGAATAATTCGGGAGGAGCAATGGTTTGGATTGTCGTCGTCCTGTTCTTGACAGCCCCCGTCCCATGGGGTACACTTCAATCACCATGACGCCATGAAGCGGAGGGCAAGAGAGGACCTGTGCATGTATCCAAACCACCACGCGCAAAGAAAAACAAGCTCCAAAACTACCGTCTGTCCTCATATACCGGGAGTCCTGGTTTCTCAGGGCTTTTCTTCTTGTGTCTGCGCAAACGCGAGGTATAATTCTCTTGCTCCGAGTGCTTAATGTTTTGTTGGGCTTGCCCAGCTACTCAATCGCGAGAGCAGGCTGTCAGGTACCGGCATGGTATCGGGAGAGGACACAAGTATGGTGTCGCGGCAGCTTCCGAAACTCCAGTTTCGCTGTCCCAATTGCGGCCAGCGCGTTAGCTTAGCCAGGAATCTTCTCGGCACCGACGTGCTATGTCCTTACTGCCAGCGGAACGTCCGAGCACCGAAGACGGTGGCCGTGCCTGGGAGCGGGTCGTTCCACCAGATGCCTTCGTCGCCACAACCCAACGTCCCTGCATCTCCCGCCAAGGAGAAGCGAAGACCGAGAAGCAGAGTCAAGCTCGCCTTGGTAATCCTATTTGCGATAGTATCGAGTGTTTTGCTGCTGCTGACGTTGGCCCAGGGAGTCTGCTATCTCTCGATTGTCCGTAGTGGGCCATCGACTAAGACTACCAGAACCAGGGGGTGGTTTCGGCCTGGTGGCCTTGTCTATCTGAGTATTGGCACCGGCATTGAATCTTTCGAGGGCAAGTATCGGGGCAACTGCAAGTTTCTTCCCCAGTTGAGCCCTTCGCAGAAAAACAAGGGGATTAACTGGGACACGATCCAGCAACCCGTGGGTGGCAATTGGGGCGAACAGCTAAAGAAGAAACATGAACCGGTAATCGTTCAAACAACGCTCGAACTACCCTCGACTGGTGGATTGTCAGGAGAGGAAGTACCCCTTGTGGTTCAAGTCGACTTTGAGTATCCAGACTATGCTCCGATTGACGAAGTCAAGAAACTGCCATTCCCCGATTCGGTTGGCATCCATTTCTGTGCCCACAAGGGCCTCATAAGCGACACGGTGAATGTGTCGATAGATAGCGGACCATTGTCTTTCTGGGAGCGCTATCACACGGCCGTCAATTTCGGGGAGCTAAAAGACCCGAAGGAGTTCCTTTATGTGCTGATAGCATGGTCGGGGTTCTCCTGTCTTTTCCTGTTCATATCGTGGGTCTCCTACTCTGGTGCAGGTGATCCTACGAGGACCTTTAGCTGAGACCATCGTGGTTGTCTGGGGAATTAGGGGAATTAGGGACAGACGGTATTTGTGCAGATTTGCCTGTCGGCCACCGGTTACTTTACTTTGCGGGTTATTCCGGGGACATATCACTGATTTATCCGGGGCTTGCGGGGGCGATCTGGCCTTCCCTTGCTCAGGTCGCCTCCCGTCAGCCTCTCCACCTTCGCTGCGAACTCCTCATCCCCCCACGGTCGTCCCGTCACTTTGCCTTGTGAGTTATCTCTTGATGGCCGATCGGGGCGGGCGCATCTACGAATCTGTGTTTTCCTTCGGCCTTCATTTCCTGCTGCAAGGCGTCGTACCGGGCATAGATTTTCCAGATATCGTGGCCGCATTCCTCGGAAATCTGATGGCGGGCCGTCCGCACTTCTTGAATCAAAGAGTCCGTTGTCATCGTGTCATTCTGCCAATCTGCTCGGAATCGTTGTCTCGATGTAAATGCTTTGTTCCATGACCATATTTTATCACATTTTACATGAGGGAGCAATGCGCATATTCATCCCCGCGCCCGCCGATCAGTCCGAGGGAATTGCCTTCCCCGCCTTCCGCGCCGCCTCGCGAATCGTCGCCACGCGCTTGGGCAAAATCTCGCGGATGGGAAGTTCATAGGGGCACTTCTCCTCGCACTCGCCGCACTCCTTGCACGCCGCCGCGCGCTCGGCCCACTGGAGGAAGTTGTCCTGCCAGCCGAAGCGCTTATAGACGCTATCGAACGACATGACCATCGGGATCGTGATCTTCTCCGGGCACGGCATGCAGTATCCGCACCGCCGGCAGAACTGGCCCTCGTTCTCCTTCTTTGTCTTCTCGATGTAGGCGCGGTCCTCGTCGGTCAGCGTCAGGTCGCCCTCCATGATGGCGACGTTCTCCTCCACCTCGGCGACCTTGGACATGCCTACGGGAATCGCCGAGACGGGGAACTGCATCACGTACCGCAGCGCCGGACCGGGCCGGTCAATCACGCCCCCGGCCATCGCCTTCATGACGAGAACTCCGATGTTCAGATCATTCGCAATCGTGAAAATCTTTGTCTCGGCCTCATAGTCAACGAAGCTGTGCTGCACCATGATCGTGTCGAACTCGCCGCTCTTCATGCCCTTCACCAGGATGTCGTAGCGGTGGCTCGTGAGTCCGATGAAGCGGATCAACCCCTCGTCGCGTGCCTTCTGCAACGCGCTCAGCGCGCCGTCCGGGCCCATGACCTGCTCATAGGTCTGGTCATTATTTACGGCGTGGCATTGGTATATGTCAATCATGTTGACTTGCAATTCTCGCAGGCTCGTCTCCAGGTCCGCGCGCATCTTGTCGGCGGCCTTGGCGGGAGACTTGGTGGCGACGATGATGCCGTCCCTGTCGCGGCGGTCCTTCAGGACGGCGCCAAAGGTCGGCTCCGTCTCGTAGCCGCGGGCTGTGTCAATAAACTTGATGCCCTTATCGAACGCGGCGGCGACGACCTGCGCGCCGTCCTCCACGCCCCGCTGCCGCAGGGGGATGCCGCCCAGACCGAGGACGGGGACCTCGATGTTCGTTCGTCCGATTTTTCTTGTTTGCAAGACTCCGCTCCTTTGTTTACAGCGCCGCCAGCTTGCGCCCCACCTCCGCGGCCTTCGCCATCGCCTTTTTGTTCTCCGCCACTTCCCCCTTCGCATGGGCGGTGGCCGTCACCGTGTCCACGAGATCAATGCCGAGGAAGCTGAACGACTCGCGGAAGGTGTGGACGATCGGATCGGTCATGGCCTTCGTGCCGGAGTCCTGGCAGCAGACGACGACCGCGGCGGACTTTCCCTTGAACGGCGAGTTCCACTTGGAATCGAGCAGGCCGTACCACCTGTCCATGAAAGGCTTGCACTGCGACGAGACAGTCCACCAATAAACAGGCGTGCCGAAGACGACGACATCCGCCGCCTTCATCTTATCGGCGGTCGCCGCGAAGTCGTCGTCGCTGATGACGCACTGCGGCGGGTCCTTCTTGTGGCACGAGTCACAGGCGTTGCACGGCTTGATGTTCAGATCGCTGAGGTAGATTTTTTCCGTCGTCGCCCCTGCCTTTTCCGCAGCCGCCAGCAATTCGGTCACGAGCGTATCCGTGTTGCCCTTCTTGCGGGGGCTGCCGATAAACGCAACGATCTTCTTCGCCATGACTGTTCCTCCTTTCATTTTACAATCTCCAGGGTAATCTCGTATCTCGATGTGTCCTTCGAGAACGGCAGGCGCATCACCATTCGAGCCTCGTTCAGACTGCTGCTGCCGTCCTTCTTGTAGGGATTGTGCAGCATCTTCGGCCAGACGAGCCGCGCCCCCGGCGGGACCGACGCGCGCCAGCCGCAGTGCTCCACCCATGCGCCGATCTCAGCAGCCTGCCACTCAAACGCCTCCTTGCCCAGTTTGATGGTCTTGCCCGATGCGCACTTGACGTTGCCGTTCAGATGCGGGATGAACGTGATGTGCCCTTCGACCGATTTTTCCGTGTTCGACGTGGCCTCGCAGGTGATCGTAAGTTCTTTGTCAGACTTGGGTTGAATGGCTATCCGACAGTCCTCCGCGCCGTACTTCAGGTCAAGTCCGGGGGCCGTCTTGTCAGGCCGCAGCGTGGCGGCGGATGGCACATGGACAAGGTCCCCCTTCGGCTTAAAGTCGGGATTCTCGTCACCCGGGGTGTGCGTGAGTAGCGACGTGTCGCCGACAGTGAAGTTGCTCCAGAAGGGCTGGAGCTTCGTGTTCCCCCCGCCGCCGATGAGGCCGGCGTCATCGTGGTAGATGCTGACGAAGTTTTGCCGGTCCTGAATCCATCGGCTCGTGCTGGGTTCGCAAACGAAGGCGGAAAGGCAGACGAACCAGGGCTTCTTGCGGAAGACCAGCGCCTCGTTCTTCCCGATCACCGTGAGGTTCTCGGCCTGGTCGGCGGCGATAGGCGCGGTCTCGCCGGTCTGCCCATACAGAAGGAAGCTGGCCGCAGAGTCCGCGTCTACATGCCACTTGGACAACTCAAACTGGTGCAGGAGATATCCCCGGCCTTCGGGCGTAACGGAGAAGCCGACGTTCCCCTCGCGGATCTCTTTGTGATACCAGTTGCGCTCATCCACTGTTTCGACCGGGCTGCCATCGGGGTAGGTCAGCGCGGCATGAAAGACCGCCGACCGGCGCAGCGCGTCCCTAACGGTCTCATCACGGGACGCAGCGTAGTATGTGCCGAGCCCATCGCTATAGACGAAGTTGTAGAGGACGACCGGCCCGGAATGCTCCGACCACCAACCGCCGGGGTTCTGCGCCGCAACGACCTTGGCCATGAACTCCTTGGCCTGGGTCTTCCAGTCCTCGCGGTTGAAGCACATCCCCGCGAAGTAGAGGCCCATCGCGTGATGGGTTGGGATGTTGTGCATGCTGTTGAGGCATTTCTTCGAGATGCCTTCGTAGCCGAACCGCAGGGCCTTCTCCCACCGCGCTCGCCGGTCGGGCGGCATGGCGTCCTTGATGAGATAGAAGGCGCGAATCCATCGGCTGTAGGTCCAGGGCATGTAGGTCTGGCCCCAGGTGGAATTGTCCTTCTTGCGGAAGGTCCACATCCCGTTCTCGTCCTGCTGCTCGATCAGGTAGTCGCCGCCCTTCATGATCGCGTCGAGGATATCGGGGCTGTGGTAGTAGGGGTTCGTTTTCTCCTCGATTGCCCACGCGGCGGCCAGGGGGAAGATGACCTGCTGGTCGCGGCAGATCCACGGCTGGCTTCCGAAGCGGCCCGTGGCCTTGTCCTGGGTCTTGAGGATTCCAGGCACGCATTCGACAAGACGCTTCAAGAACTTTTCCCGGGGGTCCCATTCATCGCCCATCGCCCTGTGTTCTCCGATTAGACTGGTGGACAAGAAAGCAAGGCAGATAACCGTTAGGCATCGCATCCCATTCTCCCTTAGTGCACCATTAACCTCCCGAAGGTTTGGAACCTCCGGGAGGTTGAGACTTATATCGCCGACTATTGTAGCAAGTTGCCATTGACTTGGCAAATGGAGATCGCTATTGTAGTGAGCAATGAAGGAGTCCCGACAAAACTGGAGGAACATGATGAGAACGATTTTCCTCTCCGTCATAGTTCTTGCGATTCTATCCGCCGCATCCTCCCACGCCCAGCCGCCGCCCAATCTCTTTCGCAACCCCACCTTTGATACATTGGACCCGAAGGGCGTTCCCGCCGAGTGGGAGTACTCCGACTACAAGACCGGCGGCAAGCCCGTCCATGCGAAGTGCGACCGCGCGGGCGGTATGGCCCTGGGCATTCAATGCAAGACCGAGAAGGAGCGCGGCTCGTGGCGGCAGTCCATCGCCCCCGGCCCGGCGAAGGCCCTCGCCATCGCCGGCTGGTATCGTACCGAGGGAATAGGCCCGAAGGCGCAGCGCGGGGCGTGCATCCGCGTGGATTTCCTGAAAGACCCCAGGAAATGGGACCTCATCTCCGACAAGAGTTTTCCCCTGATGCCCTCGAACGAATGGACGGCCTTCGAGATCGTCGCGCCCGTTCCCCAAGGGACGAAGGGCGTCTGCGTCGAACTATTCAACTTTTTCGAACCCGGAACCGTATGGTGGAATGACATGAACACACATGAAGCCTCAAAGGAAGAACTCCGCCGCGTCGCCGCCCAGCGCCTCGACCAGCCGCCGCAGCCGAACCAGATCGGCTACCGCCCGGCCGACGGGAGCCGGACCTCCGTCAATCCCCCGGCCTTCGTCTGGGTCCCCGACCCGAACATCCAGTCGTATATCGTCCAGTACGCCCCGGAGGGGCGGTTCGATGCCCCCGACTGCGTGACGGTCCGCTCCGTCACAATGAACCAATGGATTCCCCGGACGACGCTCAAGCCGGGCAAGTGGGCATGGCGATATGGATACGAAGGCGACGGCGACATCATCGTTGGAAAGACGCGCTCCTTCGAGATACCCGAGGACGCCGTCGCCTATCCCCGGCCCGTAGTCGAGGATGTGATGAAGCGGATCCCAAAGGACCACCCGCGGGTCTATCTCTTCGGCGACCGCCTGAAGAAGGTTCGCGCCGAGCGCGAGACCACCTACAAGCCCCTGGTGGATGAGATCGTCCGCGGGGCGGAGGGCGTGCTCAAGAAAAATGAACCCCTGTTCCCGGAGCCGAAGTTCCTGCCGAAGGACGATGCGCAGGAGCGGAGCAAGGCCTACCTGCAATCCTTCAAGGACATGCGTCCCTACACAGGAAACATGCAGACCTGCGCCCTGGCGTATCTCGTGACGGGCGAACGGAAGTACGGCGAGGAGGCGAAGAAGCGCCTGCTGCACTACTCCACCTGGGACGTCGAAGGCCCGACCAGCGTGCGCAACAACGACGAGGCGGCCATGGATATCATGATGATCGGCCCGCGGGTCTATGACTGGCTCCACGACATGATGTCCCCCGCCGAGCGGAAGCAGGCGTCGGACATGCTCCGTAAACGGTTCAACCAGATGCATCAACTCCACCGCCGTCGGCCGTTCCAAAGCAATCCCTATGAGAGCCACGCGGGACGTATGATCGGGTTCATGACCGAAGGCTGCGTGATCTTCGCCCATGAGTTCGAGGAGGTACCGGAGATACTCGACTACTACTTCGACATCCTCTGGAGCGTCTATCCCGCCTGGGGAGGCGACGACGGCGGCTGGGCGGAGGGCGTCGGCTACTGGGGAGGCTACATGTCGAGGATGACCGACTACATCTACGTGCTCAACGACATCGGCGTGCCCTTCAAGGACAAACCCTTCATCCAGAACACGGGCTACTTCGGCCTCTACTGCGCCCCGCCCTTCAGCAAGGTCCATCCCTACGGCGATGGACATGAAGGCCCCGTTAATAAGGGCTACGGCCACATGCTCTACGCCCTGTCCACGCTCTTCCGTAATCCCTACTTCCGATGGTATGCCGACGTGATGGACTCCGGCCCGGGCGCGGGGTATCGCGGCTTCGCCGCCTTCGATCCGACGCTCGCGGCCAAGCCGCCCACCGACCTGCCGCAGTCGCGCTGCTTCCCCCACATCGGCTGGGTGGCCATGCACTCAAACCTGGCCGACCCGAAGAACGAGGTCTTTCTCATGCTCAAGAGCAGCCCCTATGGGGCGATCAGCCACAGCCACGCCTGCCAGAACGCCTTCATCCTGAACGCCTTCGGCGAGCCGCTGGCCATCAGCTCGGGTTACTACCAGCGCTACGGCTGCCCACACCACGACGGTTGGACGCGCGAGACGAAGGCCCACTGCGCCATCACCGTGGACGGACAGGGCCAGAAGAAGCGCGACATCACGTGCAACGGCTTCATCAAGGACTTCTTCGACAGCGACAAGTTCTCCTACGCCTGCGGCGACGCGACGGCGGCGTACGAGGGGCGACTGGAAAAATTCGAGAGGCACATCATCTTCGCCCGGCCGCATTACTTCGTGATCTTTGACGACCTTTGCAGCGCGAAGGAGTCGGACTACCAGTGGCGGCTCCACGCGCTGCACGAGATGTCCTGCGACGAAGAGGCGGCGGTGGTGACGATCCGCGAGGGCGACGCGCGGCTGCGCGTGGAGTTTCTCGAACCGACCGGTATGAAATTCTCGCAAACGGATAAATTCGACGTGCCGCCGGAAAAGCCAGACTCGCCGAACCAGTGGCACTTCACGGCGAGTCCCTCGGGCAAGGCGCGCGACATCAGATTCGTCACAGTTCTTCTCCCCTACCGCGCGAAGGACGAGAAATCCCTCCCGACGGTCTCTAAGGCGGCGGCGGGTGGGTTTGCCGTCGCGGTGGCGGGGGAGGGGTGGACCGATCTGGTCCTCTGGCGGACGGGCGACGGCCCGGTAAAGTCCGGCGACGTCGAATCCACCGCGCAGGTGGCCGTCGTGCGCCGAGGGGCGGACGGGGGTGTGTTGGACTGCATGACAATTGCGGGATCGGTTCGCGTCGGCGGGAAAGGGATCATTAAGAAGCAATAGATTGAAGGAGCGTCAGATGAGATCACGAACAGGTTTCGCCTTCTTCGTGTCCTGTCTTATTTTTCTGAACATTTGCACGATGGGGCAGGAGAAGAAGAAAGGGCCGCCGATTCCCCCCGGCGTCAAGGTCGAGCGCGATATCATCTACGGCAAGGGCGGGGAGACCGATCTGAAGCTGGACCTCTACCTGCCCGAAAAGAAAAACGGCGCGGCCATCGTCGTCATCCACGGCGGCGGCTGGAAGGGCGGGGACAAGGGCCCCTTCGGCGGCGCGGCGGTCCACTACGCCGCTCAGGGCTATGTGGCCGTCTCGATCAACTATCGCCTGTCGGACGTGGCGAAGTTCCCTGCCGCCGTGGAGGACTGCAAGTGCGCCGTGCGCTGGCTGCGGGCGCACGCGAAGGAGTACGGCTTCGACCCGAACAAGATGGGCGCGACCGGCAACTCCGCCGGAGCGCACCTCTCCCTCATGCTCGGTCTCACGAAACCGGAGGACGGCCTGGATGGGACCGGCGGCAACAACGACGTGAGTAGCGCCGTGCAGGTCGTCGTCAGCCAGGCGGGGCCGACGCAGTTCGTGCCGAGCTGGCGGCACCCGGCTGTGCAGGGGTTCCTCGGCGGCTTTGCCGACGAGGTCCCGGATGTGGCAAAAAAAGCGTCACCCATCACCTACGTCAGGAAGGACGCGCCGCCGATCCTGATGCTCCACGGCACGAGCGACAAGACCGTGCCGCACACGCAGGTAATCGAGATGGAGAAGGCGCTGAAGGATGCCGGGGCGACGTTTGAGTTGATCAGTATCGAGGGCGGCGGCCATGGGGTGTTCGAGAAGACGCCGCCGGAAGAGAGGCAGAAGGTCGTCCAGCGGCTCGACGACTTCTTCGCCAAGCATCTGGCCGTCACGCCTGTCCCGCAATCGAAGGGACCTCAGCAATAGGGAGGAACAGGACATGCAGCGGCCCATCCTACTCCTCTGCTTCGCGGCGCTCCTCGCGGCCGGCGTCGCATCCGCCGATACGGTCATCCTCAAGAACGGCGACCGTCTGACCGGCCAGACGGCGGAGATCGAGGGACGGATCGGCGTCCTTACCGGGTACGGTTACATCCTCCTCAAGAAAGATGACATCGCCAAGATCGAGAAGCAGCCGGTCCAGGAGGCCGGTCCGCAGATTGACCCGGCGCTCTACGACCGCCTCGTGGATGTGGCGCTCAGCCCCAAGCGAAGCTCCGGCCTGCGGAGCCAGGCCATGGAGCAACTGGCCGCGCTCGACGCGAAGAAGGCCATCCCCGTCCTCGTCAAACTGGCTTGCGAGGAGAAGGAAGACAACGGCATCATCTCCTCGGCCGTCAGCGCCATCGCCGCCATGGATCGCGAGAACGCCCCGCCGCTTCTCTTCGGGATCCTCTGGAACGCCAAAAATCCCGCCGCCGCACGCTGCGTGGTAAGCGCCCTCTCCTCGACCGGCGCGGGCAAGGAGCCGTTGATCCGCTTCTGCACCGAGATCGTCCAGCGAAAGGACGACCTGAACGCGCAGATCAACGCCGCCTACGCCCTTTCGCACCTGGGCCAGTTGATAGGCTCCGCCGCGCTCGCCTCGATTGCCGACAACGAGAAAGTGGACCTGGCGACGCGGATCAAGGCCGTCGAACTGATGCCGAGCAGGGGCCTGTCCCTCCAGACGAACGTCCTCCTGAAGGTCGCGCTCGATGCCAAGCAGGAGAAGGACCTCCGCCTGCGGGCGATCCGGTGCCTGACCACCAGCCCCGACGACGAGGCGGCCGTGAAGGCCCTGGCCGAGATCGCCCTCGGCACGGAGGACGCCGAGATGCAGCAGATCGCCACCGAGACCCTCCGAAGGTCCGGCGACAGGACGGCCGTCGCGGTCTACGCCAAGCTGGCCCGCCTCGGCCTGAACCCCGCCACGCGGACGACGGCCATCCAGTCGCTTTCGCAGATTGACGATCCCGTCGCCGTCCAGGGGCTTCGGGATGTGCTCCTGGATGCGCAGGACGACATGACCCTCCGCCTCCTGGCCTTCGACACGCTCGACGACATGCAGTCGCCCCAGGTGAACGAGGCGCTCATGGAGCTGGCGACGGCAAGCGACGACGATTCGCGGTTGAAGCTCCGCGCCGTCTTTCTGCTCCGGCAGAGGGACAAGGTCCTCGGCGATGCGGCGCTCAACGTCACGATCCAGAACCTCCTTTCGCAGGGGAACGACAAGGCGGTCTCATCCCTGCGCGATACGATCTCCAACGCAAAGGGCTTTGGCGCCATCTCCGTTGCGGTGGAAATCCTGAAGAGCGGCAAGGTGAAAGTGGACGCGCAGGCGCTGCTGCGAGAGATGGTCGTCGAGATCGCCAAAAACTACCGGTCCAACGCCGACGAGCTGACAGTCAACAACGCCGCCGAGGCCCTCGCCCTTCTGGGCGACAAAGACTCGGCCAAGTTGTTTGCGACGACGCTCCTGCAGGCGCAGGACTACCCGACGAAGAAGGTCATGTGCGTCGCGCTCGGCGCGCTGGCCGACCCCGCGACGATCCCCGCGCTGAAGGTCGCGGCCCTGAAGTCCGACGAAAACGAGGACGTGAAACGATGCGCCGCCCACTCCATCTGCTGTATCGCTGTCGCGCCGGCGGTGGAGCAGATTCGCGTTCTGACGCCGCGGCTCCACGACAAGACCGCCCGCCAGCAGGCCGAGCAGTTCCTCGAACGCGCCGAGACCTGCTGGGTCCCGCCGAACGTCTATAACGTCGTCTATTACCTCTTCAATATCATCGGATACGATGAACTCCGTCTGCCGGTAGCCAAGGCGCTTGACACGATCTGGAACAGCCCCGCGCGCCCTGTGCTCCTGGAGTTGCTGCAGAAGACCGCCAACGACGCCGACCAGTACATGATCCTCCTCTTCTTCCACTACGGGCGCTTCCGCAACCCGGAGATCATGAAGCTCTATGAGCAGTTGGCCGTCTCCGCCGCCGGACCCACGACGCGCTACTACGCCATCAACGCCCTGGTCGGCCTGAACCATGAGAAGACCTACGAACTGATGGAAGGATATGTGGCCGATTCGGAGGCGGCATACCCCTCCGGCAAGCGGTCGTTCATTGATACCCTCAGAAGCCGGAAGAACAAGTCCAGCCTTCCCGCCCTCGTGGCCTGTCTGGACGACCCCACTGCCGGCATCGTGACCCGGGCCGCCGAGGTGCTGGCGGAAATGACAGGCGAGAACTTCGGCCCACTCCCCGCCCCCACCCCCGAGGCCAACGAAGAGACCATCCAGAAGTGGCGCCGATGGCTTGTGCAACAGGGCCTGAAACCCCGACCGCGCAAGGAGGCGGAACCCCCCAAGGACGCCCCCAAAGTCAAAGCCCCGCCGCCTCCGCCGAAGAACCCCGTCCCCCCGAAGGCCCCGGCAAAGCCCAAGACGGATCGGAAAAAGGGCGGATAAACCACCTTGAATTAAAATGCCACAAAACGTACTGAGTACATTTTTGCAGAATGCTACAATCCTGGAACCGGATACCTGTATCGGAGGTGCAGACCATGTTGCGTATCTTCCGAACGATGATCGTGATTGCCCTGGTCACGGCGGCATGGCGCTGCGCGATGGCAGAAGACGAAATCCGGTCCATCATTTCCCTCGACGGCCCGTGGCGGTTCCAGCCCGCCGACGGTCCCGACGCGCCGCCGAAGGAGAACGAATGGGCGCAGATCACCGTGCCGGGAACCTACCAGCCCTGGCTGCCGCTCCCAAACAAGCAGAACACGACCTGGGGCAAAGACCGGCAGAAGATCGTCCGCAACTGCTGGTATGAACGGGAGGTCGTCATCCCGGAGGCATGGCAGGGCCGACGGATCGTCCTCGCCTTCGACGAGATTGACCTCGATGCGATCGTGTGTGCCGACGGCAAACGGGTCGGCGAGGTCCTCCGCCCGGAAGGCCGGATAGACCTCTCCGCCCATGCCGCGCCTGGACGCCACACGCTAAGAGTTTACGTCACGACCGACTACCAGGGCGTCTCGCGCGGCCCCGATGAGGATATCTGGATGCACGGCCAGCGCGCGGAGCACATCCGCCACTGGTGCGACGGCGACCCGGAGAAGTTCCGCCCCGGTCGCCTCGGCCTCACCGGGTCGGTGACGATCCGCGCCGAGCCGTTCACCGCAATGCAGGATGTACTGATCCGGACCAGCGTTCGCAAGAACGAAGTTGGCGCGGCGGCGTGGGTCCACTCCCGCGACGGACTGGCCGGCGGGCAGGCGGCCCTTCGGGTATTTGAGGATTCCGACGGCCGATTGGTGTTTGAGGGAAAGGCCCCGATCCCTGACCTCGCCGCGGGCGAATCATCCTTCTCCTTTGCCATGCCGTGGAAGGATGCCGTGCCGTGGCGAGTCGGCGGGCCGCATCTTTATCGCGCCGAGGTCACGCTTTTGGACAAAGCGGGCAAGGTCGTGGACCGATTCCCGCCCATCACATTCGGCTTCCGGGAGGTCTGGACCGAGGGGCGCGAGATCATGCTGAACGGCGTCCCCTTCCGGCTGCGCGCCCCGTGGAACCATGGGCCGGGCACGCTCCCCAACTGGCCCTTCTGGCAGGGCCTGGGCTGCAACGGGCTGGAAATCCAGCCGAACCCGACAGGGTGGTGCGGCTGGGGCGGGCGGCCGATCCTGAACCCGGAGACGCTCGAATCGGCCGACCGGCTGGGCATGGCGCTGCTGGTCCCCGCGCCGCGGGCCACCCCGATCATATGGAGTTTTGGCGACCCGAAGGCGGTCGCCGCCTATGAGCGGGAGGTGCGCCTTTGGGTGAAGCGCTACGGCAACCACCCGAGCATCCTGGCTTGGTTGGTTGACATGAACCGGGGCGACTGGACGGAGTTTCTGCCGCAGAACATCGGCCGTCCCTTCACGGACGAGGAGAAGAAGAGCAGGGCCGCATGGCTCCAGGGCATGGACCTCGTCAAGGCCAGCGACCCGACGCGCCTTGTCGGCGCCCACTCCTGCGGTCGGGTCGGCGAGTACCAGACGGGCAACGTTTACCTCAACTTCGTGCCGCTCCAGGAGCGCGAGGAGTGGCTGTCGGCCTGGGCGGAGAAAGGCGCACAGCCCTTCGGCGCGGTGGAGTTCGGCACGCCGTCGGCGCTGAACTTCTTCAAGGGGGACTGTCCCGTCTGGACGGAGTACTGGGCCATGTACTTCGGCGATCTCGCCTATGCGGACGAGGACGATGAGTATGTTCGATACATCGAGTCGCGCAAACAGGACGGCGGGAAGATCGAACTCACCCCGCGCGAACTCTATATCCCGATCCGGCATACTGCGTACTATCGTCTCCAGGAGCTTTTCCTTCGGAATACGCTTCGCTCGTGGCGGACCTATGGCCTGAACCTCGGCACACACTTCTGGCTGTTCGCGGAAGGCTTGGGGAAACTCGACGATCTGGATACAAAGGGACCGCGCTCCTATGAGTGGTACAAGGGCGCACCGGATGAGCTGCACCGCCGCCCGCCGTGGGCGAATCCGATCTACGACGCCATCCGGGCGAACCACCAGGACCTGCTCGCATACATCGGCGGCAAGCCGGAGCGCTTCACGGCGAAGGATCACTCGTTCTACGCCGGCGAGAAGGCGAGCAAGACCATCGTCGCCGTCTGGGACGGCCTGGGGAAGCGGACCCTCGAAGCGCGCTGGCGACTGGAGGCCGAAGGGGCGCACATCTCAGGGGGAAGTCTGCGCCTTGACCTCGACTCCGGCAACATCGTGAAGCAGCCGCTCGATCTGACGATGCCCAACGTGACGGAGAAGACCCAGGCCGAGTTGGCTCTTGAAGTCTACGAAGACGGCAAGTTCCTCTGCCGGGATTCGTTCCAGTTGCAGATATATCCTATTGTAAAAACACCGGTTGAGACAAGGCGACGCTGGCTGCTCCACGACCCGATGGGCGACTCCACGCCGGTCGTGCAGACGTTGGGGATACGGGCAACGAAGCACCAGCCCGGCGACAAACTTGGGTCGGGCGACGTGCTCGTCATCGGCCGCAACGCCCTTCGCGGCGAGTTGCGCGCCCCGTTTTCCGCTGACGATGTGGCTGCAGGGGCGAGGGTGCTCATCCTGGAACAGCGCTGGGAGCCGATGGAGGGCCTGGGCTTCCGCGCGGAGGACCTCTACAGCCGGTACGCCTTCCCCCGATGCACGGCGCATCCCGCCCTCGACGGCATCGGCCCGGAGGACCTGATCAACTGGCGCGGCGAGAGTACGCTCATCGCCCCCGGTCCCGATGCAGAACGCAAGCGCGTCAAGATTCATGCCCCGCACTGGGGATCATACGGCAACGTCGCCACGGTCCTCCCAGAGACGCCGCACGTCGGCGCCTTCCGACCGATCGTCGAGGCGGAATTTGACCTCCAGTATTCCCCGATGTTGGAATGGCGGCACGGGAAAGGGACGGTCGTCTTCTGTCAACTCGATCTCACCGGCCGCGTCGGCGCGGAGCCGCCGGCCGATCGCATTGGTCGGAACCTGGTTCGTTACCTCGACGCCGCCGATCTGCCGCCGCAAAGCAAGGAAATCGTTTACATCGGGAACGACGAAGACTGGCAACTGGTCCAGTCGCTCGGCTTTGCCGCGACGCGGCCCGAGCCGAAGGCCCTGGCCTCCGCAATTAAGCCGGAGAGCATAGTCGCCATCGGACGCGATGGGCTGGGCATGGTGAAGGAGGCCCTTCCCGCCCTCCGCAAGTTTGCGGAACGGGGCGGGAGGGTCCTTATCCTGCCGCAGACTGCCGAGGCCCTCGCGGGCGGCCTTCTGCCCTGGCCCATCGGCGTACGACAATGGAAACTGGCCCGGACGGAGATTGACGCGGATACCTGTCCGGAAATCTTTCGCGGCATCGGTCCGCAACATCTGACGTGGCGCGCCTTCATCCCGTGCTGCGGCATCTGCGAAGTCGGACTGCCGGAAGGGGCATGGTGCAGCGCCAAGGGCCTGTTCGTCCACGTCCCGACGGGACAGGGGCAGTGGATCTTCTGCCAGCTCGACTGGCGAAACTTCGGGGACCGAAAGACAAAGAACCACCTCCGCACCCGATGGCGGGTCCGGCAGGTCTATGGGCGAATCCTGATGAACCTCGGTGCGCGCAGCGCCGACGAAATCGCGGAACGTCTGACGAAGCCATGCCACTTCGCCGAGCCAGCGGTCGTCGGGTCCTGGCAGTGCATGGGGCCGTTCAAGGGCCCGGACGACGGCGTCTCGGCCCTCGATACGCCGACGGTCATTGACAATCGCCCCCTGCCGACAGACCTTGTGGAGGTTGCCGACGGCAAGAAGGTGCGCTGGCGGCAACTCGGGGCGCGCGGCGGCGGGAAGGCGTATCTGACATGGTACTATCCCGCGAAGCCGGGGACGATCGCCTACGCCGTGACGCACATCTACAGTTCCCGCGAGCGCGACGCCGTGTTCGACCTGAAGTGTGCGGAGTTTATGACCTTCCGCGTCAACGGCAATGTGATCGCGGACCTGCGCGAGGCGATTCCCGACGGCAGGCAACAGACCGTTGTGCGCGGGCGATTGAAGGCCGGATGGAACGAGCTGTGCGCGAAGGTTACATCCACCGGCAAGGACCTTGCGCTCTGGTGCATCGTGAGCGACCCAGGGGACCTGCGCGTGAGCGCGACCGTGACCCCGCCGGAGAAGGCCCCGGACGATCTGTCGTCTGTCGAGTCGCTCCTCCCTGAGCCTCCGGAGAAGCGGCCCGTGTCTCTCTACTTTGAGGATGTGGATCCCGCGGACGATCCCTACAGCTTCACGCCGTGGTGATATTTCTTCACTTATATATTTACCGGGTTCATTTAACATCTGATAAGCGAATCTGTTACATATATTATTATGACGATATCGCGCCGCCGAACCGAACAAAAATGGGATTGCCGACAGAGCAAAAACCAGGATCAGCCGCGCATACCGTAACGTGGAACCTCAAGTGGCACAGATTTCAAATTGAAGTGTCGCGCAGGGGGTGTCAGTACAGACGGAAAGTGTGTTCGACACAATGAAGTTTCAGTTTGCAGCGACGCTACTCCGGCAACGTCGTCCGACGAATCTCGCTCAGGCGTTCGAGCAACCGACGATACTTCGGCCAGATTTGTTCACCATACGCCCGCTCCATCCGGCCCGTGAAATCGTCGCCGCCGGCAAAGATCGAGTAGGCATACACCGGACTCGGCTGGCCCATTCCTTGCTCGACAAATTCCCGATACACGCGCTCGCGTTTCCGATCCTGCTTGCCGAGATTTTTGTAGAGATCGTGCGGCGTGACGAGATCGTCCGTGTCGCCGCGCGCGTAGCGGCGATAACTCGCCCACTCGTATTCATCGGGACGCTTCGCGATCTCCGCCCGAACGGGATTGAGGTCCATGTAGCGCATCGCGTCGAGGAAATATCGTTCGCTGTCAATGATCTTGCTGTGGAAGCGGCCCTGCCAGACGTGGCCCGTGCGGTCGTATTTCGCGTTGAAGAATTTTGCGTAGGCGAGGTTGAGGTCGTGCATGATCTGCGAGATGGATGCGGCGGTTGTGGTCTCCAAAAGCAGGTGGACGTGGTTGGGCATGAGGCAGTAGGCGTGGAGGTTGAAGGCGTGCCGCGTGCGATAGCGGCGGAGGAGTTGTCGGAAGTGGTCGAAGTCGTCGTCGTCGAGGAAGACCTTCTGTCGGTTGTTTCCGCGCGTGGTGACATGATACATCGCCCCGGCGAATGAGACTCGCAATGGATAACCCATAATGTTTTTCCTCCGTTACCCTTGAGTGAATGGTTCATTTCTCATAGTTGTCGCAATCATATCACATGAGTTAATCAATGTAAATATTAATATCATTAAGGCTTATATTTACAATCTTTAAGTATACCTGAATTAAGTAGCAATTCCTTCTTCACTGCTCTACCTTACTTTCTTGCTTCCGCGCCGGTTCGGGGGGGCGTTGAATGGCGGCGATGAGCCTTTTGTCAATCGTCATTTCGCCGCCCGTGATCTTGACGGTGACGTCTTGCTCGGTTTCCGCCATGATGAGGCCCTGGAAAGAACAACCGCTCTTCATTGTGATAGTAGCGAGTTTTTCCGGCGGTGGCAGAAGATTGTTGTCAGGCTTTTTTTCACCTTCCGCACCTTCCGCGGCAGCCCGTTCTTTCTTTTTGGCCTCCATCTCCTCGCGCACGCGCCGGATCGCCTCGCGGCGTGCTTCTTCGTCGGCCAGCCACTCCTCGTGCTTCCGTTTCTTCTCCTCCTCGGCTTTGCGAAGCGCCTCAGCCATGCGCTCTTTGTAGCCCCACCGTTTCCGCAGGCCGGAGTCGACGGGATTGCCGTGGGTCCCCTGCTCGATCTCTTCCTTTTCTTCTGTTGCCTTGGCCCCGGACTCGTCCTTATTCTTGTCCACGTCTTCCTTCTTGTCGGCGGGCTTTTGGTCTTTCTTTTCCTCCTTCGGCTTGTTGCCATCCGCGGCGAGGAGAACAAGGGATACGACAATAGCCAAGAGGCATGACATGAGAAAGTAAAACGGATTGCTGTTTTTCATGGCGCAACCCTCACGCTCACAGATCAAGCGAATCCAGGAACTCGGCCACCGCGTCATCGTCGTTGCCGCCTATCACGCGATCGGCGGCCTGCTTCGCCTCGTCCCAGGCGTTGGACACCGCGACGCCCAGTCCTGCATATTGTAACATGTCCACGTCGTTTATACCATCCCCGAATGCAACAATTTCCGCCTGCTTGACGCCGAGGTCACCGGCGAGGAAGGCCGCGGCGGAAGCCTTCGTCGCTAATGGATGATTGATCTCCACATGCTTTCCCTCCGATTGGGTCACGTGAATCCGGTCTCCGAATGCCTCCTGCACTTCTGCCGCCGTCTGCGAACATTCCTCCGGCTTGCATCCGATGAGGATCTTCGTGCTGCCCTCCTTGAGAAAATCGGCGAGGTCGTCAACGATTTCATAGTGGACGTTGTACGTTGCGGAGTAAGATCGGACCTCCTCCGTGTTGCGCTCCACGAAGAGCCGGTCGTCCCAATAGGTGAGCGGAAAGATGCTGCGCACCCGCAGGAAGTCCAGCACATTCCGCGTCACATCCGGGGTCACGGGGCGATGGAAAAGCGTCCGTCCCACGGCAACGTCCTTCACCATAGCGCCGTTGTATCCGATGATCGGCGTTGTCAGCCCGATCTGCTCCCAGTATTGCTGCGCCGAGCGGACCATGCGGCCGGTGCAGAGGACCACCGTCAGCCCTCTTCCCGCCGCGCGCCGAACGGCGTTGATGGACCGTTGGGAAAGTTGCTTCTGGCTGTTCAACAGCGTCCCGTCCAGGTCAATGGCGGCAAGGCGAAACTTCAATCGTTCTCCTTTTTCTCTTTGGCCATCATGAATCGGATGCCCATCGTCTCGGCGATGGCCGAGACAAACAACACCGGCACGACCAGCCAAAGGTAAGCGCTCAGCCGCGCAATAGCGGCCGCACCGAGATTCACAGTGGGGCCTCCTCCGAAGCCGCCGAGCGTCATGCCCATCGCAATCCCCAGCCAGAAGCACGGCATCTCCAGGAGCGCCGTCAGCACGCCACAGATGATGGCGATGAGCTGCCGGACCGGGCTGGGTTGGGGCGCCGTCGTCTCATCCGCCGGGGTCCTGCCCGCAAGGAATGTGATGACGCCGATGTTCTTCCCTGTCAGAAAGGCAATGACCACGGGCGCGAGGTAGTGGATCGCGCCGGTAAGCATGTACACACAGATTGCCGTGCTGTTGAACCCGAAGATGAGGAGGAATATGGCTACCGCGTTCAGCTTCAGCATCCGTTGCAGTTTGCCGGCCACCCATCGGGGAAAGATGAGCAACGGCTCGATCCGATACTTGACCACGACCACCGAACTGATGAACCCCAGCGTGAACACCAGCGCCGCGCAGCCGGCGCAACGGAAGTGTTCGATGAGCAGCGAGATGGCTTCGCGCAGATCAGGCAAGATCGCCCCCCACGTTCCACTTGGACAGGCGCGGCAGCAGCGCGTGGCAGGTCATGTCGAAGTGCATCGGCGTAATGGACACGTAGCCGTCGCGCAAGGCGTTGAAGTCTGTTCCGTCTTCTTCGGCCAGGCCGTCGAAGTCGGCGGTGATCCAGTAGTAGCCCCCTCCTCGGGGGTCGGTCCGCCGGTCGAACGCCTCCTCCGGGGGGCGGGTGCTCTGCCGGGTCACCCTGATTCCCTTGATCTCGGAGGGGAGAACCGCAGGGACATTGACGTTCAGGATCACATGCTGGTCCAACTCAGCCAGAGGGAGCCTCCGAATCAGGTCGCCCACGATCCGCGCCGCCGCGTCGAACTGGGGACGGTCCCCGATCTCGATGGACGCGGCAAGGGACGGGATGCCGACCATGGCCCCCTCCACCGCCGCCGCCACTGTGCCGGAGTAGAGCACGTTGACCCCAACGTTCGCGCCCAGGTTGATGCCGGAGACGACCATATCGGGCCGCTCTTTCAGAAGCTCCGCCAGCGCCAGCTTGACGCAGTCCGCCGGCGCGCCGTTGACGCCGTAGCCGATGAAGTCGCCGTCGCGCTCGATCTCGATCACTCGGAGCGGGCGGTGCAGGGTGATGCTGTGACCGACCGCGCTCTGCTCGGCGATGGGCGCGACCACATCAACCGCGGCCGTCCCGGCCAGCACGTTCTTCAGCGCCAGCAGCCCGGGCGCGTGGATGCCGTCGTCGTTGGTCAACAGAATTCTCACGGGACCTCCTCCAACACAACACAGATTCTACCAGCCGATGGGCGACGTGTCAAGAATTGCGCCGGAAGCCCTTGACAGACTGCGCGCGACGCGAGTAGAATTTCTGAAACAACGTCCTGGAGAACAGAAAGGAATCATCATGTTGAGGCGGATGATAGAGCGCCAGCGGTCCTTGCCTCTGCTTCCCGCGTTCGTGCTCGTGGTTTCGACGGCTCTGATGGCGGCCGACTCGCCTGTCCTCTCGAAAGAGGAGAAGGAGCGGCGCTCGGAGCAGGCGCGGCACAGGGCGGAGACCTTTGAGGCCTTCAAAGCTGCGCAGTCCCTTTACCATCGCGGTCTGTGGATGCAGGCGCGGGACCGTCTCCTCCGGCTTCAGCGCGACGGGGCCGACCTCGGCCTCTTCCACGAGCAGAGGATCAAGGGCTACCTCAAGCTCATCGAGCTGAAGGTGGACGGGCTGTGCGCCGACGGCCGGATGCCCTGTGTGGAGCGCAAGCAGCCATGAGAGCAGGGATGGCCATTCTGGCGGCCGTGCTACTCTGCGGCGGGATTGTGTTCGCCGACGGCAAGTTCTACCGGCACTACGAGAGAATCCCTCCGAATGTCCCATACCAACGGGCGCTACTCCTCTTCGACGGACAGACGGAAACCCTCCTCTTGCAGAGTAAGTACGAAGTCGAGGATTCCAAGACCGCCTCTGCACTGGGATGGGTGGTCCCCCTGCCTGCGGTGCCGGGATTGGCGACCATGTCGGTGGAAACTGTAAATGATCTGTTTCACAGCCTCAATCTGCACTCGCAGCCAGAGGTGACGCTCATTAGAAGAATTGTATCTGATGTCATTTTGTGCATAAGCCTCTTACTGCTGCTCGTCGCCCTCCTGTTGTGCGCATTGTCCCGCCGTTTTCGCATACTGGAAGCTGCGGCACCACGCCCCGGTTTCCTTGGCTGCGTGCTTCTTCTGTTACTTGTCGTAATTTTCCTCTTTCCCACCACGCTGGGCGGGGTCCGTCAGTATGTCGAGGTCCTTGTCGCGGAGCAGGTTGGGATCTATGACGTGAAGGTCGTCAAGTCCGATCGCGCAGATGCCCTTATCGTCTGGCTCAATGAAAACAAGTTTAAGTTTGATGATTCGGATCGCGAGGCCTTCGGCAAGTACATTGGGCGTGGCTGGTGCTTCGTCGTGGCGAAGGTGAATCCTTCCTCCAAGACGCAGGCGCACAAGATCGCGATGCAGGGCCTTGCCGCCCCGCTGATTATGCGGTTCCCGACCGAGAAGGCCGTCTATCCCCTTGCCCTGACCGGGACAGGCGGGCAGCCGACGGAAATCCTCCTCTACACTGCTACCCGGCAGAAGATGACGACCGATGGCAGGCTTGAACTATGGTTTGCAGGTCAATCCCGTGGGAGTTGGCTTGAGAGTTATGCGGGAGATGTGGAGCCAAAAGGATTCATCGCGCCATCAAAGGAAGCCCTTTCATGCCTCTGCAAATTCAAAGGAACGCTTACCCCGGATCAGATGCGCGACGATCTCTATCTGGCGAATGCCCCCGACAACGTCCCCTACCAGAAGCATATCACGCGCTGGTAAAGGCCCGCATGATCTCTCTTGATCTTTTCCCGCCTCTTGCGTTAGGCTGGGTCATAGAGAATTCGTTCGTTTTGACAGGACTCGACCAACCGTGAACAAGCCGCTCGCCGAAGAGATCGCCCGATGCGCGAAGTGCGGGAAGTGCCGGTCCGTCTGCCCCGTCTTTCTGGAGACGGGAACGGAGACGATGGTCGCCCGCGGACGGATTGCCCTCGCGGAGGCGCTCATCGAGGGGGAGGCAAAATTCACGGGCCGGTTCGAGGAGTACATCAACACCTGTCTCAAGTGCCTGCGGTGCGAGTCGCTCTGCCCGTCGAGCGTGAATTACCACATGATCCTCGACTCGATCCGCCAGGAGATGGCCCGGCGGCAGGGCGTGGCCCCGCTGGCGCGGATGATCTTCCGGCTCATGCTCCCCCATCGGTGGCTGTTCGATCTCGGACTTTTCGGCGCGGCGATCGGGCAGCGCCTCGTCCCACTGAGGCGAGAGGGACCGATGCGCCATTTGCCGCTCTTCTTTATGGGCAGGCGGTGGATCCCGACGCTCTCGCGCCGCACGGCCATCAACATGTTTAACCCCACGCGCCGACTGAAGAGCCCGCGTATGCGCGTCGGGTTCTTCGTCGGATGCCTAATCAATTATGTCTATCCCGAAATTGCCCGGTCGTTGATTCGCGTCCTGAACTATTTCGACATCGAGGTCGTCGTGCCGCGAGGTCAGGTTTGCTGCGGGACGCCAGTGCTCTCTTTCGGCGACGAGGCGTCGGCCCGCGCACTCGCCCGTCGCAACCTGCGGGAGTTTGATCGCGACGACCTGGACTACATCGTCACTGCGTGCGCATCCGGCGGGCGCGCCCTCAAGACCGAGTATCCCTTGCTCCTTGGAAACGCATGGAACTCGGTAGGCCCGAAGGTCTTGGACATCTCGGAATTCATTGACCGCTTCATCAACATAGACATCCGGAAACTCAGCGAGAAGGTGACCTACCACGACCCGTGCCATCTGAACTGGGGCCAGGGCGTGGTCGAGGCGCCGCGGGCGGTCCTCCGGCGCGTCGCCGACTTAGTGGAGATGCCGGGGGCCGAGCGCTGCTGCGGCGGGGCGGGGGCGTTCAGCCTGTTCCACTACGATCTATCCATGCAAATCGCCGACCACAAGATGAGCGCCATCCGCGAGAGCGGCGCGCCTACGGTTGCCACGGGCTGTCCGGGGTGCATGTTGCAGATCGCCGACCGCACGACGGACGCCGGGCTGAGGGTGCGCGTGGTCCATCCCATCCAGATTCTCGACGAGGCCCTTGCACAAGGGCGGATGTGATGGTATAATTCCTTGTTTTGCGTGTAACCTTTCAATGACGGGGGGCATGGCCCGCTCCTGAATGTCATTCTGAGTCCCGCGCTTCGCGGGACGAAGAATCTCGGCGTTGCGAATGGTCGAGATGCTTCGCTTCGCTCAGCATGACACTCCCCGTCGCCGAGGGGTTACCTTTGCGTGGATTTCGCATTTGTGTAATTACCCGGCGCATGGCGAAAAAAGGACATCAGATCGTTGTCAAGATCGAGCAGTTTCATGACGTCATGCTCGTGACGCCGCTGGGTGAACGGTTGGCCCTGGTCGAGGTGCCGATCGTGTTTGAGCAAATCCTGAAGCTGTGCCACGGGGGAAAGCGGATGTTTGTGGTGGATTTTTCCCATGTCTCCTGGGTGACGCCGAGCATGCCCGGCATCCTGGTGGACCTGACGGACAAGATCGGCGAGCTCGGCGGGGAGGTGCGCCTGGCCGCCATGAACGAACAGGCCCAGGCGACGCTGGACATCTTCAAGATCAGGGACCGCTTCATGCTTTTCGACAATGCCGACGAGGCCATCGCGAGCTTCGGCAACGGGCGGCTTGTCCGCCGCGACGTATATGCGCAGTGGTAGCGTCGCCTCAAGCGGCTCAGTCGCAAAGGATGTCTGGGGTGTTCGACGCATCCCCGTTGCTGTCACCCTGAGCGCAGCGAAGGGTATCAACCTCTTGAAGGGTTGAGATTCTTCGCTCCGCTCAGAATGGCGAGAGAACAAGTTGGAGCGGTGGTAGTAGGTTCAGACCCCTTTCTCTTCGTGCGCGGTTATGAAACATGGCGAAAATTCTGGTAACCGGCGGCGCCGGCTTCATCGGCAGCCACGTGACGGATATCCTCGTCAAGGAAGGACATGACGTCCGTTCCCTCGACGATCTCAGCGGCGGCTTCAGGGACAACGTCAACCCCAAGGCCGAGTTCATCGAGGCCAGCATCACCGACCCCGACGCCGTTGAAGACGCCGTGAGGGGCGTGGAGATCATCTACCACCTGGCGGCCTACGCCGCCGAGGGGCTGAGTCATTTCATCAAGCGGTTCAACTACGAAAACAACCTGATGGGGTCTGTGAACCTCATCAACTCGGCCGTCAACAACAACGTGAAGGTCTTCCTCTTCACCTCGTCCATGGCCGTCTATGGGACGAACGTCACGCCGATGGAGGAAAGCCTGACGCCGAACCCCGAGGATTCCTACGGGATTGCGAAATACGCCGTGGAGAAGGAGCTTCAGGTCAGCAAGGAGCTTTTCGGCCTCGAGTATGTCATCATCCGCCCACACAACGTGTATGGGGAGCGGCAGAACATTGGCGACAAGTACCGCAACGTCATCGGCATCTTCATGAACCAGATCATGCAGGGCAAGCCGCCGACCATCTTCGGCGACGGCAAGCAGACGCGCGCCTTCTCCTACATCGGCGACGTGGCCCCGTGCGTCGCCCGGGCCCCATTCACGCCCGCTGCGCTGGGGCAGATCATCAACGTCGGCGCGGCGGAGCACTACTCCATCAACCAGCTCGCCGAAGAGGTCGTGCGGGCCATGCGTTCCGACATTGATCCGGTCCACCTCGAGCCGCGCTTCGAGGTCAAGCACGCCTTCTGCACGACGACCAAGTCCGAAAAGATCCTCGGCTACAAGACGACGGTCTCGCTCCAGGAGGGCATCCGCCGCATGGCCGAGTGGGCCAAGAAGAAGGGCCCCCAGCCGCAGAAGAAGTGGGACAGTTACGAGGTCACGAAGAACATCCCTTCGTTCTGGCTGGAGTAGCGAGGCCATCGCAAAAGGATAATGCCCGTGGCCGATCTCGACGCCTGCTATGCCAAGACCGACCGCTTCACCTCCCGCACGGTGGAGGGCGTCACGGTCCTCATTCCCGCCGGCGACTTGGACGAGCTCGACAACCTCTACCCCCTCAACAAGACCGGCGCCCGCCTGTGGGCCTTGATTGATGGCGCGACATCGCTCAGGGGCATGGCGGAGAAAATCGCCGAGGAGTTCAACATATCGTCCGAGCAGGTGCAAGAGGACGTGGCCGCGTTCATCCGACAACTGGGCGAGATCGGCGCCGTCATGTCCAAGAGCGGCGGGTGATTTCTATCGTTGCAGAGTGACCGCCTGGCTGACCACGTTGCTCACCAGTCTATACATCCGACTCCCGCGCAGCTGCGCCTGGGGCTGGTTCTGGTTTTTCGGATCGTTCTCGACAAACACAGCGGCGGCCAGCTCGCCCTTCCCCATTAGGCGCGGATTGCCCTCCCACTTGCCTCCCTCCTGGATCGGGATGGGGAACGAGTACTGCCCCGACTGGCTCAGGTCGAGGGCCGCACCCGCCTTGGTAAGAAACAGCAAAATGCCGCCATCGCCCACGGCGCCATCGGGCTTGCGCGGGGCGATCTCCGCCGTCATTCGCCACAGTTTATCCGACGCCGGCTCGGAGGAATACGGCCTCTCCTCAGCCAGGATTTCCGGCCCCAGGCACGCCTTGTCCGCCGCCGGGAGAAACAGAAAGACCACAGTAACCTTATCGGGTTTGACTGTTTCTGTCGTTCCGCTCCAGTCGAGATGGAGTTCCGCGACCGCATCGCCGCCCTTTATGGCAATCCCTCCGAACTGAACCTGACAGGGAAGTATGATCTCGGGCAGGGGGTTGGACGCCTGGGTCTGGGGGGCGGGTTTTTCAGGACGGATGATCTCCTTGATCTGGTTCTTATTCCACTCCATCTCCATGCTTGCCCCGTCAACCGTGCTCTTGATCTTGATCGTTTTGTCGTCCTCACGAATCAGCACACCGGCAAAGCGATTGTCGTTCTTCAATACTATCGTGATTTCGTTGGGGTCTGGGACCTTCTTGGTCTGCCGGTTGGCGGCGTCCTTGGCGGTATCCGCCGCGGCGTCCTTCTTGTAGTAGGCTTTCTTGTAGCAATAGGGGCATACCATTTCCGGAATCTCCGGCTCAAATGGAAGTCTGTTTTGCCGTATGGCGTCAAGCTCACGGCGGGTAAAAGTCATCTGGCACTTCTTGCATCTGTACTTCACGTTATCGGGATTATTGGGATTGTGATGCCAGTCCCAGGGCTGTTGGGCGATGCACTCCTGCGCCAATGAGCACGAGAACACAAGCGCCATATACCCCAATGCCATCCGGAACGTCACTGCCTTTGCCATAGCTTGGTCCCTCTCCATCTGTTGAGGCAAATGTAGCACAACATCATTATCATTTTAATGGGGAGGGTGAGTCAAGAAAAAACGGACGATTGACCAACCTTGATTCAACCGCGTGCGCGTGGTAGCATTGCACCCTCGGACGATGCCTTATCAATATCATGTTCACAGAAAGGAACGGACAGATGGCAAAGCTGCGCGTCGGTGCAATCGGCGTCGGCGGAATGGGCAGAGGACACTTGAAGTCGGCGCAGGCGCACAAAGGCGTGAACGTCTGCGCCGTGTGCGACGTAAACCCCGCCGCCCTCGAGATGATCGGCGAACCTGGCATACGGAAGTACTCGGACTGGCGCGACCTGCTGAAGAAGGAGGACCTCGACCTCGTCGTCGTCTGCCTGCCGCATCACCTCTATCCCCCCGCTGTCATCGCCGCGCTCAAGAAAGGGGTGCACGTCTACAAGGACAAGCCCTTTGCCAAGGACCTCGCCGACGCGAAGAAGATGGTCGCCGCGGCGAAGAAGTATCGCCGCCGCATCTTTGTCGGCGCGCAGCGGAAGTTCTCGCCTTCCTTCATCCAGGCCAAGAAGATCGTGGATCAGGGCAAGCTGGGGAAAATCCACTTCGTGCGCGGGTGCATCCATTACTACTGGGGCCACGTCTTCACAAACACCATGCGCTGGCGCGGGCGGATGGCGGAGTCCGGCGGCATCGCGATCATTGACTCCGGCTACCACATCGTTGACGCGGTCATGGCCTACCACGACAAGCCGGCCAGCGTCTTCGCCTCCACGGGCAGGCTCCGGGCCGCGAAGGACGGGCGATACGACATCGACGACAAGGCGGCGCTCGTCCTGCACTACAAGGACGGGAGCCTGGGGGCGCTGACCATCAGCTTCGCCACGGTGCCGAACGAATTCCGCGTCGTCCTGCACGGGCAGGAGGGAACGCTCGACATCACGCCGGCCGCCATGAACCTCTACCGCGCCGACAAGCTGGTCGAGCAGATCGCCGTGGATGACTCGAAGGTGAACACGTTGGAGGCGCAGTTCGCCCACTGCGTCCGCGCCCTGCGGCGGAAGGAAGCGTCGCTCTGCGACATGGACCGCGCCCTCGACGTGCAAAAGGTCATCGAGGCCGCCTACCGGTCCGACGCGACGGGCAAGGTCGTCAAGGTTCAGTAGCAAATCGAAAGGAGAAGGATATGAGACTCGGTGCGCCCGTTTTCGTCCAGACCCAGGACCCCGTCGAACTCGCCAAGGCCCATGCCGACCTCGGCTACGGCGCGGCCTACTGCCCCCGGCCCGTGATGCAGGACCCGTCCGACGGCGCAATAAAGGCCTTCCGCGAGGCATTCGCAAAAGCGAATATCGTCATCGCGGAGGTCGGGGCCTGGTGCAACCCCATGACCCCAGTCGAGGCCGAACGAAAGAAAAACCTGCAACTGATTATTGACCGCCTGTCCATCGCCGACCGCATCGGGGCGCGATGCTGCGTGGACTACGCCGGGTCCTACAGCGCGGAGCACTCCGCCGGGCCGCATCCGAACGACCTGAGCAAGGAGGCGTTCGACCTCGTCGTCGAGAACACGCGCAAGATCATTGACGCGGTGAAGCCGACGAACACGACGTTCACGCTCGAGATGATGCAGTGGATGTGGCCCGACTCGCCGGACGCCTACCTCGATCTGATGAAGGCCGTGGACCGCAAGGCGTTCGCCGTGCACCTGGACCCGACGAACCTCATCAACTCGCCGCGGCGCTACTACTACACGGGCGACATGATCCGCGAGTGCATCGAGAAGCTCGGCCCGAAGATCATGAGCGCCCACGCGAAGGACGTTATCATGGCCGAGAAGCACCTGGTTCACATTGACGAGACGCCTCCCGGCACGGGTCGGCTGGACTACCGGGCCTACATCACCGGCCTGGCCCGGCTGCCGCAGGACGTGCCGCTGATGGTCGAGCACCTGAAAGGCCCGGAGGCCTACGCCGACGCGGTGAAGCACATCCGCGGCGTGGCGAAGGAATGTGGCGTCAAGCTGTGAAACGACTTTGGGGAAAGGAGCGCGATCTCCTTCCCGATGGTTCAGGGCCTCACCTTCCTCTTGCTGAGGAAATCCCGCGGACTAAGGATTTGAATACCTTCAAATTCCTTTAGCGCGAGAAGATGCGCGTCTCCCGAAACGATGATCGTCGCGTGGGCATGGAGAGCACATTCGATGACATGGTTATCATCCGGATCGGATGTGATCTCTCCGATCTGCATGGAAGGGGTCACGATGGAACACAGGCTGACGAGTTCCTCTATCGTCTGAAGGGTCTGCTCCGTCGTAAAGCCGAACTTGGGGCGCTGCAGGACTGACCTCAACTCATCAAGGATCGGCGTGGACAAGAAGCAATCAACTTTTCCGGCAATGACCTGTTCAAGCACGCGCCGTGGCGCTCCGCCGAAGATGATGCCTGAGATGAGCACGTTTGTGTCCAGCACGATTCGGGGCCGGGTCACTTTGCCCTTGCCTTATCTCTGCGGTAGGTCCGGATTTCCGCGGACACATCCGCCTCGGACAGCTTCAGCCGCGCCGCTGCCGCCTTGCCAAAGGCAAATATCCGACGCCATCGTTTCTTGCGCTCGATATACATCCGAGCGGCTTCCCGCAGCAGCTCCGATCGGGAGCGGGACTCGCTGCGCGCCACCTTGTCAATGTCCGACAGGAGGTTCGGCTGGAATGCCACATTCACTGTCTTTGTTCGCATCTTCCTATCTCCTAACATGTCGTGGTATCATACATACAATCTTTGTATATTGTCAAGGCTGAATTTGACATTCGTGGCGGACGAAAACAAGGGGTAATGATGCTGGAATTTTGAATGGGGAATGGTTAGTTTAGCGAGTCGAATTATGATCCCCGTCGCCGGGAGGATTGTTAGATTGAGTACGGGAGAAGTGCAATGATCGAACATCTATACCCCCACATGCTGCAAGAGTACTACGTCGCGAGGATCCGCAAGGCCATGGCGGCGCGGGATCGGCGGCTGGCGAAGGTCCGCACAAGGGCGGATGTGATCCGGCTGAAGGTGCAGGCGCGCAAGCGGCTGGCGGAGTCCTTCGGCGCGTTCCCCGAAAAGACGCCTATCAACGCTCGCGTGACGGGGAGCTTCGACCGCGAGGCATATCGCGTCGAGAAGGTGATCTTCGAGAGCCGGCCCGGCCTGCCGGTGACAGCGAACCTCTACATACCGAAAAGCGGTAAGGGGCCGTTCCCCTGCGTCCTCGGGGCGTGCGGGCACTCGGGCAACGGCAAGGCCGAGGCGAAGTACCAGGCCTTCTGCCAGGGCCTTGCGACGAAGGAGTATCTCGTCCTCATCTACGATCCGCTGAGTCAGGGCGAGCGCCTGCAATATCCCGTCGAGGAGGGGGCGGCGCACCCGAAGGGCTGCTGCCAGGAGCACAACATGATGGGCAACCAGATGGGACTCCTCGGCGAGTTCTTCGGCAAGTGGCGGGTGTGGGACGGCATCCGCGCGCTGGACTATCTTCTCTCGCGGCCCGAGGCCGACCCGAGGCGCGTCGGCGTGACGGGCAACTCCGGCGGCGGGACGCTGACGACCTACCTCAACGCCTTCGACGACAGGTTCACCATGGCCGCGCCGGGCTGCTTCGTGACGACGTATCTCTGTAACGCGGAGAACGAACTCCCGGCCGACGCGGAACAGATTCCGCCGAACATCATCAAGCTCGGTCTCGACATGGCCGACTTTTTCATCGCGCAGATTCCGCGGCCCGTGCTCCTGCTTGGACAGAACAACGACTATTTCGACCGCCGCGGTCTCACCAAGACCTACGAGGACCTGAAGCGCCTCTACAAGATCATGGGCGCAGGCGAGAACATCCAACTATCCATCGGTCCCACCGACCACGGCTATAGCGAGCACAACCGCGAGGCGATGTATGCCTTCTTCAACAGGCACGCGGGAGTGAGGGCGGAAAAGAAGGAGTGCGCGATCGTGGCCGAACCCGACGAGCAGCTCCAAGCCACGCCCGAGGGGCAGGTGCACAAAATGGGTGTGAAGCGGGTATTCGATTTGACGAAAGTCATGGCCGCGGAGGTCGAGAAGGAGCGAAGGCCCGTTTCTGCATCAAAGCTGAAAAAGATACTGCCGGACTTTCTTGCCCTCCCCGACCGCGACGGCCCGCCGCACTATCGCGTTCTTCGGCAACGCGGCGCGGACGCCAAGCCCTACACGCGGCACTCGGGTTTCGCCGTCGAGACGGAGCCGGGCATCCAGGCGATCCTGCACGTCTTCAGCAAGGACGCCGGCTACTTCCACTTCCCGAAGCGGAAGGACGCGCTCCTCTACGTGCCGCACATCTCGAGCCAGCAGGACGTGATTGACGGGCACGCGCCGGGAGATGAGGAACTGCTCTTCGCCGTGGACGTCCGCGGCATCGGGCAGACCACCGCCCTGACGTGCGCCAACTCCGAGTTCTTCGCGCCGTACGGCACGGACTATTTCTACGCCAGCCAGGCGGCGATGCTTGGCGAGCCGTACTTGGGTCGGCGCGTCCACGACCTCCTGGCGACGCTCGACCTGATGCAGAGCGAAGGGTATCGGAGGGTGCACCTCATGGGCCGAGGTCTGGGCGCGATCTTCGCGGCGTTGGCTGCGTGCCTGCACCCGGTGGTAAAGCAGGTCACGCTGAAGAACTGCCTGCAATCGTATTACGAACTGACCCAGGTTCCCGTGCAAAGCTGGCCGTTCAGCGTCATGCCGCACGGCCTGCTTGAGTCGTTTGACCTGCCGGACTGCTACCGTGCGTTGGGAAAAAAATCGCTGAGGATTCTCGATCCGTGGAACAGTCAGATGGCCATTTCAGATTGAGGAGGATGTCATGGTTCGACAGATTGCCGTCGTTGCCGCACTCTTTTTCTTCTGCGTGGCAACTTCGCGGGCGGACATCGTGAAAAAGGTCCTCCGCGCCGAAGCCGAGGGATTGAACCTTCTGAAGCCCGACGCCTGGGGGCCCTGGCAGAAGGGCTTCACGAAGGAGGGAACCGTCTTCCTCTGCGACAACGGCGCGGATGCGGAGGTCCAGCGTGGCGCGTCGCAGACCGTGGAGCTGAACCAAACGCGGCCGCAACCCATCGTCGCCTCGGCCTGGAGCAAGGCGGAGAACGTCGGCGGCGGCCCGAACAACGACTACTCGCTGTACCTCGACCTCGTGTATAGCGACGGCGAACCGCTGTGGGGACAGGTGAAGCCCTTTTCCGTCGGCTCACATGACTGGGAGCGGCGGGAGGTGATCGTTCTGCCTGAGAAGCCGGTGAAGTCCCTCTCGTTCCACATGCTTCTCCGTCGCCACAGCGGCAAGGCGTGGTTCCGCGATCCGGCGCTCTACCAGATCGAGACGCCGGCGGGATCGGCCCTGTTCGACGGTGTGCCCGTGGTTGTCCAGGGGAAGTTGGGGGAGGGATTTCAGGCGCGGGATGTGGCGGCCAATTCGGATTTTTCCCGCTTCGAAGACGGCAAGGCGCTCGGCCTGGAAATCACAAGCAAGTCCATGAAGCAGGACGACGCCACGTTCGTTGACGCCGAGTTGCGCGACACGACCGGCAAGGACCGGGCGGTAACATTGGTGTATGCCATCCCGGTCGAGGGCGACGGTTGGCAATGGCTCGCCGATCCGCGCGCCACTATCGCCGCCAAGCGGCCCGGCGAATACATGAACGCGAATCGCTTCAACGCCGGGGCGAACGGACGATTGTCCAAGTACCCCTTCGGCGCGATCACAAGAGGCAACGAGGGCCGCGCCATTGGGCTGGACATGGGCCATGCGGCCTTCTATCGCATCGGGTTCAACGCAGCAACGAATGAATTGTTCATTGCCTACGACATCGGCTTCGCACCCGAGAAGAGCAACGCAAAGGTGCGCTTCTGCCTCTACCACTTCGACCCCGCCTGGGGCTTCCGCGGCGCGCTGGCGAAGTACTACGAGGTATTCCCCGACCACTTCAAATGCCGCATCCCGGAGCAGGGCCTTTGGATGCCCTTCGCCAAGATCAGCGAGGTGAAGGGATGGGAGGACTTCGGCTTCAAGATCAAGGAGGGCAACAACGAGACCGAGTGGGACGACCAGCACGGCATCATCACCTTCCGCTACACCGAGCCGATGACCTGGTGGATGAAGATGCCCAAGGAGATGCCCCGCACAATGGACGCGGCCCTCGCCGAGGCGAAGTGCCTGGCCGAGAAGGGCGACGCCTGGGCCAAGGCGCTCTTGACGAGCGGATACCACGATGAGCGGGGGCAATTCCCCGCCCGCCTCCTCGACACCCCCTGGTGCAACGGCGCCGTCTGGAGCATGAACTCCATGCCGGGAATCAAGGGCGACATCACGGACTTCAAGAACAAGTGGAACGCGGAGCTTCGAGAGAAGCTCTACGGGCCGAACCGCAAGGGCGACCTCGACGGAGAGTATGTTGATTCGAGTGAGGGGTATGTGACGGACGAACTGGACTTCCGCCGCGATCACTTCGCCGCCGCGCAGACGCCGCTGACCTTCTCGCCGGACAGTCGCAAGCCGGCCATCTTTCGTGGCCTGGTCGCCTACGAGTATGTTCGCGGCATCGAAAAAGACGTGCGCGCCATGGGCAAGCTGATGATGGCCAACGGCGCCCCGAGCCGCCTCTGCTGGCTTGCGCCCTGGCTCGACGTGCTGGGCACGGAGACGAACTGGAATCACAACAAGACCTGGCGGCCCATGTCCGACGCCGATATGCTCTATCGCCGGTCCATGTGCGGGCCGAAGGTTTACTGCTTCCTCCAGAACACGGCGTTCGAGGACTTCTCTCACGAGCTGGTCGAAAAGTATATGAAGCGCTCCCTGGCCTACGGCATGTTCCCCGGCTTCTTCAGCGCGGATGCCTCAACGGGGCAGTACTTCAAACGTCCCGAACTCTACGACCGCGACCGGCCGCTCTTCAAGAAGTACGTGCCGCTCTGCAAAAAGACGGCCGAGGCCGGTTGGCAGCCGATCACGCTCACCCGATCGAGCGACCCGAAGGTCTATGTCGAGCGATTCGGCGATCAATACCTCACTGTCTTCAACGACAGCGCGGAGCGACGGGAGGCGACAATCACATATCTCGGTCCCGCGCCGAAGGCCTGCCGCGATCTGGTCAACGGAAAGGCGGTCAACTGGACCGAACATAGAAAATCGTTCTTCGACGCCCTCCTCGGCGGCAAGAGGGATATGCCCGACGTCTGGGCCGAGACGAAGATCGTCCTCGATGGGGAGGATGTGGCGGTGGTGATGCTTGAGAGGAAGCCATGAGCGGTGAAGCGAACTCACAATCCAACTTGATCGGCCCCCATGGCGGATACCAGGACCTGAAGTCATACCAGAATGCCGAGAGCGTCTATGATGCGGCGATCAAGTCCTGCAACCGCTTCGTGGACCGCCGCTCGCGCACGCATGACCAGATGGTGCAGGCCGCCCGCAGCGGAAAGCAGAACATCGCCGAAGGGAGCATGGCATCGGGCACGTCCAAGAAAACGGAACTGAAACTGATCGGCGTGGCGCGCGCGAGCCAGGAGGAACTGAAGTTGGACCTTGAGGACCTCCTCCGGCAGCGCGGCCTGCCGCTCTGGGGAAAGAACCACCCCAAGTCATTGGAAGTGCGGAAGCTCGCCTACGCCAAGAATAGGTCCTATAAGACCTATTCGACCTATATTGAATCGGGTTCCCTGGAGGTCGCCGCCAACACCCTCCTCTGCCTCATCCACCAGACGAGCTACCTCCTCGACCAACTCCTCCGGCAGCTCGAAAGGCAATTCCTCGAACAAGGCGGCTTCACCGAACGCCTCTACAACACCCGGCGGAAGCAACGAGGAGACAGTAGATAGACTGAAACCGAACCGAAGATAAGCTTACACCCTCTATAACCTATGGATCGTCACGCATTTCGGGCTTGTCGCGCTAAAACCGAGGACTGAGATGAGGCGCCAGGCGACACAGCGCATGTCTGGCATGAACACGGGAGGAGTGCCGCTCCCATGATGGCTGCAGGTCCATCCTCAGAAGCATCATCGGCTGGGGCACTCCGACTTCTGGAAAGGAATCTTGTGCTCGTGACGGCGACGGCCGTCATTCTGGCAACTTCCTGCACCGACCGCGACCCTCGGCCGCCCACGACGTTCAGCATGGTTCATGGATGGGAGGACGGGAGGATACTTCTGACGCACTGGACCTCTCGAGATCGCGGTTTGGGCAGGTTTCAACTGCTGGACATTTCGATAAAGGACGAGAAGGGCAACGAGATACCGCTTCGCGCATCCGAGTTCGGCCGGGATAAGGGACTTAACTGGGCATGGTGTACACGGTTTGACGAGCCGACATCCAATAAAGTTGCATTCGAAGCGCGGTTTACCTTTGGGTGTGGTGAGTACAAGATCAAGTCCGTACTCAGAAAGAAGCCTTACAAGGAATGGTTTCTGTACGATGGGAAATGTGCGATAGAGGAGCTTCACAAGCGGCACGGATGGATGCTCGTGCCGGAAGAAAGCCATGGACGTTGGATACCCCCAGGGGAAACAGATAATGCCCAGTGACATGCGGGGATTATTTCTTCAACGGATTGCGTGCCGCGTTTGCCTTATGGCCCTTCTACTATGCCCATGGTTCGGCTGCCGTTCTGGCGACGCTCCCCGAAGGATTGAGTGCCTAGGGGTCTCAGCGCAAAACGGCAGGGTGACCGTGATGTATCGGGGAAACTGGAGGCTCGGGAAGGAGAAGGTCCACCACATCACCGACATGGCCCTGCAAGACGAAGATGGACGTGTGATGCCTTGCCGGGCTTATTCTGTGGACGCAGTTAGCGGTTCGTTGCGGCAAAGCGCGCATTGGGTTTGGAAGATTACGTTCGACGAACCCAAGACAAGCACTGCTACGTTGCTGGTTCGGGCCAACATATGGGCATTCGACGCGGGGGACCCACGTGATCACGGAGAGTGGCACATCAAGTCGGTATTCAGGAAGAAACCAGTTTCAGGCGGACTGGCAAGATCCACAGACTCGGCGAAGCAGCAGCATTTCTGGGCATTCGTTCCTGAAGAAAGCTCTGAAGACTTCCAGCATGGCTGAACTTGGCTTCAAGTACTAACTGGAAGCGGTTCCGGCAGAAAGCCCCCTCAAACCTCCATCGTCTTCCACCGTCCCCCCGCGAAGCGGCGGTACATGAGGACGAATTGCAGGACCTCGGAGACAGTCCACGCGATCCAGACGCCCACGATGTCAAGCCGCGTGTGGTGGCAGAGCAGATAGGCCACGGGCAGCATGACGAAGAACTGCCCTATCACTGTATAGACAAGACCCGGCTGCGTGTCGCCCGCGCCGGCCAGGCCCCCGCTCGCGGCGATGGCCGCCGCCGCGAAGGTCTGCCCCACGCTGAAAAACTGGAGCATCACCTTGCCGATGCGGATCGTCTCCGGCGAATCCGTGAAGGCCCGGACCACCCACGGCGCGAAGAAAAACAGCAGGACGCCGATACCGGACAGGATCACGGCGCAGAATTTGATGGATTCCCGCCCGAAGCGCTCCGCCTCGTCAATCCGCTTCGCGCCGATCCGCTGCCCCACGAGCGCCACGGCGGCCACCTGGATCGCCAGGGCGGGCATGACCGTCACCATCCGCACCCGAAACCCGACCGTCACGGCGGCGATGGCCGCCACGCCCGCCGCGGAGTCCGCGATGATCCGGTAGAGGAACAGGCGCGAGCCGTTTCGCGCGATCCCCTGCAGGCCCGAGGGAATCCCGATTCGCAAGGTGCGGTACATAAGCCGCATGTTGATCTCGCGCATGTCCCGGAGGAACAGGCGAACGCGGCATCGCCCGTTGAGGAGCAGCCAGCATCCGATCACTGCGCCCACGGACCGGGCGATGACGCTCCCCAGCGCGGCACCGGAAACGCCCAGTCGAGGGAACGGGCCAATGCCGAATATGAGCAGGTAGTTCGCCGCGACGTTGATGATATTCACAATAACGGAAATTTTCAGAGGCGTCACCGTGTCCCCCACGCCGCGCAGCACGGCGCTCGAGATGAAGTTCAGGAACAGGAAGAAGACGCCCAGGAAGTAGATCCGCATGTAGGCGACGCCCTGATCCAGGACGTCCGCGCGCGACCCGATCAGCTTCAGCATCGGACGGGACACAACCAACCCGACCCCGCTCACGATCGCGCTCAGGAAGACCGACATGATGACGGACTGCGCGACGGTGCGGCTGACCTCCTCGTTGTCGCCCGCGCCGTAGAACTGCGCCACGAGGGTCGTCGAACCGCTCGTGACTGCCAGCATGGCCACCATGACGAGCATGATGACCTGCTGGCTCATACCCACGGCGGAGAGCGCGTGCGGCCCGAGCCGCCCCACCATCATCGCGTCCACGATCTCGACAAACGATTGGAGGAACGAGTAGAGAATGGCGGGCCAGGCCAGCCGCCAGATGGCCCCGACGGTTTCACGATGGAGAAATGCCATGCGGCCTCACGATGCAACCCCCTCATTTTCGGGGGCAGTTGAGTATGGGAAGGCGCACCGTCATCCCCGCGAAAGCGGGGATCCACATGGGGCGGCACAATCCCAGAATCCCGCACGGACGCGGGACTGGATTCTCGCTTTCGCGGGAATGACAATGAGCGCCCCCTTGGTTAAGGCATTGCCTCACGATAAGCGCTTCCGAATCGCCTCGCACAAGCCATCGGGCGGATCGCACGGCAGGTTGACGATCGCATGGTTCAGCGCGCTAACGTAGATGCCGAGGATCGTGTTGAACTCCACGAGCGACCGCTCCAGCCGCGTCGGGTGCGGCTTCTTCTCGTCCTCCAGCCAGTCGAAGCACGCCTCGGTCAAGCGGGCCTGGGCGAGGTCGTCCTCGACGCCGTAGTCGTGGGAGCCGCGCTCATATCCGCCGTCCCTGGTGAAGCGCTCCCAGCCCGCCATCGTCCACTGGATGAACCCCTGCGTGCCATAGACGGAGATGCGCTTGTGGTGGAAGATAGACTCGTTCTCCGTCGCTCTCGGCGCGCACGACCCGCAGACGAGGACGCAATGGATGTTGTCATCGAACATGATGCTCGCCTCGGCCATGTCGGGGGCCGGCTGGCGGGAGTCGAGGGCCTTGACGCCTGCGATATTGCCGAAGGCGCTGATGAATTTCTTGAAGCCGGTGTAGCTGTGGGCCAGTTCCAGGACGTGCACGCCCTGGTCGAGCGGCGTCGAGCGCGCGCTCACGTCAATGCACCGAATCTCGCCGATGCGGCCGTCGGCGACGTCGCGCTTGAGTTCGAGGTTGCGCGCGTGAAAGTGGAGCTGCGTGTTGACGGCGAACTTCGTCCCGCACGTCTCGCCCAGTTCCTTGATCTTCCGCCAGTCCTCGCCCCAGAGGGCGATGGGCTTCTCGACGATGGCGATGGGTATTTTGTGGTCGGCGGCAATCTTCATGAAATCGAACCGCAGGCCGGGGATGCAGACGGCGTGCAGGAGATCCGGCTTCTCCTTTTCCAGCATCTCATGCGCATCCTTGTAGCGCACGCCGCCGAACTGCTCGCCGAACTCGTTCAACCGCTTTTCATCCAGATCACAGATCGCCGCGATCTGTCCCCGCTTCACTTCTTTGTAGGCTTGCGCATGACGCCGCGCGCGCGGGCCGCATCCCAAAAACGCACACTTGTACATCTGTCACTCCCTTAAACAATAAAATTACTAAGAAACCTCCCGGAGGTTCGGAACCTCCGGGAGGTTGCCGAGGTCTTACGGGACCTTGACGCCTTGGATATTGAGCTTCACGCGATAGACCGACGTCCTCGCTGTGATGTATAGCGACTTCCAGTCCGCGTCGCCCCAGGCGCAGTTCGCTGGGACCTCCGGCGTCACGACCCGGCCGAGCAGCTCGCCCTTCGGATTGATGACCCACACCCCGCCCGGACCGGTGCTGTAAACATTCCCCTCCACATCCACCTTCATCCCGTCGGGCAGGCCGGGGTCGTCGTGCTGAAGCTCGGCGAACACTCGCCCGTTGGCGAGAGCGCCGTCCTCCTTCACGTCGAAGGCGCGGATATGTTTTCGCTGCGACGAGTCGGCGATGTAGAGCGTCTTCTCGTCGGGCGAAAAGGCCAGGCCGTTCGGCCGGTCGAAATCATCAACGAGCAGCGTCAGCGTCTTGCCGTCCGGCGAGATGCGATACACCCCCTGGAAGTCGATCTCTTTCCCTTCGCTCTGTTTCGGCAAGCCGTAGGGCGGGTCGGTGAAGTAGATGCTGCCGTCCGACTTCACCACCACGTCATTCGGGCTGTTCAGGCGTTTGCCCTCGTGCTTCTCGGCAAGGACGGTGATGGTCCCATCGGGTTCCGTCCGGCTCACGCGCCGGTTGCCGTGCTCGCAGGCGATGAATCGGCCCTGCTTGTCGAAGGTCAGGCCGTTGGAGTTGCCGCTCGGCTCGCGAAAGACCTCCGACTTCTTCCCCGGCCGCCAGAGGTAGATGATGTTGGCGGGAATATCGCTGAAGCGCAGACAGCCTTCGCTCACACCCCATACGGGGCCTTCCGTGAACTTGAAGCCCCCGTCCACCTTCTCGACCGTCGCGCCGTCCGGGACGATCTTCTTGAAGTCCGGGTGCTTCCCTTCAAATCCACCCGTTCGCTCCTGGCCGGACGCGCCGACCATGCCGAGAACCACCCCCATAGCCAACACCCCCAATCCAATGGCATACACATTCATGCGCCTTCTCCTCAAAAATTCTCAGCGTTTGAGCTACCCAGTCTATCAGGGATATTTGCGCTGTCAAGGATGTGTTTTTGGACGAAGACCTCGGCGAGGACGGCCTTTCTTGCGGGAAGCCATGCTTCCCGCTCTTCCGCCGACCATGTCCCCCATGCGAATGATGGCAAACCTCCCGGAGGTTTGAAACCTCCGGGAGGTTAGACTGCATGGCTGCCGCGCCATCGTCTGGAAGCAGGGCTTCCCGATGTCAAGGCGCAACCACGTCTGGACGTGGTTGCGCAGTCCACAAAGGGAGCAAATCCATCGTGGCGAGATGGTTCCGTCTTTGGTAAACTATTCGTCCTGCTTTGTGGAGGAATGAGAGATGAAGAGACGAGATTTCTTGAAGGCTATGGGCGGCGCCGCTGCCGTGGGCGCGCTGCCCAGGATCACCCTCGCCGATCCAACCCCCGGCGCGGAGCGGCCCAACATCCTCTGGATCAGCACAGAGGACATCAGCCCCAGCCTCGGCTGCTACGGGGATAAGTACGCCGTCACGCCGAACCTCGATAAGTTCGCCTCGCAGGGCGTGCGGTATGACCGGTGCTTCACCCACGCCCCCGTCTGCGCCCCGTCGCGGTCGGGCATCATCACGGGCATGTATCCGACGACCATCGGCACGCACCTGATGCGCTGCAAGGGCGTGCCGCCGCCGTACGTCCGGTGCTTCACGGAATACCTGCGGGCGGCGGGGTACTTCTGCACCAACCAGTCGAAAACCGACTACCAGTTCGATCCGCCCACCACGGCCTGGGACGTCTGCGGCGGGGCCAAGGCCCACTGGCGCACGCGCCCCGAGGGGAAGCCCTTCTTCTCCGTCATCAACCTGACCATCACGCACGAGAGCCAGATTCGCAATCGGAAGAAAGCGATGCTCGACAAGCTGGCCCAGCTCGGTCCCGACGAGAGGCACGACCCGGCCAGGGCCGTCCTGCCGCCCTACTTTCCCGACACGCCGGCGGTCCGCCAGGACTGGGCGCAGTACTATGATATCATCACGCTGATGGACAAGCAGGTCGCCGAGATCCTGCAACAACTTGAAGAGGATGGGTTGGCGGAGGACACGATCGTCTGGTTCTGGGGCGACCACGGCCAAGGCATGTCGCGGGGCAAGCGGTGGCTCTACGACTCCGGCATCCATGTCCCCCTGATTATTCGCGTTCCCGAAAAATGGCGGAAGCGCGTCTTCCCGGACAACCCCGACGCCCTCAAGCCCGGATCGGTGAACGGCGACCTGGTCGCGTTCGTTGACTTTGCGCCGACGATGCTGTCGCTCTGCGGGGTGCAGATTCCCGGTCACATGCAGGGCCGGGCCTTCCTCGGCCCGCAGAAGGCGGAGCCACGAGAGTATGTTTACGCCGCGCGCGACCGGATGGACGAGACCTATGACATCATCCGCGCCGTGAGGGACAAACGCTTCAAATACATCCGCAACTACATGCCCCACCTGACCTATGCCCAGGACATTGACTACATGAACCAGATGCCGACGATGCAGGAGATGCGCCGGCTGAACGCCGAGGGCAGGCTGGTCGGCCCGCAGAAGAACTTCTTCCTTGAGCAGAAGCCGATTGAGGAACTTTACGACACGGAGACCGACCTGCATGAGGTTAACAACCTGGCAGGCGACCCGAAATACAAAGATGTGCTGGCGCGCATGAGGACTGAACACCTGACTTGGGCGAAGCAGACGGGCGACGTGGGCCTTATCCCCGAGCCGGAGTTAGACGAGATGCAGCAGTCGGGTGGGCCGTATGAAGCGACCTCCCCGCCGGGGGTCACACCGACACAGAAGGGTGACGCAACCATAGTCGCGCTGACCTCCCTTACGCCGGGGGCGTCCATCGCCTGCCGGACGGGCCGGTCGAAAGATGCCGGCTGGCAGCTCTATACCGAGCCGATCGTCCTCGACCCCGGGATGGTACTCACGGCCAAGGCCTGTCGGCTCGGCTTCCGGGACAGCAAAGATGTGCGCTATGAGGCCGGCGGCCCGGCGATCCCCGCCGAACCATCCACGGCCCGGCCGCACTGGCGCGAGCAGATGGACAAGAGCGACCTCCTGGAGCGCCTACGCGCGCTCAAGGCGCATGATGTGGAGGGAGAAAAAGCGCGGGGGACATATCTGAAGGCGCTGAACGATCCCGACGCCTCCGTGCGGTACTGGGGCGTGGTCGGCCTGCATGTGCTGGGCAAGGAGGACGAGGCGATCGGCAAGCTCCTGAACGACCCATCGCCCATCGTCCGCATCGCGGCGGCGGAGGCGATGTGCGACTGGGGGCGTGAGAAGGAGGCGCGGCCGGTCTTGCTGGATGCGGCGAAGCACGAGTCCCAGAGCGTCCGGCACAATGCGGCCATCGCCCTCGGTCGGATCGGCGAGAAGGCCCGCCCCGCCCTGCCGGAGATCAAGGACATGCTCAAGGACAAGTATGGTTACGTCAAGCGCGTCACGCAGTATACCGTTAAGCGTCTGGAGGGCGAGGCACAGAGATAAGCGGCGAGACGCCCGGCGACACCTGCCGAGATTTCTGTTTTGAAAGAGGACGCAAATGGGTTATAATACAGCCCGTGTGAGCATTATGTATGGAGAAATCTGGGGAGGGACAAGATGCGCCTGAAGCACCTGATTCTTTCTGTTTTTATTTTGTCGGTCTCGCCATGCTGGTCGCAGGAAAAGCCTTTGCCCAAAAAGCCGGACGAACGGTTCTCGACGCCGAAGGACACCTACTCGATCTGGCGCAAGGGTGTGGATGCGGAGCTGGATTCGGAGGAGAGGAAGAATCTCAGGGAGTGCTACAGCGACAATCCGATCTGGGACAAACGCGATGAGATGCTGGAGTGTCTGGTAAACACGATCAAGGCTAATAAGTTCGAGTACGGCGATGCGACGATATCCGGCAACCGCGCGGATGTGGTTCTGAAGAATGAGGCGGGAAAGACGCTTACCCTCGGCTTTCTGAAAGAGGGCGACTACTGGCGGCTGGATTCCATCCCGGACCTGCGTCCGATTTACAAAAAGCTTCTGAACCCTATCCTGTTCATCCCGGTATTTGTTTTGATACTCCTCCTTGCGTTGTGGCGGAGGCGCGTCGTTCTGAAGGCGATCAAAGAGGCGGAGTCCAAGTCCAGGAAATAACCGTTTCAACGACCGATAGGAGAATTCCGTTGGCCCTCCAGATAGACTGGTATTCCTACTGGGAGACGCAGTGGTACGATGCGCGGAAGGCGTACGAACAGATGCATTCGGTCATTGTGGAGAACATCCCCGCCGACCGCGACACGCCCCTGCGGGTGATGGACGTCGGCGGCGGGTCAGGCACGCTCATTCGCCGCATCCTGGAGACATTTCCCAACAGCACGGCGGTGTACGTGGACAAGCTGGCCTATCCGGAGCTCAAGAAGGAAGTCGTCGAGCAGATGTTGGGCAAGCTCGCCGGGAAGGTTACGTTCCTCTGGAATGACTTCGGCGCGGAGGGATGGGACGCGAAGATCAAGGACCCGCTCGACGTGGTGGTCTCGAATCGGGCTATTCACCACCTGGAGGACGCCGGCAAGCAGAGGTTGTATCGCCAAATCTTCGCCCATCTCCGGGAGGGGGGCATCTTTATCCTCGGCGAGGAGGTGAAGATCCGGTCGGAGCGGTGGATCGGCGCGTTCCAGAACCATCGGCTTGAGAGCGCGCGGCGCGCCCACCGAAGGCAGGAGGAATTTGCGAAGGAGGCGGCGCTCATCCGGGGGATGTATCACCGCATTTATCGCGAGCCGGAAAAAAGCGCCAACAAGTGGGCCTTCCTCGACCAGCAACTCCAGTGGCTGATTGACGCAGGCTTTGCGGACATTCAGACCCTCTGGCAGTGCTACGACAATGTCGTGATCGGCGCTTTTAGGCCGAAATAGCCTCTCTCCAAAACTTGACCAAAGCCGGATCATCGGTTAAACTATAGGTGTGCGGTCTTTCGGGTCCGGAATCTACCGGCTATGTCAGAGGAAGCATCGAGCAAGGCCCTTGTCGAAATCGCCTGCGCGGCGTGCGGGGAGAAGCTGCGCGTCGGCCGGGAGTTTATCGGCAGGCACGGCCGCTGTCCGCATTGCAAGACCAAGTTTCTCCTCACGCAGCCCGCGAAGCAAGCAGGTAAAAAGCCGGCAGCCGAGGACGCGGCGGGAGCAACCGTGGACCTTGGGAAAAACTTCCTGGGGGCCGGAGAGGAAGACGAGGATGAGACGCCGTCTTTCGCCGTCATCCTACCATGGTGGGAGGACTGGCTGCAGCACGCGAAGACGACGGTCCCCTGCTGGGTCGTATCATTCGCCGTTCATCTGGCCCTCCTCATCCTGTTGGCCGTCATCACGGTGACCGTCCCCGCGAAGGAAGAATCGGGCATCCAGGTCAATGTCCAACTGAAAACAGAAGAGGACGAGAAGGATGTCTATCTGAAGAAGGAGGACATCCAAAAGGACCTGGACCAGATGCTGCCGGTGCGTACATCCACCTTCACGGCGCCCGACGCTTCGCCGACGGCGGGGCTGGTGGCAGGGCCGGGCGAGGCCGGCGCGGTCCCTGTCATCGGCATCACCGGCTCCGCGCGCAGGGGATCAGGGAATCCATTCGCTGTCGCGACGGGGCCTGTCTCGTTTTTCGGGAGCGGCGGCGGGGCCGGGGTGTCGAGTGTAATCTTCGTGGTGGACCGCTCAGCCAGCATGGAAGGCCCTCGGCTCGATACGGCAAAGGAGGAACTCATCCATAGCATCCAGCGATTGACGGTGGCCAACATGTTCAACGTCATCTTCTTCAGCGACCACGGCCGGCACAAGGCGTGCTGGAACCGCATGGTGCTGGCCACCACCGAGAACAAGGCCAAGGCCTACGCATTCATCAAGGAGACGACGACCTACGGAGGGACCGAGCCGTCCACCGCCATGGAACAGGCCATCCGATCCAGGCCCGACCTCATTTATTTCCTCACCGACGGCGAGTTTGAGGCGAGCGCAGTGGAGGATATCCGTAAATACCTGTTTGAGACCGCGGAGGGGAAAAAGATTCGCATCAATACGATTGCCTTCCAGAACCGAAGGGGTGAGGCGCTCCTGCGCAAGATCGCGGGCCTGGGCAACAACGGGCAACATCGCTTCGTGCCGTGAAGCGGGGCTACTTCGTTCGATTCTCCATCTCCAGAAACTTATCCTTGTACTTCGGCCCGCCGAGGGACGGCCTCAGGACCTTCGTGACGCTGATGATCTTCTGCACATCTTCGTAGTTTCGCAGCTTGTAGTGCATGAGGACAATCATGTACTTGGCCTCCCACCATTTCTCGCTGCCCGGCTCCGCGGCGTCCTCCACCACGCGCCATTCCGCGAGCGCCTCCTTGAACTCCCCCAGGCCGGTGTGGCACCGCGCCAGACCTTCGTGCACGTTCACCGCCTTGGGAAAAAGCCCACTTAGGGCCGAGTATGCCTTCTTGGCCTGCTTCCAGTCGCCCACTTCGACGTAAAGATCGGCCAGCCGGAGCCACATCTGGATGCTCTCCTGCTCCCCCGTGCCCGGCGACTGGAGGGCGAGCATGAAGAGATCGGCCGCCGTCTTGCGGGCGAGGTCCTTCTCCACCTTGCCCTTGGCGGCGGCGGCCCGCTGTTCAAAACCAAGCGCCAGCGTGATCGCCGCCGGCCCGGCCTTCTGCGACTTGGGGAAGGCGGCCTGCGCCTGCCGCAGCTTCTCCATGCCCGCATCAAGCTGGCCTGCCCTGCCCAGGGCCCATGCCTCGATGAAGAGCGCATCCTCGCGCGCCTCCTCCTCGTTAGGGTACTTCTCGGCGAAGCCCGCCAGCAGCTTTACCGCCTTTTCGGGCTGGTTTATCTTTTCGTTCAGGTAGAACCGGGCCAGACGCACGCATGCGTTTGCGGCAAGGGTGTTGGCTTCCCGCCCCTCCTTTGCCTGGCGGGATTCCTCGCCCAGGGGCCGACTTGCCTCCTCCAGCAGGGCGATGGCCCTTGCCAGGAGTTCCTTCTCATCCTTTGGCGTCTCCTGCTTCGTCCATGCCTCCCGCAGAAGTCTCTCCAGACAGGCGGCCGCCCGGTCCGCTGCGCCCCTGCGCAGCGGGGAGTCCGCGTCAATGCGCTGATACTCCTCGGCAGCGGCCGCAAACTCCTTTCTCTCCTCCCGGATCCTCGCCAGACGATATCGAACGTCATTCCTGTCGGAATGCTCCGGGAATCGTTGGAGCAGGTCATGCAGCGATGCGACGTAGGTGTCTCCGGCCTTCTTGGTCTGGGTCTTGCTGAAGTGGTTTCCATAGCACACCGCGGCGTAGTAGGCCGCCTGAGCGGCCAGGTCGCTGCTTCCGCCGGATTTTGATGCCGTCTCAAAGGCCGCCGCCGCCTTGCCGTAGTCCTTCAGGTTCGAGGAGCACAGCCCCTTCTTGAAGAACAGCTCCGCGCGGAGTCCCGGGGCCATCTCTCCTTTGGACTGCGACAGAAACCGCTCCAGGCTCTGCAAAGCGCCCTGGTAGTCGCCGTTTTCCATCCGCGCCTCGGCCTCGGCGAGTTCCTTGTATCGCCCCCCCTCGCTCTTGGCCTGAGCCACCATCACCTGTCGGGCTGCGGCGGCCCATGGCCCGCCCGAGGCCTCAAGTTCCTGCAATATCTCCCGCGCCTCTTTTCTGTCCTTCTCGGCCGCGGGGCCTTTGCTTTTTGCGGCTGTGCCGTAGAGGCACTTGGCGATGAGCAGGCGGCAGGCGTTTGCCATGTCCGGGTTTGGAGGCCGCAGGGTGCGCAGCGCCGTTCGGGCGGCGTCCAGCGCATCGTCACTCTCCCCTATCTCCTGGCAAACGAGCGCCATCTGGTAGTAGATTCTTGATTTGAGGGCGGGATTATCCACCTCTCGGAGAAGTTTACGAAGCGACTCCTCGGCTTGCTGCATATCGCGGGCCTCCTGCAGGCAGAGGGCGATGCCGAGATTCGATTCGTGGGCGGCGCTCGTGTTGGGGCAGCTCTCGGCAATGGATTTGAATCGCGCCTCCGCGTCGCGCAGCAGATTGATCTTTTCCGCGTCGCCGGGCCGGGAGACCTTGGCCAGGCCGTAGAGCGCCCAGGCCAGGCGGAACTCCCCCTCCAACGTCAGCGCCACCAGCTCCCGCCGGCCCTCCCCCTCTCCCCCTCCGGGAAGGAAGCCCTCCTCCAGCATCCTCGTAGCCTCGTCCCTTGCCGAGCGAAGGATCGCCGACGACTTCTTGAGGTTCTCCTGCGCGCGCGCCCGGGCCGTTTCACTTCCCGCCGCCGCCAGCGCGTCGGTGTTCCCCTTGTTCAGATAGACGATGCCGAGATCCAGCTCGAGACGGGCCCGATCTCTCGATGAGAGCGTCCCCGAAAGGAGCTTGTCTATATCGTTCATGGCGCGGTCCCACAGATCGCTCTTTTGATCCCGGTCGGGGACCGCCTCGGCCCATTCCGTGTAGACGCGAATCAAGCCGCGTTTCAGTTCGGTCACCTGCTCCGGTTTTATTTTCGGCTGCTTCAGCCAGTCCTGGTACTGCAGCTCGAGAAGGTCGTAGTAGCCCCTTGCCATGAGGGCGTCCACGAACGCTTCGTCGCGCCCGCTCTGGCCGAGTACTGCGCAGGCGAAGGAAAGGATCAATGCTGGGAGAATGACGGACCGGATGCGCATATCAGCTAACCCGAAGGCGACGCCAGAGGGGCGGCGAAGGAGACGTTGGAAAGCCCCGCCTTCACCGTCACATTGAGGGCGGAGATGGCAAAGCGAAACTCTACGTCCCGATCGGCGTCAATGATGACGGGCACGTCCACCCGCTGGCGAAGGGCGCTCAAATTGTCGAACAAGACGTCAAAAGTCGAGCACAGACGCTCGTTCATCCGGATGTCAACTGCGTCGCCCGACTTCTGGAGTTTGATTACGACCTTCTCCAGATCCGGGGGCTCCTGCTGGACCTGTTCGGCGGGCGCTCCCTCCGGGGGCAGCTCGGCTGCAAGGTTCCCCTCCGCCTGCTTCCACTTGGAGACGCACATGAAGAAGATGAGCAGGAGAAAGACAACATCAATCATCGGGGTCATGCGAAGCTGAAGTCGGTCCTCATCCTGTCCGCTGGGTTTTCTGAATCGCATCACAGCCCTCCCTGGTCGGTCGTGTCCGGCTGCTCGTCGGTGAGCGCGGCGAAGGAGATCTGCCAGATGCCGTTGCGCGCGCATTCGAGCATGATATCCTGAATTCGTCCGAAGTCGGCGCGCCCGTCCGAGCGCACCAGCACCTGCACGTTGATCTCGCCCTTTCCTGTGCGATGCCGCTGGGCCTCGCCTCGCAGCCACTGCTGGAGCGTGGCGAAATCCACCCCGTGCTTCGCCACGATCAATCGCCCGTCCTTGTCCACATTGATTACCACGCGCCCGGGCGGGACGGTCTCCTCGACGCCTGCCTGGTCGGCGACGGGCAGCTCCACGTCCTCCGTCTCGATGCGCGAAAACTCGGCGACCGCCATGAAGAAAATGATGAGCTGGAATACAACGTCAATCATCGGCGTCATGTTCAGGCGCAGTCCGGTGCGACGTTTGGGCATGTGCCGCTTCGGTTTCATTCCGCCTCTTCGTCCTCCTTCGAGTCGTCCCGAAGTGCGCGCAGCCGGATGGGTTTCATGATTTCGTCGCCGACGGCGGCGACCTCCGCCGAAAGCTCTTCAACCTTGTTACGAAAATACACGTAGGCAATAAGAGATGGAATCGCCACCACCAACCCTTCGACCGTGGTGATCAACGCCAATGAGATGCTTCCCGCCAGCTCGGCCGGTTTGGCGAAGCCGCCCGTTCGGGCGATAGTGTCGAAGGCCTGCACCATGCCTACCACCGTGCCCAGCAATCCCAGCATGGTGGATACATTCCCGATAAGGTTCAGATATTCGATCTTCCGGTAGAGCTTGGCCGCCTGCTCGCTGCCGGCCTCGAGCATGGCCTCCTCCACATCCTCGTAGCTCGCCCGAGGTTCGGCCACCGCGGCGCCGATCACCCGGGCCACAAAGGACCCGTTCTCCTCGCAGAAATCACGCAACTCGACAAAGTCCCGCGTTTTGAGGAGGCTTCGGATTCTCTGGATCACCGGCATCGGCATCAGCACCGTGCGGCGGATCGTGATGGCGTGTTCCACAGCCAAGGCCCCCGCCACCACGCTCAGAAACACAATCACCCACCCCACCGTGCCGCCCTTCTTCAACGTGTCGAACAGCGACACTCGCGGGGCCGACTTCTCCTTCTTGCCGGCCTCGGCCTCCTGCGCCGTCGCCAGGGCCATGCTGAGGACGGCTATGAGAATGAAACAGAGAGCCACGGTCACTGCACGGGCGCGAAGTATGTTGCCGGTCATCTGCTACTCCTGTAACTACCTATTTGAGGACCTCGATGCGTTTTCGAGCCTGGTCCGCAGCGAGGGCAATCGGAAATTGGCTCATTAAGGCGGCGTATTCGTTTCTTGCCCTATCCTTCTGGTTCATTTTCTCGAAGCACTGGCCGACAAGATAGAGACAGTCGCCGGCCAGACATTCGTTTTCCGGATACACCGCAGGCGCGTGAAGCAGGGCAAGCGCGGCCCGAGGATAGTCCTTCTCGGCCATAAGGCGTCGCCCTTCCCAATACCATATCCACGCCCACACGTCGTCGCGCGCGGTCCACTTTTTTTCCGCAACAAGTCTCGTGTACTCGACGAGTTTGCCCGACTCAAACAACAACCGAAGCTGAAGGATCGTCCCGATGCCGGCTGTGACCGGGTCCTTGCTCTGCACCAGGGCGGATATCTGCTTCTGCGCCCCCGCTGTTTCTCCCGCGACAAGCGAGACCCACGCATCGAGGGCCGGAGCAAGGTTCACCGTCTTGCGGGCTTCAGCGATCGTCTTGCGGATTTGCATGGGGGCCGTCAACTCCCCCTCGTAGTGCCAGGGGAAACCGGAACGGTGGCGTGAGTCCGGGGCCTTGCGAAGCATCTCCAGGAAGGCGGCCACCGCATCACCAGGCCGGCCGGTGCGGAAATAACAGAAGACGAGTTTAGCGCGAGCATCCTCCTGGAACAGAACCCGATCGCCGTTCAGGACCTTTTCGAAGGCCCTTATGGCGGCCGCGACGTTGCCTTCGGCAAGCAGTTTCTGCCCTTCCTCAAATTCGGGGAGAGGATCGAGCTTGACGGTCCCCACTTCACTTGCCTTGTAAGCGATCTTCCGACCGCTGCTGACGATGACCACCTGTTTGCTGTTGCGCTCCACCACCTGACCCTTGAGGGTGATGCCACTGCTCAGCACGATTTCATCGGCGCAGAGAACTGAGACGAGAAGCCATGAAACGGCAAACGCACAGGCGGATCGAGATGTCATACGGATACCCGAAGCGGGCGAAATACCATTCATCGTAAAGACGATGATACCGCAGGGAGGGGGCCGTTGTCAACCGGCGTGTTGCGTCCGCGCTTCATCCGCCGGCGGTCTCGATGCGCTCTCTCACGCCGACCACGATCTTGTATAGGACCGTCAGAACGAGGAAGCCGATGGCGTAGACCCCCACGGTGATCGCGACCTCAATCGCCGTCGGCGTATACTCGGTGATCTTGCCCAGGGGCGAAGGGATGAACCCGGCAACCACCAGCCCCATGCCCTTCTCGATCCAGATGGCGACGATCACCGCGATGCAGACCAACGCAAGGGGAGTTTCGCGCCGGCGAATGAATGGGAAAAGGAGCAACGCCGCGCACGCGACGGTAAGGACGGCCGACGCCCACATCCAAGGGACCAGCGCCTTATTCTCGCCGAGGCCGGCATACAGGTACTCGAAATGATGGGTGTGGTGCGGCATGTTGCTGTAGTGCGCCGTGAACAGTTCCGAGAGCACGAAGAACAGGTTGATCAGCAGGGCGTAGGTGACGATGACGGCAAGCTTCTGGATGGCCTCCCGGCCTGGATCGAACTTCGTGAGCCTCCGCAGGATCAGGGCGAGTAGGATCAGGAGAGCCGGGCCGGACGCGAACGCCGAGGCGAGAAAGCGCGGTGCGAGAATAGCCGACATCCAGAAGGGCCGCGCCGACAGCCCGGCGAAAATGAAGGCCGTCACCGTATGGATGCTCACCGCCCACGGGATCGAGAGAAAGATGAGGGGCTTGACCCACTTCGGCGGCGGCGTCCCCTTCCGCTCCGCCTCGAAGGTAACGCAGCCGATGACCAGGTTCAGCATCAAATACCCCGACAGCGCCACCATGTCCCAGAACATGACGGAGTTGGGGGAGGGATGCAGCATGACATTCATCACGCGCCGTGGTTGGCCGAGGTCCACGAAGATAAAGAGCATGCACATCAGCACGGCCGCCACGGCCAGGGCCTCGCCGAGGATTACCATGCGCTTGAACGCCTTGACATCGTGCAGGTAGCAGGGCAGGACCACCATCACCGCCGAGGCGGCCACGCCGACCAGGAAGGTGAACTGCGCGATGTAGAGGCCCCACGATACGTCGCGGCTCAGCCCCGTCACGGCAAGCCCCTCGGTCATCTGGCGGCTGTAGGCGGCGAGCCCGACTGCGATGAGCAGCCCCCACAACGCGAGCAGCGTCCAATATCGCTTGCCTCCTTGAAATGCCTTTTCCAGCATGACGGCCTCACACGATGTAGTAAACGTTGGGTCCGGTCCCGAGATGGACCCGCCGACAAATGGCATGCCTCTCCCGAAGGATTCGGGACACATCCGAGTTTGGGTCCGCCAGGTTGCCGAAGGTCAGCGCACCTTCGTCTCCCGAAATTTCTCTTGACGCCTCTACGCACGCGGGCTGGCGGCCGTCCCGGAGCCTTTCCACGCAGAAGTCGCACTTCTCCACCACGCCCTTCGTGCGCGTGGGATAGTCGGGCCGGATAGCGCCGCGGGTGAACGGGCGCGGGTTCCTCCAGTTGAAGCTGCGCGCCCCATAGGGACAGGCGGCCATGCAGTAACGGCAGCCGATGCACCGGTGCATGTCCATCATCACGATGCCGTCCGATTCCCGCTTCCATGTCGCCTGCGTCGGGCAGACCTTCACGCAGGCCGGATGGGTGCAGTGGTTGCAGAGCACCAGGACCGGCTTGCCCTTCAACGCATCCGTGAGCCGTTCGTGGGCGTGGTCGGGGAAGGCGTTCTCGTAGTTCTCGCTCCAGATCCACTTGACCTCTTCCTCGGGATCGGGGATCTCGGGGACATTGTGCTCCCGATGGCAGGCCGTCGCGCAGGCGCGGCGCAGCTCTTCGTTCAGGCACTTGCGGATATCAATGACCATGGCCAATTGCTTAGTCGCGCTTGATTTTTTTTCGCCCGACGCTATGGCGCTCAGGATCGGCAACCCGCACCCCAGCCCGCCTACCGCACATCCGATTGTCCTCAAGAGATTTCGTCTGCGCTTATCCATCGTTCACTTCCCCTCCGGGGCCACGTGGCAATCCCAGCAGCGAGGGTGCACGTCCACGTAGTTGTGGCACCGGTCGCAGAAGGTCTCCTTGTTGGCGTGGCATCTCAGGCACGTCCTGACGAGGCTCATCTCGTGCTGCTCGCCGGAGGCGTGAGAGGTGTAGAACCGGCCTCCCTCGCGGACGACGGTCTCCCGCCACTCGTGGAGCAGCTTCATGTGGTTCGCCGTCATGTATGCCTTGTCCTCGACGCACTTGGTCTCTCCGGCAGGCGGTTCCGGCCGGGGACGCGGGCCGGTCCCTCCGGTCGCCGGGTTGTACCAGACGGGGAACGTCGCCGCGGCGAGGAAGACGACCAAGCCGGCGATGATGACGGGCTTATCCTTCATCGCGCTTGCCTCCTTCCTCCTCCCCCTCTTCTTCCATGCCTGGGATCGGCTCGAGGCGGAGGTTCTGCGTCCGCTTCTTCTCGCCCTTGAGCACCATCGCGTTGGCGACCAGTTCCGTGATGCCCGTCACCTTCACGCCGGGGGACCAGTAGTCGCACACGGTGACGAGCGTGGCCCGGTCAATGGCGCACATGCAGGCGAGCTGGTTCACGCCGTGCTTCTCCTGGACGTACTTCACCGCCGCCCCCCTGGGCAGCCCGCCGCGCAGGCGCATCTCCATGTTCTCGTCGGTGCCCAGGCCGGCCCCGCCGCCGCAGCAGAAGGTCTGCTCCCGAATCGTGTTCTCCGGCATCTCGAAGAAGTGGTTGCACACGCTCTTGATTACATACCTCGGTTCCTCGTAGATGCCCATCGCCCGCGCGGGGTTGCAGGAGTCGTGGTAGGTGACGCGGATGTGGTCGTTCCGGCTGGGATCTAGTTTTAGCTTGCCGTGATGGATCACGTCGGCGATGAATTCCATGATATGAACCATCTTCGTAGATTTTGCATTCTCGAACACCGTACCCGTGACGGGGGATTTCGGGACTTCGAGGAAGTCCGCCGGGCCGTTCACGGTGTCCATGTATTGATGCAGCACCCGCCACATGTGGCCGCATTCCCCGCCGAGGATCCACTTGACCCCCAGCCGCTTCGCCTCGGCGTAGATCTTGGCGTTCAGGCGCTTGATCATCTCGTGCGAGGTGAACAGTCCGAAGTTCCCGCCCTCCGAGGCGTAGGTGCTCCAAGTATAGTCAATTCCCAGATCGTGGAGGAGGAGCATGTAGCCCATGCAGGTGTAGATGCCGGGGTCGGCGATGAAGTCGCCCGAGGGGACGACGAACAGGACCTCGGCACCCTTCTTGTTCATGGGGATATCTACCTTGATCCCCGTGGCTTCCTCGATGTCGTCCGTCATAAATTCCAGGGTGTCCATCAGCGCGTGCGGGGGGATTGCCAGATGGTTCCCGAACATGTAGCAGTTGGCCACAGGCTCGATGACCCAGTTGATGTAGATGCCGAGCAGCCCCAGGAGCTCGCGGGCCATCATGGTGACCTCGGCGGTATCTATGCCGTAGGGGCAGAAGACGGAACAGCGCCGGCACTCGGTGCACTGGAAGAAGTAGTAGAACCACTCCTTGATGACATCGCCGGTAAGCTCCCGCGCTCCTGCCAGCTTGCCGAAGACCTTGCCCAGGGCGGTGAAGTCGTTCCGGTAGATCGAGCGCAATAGCTCGGCGCGGAGGACGGGCATGTTCTTCGGGTCGCCGCCGCCGATGAAGAAGTGGCACTTGTCGGCGCAGGCGCCGCACCGGACGCAGGTATCCATGAAGAGCTGGAAGGAGCGGTATTTCTTCAGGCGCTCGGCCATGCCCTCGAGGACGAGCTGCTTCCAGTTGTCGGGAAGCTTCCAGTCCTCGTCGGTTACGGCCCATTCCCTGGGGTTCGGCAGGTCGAGGACCTTCAGGTTCTTGGCCTTTCCAGGGTAGCAGAAGCTGCCGGGCCGGAAGTCCACGGGCGTCTCCATCCAGCCGGTCTTCGGCGGATGGTAGTCCACGTTCAGGAGGTCCTCCCGCTTGTAGTATCCTGGTTCGTCGGGCTTCGCCATCACTTGTCCTTATCAACCGGGACGCCGGCTACCTTCATCTTGTCCCGCCATTCGTCCTCGTATTCCGCATAGGAATGGGTCTTGACGGGGTAGTCCCACGGGTTCACGTGCCGGACCGCGCGGTTGTTGTTGGCCAGGTTGCGCGTCGGGCTGAGGAACACGCCGGGGGCGTGGAGCAGCTTGCTGAACGGGAAATATGCCAGCAGGACGCACACGAGAAAGAGATGTCCATAGAACAGCGACGCGATCCCCTTCGCCGCCATCAACGAGGGCCGGAACGTCGCCAGCCCCACGACGAGTTCCTTGACCTCGGTGATATCCGTCTTGGTCAGGTGACGCAGCCACACGCCGCTGACGCCGATGCCGAGGAGGAGGAACAGGGGGAAGTAGTCGTTCGCCAGGGAGATGTAGCGGACCTGCGGGATAGTCAGCCTGCGCGCGAGCAGGTAGGCCAGCGCCGCGAGAAAGACAAACGATGTGACAAAGAAGACCGGCGCGCCGACCTCGAGGACCCCGTCCGCCTCTTGGAGAAAGGTGATGAAGAAGGGGACCGGCTGCGTGAAGAACCGGAGGTGCCTGACCAGGATGGCCAGCATTGTCCAGTGGAACGCCAGCGCCCCCGCCCAGAGGCCGAGGGCGGTTCCATACACCGGCCTGCCGTCCTCACGTAGCTCGGCCCTGGTATTTCGCAAAAGCGAACGGAAGGCGAGCACCTCGAGGAACATCCTTCCCGCGACATCGAGGGCGGTAAAGGGACTCTCCAGCCTCGACCGCTTGATCCACGGAAGCGATTTCGCCTGGCCGCAAGTGGTGGGGATGCGGAAGGGGACGGGGATGTCCGCCCACTTCATCACTTGATAGACGAGGCCGCCGAGGAAGAGGGCGACGGCGAGGTAGGGGATGACGATCCCAAAGACCGCCTGGAGTCCCACAACGGCGCCGACCAGTCCCGCCAGGAAGAGAACCACAACTGTGGCAAGGGAGATCAGGACGTTCACAGGCCGCCACCTCGCGGATCACCGGCGCAGTTGAATCGCTTCATCACGGCGGCGACGCTTCGGTTTGCCTCGTTCACCCGTAGCGCATACACCTGCTCGCGGCACCGCGCGAAAATGTCGAATGCGAACAGGGCGACCTGGTCAACCTGCGCATCGAATTCTGTCAGCTCGGCGGCGAGGCGTGAACTCTCCGCCTCCTCCCCCAGCTCCGCCCGAACGGCCTTCTTCAAGAGAAAGACAAATGAGACCGCCTGGGAGGGGGTGAAGTCCTGCACGGCCCTGATCTTGATGATGCCCTCTAAATGCCGACAAACTGCCTCGGGGTCCATGCCATTGAGCAGGTCGTCAAAGATCGCCGCCGTCCCGGTGCGCAGGGCGTGGCCCACGGGATTGGCGAACCGGTCCTTGTTCCCGTTGAGGAACGCAGCAGTCTCCGGGGCATAGGTCGCCCGGATATGGCCCAGCCATCTATCCACAATGGACGATTTCTTTTCGTTCAGCAGACTCTTCAGCATCATCATCTTGCGGGTCAAATGGTCGCCATCTTCATCAAGTGCTTTTCCCGCCCATTTGCCCCTGTTGTTTAAGGTATTTTTCAATAGCCTGAATGAATTCGCTCGCTTGTGCGATCAACCGATGCGCCACCTTCTTCGTCACCACCGGCGTGGCGCTATAGTCTCCCGCCTGCCTCCATCGGAAGGCATCACGAAGCTGCCGATGCAATTCCGGGTGAAATTCGCCGGTCTTAACGAATTCCTTTCCAAACGCGCTTACCACTCCCGCGTGTTTTGAGAAAGATAACCCCTTGGTCAACAACAGGGCCTCTACGGCATAAAACATCGAATAGTATACCCTGCTCGCCGCAAAGTCAGGAAGATCCTCTTTCAGCAGGATCTCAGCAGCCCGAAGGCTCTTGCTTGCTTTTGCCAGCAAATCAGCGATGTGGCTTTGCCGTGTCAAACAGAGATGCCCTCTTTTCTTGCAGTGAGAAGAACCGGCAGTTCTCTCTTCTCGAAGTCCTCCGCATCAATCGGAAGGATGGAAATCAAAGCATCGAATTCGAGTTCCAAATCTCCGAGCGCATCCGAACATCGGCTAATCTCCTGGCAGGTGCTTCTCAATCCGTCAAGCACGACAATGACATCGATGTCGGAGCCACTTGTGAAGTCCCCCCGCGCGTATGACCCATGCAACACGACGTTCTTCAGTCTGTTGCCGTAAAGTCTCCGCAGCCTCTTCTTCAACTCCCTGAGGATCGGCACGATGCTCTTGGGGACTTTCTTAATTCTCATCTTACACCACCTCGATGTCAATCTCCGGCGCCTGCCGCAGCGTGTTGTGCACGACGCATTGGTCGGCGGCGCGGAGCAGGGCCTTCACGCGCTCCGCCGGGAAGCCGTCCGGCGGGGTCACATCAATCGTGATCCGCTGGACGCGCTTCCCGTCCTCGCTCAGTTCGGGCACGAGGTCAATGCACAACCCCTTGCACTCCTGGTGGATCGTCTGGCAGTATCGCGCCATGTAGTACCCCATGCACCCGCCCAGCGCGGCGACCAGCAGCTCCGGCGGCGAAGGTCCGCCGTCCTGCCCGCCCTCGTCCGCCGGGTGGTCAATCGTCAGGGCGTGCTTCCCGATCCGCACGGAGAACTGAACCCCATCCTTGTGCTCAACGCTGACGAGCTGCATCAGCGATCACACGCAGCCTGTCGGCTTCGGCAGGCCGGCCACCTTGCACGCGCCCTTCGCCGGGCCGCTGGGGAACATCTCGTAGATATACTTCAGCTTGAAGCCCGTTTCCTTGCAGAGCTTTCGGATCATCGGGGCGATGCCGAACTCGATGTAGTACTCGCGAATGTAATTCACCAGCTTCCAGTGATCCTCCGACATCTCCTCCACGTGCTCAGTCTTCGCCAGCGCCTTCGCCACCGCCTCGTCCCACAGGTTGGGGTCCTGAATGAATCCGTCTTCGTCAATCTCGCACTGCTTGCCGCCCAGTTCTACGATAGCCATCCTTTCCTCCTGTCAAATGAAAACGACCTCCAAGTGTACTGCCTCAGTCACGGGGGGACATATCCATTCCTGAAGGTCATTCTGACCCCGCCAAAGGCGGGGGAAGAATCTCAGCGTTGCGAAGGGTCGAGATGCTTCGCTTCGCTCAGCATGACGCGCGCGATCCCCTGTCACTGAGGTCCTACCCCCAAGCCTTCTCGTCTCTATCAAGAAACGGCTCGCACAACCGACCGCTCGCCCATCCGCTCGCGGGCGCGCGCCGCCACCGCCGGCGCCCAATCCGGCGTCCCGCAGGCATGGATATGGGTGTACGTCGCAAGGACGTTCCTGTAACACAAGCCGTCCTTCTTCGCGTCGAACCCCCGCCCGCGCTTTACTGAAAACACCAGGTCGAACGCCCCCTCTTTCCACTCCAACGGGCGCGAGTAGTGGAACTCATGCCCCGCCAGTTCCCGCCCGACGGGGAAGTAGGGGTTCTCGCCCGACACCTCCAGCCGCGTGTAGCCGTGCCCCTGCATCTGCTCCTCGACGCCAAACCGGACCGGCAATGCGCCCACCATCGGATACGTCCTGCCGTTCGCCTCCAGACGCTCCCCCAGGTACATCAGCCCCCCGCACTCGGCATACACCGGCAGGCCGTCCTCCACGGCGTCCATCAGGCCCTGTCGGAACCCGGTGTTCGCCGCGAGCGCCTCGGCATGGGTCTCAGGGAAGCCCCCGCCGATGTACAGCGCATCGAGCGGCGGCAGCTCCCGGTCCTTGAGAGGACTCACCATCACCATCTCCGCCCCCGCTGCGGCGAGGGCCTCCAAGTTCTCCGGGTAATAAAACCCGAAGGCGGAGTCCCGCGCCACGCCGACGCGGGGCCGGTCGCCCTGCTCGGCAGGAACGTCGTCCGCCTGCATGTCAGGCGACTCCATCGGTGGAGCGCTGCACGCAATATCACTGAGCCTGTCTAAGTCCACATGGCGGGCCACAATCGCCGCCGCGGCCTCGATGGCGGCCTCCGCGTCGGGATGTTCCTGCGGCGGGAGCAGACCCAGGTGCCGCTCGGGAAACGTCCCATCCCTCACCCGCGGGACAGCGCCCAGAACCGGGACGCCGGCGTAGCGCTCGACGGTTGTCCGCAGGATTCGCTCATGCCGTCCGCCCGCGACCTGGTTCAGGATGACTCCTCGGATGGCGATCTCGGGGTCGAAATCACGACACCCCCGTATCATCGCCGCGAGGGTTCGGGTGACCTTGCTGCAGTCGGCGACCAGGACCACCGGCGCGCCGAGCAGCTTGGCCAGTTCCGCCGTGCTGTGCGTCCCCTCGGCGTCCACGCCGTCGAAGATCCCCCGGTTGCCCTCGATGATCGTCAGCGCGGCAGGCTCGCTATGCCGGATGAAGGACTGCGCCGCCCCGTCGCGCCCCATCAGGAACGTATCCAGGTTCCGGCACTCCCGCCCGGCGGCCAGCGAGTGCCAGGCCGGGTCAATGTAGTCCGGCCCCTTCTTGAACGGCGCGACCGAGCGACCGAGATTGCGCCACGCCCGGAGCAATCCGAGGGCCAACAATGTCTTGCCCGAGCTGCCCCGGAGGGCGCTCAGGACCATCCGTGGACGCGACCCCTGCATGTGTAAAGCCCATCAGGCCTGTCAAAAATACAGTATACCCGCCCCCCATCTCCCCCGTCAAGCGAAAGCACTCGGGGGAAGGCGCACAGACGCCTTCCCCCGATCTTGCCGCACGTCTCAATTCGCACTTAGAACTTAAACGTCGCCGCCGTCCGGAAGCTGTAATTGGACACCTTGCCGTCGGTGAAGTCGTCAATGTGCTGCGGCAGGAAGGGGAATCCTGTCAGACTGAAGAACTTCTCCCACCCGATCCGCTCACACCACTCGCCGACGCGCTCGTACTTTCGGGCGTTTTTGGCATAGACCTCGACAATCTTCTTCACCGCCTCGACCGTCTCCGGCCAGCGCGGCGGGGTGTTCGGCAGATAGGGGACGACCAGCTTGCTGAACATCGGCTCGTGGCGCGCGTGCGACACCTTGCCGCCGACCCAGATCGAGATGCCGTCGCCCTCGGGATCGGCCAGCGGCATCGCCGGGCACATGGTGTAGCAGTTGCCGCAGTACATGCACCGTTCGTTGTTCACCTGGACGGTCTTCTCCTTCATGTTCCCGCGGATGGCGCCTGTGGGGCAGGCGGCCACGGTGGAGGGCACTTCGCACACCTTGCCCACGCGCTCGCTGTCCACCTTCGGCGGCAGGCGGTGGATGCCGAGGATGGCGATGTCGGAGCAGTGCACCGCGCCGCACATGTTCAGGCAGCACGCCAGGGCGATGCGCAGTTGGTTCGGCAGCGTCATGCTGCCGAAGTAGTCGAACAGCTCGTCCATTACGGCCTTGACGATTCCCGATGCGTCGGTCGCCGGGGTGTGGCAGTGAATCCATCCCTGGGTGTGGACGATGCTCGTGATCGAGCGCCCGGTGCCGCCCACAGGCCAGCCCTTTTCCTGGAGTTCCTTTTTCAGGGGCGCAACCTTGCCCTTGTCCGTCAGGAGGAACTCGATGTTGTGCCGGCTGGTGAAGCGCAGGTGGCCGCCGCAGTACTTGTCGGCGATCTCGCATACGTCGCGGATGTAGTCTGTGCTAACCAGTCGCCCCGACCCGGCGCGGACGGTGTAGAGTTCGTCGCCGCTCTCGGCCACGTGCCTCAGCACGCCGGGTTCGAGGATTTCGTGGTACTTCCATTGGCCGTAGTTTTTCTTGATGACCGGCGGGAGGAAATTGTTGTAATCGGGAGGGCCGATATCCGTAGGCATGTTACTTCCCTCCTTTCTGCTCTCGAACAGATTTCTCGACGTCTTCGGGGTCCCAGAAGTAGAACGGATTTTCGCGCGGGTGCTTGACCATCTGCGGCACAGCCGGCAGTTCGATCGCCTTCAGGAAAGCCCGCATCCCGAGGCGGTTGATGAGCTCGCCGATGCGCTCGCGCATCTTGGCGTTCTCGTCCCACCACTCCCAGATTTTTCCGAGGAGTTCTTTCAATTCCTCGTATGGGGGTTCCATTTCCATGAAGGGGACGATCACCCACGACATCAGCGCGCCCTGGACGATGGGGGCCTTCGAGCCGATGAGGATCGTCGCGCCCCGCTCCGTGCCGGGCCGGAGGGCCTTGGTCATCACATTGATGCAGTGCATGCAGCGGTTGCAGTTGCTGTTGTCTATCGTGATCCGTCGCTTCTGGCTGTCGTATCTCATGCACTTGGTGGGGCAGTTGAAGATGACGTCCTCCATGATATCCATGCCCGCTTCGGCGTATTCGGCGACGGCCTCCTGGTCAATGCGGATGTCATCGCGCCACGTGCCGAGGATCGAGAGGTCGGCGCGGGCGATGGCCGCCACGCAATCGTTCGGGCAGCCGGAGACCTTGATCTTGAATTTGTAGGGCCACATCGGCCGGTGCAGCTCGTCTTGAAACGAATGCGTGATGTCGTTGCACAGGTTCAGCGTGTCAATGCAGGACCATTCGCAGCGCCCCGGGCCGACGCAGCAGCTCGGCGTCCGCAGCGCGGAGCCTGACCCGCCGAGGTCGAAGCCGATGGCGGTAAGTTCGTCAAAGCATGTCTGAAGCGAGTCGCTTGTGGTGCCGAGGAGGATGACGTCGCCGGTGGAGCCGTGGAAGTTGGTCAGCTGGCTGCCGTACTTGTCCCACACGTCGCACAGCTTCCGCAGGGCGTCGGTGGTGTAGAACCACCCGCTCGGCTGATTCACGCGGAGGGTGTGGAACTCCCGCACGGCGGGGAACTTCTCGGGACTGTCGGAGTAGCGGCCGATCACGCCGCCGCCGTATCCCTTGACGCCTACGATGCCGCCGTGCTTCCAGTGGCCGACCTTGTCCTTGTAGGACTGTTCGAGCTGCCGCAAGAGGTCCCGGGCGGCGGGACTCTTTTGGGCGGCGCGCTTCATGTCCGTGACAAAGCTCGGCCACGGTCCCTTCTCGAGTTCGTCGAGCAGGGGAGTTTCTGACTCCTTGGCCATCCTCTTCTCCTCCTATTACTTACGATTCGTTCGATTCGTTGTGCTATGCTTATCGCCCGGCCCCACGTCGCATGCTCAGACAAACGAAACCATTAACCTACCAAATCCCTTACCGGAGCACAAGAGGTTTTTTCGATCTGGTATACCTCAGTGAGTTCATTGGAGGCAGGCATCCCGTCATTCCCGCGAAAGCGGGAATCCACGTGTGGCGGCCCTTACAAGCGCAATGCCTTCCATCACAGGTGCAATGCAGCGAAAAGCGTTGACTCCGCGCGGAGGCTTTGGTAATTTGTAATACTTTCCGAGACGGAGAGGAAGATCATGCCTGACTTTCTATTGGAAATCGGAACGGAAGAGGTGCCGGCGGGGTATATCGAGCCGGCGCTCACACAGATGAAGGCGCTCTTCGCCGACGCGCTGAAAAGTGCATCTGTCGCCGTGGGCGAGGTCCGCGCGACGGGCACGCCGCGGCGGCTCGTCCTCTGGGCGGCCGGCATCCCCGATCGCCAACCGGATCGCGTCGAGGAGGTCTCCGGCCCGCCGGCGAAGGTGGCCTTCGGCCCCGACGGGAAGCCAACCAAGGCCGCCGAAGGATTCGCCAGGGGCCAGGGCATCCCCGTGGACCAAATCGAAGTTCGAGAGACGAAAAAGGGTCCCTACTGCTACGCCGTCAAGAAGGTCAAGGGCAAATCGGCCGTCGAAATCCTACGAGGCATCCTGCCCGAGATGATCGGCAAGATCGGCTTTCCGAAGTCCATGGTCTGGACGCCGCGAAGCAAGGAGAAGGGCGGGACGTTCACGTTCGCCCGGCCCATCCGCACGATTGCCGCCTTGCTGGGCAGCGACGTGGTGAAGTTCGCCGTGGCCGGGGTGGAGAGCGGCAGGGACGTGAACGGCCATCCCTTCCTCGCCCCCGGCAAGATCGAGCTGGCCTCGGCCGACTTCGAGGCCTACAAGGACGCGCTGCGGAAGGCGTGCGTCATCGTGGACATGGATGAGCGCAAGGCCATGATCCGCTCGCAGATCGAGACGATCCTCGCCCGGTATGGGCGAAAGGAATGCCAGCACGAGGACCTGTTGGACGAGGTGATGAATCTTGTGGAGTACCCATCGGCTATGGAGGGAACGTTCGACGAGGAATACCTCGCAATCCCCGACGCCGTGACCGAGGCGGCGATGATGGGGCACCAGCGCTACTTCCCCGTGCGCAACGCCGACGGCAAACTCGAGGCGCGGTTCATCACCGTCGCGAACCGCGGGGCAGGGCATGAAGACCTCATCCGCGCCGGCAACGAGCGCGTCCTCCGCGCCCGCTTAGCCGACGCGCGGTTCTTCTGGGACGAGGATCGGAAGACGAAGCTCGAAGACCGGCTCGATGCCCTGAAGGACGTCCAGTTCCTTGGCGATCTCGGCGAACAATCCAGCTATTATCACAAGGCAAAGAGACTTGAGAATTTGGCCCGACATATTGCCAATGGACTTGGCGCACAGCCACACCACCTTGACCAAGTTGGAATCGCCGCGCGGTTGTGTAAATGTGATCTCGTCACCCAGATGGTCAAGGAGTTTCCCTCGTTACAGGGGATCATGGGCGGGGAATACGCTCGTGAGGAAGGGATGCCGGAAGAGATATGGAAGGGCATTCGTGGGCATTACCGTCCGAGATCAATGGGTGACCGTTTCCCGGAGGTCCTGACAGGCTACATCTTAAGTCTTGCAGACAAACTCGACAGTCTGGCCGCTTGTTTTTCTGTGGGAAAGAGACCGTCTGGTTCGCAAGACCCATTTGCCCTACGCCGTCAGGCGTTGGCGGCATTGTCCGTTGCGAAGTCCGAGGAACTTGTGGCTATGCTGAACGTCTCGCAGGTTCCTTTTGTGACCTTTAGCCTCAGAAAGCTAATCGGGGCAGCTATTGCCAACTTCGATGTGAATGATAAGGAGAATGTGGAGAACGCGCTCCTGTCCTTTTTTGCAGATCGTGTATACCAGATTTGCATCGACGAGGGCGTCCGGCATGATATCGTGAAAGCGGTTCTCAAAGCCGACTTCGATGAGGTTCGGGATTTCTTCTATCGGCTGCATATCATCATCAAGGAATCGCAGAGCGAGCGGTGGGGCGACCTTGTGTTTCTCGTGCAGCGTTGCGGCAACGTGGCCAAGATCGGCGAAGCGGCGGAGGCGGTGGACGAGTCGCTCTTCGAGCAGAACGAGGAGCGGGCGCTTTGGCAGTGCTTCAAGAGCAACAGGGAAGACATCCTTAGCTTAATCCGAACAAGTAGTTATGACGAGGCGTCAGCAAAATACTGCGCAGCCTTCTCCAAGGCCGTTCATGAGTTCTTCGACAAGGTTTTCGTGAACGTGGAAAACGAGAAAGTGAAAAAGAACCGCATCCGCATGGTCAAGGAAATCAACGAGCTGTATGCGAAGCACATCGCCGACCTCGGCGAGATCGTCATCAGCGGCGACGGAGCGAAGCCATGAAGTTCACCAAGATGCACGGCATCGGCAACGATTACGTCTATGTGAATTGTTTTGAGGAGACCATCGCCGACCCGGCGAAGCTTGCCGTTGCCGTGAGCGACCGGCACTTCGGCATCGGCGGCGATGGGCTGATCATGGTCTGCCCGTCGGATGTGGCCGACTGCAAGATGCGCATCCTCAACGCCGACGGGTCGGAGGCGGAGATGTGCGGCAACGGCATCCGGTGCGTGGCCAAGTTCGCCTATGAGCGCGGCATCTCCAAAAAAAATCCCATGAAGGTCGAGACGCTTGCCGGCGTGAAGACGATTGACCTGATTGTGAAAAACAATCGCGTCGAGAAGGCGACGGTTGACATGGGCGCCCCGCGGCTGAACCGCGCGGACATCCCCATGACCGGTCCCCAGGGCCGGGTCGTTGACGAGCCGCTTGTCGTGGACGGGGCGACCTATCGGATCACCTGCGTGAACGTCGGCAATCCGCACTGCATGATCTTCGTGGATGACGTCGATGCGGTTCATCTGGAGCAGGTCGGCCCGAAGATCGAGAACCACAAGGTCTTCCCGAAGCGAATCAACGTCCATTTCGTCCAGGTCCTCGGCAAGGCCGAGATAAAGATGCGCACGTGGGAGCGCGGGTCGGGCATCACCCTCGCCTGCGGCACAGGCGCGACGGCGACGTGCGTGGCGTGCGCCCTGAACGAGAAGACGGGCCGCAAGATTCTGGCCCACCTCCCCGGCGGCGACCTGGAACTGAACTGGTCCGACAACGACCGCATCTACATGACCGGCCCGGCGACGGAGGTTTTCCAGGGCGAATGGCCGGAATAGGTGCGAGGTGGCAGGTGTTAGGTGGTAGGTGATGGCCGTCAAACCGACGCCTGCCACCTGCCACTTTTTGATTCGCAGGATGGATCATAATCACAAGGAGGGAATCGTGTGTGAACAGGTGAGACTTGCCCGCACAAAGGAGGTATCAATGGTGTATAACGGCCTGGCGATGGCGGTCGTCCTCTTGCTGATGGCGGGCTGCGCCTCCAAGCCGCCGAAGTTCTCCGGTTTTCTCGGCGACTATTCCGCCCTGCAACCCGACCCCAAGGAACCGAGCATCCTGTATTGGGAAAAGCCCAACGTCGAGTGGCGCCGATACACCAAGCTCTGGATTGACGTCCCGGAGGTCTACCCCAACCCGGACGCCAAAGAGCGTGACCTTGACCCCGCGGAAATGAAGAAGCTGGCGGAATACTTTCGCCAGGCGGCCGTGGACGCTGTGGCCGACAAGTACCCCGTCACGGGAGAAGCCGGGCCGGACGTCCTCCGCATCCGCGCCGCGATCACGGACATCATCCCCACGCGCTCGAAGGTCAACATCCTCGTCAGCGCCGCCGCCATGTTCCCTGTGGCGGTGGACCTGGGCGGGGCAAGCATGGAATGCGAGTTCCTGGACTCGACGACCAACACGCGACTGGCCGCCGTGGTGGACTCACGGAAGGCGTCCTGGTGGAGCATGAAAGACGCCTTTCGCGGTTGGTCCGACTACGGCCATACCAAGGGCGCACTTCTTCGGTGGGCCAAGATGCTGCGCGAGTCCCTGGACGAGGTCCACCCGCTGCCGAAAAAGTAGACCTTGTGAAATTCCCGTCCTCAGCCTCGATGCGCGTGGAATCTCCACCGCAGCCGTTTCACCCACTGCTTCGCTTTCATGAGGAGGGCGTTGGCGATCCATTCGGGATGGCGGCGCCATTCCCTGCGGATGCGGTCGTCTATCCAGTCGTCAATGGCGGGGGAGATATAGAATGTCGGCTCGATGAGGTCGGACTGGCTCGTGATGATTCCTTCCCTGACGGCCCGCTCGGCGAGAGGCGTGTCCGGCATGATGCGGATGCCGACGGCGAAGTCAACGAACTTCGGCTTCACCGTCCGGACGAACGACATCGTTTCCTCCACCGTCTCGCGCGTCTCTCCCGGACCGCCGAAGAGGATGAACATGATGTACGGCAGGCGCGCCGACTGCAAGCGGCGGCAGGTCTCGTAAACTTCCGCTTTTGTGAATAATTTGTTGTACTCCTTCAGCATCCTCTCGGAGCAGGAGTCCGGACTCACTATGGCGAACTGGCATCCGGCCCGTTTCATGAGGTGCAGCAGCTCCCCGTCAACCTGCCGGCCCGGCCGTAGCGTGCCCTGCCATCTGGCGCGGACGTTCCGCCGCAGGATTTCCCGGCAGAGGGCCTTCGCGTGGGCGAGCGGGACGTTGAAATGCGGGTCAATGATGAAGACGTCGCGGATGCCGTGACGCTCCTGGACCATCACAAGGTCGTCCACGATCTTCTGTGGCGGACGCAGCCGCGCCTTTGCCCCCATGCGATATCTCCCGTCGCAGTAGCTGCATCGGAATGGGCAGCCGAGCTTCTTCACCACCGCCGCCGTCGAGCCGAAGGCCATATATCGCGCAAAGTCCACGGCGTCGAGGTGCGGGTCGGTGAAGTCCGTCAGATCGGGGAAGGTCCAGTCGTTGACGACGATCTCGCCGTCCTTGCGATGGACCAGGCCGGGAAGGTCGTCATGAGTCTGGCCAGCCGCAATGCGATCGGCGAGTTCGGCGAACTGCGCCTCGGCCTCGCCGACAATGCCGAGGTCGGCCCCCGCGTATTCGAGCGTCTCCCGGGGCAGGGTGCTGAAGGCCGTGCCGCCGAGGACGACCTTTGCGTCGGTCTCGCTTTTTATCACCTCAACGATCTGCTTCAGTTCGGGAAGATATGCCGCCGTGCTGCGCGCATCCTGATTGTCAATGTTTCGGACCGATATGCCAACGAGTTCGGGCCGGAATTTCCGAACTATCGCTCTCGCCTCGGCGACAGGATCGTCGGCGAACATGAGATCGAGGAGCTCCACCTCGTGGCCGCTCCGGGCGATGCGCTCCGCCACCACCAGCATCCCGATAGGCATAGGATGGGTGATTGCGCGGCATCGGTTGGTGGAGACAAGCAGGATGCGCATGACGCCTATCTCAACTCATCCACGTTCTCTTTGATCTTCGCCACGGCGTCAATGACCGACTGGATGCCGCGACGGTCGGCGAGAAGGACCGGGTGAGGAATGGTCACCTGCTGCTCGGCGCAGAATTTCTCGGCCACGGGCAGATTCAGCTTCTCGAACTCCGGCAACGGCTCGCAGTCTTTCGACAGGAACGGCCGCACGTTATCGGTCACAAACGCGGGCTGCTTGTAGAGCGGCATCATATAGGCCGCATGGCACGGGACCCCTTCGGCGTTGAGCGCCGCGATGAACTTGTTGCGCGGCAGTTCCTTGAACTGCCTGGCGTCGTACTTGAGGATGAAGAAGTAGTATCCGCGCCTGGTGATGCGCTTGTCGCGCTTCATCGGATCAACGCCGCCGATCTTGGCGAGCTCCCTCGCAAGGAACTCGCCCTGCTCGTGCTTGTGGTTCGTCTGTTCGGGCAGCCGCTCCAACTGCGAGAGCAGGAGCGCGCCGTGCAGCTCGCTCATCCGGTAGTTGCTCGCGTTGACGTAGTGCTCGTACCCCGGCTTTCCGACCACCCGCCCGATGTTGTGGAGCAGCCGCGCCTTCTCGGCCAGCTCGGCGTCGTCGGTGAGTACGACGCCGCCCTCCCCGCCCGAGAGCGCCTTGCTCGCCTGAAACGAGAAGCTCCCCAGTCTGCCGATCGCTCCGACCTTGCGCTCCTTCCATTCCGTGCCCTGGGCGTGGGCGCAGTCTTCGATGAGCGCTATCCCGCGTTTTTCGCAAATGGGAAGAATCGCATCAAAATCAATCGGATAGCCCCCGTAGTGCACGCCGACTATGGCCTTCGTCCTCGGGGTGATCGCCGCCTTGACGGCCTTCGGGTTGATCTGCGCCGTATCCGGGTCTGAATCAACAAAGATCGGCGCGGCGCCGACGCGCACAATCGCGCTGGCGCTGGCGATAAACGTGACGGCCGGGACCATGACGTGATCGCCCGGCCGCACGCCGGCGGTGAGCAGCGCCAGCTCGATGGCGACCGTCCCGTTCGACACAGCAATGGCGTGCTTGGCGTCGTGAAACTCGGCGTAGGCCTTTTCAAATTTCTCCACCCGCGAACCGGGATAGATGCGGCACCATTTTCCGCTCCGGACAGCTTCGAGGACGGCCTCCTCGTCGCGCTTCGTGACCATCGGCCACGCAGGAACATTGAGCGCCTCGGCCGCCTTCGGGCCGCCGTTGATCGCCAGTTTCGCCATGGGTTTCTCCTCACCGCAGAGAGCGATTACGATGAATGTCTGACCAGATACTCGGCCAAGAGCCGCGCGCTGTTGATCATGCCGTCAACGTGGGCCATCTCGTAGCCGTGCGAGTTCTGAACCGGGAAGCCGATGCAGCCGGCCCGCCCGACCTGGCCGTATTTCTTGGCGTACGACGCCTCGCTCCCGAAGCTGGTCACCGTGGCCGGCTGCGCGCGGAAGCCCAGGTCCCCGGCGATGTCGCACAGCTCGTCGGCCAGGTCCCTGTCGTAGAGATGCCCCGAGTCCCGGTAGAGAACTATCGGCTTCTCGCAGTTGCTTGTGTCGTACTCCTTTTCCGCAGGACCGATCTCCAACGCGATGAGGGTGGCGATCTTCAGCTCGCGGGCGAGGTACGATCCTGCCGCCGCGCCGCCCTCCTCGTAGGCCGTTGCGCCGAAGTAGACGTCGCCGTTCGGTTTGAGGCCGCGCTTCCTGAACTCATGCAGCGCCGCGATCAGGATCGCCACGGCGCCCTTGTCGTCGAGGCCCCAGCCGCAGATGCAGTCGCCGATTTGCATCGGTTCCTTGCGCGACCGATGCACGACCACCCTCGTCCCGGGGCCGACCCCCGCCTTCTCCAAATCCGCCTTTTTCATTTTTGCGTCAATTCGCAGCGCCTCCCACGGGAGCGGGGCCGAGCGCGCCTGCTGCATCGCGCTCGTCTCGGCCGAGGTGTGAGCGCAGCCGACCGACAGCACGGCGTCAATCATCTTGCGTCTCCCAAGCACATGCATCGGACCCTCGCCGTACTTCCATGGGTATGCCCCGCCCATATTCTCCACGCGCAGCCGGCCGTCGTCCTCGATCCGCTTCACAATCATGGCAACCTCGTCCTTGTGGGCCGTCACGGCCAGAGGCGCGTCCTTGCCGCCCTTCACAAAGCCGACGATGTTGCCGAAATCGTCCTTCCATACCTCGTCGCAAAGCCTTTCCAATTCGGGCTTTACGGCCTCATCCATCTCCTCCTCCTGGCCCCCCGGCGCATGGGTGAGGAGAAATTTCTTCAGCAGGGGCAGAAATTCTTTTTTCGTCATTGCGAATTTCATTGGGTCACCTTCTCAGCGCGTAACCATTAAGCCAAGCGTGGTAGCATACGTTTTTGGGCCCAAGGGTCCATTCGTCATTCCCGCGTACGCGGGAATCCACGAGAGGTCGAGGGCCTGGATTCCCGCTTTCGCGGGAATGACCGTACTTCAGCGCAGACCCTTCTTCTCCATGACGGCCTTGATCTGTTCAAGTTTTTTTTCGTCTTGTCCCACTTCTTGTTGGGTTCCGCCTTCCAGACGCGAACATCGTCGTAATAGACCGATTGATCCACAGGAGTGACGGTGAACCCAAAATTTGTCTTCGGCTTGGCGACGCCGTCGTTCTCTCCGAAGGCGACAAACATCATCTTCTTGTCCCCGCCAATGGAGGCGACCATGCCCTTGCCGAGGATCTCCACACAGATGTCGTACCATTCCCCCTCCTTGAACTCGAACTTTACCGTATCAATGGTTGCGCCTTGTTCCGCGCTCTCCTTATTCGGCCGGTCCTTGTTGACGCTGAACCCGTTCGGGTTGAAACTTGCCCGGCAGACATGCCCGTCCTTGTTGTTGAAGGAGAGGCTCCATCCCTTCGCGCCCTTATACATGAACGAGAACTGGACGATCACGTCCGTGCAATCCACCTCGATGCGGCTGACGGCGGCGTGCTCGTCGGCCGCCTGCTCCGTGCCCTTCAGCGCGCCGTCCTCGATCTCCCATTTGCCCACCGCGCTTTTCCATTGCTCGGGCAGGGCCTGGCCCTCGAATTCCTCCTGAACCAGGAGCTGCCCACGCTCGGCCATGATCGTCGGGATGTCCTTGGGCGGGGTTCGTTTCTTGGCCGCCATAGAGTCAATGGCGATCATCGCCACGAGGCCCAATAGGGCAATACCCATCGTGATTTTTCTCATGCTACTCCTCCTTTCCGCGTGGTTGAAAGGCCGTTGCTTTTGCTCCATTCTCTTTTCCTATCATACACCGGGCCGTCAAGTCAATGCCGAGTCCTTGTGATCTTGAGGTCTTCGAGTTATCATGGGGGCTATGAGCGTCTTCAGACAAATCCTGGTTATGCGTGGCGGGGCGATCGGGGATTTTGTTCTCACGCTCCCCGCCATCGGCGCCATCCGGCGGGCCTTCCCCTCCGCCCACATCCGGCTGCTCGGCCATCCGCACATCAGCGACCTGGCCGTGGGGAGGGGGTATGCGGATTCGGCGCGGAACCTGGAGGACGCCGGCTTCGCAACGCTATTCGCTCCCGCCCAAGAGCACGCTCAAACGAGTTTGAGCGTGGCACACGCACGCAATCCGATCAAGGAACTCAAAGCGTTCGATCTCATCGTTGCGTTCTGGCGGGACCCGGAGGGCATGTTGGCGGGGAACCTTGCACGATTCTGTCCGGCGAAGATCGTCGTTCACGATCCGATGCCTCCGCCAGAGCCGAAGCGGCATGCGGTGGATCATCTATGCGAGGTCCTTGGGAAGATCGAGATTCACGAGCACAACCCGTCTCCGAGACTCTTCCCCGGCCAGGAAGACCTTGCCGGGGCCGATGCGTTCTTGGCAGAGCGCCGTCTTGATCCGGCGAAGACCATCGCCGTCCATCCCGGCAGCGGCGGCCGGACGAAGAACTGGCCGGCGGACCGGTTCAACGAGATCATCGAACGAATCACAACGCATACGGAATGCCAAGTCCTGCTGACGTGCGGCCCGGCGGATGAGGAGGTCGTGAAGGCGACAAGGGGGACATTCGCTATTGCGAACAACTTCTCGCTGCCGATCCTTGCGGCGATCCTGTCGAAGTGCCGCGCCTACCTCGGCAATGACTCGGGCATCACGCACATCGCCGCCGCAGTGGGAACTCCGACGATCGCCATCTTCGGCCCGACCGACCCCGACGTCTGGGGCCCGCGAGGAGAAAGCGTAACGATTATCCGCGGCCAAGCGCCCTGCGCGCCGTGCTCACGCGAGGAGCGGCTGGCTTGCAAGAATCGGCGATGCCTTGAGGCGGTTGGGATTGACGACGTGTGGGACCGGATAAGAGAATATTGAATGTCGAACAAGGAATATCGAATATCGAAGTGAAGACAAGGCCAAGCCGTCCGTTCGCCGGTTCAGATCTTCCTTCAACATTCGACATTCCTTGTTCGATATTCGATATTTCCCCGCATTTTCACGGAACCATCGCCGGCGGATTGTCGAGCGCCTTCTGCGACCAGGGCGGGTGCGGCTCGTGCGCGCCCCGAAGGTCCCAGCGGATTGGCACGGCGTCGCCCGTCTCGATGAACCAGGTGCACATCGCGGCGACGAGTTCGTTGATGACATCCTTCTTCGATGGATCGTTGATCAGGTTCTTCGTCTCGTCGGGGTCGTTCTCCATGTCGTAAAGCTCGTCGGTGTCGTAGAGCCGCCGGACGTATTTCCACTTGCGCGAGCGGATCATCACCGCCTTGCCGTGCGTGTCCGGATCGGTGACCTGGAGCGCCGGGCGCGACCAGTAGATGTTCTCCTTGGGCCGGTCCGTCTCGTGGGTGTGAACTTCGGTGTTCAGCGCGCCGCCCTCGCTGAAGACGTACTCGCGGTGCTCATCCTTCTCGCCCCGAATGACCGGCATGAGCGAGCGTCCGAACTGCGTGTGCATCAGCTCGATGCCGCACACCTCGCAGAGAGTCGGCAGGAGATCAATCATCTCGATCAGCGCGTCCGTCGGCTTGGGCAGGGGCTTGCACCCCGGCGCGCGGATGCAGAACGGCACGTTTGTCAGGCAGTCCTCGAAGGTGTTCTGCATCTTTTCGGTGGATTGGTAGTCGCCGGCGAAATCGCCGTGGTCGGATGTGACCACGACGACCGTGTTGTCCCACTTGCCCGATTCCTTCAGCGCATCGAGGACCCAGCCGAGGTTCCGGTCGGTCTTCGTGCACATGCCGTAGTAGACGGCGACAATCTCGCGCAGCTCGTCGTCGGTGACCTCGTTCATGCGCATCCGCTCGTGGACCTTCTTGAGGATTATGGGTTTCCCCTCGAAGGGCACGGTCTGCTTGATCGGGAAGGGGACCTTCGACCGATCGTACATGCTGAAGTACGGTTCGGCCACGGCGTAGGGCGGATGGGGGAAGGTCTGATTCACCAGCATGAAAAACGGCTCGGAAATCGGCCTGCGGATGAACGCCGCGGCCTCTTCGGCCACGGCGTCGTCTGCAGCCGATGGCCCATAGGTCTCCTCCACCCTGCCCCAGAGGAAGGTGTGATAGAGCCTGTCGCCGAACTTCCACGGTTCGGCCTTGGTCGGTTTGCACTTCAGCTTCCCGGTGGTGCGGGTGTGGCACGAGTCGTTCCAGGTCTCCATCGCCAGCATGTCGTTCTTCCCGCCCCACCAGACGTGGTAGCCGGCCTTCTTGAAGTAGCGGAGCATGTTCGGCTCGTGGGGGCGGAGCATGTGGTGCATGGTGCGGTGGCCGTTCACATGGCAGTACCACCCGCTGGCCATGGCGACGCGGCTGGTGGTGCTGACGGGGTTCTGGACGAAACACTTGCGGAAGCCCGCGCCTTCCCTGGCGATTTCATCGGTGAAAGGGCTCTGGATGACGGCGTTGCCCCAGTAGCCCGTGTCCTTGGCGCGCCATTGATCAGTGACGAAGAGGACTACATTCGGTCGGTTGGTTTTGCTCATCGTTTTCGCTCTCCTTTGCTTCTATAGGACGAGTGGCATGTGGGCCGATAGGGTATCATCCTGCGCGGGACAGTGTCAACCCAAAACGAACCGATCCGCTTGTGAAAGAGCCGGCAAAGCCTTGCCGACGCACGCTATTGACACCCCCATGGGGATGTGCTACAATTCTTTTCGCCCCAAAGCGGGCTTGGCCGGCAGCCGAAGGACAAAATTCACATTGGACACATTTTTTTCCGCGAAAAGCAACGCCACCTTGCCAATAGGCAGAATATCATCATGCAAGATCTCTTGCTACGTATACCACACTCCCTGAAGACAGGAAGTGTGGTATTATGTGTCCAATGTGAATTTTGTCCTGAACACTTTCGAGCGCATGTTTCTGACTTCTGGACTTGAGTGAGTGAAAGACGCCGCATGGACCAGGTGAAAGTCGGTCTGGTCGGCCTGGGGACCATTGGGTCGGGCGTGGCCCGGATGCTCCTCGACCAGGGCAAGGCATTTGGCCGGAAAGTCGGCGTGGAGCTTGTCCTCGCGAAGGTGGCCGAGCTCGACGCCGCAAAGATCCGCAAGGCAAAGGTCCCGGCCAGGTTGGTCGCCAAGGACGCCCGGGAGATCATTGAGGACCCCCGCATCCACGTCCTGATCGAACTCATCGGCGGCATCCATCCCGCAAAGGAAATCATCCTCGCCGCCCTGAAGAAGGGCAAGCATGTCGTTACCGCGAACAAGGCCCTCCTCGCCGCCCACGGGGACATGATCTTTGAGACCGCGCGCAAGATGGATCGCTGCGTTTCCTTCGAGGCCAGCGTCGGCGGCGGCATTCCCGTCATCGCCGCCCTCCGCGACGGCTTGGCCGCGAACCGGATCCAGACGATCTTCGGCATTGTCAACGGCACGACGAACTACATACTTACCCAGATGACCCACGAGAACGAGACCTATGACGAGGCGCTGGCTGAGGCTCAGAAAAGGGGATATGCCGAAGCCGACCCCACCGCCGACGTGAGCGGCGCCGACTCCACCCACAAGCTGGCCATCCTCGCCCGCCTTGGCTTCGGTATGCGCGTGGACTATCGTAAAATCTATCGGGAAGGAATTGACCATATCTTTCTCGAAGACGTGAAGGACGCCCTGAAGCTCGGCTATGTGCTCAAGCTTTTGGCCATTGGCAAGCGAGAGGGGGACCAATTGGACCTTCGCGTGCACCCGACGCTCCTCCCCACAGCCCACCCGCTGGCCTCCGTGAACGGAGTTTTCAACGCCATCGGCATTACCGGGGACTGGGTCGGGCCGACCATGTTCTACGGCCGAGGCGCGGGCCGCGAACCGACCACAAGCGCAGTGACTTCTGATCTGATTGACGTGGCTCTCGGCCGCGCCTCGATCACCTTTCGCAAACTGGGGTGCTTCTCGTCGGACGCAAAGGCCGCGAAGTTGCTGGACATGGCCAAAGTCAAAAGCCGGTATTTCCTTCGGATCAACGTGGTGGACAAACCCGGTGTGCTGGCCAGAATCGCCGGCGTACTGGGACGCAACCACATCAGCATCGCCTCGGTGGTCCAGCCGGAGTGGCGGCTGGGCAGAACTGTGCCGCTGGTGATGATGACCCATACGGCCCTGTCGGGGCACGTGCGACGGGCGATGAAACAAATTGACCTCCTCGACGTGGTCAAGGGCAAAAGCCGGTTGATTCGGGTCGAGGGCTGAGGCATGGCCGGCCGTTGGAAGGCGTTTCCGGCGGCGGCGGTCGGGATTCTGGCGGGGCTGGTGACGGGATACTGCGAACTGATGATTCGCCACCACGAAACCGGCATGACGCTCGGGCAGTTTCCATTTCTCCTCGCCAGCCGGGGGGCGCTGGGGGGAATCGCCGGCGCGATCGTGGCGCTCAGGGGAAGGATCTCCCTCGGACGGGCCCTTGCGGTCGCCGCGCTGGTCGTCCTCGGCCTGGCCGAGGTCTTGAACCGGATTTTCTTCGCCGGAGGGTGAGAGGCGGACGAGCCCTATGAAATACTTCATGCTAATCGCCGACGGAATGGCCGACTACCCCGTCGCGCAGCTCCAGGGCAAGACCCCCCTCGAGGCGGCCCGTACGCCCCACCTCGACCACCTCTCCCGCGACGGCAAGCTCGGCGTGGTGCAGACCATCCCCCCGGGCATGCGGCCCGACACGGAGACATCGCTCCTCTCCCTCCTGGGCTACGACCCGCGGAAGCAGGCCGTGGGGCGCGCATCCCTTGAGGCCGCCGGCTTCGGCGTCGAGCTGGGGGTGCAACAGGTCGCCTTCAGCTGCAGCCTGGTCACCGTGGACGAGGAGATCCTCGCCGACTACTCTGCCGGCCACATCGGCGACAAGGAGGCCGGCGCCCTCATCCAGTTTCTCCAGGAAAACCTCTCCACCCGTCACGTGACATTTCACCCCGGACGCTCCTTCCGCAACCTCATGGTCTACTCCGGCGACGAACCCATGACCGTTGGCACCACGCCCCCCCACGATGCGGTCGGCGCCGACTTCGCGGCATACCTGCCCGGCGGGCAGGGAAGCCAGCTCCTGCGCCGGCTCATGCTCGGCTCGCGCAGCCTGCTGGAGGAGCACGAGATCAACGTCGTCCGGGCGGACCTTGGGGAAAACCCGGCAAACATGATCTGGCTCTGGGGGCAGGGCCGCGTCCCCCAGCTGGGGCCCTTCCGCGAGAGGTACGGCAAGACCGGGGCGCTCATCAGCGCCTCGCCCCTCTTCATCGGAACGGCTCGCCATATCGGATGGGACCCCATCCCCATCCCCGGTGGGACGGGATGGCTCGACACGGACTACACCGCCAAGGGAAAGGCCGCCGTTGAGGCGATGGAGAAATACGATCTGGTGGTCGTTCACGTCGCCGCCCCTGATGTGGCCAGCCACGACAGCGATCCCCTGCGCAAGGTGGTGGCCATCGAGAACATTGACGAAAAGATCGTAGGTCCCGTCCTCAAGGCGATGGAGAAGCTGTCCGAGCGTCGCATCCTCATTGCGATCAACCACTTCTCCCCCGTGATGCAGCGAGGGCACACCGCCGACCCCGTCCCCTTCGCCATCTTCGGGTCGGGCATCCGCGTCATCCGGCAGGTTCCCTTCACCGAGAAAAACGCGCAGGAGGGCGACCTTCACATCAAACTCGGCCACGGCCTCATGGAATACTTCCTCCACGAGGACCAACCGCTGCGGAAGATGGAGCTTCCCCACCCGCCGGCGGAATGATCTTCGATTGATGATTTGCGATCGCCGCCCGGAGGGGGAGCCGGCTAAGTCAAGGAATAGAAATCCAGGGCGTCCTCAAGACCAACAATCTTCTTTTACTGCGAGGAAAGCAGGCATGGCAGGGAAAGACAAGGAGCTGGAAGGATTTGAGGAAGAAAAGGGGAGCGGGGACGACAAGAAAGAAACACAGCGGGAACAAGGGTCGAAGGACTCTCCCAAGGAACCCGATAAGGAAGCCAAAAAGGCTGAGGGGGACAAGGAACTTGAGGGTTTCGTGGAGGCCAAGGGAGGCATAGTCACGACCAGCGAAACAGCCGCGCAGACAGGCGCACAGATGGGAACACCCAGCGCCCCGCCGAGGCCGTCCGTGGACGTCTACACGGAGGTGACTGAAGTCCGTGAGCCGAAATTCGGCGAGAAACTCTCCAGCTCGGTGCAGGGCGTGTTCATCGGCTTCATCCTCTTTCTGGCGTCGTTTTTCATCCTCTACAAGGGAGGGACGCGCATTGATCGGTCAGAGATCATTAAAGCGGCAAAGCCTATCCAGCCGGACGACAGCGCGAAGAGCGCCGAAGGTCAGAGCGTGAAGTTCACAGGTAAGGCGACAACCACTGCGCCCGTGACGGACCCTCTCTATCTCCCCGAGGATAAATTTCTTTATCTCTCCCGTTCCGTTGAGATGTATGCATGGGTGGAAAAGACAGAGACCAAGACCGAGCCCGGCTCCTCCCCCGATACCAAGAAAGAGATAAAGACTTATCGCTACGTGAAAGAATGGACCTCAAGCCCCGAAGATTCGTCCGGCTTCAAGCACCCGGAGGGACACATCAATCCATCAATGGTTGCAGGCTCGCAGAAGTGGTTTGCGAATCCGGTGACCGTCGGCAGCCTGACGGTTGACCTGAGCGCCGCGCGGATCATGGGCGCAGAAGACATTACCGAGCCTCCGCCGCCGAAGCCCCTCGATCCGAATGCGCCGGAGGGATCGGGGGCAGTTTCGCTCACGGGAACACCATCGGCGGCCAAGCCGCTCGAAACCCAGGCCGCACAGGGCAAGAAGCTGCTGGTGTATGCAATCGTCAAAGAGACCTACGACGGCAGCGGCAAGTGGGTTCCGGGGGCAACCACGCTCAAGGTCGCGGAGGGCGTCGCCGTGGGCAAGGTGAAGATTGATCCGGCAAACCTGAAGACCGAGGACATGCCGCAACTGGGCAAGATGCTCTTCAAGCCGGGGTCCGCCGAGACGGCGCCCGCCGCGGGGAACGAGCGGGCGACGGTTCGCGGCATCGAGATCGGCGCGCCGGTCACGTTCTCCGGAACGCTCGCGGGTGATACGCTCAGCAGCGTCACCGTGTCCGCCAAGGCCGGGGCAGGCCCGGGAGAGGCCAAGGGCAAGAGCCGATGGTACATCGGCAAAGGCGCGCCAAGCGCTCCGGAGGTGGGCGACGTCCGGCTGTCCTTTGCCGGGATCAGGCCCGATGCGAATCTGTTCGTCTGCGGCAAGTTGCAGGGCGGCGCGGTCGGGCCGACGAACTACAAAGGGGTGCTGCTCCTATTGGCTGGGCGCGTGACGGAGGACCAGGCGATTGCCGCGCTTCAGTCGGAACACCGGATGTGGACGTGGATCGCCAGAATCGGCGGATTCCTGTGCATGTGGATCGGCATGTGCATGATGGCTGGGCCGCTGACGTTCCTGTTGCGCTACATCCCCGTCCTCGGCGAGCTGGCCGGAGGGATGCTCAATTTTGTGTTCTGCGTCATTGCGCTGATCCTGACGATCCTGACGATCCTGCTCGTGCGCTTCTTCTGGGTCATCCTTCTCATCGCGGCCGTGGTCGTCTTTCTCGCTATCCGGAGGTCAATGCAGGCGAAGGGGGCGGCAGCGAAACAGCCGTCATGACCGATAAAGTGGTCGGGCAAGCCCCAAATCATTTTGGATTTTCGATCTATCGGGGAAAGGATTCCCCTCCTACAGCCATCCTTGCGCATGCCGCCCTGTAGGAGCGAAAGGGGAGGAAGGGGAAAAGGGGACATTCTACTTTTTCTTTGGCCAAGGAACCCCTGAACAGGTATCGGCAGAACAGCAAAAGTAGAATGTCCCCTTTTCACCCCCACCGCCGAATCATTTGAACTCCGGGACATCAACAGGCGCTCCCCCTTGCTCGATGGAAACCTCCGACATCAGGCCGGGCGCGGTCATGTTTAATGCGTCAATGACATCTATCGGCGGGCGGGTATCGTCGAGGATCGAGCGCGCAAAGTCCTCGATCATCAGGGGCGATCCTCCATCGTGGCTGTCGTTGACGGCTTCCGGGGGCATGGATTTCCACGCCGCCGGCAGGTATTCCGAAAAGTCGCTCAGGCTTTGCCACGCGCCACGCGGCGTGCGGCCCTCCACGTATATCTTGTGCTCATCCTTCGGGCCGCGCGGAGCCTCGTAGCCGGCCTTGGCGCCCTGGAGGCCAAAGTAGAGGTAGTTGTTCGGACGGTTAGAGAAAAAGTCCAGGCGGATGCGAACGAGCATGCCGCTCGGCGTCCGGCCCAAGACGATGCACGTGTCATCGGCCTTGGCCCACTCTATGTGGTGCTGCCCCGACCCGAGGCAGACCACGGTCGAGATTCGTTCCCCAAGAGCCTGATATAGAGGGCCGAGGTTGTGCGTGATATATTGGTGTCCGCGCCGAAGCGCCAACTCGGCGGTGCGCCAGTTATACCCCACGCCGGGATGCCGAAAACCGCCCTTGAACTCCTGGATCTGGTCGGCCTCGCCGTAGTACACCTGGCCGAATACTCCCGCCCGCACCATGCCGAGCACGATCGTCCACGGGCGAATGTAGCAGTAGTTTTCCGCGAGCATGTATTTCCTGCCCGATTTCTTCACGGCCTCCAGCAGCTCGTAGCACTGCTCGATGCTCGTCGCGGCGGTCACCTCTGAGAGGACATGCTTCCCCGCCTTGAGCGCGGCGACGGAGTGCGCAACGTGCAGGGGCATTGGCGAGGCCACCAGCACCGCGTCAATGTCTTTCGCGTCGAGCATGTCCTCGTAACGCCGGTAGGTCCTGGCCGCCTCAGCCGCCTTGGTCAGGCGCTGCTCGTCGGCGTCGCATATCGCGGCAAGCTCCGCGCTCGGCGCAAGCCGCATCGCCTTCGCCAGCCCGATTCCCCGCCCCGCTCCCAAAACCCCTATGCGCACCTTATTCATGATCCGGACTCCTTCAACCCGAGTGGGTGTGGGCAAATTGGCTCCTGTCAATCGCAAATCGCCAAAGCCCAATCGCAATGCCCATCATTCCATCTGAATCGCCTCGACGATCCGTATCCGCGCCGCCCGGAGCGCCGGGTAGATGCCGCCGACCATAGCCACCACGACGCCCGCCAACCCGGCGAAGGCGATCTCCCGGTAGGGAACCACAAACTCCGTCTGCCATCCCATGACCATGCGGTTCAGCGTCAGGCTCGCGTGCATCAGGAGCAGCCCCACTGCCGCCCCAAGCAGCGAGCCGATCATGCCGATGGCGGCCGCCTCGGTGAGGAACATCTCCAGTATCTGCGTCCGCGTGGCCCCCAGCGCCCGAAGGACGCCGATCTCCCGCGTCCGCTCGATCACGTTCATAGTCATCGTGTTCAGCACGGCCAGCGCGGCGATCAAGACCGCCACGAACAGCACGGCGTTGATGCTGTAGAGGGCCGCATAGGCGTCCTCGATCATATGCCTGTTCCGTCCGCCGATCCACTCCGCCTTGCAGCCCGTCCGCCACGCGACGCCCCGGACCCTCTTGCCCACAGCCTCGCGGTCAACGCCTTCCTGCCTAATCTTGACGAGAGCAAAGTCATACCCCGTGGCGCCGAAGCACCTCCGCGCATCCTCGATGGACCCGATGGCGACGAAGGATCCGATGATCCCCCGGATGTCGGACCAGTCGCGCCAGTCGGTATAGACGGCGAGCCGGGGATCGCGAATCTCGGCGGCCACCTCGAAGGCCGTGTCGCCATGAATTCCCCTTAGTTTCAGGAGATCACCCTTTCCCGGACCGCCGATGCGGACGAGATCGCTGGAGACCAGGACGCGGTTCCCCTTCTTCAGCGCGTTCAACGCCTCGCCCAGTTCGCCGCTGTAGCACTCCAGGCGCATGATCTTCCGGAAGGTATCCGGCTCGATGGCTATGAACATGATCTTGCCGCTTGCGAAGAACGAGTGCTTCACCGGGCCGCCGGGGGCGTCAACCAGGAGCAGCTTCATGGCCGTCACGGCCTCGACACCCTCAATGCGTCGAAAGTTCTCCGGATCCAAGCTGGGGGCCACGGGGGTCTGTGGAAGGACGAAAAGGTCCGCCCCGGCGACGACGTCAATCGTGCGGCGGAACTCGTTAATCACGCTCTTTGCGTCGCCGGAGAGATCAACGATGAAACTGACCCCCACCATGAGGGCGCAGGCCGTGAGCGCCGTGCGCCCCGATCTGCGGACCAGATTGCCGTGGGCAAGTCTCGCCGAGGTCCCTGCCACGGACTCCCGCGCCCGGGCGCCGATGGAGCGCAGCCACGCCGCCGCCCTCCGTGCGGATAGGCCGAACACGGCCGCAAGAAGGGCCCGCACGATCACGTAGGGCAGGCTTGCCAGGAAAACGACGATGCGCAGGAACCCGCTTAGGATGGGCAGCGTGAGGCGCGAGAGAGGGGCCACAAGGAACGGGGCCACGAGCGCCGCGCCAAAGTAAAACGAGAATATCCCCACCGTCGCCAGGAGCGGCACCTTGAGGGACGTCCGAAAGGGAATATGAAGGACGACGGTCAGCCCCACAAGGAGGACGATGCCGAGGACCAGTCGGTAGATGGGCGTGCGCCCTCCCGCCGCGCGTCGGTAGGGGTGCGCGGCCTCGAGGGGCGAGATTCGCGACGCCATTACCGCGGGGATGACCGCCGCGACAAGCGCCGCCATAAGCCCCATACCCGCGCCGCCGACCAGGACGGACGGGTTGACGACGAACTCCGGCAGCCCCGTCTTGCCGACATGGGTGGTGGCCAGCCTGGCCATGCCGAGACCGAACAGGACGCCCAGCGCCGTCCCGACGACGCCCATGAACGCGGCCTCTCCGAGCACGATTAGCCAGATTTGACGCCGGCTCATGCCGATGGCGCGGAGCATGCCGGTCTCGCGTTTGCGCTCCACCACAGTCATGGCCATGGTGTTGAAGATGATAAACACGCCGACAAAGAGCGTCGTGGCGGAGATGATTCGCGCCGTCAGCTTCGCCACGCGGAGATTATTGTGAAACGCCTCCGTGCGCGTCTCCGGCCGCTCCACAAAGACCGACGCCCCGCCCAGCCGGGCCGCTTGTTTCGACACCTCGTTGATATCCGCGTCATCCGTAACCAGCACATCCACAGCCGTCAGGGCGGGCGAATCGCCGAGGAACTCCCGCGCCTCCACCAGCGTGACGACTCCCGCATTCCAGGGCGTAGTTGGGGGAAACGAGTTCTTCGGCAGGATCCCCACCAGGCGGAAGGGCGGTTTTTTGCCGTCCACGAGCACGATCACCTCGTCCCCCAGAGCCGCCTGCAGCTTCGTGGCCAGCGAGTCGCGAAGGAGGATAGGCCGCTCCCCCTTCTCGATTGTTTCCTGGATGATTTCCTCGTACCCCGAGACAAAGCCTTTGATCTCGCTGTCGGCCTTGGAGTCAACGGCCATCAGCAGGAGGGAATGATACTCTTTGCCCCGCTGGATGCCGCCCCATCGGCAATAGTGGGGGGCGACCAGGCGGACGCCGGAAATGCCTCGAATGCTCCCGATGCAAGATGGATCAAGGGCATCCCCATGCTTGGGCCGCAGGCGAAGCTGAGCGCGGCCGTGCCAGAAGCGGACCCACTGCTTTACATGCGCCTCGGCGCTGTCGTAGGCTACGGCAATGGCCACCACCATCGCCACGCCGAGGACCACGCCAAGGGTCGTGAGCAGGCTACGGGCCTTGCGGGTGAGCAAGTTTCTCATAGGCAGATGCCACAGATGCCGCATTCGCGCCTTTCCCTATCGTCTCCTCGCCGACGATCTTCCCATCCTTCAGGAACAGCACCCGATCCGCGTAAACGGCGCCGGCGCCGTCGTGAGTGACCATCACCACCGTTCGGGACAGTTCGTCGGACAGTCTTCGCAGGAGGGCATAGATTTCGTCGGCGTTGTGCGAGTCCAAATTCCCCGTCGGCTCATCGGCCAGGATGATGGCAGGGTCCATCACCAGCGAGCGGGCGATCGCCACGCGCTGCTGCTCGCCGCCGCTAAGCTCGTCGGGGCGGTGATCGGCCCGGTCGGCCAGGTGCACCAAGTCCAGCAGATCGTCCACTCGCTTCCGCCCATCCTTCCCGTCTTTGCGCGCGATCATGAGGGGCAGGGCCACGTTCTCCCGCGCGCTCAGGGTGGGGATAAGATTGAAGAACTGGAAGATGAAGCCGATCTTCTCGCGGCGGATGCGCGTCAGTTCGCGATCAGGAAGACCGGAGAGACAAACGCCGTCAATTTCGACCTCTCCGCCGCTCGGCGTGTCCAGGGCGCCGATGAGATGGAGCAGCGTGCTCTTGCCCGATCCGGACGCGCCCATGATGGCCAAGAACTCCCCCTCTGCCACGGCGAACGTAACCGATTCCAGTGCAAGCACTTCAGACGTGCCGGTTCGGTAAGTCTTGGACAGGTTTGTGACCTTCAAAACGCCTCCCAGTGCATCTTATGATCCGGGAGAATAATTCTATCACCAACAGTGATGTTCAACAAGGGAAAATCTATTGACCCCTTTTTCGCGCCGTTCTACAATGCCGATAACCGTGGAAGGCAGCGGGGATGATCGGGCGATGGCCTGCGTATCACAGAATGGACCCGTATTTTATTTACAGGACGTATCCCTATGATTGACCCTCTCGCCAAAACCGTCGTCGAGACCTTGCCGATTCGGAAGCCATCGGCCCTCCGATTCCTCCCGTGGGCCGCGATGGTCGCGCTCTTGATCCTCCACTTCATCTTCCTTATGGGCGCCTTCGCACCGGCCATCTGCTCGCCCGACGCCAACGGCTATTGGGCCCAGGGGAGTCTCCTCTTCACCACCGGGCGCACGTGGTTCAAGCCCGAGTCCGACGCGCAGTACATCGGCATGCACTGGCTCGTCACCGACTCAGGGAAGTACTTCAGCCGCTATCCCCCCGGCCTCGCCGTCGTGGTCGGCCTCGTCTATTGGCTCCTCGGCTACACGGCCAGCATCCTCATCAATCCCGTCCTGGCCACACTGTCGCTGCTCGGTCTGTTTCTATTGGTCCGGCGACTGGTCGGCCCGTGGTGGGGCGTGGCGGGGGTCTTGGCCCTGGCAGTGAACCCGATGCTTAACCAGCACGCCATCGCCTGCGACGCCCACATGGCCGTCGCGTTCTGCCTCGTCTGGGGCGTGTGGCTCCTCCTGCGCTGGTCGGAGAACGGCAGGCTGTGGGAGGTCTTTCTCGCGGGGCTGGCGCTGGGGTGCATCCCGACGATCCGATACCCCGAGGCCCTGTTCGCCCTCGGCATCGGCGTCTTTCTCCTCTGGCACATCCGTTCGCACGGGCGTATCTGGCTGCACTACCTGGTCGCCGTCCTGGGGGCGGCGATCCCGATCGTGCCTCTCCTCATCCGCAACCAACTTGCCTTCGGCGCGTTCTACCGAACGGCCTACGCGCTGACCAACGAACAGACCGGATTCGGCTGGGATTATTTCACGGGCCACTTCGCCGGCTATATCCAGAACCTCAACAGCGGCGGCGTGGGGCTTTTCTTCGGGCTTGGCGTCGCGGGCATGACGATGATGTGTTTCATCCCCCGCGTCCGGCGGGTGGGCGTGTTCCTGATCCTGTTGGTCGTTCCATCCACGCTGCTCTACATGGCCTACTACTGGGGGTCTTCGCGCATGCCCGACGGGACGATGCGCTTTCTGCTCCCCACCTATATGTGCTATATCGCCGCGGGGTTGTGGCTTCTGTCGCGGGCGATGCAAGGCTCATCCGCCGCCCTCCGCGTCACCGTCATGGCCGTGGTCCTGGCGCTCAACCTCGTCTGGGGCATGTCCGACGCCGGCGAGAAACTCGTGCGCCTGAGCCACCAGAAGCGGGTGCTGGCCCGCATCACCGACGGACTGGAGAAGGAAGTCCGCCACGGCGACGTGCTCATCGCCGACCAGGGCATCCAGCAACACCTGGATTTTGTCCGCCACTGGCGCCTGGCGGACATGAGGGCCTTGCGGCCTGTGCCGGGGTCCGACCGCTTCCTCGCCCGACAGGAGGACGAGGACCGCCCGATGCCGATGCAGTTGGAAAAGGAGAAGATGCGGGCGGAGAAGTACCGGGGCATGGACCCCTGGGATCAGGAATACGAGATCGCCCACAGCCTGCATCAGTGGGCGGGGAACGGCAAGGTCTATTACCTTGGAACAGAAAAAGAACTCGGCGAGATGCAGGGGCTGTGGTTCAATAACAAGGCGTTCAAGGTGATGGCTCGGATTCCCCTCCCCGAGGCGCCCCCCAGGCCCGAACCCGATGGGATGATGGGGGGCGGGTTCCGACGGCCCCGTCGGGGCGACGGCCCCCCAGGACCTCCGGGCGGACCGGACGGGATAGGCCCTCCGGGCGGCGGATTCCCCATGCCCCCAGGCGGTCCCGGCTTCGGTCCGCCGGGCGGCGACATGCGCCCGCCGTTCGGTCCATTCGGCGATCGTCGCCGCGGCATGGGCGGACCCATGGGCGGTCCGATGGGCCGGATGAGTTCGCTCCTGGAGGCAAAGGAGATGATCATCGCGGAATGGTCCTATCGGCCCAAGGACGCCGTGAAGAAGCCATGAGAGTTGATGCAATGACAGCACGCCTGAGCGCAAACCGGCGCTCCGCGGGGATGACGCTGACGGAGCTGATGGTGACCCTCGGGATCATCGCGGTTGTGCTCGGCCTATTGACGCCGGTGATTGCCCGTGTCCGCAAGGCCGGCAGGGACGCGCAGTGCAAGAACAACCTGCGTCGAATCTTTGAGGGGTACAAAATATACACCAGCGACAACCGCGGCAAGAAGCCGATGGTCACGAACCGTCCGTCACTGGGCCTCAACGACCTTCCGTCCATCGCCGATGTGCTTGAGTCGTACACGGGAAGGGCGGTCTTTCGGTGCCCCCTCGACAAGATGGAGTTCTTCGAGAAGGACGGATCGAGTTACGAGTTCAACGTCACGGCCTACGGACGGCTCGCCGACGATATGCTCCCCTTCGGACAGCGGAGGCAACAGACAATGGACCCGCCCAACACCCCGGCCTTCTACGACTACGAGTGCTTCCACGGCCGGAAGGACAGCGGCCACAGCAAGAACGCCGTCTTCGGCGACGGCCATGTCGAGACGTTTTAGCGTTTGGATCGGAGGAGTGAGATGCCCAATAAGAAGCTGCTCATCGGCGGGGGCATTGCGATCCTGATCGCGCTGGCGGCCTACATCCTCACCGCCCCGAAAGACACACCGAACGCCCCCGTGTCACGGGAGGAATTCTCTCAAGAGATGGAGAGTTTTGACTTCGGGGCCCTTCAGGGCCGGGAACGGGAGGAGGCCATCGAGCATCTGCGCGACATGGCCGGAAGCCTGACCCCGGGAGGGGGATTCATGGGCGGCCGCGGTCCCGGCTTCGGCCCCGGCCCCCGGCGAGAGGAAGGGCAGGGACCTGGACAAGGCCAAGGCCAGGGGCAGAGACAGGGCCAAGGGCAGGGGGAACCTGAGCGACGCTCCGGGATGCGAGACGCCATGGAGAAGCTCCAGCCCGAGGAGCGCCGGCAGATCATGGAGCCGATGTTCCAGCGCTCCCGCGAGGAAGAAGAGAAGCGAATGGAGGAATTCTTCGAGAAAGCGCCCGAGGAGCAGGCCGCAGAGGTGGACCAGATCGTGGACCGAATGGAACGCATGGAGCAGTGGCGCCAGGAGCGGGCCGCGAGCGGCAACCGGCCGGACCAGCAGGGACGCCCCCAGGGGCAGGCGACCGCCGCCCAAGCCGGAGAACAGAGGGGCCCCGGCGGCGGCCCAGGGGGAGGACCGGGCGGGGGACGAGGTAGAAGCCGGACCCCCGATGAGAGAAAGGAACGGTCGCTGGCTCGACTCCAGAGGAGCGATTCAACCCACCGCGCGCAGCGGCAGGAATTCATGCGTCGCGTGGCCGAGCGCGCCGCGCAGAGGAGGCAGGCGGCGCAGAAGGCGGGCCCCGCCGCCGCAGCCAAGCAAGAGGAGGCCAGACGCCGCGCCGAGGAGGAAAGGGCGAAGCGAAAGCCGGTGACGGAGGAAGTCGTGGTCGAGCGAACCTCCAAGGAAGGTCTCCTTACTCTCAATGTCGGCGACCCGCTCACCATTACGCGCCTGGACGAGGGGGAGGCGTTCAATATCATCGTGGCCAGGGCCGGGAAGCGCGTCGGCGAGCTGCCGATCAACAAGCAGGCCGAATACGCCGACTACATCGCCGAACGCCGTCGAATTTGGGGCAAGGTGCTTGAGATTGATCCCTACAACAACCGTCTCCTCATCGAAATCCGCGTTGAGTGAACCCCTTGGCGCAGAGGATGGACCTGACTGCATGTCTGAGCGGCGACAAGCGCGCGTGGGACGCCTTCGTCGAGCGCTACGCCTCTGTCCTCTTTGCCGCCGTGCAGCGGACGTTCCGTCGCTATATGCCCGACCATGAGACCGACCTTGTGCACGACGCGGTTCAGGAGGTCTTCGTCCGCCTCGTCAAGTCGGATTTTCGGCTTCTGCGTTCCTATGATCCCGCCCGATCTTCCATCACCACCTGGCTGACCATGGTGGCCCGGAGCACGGCGATTGACCACCTCCGCAAGCAACGCCCTATCCTGCCTCTGGAGGATGAGCGCGCGGAGGCTCTGGCGGCGGCCGGCGAGGAGAGCGACGCGCCGGATGTCGAAATCCCAGAGGGCCTTCTCTCCCCCCGGCAGCGTCTCGTCCTTAGGCTCCTGTTCAATGACGATCTGTCGGTGGCCCAGGCGGCCGAGGTGATGGGCGTGGAACAACAAACCGTACGCAGCGCAAAACACAAGGCCATTGCCAAACTCCGGGAGTTTTTCGGCAGCAAGTAATTTTCGACGGGGATGTTTCGGACTGGTTCCTCGTAAAGCAGGATAGATGACAAGAGGCATGTGATGAACGCAAACGACTCCATCAGCGCGGAAGAACGGAAACTCGTGGCCCGGTTCCATCGGGACCGACCGGCCGAGCCGGGCTGCCCGACCCTGACCGACCTGGCGGCCTACATGGACGGTCATACCGACGAGGCCGAGACCGAGCGGATCGAGGCTCACCTGGCCGACTGCCCCGAATGTCGAAAGGTGGTGATCGAGATCCGCGACCTGCTCGCTGCGCCGGCCATGGTCGCCCCGAAGGCGGTCCTCGACCGCGCAAAGGCGCTCGCCCCGCTCCGCGAGAGGCGGTGGCTCGCCGTGGCGCGATGGACGGCCGCCGTGGCCGCCTCGATCCTCATCGGCCTGGCGGGGCTGCTCGCCGGCTCATCGGTCTATCAGAACCGTCGCCAGGCGGAGGAGAGGCTGACGTCGGCGATCACCTTCGATCTCGTGGCCCTCGACGCCGGGCAGGACGTAACCGGGGACAACGTCTTCGAGATACTGGCCGCGCAGGATGAGGAGGTGCAGCGATGAAGATGCTCGCCTCCGTTGTGCTGCTCGTCTCCCTGGTCTTCAATGTGGCGTTTGTCGTGGGCTATCTCGTCTCCCGATCCACTCCCGAAACCCTGGCCACCGCGGAGAAGGTGACGGAGGTGGTCGCGGATGACCTGGCGCTCGATCCGGCGCAGCGCGAAAAATTCGCCGCGCTCTACAAGAAGAGCCAGGACGATGGCGCTAAACTGCAAGAGGCTATCCGCATGACGCGCGAGAGCCTCACCGCCGAGCTGAGCAGCCCCTCCCCCGACCCCGAGCGCGTCCGAACCCTTCAAGGTGAGCTTCCCGAACTATACCGCGCCTACCGCGAGGCCTCGCTGAAGCATTACAAGGAGTTCATGGAAACGCTGACCCCCGAGCAGCGCAGACAGGCGGCCGAGAGGATTGAGCAGCAGGAGAAACACCACTGGCGACGGCCGCACCATCCCCCCTGGATGCAGGGCAAGCCGTTGGAACGGTTCGACGCCGACGGCGACGGCCAACTGAACGAGGAGGAGCGCGCCAAGGCCCGGGAGTCCGTGCTTAAGGAATTCGGCGGGCGAGGGCCGTGGGGCGGGCGCGAGTTCGGGCCCGGGCCGTTCGCCCCCATGCCGGAGTCCGTTCCTCTCTTCAAGACGATGAGAGGGCTAAGGAAGGTGATGCCGGACCTCGATGAGGACCAGAAGGCCAAGGTCCACGACGCCATGAAGCCGATCTCTGACGCCCTGGCCGCCTTCGAGGGCGACTTGGCGGGGATTCTGACCGAGGAGCAGATGAAGAGGTTCCAAACTGAGAAGGAGGCCGGGCCGCCCCCCGGCATGGGCGACCCCATGGGACCGAGACCGAGATGGCATCCGCCCATGCCCGGCGAGCCGCGGCCGCCCGACAGAGAATAAACGAATGGCAACAGGTTCTTGATTCAAGGAGGATTCGACAATGAGAAACCGATTGGGAATGATGATGGCGGCGATGGCGCTGGCGGCGGGGACCGCCCTGGCGCAGGAGGCCCCCCCGCCGCGACCGGGCGGGCAAGGACCCGAAGGACGGAGGATGGGCGGGGCCATGCCGATGATGGGCGCGTTCACCACCTTCCGCGCCCTGCGGAGCGTGGCCGACGGGCTGACCGAGGAGCAGAAGGCCAAGCTTGCCGAGGCCCAGGGAAAGATGACCGAGAAGATGAAGAAGGCGTGTGAGGAGTTCGAGACCGATCTCGGCGGCGTCCTGACCGCCGAGCAACTGGAGAAATACAAGAAGGAGAAGGAAGCCCCAATGGGCCAAGGCGGTCCCGGCATGGGAGAGGGCGGCCCCCGCGGGCAATATCCCGCGCAGATGGTTGAAGTGGCGAAGACGCTCCGCGCCCTGGGGAGCATTGAGGGCCAGTTGAGCGAGGAACAAAAGACCAAGCTCAACGAGGTCCGGGAGCGGGTCGTCAAGAAGATGCAGGAGGACCTCGAAGCCGAGCTCAGCGGCATCCTCACGGTCAATCAGATGGAGGAGTACAAGAAGGCGAAGGAATCCATGCCCCAGATGGGCCCAGGCATGATGCGGCACGGCAGAGGAATGCGCGGCGGGCAGCCCCCCGCGCAGGAGTAGAAGAACAACCTCCCGGAGGTTCCAGACCTCCGGGAGGTTATTGCGTGGATGAGAAACTCGGTTTAGGTCAAATTACGGACAGGAAGGAGGAAGGTAGAATGAAGAGGCTCTTGGCGATGTCGGTGGTAGGATTGATTGTTGCGGGGGTGGTGTTGGCGCAGGATGTTCCCCCTCCGCCTCCACCCGAAGGTGGGGGTGGGCAGCTTGGCCCCGGCGGCGGCCGTCGCGGCGGGCAGGGGATGCGCCCCGGCCCCGGCATGGAAGGCATAGGCGAGATTTTCAAGACCATGCGCGGCATGAAGTCTGTCTCCCAGGAGCTTACCGAGGAGCAGAAGGCCAAGTTCGACGAGGCCATGGCAAAACTCTCTGAGAAGATGAAGACAATCCAGCAGGAGTTCGAGACGGACCTCGCCGGGATCCTCACCCCCGAGCAGATGCAGAAGTTCAAAGAGGCGAAGGAAGCGCCCTTTATGCCGGGTATGGGCGGGCCGGGACAGCGCGGCGGCGGCTTCGGGCCGGGCCAGGGCCAGGGCCAGGGTCAGGGGCAAGGGCCGGGGCAAGGCCAAGGTCCGGGACAGGGCCAGGGCGGGCCTGGGGGTGGACAGCGCGATCGCGGCGAGATGCTGAAGCGGATGGACGCCGACGGCGACGGCAAGATCTCCAAGGAGGAATTCCGCGGGCCGGAGCAGATGTTCGACCGGCTCGATGCGGATAAGGACGGCTTCATCAGCCAGGAAGAGGCCAAGGCCATGGTCGGTCCCGGCCAGGGCCGTGGCCCGCAGGGTCCCGGCGGCCCGGGCGGCGGCGCTCCGCAGGACTTCTGAGGCGGTTTCCCGGACACGGTCAGGGGGTGATACTGCATGCGGGGCCGAGCATCACGTGCTCGGTCCCGCATTGCTTTGCCCAATGGCATGGCCGATTGCTATCGAGAACATTGTCCAGGCCATGGTACCCACGCGTGATTGAGGAAATCAGTGATGAATCCCGATTGCCCCGAACGCCAAAGCCGTAGACTTGTCTCCAGGATCGGTCAGGGCTTGGTTCAGATCCTGAGCCTCTTTGTCGTCCTCGAGCCGATCTGGATGCTCCTCCCGTTTGCGGGGTTTCTGTATGGTTCGCTGCTCCGGATTGAAACGCTGGCGGGATACAGCAAGACCGCGTGGCTCACGCATTTCGTCTTTCCCGTGCTGACGCTTGGACCCGTGGGTCCGGCGCTGGTCCTGATAGGTCTTGTCGTCTTTCTCGTCGGCGCGGGGCAGATCTACCTGGCCAAGCTCCGCCGAACCGGCCTGGTCACACGTGGGCTCTATCGCTGGGTTCGGAATCCACAGTACTCTGCGCTCACGCTGTTTGGCATCGGCATTTTGCTGACATGGGGGCGCGCCATCACATTCCTGGCGTTCTTTCTCATGATGTTCCTATATTACCATTTGTCCAAGAGCGAGGAGGGGACGTGCCTCCAGCTATTCGGTGAAGAATATCGGTCCTATCGCGCCCGCACGTCGTTCTGCATCCCCGGCGACCGTTATCTCGCAAGGGTTCTGGCGCGGGTTCCCCCCCTGCCGCTGCCGGCGCCCATCCGGGTTATGATCTCGCTCGTCCTTACTCTGATGGTTGCCTGCGGTCTGATCTGGCTGATCGGGACCGCCAAGCTGGCCCTGCGCAACGTCCCGTATCTCGCAGCTACCGTCCAGCTCACTTCCGGCTCCGGCGGTGCGCCCTCCCGGCCGGTCAACCTCACCGCCGGAGAAGCCGCCGGCGTGCAGTTCGTTCAATCGGGTCGGTTGGCTGTTGTTCGCGGCCCATATCGCAATGCGCGGCAACCCGGTTTCGCCGAACGTCTGCTTGTCGGCCTCCAGGAGTCGAAAACACTGAAAGGCTTTCTCGCGTTCCTCGACGAATCGAATCGCGACGCGGCGATAGTGTTCTGCGGGCCTTACGATAAACCCGACCAACCCGGTACTCCGGGGATGCACCGGGGCCAGGACGAGTCCGGCCGTCGCGGCCCGGCGCCCGACGAGGCCGGAACGGAGCGGGTGCGGGCCATGATCATCCGATGCCGTTTGGCGGAGGGCGCGGCTTTCTCGGATGCGTTGGCGGACAAGTCGAATCGGCAGATCATCGGCGCGTGCATCGCCCCCGTGAATCTCGACCGTCCCCAGGGCGAAGACATCGTGGAAGGGCAACTTGTCGCGCCCGGCAGAGGCTTCCCTGGGGAGGAGCGATGGGATTTCTTCATGCAGCAACTCGCCGCGTCGGCGGACGTTTCCCCTGGCCAGCCGGTCGGTGTGGTGACCCCAGGTGCGGCGGCAAGCGCGGAGCTCATACTGGTGAAGGCGCCGATTCTGCGGACGCGGCTGGACCCCGACTTCGCACGGGAGATACTGGACCGCCTGGTCAAATCAAACGCGTTCCGCAACCAGTTGCGCAAGAACGGGGTCGGCGGCGATGTCGTTGCGGTCGCCTTTCCGACGCCCGGGCCGAACTGGTATCGGGAGCACCACGGTCGGCCTCAGATCAACGTGTGCGTGATGTTGGCTCGGCTCCCATCGGGGGCAGGGACCGCCCAATTGTTTGGCCCCGATGGGCCTGGCCCTCTGCTCGGCGCATTCTTCGCGGACATGGATTTCAAGATCGAGCCCCCGGAGGATTCCATCGTTGAGATCAGGCCTTTGGGCCCCCGGCGCGACTTGAGCGAGCGCTGGAAATTCTTTCTCAGCGGCGTCTGATAGGCCGCCATTCGACATGAGTTGTCATAAGCCGCCCAAACAGTTCAAGCGCGGCGACATCGGATTCGCTCTGGCCTTCCCCTGCAATACACACGGACTCTGTTTCAGATCGAGTCGCCTTCGCGTTTCCGCCGCTTGGAGGGTCTTGGTCTGCAAGATTTAATAAATCCCTTGACGTCCTTTCAATCCTACGGTACACTTACAAGAAGGGAGAAGAGCAACATCAATGCTCTCTATCCTGTCTATGGGTTCGAACGGGTGATGATCACCCGCGGGAGGTAAACACGGATGACAAGGGTTGCCATCTTGCCGGTGCCGACCGGGCAAGGGAGAGTGTCCTACCATGCCGTGGCGGGAGACAAGCAGTCGCAGGGCCGAACCGCAGGCGAGGCGCTGGACGCGCTGACCGCACAACTTCCCGAGGAAGAGACCGGCGCGCTGGTCATTGTTCAGAGTTTGCGGCCGGACCAGTTCTTCCGCCCCGAACAGCAACGGAGACTCGCCGAGCTAATGGAGCGCTGGCGCATAGCCCGCGACAAGGGAGAAAGCCTATCCTCGGTTGAGCAGACCGAGTTGGACTCTCTTGTCGAGGCGGAGCTGCGCGCCTGCAGGGATCGGACCGCGCAACTCGCCGACGCCGTTGATGAACTGGCGCGATGAATCCGCGCTATACCCAAACGGCCCTGCGAGCGAGACATCGCTGCGAATACTGTCATGCCCCTGAAGGAGTATTCAATCTCCCTTTCGAAGTGGAACACATCATTCCCGTCTCGCGCGAAGGCCCCGACAACGAAGCCAACTGGGCGCTGGCATGTCGTTCCTGCAATCTCCGAAAAGCGACGCGCCTCGACGCCGTTGACCCCAAAAGCCAGGGGGTGGTCCGCCTGTTCCATCCGCGACAGGATCGTTGGGAGGAACATTTCCGGGCGGATGTCAAAGGCGGAAGGATCGAGGGCGTTACGGCCGTCGGGAGGGCGACAGCCGCTCAATTGGAGATGAATGGTCAGGCCCAGGTCGCAGCGCGGCGACAGTGGATTCGCCTCGGCCTTTTCCCATAGGCCTTCGTCATTCGTCATTGATTAGTCATTCGGGCTTTGGGAATTAGTCATTTCCTTTTCTTGCCCTTCTCGTCCTCCCCCTCCCCCTCGTCCTTCGGGAGGGCTTCGTAGACCTTGACGTCATCAATGGCAAACAATTCCCCATTCGGGTTTGGTACGGTGAGCAAAAAAGTGTTCCTCTGGATGCCTTCGCCGGGCGGGACCTCGCCTCGCATTGTCTTACCGTCCACCGTAAGAGCATACTTGTTCGTGTATAGTTCAAAGATCACATCTAACCACCTGGGTTTCGCATAGACAAGAGGGCCCTTAGCGAGATCAACATGGGGGGCCCAATACGTGATTGACACGGTTCTTGTGTTGGGAGAGAAAGAAGCCCCCGGATTCTGGGCATTGCTACCACCCTCCTTGCCATAGACGCCAAAGGATCCTTTCATTGGCAAGAGAACCCTGAATTCGAAGACGACATTGGGCACTTCGGCGAACGGACGGCAAATGGACGGGTAATCCTTGTTCGCAACTGTGCCTTTCGACCTTGTTACGAGGCTATTCTTCTCAATCTTCCATTCCCCACCAGTTACGTTCCACTCCACCTCCTTCCCCGAAAAATCATCCTCGAAGATCAGGTTGCCTCGTTTGCAGATCGCCAGTTCCGGCTCTTTGCCTTTCTTCTTGCTCTGCGCCTCGGCGATCATGGAGGCGGAGAGGAGCAAAGCCACAGAAAGACCCACGATCGTCATCACACGTTTCATCCCATCCCTCCTTTGCGCTTTCTCCCCAAAAGAAAAGGGAGCTGACCAAGACGCCACTATCGCTACGGGGCCTGCTACAGCCCTGTCCGCAAAGCAACGCCTGGCAGCTCCCTGTTTCCAGGGAGCTCGCCAGAGCGTCGTTGCGGACAAAGAATGTAGCAGTTTCGTAGCGACGACGTTCTGAACGAACTCAAATGGCAAAATCGTGATTCAGGCCAAGCCGATAGCATCTCCTTCAAAACGATTCAGAATGTTGGAAATCATCACCTTCACGATAGCGATCCGCCATGAGGCTGTCAAGGCATTTCCCCATGAGGAGTTTCCCCATGGTCCCTCGACGTCATTGCGAGGAGCATCTTTCGCAATAGCGAAAGATGCGACGAAGCAATCTCGTAGGCCCGGTGGCGTTGCGAACGACGAGATTGCTTCGTCGTCCCGCGAAACGCGGAACGACTCGCAATGACAATGACGGGGGTTCCGCGACCCAATCAAAGCAAGCCTACTCTTAAACATAACTTACGACAGATGGCCCACAACTTTTGGGGCAAGTCCTGATTTCCTCGTCATGCTATAGCCCCCTCAGTTGCGGCGGCGTCGCCCGTGTCATGCTGAGCGAAGCGAAGCATCTCGACCTTTCGCAACGCTGAGATTCTTCGTCCCGCGAAGCGCGAGACTCAGAATGACTTTCAGGAACCGGCATGCCGCCATGATTCAGACACTACGTCACTCCTCCCTCGTCACCCACACCGGCGACGCCCAGGCCCACTTGCCGTCCTCCTGCTCCACGCGGACGTAGTAGTAGCTCGTCCCCGGCTTGGCGTTCTTGTCCACGAAGGTGAATTTCGCCTCGCTCGCGCCAGGGTTGACCGTGTGGATAAATTCATTATTGCGAACAATGTCCACCTGCTTGATCGGCCCCGTCCCCTGGACCTTCACGTCGAGCGTCGGCGCGTCGGCCAGCTTGATCTCCTCCCCCATCGGATGCCCGTTGATGCTGAACTCGACCACGATGTTGTCCATCGCCCCGAAGGTGCGCCGCTTCCGAAGCCCCTCGAAGATCGCCTGCCGCGTCGGCGCCTCGGCATAGACGCAGGCATACGACAGGTGCGTGGACCAATGGTCCGAACTGGCGATGAAGCCGATCTTGTACCCCTTCTCCAGCGCGTGCCAGACGGACCACTTCGGGGTCCCCGCCTTCTTCATCTGCTCCGGCTCGCCCATCTCGTACGACTTCCGATACGCTTGGAATATCTCGACCAGCGGCTCGAAGCGCGGGTCGTTGTAGGTCCACGTGCCCTTGTCGTCCTTCCCGCTGTAGCCGGGGGTGTGGGGGATGGTGACGACGTCCTGGTTCAGGTCGGCCAGTTCCTTCCACAGGTCCCACGGGGGCGGGCCGCTGTCATAGACCTTGTTCCCCCGCCGGGTGAAGAAGACGTTGCGATGCCCTCCGCCGCCGACGTCGTTGCTCCGCTCGTAGGAGTAGAAGGCCGCGAACCGGCCCGGCATGTTGAACATATCCGCCGCCTTCTGCGTCAGCCACCAGGCGTAGGGCCGCGTGTCGCGGGTGTGATCGGTGACGCCGAGGAAGTCCAGTTGCGCCGCGTCGAGGGCGTAGCGGTAGGCGTCAATCAGCGAGCCGTCAATCGTCGGCGTGCAGAGCGAGACCTCGGTGTGCCGGTGAAGATCGCCGTAGGCCAGGCGATATTTCTTCCCGCCGATCTCCATGACATGCGGCCGGGGCCTTTCGTCCAGCCTGCCCGGCGGCGGGAGGAGGAGCTCCATCCCGACGGCGCCATCTGTTCCGCCTGCCGGAAGCGCCGGCACAGCCGCGATGTGCACATCGTAGTTCACATCCTTGAAATGGCATCCCGCCCCCCACGCGATCAGCAATCGCCCGTCCTTATCCACGAAGGAATCGAGGCGCTGGTTCATTCGCCCCTCGCTGTTGGCGACGGGGACCGGATCGGACCACTTGCCGTCGGCGAAGCAGGTCCCGAATATCTCCCACACGCCCCCGCCGTTTGGGTGGCCGACGTAGCCCTGCCGGTTCAGCCGGAAGAAGCACCACAGCCGCCCTTGTCCATCCACGGCCAGATGTGGCATGTCGTAGAACCGCTTGGGACCGAGCGTTTCATAGACCACCATTTCAGCCGTGATCGGCGTCATCGGCTGCGGGATCGCGGCGGAGAGATCGAACACCTTTCCATTCTGCACGCAGGCCATGCCCATCCGACTGTAGGCATGCATGGGCGCGGAGCCCTCCGGCGGTTTGAAGCTGGCCTTATGGCCGGAGTAGTCCTTCCCCCAGTTCGGCGTGCCGTGGTCCCAGGCGACCCACACGCGGCCCTTCGCATCGCAGGCGATGCTCGCATGAGCCTCGAAGTCGGGCGAGGTCGCGACGGCGACCGGCGGCGAGACCTTTCCATCCCGATACGATGCCAGATAGATGTCGTAGTTCCCGTTCCGGTAGGTATCCCACGCGACGAAGAGCGTTCCCGACTTGTCCACAGTGATCTCCGGTTCCCAATCGTTCGCGGGATGGTCGGTGACGCGGATTTCGTCCGACCATCTGCCGTCCCTCAGGCTTCGCAGGAAGATGTCGGAGTTTCCCTCACGGATAGATTGCCATGTCAGCCAGATCGTTCCGTCGGGTCCGGTCGCCATTGACGGCTGTATGTCGGGGGCCGCGTCGTTCGTCAGGCGGATAATCTTCTCCGGCTTGTCGCCGTCCATCGTGCGCGCAAAGAGATCGTACTGCTCCTTCGCAAGATCAAGCCAGGCCCAGACGACCCAGACCTTGCCCTGGTTGTCGCACGCGATCTGGACGTCGAACGCTTGCCCGCGGCCGTCGCTCACCTGGATCGGGTCCGACCATGCCTTGCCGTCGAACCGGCGGGCGCGGACCTCATCATTTTCCTGGTTCCACGAAATCCACGCGACCCACAGGTTGCCCTGCGCGTCGGTCGTGATGCGGGGGTAATCCTCGTCGGCCGGCTCGCCCGCGACCTTGACCGACGGCATCCCGCGCGAGACGGTAATCAGCCCCTCGGCCAGATTCTTGTCCACGCCGGGCGCGAGGTCCGAAAGAGCAATCGAGAACTCTCCCTTGTTCGTCTGCAATCCCACGACGGCGCTCTCAGGACCGCGCACGGTGATGAAGAGGCCCTTCTCCGGCTCGGCGAAATCCAGGAGACTCTGACTGAACTGCAGCGTTCGCCTTTTCCCCTTCGCCGGGGGCTTCTGCACCTTGTCGGCAACCGTGCAGCGCCACTTGCTGCCGTCGGTCTCGTCCTTCTTGTCGAAGCACCAGCCCTTCAGGTCAAGAAGTTCGCCGCCCTTGACCTCGACAGTCCCCTCCCACGGGATCGGCCCCTCGCCGACGAGATGGAAGATGACCTTGATGACATGGAATTCCTTGTCGTATGGGCTGCCCTGTCCATCGCTTTGTGCGGCGAACCCCAGCATAACCACGAGAAGCAACAGGAGTCCTCGATTCATTTCCTCTCTCCCTGTTCCACGATGATCGTTTCCGTGCCGGTATCTCGAAGTTTCGCCGGCCATCCAATTCCGCTTGCAGGCAAGTATATCGGCCCGCGGGCGCACGTCAAGCCGAAAGCAGGAAATGCCGAGGCCGCCGGGAATTGCTTGACCCTCCCGTGCACATCGGGTAACATGATAAAGGAGTGCGTTCTGCCGCGCTGCCGCAGCGTTTCCCTGTTTGTCTGAGCGGGAACGATGAAGGAAGATATGGATCACATGCTCGATCCGGTCATCCCGATCGGCGTCGTGGCCGAGAAGGTGGGATTGTCCGTTTCGGCGATTCGCAAATACGAGACCGAGGGCCTCCTCATCCCTCACCGGACCTCCTCCGGTCGGCGGATGTACTCCATCGAGGACATCGAGCGCATCCGCGCCATCCAGCACATGATCCAGGACCTCGGCCTGAACATGGAGGGCGTCCGCCGGCTGTTGGCCATGCTCCCTTGCTGGCGGCTGTCGTCGCTTCGCCCCCGCGAGAGGGACGCCTGCCCGGCCTTCAAGGACGGCGCGAGGCCCTGCTGGATGAGCGATAGCCCCCACTGCGCCCCGGAGAAGGACAAGTGCCGCGTCTGCCCCGTCTATCGCTACGGGACCCGGCACACCGAACACATCAAGCGCCTGGTCTTCAGCCAGACCGACGACGAGGCCGTCAAGGCGGTCAAGGCGTTGATGGAACGGGCGGACAGGCCGAAGAACCCCCGATAATCACAGGACGTGCGCCGGATGGGCGCGCGGGGAATTTCATCTTTGCTTCGGATGGGTTCTATACAATACAAAGGGCCAGGGCGAGAAGGCCCGCGGGCAGGCAGTAGTACGCGAAAACATGCAGCTTGCCGCGCTTCACGAAGCGCAGGAGGAGTTTGAGGGCCAGATACCCCACCGCGAACGAGACCATGATCCCGATGAGCAGCGGCAGCCACGCCACATCCCGCGCCGCCCCGCTCGCCTCCTGGGCCGCCGCCCAGCTCGCTTCCCACACCGCCGCACCGAGGATGGCGGGGATCGAGAGGAGGAAGGAGAACCGCGCCGCCGTCTCGCGATCCACCCCCAACAGCAGCCCGCAGGAGATCGTCGCGCCCGAGCGGGAGACGCCGGGGATGACGGCGATGCCCTGGGCGACGCCGATCAGGACGGCCTGAAGCACTCCGACCCGCCCCGCGCCGCCTTCTTTCGCTTTGGAGAATTTCGTGAGCCACAGCGCCGCTGCGGTGACGATCAGCCCCGCGCCGACAACGTCGAGTCTCTCGAACATTCGCTGGATGACGTGTTCGAAGGCAAGTCCAATGATTGCCGTAGGGACCGACCCGACGACAATAGCGACGGCGAAGCGTGCGTTGGGATTTTCCCGCCAGTTCCGTCGGAAAAATAGAGCGAGAAAGTCCCGGACGATCTCCCATATCTCCTGGCGATAGACAACCATCACGGCAAGGACCGTGCCGACATGAAGGGCCAGGTCGAGGAAGAGGCCCGGGGCCTCCACATGGAGCGCGCGGCCGAAGAGGACGAGGTGGCCCGAGCTGCTCACGGGCAGGAACTCCGTGAGGCCCTGAACGACGGCGAGGAAGATGGTTTTCAGGATTTCCATTCGCCCTACTTGCCGATGCAAAATTGCGAAAATATACGGTCCAGCAGGTCGTCAGGCGTCACTTCCCCTGCGATTTCTCCGAGGATCGAGAGGGCGTCGCGCAGCTCAAAGGCCGTCAACTCCGGCTCCAGCTCGGCGTCCGGGCGCAGGCCATCTTCGGCCCGCCGAAGGGCGTCCGTGGCCCGCCGGATCACATCGCGATGCCGCGCATTGACAGCAGCCGCGCCGGCGGAGCGATCCACCCGCCCCGCGGCCACGGCGTTCACCATTGCCCCCTTCAACTCGGCGATGCCCGCGCCCGTGAGGGCGGACGTGATGAGGACCTCTCCTACCCGCGGCAGGGATCGCACCTCCGCGAGGCCCAGCTTCTGGGGCAGGTCGCATTTATTGATGACGGCAATCACGGTCGGCGGCGAGACCTGCTCGGCGATCTCGCGCTCCTCGGGACTCAAGGGCGCGCTGCCGTCGAGGACCAGCAGGCCGAGATCGGCGGTCCGGGCGGCCTCGCGGGCGCGCGCTGTGGCGAGGGCCTCGACTTCGTCGGTCGCGTCCCGCAACCCGGCAGTGTCAATGAACCGGAAGCGGACGCCGTTGATGTCAACGAGATTCTGCACCGTGTCCCGCGTCGTGCCGGGGGCGGGGCTGACGATGGCGCGCCGACTCACGCCGAGGGCGTTCATGAGGCTGGATTTGCCGACGTTCGGCCGGCCGTAGATTACGGTGGATACCGCATCGGTCCGAATCGCGCCGCCTTCCGTCTGTGCGGAAAAGGCGTCAAGCCTCTTTTTCACGTCGTCCAGTTCAGCCCGCAACTGTTTGCGGGAGAAGGGGGCAATGTCCTGGTCGGAGAAGTCAATCATCAATTCCACGCGGGCGCACAGGTCGGCGAGGTGGGACTGGATCTCCGCGACCTGCTCGGTCCACTTGCCCCGCAGACAGACGACGGCGGCGCGAAGCTCCGCCTCCGAACGTGCGCGGATGACGGCCATAACGCTCTCGGCCTGGGCGAGGTTGATGCGACCGTGGAGGAGGGCGCGGCGGGTGAACTCGCCCGCCTCGGCGAGCCGCGCCCCGCGGCGGAGCAGGCTCTCAAGGATCATCTCGATAAGGGGCGCTGCGCCGATCGTGTGAATCTCGACCACGTCCTCGCGGGTGTACGACCAGGGGGCTTTCATCACATAGAGGACAGCCGGGGCATGAACTCCCTCGTTCGGCAGCGCAACATGACCCTCGGCGGAGTTGTAGGTCGTCATGGCGGCGACGGCGCGGTTTGTGCTGCTGTGGAACACATCTCCTGCGGCGCGCAGGGCACTGGGTCCGCTGAGACGGATGATGGCGCGGGGCGATGAGCCGGCGGGGGAGGAGATGGCAACGATGGTGTCCTCCGCAGCAGGATGGGTTCTGGGGAGGACCATCTCCCTATCTCCCGCGGCGCAGAGATTTCTTGGGCGGCTTTGCTTCTTCCACCGGTTCCAGGTCGGGCATCCGGGCGATGAGTCGCTTGATATACATCTGCTCAAAGATGCCGAGGAGGGTGCTGGTCATCCAATAGAGAGTCAGGCCGGATGCCATGCTGTAGAGCATGAAGCCGAACATGACGGGCATGAACATCATGATCTTCTGCTGCTGGGCCTGCTGGGGGTCGGCGGGCTTGGGCATGGTCCCCTGCTGGATGAGCCAAGTGGCGGTCATCAGGATAGGCAGGACGTTCAATTCGTTACCGAGGAAGGGCAGTTGGAAGGGAAGGATGGCAAGGCGATCTGGCTGGGAGAGGTCCTTGATCCAGAGTACAAAGTCCGCCTGCCGGAAGACGATGCTGAGCTGCAAGGCGCGGAAGAGGCCGAGAAAGACGGGAATCTGGATGAACATGGGCAGGCAGCCGCCGAAGGGATTGACGCGGTACTTCCGAAAGAGTTCCCACTGTTCCCTCTGGAGACGTTGCGGGTCGTTCTTGAGTTTTTCCTTCAGTTCGTTGATGAGGGGCTGGAGCTTCTGCATGCGGTGCATGGAGATCTGGGTCTTGCGAGACAGGGGATGGAGACAGATCTTGACGACGACCGTGATGAAGATGATGCCCCATCCGTAGTTTGGGATCAGGGCGTAAAACCTGTCCAGGAGCCAGAGGAGCAGTCTGCTGATCAGCCCGAACATGCCAAAGTCCACGAGATCGGTCATATGTGCCCAGCCCTGCTTGGCGAGGATGTCTTTGTCCTTGGGGCCGACGAAGTAGGCGAAGCGATGGACGGCCTCCTTGCCCGGCTGGATGACGACGGGGTAGGAGGTCAGCGTCATTGTGGCGTTGTGAATGGTCTGGCCCTTCTCGTTGGGCGCTCGCGGCGGGAGGGTTTGCTCAAAGGCCGACCCCACGGCGCGGTAGACCCATTTCTCCTCCGGTCCCTGTTGGGGCTGGAGCGCGGCGGCGAAATACATGTTGTCGCAGCCGGCCCAGAGGATATCTATGGCCTCTCCCTCAACGGCGAAGGCCCCCTTGGGGAGCTTTCCGGCATGGACCTTTTGGACCCCGACGCGGCCGGCGTCGTCCATCGTTGCAGCGAAAGCGTAGAGATTCATCCCGGAGAGGTCGTCCGGGACGATGGGGCCGGAGGCGACGATGCTGTACTGCAATTTGACGGGTTCCTTCCCCTTGTTCCGGAAGGCAAGCGCGGCGTTCAGGTGGTATGTGGCCGGATCGAGTTCGAAGCACTTGACGACCTCGAGGCCGTTCTGGAAGCCGGTGGTGAAGGTCAACTTTCCGTCCTCTCGGGCCACATGATAGGCGCGCCGGTCCAGGTCCAGGCTGTAGCCCTCCTCCACGGGGCTGTTGATGTCCTCGCCGGAGACCATCATGACGTTTGTGAGGGTCAATGACAGCGGTGCGTTCTCGATCGGTTTCAGGAGGGTCAGGTTCTCGGTATGCTCCACGTCGGTGTAGTAGTCCCGGAAGGTCAACCGCTTGAGGGCGGCGCCCTGGTTGGTCCAGGCGGTCATCAGTTTCGATCCCGGGGCGTCCAGCTCGATGTCGTCCTGGGGTTCGGCCTCGGGCAGGCCCTCGATCTTCTTCGATTGCTTTGATTCCTGAGTCGCCGGCTGTTCCGGTTCCTGCTCCAGGGCTTTTTCCTTCGGTTCGGGCTTCTTTTCGGTGGTTGCTGGTTGCGTCTCGCTCTGCGGCGGCGCGGCGGGTTCCTTGTCTGCGACGGCGCTTTCCTCCTCCGGCTTCGGCGGCGGGGCGTAGCGGGGGACGACGAAGCATTGCCAGAGGATCAGCACGAGGGCGGACAGCACAAGGGCAAGTAGTGTGTTTCTATCCATTCAACTCTCTGGGGAAGATGGGCGGATCAACGTTGGTCCTTCAGAAGGTCTCTACGATATTTCTCGGTGGCGAGTCCGTCAATCTCGGCGACTTCCTCGTCGGTCAGGGGGCGGAGGGTTCCAACGACCTCCGCGGCTACCAGCGCCTTGGCCGCCGATTCGACGAAGAGGTTTCGATAATAGGCCTCCCGCAGGTTCCGCCCCACGGCAACCACGCCGTGGTTGGCGAGGAGCGCCGCATTGTGCTCCTTGATGACGGGGACGACGGCGTCGGCGATCTCCTGGCCGGTGGGGACCACATAGTCCACGAGGGGGATGGCCCTGCCGATGAGGGCCACGTAGTCGGGGCAGAGGGGCTCGATGGTCTTCCCGGCGCTTGCCACCCCCATGGCGAAGGGCGGATGGGTGTGGACGACGGCGCGGATATCCTCCCGGACGAGGTAGCAGCCCCGGTGCATGGCGATTTCGGACGTGGGCTTAAGGTCGCCGTCTACCAGCTTGCCCGTGTGGAGGTCCACGCCGACATAGTCGGACTCGATCGCTTCCTCGAAGGACTTGCCGGAGGCCTTGACATAGATGACGTCGCCGACGCGGACGCTGGTGTTGCCGCCGGGTCCCACGATGAGGTCCTTCCGCTCGATGAGTCGGCCGATTTCAACGAGTTCGGCCCTGGCTTTTTTCACCTCATCCACGGGTCACCGTCCTGCCAGGAGGCGCTGTCCGAGCGTGTCGTCGAGGCCGTCTGTCTCGAAGATCTTTTGCGCGGTGCGTTCCACATCGTATGCGACTCTCCGGTAGGCAATGGCTTTGGACTTAGGATCAAACACGACATAGCAGGCGCGGACGTCAAAATCGCGCGGCTGGCCGACGGACCCGACGTTGACGATGGTTTTCTTGCCAGGGGGCAGTTTGCAGATCTTGGGAAGGTCCTTCGGGGAGAAATAGGCCATGTCCTCCGTGAAGATGCCCGGCTGGTGTGTGTGTCCCACAAAGCAGATGTGCTCGATCTCCATGAAGATCCGTTTCATCTTTACCGGCTGGGCGATGTCCCGCTGGTAGATATACTCACGCGTGGGATCGCAGGGCGAGGCGTGAACATACATGACATCGCCTTCGGTGTAGATCTCCTTCATCTCGCCGATGAAATCCCAGCGCTTGGCGTTTTCCTCCCTGTGTTCCTCGTCGAACAGATTGAGTTGCTCATAGGTCCAGTTCCGCGATCCGGACGCCTTGGGATTGAATCCGCTCGTTCGCAACTCCTCCATGAGGGCCTCCTCGTGGTTGCCGATCATGGTGATGCGGAAGTTAGTTGCATAGTCAATGCACTCTTTCGGATTCGGCCCATAGCCGACGAGGTCGCCCAGGCAGACGATATCGGTGATGTTCTTCGATAGGATATCGTCGAGGACCGCTTTCATGGCCTCGAAGTTGCCGTGAACATCGGAAATTATCGCCTGTAGGTCAGACATCGGTGAATATAGGGCACCTCACGGGGCAATCCCGGGCACGTGTGTTTGGCTGTTGGTCTTGCCGCTCCCGCCAGTTGTCAGGATTTTTCGGCATATGGCTCGGCATGGTCGCTCATGTTGCCCTCGATCCGCTGCTCCATGGAGAACTTCCTGCCACATTTCGCGCAACAGGCGTACTCCTCGATCTTCTCCATTTCCTTGTGGCACAGGGGGCAGAAGACCCGCGCCTCGGGCACGAGCATATTGGGAATATCGTCTTCAATCGTATAGACCGTCCGGCATCTCCGGCAGGTCAGATTGCCCCCCGCCAGGTCCAGATCTCCGAGGCACCACGGACACGCCAGAATGTCCAAGAGCTTCTTATTCACCGCGCCGCTGTTATCCATACCGAGGGGAAGTAGAAACACAAAACTCATTCGTAGCATAACAGAGCCATAATGCCATTTCAAACAAAATCCCGACCTCGCGGCCCACGCAACGCTGGTTTCAAACCCATTCCACATCCGCCGGATTGCGCTCCTTGCGCTGGACCAGCCGCTTGCCATCGGAAAATCCATCCCCAATCATTGGCCCAGTCCAACACCATCTTACCCTATGGCCGTGCGCAATTCGGGCGCTCGATTACTACAACGGTATCATAAACGCGTATATTGCGCACATGAGCGCACCTGGCCCGCCCGCATAAATATATTTTCATAACATGCTATGTACAAATCATTTATGATATAGGCAGCTCTTTGGCCCCATATTTGCACATGTGCAAGCAGGAATCTGTCTGATTCCCGCGACATTTCTCTTGTATCGTGTCTGCTGTGCTGAAAGGGACCCAAGCCATGAACAGGCGCCACGGCTTCACACTCATCGAATTGATGATCGTTGTGGCCATTATCGCCGTGATCGCTTCGGTGGCCGTTCCGAACGTCCTTCGCGCCCGCATGTCGGCCAATGAGTCGTCCGCTGTGGGCAACCTCAAGACCATTGCAACGCAACAGGCGCTATTTCACTTGCAGGAGGAGGTGGATCAGGACTGGGACGGCAACGGCGAGGCCGGGCTGCTCTCGGAGCTGTGCGGCGAGATCACGCCGCGCAGCACAAAGGCCGCCGGCGCGGTCTATCCCACCTACATCTCCATGAACTTCTCCACCGCCGGGGCCAATGGGAATGGAACGGCGGAGGCGTCGGGCTATCTCTACAGGATGTTCCTGGCCGATACGGACACCACCGCGGGGGATGACCGCACCCTCGGTGGAACGGGAAACGCATCGGGACAGGGCGGACCCATCTTCGATCCCGCAGACGCCACCCAATTTGCGGCCATCACGATTCAGGAAAACAGTTTTGTCTGTTATGCATGGCCAGTGGAACTGGGCGCGACGGGGAGCCGAACTTATGCGGTGAACGAGATAGGCGAGGTTTACTCGACCAAGATGAACGCCACCTCATACACCGGGTTCACCGCACCCCTAACCGACTACACAGCGGCCTACGTGCCCGACGGCTCGACGGACACCTGGTTCAACAACAAGTTGCGGTCCAATGCCAACGGCAACGACGGGAACTTGTGGCTTACGACGGGGTCTTGATCATTTCGCAAGGGCATGGGCCGATACCGAGGTCCCGCAGCGCGCGCCCTGGCAGGAATCGCGCCGCCTCAACTCCGCCGATATGGCGGCGAATACCTCGCTCTTCTTCTGCGGCCAGATGGGAGCCACCAGCATCCCGCCGTGGGTATCCCCCACGAGCCGCTGGATGGCCACGTCGGACCGGATCACCTCGAGGCAGTCGCAGACCAGCGGGATGTACTCCTCTGCGCTCATGACTTGCACCTCCCCGCGATCATACATCTCGTGCAGAGGAGTCCCCTTGGCCACGTAGAGGTGGTGCAACTTTACGCCGTCTATGCCGAGGTCGCTGACAGCGCGCGACGTCTCAATCATATCCTCTCGGGTCTCGCCCGGCAGCCCAAGAATCGTATGGGCGCAGATCTTGATCCCCCTCCCCTGCGTCCGCCGCACGGCGTCCTCGAAGGCGTCAAAGAAGTGCCCCCGGTTGATCCGACGGAGCGTTTGCTCGTGAATGCTCTGGATGCCATATTCCAGCCACACCTCATATCGGGCGGTGTAGCTCTGGACGAGATCGAGTGCCTCGTCGGGGACGCAGTCCGGCCGGGTGCCGATGGAGATGCCGACGATGTCGTCGTCGCACAGGGCAGCGTCGTAGCGGGCCTTCAGCGTGGCCACGTCGGCATATGTGTTTGAAAAGGGTTGAAAGTAGGCGATGAACTTCTGCGCGCCGGATCGTCGTCGGAGGAATTTCATGCCCTTTTTCATCTGTTCCCGGATGGGCATGTTCCCCTTGCCGGCCACCGGGCTGAAGCTCTGGTTCACGCAGTAGATGCAGCCTCCCACGCCGCACCTGCCGTCGCGGTTGGGGCAGGTGAATCCCGCGTGGAGCGTGACCTTATGCACCCTGCAGCCGAACCGCTTCTTCAGGTATTGGCTGAACGGGTAATACCTTAGCTGCTGGAACCAGGGTTCATTGAACATGCGTATGGACACCTTTCTGTCTTTCAGTATACGGCATAGGGCGCGGCAAGTCAACGGCAGGAGGGCAAGGCGTCTCCCTGCGATTCATCGGAAAACTCCCGATAAAATCCTCTTGACGTATAGGTCCCCTATGGATAGGATACCATGAAAAGGGGTGCCCGACGGGGCCCGTGCCGATGTGGGGAGGCGGTGGAAACCGCATGATAGTGTATTTTCCATCGCATGAGGACATCGGCTATGTCTAACCCATCCATTTCGACCCAATCATCATTTCTGTGGACGATGATTGGGTTTTTTCGTCTTTGAACGGCAAGGGGAGCGCCATGTCCGACAAGCAGAAGAACAAGGCCGAACTCCTCTCGGAACTGAGGAAACTGCGAAGGCAACTCGCCGGGTTTCAGTCCGCGCAGGCTGACCGCGGGATGGTCAGGGCTGCTCCGCGGGAGGCGCTGGGGGAGTCGGAACGGCAGTATCGCTCCACGCTGGACGCCATGGGCGACGCCATTCATGTGGTGGACCGCAACCTACGGATCCGGTTGGCCAACAGGGCGCTCCGCGAGTGGATACACGAACTGAAGCTTGACGAGGACATGATCGGGAAGACGGTGTTTGAAGTCTTCCCATTCCTTCCCGAGGAAGTTCTCGCGGAGTACCGTCAGGTTCTGGAGTCCGGCCAGGTCCTGGTCACCGAGGAGGACAACGTGGTCGGCGACCTTGCGATTAACACCGAAACGCGGAAGATCCCGATCGTGGAGGGAACGCAGACGGTGGGAGTGGTGACGGTGATCCGCGACATCACAGCTCGAAAGCAGATGGAGGCGGAGATTCTCCGCGCCCGCAAGTTAGAATCGCTCGGGGTTCTCGCCGGTGGAATTGCCCATGATTTTAACAACATCCTCACCGGCGTGATTGGCAACATCTCTCTGGCGAAAGTGCTGACCGACCCCAAAGGGAAAATCCTCGATCGCCTTGCGGAGGCCGAGAGGGCCGCCATGCGCGCAAAGGACCTGACGCGCCAGTTGCTGACCTTTGCCAAGGGGGGGATGTCGGTGAAGAGGATCGTCGCCCTCGGCGGGGAGATCATTGACGCGGCATCATTGGCCGTGAGCGGTTCTCGTTGCCGATGCGACTTCTCCGTCCCCGATGGGCTGTGGCTTGTGGAGGCCGATTCGGGCCAGATCGGACAGGCCGTCAGCAACATCGTGCTCAACGCCGTGCAGGCCATGCCGCAGGGCGGGGTCATCCGGGTGAGCGCCGAAAACGTTAGTCTGGCGGCAGACGGCAGGTTGCCGTTTGCTGCGGGGGATTATATCAAGATCCGAATCGCGGATGAGGGGGTCGGCATTCCGGAGAAATATATCGAGAACATCTTTGACCCCTACTTCACCACAAAACAAACCGGGACCGGCCTCGGCCTGACGACGTGTTACTCCATCATCAGGAACCATGGCGGCCATATTGCCGTGAAATCCACGCCGGGCGTGGGAACCACATTCGACCTCTACCTCCCCCGCGCCGCGAAGGGCCTCAAGCCCGGCGATGTCGAGCACGTCAGAGGCGCCTTGAACAAGACACGCGGCGCGAAGAAACCGCCTACGCCTTTTCCTGCACGCGAAGGACCATCGTCGTCAGGTCGTCGGGGATCGTCTCCGTGCCCGCGAAAGCCGTCACGCGATCGAAGACCGTCTGGATGATCTCTGCGCACCTCATATCGCGGCAGGCGAGGACCGCATCCGCCAGCCGCTCAATGCCGAAAAACTCCTCGGAGCCGCTGTGCGCCTCGATGAGTCCGTCGGTATATAGAAAGAGGATGTCCCCGGGCGCGACCGAGAAGGTATAGTCCACATACTCGGCCCTGTCGGCGATTCCCAGCGTGGGGCCGCCGCGTTCCTCGATGAATTCCGGGGAAGGGCAACCGCTCCGCAAAATAATCGGCATCGGGTGTCCTGCGTTGCAGATGGTGCAGGACATGGTATAGGAATCCACGACCATCAGAATCAGACTGATGAACATGCCCCGCGTGCTCCTCTTGAGGAAGGACTGGTTCAGGGCGGCAAGGATTTCGCACGGGGCTTCATGGTGCACAACCATGGCTCGGATGTCGCCCATTAGCCGCCCCATGCACAGCGCGGCGGGGATGCCCTTGCCCGCCACATCGCCGATGGAAAGAACCGTGCGGTTTCCGTCCAGCGGGATGCAATCGTAGAAGTCCCCCCCCACGAGCATGGCCGGCAGACTGCTCGCGGCCGTTTCCATTTTGGGGACGATATTCAGGTCGGCCGGCAGGAAGTTCTGCTGAATCTCCCGCGCAATCTCCAACTGTTGATCTATCACCTTCTGCCGGACGGCCTCCTCCTGCAGCCGCAGGTTGTCCAGGGCCGCCGCGGAATGGTTCGCCAAGATGGAGAGATGCCGCAAATTTTCCTTCGTGAATCTTTTGAGGGGGTCCGTATTGTCCACCCCCAGAATCCCCAGCACCTTGTCGTGTGCGGTCAACGGCACATAAAGCACCGAACGAATCCGGTGCATGTAGATGCTCTGCTGGTTGCGGAAGCGGATGTCCCGCTGCGCATCGGAGCAGAGCACCGCAGTCTTCTCGCCCAACGCCACGTTGGCGATGGTCTTGCTGATCGCAATCTCCGACTGAGGGATACCCTCCAGGGAGGGGCGGGCCGCCTGGATTTCCAAGGCGCCGTCGCCGCGAAGGAGGGCGATGAACGCCCGATCCCCGCCCGTCAGGTCCAGCGCCAGTCCCGTCACGGCGTCTAACAGATCGCCCATGCCCTTGCCGGAACTGAGCAGTTGGGCCCCCTCATACAGAACCGTCAGCGCCTTTTCGGCCCGGCGCAGGTGTCCCAGGTCCGGGCGGGGCGTATCCGGGTCCAGAAGCGTCGCGTCACGCACGTTCAACGCCGCCTCAACCACCGTCCCATCGAAATTCTCCGCTTCCTCCGTGATGACTACTGTGCTTGGCTCCTCTCTATCTTCCCCCTCAAAGTGCATGATCGTATTTCCCACCTGAATCCGATCTCCGTTGGACAACGCCGCTTTCATCACGGCAACACCGTTCACCAGCGTCCCGTTCCGGCTGTTGTTGTCCCTGATCTCGTAACCATCCTCTATTTTTACAATCCGGCAGTGCTCCCGCGACGCCTTCGCGTCCAGCACATGGACCACGTTGTCCGGGTGTCGGCCTACGGTCACCGGTTCGTCGCCGAGCTCGTACACCATCTCTGCGTTCGTGCCTTTGAATACAATAAGTCTTGCCACGGATCCTACCAATGTGCGAATTCAGAAGACCGTTCCTGACGACACGGCCATATCATAAACCAAAAACCCGTCCGTTTGAAGAAAAAAACCAACCGCTTGCCACAGACAGGTTTTATGGTATAGTATGGACCCTCACATGTGTAGCAACCCCTTGCAGAAGGAGAAACTAATGCGACTGTCTATCTTCAACGACGAAATCGGCATTGACATCACCGACGGCATCTCCCACTTCCGCGACTGGGGGCTTCAGTGGATTGACCTCCGAGGCCGCGTCATGGGCAGGGAGTTCTGCATGCTCGACGACAAGGAGATGGACGATATCGCCAAACTCCTCAAGGACCACGGCCTGAAGGTCGCCTGCCTCCAATCCTCCCTCGCCAAGGTGCATCTGCCGGAGAAGGAGCGACTGGATGCCGAGAAGAAAAAACTCGAAGGCATTGTCCGCGCCGCCGACAAATTCAACTGCCGCCTCGTCCGCGCCTTCTTCTACTGGCAGCCCAAGGCGGAGGGGAAGGGCGCCCTCGCCGTGCAGCCGGATCAACTCCAAAAGGTCCTCGACCAGGTCGGCCCTCTCGCAGATCGGGCCAAGGCAGCGGGCCTCACCCTCGCCTTCGAGAACTGCGGCGTCACCGTGCCCGAGTGCTTCACCGTCCTCGACGCGCTCCGCGTCCCGGAGTGGGGTCTGGCCTGGGATTGCGCGAACGAATGGCTCGGCGGCGATCCGCCGAACGATAAGGCCATCGCCGAGCGTGTGAAGCGTAGCCGGTGCATCCACGTCAAGGCGAAGGGCGCTGTCCCTGGCCTCGCCGATGTGGTCGTGCCCTGGGAGAAAATCCTTCTTGCGCTGGCGACGAACGGATTCAAGGGACCCGTCTCTGCCGAGACGCACAATCCCGACAAGTCGGTGAGCAACGTCGAGATGTCGAAGCGCCTCATTGACCGCATCCGCAAGGCCTGGCCCGGCGGCGCGCCGGCCCCGAGGGTGAAAGCCAAGTTCGACTTCGAGCCGGTGAAGTTCGTCGTGGTCGGCCTGGGCATGGGCTACTCCCGCGCCAAGCAACTGAAGAAGGAACCGGGCACGGAGGTCGTCGGCGTCGTTGACCTCAACGCGGAGAAGGCGGAGAAGGTCGGAAAGGAACTCGGCTGCGAGTGGACCACCAAACTCGACCCCTGGCTGGAGCGCGATGACTGCGAGGCGGTCTTCGTCATGACGCCGACCGGTCTTCATGCCGACATCGCCGTCGCGGCGCTGAACGCAGGGAAGCACGTCATCACGACGAAGCCGATGGAGGCCAGCCTTGCCGCCTGCGACCGCATGATCGCCGCCGCCGACAAGGCCGGGAAGCTGCTCGCCGTGGACTTCGCCTTCCGCCTGGAACACGCGACGCAGCGCCTGAAGCAGCGCATCGCCCGCGGCGACCTCGGCAGGCTCCTCGGCGGGACCATGTCGCTCAAGGTCCTGCGGAAGATGGAGTACTTCCAGGCCAGCGGCGGGTGGCGCGGCACGAGGCAGTTCGACGGCGGCGGCATCATGAGCAACCAGACCATCCACCACATTGATGAATTGGTTTACATCCTCGGCCTGCCCAAGCGCGTGTCCATGAACAGGTGGACCCAGACGCACGAGATCGAGGCGGAGGACCTCGGCTGCGCCCTGTGGGAGTATGCCGACGGCGCCGTCGTCCAGCTCTTCGCCACGACGTCCTATCCCGTCAACACATGGTATCGCGACCTGGAGCTGCACGGCGCGGAGGGGGCCGTCACGCACGTCACCGGCGGGCCGTACTCCGCGGACATCGAGCGGTGGCACGTCGGCGGCAAGTGGGAGGACACGCCGCCCGAGCCGGAGATGCTGCCCTGGACCAGCCTCGCCCAGAACCTGGCCGCCGCCATCCGCGCCGGCGCGGAGTTGGTCTGCGATGGTCGCGACGGCCGCCGCAGCCGCCTCGTCCTCGACCGGATGTACGAGTCGGCGGAGAAGGATGGGGCGTGGGTCAGCGTTTGATTCTCGATTTTGGATTGGCCATTTTCGATTGTGTGTGTTGCCTGTAGGAGGGGAATCCTTTCCCCGACTCCTTGTTGCGGGTGATACGTGCCGGGAGGGATTTCGCTCGCTCAACTGGACCAATCTGGTTCTGGGTCGGGAGTGGGCAGGATTCCCACGCAATTGCCAGGGGCAATACAAGAGGAGGAAGTGCCATGGTCCATGGGCATCTCCTGAATAGCGATGACGAAGCATTCTTGTACGAGTACGTGAAAGACCGCTTGGATTCCACATGCTGGGAAACTCACCCCAATGTCTCGCTAAGGCAGTTGGTAGGCGAGCTCAAAAGAAGCGCCTTTACGAGAGACGAGTGGGACTTCATCATGAGTCCGAGTAGGGTGGATGTGGCTACCAGCACAGGAGATGGGAAAAGGAGGGTCACTCTTGCCCTTGAATCAGATTCGAGTCTTCACGATAGCCAAGTCCAAAAACAGAGAGATAAGCTCAAGGATGGCATCCTGGGGAAGCTCGGTGTGCCGCTGATGAGATTCCGACCGCGCATCCACTACCAGCCAAACAAGTTTGACGAGCGATTCATAGACGCGGTTCTTGACACAATTGGCAATCACCAGTTCTACAGCTTGATCCTGGAAGGGTACCTGCTCGGCCGCAAGGGCAAACTGAAATGTCTGGATGCGCGTGATGCGAAGCAAGTTGACGGTCTGCTGGAAAAGATACTGGTTCCGCCCTACCGGCAGGAATTTGAGGAACTCCTTGACCAGGCCGCTGCCGTTGCAGCAGCAAAGGGAGGACTACTCAAGTTGCTTGACGAATGGGAATGGGATGATGAGGACCGCGGCGTCTGCTACAGCAGGCAGATCCTACTATACAAAATCGACACAAGACGCTTGAAGCCGCTAACTGCAGCAACTGGAAGATGCGCCGAGCAAGAGTTCCTATACGGGGCTTATGCTGCTGCTGAGCAAGTTGCCCAAATGGCCTGTTTGTACAAGTATCTGGTGAACGAAAAGGTATGCAGTCCCGAAGAGCGACCATTCCTGAACTTCTTAGATGATCGGAGACAACGGCCTCCCGCGGAAGTGCTGGAACCCCTTCCTTGGTGAACACGAAGGGAATGGGTATGCCGAGAGGAGATATGCGAAGGGGCATCCGTTCCGTGTGGTAGAATAGCTGGCCGGCTCGCCGCATGGTGCGAGGAGACGAACGACAAGAGGTTTGATGTCCCGGGAGAAGGATAGATGAACCGAAGAGACTTTCTGAAACACGTCGGTGTCGCCGGCGCCACGGCCGTCATGTCCGGCAAGTCGATCTCGAGGGCACAGGGGCAGAGCCGCCCCAATATCCTGTTCATCATCGCCGACGACCTCGGCTACAGCGATCTGAGCTGCTATGGCGGGAAGGACATTGATACCCCGAACCTGGACAGGCTCGCGACCGAGGGCGTCCGCCTGACCAGCTTCTACACCGCCGCCCCCATGTGCGCGCCGACGCGAGAGAGCATCATGAGCGGGCGCTATCCCCTGCGCACCGGCCACACATGGCCCTCGCCGACGAACAAGGGCGGCCTGCTCCCGGCGGACACGACGCTGGCCGAGGTGCTAAAGGGCGCTGGCTACCGCACGTGTTGCGTGGGCAAGTGGCACCTGGGCTACCCCGCCGAGATGCACCCGAGGAAGCAGGGCTTCGACGAGTTCTACGGCGTGACCTCCGGCTCGGCCGACTACTACAAGCATGTTTACAAGGACGACAAGAAGTGGTTCTTCCGGCAGGAGGAGATCTGCAACGACCAGGGCTACATGACGGACCTGCTCACCAACGAGGCCGTCGCCATCCTGGAGCGGCAGACGAAGGAGCAGCCCTTCTTCCTCTACCTGGCCTACAACGCGCCGCACCTGCCCGACCAGGCGCCGGAGGAGTATATGAAGTCATCGCGCTGCGGGGCCTTTGGCGCGATGGTGAAGTGCATGGAGGACGGCATCGGCCGCGTGCTCGATGCGCTGGAGAAGAAGGGCCTGAGGGACAACACGCTTGTCATCTTCACCAGCGACAACGGCGGCCGGCGCGTCGAGGGCAACAAGCCCCTTCGCGGGGGAAAGGGGAGCCTGTGGGAGGGCGGCATCCGCGTTCCGTTCATCGCGCGCTGGCCGGGACACATCACGCCAGGAAGCGCCGTGGGCGAGATGGCCATCACGACGGACCTATTCACCACGCTCGCCCTGATCGGAGGCGGCAAGCTGCCGGAGGGGACGATCGACGGCAAGGACATCCTGCCCATGATTCAGGGAAAGGCGAAGACGCCGCACGAATACCTCTGCTGGCGCTGGCGGAGGACCGAGAAGGCGAAGGAGGGGAAGAACAAGTCCATCCCGATTTCGGCCATCCGGCGCGGGAATATGAAGCTCCTCCGAGGCCAGGAAAAGGAGGACGCGCTCTACGACCTCGACGCGGACATCGGCGAGACGAAGAACCTGATAAAGGAGAAGCCCGAGGTCGCGCGCGAGCTGGGGCAGGTGCTCGACAAGTGGATCGCCGACGCATGGGACCGCAAGACGTAGCAGCCTACTCCTCTCAACCTCCCGGAGGTTCCGAACCTCCGGGAGGTTAAGCGAGCTTCGTCATTTACCCGCCCATCTGGTCCTTGATGAACTTCAGGTTCGCGGTGGTCTCGTTGTTGCCCGCCGGCGTCTCTAAGCACATCCAGCCGTCGTAGCCGATCTTGCGAATGGTCTTCACCACGTCGGGGAAGGGCACGCGGCCCGCGCCGAGCTGGACGTTCTTGTCGTCCGCACCGCGGTCCTTGATATGGATTTGCGCGACGAACTCCGCCAGGATGTCGAGGCCCTCGGCGGGGTTCTCGCCCCACATGAGGGGGTTGGCCAGGTCGTAGTAGATGCGCACGTGCGGGTGATTGATGCGCCGGGCCAGGGCGAGAAAGCGCCTGGCTGGGAGAGTCGTTTCAAGGCACAGGTTGATGCGGCGTTTCTGCGCCTTCGGGGCGCACTGCTCCATGGCCTCGACGACGTAATCCTCGTGCCTCGGTGTCTTGATCTCGCCGTTGGCGAAGAAGGCGATGAGGATGTTCTCCATCCCCACGTCGGCGCAGTGGTCAATGAGCGTCAACAGGACCTCGACGCCGGTCCGCCGCAGCTCCGCGTCATCCGCCGCGAGGCCGCGCTGGTTGTAATACCCGCCGCAGACGGATGGAACTGCGATGCCGGCGGCCTCGGCCTGCGCCTTGATCTCCTTCACGCCTTCCGGCGTCCACAGGGGGTCCTGCTCATGCTTGTTCGCGCCGAAGACCAACTCCAGGCCGTCGAAGCCGTATTCGGCAGCGAGCTGGTACTGATCCTTGGTCGCATCCTTCAGACGGCCATAGACAACGCCGTACTTCATTCGCATTTCTCCTGCTGACTTATTTCTCTTCTGCATCATATCGCACGTCGGGCACGGCGATGGGCTGGCCCCAGTCCACGCGCACCTGGAACGGGGCGCGGCACTCCTCGGCCCGGAGCAGCCAGGCGACGGCCACCTGGCCGGGCCGGAGGTCCCGCTCGGACTCGTAGCTCTTGGTCAGGTCGTAGTGGAAGATGTTGGATGTGAGCGTGGTTTCGACGGGCGCCCAGTTCGGCGCGATGGCCGAGGCCCGAAGGCGTTCGCCGTTGCTAAGGATGAGCGTGAACCGAGTTGGGTCGTAGTGCCGCGTCATCGCCACGGTTGTGAGCTTTCCGTTTTCCTCTTTCAAATATCGGAACTCGTACTCGCTGACTTTGAACATATCTATCGGGCCGGTGAAGACGACGACGAGGAATTTTTTGTTCCCCTCGCCCTTTGCGCCCCACATTCGACGCACACCGATTTTGAGCATGTATCTTACGTAGTAGCCCACGGGCATGAGCCGTGTCCGGTCCAGGACGATCACCGGTCGTTTCTTGGGGGCGGGCTGTTCGACGGCGGGCGAGGGCGCTGCAGTGGGCGCCTCCTTGTTGAGGGTCAGGCGCGAGGGGGGTATCCGCAGGGCGACCCTCTCCTGCTCCCCCGCCCCCTCGGGTATTGTGATAATGCTGGACGGCGGCGGGGCCTGCGGCTTCGCCTCCTCCCTGCGGCGGAGGAGGAGGTCGGCGACGGCGTTGTGACCGTTTGCCATGGCAATATCCAGAAGTCTGCGGCCGTCGGTGGGATGGGTCACGTGGGGGTCGGCGCCGGCGTCCAGGAGCGCCTCGACGACGTCCCGATGGCCGCCGAGCACGGCGAGTAGGAGGGGCGTCCGGCCCGCATGATCCTCGCGGTCCACCGCCGCGCCCCCGGCGATCAAGAGTTCAACGATCTTTTTGTTGCCCTTCTCGGCGGCGGCGTGGAGGGCGGTTCGGCCGGCGCTGTCGTGTGTGTTGACATCGGCCCCGCATGTAACGAGGAGGCTCGCGCGGGTGTAGGTCCCCGCCTCCGCCGCGTTAATCAGTTTTCGGTCCAGCCATTCGGGCCGCGTGGCGCGGAGGAAAATGAAGATGCCGATGGGAATGACAACAACAAGCGACCACAACGCCGCCCGGACCATCCTGCGGGTAGATCGGCGGGAGAGGATCGGCTTCGCCGCCTTCGACCTTTCGCGTTCGACGCGGGGCGGTTCTTCCTCCTCTTCCTCGTCTTGTTCTTCTTCCTCCCCGGGCTCTTCCCATTCCTCCTCGTCATCGGCCTCCTCGAACACTTCCGCGGGTTCTTCCCGCGCGTTCTCCTGTTCGGGGTTGAGCTCGCTCTGCTCAAATCCCTCCTCAGGTTCGACGTAGCCCTCGATATGGGGAAGCTCGATGCGGAGGTCGCAGCCGGGGCAGCGCATGGACTGGCCGGACTGTTCCGCCCAGGCCCGAACGCGCCCCTCGCAGCGCGGGCAGTAGAATCGAATCTGCGGTCGAGCCAGGTAGGAACTGGGGATGGGAACTTTCGCCTTGCAGTCGGGGCAGCGAGTCGCCTTGCCTGCGCTGTCGGCGCTGACCTGCATCTTGGCGCCGCACTCGCCGCAATATATGGTTATCAAGTCGTTGTCTTTCTTGTCGGTCATAGGTGCTTGTGTAAACGGGCGCCCTCGGCAAAACGCAATCGCTGACCAATGCATTGTAATCGCGCGCACGGGCGGAAGTCAATACGGCGCGATCTCCCAAAAGTTTTAGGAAGATTTTCATGACGGGGCTTGACGAGGACGCGCCGGCGTGATAAAAAAGCGCCATCATTGTTCTGATTCACTTCTTCATCTCGACTCGCGGATTGGAGTGGCCATGATCATTGACGCCCACACGCACTTTTACGATCCCTCACGGCCCCAAGGCATCCCCTGGCCCAAGCCCAACGACAAGGTCCTGTATCGGACGGTCCTCCCGAATCACTTCAAGGAGGCGGCCGCCGCCCAGGGCGTGACGGGAACGGTCGTCGTGGAGGCGAGCGAGTGGCCGGAGGACAATCAGTGGCTCCTCGATCTTGCCGAGAAGGAACCGTTTATTCTGGGCGTGGTGGGCAATCTGACGCCGGGAGCGGAGGGCTTTGCGGACCATCTGGCGCGGTTCGCGGAGAACCCCCTCTTCCGCGGCATTCGCCTGCGGGGGAAGGTTGTGGACGATCTCGAAAACTCGGCCGTGAGTCTGGACCTTGAGATGCTGGCCATCCGCGAACTGGAGCTCGACCTGCTCGTGCGGGAGGAGCACCTCGATAGCGTAACGGCGCTTGCCGAGATGTTTCCCGAGATGCACATGGTAATCAACCACGTCGGCGGCGCGATCATCGACGGAAGGGACCCCGAACGGTCCTGGGTCCGGGCCATGTGCAACGCCGCCGAGTGCTCCAATGTCTATTGCAAGGTCTCGGGCCTCGCCTCGGCCACGCGCCGGGAGCCCGCCCCCACCGAACCCGGCTTCTATGCGCCGACGCTCGACGCCCTCTGGGACGCCTTCGGAGAGGACCGTCTGATCTACGGGAGCGACTGGCCCGTCTGCTCGCGCTATGCGGATTATGCGAGCGTGATGCATGTCGTTCGGGAGTACTTCGAGGGCAAGGGTAAGAAAGCGGCGGAGAAGTATTTTTGGAAGAACTCGAAGGCCGCGTATCAGTGGAAGAAACGATAGAACCATAGCAAAGCTCCGCCTCAAACCGAAGATGATAAGTGGAGAGTGGAAAGTGGAGAGTGACAAGTGAAAATCGCATACGGGACCTATGCCATGCCCATGCTGTCATTAGAGGACGCCATACCCGCCCTGACGGACATGGGGTACGACGGCGTGGAAATCTGCCTCGGCCCCAAACACCAAGGCTCCATGCCGGATGAGATCGCTCCGGCGCGGCGAAAGGAATTGCGACGACTGCTGGGCAATCACCGGCTCGGCGTTCCCGCGTTGTTCATGCTCGGTCATGTGTTTACCGAGGACGACGCTGAGCACCGCGCCACGCTGGAGCACACGCGCAAGGCGGCGCAGCTGGCCCGCGACCTCGGGATGCGCGAGCCGCCGGTCCTGGCCATCGGGATCGGGGGACGTTCCAAGCAATGGGAGGAGATACGGGGGCGGGTTGTCGAGCGGCTCCAGGATTATGCCGACCTCGCCGACAGGGAGGACTTCATCCTTGCTGGCGAGGCCCACTGCGGCGCGGCGGTAGATCGCTCGGAGCGGATCACCTGGCTCTTCGACACGGTAAACCATCCGAGGATTCGCTTCCACTTCGACATCGTGCACCTCTTCCTTGCAGGCGAGGAGATCGAGGACGCCGTGAGGAAGCTGGTCCCGTACACGGCCCACACTCACATCACGGATGCCCGGAAACACGCGGACGGCACATTCGACCTGCTGCTCCTCGGCCAGGGCGACCTTGACAGCACGCGATACATGAAGGCGATGAAGGAGGCGGGGTGGAGCGATTTCATCACCCTCGAGGTGAGCACGCGCGTCTGGTCAAAGCCCGATTACGATCCCATCGAGGCCGCGAAGTTCTGCTACGCCTCCCTCGCCCGGGCGTTCCGGGAGGCCGGCGTGCCGCGGGGTTAGCCCGGCATCCTGCCTTGCATCAGGCGGCTGGACAGCTCTTCGAAGTTCACATGGCTCTTGTCCAGTCCCTGCTTTCGAAGTTCCTCGGTGCCCTCGGCCAGCAGGCGCTCTATTTTCGCGTATTCCTTCTGGGCCGACGGGGAATCTGTCTCTCCCAGCTTCTCCAACCGAAGCCGCGCATCGAGCAAGTATTTGGCTGCAATCGCATGGGCAAGCTGGCAGTCGAAGGCGGATCTATGTTCCGGCCTTACCCTGCCTCTGGCCTGCGTCAACAACTTCACCATCTTCCCGGCCTCGTTCATCTTGGCCTGCAAGTATTCGGCGTCCACGCCGGCGAGGTACTGCCCCGGCCTGCTCTGTAGAGGCGGACGCATGGCAATCAGATAGGGACTCAGATTCGCCGTCAGCAGTTCCTGCATTTCCGCGGCGGCCTCGGGTCCGTAAAGGACGCGGCATATCCTGGGCAGCAGCCGGTTGCTGATCGGCGCGGAGGGGCCCAGGACATCGCTCCACTTCCCGCTTTCCTCGCCAAAGGATTCAGCGCCGGGAGAATCGCTGTTCCAGGCAAATTCCGCCGCGCCCAGAAGTTGAGGGGCGATAAGATCCTCGTACCCTATGGCGGAGACATTGTACCAGTAGATATCCTTTCGGTCGTCCGACGGAAAGTAGAACGTCCGGGCATACCTGAACTGGGAGACAAAGGGCAGCCTGAGGGCCCAGTGGAGATAGTAGGCCTCCTGATACATGAGCAAAGGTTGTTTTTCCACCTCTCGCCACAGCGACACCTGGTCTCTCGGCGCTTCCCTGAGGCAGATGTGCACGTCGTCGGGGATCAGGCCGGACAGCCTGCCAAGCCATTGTTTGCCGGCAGGTCGTTCCAAGAAGCGAGGAACATAGGGGTAGACCACGGTCGCAAAGATCACATCCTTGTCCTCTTCCTTCATGGCCGAGTACCAACTGTTTATCATATGGGCGTCTGCGGCAGCTCGGTCGTCGCCGTACTTCGTCCTGCATCCCTGGCAGCGCTTGCTCCAGAACTCGGGATCATCGGGACCTCCTCCGTCCACCGGATGCAGATAGAACGCCTTGGCCCCGGTAGCTCTTATAAACTGGCGTATCTCCTCGCGTCGTTTGTTGATGAGCGCCTCATGACTCCAACAGAAGAGCAGTCCCCTGTGGCCGATCATCGTCCTGTCCTCGCGGTCAACCGGATAGTAGAAGTAGTCCCGGCTTCCGATCCTGGCCTGCGTGGGCGCCGTATCCAACGCCCACCACCCGCCAAAGACGATCCGCACCCCGCGTTCCTGGGCGTACTGATTGATCTCCTTCCACGCTCTGGCAAGTTCCGGGGTCGAAGCGATCTTGGAGAAAAACTTCGCCTCCACCTCCGCAGCCCCCGGACCGAATATGAAGTTCGTCTTGCAACGGAGGGCGTGATCTATTGTCTCCTTGGCCCCCGCGGGAGATGTGATCCTCCACAGCATCCGGCGGCTGTAGTCCGGTCTATCCATGATGTTCGCTTGCACCGCGATGAGGGCGCCATTGCGGACTTTCATCAGACGGCAGAAAGTGACACAAGCATAAAGAGCGCCCTGGGAATCGCCGCCCGCAAGCAGCACGACCCGTCTCCCATCTTCATCTCGCACAAACCGGATGACATATCCCTGGTCGCCCAGCGATTCTTTGTTCAGGCTGATCTTGTGCGATTGGGAATATTGCTTGACGAGTTCGTTGCCGTCCGGCGTCCCGATGAGTATTAGCGTCTGTTTCTTCGCGGTCTCGCCCGGCAGATGCTTCTCCACAGGCAGTTCGAGATTGGACATCTGTTTCACTGTCTTGTTGATCTCCTGCGCGCCGATGACGCATTTCCGTTCTTCCGTCTCCCCAAGAACGAGGACTGCCGCGGCCTTGTTGTCTGCGGCGAGTGTTACGTCTCCATCTCCAACCTCTATTTGCTTGGGGGCAGGAATGATATCCAGATTGTGCTTCTCCAGCACATCCCAGGACGAACCGGCGCGGGACTCTCCCTCCTGCCCATCGAGAGGAAGCAGGGACGTCAACCAGAGGCAGACTGCCACCATGTTTGCTGCGGACAGATTTCTCATTTTCTTTTCCTTCACTTAGGGCGGTTCCGTTGCGCGTTCCCGATTCAGCCGCCGGTGACGATCAGCCGCCCGCCGACGGCAGGCGCGTCAAAGCGGACGACCGGCCTGCCGCCAACCGCCGCGGCGCGAGTGGGGATCTCCTTGCCGCCGGCGTCCGTCACTTTGATGCGACCCGCCTCCCAGTCCGTGGGCAGTGTCAACTGAAGCGTTAGAGGCTGATCATACAGTTCCTTGTCCGTCAGGCAGGTGAGCGCAATCTCGACTCTCCTCTCTCCGAGGCTTCTTATGGAGAGTTTCGACGCCTTGCGCTCCTCCTGATACTTGAAGATCTCCGCCATGCCGGCCACCCAAAGATCGCCGGTATGTTGTTTCGTGATTTCCTGGATGGCGCGGAAGTTCTCCTCGCTGATGCCAAGTCCGCTGGGGTCTCCGACCTGGTGATAGACGGTGCGCATCCACTCGCCCTTCTCCAGGGCGATGGCCAGGCGATCCTGGAATGCCTTGACCCTGCCGCCGTAGACATCGGCCAGGGACAACGCCCCAGCCATGGGATCGAGATGATACTTGTCCAGCCAGTAACGAAGCGGCTTCGTCATCGTCCATGTGGTGCCGCCGCCGGTGCAGAAGGTGAGCAGCTTGCTCTTGTTGGGAAAAAGGGACCAGATGTACCGGGAGCATTCCCCAATCTCATACTCGACTTCGTCATCATTCTTCGCGCCGTGGTGGTGCATCGTGTGGTTGCCGAATTCCTGGTCGCCCTGTTTCGCGCACGCCTCCCATTCGGTCTTATGCTTCTGGTAGGATGCGCCGGCCGGAATGATGATGAATGTTCCCTTGAAGCCGTACTCGCGGAGGATCGGAACCGCCTTGAGGATATGGGTGGGATGAGAGTCGTCGAAGCGGAGGCTGAGTGCCGCCCGTCTGCCGTCGAACCACTTGCAGATCGTCGCTTCAAGGCCGGTGGCTTCGTCCTTCACTACCCGCTCGGATTCTTCCGGCAGTTTCGGCGGCGTCCTGCCTTGAAGCGGGTCCACGACGTGGATGTAGTAGGTGCCGTTCGTCGGCGGGACGGATAGCATCGGCTCGTGCCATGCATCGGAGCGCCGCCGCATGGGGATCGGATTGCCGTCGGCATCGAGCGCCTGGATGTCATTGAGCGGCCATTTCTGCGGGAGCCGCGCCCAGACGGTCAGGGGCTGGGCGTAGAGCGTCGGATCGGTCTCGCACGCTATGTCTATCTTGATCTTGAACGGCTCGATCTCCTGTACCGCGATCTTCGCCCGCCGCCGCTCCTCCTGATACTTATGCACCTGCGCGATGCCGCCAAACCATGCCTCCTTGCGCTTCGAGCGGAGGTAGTTCATCTGTTCCCGGAACGTCTGCGCACTGATGTTGAGACCCTTTTCGACCCCGATCTGGTGGTAATAGAACGTGACCCATTGGCAATCCGTGATCGCCTGCTCGACGCGCTCCCGGAACATCTGCATGTTCACGACATACGGAGGACCCGCGTCCGGCGAAGCCACTCCTCTGCTGTTCGGCTCATGAACGAGGCGCCACTTCTGCATGTATTCTGCCATGGGCCTCTTGATATTCCATGTCGTTCCCCCGCCGGACCGGAAGGCGAGCAGCTTGCTCTTGCCGGGGAAGAGCCTCCAGATGTACTCGCTGCATTCGCCGATCTCGCGGTCGGCCTCCTCGTCGTCCTTCGCGCCGCGATGGTGCATGGTGTGGTTGCCGAACTCGTGCCCGCCCTGGATCGCCTCCGTCTCCCATTTGTCCTTATATTCCCGGTATGTACCATTCCCCGGATTGATCAGAAAGGTTCCGACCATTTCGTGCTTCGTCAGGAGAGGCACGGCGATGAGGATGTGCGAGGGGTGCGAATCGTCGAACCGAAGGCTGACGGCGGCGGCCTTGTTGTCGCGCCACCGGGCGATCTTTGCGACCACCTTTGCCTTCTCATCGCCGGCGGTCGGTTCGGGTTCTGCGGTCTGCGCCTCTCTCGGTGCAGGCCCTTCCTGGGCGGGCGACGGTCTTACGCGCGCCATCAGAAGGCACCCCAAAAGCAATGCGAATATCTTTGTAGAGTTCACCGGTCTCTCCGAAATCCTGTCTATGCCTTGTGTCCTGAAATTTGTAAAGTAAACGGCCCGGCGCAGGCCGGGCCGTTCGCGTTGCGTCGCTTGACGGGAGGTCCTATTGCGGCTGCATGCCTCCGCCCTGGGGCGCCCCGCCCGGGGGCATCGCCGGCATGTCCATCTTCTGGTACCCGGCGGGGAGATCAAACGCATCCGCCGGCACGGGGCCCTGCTGGATCTTGCTGACGGTCATCTTCGTCGTCATCTGCTGGCCCATCATGTTCATCTCGACGATCTGCTCGATCGGGAATCCCTCGATCTCCTTGGTCTTTTCGCTAAGGGCCTTCATGGCGGGATTGCTCCCCATGGCCTGCTCCATCTCGGCCATCATGGCCTTGTCCACGGTGACGTCCGTGGTGACCCAGGACGTGATTTTCATGGGCATGGGGCCTGTCGCGGTGATGATGTACTCCTGGCAGTTCCACTCCCCGATCTGGCGGGTGTTGCCGGTCTTTTGCACATTGATCTGCATCTGCTGGGCCATGCCGGCGGCCATGCCAGCCATCTGTGAGATCGGCATTTCCATATAGGAGCGCTGTGCGTCCATGATCATGTACATCTTCTGAACATCTGTGCGGAGGATGACTTTCATGGGCATGGGGCCGCCGGTCATCTCGACCTTCACCTTGCCCTTGGTCATCCAGACCTTCTGCATCATGGTCATGGGCTGCATGCCCTGCATCCCCGACGTCTGCATGGAGGATTCGTAGTAGAGGTCCTCCGCCACCGCCGCCGTGCAGACCGCGACAACCAACCCGATAACGAGCCAACTCCAACCCCGTCTTCTTGCCTTCATGCCAATCTCCTTAACCTAACGCGGGCAACGCCCGCAACCCAGGGGCAAAATTCACATTGGACACATTTTTTCCCGCGAAATCGAACGTGATCCTGCCGATGAAGGTCCGCGTCGCTCCGGGAAATTATCTTTTGCCGATACCACCCTCCCTGAAGACAGGAAGGGTGGTATTATGTGTCCAATGTGAATTTTGCCCTGAACAATGTGCGAGGGGTTTCCTCTCCGACGCACGTCGCGTCAATAGATGCACCTCATTTTGAGCGTAAACGCCTCCTGCTGCGCCCACGGCGGGAAGGGGATCAGATAGAGGTATGGCTTGTAGAAGCGAAAGCCCTTCCACGGCCCTTCTCTTTTCGTGCTGAATTTGATCTCGACGGCCGGTTTGTCCTCCCAGCCGACGTCCACCTGGTCAACGAGAAAGTGCTTTGCCCTCAGCAGCGTGGCCTCGTCATAGGCGACCAGCGTGCCGCGCAGCGTAATGTTCACGTTTTGCACCAGCGCCTCGACGAGATCGCAGTAGAACGGCTCGGTGCGCGGAAGGTAACAGTAAAGGTCCGATCCCTTTCCCGTGGATGGGGTTCGAAACAGCAGGTGCGTCGCGGGCTTGAAGCCGAGGTCGCGGGCCGACTTCGGAAACCTGTCCGTCAGAGAGTCGAAGATGTCCTTCACCAGAAGGTTCTTGCCCACGTATTGCTTCGTTTCGGACGCAACGAGGGTGGAGTCCACCGGCGCATAGGCCTTCGACGCCTTGCCTGCTTCCTGCTTCGTCGGGGGAACCTGGTCCGTCTTGTAGGCGACGTCAATCCAGAAGGCGTTTTGTTTTTCTTCCTGCTGATTTTTTGCGGGGGGATAGACCACTTCGTATTGCCTCGGTTCCCAGATGCGGTAGAGTTTCCTCTCCATCTTGTCGGCGGCGAATTCGAGGGTGAGGACTGTCTTTGGTTTGTGGCCGCGTTCGATGTAGTGCACCTCAAATCGCAGCTCACGACCCACCTTGCGGCTTTCGACCTCTTTCAGTTTTCCGAAGAGAGTGATCGTCTCGCCCTCGGCCAGTCCTTTGGCCACATCCACGACCTGCCTGTCGCTGAGCTTCACGTAGCATCGCATCTCCGATGTCAGATGAGATGTGTCGAAGATGTGATACACCGCCGGGTCCCATCCCGCTTTGACCGCCGAGCGGGACAACGTGTCGGGATTGGGCACTGCGCCGTACTTATCCAGCACCCGCAGGTTTCGCCCCTCGTAATTCTCCGGGCGATCTCGGAGCAGATCAGGCTGCGTAGGCAGATAGATCGTCTCGGCCGCGTCGGGAACTTTTGACTTTTTCTTCTGCGCAAGCGATGAACCGGCGAAAAGGAACAAGACGGCAAGCGCCGCCAGCGAAATCTTTGAGTATTTCATCCGTTCCTCCTCTGTCTCCTCTCGCGTTCTATACGCCGCTTTATTATCGCATATTCGCCGTTGCGCCGTCAAACGTTTTCAGACTTTCTCCTCAGAAGCCGTCCGTACGCCACAGGTAGGGATAACGTTTGGGGAACAAAATCCCTGCCATGCGCCGCGAATGGGCGTCACGCAACTCGCCGGTCCGCGAACCCAGACCGATATAGCCGACCGCCGACTGCAAGAACTCCTGCTCCGTCAATCGCAGGGCATGTCGCGCCGCACGCGACTCTCCATCGAGAACCAGGCATCCCTTCTTCGCCGCAAGCCGAATCACCGTTTCATCCACGGAGATCGCCAGCGAGGCATCCTTCGTCGCAAGATCAGATTGCGCAAGCAGCCGGTTCCATTCGGGCAACATCTTTTGCGCAAAGGATCTCAAATTGATGATCCGTCCCATTCCGTCCGAGTTTTTGTGGTAGGCCAGGGTGAGTTGGCATCCAAGACGAATGCAGTAGTCCGTCATCGGGTGGTCCGGCGGAATCTGCAGGACGATCCGCCGGACGACCTGCTTGCGGGCGCGCCGAGCGGTTTCCTTCAGAATACCGGCATACACCCCCTCGTCCGGCGCGGCCACCACCTCATGCACTCGAATCTGATCCTGCTCGGCAGATATCTGCGCATATCCGACCAGACGGCCTCTCTCGTCATAGAACAGTGGACTGCCGACCCATCGGCTCAGGCGATATCGCCAGTGCGCCGGCGTGCGGCGCACGGAGAGCGTGTCGAGCGGGTCGTACTTGCTCTTGAAGGCATGGAGCCTGGGAATATCCGCCTCGCGGAACCGTCGGCATGGATGCCCCTGCTTCAAGCCATCCACAGCTTCCCGATCCAGGGTCAGTATCGGAGAGGGAGGGATAACGGGAATGAAGCCGAAGCGATGGTAGAAGTTTGGGATGCCGAAGAGGATAGAGAGATCGAAACCCTCTCTCTCCATGAAGGCGACGGCGTCGTTCATGGCCGCCGCGGCGATGCCTTCCTTTCTATGGCGGAAGTGCGTCGTTACATCGCCAATCCCCCCGACCCACAGACTCGCCGCGCCGAGCTGGAAGGTGTTCGGTTGGATCCGAATATGTCCAACGATCTCGCCATCCCGAATGGCCAGGCGGGTGTATTTGGGGTCAAAGTACGGGGAGGTGGAGTGAGCCCGATGCGCCTGCTCCCAGCTCGTCTGATAGCCCTGCTGGAAACTTTTGCCGAGCATATCGGCGATGAGCGGAATCTCATCCCCGGATTTCATGGCCCGAATCTCAATATGGCTTATCGTCATCCGGAAGGTCCTTTCACAGCGATCAACCCTTCGCGGAGAGGATAGCGAATGCCGGGGCCAAAGTCAATTCGGGGATGCCCCTGGCAAAAAGTTTCACTATGAATTATTCGGCCGGCCTCGGGCCGCGTGCGACGTCCTCCCTCATTCGGTAATACCGCTTGTGCTCCTCGTCGGTGGACTCCACCACGCCGTCCTTCATGACGATATTGATGTTGCCAGCCTCATACAGCACACCAACGTCCTCCGACGGATCGCCCGTGACGACGAGGATGTCCGCCCGCTTGCCCGGTTCGATGGCGCCCAAATCGGCGAGCCGACCATAAGCCGCGGCATTGTTCCGCGTGGCGGCGACGATGGCCTCCATCGGCTTCAGGCCGCATCGCACAAGTTCTTGCAGTTCAAACATCGTGCGGTCGCCGTAGTCCCAGCTCCGGGGATTGCCGGGATAATCCGTCCCGACGCAGAGCTTCACGCCAAGTTTATGTGCCAGGCGCACGCCGGCGCGGTGAATCTGCTGCGACTCCTTCATCTCCTTCGTCTGCCAGGGCTGGTCGGCAAGGCCCTCGATATTTCGGTCGCATGTCACCGATAAGGTGGGCATATAGAAGAGGTCCTTTTCCTTGATCCCTCGGACGGCGGCGTCATCAATAAACGCCCCATGATGGATCTGGTCAATGGCGGCTTCGATGCAATAACTCAGCCCCGGCTGCGTGTGGCAGTGCACTACCGCGGGCCTGCCCCAGGCGTGGGCCTCGGAAGTCAAGGCGGTTAGCTCCTCGGGCGTATAGTTCGGGGAGGCGCAGGCCTCGTGCTTCCCGGCGAAGCCCCCCGACGCGGCAGTCTTGATGAAGTCCGCCCCGGCCATTACCATCTCTCGCACCGCCTTGCGCACCTCCCATGGCCCGTCGGCGGTGCGGAACTTCACGTGTCCGTTCGTGCACGTGACGATGCACCCCGCTACAAGTCGCGCACAGCCGCGCACCAGGCCCGATTCGATGTCGTCGCGCAGCTTGATGCCCGATGTATTGGCCGACACGCTGCACACCGTGGTAATGCCGCGCTGGAGGGACAGGCGGAGCACCCGTTGCGCGTTTGCGTCGCCGCCTACGTGGGCATGACCCTCGATGATGCCGGGCATGACGGCCTTGCCCGCCGCATCAATGATCTCCGCGTTGCCGGGGATATCCACCTCGCTCGCCTTGCCGACGGCTTCGATCTGTTTGCCTCGGATGACCACCGCGCTGTCGGGAACTGGATTGCCGCCGCAGCCGTCAATCAACATGCCATGCAGGACGACCTTGTATTCATCCATACCTCTCCTCCTTAATAAGATTACCTCAAGCACACCACAAGTATAGCATTCCGCATGGCGATCTTCCTTGACAACTCGGTCATTTATCTGGATAATACTGCTACAATTTCAGCTTTATTGGACTAACATCGAGGGAATCCTATGAGATCAGTAACTCTATTTACTCCCCTGGAAGTGCTATTTGGGGAGATGGAAAAGATCTCCGGGTTGAGAATCTGCGTCCACGACCTGCGGGGATGGACGGAGGCGAACGGGCGGCGTCAGCTCCCCCCGGGGAGATATATCCACCTCGATCCATTCTGCATGAAGGTGAAAGCCCACCCCGAAGGGCGGCGCCTGTGCGGGGAGTCGGACTACCACCGCGCCAACGCCCGGGGCTTGCGCGAGCGGAGGCCGTTCCTGAAAAAATGTCACGCGGGGGTGTGGGAGATGGTGTGTCCGATTATTCGCGGAAATCAAATGATGGGGAGCATCTTCTGCGGCGTGTGTCGGAAAACGGCCCGCGTACCTGCATGGCCTTGGGCGGGGAAAAGCAAGCGGCGGATGGAGTCGCTCTACCGTTCGCGTCCGATGGTCGCGGATCGGTCAATGTGGGAAGTGGGTCGAATCCTCGGTGCTGCTGTGCCCGTGATGCTGGAGAACGGCCTCGGCCTATTGGGTGCCCGGCGCGACCGCATCAGCGATACAATCATGGGATGGATGGGTGAAAACTACGCGGAGGACATCATCGTTGGCGATTTGGCGAGACAGTTGAACCTGAGCCCCTCGCGCACGGCGCATGTGGTGAAAGAAAGAACCGGCTTGAGCTTTGGCCGCCTTGTGACATCGTTCCGGGTGCGGGAGGCGAAGAACCGGCTTCGTCTCACCAACGATCGGATTACGGACATTGCCCGGCAGATCGGCTTCGGCGATTCAAATTATTTTTCGCGCGTATTCTCGAAGCAGGAGGGGGCGTCTCCCCGGGAGTTTCGGAAACTGCGCCGGGCGGCTGGGGTCATTTGACCGGCCTCCTCCGTCCTGCGCGCTCTCGCTCCGCCGTCACTCCGCCCGTCCCTCGGCAGAGAGCATTTCCAGCCGAACATCATCAAACCAGATCTGACTATCGGCTAGGCTCGATTGTTCCATGCCGAGCACGAGGGTAAAATCTGTGTTTACGTGATCTGAATAGTTGACAGTGAAGACTACCTCCTGCTTCCGCCAGGTCTGCGATGGCTCGATTGGCGCCGAAACGCCCGGCAGGTTTTTCACCCCGTAGAACATGATCCCGCAGAACCCGTTCGCGGCCGTCGTCATCCGATACTGGAAGGATAAGCGATACCGGGCGCGATTTTCGTTAATGTGAACATTTCGAATGACGCCGATATGCTGCGCCCGCCCCCTGGCCGTGGCGCTGACGTTGCCATCATGCTTCACATCTGCATCGAGGGAGACGGACGCATCAACCGAGCGTTTTTTGTAGATGAACCAGTCGCGGCTCACCGCCCCCGTGATCTTGTAGGAGTCGCAATCAAAATAACGAATCGTCCCGGACTGGAACGCCTCGAACAGGCGCTTCTGATCGGAATCGTCTGCCGCCGGCGCTTCCTCAAAGGAGCCGTTTGACAACAGGTTTCTCAGCGCGGCATTGGGATGCAGCAGGAGCAATCGCTGGTGATTGGTGAAGGGCTTCAACCGGGGGTGTATCTCAGCGACCATGCTCCAGTACTCGGCGACCGCCGCGTGGGGTAATGTTTGCTTTTTGTATTTTGTGATAGCGTCGCAGGCACTGGCCGCGCGCTCATCCACATCACCCCATTCAAAACCCGGATCAACCCGCCACCACCAGGAGGCATCCCTCGTCCGGTCCCCCTCGATGGGCTGAGGCGGGCAGACGCAGTAGTTGGGCAGCGGCTCGATATAGACATCGCGGTGGTTGTCGCACCGCTCGCGGGCGTCGTAGAAGGCGGCCGCCGCGTCGAGCAGCGAAGCGGCCTCATCCTCGCTGCCCGCCTTGGGCGGGTCTTGCCGCTTCAGATCTTCGTAGGCGCGATATTGGTCCCAGTAGCACCGTCCCCAGCGAAAGCACCTGGCGACCATGTCAATGCGCCGTTTATTCGCGTCGCCCTGGGCGAGGCGCCCCGCCTCTTCGAGCGCCTCGGCCATAACGTCGAAATCCCTGGCGGTGGCGTATTGGAACTGATAAGACCCCGGCCGCCATCGAGTCAGGTTAAATGAGTCCGGCGTACGCCGCCGCTCGTAGATCTTCTCGGCTTGCACAAAGTAACGCGCCATGGCGGGGGCGGCCTCTTTCCCGTAGGCGTGCTCATAGAAGTCGGTCAGCAGCGCATCCACATCGGCATCCACGTTCCACAGCAGATTGTTGAGCACCCACATTTTCGGCCCGGCCTGGGCCCAGGCGACATAGGCCTCGCCCTTGAAGGCGAGGCCGCCGCGCTCGCGCACCCAGCGAAGATAGTCCTGAATCCCGTGCGGCCAGTGGTTTGGGATGACCCAGCCCATGCCATAGAGCCATTGATAAACCCCGATGTGCTTCACCTTCCCCTCCCACGCCGCATAGACCTGCTTCGGGTTGCCGCTCTGGCTGAAGATGAACATCATCACGTTGTCGTCCAGATTGAACAGCGGCGGGTCTTTCACGGCGGCGTAGGGAAGGAAGGCGACGTACTTGTCCGGCCATCGCTCGCTGATGCTGCGCGCCACGTTATTCACGAATGTGTAATACGCCTCATTGATACCCTTGATCCCATTTCGCGTGTCCTTGGCATCCAGCTCCGAAAATCCGCCGCCGTCATTCACCGTCAAGGAGATGGACTGAATTTCCTTGTGATTCGTAAACAGATGGTCGGCATACTCAATGGCGCGCTTCGTCACGGTCGGCTCGCTGAAGGTCGGCTGCCAGTGGTCACGCTCTGTGGGCCCGGGAATGTATCGCTCGCCCCGCAGGACGGGGTAGAACTCATTATTCGTTTTTGAAAATTTTTCGGGAGCGAATATCGTGAACATGTTGTGGTGATACTGGAAACGCTGCGTCTGCGTGTTGTCGGCCAGCAGCGCCGTCTGATCCAGACCGCTCTCGCCGCTCCACATCCTGAGCAGAAAATCGGGCCGGGGATTCAGGACGTAAAGATCCTTCGGAATTTCCAGGCGATCCCATTGCGGATAGACCTGCCCGATCTCCCCCGGCATGACGATCCGCACGTCGGCGTAATTCATTAAAAAAAACCACGTCCCGTAGAGCGTCCCCGTCCCTGACGCGCCGACGATGTGAAGGTCTATACCTGCTCCTGTGCTTTTCGTTGCAATGACAAACCCGTGCGCATCGGCCTTCCGCAACTCAGGAAACGTGTCCATCGGGTCCCCAATGGCGCCGACGAAGATCCGATTGCCCGGCGCCGCGAGGGCCTCCGCCGTGCTTCCGGGGATGCGGAACTTCCCGCCCGTGATCCTGTCCAGAAACGTAATCAATGTCGCCGCCGCCCGGCGAACCTGGACGTTTTCAAAACCCTGGCCGGTCCCGTTGGGCGCCTTTCCGATGACCAGCGCCGGGCCGGGCGTGCCGTCATTTCCAATCAGGGTGAAGCGCTCCGCCGACTCCCGCACCACGGCGTCGCGGCAGAGAAACGGCATCAGGCGCTTCGGCTTGTCCGCCAGCGCCGTCGCGGTCAGCGCAAAAAGAGCGATCCAAAATACTATTGTTCTCATCCGTCTACACCTGCCTACCTTCAGCGAAACTTTTTTTCTACTCGGTTGGGGGATAGCTGTCAATATTCGAAGGGCAAGAAAGAACTTACGCAATGGACATCCACCGCCTTGCGCAATGAAAAACAAAGTCAAAAACTACCGGCCCCCAATGGCCCCAGTGGCCGCAATGGCCGATCAGTTAGTCCAGTTTCGCCATGTCACAGGATCGCGGCGTTCGCCCGCGTTCCAGAACTGCTCCGAGGCGGAGAGGATAGACGCGGCCCTCTCGTCGCGGGCGGCGTCGAGCCAGAGAGGATTGAGATACCAGTGCGAGACGATCATGCCGAGGCCGCCGCCGTTGTCCGGCCTCTTGCCGTGGTTCAGACCGGCCACATACCGGGAAAAGTTTTGATTGTGCGTACGGATTTTCTGCCATCGGTCGAGGTCGTTTTTCTCCTTTGCGAATTTTCCCAGCACCGCCCCCATCACCGAGAAGCCGTTGTCGGAAAAATAGAGGCTCGACGGAAAGTCCTCCCGCGCCCCGCCCGCATCGGGATAGGGCCGGGCGAAGGGATAGTGCTGCCAGTCGGCGACGATCACATCCTTCGGGATGTCTTTGATGGCCGGCCACGTCGGCGCGCCCGGGTGCGCGCCGTGGGCCGAGCCGGTGGGGAACTGAAGCTCGCTCAGGAGCATGTCGCCCCACATCATCGTCCGCACATTGCGCTCCTTCAGGTAGCCGTGCAGGAAGCGGACGCTGCCGGCGAAGAGGTCGGTGATCTCGCGGTCGTTCTTTCGCGGCACAAAGGCCAGCGCGCCGCACTCGTCATGGCCGATGTGGAGGATGGCGGGCCGGAAGAGCTCGATGGTCTCGTCGAGCACGGCCGCGACGATCTTCCTCACTTCCGGATTGTTCGGGTCGTAAACCGGCTCCCAATAGAAAAAGTCCCCGTAATCCGACACCCGCTTCTTCGGAAACTCCGCCAGCTTCACGAGCATCAGGTCGGGCCGGACCTTGGCGAGGAAGTGTTCCTGGTGCGAGAGCAGGTTGAGCTGCGGGATCGGCTCGGCGTAGTACCTCCGCGCAAGCTCGATGATCGGCTTCAGGTCTGCGACGGGCGCGGCCTGGGGCAGCGCCATGTCGGGACAGCTCGTGAAGCGGAAGACGTTGCACAGGTCAATGAAAACGCCATTCATCTTGTGCCGCAGGGCTGTTCGGGTCATGTGCTCCAGGAGCGGCAGATAGTCCTTCATCGTCTTGAAGTCCCGATATATCTCCGGCTTCTCGGCGGCGCGCCGTTCGAAAAGGTTCCACCCCTGCACGGTGTAGGCGGGGACCTGCATATGGCAGATGCGCATCGGCAGGCTGGGGTAGTCAACAATGTCGCAGCAGGGAACCTCGACGGCCCAGTCCCGTTTCGTCATCAACTGGCCGAGCGTCAGCGATGCGCAGACCATGCCGCGGCGGTCCTTGGCCCCCGCAAGGATCGCGCCGCTGCGGACAGAGATGAAGTACCCCTCGGACGGCAGGTCTTTCGGGATTGCGAATCCGCGCTCCGCGCAGGCATTTTCGATCAAGGGATATGCACCAAAGCCATCGAAGGCGATGACGCTTTCCTTCGGCATGGCGGCCGGGCGCTCGATACGCAGTGCGCCGCCCAGCAGCCGCTCAACGTCTTCATTGAGGATCGCCACGCCGTTGGCGTCGCCCTCTTGGATGCCTTCTCCGATCACGATTCGCGTGTCTTTCGTGATTGCGAAACATCCCTCTTTCTGCACGACGTTCTTGGGATAGGGAACCAGAGGAAGCGGCGGGTCGTCGGCATGGGCGACGCGAGACATGCCGATCATGGGAACCATGGCGAGCAGGACAAGCGCTGATCTTATGCGTCTCATGCCGATACTGTAACGCGCCGCTGGCCCCGAATCAACCGACATCTTCCGAAATGCTGATTGCGCGGGCGGCGCGCAGGTGATAGGATGGCTTCGCATTTCGAGAGCAATCTCTGCTTCCCAAATGAGGGAGAACCATGACCGGGAAAAATGCCAACGGAGATTTCCAGGGACACAGCGACGAGTCGCGCGCCATCTGGGACGCCAACGCCGAGTGGTGGGACGACCGCATCGGCGACGGCAACGACTTCCAGTGCGAGCTGATCGAGCCGGCGACAGAGCGCCTCATTGACGCCGCGCCGGGCAAGACGATCCTCGATATCGCCTGCGGCGCGGGGCGGTTCGGACGGCGCATGGCGGCGCTCGGCGCGCGCGTGGTGGCCTTTGACTTCAGCGAGCGGTTCATCCATCGCGCCCGGGAGCGAACGCCGAAAGACATGCGGAACATCGAGTACCATGTCATTGACGCAACGGACCGGGAACAGATGCGCTTACTCGGCGCGGGCCGTTTCGACGGCGCGGTGGCGACCATGTGCCTGATGGATATGGCGACGATCACCCCGCTCTTTGGCGTGTTGCCGGAGTTGCTGAAGCCGGGGGGCTGGTTTGTGTTCTCGATCATGCACCCGTGCTTCCAGCCGCCTGGGTTTCGGAAGTTCGCGGAGATGCACGAAGAAGAGGATGGGTTCGTGGTACGCGCGGGAGTCCAGATCACGTCCTACATCACGCCCGCTGTATGGAAGGGCGACGGGATCGTCGGCCAGCCGCAGAAGCAGTACTACTTCCACCGCCCGCTATCACTGCTCCTCAACACGGCGTTTCAGCACGGCTTTGTGATGGACGGGATCGAGGAACCGACCTTCCGAGAGAAGCCCGCGGAGGGCCGTTACCTGAGATGGGATGCCATGCCTGAGATCCCGCCCGTCGTGGTGGTTCTCCTGCGCCTTGCCGGGGCGAAGTAGCGGCGATTCGGGACGGAATCAGGGCGTCGCCGGGGCGCTTTCGTTCGAGCCTTCGCGGGCGGACGTGTCGCCCTGGGGTTGCCCTTCCGGCTTGCCCTCGCCCTCGTCCAGGAGCTTCTGGACCTCTTCGGTGCTTTCGACGAGGCGCTTCTCGGCCTGGGTGCGGCTCTCGACCATGGACTTCATCTGGTCGATGCGGCTGATGCCGCGCTCCAACTCGCTGCGCATCTGGCCGAGGACGCCGGTGACGGTCTGGTCGAAATTCGCAAAGGTGGTGGACAGGTTCTTCTCGAAGACGTTCCGGAAGTACTCCTCGAACTTGCCGAGGCGGTGCACCATGTTCATCACCTCCGTCCTGGCATCCTCGGCGAACTGCTTCGCCGCATCGGCCTTGGACCGGGACTGATCGGCCTGGGCCTGGGCGGAGGAGCGGACCTCATCAACCTTCTGGTCGAGCGAGAGCTGCGCCTCGTCGATGCGCCGGGCGAGCGCGGCCTGCATCTCTTCGCCTCGTTGCTGTAAGGAGGATATCTCCGTCGCATTGTGCGCCACGCGACCGCGAACACGCAACGCCACAAATGCACAAGCAAGGGCAAGCAGCGCAGCAGCCGCGGCCGCGCCAAGCGCCGCAAGAACAAGCCATGCGGGCGGATTGGACAGGAAGTCTTGAATTTCAGCGCTCAATGCGGCACCCCTTTCTATGGGTTAGAACAATCCTATTCGGTCTGCGCGTGGCGGCTACACCATACCGTTGTGCGCGGCGGATGTCAATCCGTTTTTATTCCATGGTAATTTCGCGGGAGGCAATGACCGCGTCCGACAGGTCCCACCCCTTCGCGGCAATAATGGGCTTGAAGAATCGTCGGTAGATGAGCATTGCCTTAACGGTAACCGCGGCGCCGTCGGGGCGCTCGAACTCATAGAGTGATGTATCTGTCTCGTGCGCGGCGATGCGGTTGTCGCTCAGCACGGTGCAGCGCCTCCAGGACGGGGCGGGGAAGTTTTCAAGTTCGTCGCACAGCACCTTTGCAAAAATTTTTCCGGGCAGGCCGGCGTAGTTCCCATCCGCCGGATCGCCTGTCCCGCCCCATGCCGGGATGCGCTCGCCGGCGATCTGCCTCATCGGCTTGCCAGCCGCCGCGGCCTCAACGCGCAGGACAATGTTTCGCATATCATGCCCCGTCGGCAGATGATGGCCGCCCGTTTCGTTCGTCACAGACACGGTTACGTAAACCTTCTTCCCGTCAAGTTTTGCATTTACCTCCAGCCGCGCGGCATTCCGCAAAAGCCTGTCCTCGTGCTCGCGGTTCTCATGGACCGGCAGGATCGGCGGCATTGCCCGCTGCACCTCCCCATCCTTTGCCGGGGGGGGCATCATCCCCTCGCTCGGCATGTGGCAATCTTGGCATCGCATGCCTTGCTTCGCCTCGCGCGTCGCAAGATACTCCGAATAGGTGGCATAGATGGGTGTACCCCAGAACTTCGCCTCGTGGCACGGGGCGCAGAACTCGCTCCGCGCATGAACGGGCATATAGACATCCCTCGCCGAGTGGACATCGTCGTACGGCCCCATGTGGAACTCCTTCGACGTCCCCGGTTGTCGAAACGCCATGCCGATAATCCCGGGCTGCGACCCTATGCCGGTCAGATCTACCCCGCTGGTTCGGTGACACACGACGCAGTGGACGCCGCCGGTTTTTTCATCGGTCTCTGCCGGGTCTGTCCCCCAGGGATTGCTGACCGCACTATTCGGCGCGTGGCACGCGGTACAAACGCCCCTCGTCTTGGGAAAATCGAGTTTATAGCCCGGCTCGACGCCTGAGTTTCCCTTCGCGTCCGTGCCATTGTAGAAATTCAGAAAACGGGGATTTCGGTGCGAGGTCGCATGGGCGTTGCGCTCCCATCGCTTTATGTAGATACCCGGATGACATTCCCCGCAGTCGTCCATTCGCGATTGCGAAATTTGTTGTTCACGAATCTGGCTTTTGAATTCCGCAATCCGCAATCCGCATTCCGCAATCGGAACCGGTCGTCTCTCGGGTGACTGGTTCACAGCCGCGTGGCATCCGAGGCACAGCAGCGTTTCGCCGGGCAGGGCATAGACCCAGTTCATCTCCTCCGTGAGGGCGCGCCCCGTCGGACTGAGCGTCTGGAACCGCAAGGGCTTCCCGGCGGGGAGCTTCATGGCAAACGATCCATCGGGAGCAACGGGCGCCTCGGCGAGAATCCGCCATCGGTCCTTCCCTTTGATCCGAGATCGAACGGAAACCAGAGGCTCGGCATCCGCGCCGACCTCCGCCAACCCCTCCACAGCACGAACTCGTTCAGCCGAGCCCCTCCGGTTCACGAGGTCCATGTCGCACCGAAGGCTCGCCCGCACGCCGGTGTTGTCATAGACATTAAGTGCGCTGATGACGGCGTCGGCGGCCGATGGGTTCCAGCGCTCCGCCTGCCGCATCGGTGGACGACGAGCTACAAGCGGGACCGGCGCCTCGTCCCAGAATTCGGGATCGTTGTAAAGCAGCGCCCGACCCGACCCATCGGCATCCATCAGCCAGAGGCCGAAGTCGGGTGGCCCCTCGACCGATGGGGAACACGAGAGGAGTAGCCTGCCCGATGGCAAGACGCCGACGCTCCGGACGAGCAGGTCGCTTGGCGTGATGTCCGTCCTCTTCGCAGAGGAATAGCCGGGTTCGACGGCCGCCCGCCGGTCAATCACCGCCAGACGCCCCGCGCCGCAGGAACTCCCGCGTGGGATGGCGATGACGAGCACGCGACCATCGGGCATCGGAACCGGCCGAGCAAGGCGATGGAAATAATCGGAGCGGTCAATATAGAGGCTGAACATCCCGCTTCCGTCGGGGTTTGCCCCGAAAAGGGGAAATAGGTGCGCGCCCGGCATGTTCAGCCAGCGTCCGAAGACGAGCGACCCATCCGGCGCGATGGCGGGGTCGAAGTCGTGGCTCATGTTGAACGAAATCTGCCGGACGTTCTCCCCATCGGTGCCCATCCGATGAAGCATGAACACCGGGCCGCGACCGTACTCGTCCAAAATCCCCGCGCGGTCGGAGCAGAAGACAATGTCGCCGTTGGGCAGGTAGCAGGGGGAGATGTCGTTGCTCGGCCCCATCGAGATTTGCCGGAGCGTCCGACTCGCAAGCTCCATCTCCATGATTCGCCAGGGGTCGCGGTCGCTGTGCTTCATCGCAAAGAGGAGGCGTTTTCCGTCGAACGACACGCACGGCGATGCGACGTCACCCCGCTCCAGACGGGTGAGATTGATTACATCCCCGTTAATCCTCCGGAGAAACAGGTTGCCGCCCGGCGCGAAAGAGATGGGCATCTCGAAGGAGACGACGCGCGGGGCGCGTTTGGCAAACGCGATGTCGCATGGCATCGGCGCTTGGGCCGAGCACAGGAGGGGCAGCAGTGCTGCGCCGATCAGGAAACGGAGTATGGGATTCATCGTCGAGTCGGCCATCGGTCAACCAAGTGATCACGCCAAATCATATCAGCGCCGCGCCGACGTGTCAACGCAAAGTGGATCCCCGCTTTTGCGGGAATGGCGAGTAACTCGTCACGCGACGGCCCATAAATCACTTGGCAGAACTTCTGTGATTATGGTATCATGCCGCGCCGTGATCTGCGACGGGCGCAGACGAGTTGGAGATGTCACACACAGAAAAGGAGCATCGTTCATGGCAAAGGTGCCGATAGCGCTGGAGTTGTATTCCGTTCGTCACGATCTGGAGAAGGACCTGCGCGGCACGCTGAAGGCCGTGGCCGAGATGGGCTACGCGGGCGTCGAGTTCGCCGGCCCGCCCAAGCACGCCGCCGAGCAGATCAAGCCGCTGCTGGATGAGTTCGGCCTGAAGTGTTGCGGCTGGCACACGCCCTTCGCCCTCGTGCAGGACGACACGCTGGAGCAGACCATCGCGCTGAACAAGGGCATCGGCAATCGCTTCGTCATCGTCCCCGGGCTTCCGGGCGATTGCACGAAGACGCGCGCGGCATGGCTTGAGACGGCGAAGTTCTTCAACAAGCTCGCGGGCAAACTCGCCGCCCACGGCATGGTCACGGGCTACCACAACCACCACACCGAATTCACCCCCCTGGAGGGCGAGCAGCCGTGGGACACGTTCTTCAGCAACACCAAGAAGCAAGTGGTGATGCAGCTGGACACAGGCAACGCCCTGTCTGGCGGGGGCGACTGCGTCGCCATCCTGAAGAAGTACCCCGGCCGCGCAACGACCGTGCACCTGAAGCCCTACACCGTGAAGCCGGGCAAGGAGGACCGCCGCGCCGGGTTCCGCCCCCTCATCGGCGAGGACGACATCCCGTGGGACGAGGTCTTTCATCTCTGCGAGACGTCCGGCAAGACGGAGTGGTACATCGTCGAGTACGAGAGCGACGCCTACCCGCCGCTCGAAGCGGTCGAGCGCTGCCTGAGGAAGTTGGAGGAGATGGGGAAGTAACCCAACCGGAAAAACACCGGCAGGCAGGAACGCAAAAAGCGGGATGACGCGCCTTGAAGCCGTGTCATCCCGCTTTCGTTTTGATCAGGCCGATCTTACGGCCAACCGATGATGGCCGCAAAGATAGCCGGGCCAGGCACCAGTGCCCCGCCACCGCCGGGAATGCCGACGTTCAGCGTGTTGCCCACGCCGTTGGCCGTCGCCGCGCGGCCGATCGTGCCGCTAAAGGATCCCACAACGGTCACATTGCCCATCAGGTTCGCCAGCAGGCTGCCGGAGAGGTTCCCGCCGATCTGGACGGTGCAGTTGTTCTGAATCTGGTTCGTGATGTCAATAATTCCGGCCAGGCTGCCGGTGATGCTGATGCGCGTGCCGCCGAGGGCGCTAATCCCGTCATTTATGTCAATCGCGCCCGCGGCGCGGGTGCTGGTGACGTCCCCGCCGATCAGAATCTGTCCCGCGCCGTTGATCTCGTCCGCAATCTGGATGTAGGCCTGGTCCTGGATGCTGCCGCCGATATCCAGCGTGCCGGAGAGGTCGGCGGCCGCGTTGGAAAGGATGATATAGGAGTTCCCACTCATGCCGCCGTCTATGTCAATCACGCCGCTGACTCCCGTCACCCCGTAGGCCTGCATGTAGCCGCCCAGCGAGTTGTACACAAAGGGGTTGTTCCGGAGGCCGCCGCCGACATATATGCCGACCGGCGCGGCGCTGGTCAGGTTACCGAAGCGGATCGCGCCGCCGGTGATGTCGCCGCCTACGCTGACGGCCGCATTGCCCGCGATGTCCTGATACGTACCGGCCGCATTGTTTACCTGCAACGTGCCGGTTACCGCATTTACGATTGTAATCGCGTCGTTATTGCCCAGAGCCTCGTAAATGCGCAGCTCGCGGCAGTTCACGATGTTCAGCGTCCCGTCTCCTCCGGTGGCGAAATCGGAGAGCGTGACATTGGAGACGCTGGCCAGCGTCGTCGGACCGTGCTGCGTTCCGTCGTAGTTGATCGCATTGAGCAGGGTATTGAGCTGAGCAAGCGTGACCGGGACCGTCGCCTGCGTGTTGAGGTCCAGCCCCGGGGTCTCGTTCTGCCACGCGCCGGCGGTCGGGACGAACCAACCGTCGAGGTCCATGAAGACCGCGTTGCCGCCGTTGAGGTAGTTCTGATCCAGGATGGTCAAGTTGCGCAGGTTGGTCGTCGTGTTCCAGTCGCCGATGTCAACCGACACGTCGGCGTCCAGATTGATCCTGTATCGCAGCCGCCCCAGGATGTCGCCCGTGTCGTTCAGGCCCTGGATGCGGATGCCGGTGGCAAGGTTCGGACCGACGAACGTGGCGCTTGCAAGACTGCTTCCGTTGCCGGCGGTGGTATTCCCGAAGATATAGAAGTAGGCGGCGTTCGTCATTACCCCGCCGATATCGAGCGAGCCGAGGAACGTAGCCAGCGGATCGCCTGTGATCGAATCGCCGATATAGAACCTCCCGCCGAAGTTCCCGCCGACGATCATCGCCGCGTCATACGGAACGCTGTTCCAGCTCCGGATCTCGGCCGTGTCGCCGACGCTGCCGCCGATGTTGATGGTCGTCTTCGTTGCGCCCGTCCCGGCGCGGATCTGGTCGTAGGCGAGGATCAGGCCGTTCATGTCGCCCGCGATGTCCACATCCACGTAGGTATCGGCGTTCCTCCCGATGCTGGTCGGGGAGTAGAGGCCGCCGTTTTCGCGCACATCCTGACCGATCGAGATGGTCCCGCCGTAGATTGCGCCGTATCGGGTAAGAATCAGGCCCATCAGGTCGGCGGACGCGCCGACCGCGCCCACGGTGGAGCTGATGTTGCTCCTCAGGCCCTCCTCGGGCGGATTGGCGGCATCGTCGTCGTTGGCCACCACCTGCCCCAGATCGCCCTCCACCGAGATGGAGGTCGTCAGATCGCGGAGAAACCGCAGTCGGACCGAGTAGAGCGCGGTATCGAGACCGTTGGCCAGGTCGTCGTTAAGATCAATGAACCCGCCCGCGGCCAGATCGCCCTCGGAGTAGAAGGAGTCCACGACGACGCCTGTTCCGACGATACTCTGGACCGCCGGCGTGCCTTCGATCCGAAGCGCCGTCACCCGGTCGCTGACCCCGTCGTAGAGATACTGATAGGGGATATCAGCCGCCGCGCGGGTCATCGTCAGCACGCCGCCGCCCGGGGTATTGATGGTCAAAGTGGGGCTTGCCGCGGTGAGCGTGCCGCTGTAGTAGTTCATGTCGCTTCCGTCCACGCGGACCACGCCGTCGAGCCATGCGTCCGGGTTTTGGAAGCGCAACGCGCCGCCGAGGAAGCGATCAAACGCCTCGATGCGGCCTGTGAAGGAAACCGTCGCCGTCGTCGTCTCGATGTCGGGCAGGAAGTAGCCGACGATATCGCCCGTCACGTCGCCGGCCAGTGTGATGTCGCCGTAGTTGAACACGCCTTGGAAGTCCGGCCCGTTGTACCGTCCCATGCCGGTGGAGCGGAGGACCCCGCCGAACTCGGATCCGGCGCCGTTCACCGTCAGGGCGAATCCCTGGCCGAACGTGGCGTTTTCCTCCGTGGCAAACATGCCGAAGCCGGAGGATACATAGCCGTCGCCGACGGCGATCGCGCCAAGGACGTCGTTGTAGAACGTAAGACCGCCTGTGAAACCGCAGTACTGCATCATCTGCGGATTGCCGTCCCGTCGAATCGAGCCGAGGGCGCGAACCTCGCCCTGTTCTCCCATGCCGCCGCGGATCGTCATCCCGGCGTTGATCCCGATATTCAGCCCGTACACCGTGTTTCGGGTGGCGGCGAGAATCTGCCCGTCGAGGCCCTCCGCGCGGTCCTGGTTGTAGATGTTGGTCGTCGAGGCGTACCAGCGCTCGGCCACAATCCGGGACGCATGGTCCATGTAGGCGTATCCCGGGCCAACGTAGCCGTTCAGTCCGATGGTTACGGTCCAACCATAGATGTAGCCGCGCGACGTATCCGAACCGGAATGGACGAGGATGTCGCCATACATGATGCCCGTCCCATCCGCCCCGACGCGAATGCCCCGCGTCCCGTAATCCGTATAAATGTCTCCGGCTGCCACGTCAATCAACGCGCCTGTCACCTTGGGCGACCCGAAGTTGCCGTTGATCGTGAAGAGCGGCGCATCGGCAGGGGCCGTGACTCGATACAGGTCCGTGTCGCTGCCGTTGATGTCGAGGAGACCGAGCCAGTCCCCGCCGATGGTGATGTCGCCCAGCCAGTCGCGGCTGTTGCCCGGGGTGTAGTCAATCTCCGCGCCTGCGGCGAAATCGCCTGCGATGTCAATCAAGCCCGTGTAATCCACGCGGCCCGTAAAGTTCAGATTGCCGCGCAGGTCGCCGTTGATGTCAATCGTGCCTGCCAGGAGGAAGTTGGCCGTCTGCGCGTCGCCGATCGTCAGTGTGCCCCAGAGATCGTTGAGAATCGTGAGCGTTTGACCCACCGCAACGGGGGCCGCATTGGTGAACCGAACGTCGCCCATGTTAAACACGGTAAATCCGACCGGCAGCGTGGTGAAACTGTTCGCGCCGGTGCAGCCCGACAGGCTCAGGCCGTTGGACGCCGCCCCGCCGCTGGCGAGGTTGTTCCAGCGGTAGGTCGTCCCGGCGCTGGTCCGAATCGTCTCCCATTCCGCAGCGGTAAGGAGACCTCCCACGCGAACCAGCGTGGGCGATTCCACGGCCCAGCCCGCCGTGGTGCCGTATCGGCCATCCAACACCAACTGGAACGTGTGAGTGAGGTTGAGGTCTATCGTGTCGAACCGGCGGAGGTTCGCGCCGCCCTCGCCGATGGTAAAGGACCGCACGGCGTCGAGGTTGTTGTAGTAGGTGGTGATCCGTCCGCCCAGGACGCCCGCAGCGCCCAGGCCGGAGACGCGAATCCCCGCCGCGCCGCCGGCGTAACTGGCGAGCGTGGCCGTGCCCGTCGTCTGAATCTGGCCGTCCGAGCCGTTGTCTATGTCATAGACAAGATTGTTGTCAATGTCAATCAGCCCGAGCAGGCCCACAGCGCCGAGGTCAATCCGCCCCCAGACCACGTTCTCCACGTTCAGCACGTCTCCCGCAGCAATCCCTTGTCCGGCGGTTGAGCACGTCAGGGTCCCTACGTTCAACACCGTGACTGTGTTCGCCGCGGCGCCTCCCCAGTTGTTGATCGTTGCGCTGTAGATGCTGGCCAGGACGTTGGGGTTCCCGTTCACCGTGCTGTTCAATACACCGTCATACGTGATGGCGGCAAGAACGGTGTTCAGGTTGGCGGCCGAGATGTTTCCATTGATCGTCAGCGACGGCGACTCCAGCGTCCAACTGGCATCGAGATTTCGCCCGTCCAGCGTCAGGCGGGCCGTGTTCGCAATGGCGGTGGCGGCGAAGGAAAACGTTCTAAGGTCGGCCAGACCGGGACCGTCGGCAAACGTGAAAGTCCGGTTGGCGTTCAGCGTGTTGAGATACGTCGTGATTCGCCCCGCGAGCGCGCCCGTCCCCGCCAGGCCCTGGACGCGGACGCCCGACGCCAGGGTGAGGTCTCCGTTGATGACGGCGTTGGCGATGGCTGCCGTCGTGCCCGACTCGATGTAGGAGTAGTCGGCCATGACGTTGAAGATGTCAATGCCGCCGGTGATGGCGCCGTTCGCATTGGTGGCGCGGATGACGCCGGGCAGGGAGTAAACGTCGCCGTTCTCATTGGTGATGTCCTTGCCCAGGTCGTAGCAGTAGATCATACCGGCGATGCCGCCCGCCCCGGCGACGGCAATGGTCCCCGTGATGTCCTCGCCCGCCGTCAGCGTCGTATCGCCGCCGGGCATGATGGCCGATCCCGCCAGCATGGCCCCATTGATGGTGATGTTGCCGCGAATCTCCTGCCCCGGGGCGGTGGAGATGACGCCGGTCAGGTTGCCGCCGGTTGTTGTCGTGATCGCGCCTTCGAGCATCCCTTCGGTGATCCACACCGTGCCCAGGTTGCCCGCGACACGCACCTGGTAGTCCGGGTGGTCAAAGTTCTGGAGCCGCAGGTAGTTCAGGGCGGCCCCCGCGCCGGTGATGTCAATGCCGTAGCCTGTGCTCGTGAATGTCCCATCGCTGACGCGCATGTCAAGGGCGCTCAGCGTGGGCACTGCGGTCACCCGACCGTCCACACGGATCGAGCCGACCGCCAGGGCCGTCGTCACGATGCTGTTGATGGAGTCCGTCGCATAGATGGACGTGACCGCGCCGCCCGCGTAGAGGACGCCATAGCCCGCCTCGTGGATGCCGTCCCAGAAGATCTGGACGTCGTTGGCCGCGACAATGCTCAGCGTGTCGAGCGGGTTGGGCGCGATGGGGGTCCCGGTGGTGTTCAGCCCGCCGTGGAGGAAGCCGCCGACGTAGGTCTGGCCCACGCCGTTGACGGTGATCGTCCCGTTGTTGTCGCCGCCTTCGAGGCACAGCCCGCCGCCCCGGATGCCGCTTGCGCCGATCGTGATCGAGCCGCCGACGGCCACATCGCCCTCGACCTGGATCGCGCCGGTCAACAGGGTATTGAGCGTCAAGGCCCCGGCGAGGTCGCCCTCGAGCGTCATGAGGCCCGTCATGTCGTCGGCGGTGAGCGTCTCCCCTGCCCCCAGTTGGCCGCCTGTCCAGCCCTCGATCCAGCCGTCCACGGTGAATGTTCCGAAGACCTGGCCGGCGGCGTCCACATTGCCCGCCGTGGTGACGCCGTTGCCCACGACCACCGTCACCTGGATGTCGAGATCGGAAGTAGCCGTCGCACCGGCGTAAACGATAGAGAAAATATCCTGGCCGAGGCCGGCGGGCAGGAAATAAAGCGTCGCCGTGCCGGTACCGCCCCCTGCATAGGTGGCGGCGACCGTATCGCCGTCGCTGTCGGTGTAGTTAAAGGCCGGGTCGCCCGGATTGAGGACAACCGCGCTGCCTTGGCCTGCAAAGAGGGTGGCAGGGTTGTTGTCGCTGTATGCGTCCCTGTCGCGGGTGTAGGTCAGCTGCCCGGCGGTGACTGAGTCGGTAATGAGGAGGGCGCTGTTGTTGTCGTCGTAGCCCCGGAAGGTCCCGTTGCTGGCGAGGCTCGTCGCAAGGACCACATTGCCGAACGTGCCGCGCCCGTCCTCGCCGACGCGGACGAGACCAAGCAGATCACCGAGGATTCGCATCTCCGCCCCGGTGGCGGCGGATTCGCGGACCTGGATCGAGGCGCCCGCCCCCACGCCGCCCACGGAGATCGAGTAAGAGCCCGTGCTCAGGACGCTGCCGTCCACGTCAATCGCCCCTGCGGCGCGTGTGCCGGTGACCGCTCCGCCGACGGTGATCGAGCCGGTGTCGCGGATATCGTCCGCGACCTGGATGTATGCCGTGTCATCGAGGGTCCCGCCAACGGCGATCGAGCCGCCGCCCGATATGTCGTCGTTGGCCCGGATGTAGGCGTCGCCGCCTATCCTGCCGCCGATGGAGATCAGTCCGGTCAGGTCGGCGCCCGCGCCATATGTATTAATGTAGGTGATGCCCGTTCCGCCGCCGACAAAATCACCGTCCACGAGGATCGTTCCGCTGATCCCGCCCTGTCCATAAACCCGGATATAGCCACCCATGTTTGGATCGGTCACGAGGTTTGTGATACGGATTTGGCCCGTGAGATTGGCATTCGTATCGGCCGTAGCGTCGCCGATGAAGATGTAGCCGTTCATGTCGGCGCCGATCTCGACAAGGCCATCCATGGGGCCCTGGGCGGTGATGATCCGCTCGTTTGCAGTGGTCCCCAGCGCCATGCCGCCCGCGATGGTGATCGAACCCGTCGGCGTGACGCCGCCTGTGCCATAGATATAGATCCGCCCTGCGGATCCCATCTGCCCGCCAATGGAGATGTCGCCGTTGAGATTCGCGTTGGCGTCGGAGGTAGTGTTACCTACATAAATATAACCGTTCATGCCGCCAGTCACATCAATTGCGCCGTCCATTGGGCCGTTGTAGGTGTATATTAGGTTGGTGGCTCCAACCATATTGCCGTCCACATCAATCAAACCGGTGTTGGTGACGCCGCCCTGGCCGCGGATGAGGATGCGGCCGTTGCCGCTCATGTTGCCCCCGACATGGATCGTGCCGGCGAGGTCGGCGGTTGTATCGGCGTCGGCGTCGCCCACATAGATGTAGCCGCTCATGTCGGTGATGCCGAGGCCGCAATTGACATCTATCATCCCCCCTGCTGCCACGGGGCCGTTGTAGGTGTAGATCAGGGCGGAGGCCCCCACCATGGTCCCGTCCACGTCAATCAAACCTGTACCGGTGATGCCGCCTGTGCCGCGGATGAGGATGCGGCCGTTGCCGCTCATGTTTCCTCCGACATGGACCGTGCCGGCGAGGTCGGCGGTGGTGTCGGCGTCGGCATTGCCCACATAGATATAGCCGGTCATGTCGGTGGCGCCGCCGTTGCAGTCAATGTTAATGAGCCCCCCTGCCGCCACCGGGCCGTTGAGGACGTATATCTGGGTGTTGGCGCCGTTTGTGAGAGCGCCGTCCACGTCAATCGAGCCGGCGCCGGTGATGCCGCCCTGGCCGCGAATGAGGATGCGCCCGTCGCCGGCCATGTCGCCGACGATGTGGATGTCACCGCCCAGGTCCGCGGTGATGTCGGCGTCTGCGTCGCCCACATAGATATAACCGCGGAGGGCGTTGTTGACGGTGATCGCGCCGTTCATGGGACCCTGGGAGGTGATGATCTGGGAGGCGGTAGTCGGCATGTCGCCCACGGTGATTGATCCGGCGCCCGTCACGCCGCCCGCGCCGTTAATCGTAAGAGTGCTGGCCAGCGTCCCCGTAATAGCGATGGTCCCGGACAAGTCGCCCGCGATGGACAACGCGCCGTTCGCGTTGCCCCCGACGGACAGGTTGCCGGCCAAGTCGCCCTCAAGGGAACCGGCGCCGAGGTTATTGGAGATGGTGATCGTCTCCCCTGCCGCCAGCTCGCCGCCTGTCCAGGTGTTGACCGAGCCGTCCACCGTGAACGACCCGAAGACCTGGCCCGTACCTACCACCGTGCCCACAGTGGTTACGCCGTCGCCGAGCGGATTTGTCACCAGGACGGTGAGACCCGACGAGGCTGTCGCGCCTGAATAGGTGGCGTAAGCAAGGTTCTCCCCAACGCCTGCTTGAACCATGAACAGGGTGACAGTGCCGGTCGAAAGTGGGTCGTAGGTCACCGTCACTTCATCGCCGTTATCGTCAGTAAATACATAGCTGCCGCCCGGATTCAACACGGGGGCGATGTAGAAGAGCGTATCCCGATTGTTGTTTGACACGCCGTCTATGTCGCGGGTGTAGGTGAGCTGCCCCGCCGTTGTGTCGTCGGTATACAACAAAGCGGAATTGTTGTCGTCATAGGCGCGGAACGTTCCGTTGCTGCCGGCGTTGGTGGCGACAAAGACGTTGCCGAATCTCCCGGGGACGAGAGAACCCGCGCCGCCCTGGCCGACGTAGATCAGGCCGTCAAATTCGCCAAGAACATTCATCACGCTCGACGCAGCCGTGCCAAAGACCTGGATGGAAGAGCCGCTCGCCAAGTCGCCGATGGAGATCGAGCCGAGGAAATCCCTGCCGAGGTCAATCGCGCCATCTGCGCGGGTGCTGGTGACGTTGCCGCCGACCGTGATGGCGGATGTGGAGGCGACGTCCGCCCTGTTGACGAAGATGCCGCCCGTGCCGGCGATGTCGCCGCCGACGATGATGTTGCCCCTGACGACGCCGCCGTCGTGGGTGGCGTAGGTAAAGTTAATCATGCCCGTCAGATCGCCCACCACATTGATCGAGCCGCCGGCAATCAGGGAATATGGGGCGGCTGCCGTGCTGCTGTTGGCGCCTGTGATGCGGATCTCGCCTGCCATGTCGCCGCTGACGTAAATCTCATCGCCCCCGCCGGTGGTGGCGATGTAGCTGGTTCGGATTACACCGCCAGCCTCCACGTTGCCATTCACAACGACCTGGCCATTAGTCGCCGAGGTCAGCATGCCGCTGCCAAGGTTAATGTCGGTGCCCGCGCCCACGTTGCCGTTGATGGTCAACACTTCGTAGAGGTAGCCCGTGTAGATCGCGCCGCCGGAACGGGTGCTGGTGACAGGGCCCGTGGTGATGTAGGCGTTGCGAGCCCGATGGGCGATGTAGATTCGGCTGTTTTCGAGAATCCCGCCATCCACCTCGATGTCGGTGCGGCAGTACCTGGGATCGCTGGCGTCGGAGAAGTAGATCTGGCCGCTGCCTCTCAGCGCCCCATCAACGTAGATTCGGCTGTTGTCGGCGGACGAGAAGGTCCCGTCGTCGGCGTCCACACGGATATCGCCGTAGACATCGCCGACGACGTGAATAGTGCCGGTGGCGAGGGTGCTGTTCAACAGCCCCTGCAGCCTGACTTGGCCGCCGGCTACGATGTCGCTGTTGACGACTATGCCCGACGTGCCGCTCATCGCGGCAGTCGCCACATTGCCGTTCTGGACGTAGATCGCGCCATAGACCTTGTTCTCGACGGTGAGCAAGTCGCTGTCGCCCATTCCTGCCGCCTCCGTGATCGTCAGCGCGCCGGAGTTCAGGAGGGTGAGCGTGCCCGTCGCGCCCACGTTGAAGTCGCTCAGGGTGACGCCATTGACGCTGACGAACGTCCCAGCCGCGCCGTCGTAGCCGATGCCGGCGATCACGTTGTTGAGATCGGCCAGCGTGACGGCGTTGGTGATTGTGAGCGTGGGCGATTCCCTCTGCCACCCGGCGGCGGCCAGGTAACGGCCATCCAGCGTCAGCCACGCCGTGCCGCCGATGCTTGGGACGCCGGTGTAGGTGAAGGTGCGGAGGTTGCTATCGGTGTCGTCGCCGATGGACCAGTTCACGGCGCCGCTCAGATCTGTCGCCGTCCGGACGCGGCCCACAAGCACATTGTCGGCCCCGCCGCCGTCCAAACCCTGGATGCGCAGGCCCGTCTGCAGATCGTTGCCGATAAACGTGGCGCTGGCCAGTGTGCCCTGGACATCAATAAAGGCGGCGCTCGAATTCATCGTGCCGGTGATGTCAATCTCGCCGCTGACGCTGCCGTCAATGTCTATCACGCCGTCCATATCGCCGTTGATGAAAATGTCGCTGTTGACGCCGACGCTGCCGTCAATGTCAATCGCGCCGGCTGCACGGGCGCTGGTTATGCCGCCGACGGAAACAGAGGAAGTATCCGCCATGCTGCCTGCAATATAGATGTAGGAGCTGGCCTGAATGTCGCCCGTGACGTTAATGGCGCCGGCGCCGCTGAGGTTGACGGCGCGGATGTAGGCGGTATCGGCCCCGGCGGCTGTGCCCAGATTGCCGCCGACGGAGATCGTGCCGCTGACTGTGCCGGTCACGGTATCCGGCCCGACGATGATATATCCGGTGCCAACGACGTCGCCGGTGACGGAGATCGTGCCGCTCATCGCGCCGGTGCCCCAGTGGCGGATGCGCGCGGCGCCGCTCATGCTGCCGACGGTGACGCTGCCGGTGATGTTGCCGTTCGTGTCGCTGGCATTGTAGCCGGCGTAGATGTAGCCGGTCAGATCGCCGTCCACGTTCACCGTGCCGTCAATAGGGCCGTTGTAGGCGTAGATCAATGTGCCGGTGCCGTTTGTGAGGCCTCCGTCCACGTCAATCGAGCCGGAGCCGGTGATGCCGCCTGTGCCGCGAATAAGGATGCGGCCGTTGTCGGCCATATCGCCGACGATGTGAATGTCTCCGCTCAGATCCGCGGTGGTGTCAGCGTCCGCGTCGCCCACATAGATGTAGCCGCGCAGGGTGTTGTTGACTGTAATCGCGCCGGCCATGGGGCCCACGGTGGTGGTGATTCGGGAGGCCGAGGTCGGCATATCGCCGACGGTGATCGAGCCGGCAGCGGTCACGCCGCCTGCGCCGTCAATCGTAATGGTGCTGGCCAGGGCGCCGGTAATATCAATGTCCCCGGCCAGGTCACCCACGATGGACACCGGACCGCTTACGTCGCCCCCCACGGTCAGGTCGCCGGACACGTTGTTCTCAAAGGAAGCGCGGCCGAGGTTGCCGGTGATGTCAATCGTCTCGCCGCCGGCCAGCGTGCCGCCCACCCAGCTATCCACCCAGCCCTCAATGCTGAACGAGCCGAAGGTAAAGCCGGTGGCCGTAACGCCGCCGCCGCTGGTGGCGTTGCCGCCCGCGCCGTTTGTGTCAATCGTCAGGTTGGAGGTGGCGTCCACGGCCCCGGCGTAGGTGATGTAGCCGATGTCCTGCCGGCCCGCGCCCGCGTCAACCATATCGAGGACAACCGAGCTGCCGCCCGGGCCGGTGTAAGTGACCGTCACCACGTCGCCGTCGCGGTCGGTGAAGACGTAGGGGACGCCCGGATTCACCACCTGGCTGTTGTCGAAGGCGAATAGCGTGGACTTGACCGAGCTTGTGACCGCGTCCACGTCGCGCACATAGGTCAACTGGCTGGCCGTTGCGCCGCCGTCATTGTCATTGAGGACGGCGGCGGCGTTGCGGTTATAGGCGCGGAACGTGCCCGTGCTGCCTGCGTTGCTGGCAATCTCGACATTGCCGAAGACGCCAACCGCATTCTCGCCGACGCGGACTGTGCCGTCGAATTCGCCGAGGACGCGGATCTCGTCCGCCGCGGCGGCAGTACCGTAGATCTGGATGAGGGTGCCGGCCTCCATGCCGCCCACGGAGATCGAGTAACCGCCGCCGGTGGTGAGCAGGTCGCCGCGGTAGCCGCGAATGAAGCTCGTGCCGGTCAAGGCGCCGGTTACCGTGATTGCGCCGCTGATCCCTATGGCGCCGTATGTCCGGATCTCGGCGTTGTTCATCGCGCCACCGATGGTAATGCTGCCCGTCAGGTTCGTGCCGGTGTCTGTAGTGGCGTCGCCGATGTAGATTTGGCTATTCAAGTCCCCGTCAATGGCTATCGAGCCGCCGAAGGGTGCGTATGTGCCGGGGAATATGATCCGGTTATTCATGTCGCCGCCGATATGGATGATAGGCGTAAGGGGCGGGTCGAGCACATCGCTGTTGGTGGCGGCGTAGATCAAGCCGTTCATGTCGCCGAGCGTCTCGAAGGAGTTGCCCGTCATGTGTTGGAGGGAGATAAGCCCGCTCCGCAGCCGCCCGTTGCCGGCGATGCTGATCTGGCTGTTGCTGTCGAAGTCGCTGGCATCGCTGTAGGTCGTGATCAAGCCGCTCAGGTCGGCGCTGCCGAGGACGGGGCCGACCGTCGTGGTGATATCGCCCTGGAAGGCGCCCCCACTTACCACAACCTGGCCGAGCTCGCCCTCGACTGCTATGCTGGCGGCGGTGGGGAAAGTGCTCAGGCGGACCGAATACAGGGCGGAGTCGTACACCCCGCTGTCATTCATGTCAATGGCGCTCGTTCCGCCCGCGAGCGTGTTTTCCGTGTAAAAGGACCCGAGTTTGACGCCGCTGCCCACAAGCGACTGGGTGCCAGCCCCGCCCTCGACGCGGAACATGTGAATGGCGTCGCCGCTGCCCGCCGAATAGAGGTAGGAATAGCGGGCATTGGCGGTGTTGCTGGTCCAGACCAGGGTGTTGCCGTTGGGGGTGGTGATGGTGACCGACTCGCCGACGCCCGCAAGTCCGGTATAGTAGGTCTGGTCCACTCCGCCGACGCGGATGCTGCCGGCGGTCGTCCCGGCAATGTAAAGTCCACCGCCGCGGAACGCCTCGTAGACGTCAATCGCGCCCGAGAAGGTCCTGGCCGCTCCCGTGAACTCGAGGTCCGGCAGATAGTAACCCAGCATCTCCCCGGAGACGTCGCCGATGATGTTAATGTCGCCATAGCTGAAGACGCCCTCGAATTGTCCGCCCACGATTCCCTGGCCGAAGGTGCGGATGACGCCGGAGAAGTCGGGGAGCGTTGCAGCGAGGGTGGCGTCAAGGACAAAGGCCCGCCCGAACGTGGCGAGGGCCTCGTCGTTCACGCCGTCACCGTCGTCGTCGGAGTTGTAGCCGTCGCCTACGGCGATCGCGCCGTTCACGTCGTTGCGGAAGGTGAAGCCCGCCCCCACGCCGCCGTAATACATCTGGGCGTTGTTGACCGAATCGTGGACGCGGAGGGTGCGGATTTCGGCCTGTTCGCTCATGCCGCCATAGATATAGACCGTGCCCTGCAGGCCGACGGTATCGCCCGTGGCGTAGGAACTTAGGCCGGTAAGGTATTGGCCTTGGAAGACATCCACCAAATCGCCGCCGTACACGTAGAATCCCGGCGCGGAGTACCGGTCAACCGCTATCTTGGCGGTATGCGCGACGTAGGCCTCGCCAGCGGTGGAGTCGGCGAGCGTGCCGACGTTGATGCGGGTCGAAGACAGCGTCCCACGGTCCGTAGCGTTCCCCTGGGCGCGGATGGAGAGATCGCCATACATGATGCCCGTGCCGCCCGCGGCGCCGGCGCCGGCGTCGGCGCCGATGTGCAGGCCGGCCATCGTGGCCCCGTTCGTAATGCTGTCCGAATACCACCGCCCGTTCTCGACATCAATGAGCGCCCCGGTAACTGTGGGCGAACCGAAGTTGCCGTTGATCGTGATCTTTGTCCCGCCGTAGGCGCCGCTCACGCCAAAGCGTCCGAAGTCGGTGTTCGTCCCATTGACATCCAGAACGCCCAGCCAGTCGCCGCCGACCGTGATGTCGCCGAAGAAGTCATCCCCCGCATACGGCGTGTAATCAATCTCCGCGCCTTCGGCAAAATTGCGTCCGATCGAGATCAACGCCTTGTTGATGATGGGTCCTGCCGCGCCCGTGCCGTATAGCTGCGCCACGAAGTTCAGGTTGCCGAGCAGGTCCTGCCCGATCATGATCCGGGCGGTATCGGCCATGGCGATATTGTTGTCGGCGAGGGTTCCGATTGTTGCCGTGCCGTAGAGCGTGTTGCTGACATTGAGGGTGCGGCCCGCGCCGATGGCGTTGTTGCCAGTGATGGAGATGTTGCCCAGGTTAAAGAAAGTGACGTCATTGTTCAGGACATCGAACGTGGACCCCGCGACGCTGGACTCAAAGCTCAGCCCGTCCGCTGCCGAGACGCCGTCGTACTGGACGTTGCCGGAGGTGCGGATGGTGGTCTCCCACTCGCTCTCGGTCAGCGCACCGCCGTAGAGCGACAGGGTGGGCGATTCGAGGGTCCAGCCCGCCGTCGTGCCGAATCGTCCATCCAGCGTCAGCCGGAAGGTCGGGGCGCCGGCGAAGGCCATCACCGCCGTCGTCAGGCTGCGCGTGCCCGCAGCGGCGTCGTCGCCGATGGTGAACGTGTTGGCGACGCCAAGGCCGGGGGTGGCCAGCGCCGTGGTGATCCGCCCGCCGAGGACGCCTGCGCCGGCGAGTCCCTGCACTCGAATTCCCGCCGCGCCGGAGTAGTCCGCGATGCGGCCCGTGGAGGAAATCCAGCCGTCGGAGCCGTTGTCGCGGTCATAGACGAGGTTGCCGACGATATCAATAAGGCCGTTCATCGCGTTTGCGCCGAGGTCAACTTTGCCCCAGACAACGTTCCTGACGTCCATGACATCGCCCGCGCCCATCGCGGCGGCAGTGGCGGTCATCGTCAGATTGCCGGCGTTCAGCACCGTGAGCGTATCGGCGCCGGTGGTGTAGTCCGTGAAAATGGCGCTGCCCAGGCTGGCAAGCGGAGTGACGCTGTGGTCCGTACCGGCATAGCGGATCCCATTCAAAACGCCCTTCCACACAGCCAAGGTCTGGCTCGTCGGGCTGGAGATGGTGGGCGACTCCAGCGTCCAGCCGGCGGGGGCCAGATTACGCCCATCCAGGGTCAGAGAATAGTCATACCAGTAGTTCAGGTCGGCGAGGACCTCGAAGGCCCTGGTGGTCACGCCGCTGTCCACGCCGAAAGACCAACTGAACGGGTCGCTCAGGGAGATCCGCGTAGTGATCCTGCCGGGAAGCGCGCCGATGCCGGCGAGTCCCTGGACCCGGACGCCGGCGGTCAGCTCCGTCCCCGAAAACGCCGCGCTGGCGATGAACCCCTGGGACGAGATGTAGGAGTAGTCCTTCATCGTGTCAACAATGTCAATCGCGCCGGTGATGTTGCCGGTGACCTCGATGCGGCCCTTCAACGGCCATACTTGCGGGTTGCCGGCGGCGTCGTAACCGTTGGCCACGTCCTTGCCCAGGTCGTAGGCATAAATCTTGCCGGCCATGTATCCGCCCACGGAGATGAGGCCGGTAATATCCTCGCCCGCGATCGGGGTGGTCGTGCCGCCGGGCATGATCGCGCCGGTGGAGGTGATGTTGCCGGCGATGGTGATGTTGCCGCGAATCTCCTGGCCCGTCGCCGTGGTGATCGCGCCGGTGAGGTCGCTGCCTGCGCCGACCGTGCGGATCGTTCCCTCAAGCATCCCCTCGGTGATCCACACTGTGCCCAGGTCTCCACCCACCTGCACGGTGTAGTCCGGATGATCGAACCTCTGGAGACGCAAGAAGTCCAAGTTGCCGTTCGTGATGTCAATCCCGATGCTCGTGTTCGTGACGCCGCCGTTGCTGAGGACGATCCCGGAGGCGGCCTTGACACGGCCGTCCACGCGGATCGAGCCGATGTTCAGGCCGGTCGTCACGATGCTATCGAGGGAATCCGTCGCATAGATGGACGTCACCGCGCCGCCCGCATAAAGGACGCCGTAGCCGACATCGTGGATGCCGTCCCAGAAGATCTTGACGTCGTCGGCTGCGGCGATGCTCAACGTGTCCAAAGGATTCGGGTCCTCGGACACGCCCGTCACGTTGCGCCCGCCGTGGAGGAGGCCGCCGACGTAGGTCTGGCCCACGCCGTTGACGGTGATCGTCCCGTTGTTGTCGCCGCCTTCGAGGTACAGCCCGCCGCCCCGGATGCCGCTTGCGCCGATCGTGATCGAGCCGCCGACGGCCACATCGCCCTCGACCTGAATCGCGCCGGTCAGCAGGGTATTGAGCATCAAGGCCCCGGCGAGGTCGCCTTCGAGCGTCATCAGATCGGTCATGTCGTCGGCCGTAAGCGTTTCCCCTGCCGCCAGTTGGCCGCCCGTCCAGCCCTCGACCCATCCGTCCACGGTGAATGTTCCGAATACCTGGCCCGCGGCGTCCACATTCCCCGCCGTGGTGACGCCGTTGCCCACGACCACCGTCACCTGGATGTCGAGATCGGAGGTCGCTGTCGCGCCGGAGTACTGGATGTTGGTTATGTCCAGACCGATCCCCGCGGCGGCGGTTGCGATGGCCACCGTGCCCGTCGAAAGAGGATCGTACGTGACGGTCACCGTGTCGCCGTCGCTGTCGGTAAACACAAATGTATCGCCCGGATTGAGGACGACGGCGTTGCCGCCGAAAAGCGTGCCGGGATCGTTGTTGGACACCAAGTCCCTGTCGCGGGTATAGGTCAGTTGCCCGGCGGTACCCGAGTCGGTAACGAGGATTGCATTGTTGTTGTCGTCGTATCCCCGGAAGGTGCCGCCGCTCAAGGGATTCGTCGAAACGACGACGTTGCCGAAGGTTCCCGCGCCGTTCTCTCCGACGCGCACGAGGCCAAGGGCGTCGAAGAGACCCAGGATTCGCATCTCCGCGCCGGAGGCGGCGGAGCCATAGACCTGAATCGAGGCGTTCGCGCCCACGCCACCCACGGAGATCGAGTATGGGCCGGTGCTTACGATGCTGCCGTTCACGTCAATACCGCCTGTGACGACCGTGCTGGTGACCGCGCCGCCCACGGTGATGGAGCCGGTATCGCGGATGTCGCTGCCTATCTGGATATAGGCCGTGTCCTGGACGGCGCCGCCGACGGCGATGGCGCCCGCTCCGGCCATGTCATCGGCAATCTGGATGTAGGCGGCGCCCATGATGCCGCCGCCGATATTGATGGCGCCTGTCAGGTCGCTGCTCGCGTTGGATGTCCGAATCCATGTGTCCCAGCCGGGGGTGGAATCAAAGTTCCCGTCCACGTTGATGACGCCGCTTATGCCGCCGATTCCCCAGACCTGTATCTCGCCGTTGAGGTTCGGGTCGCTGCCGGCGTTAGTTATGTTGATTGCGCCGGTGAGGTCGGCCGCGACGTCGCCCGCGGCGTTGCCGGCCCAGATGTGGCCCGCCATGTCGCCGAACACATTGATCGTGCCCGCGATAGGGCCATTGTAGGTCATGATGTAACCGCCCGTAGTGCCGGCGCCGCCGAGGATGCCGCCGTTAACGGTGATGACGGCCGTGTTGGTGATGCCGCCCATCCCGTAGGACCGGATGCGGCTCTCCGTCCCGCCGCCCAGCGTGCCGCCGACGGTGATCGCGCCGGTGATGTTTGACGTGGGGTCGTTGCCCTCGTTGTCGCCCGCCTGGATGCGGCCGATGAGATTTCCGCCCACATTGACAGTCCCGGCGATAGGTCCCTCGAAGGCGGTCAGATACCTGCCGTCGGCGATATCGCCGTCAATGGTAACCGATCCTGTAATCCCGCCTGTGCCGTAGACGTAGATATATCCGCCGACGTTCGGGTCCGTGACGGCATTGGTGATGTTCAACGTCCCCGTCAGATTGGTGCCTGTGTCTGCATCGCCGTCGCCCATGTAAATGCGGCCGAGCATATCCCCGCCTATGTTCATCACACCGGCCATCGGGCCGCGATAGAGATAGATTCGAGCGCCGTCGGCGCTCAGCCCGCCACCCACATCAAGCTGGCCCGTTGCCGTTATGCCGCCGGTACCGTAGATATAGACGTCGCCTTGCGTAATCATTGCGCCGGAGATGGCGATCCGGCCGGTGAGATTTGCCGAGGCATCAGTGGCGTCCTCCGCGTTCCCCACATAGATTCGTCCATACATATCGCCGGTCACGTCAATCAGCCCGTCCACCGGCCCGTTGTAGGCTATGACGCGGGTCGAGTCGGTCATCATGCCGCCGCCGACAAGGACCTGACCCGTCGCGGTAATGCCGCTCGTCCCGGCGATGAGAATCTGCCCGGACGTCCCGTTCAACTGTCCGCCGACATCAATGGTCCCGTTCAGGTTTGCGTTCCCATCGAATGTGCCGCTCGCGGGATTGGTGTTATCGCCCACGTAGATGTTGCCGCTCACATCTCCGCCAATGTCAATGAGGCCGTCCATGGGGCCGTTGTAGTCGTAGATCCGCGCGTTCGCATTGCCGAGCATGCCGCCGTCAATGATGATCTGCCCTGTGGTCGTGATTCCGCCCAGCCCGCATACGCCGATGTAGGCCGCGCCGAGCGTGCCGTCGAGGTTCCCGCCAATGTGAATCGTCCCGCCAAGATTGGCGATGGTGTCGCCCGTGGCCGGGTTTGCGTTATCTCCCGCGTAGATGTAGCCCTGGACGTTGCCGGTGACATCAATGGTGCCGTTGATCGGACCGTTCAGGGCATAGATTCGGCCGTAGTTCGCGCCGACGCGAATGATGTCGCGCCCCACATTCACATTACCCGTAATTCCCGGCGCACCATATACATAGATTCGGCTTGTCTCTGTCATGTCCCGGCCGATGGAGATGGTCCCGGAGAGCGTGGATCCCGTGTCGTTGTTGGCATCGCCAAGATAGACCGTTCCCGTCATATCAACGCCCACGTTGATCACGCCACTGAGGTTTGGATTCGTGGCCGGGAAGAAGAACTGCCCATCCATGTTGCCGCCGATTGTGGTCGTGCCGCTCACGACCGCGTTGGCATCGTCGCGAATCCTCGCGTTGGCTGTCATGTTTCCATCAATCGTGATATTGCCGCTGAAATCCGTGTTGGAAACATAGACGGCGCCGCTAAAATTACCCAGCACATGGAACGCATCCGGCGCCGTCATCTGGTAGTGCCGGAGGGACAGCAGGCCGGCGTATTCCCGCACGTTTCCGCCGATGGTGATCGTGCTGTCTGCGACAAAATCGGTGGCCGAGTCATAGTTGTAGATGATCCCCACCAGGTCGGCAATCGCGCCGACGCCGCCCACCGCGGTTACGATGTCGCCGGCGAAGTTCCCGGTCTGCACGCCCACCTGCCCCAACTGCCCTTCCACCTCGATCCGGTCGTTCAGGTCGAAGGCCTGCAATCGGACGGAATACAGCGCGGAGTCGCCGACGCCGTCGTTCATGTCAATCATGGACAGCCCGCCGTTCAGCCCGGCCTCGCTGAAGAACGAATTCAGCACGACCCCCGTGCCGACGACGCTGCGCACATTGCCCGAGTCCACACGGAACGCCTCGATCGTGTCGCCGGCGCCGGAATAGAGGTAGGAGTAAACCACGTTGGCCGCATCGCTGGTAATATCCAGCGTCCCGGCGGCTGTAGGAATGGAGAGGACATTTCCCCCCGACGCGATCGTGCCGGACGTATAGATCATGTCGGCGCCGCCGGCGCGGATGAGGCCCGCGTTCGTCTGGCCGATCCTCACGCCGCCGCTGAGGAACCGATCGTACGCCTCGATCGTGCCGGAAAAGACGCTTCCCGCCACATCGCAGATCTCGATGTCGGGCAGGAAGTAACCCAGCATCTGGCCCGACATATCGCCTCGAATGTCAATATTGCCGTAGTTGAACACGCCCTGGAAGTCCGGCCCGATGTACTGGCCTTGGCCGGTGGCGCGGAGGACGCCGGTGAAGTCCGGGTTGTTCGTCGCGTTGGTCGCTGTCAGGTTGAACCCCCGCCCAAACGTCGCGTATGCTTCCTCAGCCACCCCGCCCGCAGCCGTGGTATAGCCGTCGCCCGCGGCGATGACGCCCTTGACGTCATGGGTAAAGACGGTGTTTGCTTCGTAGCCGCCGACATAGAGCCAGCCGGTAGTGTTGCGGGTTTGCGTCTGCAGGGCGCGGATCTCGGCCTGTTCGGCCATGCCGCCGCGCACATCAATCGTACCGCGAATGCCCAGCGTGTCGCCGGTGAGCAGAATGGTCGTTGTCCCCGAAAGGATCTGGCCCCGCATCACATCCGCCGCGTTGCCGCCGTAAAGGACAAGGTTCGGCATGGTCATCCGGTCGGCCGCCAGCCTCGCCGTGTGGGCCATCCATGCCTGCCCCGCTACGGACGCGGCTGTGCCGATCTCGATGCGATTGTTGGACATCGTCCCGTAGGCCGTGCTGTTGGACAGGGCGTGGGCATAGACGTCTCCGTACATGATGCCGGTGCCGTCCGCACCGATGCGCAGACCGTGGTTCGCCGTCGCCACGCTGTCCATGTAAATGCGCCCGTTCTCGATGTCAATCAGGCTGCCCGTAATCGTCGGGGACCCGAAGTTGCCGTTGATCCTGATGCTGCTGCCGCGATAGGGGCTTGTTCCGAACCGGACGATCTCGGTACCTGTGCCGTTAATGTCGAGCACGCCCAGCCAGTCGCCGCCCACGGTGATGTCGCCGTAGAAGTCGTTGCCCGCAAACGGTGAGTAGTCTATCTCTGCGCCCTCGCCGAAGTTGCGGCCGATCTGCACCAGCGCCTTGTTATTGCCGGGATCGCCGTTGTGGATCGCCAGAAAGTTGAGATTGCCGAGGAGGTCCTTCCCGATGAGAAGCCGACCAATGTCCGCCGCTGTCGCTCCGATGGCGATGTTGCCCGTTCCGACTGTTCCAAGGGTCAGACTGCCGTAGAGGGTATTGGCCACGTTCACCGTCCGCCCGGCGGCAATGGCGTTGTTGCCCGTGATCGCCAGATCGCCCAGGTTGTAGACCGTGATATCGCGTGTCAGCGGCGTCCACGTCACGCCCGACAGGCTCAAGCCGTTCGCCGCCGCCACGCCGTCATATTGGACGCCCGGACGGACGACGAGTTCCCAGTTGTCCTGGCTCAGCGCGCCCCCGATCAGTTCGAGCGTAGGCGATTCATATCCCCATGGGTCGCCCACGTCGTAGTAGCGACCGTCGAGGGTCAGGCGGAACTGCGGCGCCCCGGCCAACACCATCACCCCGGACTGGAAGCTGCGCGTCCCCGCAGCCGCGTTATCGCCGATGGTAAAGGTGTTGGCAATGCCCATGCCGGGATTGGCCAGGGCGGTGGTAATCCGCCCGCCCATGACGCCGGTCCCGGCAAGGCCCTGGACCTGGATGCCGGAAACACCCGCTACGAAGTTGGCAATGCGTCCGGTGCTGTAGATCCAGCCGTTCGACTCGTTGTCCGCGTCATAGACCAGGTTGTCGCCGATGATGATCCGACCGTCCATGTTGTTTGCGCCGAGGTTGATCGTGCCCCAGACGTCGTTGTCCACGGTCAGCGTGTTGCCAGCGAGTATGGGCGCCGCCGCCATGTTGAGGTCGCCGGCGTTGAGCACGGTCAGCGCCCCGCCC
>JBFMAD010000007.1:0-184730 GCA_040755855.1 Planctomycetota bacterium | reverse complement strand
TCCCCTCTTTTGTATCCCCTTGACCCTCCAAGAATGCTCGCTTCGCTCGCTGCTCGCGCTCTCGTGTTTTGTAAGAACAAAACACTTCGAGCGCCGAGCCCATCATGGGACGATCATTTTAAAAAAACCAAAATCAAGAAAAAGAAGAAGAAAGAACCCCCATTTCATGTATGACCTCTCCCCCGCTTTTCCACCTTTCGAATCGCTACAAACAAACCCATACCCATGTAACTCAATCTCACCATAGGGTGGGAACGATGTACCTGTCTTGGTCAACTCCAGCAAGAAAAGGCTTGACAGGGAGCAACCAAAGGGTTTAGCATAAAAATTTCTTGGTACATATTCCTGAAGTATGGTTGCAGGACTTATGCAATGGGACTACTGACCCGCGTTAAGGAGTATACCGTCTATCAGACCGTGGACGCCCTCGTTGGCCTGGCTGCCCGGGGCGCGCGGCGAAATGTGGATGTCACGCTCCGAAAAATGCTCGAATACTGCCTGAAGCTGACCGGCGACCGGGTGTGGACGGCCGTGGTCAAGGACCTGCTCCGCAAGCTGAACGAGGGCCATCCGGCCATGGAGCTGGCGCGGCGCTTCCTCACGGAGCTGAACCCCACCGTCCGCAGCAAGCTGGTCCGATGCCTCTTCGTCGAAGGGACGCTCCTCGGCCCGAAGCGCCGCCATGCGCTGGAGTCCGAACTGGGCTACTATCCCCCCAGCACGCTCGTCATCAGCCCGTCCATGCGCTGCCCGCTCCGGTGCTACGGGTGCTACGCGGGGAGCTACTCCAAGGAGGACGAGCTGACGTTTGACGATGTGGATACCATCGTACGCGACGCCAAAGCGCTTGGGATGTACTTCCTTGTCATCTCCGGCGGGGAGCCGTTCGCGTGGGAACCGCTCATGCGGATACTGGAGGAGCATAACGACGTTTACTTTTTGGTCTATACCAGCGGCCTGCTTCTGGACGACGCCACGGTGGACCGCCTGGCCGAGCTGGGCAACTGCTGTCCGGCGATCAGTTGCGAAGGCTTCGAGGAGGAGACGGACAAGCGCCGCGGGAAGGGGGCCTTCAAGAAGGTCGAGCGCGCCATGCGGCGTCTGGCGAAGAGGGGGGTCGTGGTGTCCTTCTCCGCGACGGCCACGCGGCATAACATTGACACGATCACGAGCGATCGGTTCGTTGATTATCTTATTGATGCGGGTTGCATGATGGGATGGTACTTCAGCTACATGCCCATCGGCCGCAGCCCCGAACTAGACCTGATGCCGACGCCGGAGCAGCGGGTGCAGTTGAGTCGTCGGGTGAAGGAGCTGCGGGCGCAGAAGGCGATCACGCTGATAGATTTCTGGAACGACGGCGAGTTCTCCGGCGGATGCATCGCGGGCGGGCGGAAGTATCTGCACATTAACAACAAGGGCGACGTAGAGCCCTGCGTCTTTTGCCACTTTGCGACGGACAACATCAAGGAGACGCCTCTGAAAGAGGCCCTTGCGTCGGATTTCTTCAAGGCCATTCGCGCGCGGCAGCCGTATCACGACGATCTGCGGCGCGTTTGCATCATGATTGACAACCCGAGTGTGCTGCGCGATGTGGTGGCCGAGACGGGAGCGCGAGGGACGCATGAAGGCGCCGAGACCCTGATCCAGGGATTTGCCGGGCCTCTGGACGAGTACGCCCGGCAGTTCGGCGAGGCGCTGAAGCACGGTCCCGTCTGCAACATTGTCAACAGGGTGTGATAAGTGAGGGCGTAACTCCTTCTGGCGCTGTTTCTTATGCCTAATTTTTCCCCGTGGAAAAAACGGTTTCGCTTGGCCGCCGGGTACTTCCGGGGCCGGCCCATGTGGTGCGCGTGGCAGGTCACCTATCGCTGCAATTTTCGTTGCGGCATCTGCCACTACTGGAAGGAACGACCGCGGAAGGACGAGGAACTCTCCCTCGGCGACATACGGCTCGGGGCGCGCAATCTGGCGGAGTGCAACTCGCTGCTCATCTCCATCGCCGGCGGCGAGCCGACATTGCGGCAGGACATTCCCGATGTGGTGAAGGCGATTGCGGCGTATCACTTCCCCTTCATCACCACTAACGGGTGGCTGGTGACGAGGGAGATGGCGCGCGACCTCTGGCGCGCCGGATTGTGGGGGGTGAGCGTGTCCATTGACTACGCCGACCCGGCGAAGCACGATGCCATGCGCGGCGTGAAGGGGGCGTACGACCGGGCCGTGCAGGCGCTTCGATTTTTCGTGGAGGAACGCACGCGGAAGCATCAGCGTGTGAACCTTATGGCGGTCCTCAATCACGAGAACCTCGACCAGATGGAGGAAATCGTCAGGCTGGCGAGGGACGAGGGGGCGTGGTTCATGGTGCAGCCATACTGCGCGCTGAAGACAGGGGATGAGGCGTTCCGTCCGCCGGAGACGGGATGCGCCGATGTGTTGATGGGGCTGAGACGAAAGTACGACAACTTCCTGTCCAATCCGGTGTTCCTGGAGAATTTCGACGTCGCCTGCAACGGCGGCGTACCGGGTTGCGCGGCGGGCAGGGCGTTTTTCAATATTGACAATTACGGCCGGGTGGCCATGTGCGTCGAGGATCGGAGGCGGCCGGTCGGCAGCCTGCGCGATGACGGCATCACGGACATCTTGCGCCGATTGCATGAGCGTTATAGGGATAATCAATGTAGGTCCTGCTGGTACAATTGCCGTGGCGAGATCGAGTCGCTGTACACGTTGCGGGGCGCGCTCTACTCGTTGCCGACGCTTCTGATGACGTGACGGCGCCGTATTCTTTCTGAAGGGGTGAGAGGAGAGACGTATCAGCGCATGAAGCACCAAGGATAGGAAAAGATGGCGCAATACAAGACGACGGTGCTCATCATCTTTTGCATCGTCTACTTGTTTCTGGTTCTGAGCAAGAAGTACCGCGCGCGGGCCATTTGGATCGGAATTGCGGCGATCTACTGCCTTTCTCGGGGCAACCTGCGCCTCGCCGAGATGTTCCTGAACATCAACTGGACCGTCCTGGGCATCTTCGCCGGCACGCTCATTCTGGCCGAGTTCTTCATCGAGTCGAAGGTCCCCGTCCTCCTGGCCGACGGGATCATCAACCGCACGAAGACGGTGGGCATGGCCATGCTGTGGGTCTGCATCCTATCGGGTTTTCTCTCCTGCGCCGTCGAGAACGTCGCCACGGTGCTCATTGTCGCCCCCATCGCCATGGCCCTCTCCAAGCGCGTCCAGGTCTCGCCCGTGCCGTTCTTAGTCGGTATTGCCATTGCCTCGAACCTCCAGGGCACGGCCACGCTCATCGGCGACCCGCCGAGCATGATCCTTGCCAGCCAGGGGATTTATGACATCGAGGACGGGCAGCTCGCTTGCCGGGTGATGAATTTTCTGCACTTCTTCTGGTTTCAGGGCAAGCCCGGCATCTTCTTCGCCGTCCAGGTGGGCGCGATCCTGTCCTTCTTCGTGCTGTATCTCTTCTATCGGAGATACAAACAAGCGACGGGGAGCGTGGAGGTCGAGCGGGTCACGAGTTGGGTCCCGACGATCCTGCTCGGAATCATGATCGTTGCTCTGGCCGTCACGACGACGATCCGGTTCTGGCTGGCGGGGGTGGTGTGCATGGCAGCGGCGCTGGGGGGGGTGCTTTGGTCCGCCCGACGCGATTGGGGCGGAACGAAACGCATCCTTAAACAGTATGACTACTCGACCACCTTCTTCCTCGCCGGCGTGTTCATCATCGTCCACGCCCTGGAGGACGCGGGCGTCATTACGGACATCGCCGATTACATCAGCCGCACGGTGGGGGATAACCCCATGTTTGCCTATATCTTCATCGTGTGGTTCTCGGTATTCTTCTCGGCGTTCGTGGACAACGTGCCCTACATCACGGCCATGCTGCCGGTGGTGGCCGATGTGTCGCAGCGAATGGGCATGCCGAATAACTACCTCTTGGCCTTCGGCCTTCTGATCGGGTCATGCCTGGGAGGGAACATCACGCACATCGGCGCCTCGGCGAACATTGTGGCTATCGGCATCCTTCGCCGGGAGGGGCACCACGTCGGCTTCTGGGAGTTCACTCGAATCGGTCTGCCATTCACCATTGCCGCCACCATCGGCGGTTCGCTGTTCATCTGGGTCTTCTGGGGGGGATGAGACTTGCTCGCGGGTCCGCCGCCTCACGTGTAGGGTGGGCCTCTGGCCCACCAATCATTCTGGCGGGGCTGCGGGCATCGCCCGCGTTAGGTTCGTTTCTTCGGTTTGATCTTCGGCGCACCGGGCTTCGCGGCCTCGCCGCTCTCGCCCAGATTGATGTTCAACACGATATTCTGTGGGAGCTGTGTTCGGACCGTCGTCAGGCCCAATTCCTTCTGCCGCTTCCTCGGCACCTTATACTGCTCAAGGACCTCGGTCGGGACCTCGTACAGGTCGCCGTCGCTGTCGGCGACGACGGTTGTTGCTTCCTCTTGCGTGGCCGCGTCGGCGGAGTAGGCGAAGACGTCTGCCGTGGCCGGGCGCGGCATGGCAAGGGCCTCCGCGATGATGGCGCTCAGGTCCACGTCGAGGACCAGATCCTTTGCCCGTTGGGCCTTCTTACGGATGGTCGTCGAGACCGTCGAGGCCAGGTCTATGGCCGCCTGGAGGGCGCTCTTCTTCTGCTTCACAGGATCGAGCGACGCGATCTCGTGCGCCACAACCTCCCGCATCCGATCACTCAGATTAACAGGAACTTGGGTCGGCTGGAGGGCGCTCCTCAACATCCTCACTGTCTTGAGGAGGCCTGCCACCTCGCTATTCTCGGTTTCGACGGGGACCTCCCCGCCCGATGCCAGCGCATCGGTGAGCCTCGCCAGTTTGTCATCGAGTTGTCTTGTCTTCTGTCGGGCCATGGTTACAGTCCTTTCGTTATCCGGGTCCGTCTTCGGGGGGGCGGAGGTCGGCTCGTCTTGTCGCCCCCGTCCTCCACTTGGTTAGTAACCCTTGTGCAGCACAAGGGTCGCAGGAAATTTCACGATTTCTCCAGCCGTCGCAGTTTTTTGCGCACGGTTACCACGGCGCGCCGATAGCGGGATTTGACGGCGTCCAGAGACATATTCAGATGCTGTGCGATTTCGGAAAAGGACAGCTCGTCGGTGAACCGCAGATACAGCACCTCGCGGTACTCCTCCTTCAGCCCCTCTAAGGCATCGAGGACGATGGTGTTCTCGTCCGCCTGGGCCACGTCGTGCACCGGGTCCCCGCCGCCCTCAACGCGGGCTTCAACGGAATCGGCCTCGTCGTCATCGCTCTCGATGGAGGAAAACTGGGAGACTCTTGATCGCACTTTTCGCTGCCTGAAATAGTATCGCAACTTATTGTTTATGATTGCGTGAATCCATGTGCGCAACGACGATTCCTGGTTGAACTTGTGAATGGAGCGCACAACGGCCAGCAAGATGTCCTGCGTAAGGTCCTCCACGTCCGATACCGGGGCGCGTTTGCGCACGATGTTGTAGACAAGTTGGACATACCGATCCGCAAGCACTGAAATCAGCTCGTTGCTTCCATCCTGGATTGCATCAACCAACTGCGCATCGTCCAGAGCGGCCGATGCCGACATCAGTTGGTCTCCTTCCGGGGGGTTAGTTGCTGCGTGGCCCATTTCAGGTCGTGAAATCCCGTGTTCGAGGGAAATGACGTAAATACTTGCGGAACCGGATGTTCCGAGCACAACAAGTTCAGCATATCACGATTCTACGCGAAAGTCAAACGAAACCTGAACCAGGTTGTAATCCCTCAGAAGGTGTGAAAAATTGGGCTTTTCATGATTCTATTGTGTCCGGCAACGGATGCGGGAAGAGTTTTATCTCTCGTCTTTTTCATACATCCTGAGGGAATACCGAAACGTGGGATTTGCTTGTGACTTTACGGATGTCGAACGGGATGGTAGAATGTCCGGCGAATGAAAAGACTGAAGGGTATGTTGCTGAAATGGAATCCGCGTGGGAGGCCCCATGTGGCGGCGAATCCGTGGGCAAGTGGCGGATGTGGGCTCGCCCATACAATCAGTCGCGCGAGTCGGGTTTGGGCAACGGCCCCTAAAAAATGAATGTTGAATGGTGAGGGGAAGGGAGATGAACAAACTGCCGCGCTGGAGGGGGTTCAATCTGTTGGAGAAGTTCTCCGTGGAACGGGGCAACGGGCCGTTCGTCGAACAGGACTTCGACTGGATCGCCGACTGGGGGTTCAACTTCGTCCGCCTGCCCATGGACTATCGCTGCTGGATCGTGGACGGCGACGTGCGCCGCTTCAACGAGAAGGCCCTGATGGACATTGATCAGGCCGTCGAGTTCGGCCGGCAACGCGGCGTCCACGTGAACCTCAACTTCCACCGCGCCCCCGGCTACTCCGTCAACAAGGTCGCCCAGGAACCGTTCAACCTGTGGACCGACGAATCGGCGCAGGCGGCGTGCGAGCTGCACTGGCGAACCTTCGCCAAACGATACAAAGGCATCCCGTCCGACGACCTCAGCTTCAACCTCTTCAACGAGCCCGCTCAGGTCGGCAGGGACGGCCTGACCCGCGAGAGCCACGAGGCCGTCGTCCGCCGCATGGTGAAGGCGATCCATGAGGAGGACGCCGACCGCCTCGTCATCGCCGATGGGGTGCAATGGGGCCGCGCGCCCCTGCCCGAGCTGGCCGACCTGCCCATCGGCCAGAGCACGCGCTTCTACGAACCGGGCTGGCTGACCCACCACAAGGCGTCGTGGGTGAACGCCGACCCGAACGCGCCCGCCCCCGTCTGGCCGCGCACCGACCCCAGCGGGAAGACCTTCGACATTGACCATCTGCGCGAGTATTGGCGGCCGTGGAAGGAGATCATTGAGCAGGGCGTCGGCGTCCATGCGGGCGAGGGCGGGTCGTTCTCTCACACACCGCACACGACGGTCCTCGCCTGGCTGCGCGACGCGATGATGGTGATGCAGGAGATCGGCATCGGCTGGGCGCTATGGAATCTGCGCGGCTCGTTTGGTATCCTGGACAGCCAGCGCAAGGACGTGAAGTACGAGGAGTTTTATGGCCACCAACTCGACCGGCAGATGCTGGATCTGCTTCTGGAGTTTTGACGCGGGCCGCGCGGCGTGGATAGCGGTCTGCCTATTGTTTGGAACACATGCAATGGCGCAAAACGCAAAGCCTACCGATGTGCTCGACGGGATCGAGGGCGTTTACGACGACCTCAGCAAGGCGCTCAAGGGCCGTCGGCCCTTCGTCTGCGTGATTGACACGCAGCACCCGGACACGATCCGGCAGAAGATGAAGGAGCCGCGCGGGTATTGGTATATTTCACATTTGCGAAAGATCGTCAAAGAGCTATCGGGCCTTCCGTGCGCAGCTGTGCACTACACGCAGATCAAGAAAGCGGACTTGACGGGCAAGGGCGTCCATGCGTTGATCATCACGGCCCGGTCGGGTGCCCTTGACAAGGCATACGACGAGGAGCTGTTCGCCCTGATCCGCGAGACCGACATCCCGACCATCGGCTTCTGCGGCGGATGCCAGCTCATCGCCCAGGCGTATGGGGCCAGGGTGGACCTCATGCGGGAACTCAAGGCCGGCGAGGCTGACCCCCATCCCGCCTACACACCTGGCCGGTTCAAGGAATGGGGATTCACAAAAGTGAAAGTCACCGCCGCCGACCCGATTTTCAAGGGACTGGGGAAGGAAATCGTCGTCAACGAGATGCACGCATGGGAGATCAAGGAACTGCCCACGGAATTCGACGTCCTCGCCTCCACGGATGAATGTAAAATTCAGGTGATCCGGCACAAGGAGAAGGTCCTTTATGGGACGCAGTTCCACGCGGAGCACTACGACGCTGAGCACCCCGACGGCGAGGTCCTCCTGGGTAATTTCTTCACAATTGCGAAAAAGACAAAACGGAAACGATAGGATCCAACCATGCACGCAGCCATCGTCTATCACTCGTCCACCGGCAACACGCGGCACTGCGTCGAGGTCGTCAAGGCGGAGATCGAGAAGGCCGGTCACGCCTGCGACATCTTCGACACGCGGCAGGCCGAGGGGGTGGACCTCAAGGCGTTCGACATGCTCGGCGTCGCGTCGGCGGTCTACGGCTTTCGCCCGGCCTATGCGGCGCTCAAGTTTCTCCGCGACATGCCGCCCGTCGAGGACATGCCGGCCTTTGTCCTGGCGTGCTGCTCGCTGATCCCCGCGAACTCCCTGAACCGCATGGCGCGGATGCTCCGGGGCAAGGGCGCGCAGGTCCTCGGCGGGATCGAGGTGCGCGGCGAGGAGGCATGGACGGCCATCCGATTCCCCGGCCTCATCATCGGCAAAGGCCGACCGAACGCGCAGGATGACGAAACGGTCCGCGCCTTCACCCGCGACATGATCGAGGCGCACGGCCAAGCGATCTCCGGCAAGGCCGTCCCGCGTTCGCGCTTTCGGCGGTTCAGCCCGTGGGGTCTCATCGGTTCTCTCACCTGTCGGCCCGTCATGCGCTATGCCATGCTGGGCAAGAAGCTGAACGAAGACAAGTGCACGAAGTGCGGCCTATGCGCGGAGAAGTGTCCGACGAACAGCATCGCGCTGGCCCCCTATCCCACGTTCGGCGGCGGGTGTATGGGCTGCTTCGCCTGCGTGAACCTCTGCCCCGAGGAGGCCATCCGCACGCCGTGGACGTGGGGGCGGGTGCGGTACAAGGGATATGGGAATGTTGAATGATGAATGGTGAATTTTGAATGATGAAGGGAAAAATGGCGGCCACAAGGCAGGCCAGGGAGTTTTCTCAGTCTTGGTCATGCTCTCTCCTCTTACTTATGCAGGCCCTTTCCACTGATCCCACGAGAATCCTCGCCGCAACTGCGTAGGCAAGTGAGAGAGGGAGAAAATTACACACAAGAAACTGGAACACGACCAGGACCTCCATTCTTGAGGGCTGAATCCCCGCCCCGCGGGGAAACCACCGATCAAACGCCCATCGCGTGGCAGGCATCCACGCGCCCCACAGCAACAGGATTGCAGCTCCCATAGCCACCGCAAGGCCAGCCCGACGCCATCGAACCGAAGGCTGCAGGAGAGCGAAACAGGCAACCGCAATCGTACATCCCAGAATGGCGAACCCTACGAACGCGGCTTCGCCCCATTCCGGTTTGCTATACAACAAACGCAACATCGTCCCACTTCCGAGGGCAAATGAAAAAACAAGTGCCGCCCTCGTTCGCCATCTTGTTGCAGAAAGTAGGCAGATGACTATGGGACCACAAAGAAGCGCACCCACCTGAGTCAGTGGAGCGATAAGAGGATTGATGTCCAGGCTGGATCCGATAAGCATCCACACGGGCGCCCAAACCGCCGAGAAGAGAAAATTCCCCGCCGCCGTCGCGATGGCGACGTGTAGCGCAGCGCGCCAGAACGGCGGCCAGGAGCGCGGCCAGGGGTTTTTTCCGATGTCGGTCATGGCGGAACCATTGTAGTCGCGCGCACACAGCGCGGTCAAGGGTGGTCTTCAGCTTCGTGCGTGGCAATGCCCAACATGATCCCGTAGGGCGTATCTATGGTTTTCCCACACCTCCGATCCGCAGCAAACAACACAACCGGCAGAAAAACCGCTTGAAACCGACAGCCGCCGGTGGTATTATTGCTTATCAAGACAGCAAGACCGGGCGCGTAGTTCAGAGGCTAGAACGCTTGAATCACACTCAAGAGGTCGCAGGTCCGAGTCCTGCCGCGCCCACCATCGTAAACGCCTTCCTCGCCAAGATGTCTATCGCCAAAGTGTGAAGAGCGGCAGCATACGCGGGCCTCAGTTTCCGCCACATGCTCCTTGCCGAGCTGTCTGTCCAACAATTCGCTTCGCCGGAGCCGGCGCTTCACAGTTCCCCGCAATTCTCCCGTATCTTCCGCATCGCCTTCGCAATGTCCTCCATGTCTTCCTTCGGCCCGAGCAGGCGAGACTGCGGAAACCAGCAGGCCTCATGGTCGCAGGCGTTCTGTGTCACGGGGAGTTTGACCGAGGCATAGTCAATCGCCGGGCCGCCGTAGAAGTCAATCTCCGCAAGTCGCTTCGACAGGCGCTGGAACATGCCGCTCGTGTGGAGGGGCGTATAGCCGCCGCTCGCGCCGATGCCCTCGGCGGAGAGCGCCTGGAGGAAGCGGCTCTTCGGCTTGCCGTTGAAGCGGTCAGCGTGATACCGAAAGATGTAGAGATGGTATGCGTTCCGCGTCACGCGCGGGTCGTCGTCCATCGGCGAGACGCCGTCAATCTCCCTCAGCATGGAGTCGAGATACGCGCCGTTCTCCTCGCGCCGCTTCTGCTGCTCCTCCCAGCGCGACATCTGGACCGGCAGGATCGCGCCCTGGAACTCCGTCATGCGGTAGTTCGAGCCGAGGTATTCGTGTTGATACCACTCGCCCTCCGGGATGCGGCCGACGTTGACGAGCGAGTAGCACCGCAGGTAAAAGTCGTCGTCGTTCGTCACGACGGCCCCACCCTCGCCGGAGTTGATGTTCTTCGACGCCTGGAAGCTGAAGGCCCCGGCATTGCCCATAGACCCCACCGGCTGGCCGCGCCACGACGCCCCGTGCGCCTGGCAGGCGTCCTCGATCACCTTGAGGTTGTGCTTCTTTGCGACCTTCAGCACGCCGTCCATGTTCGCCGGTCGCCCGCCGATGTGGACGGCGATGATCGCCTTCGTCCGCTCGGTGACAGCCGGCTCGATCTTCGCCGGGTCAATGTTCATCGTGCCCGGCTCGATGTCCACGAAGACTGGGACGCCGCCGACCATGACCACCGCGCTCGCGGTGGCGATGAAGGTGTAGGGCGGGACGATCACCTGATCCCCCACCCCTACGCCGGCTGCGCGCAGCGCCACCTCCAACGCCGCCGTGCCGTTGGTCAGACAGAGGGCGTGCTTCGCTTTGCAGAATTCGGCGAAGGATTTTTCAAATTCTCGAACCTTTGTTCCCGATGTGCTCCCCCACTTGCCGCTCCGAAGCACTTCCGTCAGCGCCTTCGCCTCGCGGTCGTCATAGATGGGCCAGCTCACGCCCATCGGTTTGGTCCGCACCTTCTTGCCGCCATTGATTGCCAGTTTCGCCATGACCAAATTCCTTTCTACGCATATTTGCCGTATCTCTTGCACGCATCGAAGTACGTGTCAATGTTCTCTCGCGGCGTCCCTTCGCGGAAGCTGTCGGAGCTTCCTATGATGAAGCCGCCGCCGGGCTTGGCGATCTCCATCGCCTCGCGCACGGTCCGCTCGACCAGGTCAGGCGTGCCGTGCTTGATGACATAGAGCAGATCAACGTATCCCTTGAGCGTCGTCTTGCCGCCGATGCTCCTCTTGGCCGCGGCGAGATCGAAGTCGCCGACGGGCGGCGGGGTGCAGGTCTCCAGCACATCCACGCCCGCGTCCGCGATCATCTCCATCGTCCTGGACAATTTGCCGTCATCGTAATAGTCATAATACACCCCATATTCGTGTGTTAGGCTTACATGTTCCCTAATCTGTGGAACGAACACCTCCTCAAAAATTGCCGGCGACCAACCGGCCGAAAGCGAGTTGAAATACCAACTTCCAAAGATGAACTCGACGCCGCCTTCGAGCGCCGCCTTGATGATCCGCAACGACCGCTCCTGAAACAGGCCGACCATCTCGTCGAAGAAGGCGCGGTTGTCGTAGTAGTCCATCATCAGGTCCTGCATGTCGCGCGCGTAGCCGGCGTTGTGGTCGAGCGCGCTCCGGACGCAGACCATCACCACGCCGCGGTCGCCGATCTCCTCCTGGGCCTTGTGTACGAAACCGAAGTTGGTGTTGACCTCGTGAAGGATGTATCTCAGGGCTTGGAGGTCTTCGGGCCTCTTGACGACGTGTTCCGTTTTGATGGGATTCGGCGAGACGCCGAACTCCCGTCCTTTCGGCGGGATTTTGGTCCGGTCGGAAAGGTCTCCTGTCGGGGTGTGGAACGTCCTTTCGACCACCAAAAAATCGTCCTCGGCATATTTCCTCTGGTCAACTTTCACCTCCGTCAAATGGTACTCATCCGGATAGGAGTCGAGAACATTCAGCGTGCCGTCGCCCACGATGTGCATAAAGTCCATGTCCGGCAGGTTCTCCATCATCGTCGCCAGCGACGTACTGCCGAACTCCGCCTGGAGCCATGCGGCAACGCGCGGCGAGATCGGAACCCGATCCGGCTCCTTGTGGCGCATCGTCGTCAGAATCCGTTCACGCCCCGTCATCTCGCCTCTTGCCACTTTACTTCCTCCCTTTCGACGCGCTCAGAAATCAGTCGTTGGATCAGGAATCTCAACCGGCTTTCCGGTGCGGATTGACTCGACGGCGCAGATGCCCGGCAGCGTCATGTTCAGCGCAAGTGTGACATCAATCGGCGACGGTTTGCCCTCGACAATCGCCCGCACGAAATCGCCGATAATGCCCACGGCCGAGCCGGCGTGCGCGCCCATGCCTTGCGCATAGTCCGGCAACGGGGGATACTCGCACTTCTCCCGGCGCATCTCCTTCGTCTCGTCGCCGAGCAGCCAGTAGGTCGCCACCGTCCGCCCCTCATGGCCGCGGGCGGTCTCGAAGCTGCCGCGGTCGCCGTAGAAGGAGAGATAGTGTCCGCCCGGATGCACATTGCAAAAGGAATTCAACAGTTTGAACAACGTTCCCCGCTCCGACCGAAGCATGGCAACCTGCAGCCAGCCCTTCTTCACCTCCGCTCCTGGTGGGCGCTTGCCCGACACGGCGTAGCCCGTCGCCTCGACGAACCGGTCGCCGGTCATGTGGAGATACGGTCCGATGCCATGCGTTGGATAGAGCAAAGGATCGCGGGTGTGCCGCCACGTCGGCTTGCCGTCGGGCGTGAACCACAGGCTTTCCAGGTGATGGTGATACTCCGCCTCCCCGTAGTAGATCTCGCCCAGCTTTCCGCTGCGGTAAAGTTCCTGCGCCTTCAGGATGCTCGGCTCGTAGGGCCAGTTCTCGGCCAACATGTACACTCGCCCGGACTCCCGGGCCGCAGCCCAGAGATCGCGGCAGTAGTCAAGCGTGTCGGCGGCGGGCACGGCGGACAGCACATGCTTCCCAGCGCGGAGCGCTGCGGCCGCCTGCTTGCCATGGAGCGGGGCCGGCGTGAACAGCGCCACGACGTCGATGGCGTCGTTGGCCAGAACCTCGTCAAGGCTCGACGTTGTGAAACGCGGCTTGGTTTCGTCCGCGGCGCCGGCCAGCCTATCGGGATCGAGGTCGCAAAGGCATTCGATTTGACACTGCGGATGATGGCGAAAACCATTCATCCACGTCCTGCCGAACCGAAGGCCGACAACCGCCACGCGAATTTTCTCCATGGCTCCTGTGTCCTATATGCGAATCGGGTATTTGCCAAACTCGCGGCATGTCCGGATCATCGTCATCATATTGTCGTAGGCGCTTTCCTTCATGATCGCATCGGCCGTGGCGAGGATGAAGCCGCCGCCGGGTGCGGCGACGCGGATGGCGCTCTTGACCGCCTCGCGAACATCTTCGGAGGTTCCCTGTTCGATGGTCAGCGGCGCGCTGACGCCGCCCCAGAGGCAGATCGTATCTCCAACGCGCCGTTTGATTTCTGCCAAGTCTGCATCGCCCATAGGCGGAGGGTTCAGATACGAGAGCGCGTCCACACCCATGTCTCGGAACGTCTCGAGATGATCCATGATCCGCGCGTCGGAGAAGTAGTGGAACGTCGCACCGGCATGGTGGGCGAGATCGGCGTACTCTTTCACGCGCGGCAAGAAGAGCTGCGCGAAATCCCTCGGCGACCAGAAGGCGGTGCTCTCGTAGATGCCGCTGAACTGCACCGTGTCCGGCCCCTCCTCCAGGACGATCTCCAGGCGGCGCGTGCTCCATGTGTGGATGATGTCAAGCAGTTCTTCAATGAACCCGAGATTGTCCACGGAGTGCATCATCATGTTGCTCGCGCCGACGAGGCCCATGGCGAAGTTCGACGGACTTGCGGCATGGCCGTTGACCAGAACGTGCTCCTCCGCACAGAACTGCCTGACGCGCTTCGCGTTTTCCCGGAATGAGGTCAGATCGGTCTTCGCCGTATCGTAGAAGAGGTAGCGCAGTTTGTCCAGGTCCTCCGGGCCCTTCACCAGGAACTCCGTCGCGCGCGACCAGTTGTGATCGCCCACCAGCGGCGGATTGTCCCACGGGTAGTCGGGGGTCTTTTTCACCGTCAGGCGCAATGTCCCTTTGGGAGTTTCGAGCGTCTTGGTGAGACGGGGATAGTCGGCGTGCGAGTTGTCGCGGGTGACGGTCACTTTCACGTCGGGGTGATAGGCCCACGGGGCGCCGATGGTCATCTGGTCGTCCACGCCGAGTTCGCGCAGCTTGAGGACGCGATCGAACCGATCCTTCCAGCGATCCCGCAGCGGTGCGATGGTCCCCCAGAACATGACCGGCACGTGGTCGGGTTCCTGGTGGTTCAACGTCGCCATCAAACGGTCCCGCGACGACAGAGCGCCTTTCTGCATGGTGTTTATGGCCCCTCCTTATTTCACGATCTCCGCGATAGCAAGCCCCTTCTCCGGGACGTTTAGATCGAGCTTCTGGTTCGCTCCGCCCCTAACAACCGCGGCCGCCCCCATGCCCTCGCCGTTGGGACTGTAGCGATACAGCCGGATGTCGGCGTCCCGTCCGGGCCAGTCGAAGGAGCGCGACACGGTGGTGATTACGCGCTCCTCCGCCGTCACCCAGCCCGGGCCGATTTCGCGGATGGTGATGGGATAGAGCTTGCAGACAAAATTGTCAGGCCCGTCAAGCAGCAGGTTCACCGCCCTCGGCGAATAGACGCACCCGAGCGAGAGGCACACTTTCACGCTCTCGAAAATCCCCTGCTTCGTCTTCTCATCCCCCATGTTGCCGAAGACGAGCGGGACGGTGGACAGGTGGCCCCCGGCCATTGTGCCGTAGCCGTTGCCGCCCTCGATGAATCGGGCGATGGGCAATTCGGTCACGCTCCGCAGCGCCGCCGCCCCGTTGCCCAGGAAGAACTTCCCGCGCCTTAGCACCTCGTGTACCATTTGAAGCTGGCACGACTCGGTGACGTGCGCGTTGTCGCACTTCAGCCGGACCACGTTCCCTTCCGCATCCAGATCCGCCGAGTAGCCGTCCCATCGGCTGTAGTCGTAGCGGCTGTAGTGGCGACCGGAAAAGGCCCAACTGAACTCGTCGCAGTAGATCCCGTCGCTCTTGCACTCGTCCATGCTGCGTCGGACGCCGCCGAGCAGCTCGGCCAGGTAGCTCGACCCGGGCCGGGGAGAATAATACAGGACGCCCCAATCCTTCGCCACATAATCGCGCAGGTGGGCTTGGCTGTAATGGAAGACCTCGAAGATCGTTCCCTCGGGTGTGCGAATGGCCTCGGCAGCGATGGGCCATCGGCCCGCGAGGGGTTTGTAGATCACCTCCATCGCCGGGTGGGCTATCTGGATGACCTTCACCTGCGGGCACACGCGGTGGATGGTCTCCACATCCTGAGCGAAGGCGCGCCAGCCCGCCTCACGATGCGCGAAGGAGAGAAACGCCTCCACATCCAGGTCCGGGCACTTCCCCGGTGCGCGCGGCGAGTCTGGGGGCAGCTTGGGGTATCGGCCGGTGCGAACCGTGACGGCGTCGTCCCCGGCCCTCGCCCACGGGGAGTGAGCCACGTAGATCGGTCCCAGGTGTCCAAGCGAGCTCCGCACCCGCTCCTCCGGCGTCTCGGCCCCCGCGCGGGCGTATTTCCAGAACACAGGGCGGTCTACGCAGAACCCATTGACGCCCCAGCGCTTCCGCAGGGCGTTGATGAATGTCCAGTATCCGCCGCCATCCCGCACAGGCGTGAGGGTGAGATCAAAGTCAATGCTCGACCCCGGCGCAAGAGCGAGCGTGTCGGAGTAGATCTCGCTCAGGCCCCCGCTCGTCCGCATCGCCATCAAGAGACGCAGCCAGTCGCTCTCCGCCGTGAGGCCGAAGCCGTTGCCGCTCCGGGCCTGCGACTCCAGAAACAGCGTTGGGTTCTGAGCGCTCCCCGCCAGGGCGTCGGCGTCGGGGTTGCCGGCCAAGAGACAGCGCGCCGAGTCTCCCTGCAAGAACAGGCGGTGGCGGAAGGGCATGCCGATGGTCTTGTCGCCGGTGTTTGTCCATTCCTCCCCCCAGCGCACAAGACCATCCTTGATTTCAATCGTTCTGCTGAGTTTCCGGGTCGGCCAGATGGCGGTGATGCAGAACCCTCGTGGGCCGAAGTCGGTTCGGGTGAGCTGCGGCCCCTTCTGCTCCCGCGCCTGGTCATCGGCGATGAGGACCGACGGAGCGGCCGGGTCCATGCCGACAGTGGATTCGACCCTCAACTCCGGCCCGTCCGGGGCCGCCACGGCGAAGCCGCCGCCCTTGGCCAGCGATAGGCGCAGTCCGTCTCCGGCCACGGAGCGGGATATCTCGCCACGCCTCGGGACCTCGTTCCTGGGCGCCGGGAGGAGGGTCTTGTCGAGCCAGCCGATCTCGATGGTTTCCACGAGGACGTCGCCGCTGCCGTCCTTCGTCCTGTGTTGTCGGGCATTCTGGATGTGTAGCGTGTTCCCGTCAACGCCGCGGGCGATATCGGAGATGTCCAGCAGGAAGGTCGCGCCGAGTCCGTTTCGCGCCATGCCGTCGCCGGTCTTTGTGTCCGGGGCGTACATCAGGTTGATTCTCGATCCGCTGAACACCGGAAAGATTCGCGTGTCTTCTCCGGCAAACTGGAATGTCGCGGTTCGCCCGATGAGCCGCTCGCGCCCGCCGGAGGCGCGACGGGTAATGGGGGCGTCGTTGAGGCGAAGCGAGAGATTGAGGTTGCACCCGCCCGGCCCTGGGCTGATGGCCACGGCGCGAAAGCGGAGGACGACGATCTTCTCCGGCTTCTGGGGCAGCGCAGGGAGACTCACCTGGGCCGCCTCGGCGAAGGGCACCTTCTGGGCTTCCACCCGGATAGCGTCCTCGATCGGCGGCAAGGCCGAGGCCGCTTGGCCGGCGCACGAAGCGGACGCGAAAACCCACATTCCCATCACAGCGAGAAACGTTGTCGGTCGCTTCACGGTCTCCTCCCGCACACACATCACACGAGGCTCTGGACAGACAATGCCGTCTCGACGAGTCTTTTCCCCGCCTCCCATGTCGTCGGGGCAGGGCGGTCGGAGTTGAACTTGAAGGCGGAGCGGACCTCGTAGCCGCCCTTCTCCCAGCCGAGTTTGTCGGGGAAGTAGCCGGCGTGGTCGTTCGCTTGGTTCACGATCATGAGCGGACCGCCCGCCCATCGCCGCCGCAGCTCCAGCCCCCATGACGAGAACACCTGGCCGGGGAAGCAGACCAGCGTCAGTTCGCCGATGCGAAACCACTGGAACTCGATCTCCGTCGTCGCGGGAATAGGCTTCCCGGCCTCATGGACGGCGATCCAATCCCGGGCCCACTGCTTCTCATACGCGGGGCCTTTCGGCGCGTCGGCCATGGCCTTCAATGCCGCGAGTGTGGGCGGCGCGTCGAGAGGGACTTGCACCATCGCCGATCCGCCGCCGACGGAATTCGGTTCGGTGTAGTTCATGTCACGAAGCAATCCGAGCGCGACGTCGGCCAGTCCCTTTCCCATCGTCTCCACATCATCAAAATTCTTGTTGGGCCGATGGGGATTCACATCGCCGTGACATCCGTTCAGGAACATGGCCGTTCCCTCCAGTTCCCCCTCCACGACGTTGCACAGCACGCCACAGTACTCGGAGGAGTAGAAGAGATTCCCGACGTTGGTGGGATGGCAGCCATAGTTCACCCATGCGCCCAAAGTCCGGTTTCGCTCGTCAACGAACCTTGCCACGGAAAGGGTGGGATCGGTGGGTTGGGCCTTGTCGCGACGGTTCATGTGAAACCGGGCCGCCTCGCCCTGGGCAAATCCCATTCGCGCGGGGCGGACGTTCGCCGCGGCGCGGCCCGCCGCCTCTGTTATCCCGTCCCCCAGCGCCTGCATGTAGGCGGGGTCCGGCTGCACGGTGCGGAAGTAGGTCGTGACCGGGCCCGAGTGCGAATGGGTGGTGGCGATTAGGATGCGTTCCGGCGGGATGCCCGTCGCATCCTCCACCTTTCTGCGGATGGCGTTCGTGTCGTCCCGTCCGATGCCGATCACATCCACCGACGCCAGCGCGACCCGGTTGCCGTTTCCCTGGCACACGAACGCGCGGGCGTAGAGGGGCGAATGCGCGCCCTCCGCCGGGGCCGTGCGGCCGGAGTATCCGGCCATGGGCAGGCCCGTGCGCGGCGTGATGTCAACCTTGGCAGAGCCGAAGGAAAAGCCGGATGATGTCATGTCTCTATGTCTCGAGCTTGAAGAGTTCTTTCGCGTTCTCGAAAGCAATGCGGTCCACATCGTTGCCCGACGCCACCGCGTCGCGGAGGAACTTGACAAAGGACTCGACCTTCGGCGGGAAGGGATTCTTGCCCTCCGCCACGTCGAACATGGTGCCGTAGGTCTGGAACGGCGGCCCAACGCGCGTGGTCCAGTCGGTCCCAGCTAATAGCCGACTGGACGGCACTTCGGCAATGGTCCGCTTCAGCGCCTTGCACTGGAAGTCGCGGATCTCGATCCAGAAGTTGTCGGGATACGCCTCGAAACATCCGGAGATCGTATCGAGAAACATGTCCGCCCACGAGATATAATCCGGCGTGGGGCCGCATCCGATGGCATGAGCAAGAATGTATTTCGCCTCCGGCACGCGCTCGGCGCAGGCCAGCAGATCGGTCATGTGGTCCATCCCCGCGCCGGACGTGCTATAGCGCCACTTGGACTTGGGGGCGCAGTAGGTGCCGAGATGAACTTGAACGGGCACGTCATACTTGACCGCCTTGCGGACCACGGTCTCCGCCGCGTCGCTGTCCATCTTGTAGTTCATGCCGTATTGAAGCATCTCGCCGAGCATGACGAAGCCCCACTCGTTGAAGCAGACACCCATGACGCGGAGCGATTCGTCGAGGAAATTCGGGTTGATCATGCACGCGCCGTACAGCCGGCCCGGCGCGCGGCGGCAGAGGTCGTGGATCATCTGGTTGCCGCGCAGGATGGCTTCCGGGTCCTTGACCATGTGACCGTAGTACGGGCCGTCGCAACTGATGACGAAGCGAAGGTCCGCGTCGCAGCGGTCCAGCACATCGAGAAGGTCTTCGAGCATCCGCTCGCGCTTCTTGCCGTCGGGGCCGATGTCGCTGACGTGGATATGCGTGTCAATCCATGTGCGGCTCATGAAACAGCTCCCTCCTCAATCCTTCTTAGCCACGCCACATATTCTGCGGGGCACCACTTCGCCGGATCGCCCTCCACGATGTGAACCCACTCATCCACCATCGGCTTCGCGCGGGCGCAGCGGAACGTGGCCGAGCCGATCCTGCCATATCGCACGAGTCCCTTCGCGGCCAGCATTTCCTCGATGACCTCGCGATCTGGCACGCGAATATTTGGCCAGACCCCGGGCTTCATCCAGCCGATCACATCCTCGACCAACTTTGTCCGCGCCTCCGGCTTCGCACGGCTCAACGCACGCTCGACGAGGCGACTCTCGACATAGTGCACCATTGTGCAGACGCGGAACGTGACCCCGATGAAACAGTAGGCCGCGTTCCATTGATATAACCGTTCCCACGGGCTTTCCACTGCGAAGGCGGTGTCGCTGAACGGGCCGGGACGCTTGCCCGACGCCCCATGGTTCGCCGTTAGTTCCTTCGCCCGCGCGCCGATAGCGGCGACGGAATGCGTGGCATGATTGCTCCGAACCGCATCGGGCCGATGGCGGAAGATCTCCGTGATCTTGCCCACATACGAGGGCGTGGTCTTCGGGTCCCACCGGCCGAACACCAGGCGCTGCTCCTCCGGTTGCCAGTTGCAAAGTGCGGGGACTGCGACCGTCCCGGTCGGACCGACCGCATCCAGGAACCCGTCAATCACGGATCCCGGCCCACCGTCCACCGTGCCCATGCTGCTGAGCGAGCTGTGGAAAAACACGACATCGCCGGACACGATCCCAACAGCCTTTGCCGCGGCGGCCACATCCGCGCGCGTCACGTGAATTTTCTTATCGCCCGGCTCCGGTTTCATTCCATCTCCTCTCTTTCAACCAGCCACAGAGGCGCAGAGTGGAAAAGTATAGGATCAGAATCATTTACTCTCTTCCTTCAGTCCCCCCACAAGCCGCTTGATGCCGTGCGTCAGGATGGGAACGTTGAAATTGAGGATTAGACCCACTCTTCATCCACCGAGTTTCAGATAGGTCAACAGCTGGGATTTGTGAACATCCGAGATTTCATCCACTGCCTTGATCTCTACTACAACTGTACCTTCAACCAGCAGATCAATGCGGTATCCACAACTCAGTTTCGTCCCATTGTATTCAATCGGCAAGGGAAGCTGACGCTGGAAACGGACACTGCGAAGGGCCAACTCCCGACATAAGCACTCTTCATAGGCCGACTCAAGCAACCCCGGCCCAAGCGCTTTGTGTACATCTATTGCCGCGCCGATAATCTGTTCAGTAAGTTCATTTATGGTCATCTGCATTTGCCTTGATATTTTCTGTGTCCTCCGCGGCTCCGCGGTTCGACTACTCCCCCGCTGATGCGTCGAGCGCGTCGCGCAGCGCGTCGCTGTACATCTTGTTGTTCACAGGATTGTATGGTTCGGTCTTCGCCGCGCCCGCGGCATAGACCCACATCCAGTCATAGGCGTCAAAAAGCGTCTTGAACATCGGCTCAAAATCCTTGATCGCCTTGAAGTCCGAGTCCTTGTATCCCGTCTGAATGAAAGCCGTGGCGATGCTATAGTCGTGAAACGGCGAGATGGTCCCCGCCAGGAAGAAGTGATCGGGGAACTGCTCCAGGAACGGCGCCACGTCCACATCGCGCTTTGCGATCTTCTCCTTGAGCATGGCCACGTTCTTGTTGCAGTAACCGGGCGTCGTCTCTCCGCCGCAGAGGTACTTGAGCGGGATATTATTCGCTTTCGCGTATTTCAGAAGGCCGAGGGTGAGGTAGCTCGGCATGGTGTAAATCTTTTCCCTATGGCCGGATACGACGTAAGATAGCTCCAATCGGCTGAACAGACTCCATACGATGCACGTCGGGTATTCCTCGGCGATGGCCTTCGCCATGTCCGCGCCTAAATCTTCGCATTTGCGTATTGTCTCCTCGATGGTCTCGCCCCGCGCCTCGGCGACCCAGGCCGTGTTGTAGGCGCGGTAGTCGTTGTATGCCTCCAAGTCAATCATCACGCCGGGCGACTTCCACTCCCGCGCCGCGCGAACGGCGTGACGCCATATCTTCAGCAGGTCGGCTCGCGCCCCGGCCTCGTTGCCGAGGTCCAGGGCCTTGATGGCCTCAAAATATTTTATGTCCTTGGCGTGGCTGCTGGCGTGTCCCTTTCTATCGGCCGGCGCGCCGATCATGCGATTGAGCGCGACCCACGGCCACGGATCAATCTTGAGGATTTCCCGCACCTTATCCAGCCTCGGCTTCAGGGCGTCATACTCCGGCACGGGATCGGTGTCGTAGCTCCGTGCAATCGGGATGGACACCCCCGCGTACGCTGAGTCGTTCAACACACCAAGTTTCTCGATCTCCTTCTCCACGACGCCGACGCTGTAAAACGTAATCAACTTGAGGTAACTGCGCTTGCCGGCTTGAAGGCTGCGGAAGTATTGCTTCCACGAGTCAACCGCATTGCCTTCCTTGTCCAGCAGATCCACCAGCGCATAGTGTCCCCCGGCGCGAATGCCCTTCGTGGGAAAGGTGAAGTCCTGCACCTTGGCCGTCAGCTTCTCGTCGAAATGGAATTCCTCCTTGCCCACCGGGTCGGTGACGCGGCAGCGGACATGCGCTCCCTCATGCGGTCCCTCGATTTTCACCCCCAAGCCCACCGCCGTTCCGCGTGGGAAGATGCGCGATGTCACGCCGCACGATGCGAAGGCCGGGATCGTCCGCCGCGCAAGGCGTACGTCGTCAATATAGAAATCAATCTGATCCCCGTCCTCGTACCAGCCCTCGGCCACATAGAACGAGATGCCGACGACCTTGCTTAGATCCTTGACGATCGTCAGCGGTGCGACAACCTCCTGCCACTTGTTCGGTTCGAGACCAGGAATGAAGAACCACTCGAGTTTCTTTTTCTCCCCGACGGGAAACCCCACCCCCAGGACGCGCGGTTGCTGAAGGCGGCAATTCGTCTTGGGATAGAGCCAGAAGTAAACATAGTCGTGCTTCGACCAATCCTGCGGCGTCTCGAACTCTCGCCGCATCATCGGCCAGCCCTTGGCGTGCGCCTCGTCGGGCCGCTTCGTCCAGTTCACGCGAATGACGAAGGCCAACGACTGCTTGCCCTCTTTGACAAACTCGGTATTCGTCGTAACGGCCGCGTCCTTCTGTTCCAGGTCGGTCTTCGGATCGCCCTTGATCCAGGGGTTGGCGTCCTCGAAGCCGTCGAGCGGCATGAACTCGATGCCTTTCCTCTCATCCCCGAAGGAGACGCAACATAAAGTAACATAAACACTTAGGACCATGATATCTCGATAGCGCAACATGATTTACCTCCCATTCTCACGCGGTCACATCTTTGACGGCCTCCAACGCGCTCCCCACGATGATCTCCTCGCAGTCCGGCGACAGTTGGAAAAGCCCATAGTAGTAGGGCGCGCTGTCAATCTCATATCCTCCTTCGGGAAACGCCGCGGCCGTGGGGATATAGCCGATCTCGCAACTGTTCGCATTCGCAACGACAAAGACATGATCCACACCCGCCTGCTTCTTGATCGCCAGGCCGATCTCGAGGAACACCTCCCCCGGCAGCGCGACGAAGACCGCATCGCCCAGGTGCATCGCCTGGACGATCACCTCGGCATGGTCCGCAACCGGGCCGGACGTGTAGGCATGGCGAATCGCATCTGCCCACTCGGCGGTTCGCTTGTCGTTGGGGTGCGCCGTCGCGAGCGCCGCCGCCGCCTCCGCCGTCGCCATCTTCCCCCACGGCAGCCGCACCGTCCTCGTCGCCATTCGGAGGTCGCTTGACAGCGACTGCGTTGCGCCCGAAAGCCCCGCAAGGACCGCCTGCGCGAGCCATGTGCCGACCATGACGGCCTCCTGCTCCTCGCCGTGGACCTTGACATTTGCATTCCCGCAGCAGCCCTGGAGGAACTGGGCGTGTGCGGCCTCCCACTTCGTCTCCAGATACTCCACCGCCCGCCCGGGATAGTCGGCGGAAATCTGCGGATTGCGCTTGGACATCGTCAGTGGGTGCGCGCCATAATTGAAGAGAAGACCGGTTCGCATGTCATCCTTCATGCATATGACCGCCGTGTTGACTTCGGGGTCAACCAGGCCCGTCGGCGAGTTGATGCTATTGATCTCGGCCATGCGTCCGATCTCGCGCCGGTTCACGCTCAAGTCCACAGTGGACCTGCCGAAATGGATCTCGGCGGGTTTCGCCGACTCCAGCGCGCCCAACGCCGCCTCCAGCATCTTCTCTTCGAGCGACCGGAGGTAGGCCGCCGGCGTCGCCTCGATGCTGTGGAAAGGGACGACCGTCGGGGCCGTGTGCGTGTGCGTCGCGCACAGGGCCACATGGTCCGGAGAGATTCCCTTCGCCGCCAGCTTCGCAACCACCGCGTTTCGCAGGCGCGTGTCCACGCAGAGCAGATCGACCGTCATCCAGACCGCGCCCTCGTCGTTGCTGCGAAAGGCCGTCGCACGGGCGAAGAGCCGGTCGCGGACCGACGTCTTGGCGTCGTCGAGCGTGCCGCGCTTGTGATAGATCGTCTGCCGCTGGGTTTGCGGAGTGATGTCTGTCTTGGCGAAGCCGATTTTGATCTCGCTCATGCGAAAGTCCTTCTACTTCGTGTGTGCCCCATCGTGCAACTTCAGGAGAAGCTCGGCCGTTCGATCTACGATCTGCTCGCCCGTTCCCGGCCGGACGCTCGTCCGGCTGAACTCGGCCGGGTCGCCCTCGTGCAGGCTCACGCCGTAGCCCCCGTATTCGTAGGCCTGCCGAGTCGGCACATACCCGATCCAGCCCAGAGAATAGCCTACCACAATCGTTCGCGCAAGGGGAGACCGCCACTGGAGCGTCAACGACAATTCGATAAACGGCTCTCCCTGCCAGAACACGAGCGCCAGCCGCGGGCTGAGGCGCACCGTGGTCGCCTCGATGCGCACCTTGTGCTCGGAGGAGTAACGGTGCGGCAGGTTTCCGGTCCACCGTTCGACAGACAAGCTCAGTTCGTGTTCGGCCCTGGCCTGCTGCCATGCAGAGGACGCGGCCTTGGCGAGGCCCTCGCCCATCTCCCCCACGGCGGCGAAATCCTCGGTGATTGCCTGATAGGGATGTGTGTCGCCGCACGCGCCCTGGAGGAAGATGGCGTCGGCGATCTTGGTCTGCGCCTCGAAGCGCCGCAAAGTCTCGCCGGGATACTCCGCCGTGAACAGGCGATTCGGCGCCGTCATAATCACCGGATGCGCGGCGAAGTGAAGCAGAGCGGTCCGGTCATCGCTGCGGTCGAGGCGCAGCACGGTCACCTTCGGATCAATCGGTCCGTTCCTCAACCGATCCGGATTCTTGCTTAGCTGCTGGAACTGGCCATTGGGCAGGATACGGCGCCGATTGTACGACAGGTCCGCATCCACCGAACCGACCAGCAAGTCCGCGGGTGCAAGCGCGTCAATGGCTTCGCACGCGGCATCGACAACACGGCCACGCATGTGACCAATGTATGGATCGTCGGGCCGTCCGCCGAAGAGATAGGTGCACTCGGGACCGTTGTGGTTGTGCGTGCCGCAGACGATCAGGCTCTCGGGCGGCAGCCCCGTTCGCCCCGCGAAGGCGGCGCGCATGACGTCCACGTCCGGCCACTGGAAGCTGACCACATCGGCGACCACCACAACGACGGTCATATCCTTCTGGCGCAAGGCAAAGGCCCGGGCCATGATCGGATCGTGTGCGCCTTCCGCCACGCGGGCCTGCATGGGATCGCGGCTGACCGGGAACGCCCCCATCAGCGACCCGGCGGGCGGGGTGATGTCGCGCATAGACGTCCCGAAGTGCAGCGCGTCGCTCATGCCTTCAGGTTCCTGAGTTCATCCACGTTCTCGCGGACCTTGCGCATGGCGTCGAGGATGAGGTCCATGTCCTCCTGCGGGCCGAGCAGGCGTGCGTGGTTGATGAGGCACGCCTCCGTGTCGTGGATGCGCTCGGCCTCCGGGCAGTGCACTTTGGTATAGTCCATCTTGCCCTTGTAGAGCGGGCATCGGATCGGGCAGCCGGTCTCCCCCCACTTGCCGTCGGCGAAGATCTTATAGCGATACAACGGCTCCGTGGGACCGAGGCCGACCGGCACGCCCTCGGCATTCATCGCCTTGCGAAAGACGTCGCGGTAGATGCCGTCGAATTCCTCGCTGATGAACTTGAAGTGCCAGCAGAACGGGTTCCACCGCGTCACGCGCTCGTCAATCTCGAGACCGGACAGGCCGGGGATCTCGGCCATGCCGTCGGCCAGGTAGCGCACGTTGCGCCAGCGCGTCTCGGCCTGCTCCGCCAGGCGGGTGAGGGCGACGAGGCCGATGGCCGCCTCCCACTCGCTCAGGCGGAGCGTCGTGGCGGGCCAGGTGAACTGGCGGCTCTGCTCGCCGCGGTCGCGCCCGGCGTGATGATAGCGGAACGCCTTCTCGTAGAGGTCCTCACTGTTGGTCATCACGATTGCGCCCTCGCCGATGGCGAACACCTTGCCCGGCATGCAACTGAAGCCGGCGATGTCCGCGTGCGAGCCGACGCCCTTTCCGCGCCACTGGCCGCCATGCGAATGGGCGCAGTCGCTGATGAGGGCGATGCCGTGCTTGCGGCAGAGCGCGCCGAGGGCGTCGGCGTCGCACGGCATGCCGCCGAAGTCCACGGCCATCACGGCCCTGGTGCGCGGGGTGATGAGCGCCTCGACGGACTTTGGGTCGATGGTGTAGTTGCGCGGGTCCACGTCGGCGAAGACCGGGACGCCGTTGCAGACCATGATGGCCGACGCCGACGCGATGTAGGTGCAGGCGGGCACGATGACCTCACACCCGGCCTCGACGCCGATGGCCCGCAGGCACGTCTCCAGCGCCGTTGTGCCGGTCGAGACAGCCAGCGCATACTTGCCGTCGTGGAACTCGGCAAAAGCCTTCTCGAACTCCCAGAGCTTGCTGCCCGCGCGGTTGTAGTAGTCGTATCCGCTCCGGCCCCATTTGCGGCTTTCGAGCACCTCGATGAGGGCCGCTTTCTCCCGGTCGTCATAGACGGGCCAGGGCGATCCGATCTGCCGGTTCACGGCCTTCGGCCCGCCGGTGACAGCCAATTTTCCCATGTCTGATTTCTCCTGGTATTCAGCAATTCAGCGTTTCAGGACAGATGTTCAGCCACCTTGCATATGGCCTGTCCTGTATTACGAATGTCCTGTTCGGTCCAGAACTCATTCAGGCCGATCCGCACCATTTCCTTCAGGACCTGCTCGGCCACGGGGCAGAGGCCCTCGACATATTCGATCTCGTTCTCCGGGTCGCGGAACGGCGCGTAACCGTACGGAAAATGCGAGTCGCCGTACGTTTTCTTTTCACGAAGAACGTCATAGAGATACACCGGCTTCGAAATGTAGCCCGTGCTGCACGGCACGCCCTCGGCGTTCAACGCTTTTACGAATTTTTCCCGCATGCCCGCATCAACGCGGAACCAGTAGAACCAGTAGGTGCACTCCCCGCCAGGATGCACCTTCGGCGGATAGACGCCGGGCGCGCCTTTGATGAGGGAGGTCAGCAGATCGCCCCGGTCGCGGCGGGTGTTCGTTATGCCGTCGAGTTTCTTGAGCTGCGCGAAGGCTACCGCGGCCTGGAGCTCGGTGATCCGGTAATTCGGCGCGAGGAAGAGATGATCGCGCCGGTCGCCCGACCGCGGCCACGCCTTGTCGGAGAAGAGCTGCGCGCGCTCGCCGAGATCGTCGTCATTGGTCAGCGTCACGCCGCCGTCGCCGCAGGTGATGTGCTTGGACTGGTTGAAGCTGAAGGTCCCGATGTCGCCCATCGTGCCGACCTTCTTGCCCCTGAACTTCGTGTTGAAGGCCTGGGAGCAGTCCTCGACGAGGCGCAGGCCGCGCCGCTTCGCCACGTCCATCATGCCATCCATGTCGCACGCGTTGCCGGTGAGGTGCACGGGCATGATGACCTTCGTGCGCTTGGTGATCCGCTTATTCACGTCCGCCGGGTCCATGCACAACGTATCGGGATCGAGGTCGGCGAAGATCGGGACTGCGTTCTGTGCCAGGATGGGATAGACGGTCCCCATGTCCGTGATCGGGGCGGTGATGACTTCGTCGCCGGGGTTCAGGTTGAGCGCGCCCAGCGCCACGTGGATCGCCGCCGTGCCCGAGCTGATCATGACGCCGTGCTTCATGCCCATGTAGTCGGCGAAGGCGCGGGCGAACTCCTTCGCCTTCGTCCCCGCGTTGCAGTTGAGTTTCTGCGAGCGGATGACCTCGGTGACGAGGGCGATCTCCTCATCGCCGAACCGCTCGCCCGTCGGGGCGATCCGTTGCGCGCACACCGGCTTCCCGCCGTCCATTGCCAGACGATCCATTATTGCTCCTTTAAACACCTTCGAGTTTTGAAGTCCCAGACATTGGGTGCAATTATACCCTATGCCGGGCCGGAAGGTGTCGCGGCCCCTACGCTCCGTGTCGCATATCTTACGGTTTTTCTTCGTGCCGCACAATGGACTGATAGCGGATCGGGGTCGTCCCGACAGACTCCCGGAAGGCGCGATGGAACTGCGACCGGCTGCCGAACCCGACCTCACAGGCGACCTGCGCGGCGTTCATCTCGGTCTGCGTCAGGAGCTCGCAGGCCCGCTGCACGCGCTCCTGCGAGAGCCAGTGGCACGGGCTCATGCCGGTGACCTGGTTGAAGAGGACGGTCAGTTGCGTCGCGCTGTAACCGCTCCGTCGGACCAGCTCATCGAGCGTCCACAGCTCGTCCAGCGACCCGCGGACCTCATCGCACAGTCGCTCGACGGTTTTGCGAGCAACCGGACTGACGGCCTCCGGCTCGTGCTCGCCCGCCGCCTTCGCACTGCGCGCCAGCTCCAGGAGCAACTGCGCGAGGAGGGCCGTGCACATGGCGAGCTTCGTGTCGTCCTTGGCGAAGATCTCCTGATGAATGCGATCAAAGACATAGACCATCGCCGGCCGCTGTGATCGCGCCACCGAGAACGTGGCGGGGAACTGCACGCCCCCCACCGAGATGGCCTTTCTGCTGCAACGCACGGGAATCGGCATGGCATCGAGAAGCGTCTCGCGGAACATAACGGTGCGGCGTTCGCCGCTCCATGCGAGACATTCGTGGCAGTCGTCGGGGCGAATAATCACGACGTCGCCGGCGGCAAGGCGGAACGGTCGCCCGGCCACATGGTAGTCGGCTTCTCCCTTGTCCACATAGCCGATCTCCCAGTCGGCGTCGGTGTGCCGGTGGCGTTTGGTCGGCCTTCCCGGCAGAGAGCGGTTGGCCGCAACGGGCACATCGGGATCGGGGTAGGCGACGGGGATGCCGGGGCATGTGACCATCGTTCAACTCCTCATCGGCAGAACATCAACATGGAGGACATTCTACCACGTTGCCTCAGTGAAGGAAACAAGGATGGAGAGAGAGGAGGTGGTTATAGGTTATGGGTTATGGGCTGGCGAGACCGGAACCCTATAACCTGTAACCCATAACCTCATCCTTTGACCGCACCCAACTGGATTCCCTTAACCAGTTGCTTCTGGAGCACGATGAAGATGATGATCATCGGCACGACGGACATGGTGATGGCGGCCATGAGGAGATTCGTCTGCTGGCCCTGGCTGGAGTCGAAGAAGAGCAGGCCGATGGGCAGCGTATAGCGGTGCGTGCTCTTGAGCATGACCAGCGGCCAGAAGAAGCTGTGGTAGTTGCCGATGAAGGTGAAGATGGTCAGCGTGATCAATCCCGGCCGCGAGAGGGGAAGGATGACATCCCAGAACAACTGCCACTTGCTCGCGCCGTCAATCTCGGCGGCCTCGTCGAGGGACGTGGGAATCGTCAGCATGAACTGCCGCAGGAGAAACGTCCCGAAGGCGCTGAAGGCCGCAGGAATGATTAGGCCGAGGTAGCTGTCCACTAGGCCGAGCCTGATCATAATCTGATAGTTGGGGATCATCATGATGAGCCCCGGCAGCATCATCGTGCCGAGGTAGAGGATAAACACCTTGTCCCGCCCCTTCCACTGGAGGCGCGAGAAGCTGAACGCCGCAAGGGAACTGGTGAAGACCTGGAGGAACGTGACGCACGCGGCGACGAAGATGCTGTTGATGTACCATCGGCCGAACTGGATGTTCTCGACCCTGAACACGTCGGGGTAGTTGCCCCACTTGCACTTCTCGGGCAGCCAGCTTTCGAGGCCGCACTCGGCCAGCGTCTTGAGGCTGGTGAGGACCATCCATACGAAGGGCAGGACGAGGGTCAGGCTCAGCGCGCCGAGGACGAGATGGAGGAGCGTGGTCTTGCCGACGCGTTTCCAGATCGCCGCGCGGGATGTCCGCCGCTCTGTTGTGCTACTCGTTGACATATCGGTTGCCGAATTTCCAGTTGAACACCGTCACTGCAAAAACCAGCGCAAAGAGCGCCCACGCCACGGCGGAGGCATAGCCCAGGCGGCCGGTCTCGAAGCCTTCGGTATAGACGTAGTAGCTCAGGGTCGTCGTCGCGCCAGCCGGCCCGCCCTGCGTCATGGTTCGGGCCATCTCGAACCCGCCCTGCAACCCCCCAATGACCGACATGACAAAGATGAAGAACGTGACGGGCGCAAGCTGCGGCCAGGTCACATGCCAGAACCGCTGCAGGCGCGACGCCCCGTCAATGTCCGCTGCCTCGTAAAGCTCCGTAGGGATGTTCGAGAGCCCCGCGAGGTAGAGGAGCATGTTGTTCGACCCGACCGCCGCCCAGAGGCCCATGATCATCAGTGATGGCTTGGCCCAGTGGTATTGCGTGAGCCACTCGGGCGGGGAGAGTCCCTTCCGGCTCATCGCGGGCAGATGATGCAGCACATTGCCCAGGCCCTGCAGCGCGAACTGCGCAACCATGAGGATGCCGCAGAGGATGAGGGCGCGTCCGAGGCCCTCGTCTGCGAGGCACGCGTAGTCCCGTATTTTCGCAAAAGTGTAAATCACCGCGAGCGTAGCAAACGCGCCAACGACCGCTACAGGCCAGGATGCGGTTGGGTTCGAAGCCCACCACGGCATGACGGCGGCGGGCGCGCAGAGCATGATCCCGCCGAGGACGACGCCGACCCAGCCCATCTCGCCGTCGCGCCACGAGATGCGTAAGTGTTTGAGGCCGAATAGGATGCACACCGCCATCAGCGCAGCACACAGCCAGGTCCCGCCCTGCGCCAGACCCGTCGGCGCGGCGTTCACCGCGCCGCCCACCCACGAGAGGACCGGCTGGAGGCCGTTGTTGATCGGGCCGGTGAGTGGGTTGTAGAGCTTCTTCCAGAGTAGGAACGTCGCCACGCCGGCGGTGAAGTGTGGGAAGTAGAACAACGTGCGATAGACCGTTCGGCCGCCGAGCGCGCCCGTGACGAGGATAAGCGACGCCACGCCGCAGAGGAGGATGGTCATGGCCGTCGTCGCACTCCCCATCACGACCAGAATGCCCAGGCCGACGATCAGCCCAACGCAGGCAATGACCCGCGCCCAGACCTGGCCGTGGCCGCCGCGGAGGTCCTGGCTGAGGAGGATCGCCGCGACGAGGCTGCCCGCCACGCCGAAGGGGATGCCAATCATGAAGAAAAGCGTGTTGCCCAGATACTTGAAGAAGTCCCGTTCGGTCAGGAGGCGGACGAAGTTTTCAAATCCAACAAAGCGGACCGGATCGTCCTTGAACATGTTGTGCAGGCGGATGTCCCAATTCGTGAACGCCATGACGAGGCTGAACACCAGCGGGAAGAGCGTGAAGACGAGGAAGCCGAGGATATTCGGCATGATGAAGGCCAGGCCGGTCGCAAGACTCCGCGTTTCTTTACGAGCCCATCCCATGTTCAATGGTCCTCGCTCACGGCGCCGGTCTCAGCCCAACCCTTCTTCAGGTAGTACGTCCGATAGAAGGGATTCTTGATCCAGTCCATCGGTACTTTCTTCCCGTCGCGGCGGCACTGATCTATCTTTTCCTGAAGCGCTACAAGTTCCTCATATCTTCCTCGAAGCAATGGGCTTTCTTTGAGCGTACGCTGGATTTCATCATTGATTCGCTCCGCGCAGCGATTCGCCGCCTCCTGCGCCGTGGCACGGTCGTTCATGACCTCGTCCTCGGCCATATTGTCGTACCGCTCCACCGTGACGGGCAGGACGAAGGGGCTAAAGCTCTGGACGATGGCGATGTCGCGCGCCGCGTTCGCCCATACCTCGTGGCAGCCCCACTCGTTGGGATGATCCGGCGGGCGGCGGAAGAGCTCGTTGTCCGTGAACTTCGGGTTCGGCGGCAGACCGTCGCCGTCGCGGACGATCTGCATGTTGTAGTCCTCGCCGGCCATGAAGGCGAGGAACAGCTCCGCATACTTGCGATGACGCGAGGCGCGGAAGACCGTGGACTGCCCCCCGCTCAGGACAGTGTTCGGCAGCCCTGCGTGCGGCGGCTCGACCACGGCTAACTGCATGGCGCCGAATTTTCGGAAGAGCATCAGCGCCCACCGCCCGCTGCCGAAGAGGGCATACCTCCCACTCTTGAACAACTGGAAGGAGGGGCCTCCCCAGCCGCCTTCGGTTTCGAAGCTGGCCCTGTCGGCGGCGCTGGGGAGGATGTGATCGGTGTAGGTCCACTTGTAGATGAGTTCCATCACCCGCGCATTGCGGGGATCGTCGAGCGTGCAGCGCGAGAGCGTCTCGTTGAATATGGACAGCCCCATGCTGCGCCGGAGCTCCATCTTGCATGCCCGGTCGGCGAAGAAGGCCATGCGCCGCTCGCCCGGCGGGTTGGCCGCCTCGACGAACGCCCTGCCGCGGCGCTCAAATTCCTCGATCGTCCATCGCGACGGCGGCAGCGGCTGGCCGTACTTCTGGAAGGTCTCCTTGTTCACCCAGTACATCACCTGCGCGGGATTGCGCGGGAAGGCGTACTGCCGATCATCCACGAAGAGCGCGGGGGCCAGGGCCTTATACGTCTTGTCCGGTCCGAAGCCCCAGCGCTTCGCGCTCTCGGTCACATCGGCCAGCATGCCCGCCGCCGCGAGGTACTGCATCTGCTTCCCGCCGCTGTAGGCCTCGATCACATCCCCGGCGACGCCGGAGACTCCCTGGACGAGCTTCTTGTTCAGGTCGTTGCTCGCGGCGTCGAGGCGCATCTCCACGGCGGGTACGCGCACGGTGATCGGCAGGTCCTTCCCCGAAGCGGCCGACGACCAAACCTTCGGCCCGTCGGCGTTGCCTTTCTCGATGGCCTCAATCAGGGCGGGCGACCAGTTGCGCCGACGGAATGCGTTCAATTCATCCATCGTACGCAGCGAGTGCTCCTCGCCGTGGCCGTTTTTCATCAGCCAGCGATGAAAGAGGGCGATCTGCTCGCCGCGCGCCGGGGCGGGATCAATGACCCAGTAGATGACCGGCACCTCGTTCTGAACGTCGGGGGCCGTCAGATGGACAGCCATTCCGGCAAAGAGCAGCGCCATGCCGCATATAAGGAACAGGTATTTCATCGTAGGGTCTTTCGCGTCCGATCCTCGACGGCGCTGGGGGCTGTCAGTCCTTCCGCAGCCGGATGTCCTTGCTCACATGCGCCAGGAAGTGTCGCCGATCAATCGTAATCCTCAGCAGCCACAGGTCCACTTTCAAGACGGAGCCGTGGCGGTATTCGGGGAGAGGATGATTGCGCCAGACATCCCACAACCCCTGTGCGCCGTCCGGTGGTTTTCGCAGGGGATGGTTAAGCGGTTTGCTGCGCCACCAGACCATCTCGCGGAAGATGGGGCCGTCCGCCGCGCCGTCGCCGTTCAGGTCCTGCCCGGCGGGCTGGGCGATCCGGTTCCGTCCTTTGTCCCATCGCACAATCACCCACGTCGGGGTCCCGATCAGAGCGGTTTGGATCGAGGTCATGAACCGCTCCGGGGCCTTTGTCGGGTCTCCCTCCGTGGTGGAGAAGCGCGCCAATGTCCCCGGCAGAAACACGCCGTCCATGCTGCCGTCGCCGTTGATGTCCATGCCAAGGCGTGACTCATCGAGACAGGCATCCGTATCCGGCCGGCTGTTCGCATCGCTGTCCATGGGTTGGAACTGGTAGCACATGAAATTGCCCCACACGTCCCCCCCCGCTTCCTTCGCACCCCAGAAAATATGCCCATTGCCGTCTTTCGTATCCACATCGTCCGCGTTTATCGCGCTGTCACCGTTCACATCAAAGGGCTCCCATCCCTTCTCCGTCGGCGCGGGAGGCGCGCTGCCGTGGGCGATGTACTCCTGAACCCGACTCATGTCCATCGCGAGGCGGACCTGAAAGGTCATGGTCATGCCGTCCGACGAGATAGTCACATTGCCCGCCCCGGCGAGGTCGGATGTCATCTCGCGGAGGGTCTCATCGGCCTCCCCGGAGATTCGGCTGTAGGCGGCGGCGTGACGATAGGACTCCTGGGCCTTCAAGAGAAGAACGCAAATCAGAGCCACGGCGAGGACCACCATGATAGCGGCGGCAGCGAGAATCACTGCCGTAGATCGTAACCTCGCTTGCTCCTGTTCCACAGTCTCGTTTCCCTACTCTGGTCCATCGAACCGGACGCGCAGAACATTGTACCAAGAACGTGTGGCGCTGGCAAGGCTGTGAAGTGAAAGCGCGCCGCTCATTCTGCTCAAGAAGCTAAGGCATGTGGGTCTCGAGTGTCCGTTCCGACTCCAGGTTCTTCATCAAATCCGACTTCTGGAACCATGTCGGCTTGAGGCGGAGCTTGGAGAATAGCTGCTCGGCCTGGTCGTCGAAGTGGGGGCTATCGGGCTTATCGCTCTGGCCGTAAGGCACGACGCTGTAAGATGTTACGGGATTATTTAGAAACACAACCGCCACCGCCGTCTGCCCGCGGTAGGCGGTCAGCAGGCCCGTGTCGTCCTCCTCGCGCCCGCCCACGGCGCGGAGCGTCACCAGCCCCTTTTCAGCGACGCCCGATAGCGGCCAAGTCTTGTCGCCGCGCTTCATCTGGAACACATCCCCCCACGGCACGGCGATTCGACCGAACGTCTCCCTCAAATACGCAACCGCACCTTCCAGACAGCGGACCGCGTCGGCCTGATTCTCTCCCGCCTGGACCTTGCTCAGCAGCCCTTCATCGCGTTTGGCCATTTCACGGCACCAAAAGTGGATGAGAGTCATGCCGGGACTCTCCGCCGACGCGCGGCCGTCCCAGTTGCGAATGATCTCGGCAGCCTGGACTGTCTCAGGGGACAACTGCGCGTTGGTCGCGCACGCAGCGACGATGGCCTTTTTGTATTCTTCGGCATTGTGAAAATAGATATCATTCGCAATTGCGAAAGCATCCTCGCGGGTGATCTTGTCCTTCTCCTTCATCAGCGAAAGGAACCGGTCGCCACGCGAGTTCGTGTCGTCGGCCTCCGCGTTGTAGATATAGGACGGGTACCTGTCCGGCGTCGCCGGGCTGTCGAAGGTCATCGCGCCGGGCGAGACGTTGCAGTTCTGCATAAACCCCGCCGGCGGGTTCGTGATTTGCACCAGATCATCGTAATCATGGATGCCCAGCCACTCCGTCGCCGAGATCGCCCCCGGCACGGGCGCGCTGAACTCGAATCCCTCCGGCCGGATCGGGACGCGACCGTTGCGCACGTAATACATATCCCCGTGCACGTCGGCATACAGAATGTTCTGCGGCATGAGCTGGAGCATCCGCATGGCCGCGATGAACTCGCCCAGGCCCCGCGCCTTGTTCATGGCTCGGAACTGTTCGAGCAACCGGCACTCATGGAGATACGATAGCTTCACCGACGCGCCAAGGTTCCCATGCGCCGCGACGATCGGCCCGTGCCCCGTCCACGGCACATCGCGGACGATTGTCTCGGTCCCGGCATGAGTTTTCACCTTGACCTCGATGTGCTGGATCTCGCAGTCGCGCCACTTGCCGTCATACATATACTGCCGCGGGTTGTTCGGGTTCAATTCCTCGATGTAAACGTCCGAGCAGTCGGGACCGCCGGTCGTGCAGGTCCAATACCCAAACTCGTTGTGGCCGATGGCGACGTACGGCGCGCCGGGGACGTTGAAGCCGAAGACGTTCAGGTCGCCGCCGTGCAGGTGCACCTCAAAAAAGAGCCACTCGTCCATCCACGGCACGTGCGGGTCAATCAGCCCGATGGGGCAGCCCTCCGCACTGCGCTCCCGGCCGATGACCCACGAGTTCGATCCACGCCCTGTGTCTATCTCCTTCTTCAATGTCTCCAGCTTCGCCATGGCTTGGCGGACCGGCCAGCTCCAGATCGCATAACGCGACATGCCGATCACATGCCAGGGGTGCAACTCGGGGGTCCACTCGGGAACTTCATCAGGATGCTCCGCCATGTATCGCTTGATCCCGGCGAGGAACGCCTCGACGGCTGCGCGGCCCGCATCGCTGAGGGTCGGATACATCTCGCGGCTGATCTCGATGTGCTTCGACATGCGGACCCGCAAGTCGTGGTCCACCCAGTCCGGCCCGAAGACCTCGGCGGTGCGGCCCTCGACCTTCAGGTAGCCCTTGAGGATTGTGTGCAGTCGGTCCTCGGCGGCGGCGTAGCCCTGGCCGAAGAGCGCCGCCTCCTCCGTCTCGCCGTAGATGTGCGGCACGCCGTACGCATCGCGATAGATCGTGACCTTGCCGAAGTCCCTGGGCACGATGCTTCCTTTCACTTACTTTGCAAAGGGATCCGGCAACAGCCCGCCGGAGAGGGGGGCGTAGGTCGGCTCGCGACGCTCATACCAGCACACACCCTTGAAGGTAGATTCATGGCCCGTGCGGGGGAGGTCGGAGAGATCGACGTCGGCGAAGACGACGCGCCTTCCCCCGCTGATGGCGAGCGTCTCGCCGCGCGGGGAGAAGACGCCCGTCCCGTAGCCGCTGTTGCGCGAGATGACCATGTGCACGTGGCTGTCCATAGCCCGGACGCGCTGGATCATCTGCCACCGGTCAATGTCGAAGTCGTGCACGCCGCCGTGCCAACATGTCGAGGCGCGGTGGTCGCCCATGATGGGCAGGCAGATGATCTCCGCCCCCTTGCGCGCGGGCACACGCACCGACTCCAGCGCCGACGAGTCCATGCAGATGTTCATGCCGACCTTCGCACTCGCGCAATCCTTGCCGAGCTCATACACCGGGAAATCATTCCCAGGCGTCACGCCCCACCAAATTTCCAATGGCTGGGCGAGATGGACTTTGCGATATGCGCCAACCAGCTCACCCTGCTTGTCGATGAGGAGAGCCATGTTGTGGACCAGCTCCTTGTTCTTCTCCAACACCGAGAAGCACAGGGCCATCTTGTTCTGTCGGGCAAACTCCTGGAAAGGAACAATCTCCTTGCCGGGGACCTTGAAAGCCAGCTTCGACAGCGTCTCGTTGTCGGTCCTCATGCCCCATTGGAGCATGATCTCCGGCAGGCAGAGCAGGTCGATCTTCTGATGCGCCGCCTCGCGGCAGAGCTGGAGGTAGAACTGCGTGTTCTTCCTGACGGTCCTCTTCCCCGGCGGCAGCGACGCGCCCGCCGCGCCGAGGCGGAGCTTCCGCGGCTTCGGTGTGGGGATGCGCTCGACCGTCGGCTCGCACCAACGGATTTCCCCCGTCGCCGAGCAGGCAATCAACAGGCGCACGGCCAGCGTCTTCGCTCGGCTGCAGGCGGGCGTCTGCCCCTCGTAGATCACGTGTGCGCCGTCGAACGTCAACGACAGGATCGGCTCCCAGCCGACCATGTTCTCCTTCTCATCGAGCCACATGATGGCGACGTTGACGCAGTCGTAGCCCCGTTCGAGGCCGGACCATCGCGCCTTCACCTGCATCCGCGCCCACTCGCCGACTTTCGGCGCGGGGTAGAGGACCTCCCACCCTCCGTAGCACCCGGCGCTGCCGTTGCTGGCGACGACCCACTCCTTGCCGTCGCGGCGGGTTGTGGGTGCAATCTGCGGACGCGGCGACCAGGGCCGCGCGCCTGTGCGTTTCAGTTCTGACCGTCGCTCTGCCATGATGAATCTCCTTGATCGAAAAGCGGACTTTACAATCATTACGCCGGGACATACTATACTATAGTGTTGTCGAATGGCAAGTGTAATGGGAGCGCAAGCATGAAACGATTCGTTCTGTTCCTTCTTCTATTATGTGTCCGTCCGATCTTCGCAGCGGAGAATTGGTTCCTTCCTTATGAACCCGACGACAAGACGATTGCCCTGTTTCACCTCGACGGCGACGAGGAGGAGCAGCGCAGCGCCGCCAAGCCCGAGATCAGTATCACGTTCCAAAAGGACGCGGCGCACGACGCCGGCCGCTTCGGCAAAGGGGCAAAGTTGAACGGCCACGGCGCCGTGCTCCGGCTCAGCAAGAACGACGCCTTCCTCCTGAAGAACGACCAGGAGTTCACCGTCGAGCTCTGGTGCAAGCCGGCCACAAACGATGATGCCGGTCTCATCTCCATCGGCACACGTTTCTACCTCCACATCACGCCCGGCCAGCGGACGGCGACGTTCGGCTACCGCGCCGCGTCATTCCCGATCCGATATTCTTCGATGGCGAATATCCCGATCCGCCGCGGACAGTGGAACCACGTCGCGCTGACGCACGACAAGAACCGCGTCGCCAGGATCTACGTCAACGGCCAATTCGCCGGCGAGACGGCGCACAAGGACGAGGGCGACTATCCCAAAGGGGGCGGCGGCTCTTTCGGCGCGCACGATGGGTGGAGCAAGTTCTTCGAGGGATGGATTGACGAGATTCGTATCTCCGACTGCATCCGCGAGTTCCGCCCGATCGTCACCCAACGGAGTTATCTGCCGGGCGAACAGCTCCAGCTTGCCCTCGATGTCGAGTCTCTACCCGATGCGGTCCAGAGCGCGACGATAGTCGTTCGCGCCGGGCGGGAGAGCGTGTTCGAGAAAACGATCCCGCGCGCTGAACTTGGTCGGCCGATCGCCGACGCATCGGTCCTCCCGGAGGCGAAAGGAGCCGTGGAAGTGACGTTCCTCACGGCCGACGGCGCCTCCCTCGCGACGGCGAGCAAGGGCGTGGCCTTCGCCGGAAAGACGGTTGAAGTGGTAAAAATCCGCCTGACTGCCATGAAGCAACTCATTGACGCCACAAGAGATATGCCCGATATGGCCGCGCGCGTCAAGGGCCTCGCCCTGTTCATTGACAGGATCGAGCAGTTGATCGGCCAGCGCGACTTCGCAGCCGTTGAGGGCCATCTCAAGGCGGCTGAGCGCATCGCCCATGCGCTTCAATCGGGCGAGACAACATATCGCGCAGCAATACGACGGCATGTTCGGTCGGGTAAAAGCGACAAGGACATCCGCGTGACGATGAGCTGGCGCGATGAGGCCGAGGGAGCCTTCCCCTGGGCCGAGCGCATCGGCGCGAACGAGCTGGTAGGCAGCGCGGAGCAGACCGACCCGGCGACGTACGACACGTGGCGCAAGAAAGGCTACCTCACCGCCGCGCTCTGCGGCATCCCCATCCACGACGCTTCGTGGCTGAAGGACCACCCCGAACAGCGGCAGTACGGTTTCTGGCGAATGGATCCGGCGAAGGCGGAGCAGCCGAAACTCGACGTCAAGATCGTCTCCCCATCATGGGGCGGGCACACACACATCGACGACTTCCACGAACCGAAGGACCATTGGAAGGTGATTGACGTTGATGACCGGAACGTGAAGCCCGAATGGTCGTACGACAAGAAGACATGCACGGTCACTATCACCAACGCTGTGCCCGGCCACTCGTATCTGGTCTATTTCATGTTCACGAATATCGGAGTCGGCGATCCGCTGTTTCCCCCCTTCGAGAAGCGGGCGCTGGAGAACCTGGAATCGGTCCTCAAGCCCGCGGCGGGGCGTCTCCAGGTCTATTGGTTCGACGACCTCGGCTTCGCCTACCCCGGCCCGACGCCGCAGGGGGCGTGGGACTGGGAGTCGTACTCCCTGGCCGCCCGGCCCGAGAACCAGAAGCTCTTCACCGAAGAGACGGGAATCGCCTTCGACCCGGAGTGGCTCGTCATGCCGCCGAAGACGATCGAGGTCGCCCCCGATCCGCGCTACCTCGCCTGGATGGGGTGGGTCCGGGCGCGCGTGGAGAAGTGGATGGTGAAGCCGACGGACCTCGTCCGCAAACACAGCATGAAGTCGTGGCTCTACTGGGGCGACTGCCACGTCGGCATCGAGCCGTTCCTGGGCGGCCTCGCCGCGGGCAAGGTCGAACAGATCGACAAGCCGTGCAGCGATCCGGTCACCGCCCGCGCCCTCGTGGACTTCCCCGGCGAGAATGTCTATCGCCGGTTGCGCGTGCAGTGGCTCTACGACCACCTCGTCCCGACCGCGAAGTGCGGCGATAACCTGGCGAAGTGCTGGCGCGGGGCGAGGCGCGGACTGCTCATGGACTTCCCCAGCGCGATCTACTGGATGCCGTTCGACTGCGTAGCCACGGTCGGCGACAAGGCGATCCAGGAGGACGACGTCGAGACCATCGCCGAAATCAGCGACGAGTTTATGCTCCTGGGCCGTTACTTGAATGGAAAACGAGCGTTCAACCATGACATAACACTTTACGTCATCAATAGTTGGGGCAAAGTCTATTCCTGGCGGCCGTGGGGAGCGGCGCGGCTGGAGCCGCTGACCGACCTCCCGATCAACGTCAAGTTCATCAGCCTTGGCGAGATTGCGAAGAACGGTGTGCCGGCAGATGCTCATGTCCTCCTCAACTACGGACAACCGAATAGCTCATGGAGCGGCGGGCATTTCTGGAAGTCGCCGGAGCTCAAGGCCGCCATCGAGGCATTCGTCCGGAAGGGCGGCGGGTTCATCGGCATGGAGTCGCCGTCGCACTGCGACGAGCCGAAACCTCAATGGGCGCTAAACGATCTGATCGGGGTCGTCGCCGAAGGGGCGGCCGAGTTCAAGCCCGACCTTTTCGATCAATCCATGTTGGCCGACACCGCACTGCAGGCGCCGGAGGAGGAGAAGCCGACGGCCCGACTGAGCAAGACGAAGGCGGCGCACTGGATCTCGGAAGGCCAGCCGGCCCATCTGGTCGGTATGGTCCCCCCGACCCGCGTGGCAGCCACAGCAGAGGGCGCGGTCTCTCTATTCGCCGCTTCCGACAAGGATGGGAAGATGTCCCCCGGCGTCGTGGCAAGGCAGGTGGGGGAGGGACGGTGCATCTACTTCGCATCCTACTCGCAGGGGTACGATTTCTACCGCCTGTTCCGGCGGGCCATCTTCTGGGCGGCGAAGGCGGAGTACCGTTTCGGCAAACTTGATATCGCCGGGGCGAATGATATTTTCGTCTATGCCTATCCGTCGGCCAGCCTGATTGCTCTTCTCAACTCCGGTGCGGAGAAGGCGACGGCGACGCTCGCGTGCGATCCGGCGATATTCAATCTGAAGCCCGATGCGAAGATCGCCCTTCGTGACGCGGTTACAAACGATGCCGTTTTCTCCGGCGAAGGATCGCACCTGTGCAAAGGCATTCCTGTCGAAGTCATGTCGGATTGTGTTGTTCTTCTCAATGTCGTGAAACCATAGGTCGAGGTATGCCATGAACGCATTGCTGCGCTTTATCTTTCTCGCATTGCTCGCCGTCCCTCTCGCGGCTCATGCAGAGGAGGTCGAGTTCTTCATCTTGTGGGGGATTCAGGGGCAGTGGAACGGCAGACTGAAGATCGAGAATGGAAAGTTCCTCGATGTCAAACCGTACAGCTTCGAGGAGCAGTACGGCGACAAGTGGGAGGGCGCCGACGAACGCCGCGCCGCGTGGCGATCGGGAACAGGCGGCGTCATGGACGGCATCCATGTGAAGGCCGATGTCACACCGGAGACTGTCTTCCATTTTCGCACGCTCGTCGGCGAGCGGGACCTGCGCTGGGCGGACTTCCCGCCCGACCAGGACGTGCAAATGCCCATCAAAGGGGCGGACCGGTTCCTCATCCTCGGTCGCGGCAACCCCGCACGCGGGCCGAAGGTACCGCACTCGATACCGTTGCCCGCCATGTTCCAACCGCCTGGGCCAGCGGATGTTACGCCTATCCCTGATGGCTACTGGGAGCGGGTCGAGCCGGTGACGATCAGGCTGAACGGGAAACCCGACGGGGATCTGTGGGCGCGGCGCGTGTCGAAGAACGACGGCATACTCTACGTCCAGATTCTTTCGCAAAAAGGAAATATCTCCCGATGGCTCTCCCTCCGTCCGCGCATCGGCATGGTGAAGATTCGGATCGCGTGGCCCGGCGGGGAGACGACGCTTGACGCGCCGACCACGCTCGTCGAGACGCGCGGCGTGAAACTCTATGTCAACGGCGAGCCGTATCTCGTCAAGGGTTCGCTGCCGCGCGACCTGAACGACGCCGACGGGGAGTACCTCAAGTCGCTCTGCGCCAACACAATCCGCATCAGAAGCAAGAACCTCGAATACCTCGACAGGTACGGCTTCACGGGCATCGTCATGGTCGGGATCGGGCCGGGACGCTTTTGCGAGAAGGCGGAGAACGATGCGGAGTTCCAGAAGGGACTGAAGCAATACCTCGACGGTTTCGAGGACCGATGCCGCGAGGCGGTGAAAAATCCCAGGGCACTGATTATCCAACACGCCAACGAGCAGGTCATGGGCCTTGATGCCTGGGGCGGGCGGATGGGACTCAAGGCATTCGACCGGCTCGACTACCTTCTTGCCCTCTGCCACAACATTCTCAAACCGCTCGACCCGATGATACCCGACGGCTACTCGAACTGCTGCCTGCACTATCGCACTCCGGACTTCCTGCCCATTTACCTACACAACACCTATCTGGACAAGGACCGCAACTGGCCGCCCATCGAGGAGTTCATCAAGTTTCAGGGCTGCGATAAGCGGCCCTACCTCCACACAGAATTCGGCGCGAATGTTTACATGCCGCAAGGCTACCTGCGCGGGCCGAACACGCCGATCCTCGAAAAAATCCATGCCTGGAACTACCCGAACCGGTGGAACACTTACTTGACCGCCGGGACCATCGGCGGGACGAATTATTGTTTCTACGACTACGATTACTCGAAGGTCAATGTTGATTCCTGGGACAAAGGCTTCACCAACTTCGGCATCATGACCTTCGACCGCAAACCCAAACTCGCCTGCTGGGAACTGTGGCATCTGTGGCGGGACTTTGAGATTGCCCCGACCGATGGCGGGCTTCGCATCCGATACCGCCGGGACTACTCGGCGCGCGACTGCCGCCTGACCATCAACGGCGAGACGCGCCCGCTCGACGACTTCGCCCCGAACAGCGAGCGGTCACTGACGTGGAACGCGACACAGCCGTTCCGATGGCGGATGGATTACACAACCCACCAGGGTTTGACCATGGTCGCCTGCGGGGCATGGCCGCCGGAGGCGGAGGCGGAGGACTTCCTCAGTCGTCTCAAGGACCGAGAGACATTCGCTTTTCTGAAAGAACTTTTCGACGCCGAAGTCCTCGCCGCCGACGGTCGTAAAGTCAATACCCTCAAGGATATGGAACGCGACGATGGCGTCGTGCCCATCGTGTTCCGCAAGCCAAACGGCGTCGTCTATGTGACGGCCTTCACGCGGAAGGCGGAGGGAACCTACCTCGAATCGGTCGATCTCGACATTACATTCACCGGCCGCGTCGAGGCCGTGGACGAGATGACCGGCCGGCCGACCGGCGCGAAGGTCGAGGTAGACCAACTGCCGAAGGGCCTTCGCATCCGCAACGTCCGCGTGCCGAAGATTTCCGCCAGCTATGGCCAGCGATCGCACGAGCCGATCGTGATGCCGGTCTTCCGGATCGCGCCGGCGTCGTGAGACGATCTCTCACCTCACGGCGCACGAAAGAAAAATTAGATGCCAAGTGAGAGGTGTCACCACCCCATTCTCATGTCACCCCATGCGGATGGACAACGACTTTGATCCAGCCGGGGTCCCAGTTCTCAAAGGTCTCCTGGAGCTTATCCAACGGCGCGCGATGGTCAATGAGCGAAGCTGCCTCCACTCCGCCATCGGCTAAAATACGCACTGCGGGTCCCCACCAGTCGCGTGCTCCTCTGGCGGGGAAGCGCACGTCAATCCCCTTCATTCGCAAAGGCGTATAATGCATCTTGATTTCCTTGCGCGTTGCTCCCATCACCACCACCGTCCCGTCGGCTGCGACGATATCCCCTGCATGATAGAGCGAGGCATCCGCGCCAGAGCACTCGATGACCGAACGGATTTGTCCTTGCCCCATGTCGGTGATCTTGCGAATCCAATCCGGATCACCGGCGACAAGCGTTTCCGCGCCAAATCGTTTTGCATGGGCAAGGCACTTCTCTCGAACGTCCGTCGCCAGGACGCGAATGTGCTGCTGAACGAGAAGCTGCGTGACGAGAAGACCGATAAAGCCCTGGCCGAGCACGGCGACAGTATCGCCGGGGTACACCCGCGCCGCCTCCACGTGCCGCAGTGCGACCATGAGCGGGTCCGCAAAGCAGATCATGTCCAGGTCGGCGCCGGGCGCACACACCGGCGACAAGCCGCGCGGCGGGCCGCCGGGGCTTGACACAGTCGCCGCCAGATACTGTGCCCAGCCGCGCATTGGAAGAGCAGCCACATGATGCCCAATCTGTATTCCCTCAACGTCTTCCCCGACCTCCATAACGACGCCGGATATTTCGTGGCCGTGTTCGCCCCAGCCGAAGTCCTGCCAACGATACAGATCGTTGTAGAAATGGCGTCCCGCCCAGATGCCGCGATCCGATCCGCACACGCCCACTCTCTCGATGCGCACAAGGATTTGCCTCGGGCCGGGCCGTGGAACCGGAATATCCCCGAACTCAAACTTTTTCAGGCCCACCATCCTGGCCGCAAGCATTCTCTTTGGAATTTCGCTCACGAGTTCCGGCGAGGCCATGCTCAATTTCCTTTCTTTCGCTCAAATTCAGATCACCTGCCGCTTGGCAAGCTCGGCGAAGATGCCCTTCTGGCTCACCAGCTCCTGGTAGTTCCCCACCTGGACGATCTGGCCGTTGACGAGGACGTAGATCCGGTCGGCGTTGATGATGGTGCTCAGGCGGTGGGCGATGACGACGCGGGTTGCGTTGAGCTGCTCCAAGCTCCGGCTCACGATTGCCTGGGTGCGGTTGTCGAGGGCGCTGGTGGCCTCGTCGAAGAACAGTATTCGCGGCTTGTGGACGACGGCGCGGGCGATGAGGATGCGTTGGCGCTGCCCGCCGGAAAGGCCCGTCCCTCCCTCGGCCACGACGGTGTGCATGCCCATCGGCATCTCCTTTATGTCGCCCTCCAGACCGCACATCCGCGCCGCCTCCAAGGCGTCGTCCATGGTAAGGAGCGACGCGCCGATGATGTTGTCGAAGATGGAGCCCGGCATCACTTTCGATGTTTGGAGGACCACCCCGATCTGCCGGCGCAGCGCCTGGATGTCCAGTCCGGCGATGTCCTGCTCGTCGTAATACACCGACCCGGCCTGGGGGAATTCGAAGCCCAGAAGCAACCGGAACAGCGTTGACTTGCCCGATCCCGACGGCCCGACGATGGCGACGAACTCGCCCGGCTCTACGGCGAGGGAGACATCCTTGAGAATCTGTGGGCCGTCCTCCGAGTAGCGGAACGAGACGTGGTTCACCTCGATGCGGCCGCCCAGTTCCGCGGGCTGGGCCTTGCGCACATCCACCTCCGGCTGGGCGCGGACGATGGGCATGATGCGCTCGGCTAGCGGCCCGGCCAGGAGGGCCGGGATCAGGGACGAAAGCATGGTGGTCCCGCCGACGACAACATTCGTGAGGGCCGTCGTGAAGGCGAGGAAGTTGCCCACACTCACCCGTTTTAGTGATGGGCTGCCGGAGAACGCGAACCAGCCGAAGATAATCCCCGACGACAGCAAAGGCAGCACGCTGGTGAACACCACGAACGCCGCATTCACCCGTTGGGCCATGTAGGAGAGACGTTTCTGGTCGGCGAACATCTCCGCCCAGGCCGAGAGAGCCCGTTTCTCGGCGCCGGCGACGCGGAGCTTTGCGATGCCGGAAATGAACTGCAAGACGAGCCCTTGGATTCGGCCCTGAATATTGAACAACGGACGCTGGTAGCGATACTGCACCCAGACGGACAGCAGACTGATCAACACCCCGACGATCAAGATCACCACCGCCACCAGCGCCAGTACCCAACTGTAGTAGAAGAGCAGGATGATGTTGAAGATGGAGAAAATGCTGTCGAGGAAGGCCCCCACCACCGCTCCGGAAAGCATCTGCCGGACCAGGCCGACCCCGCTGGCCCGCAGGGCCAGGTCGCCTGCCGTATAGTCCCGGAAGAAGGGCAACGGCAAATTCAGCAGCCGGTCCCAGACGGCCGCCTCAAGCGATCCGTCCATCTTGCTTTCGATTCGCAGGATGGTGAACCCGCGGACGATATGGAAAGCGGAGACCGCCAGTGCGCTCACAATCAATGCCGATACAATGGTTGCTAACTGATCCAGCTTGGCGCTGGGAACGACCGAGTCGAAGAGGAGGTTGGTGACGATGGGAGTGACCAGCCCCAGCAGGCCCACGGCGATGCCCATTACCACGATCCGTCCAATGTCCCGTCCGCATTTGAACAACCCGAAGCGAACCATCTCTCGCCCGGTTAGGGTCTGGTCCGGGAAGGTGCGATAAAAGACATAGGCGAATGGATCGAGCGTAGCGGCCACCCGGGCGTTCACACGCCTCTGACTTTTTTCGGATGGGTCGTGGAGGACATAGCGACCCGGCGATGCGGGCAACATGGCGACGGGACGTTTTCCCTCTTCGATGTATCCCAGCATTGGCCCGGCGTCTCGCCGCCACCAACCATCCTCCAGGAGGACCTTTCGTGTGCGAAATCGGGATGCTTTGGCGAGGTTCTCCATCGGGTCAATGTGTTTCACTGTTCGGCCGCCGGTGGGATGGGGCACGATCTTGATCCCCGCCGCCTTGCCCACCAGCCGGCAGGCCTCGAGGAGCATGTCGCCCGAGACGTGGGCGTATCTTTCCACATCGGGGACAAGGACGGATGTGAGCCGAAGGGCGACATTTTCCAGGGCGCGATCGTCCACCTCGGCGGTCGCCGCCATGCGTCCTTCGTCACGGCGGGCGGTCAACAGCCGGTCCTGGCGGATGCACGCCAAGGCATGTTCGTGCAAGACATCCAGGACAGGCCAGATCGAATTTTCACGCAGCAAGGCTATCGTGTCGGTTGCACGGATCGTACCCGTCTCGGAGGCGACGAGCCAAGCGGTCTCGCTGAGTGGGAAGAAGCAATCCTTTTGGAGAACAGGGAGGTCGTCGCGGCCGACGAAGCGCAGTGCGCCGTCGGAATGGATCACCCAGAGGATGCCTCCCCGGACGCGGATGGATTGGCCCGCCTCCACCGCTGCCTCTTGTCCGGGCGACAGTTCCTGGGCATCCTTCGGCATAAGGCCGGGTTTGGAAAGCCCGGAGAGCAGGCCGGTCGTCCACTTCTCGATCCATGCGACAGCGGCGTCGGCATGGTCTGCCTCTCGCGCAAGGACCTTGAATCGCGCCTGGGGTACCTTGACCAGTTTCGTACCGATTCCGGCCACAGCCAGCGCGCCGGCTTCGCCCTTGTGGGGCATTCCCATCAGCAGGTCGCCGGCATCGAGGCGGAATAGATGACTTCGCGTCCCCGCAGCCTTTCCGTCCTTCACATCTACGGAAAATACATCAATCATCCCGGACTGGATGAGCCAGACGCTCTGAGGATCGTCCAGCAGGAATGGCTGGTTGGCGCCCACGTCGAGGGGCGTTCCTTCCTGGCTGAGAATCTGGTTGAGTTTGCCGGTATCTGTCATTGGTCCTTGATCAGATCGTAATAGGCCCCCCCGGCCTTGACCAGTTCGTCGTGCGTCCCCCGCTGCGCGACCTTGCCGCGGTCCAGAACAATGATCTCATCGCAGTCTCGGATGGTGCTCAGGCGATGGGCGACAATCACACAGGTGCACCCCCGCCGCCGCAGGGCGTCGTCAATCAATTTTTCCGTGAGTGGGTCGAGGGCGCTGGTGGCCTCGTCGAGGACGAGGATGGAAGGATTCATGGCCAGGACGCGGGCGATCTCCAATCGCTGACGCTGGCCGCCGCTGAAGTTCAGACCGCCCTCGTCCACCTTGCTGTCGTAACCTCCGGCTCGCGCGGCGATGTCCTCATGGATGCAGGCGTCGCGCGCGGCCTGGATGATGTCCTCATCGGGGATGCTGGGGTCCCACAGGGCGAGGTTCTCGCGGACGGTCCCCTCAAAGAGGAGGATGTCCTGGTCAACCAGGCCGAGGGAGCTGGTGAGGACGCGGCGGGGGTTCTTTGCCCTGGGCTTGTCGTCGAAGAGTATCTCGCCCGCCCACGGCTCGAAGAGGCCGCAAATGAGCTTGGATACGGTGGATTTTCCGCTGCCCGACGCGCCGACCAACGCCACACGGCTGCCGGGTTCAAGCGTCAGGTTGAAGCCCTCGATAAGCGGTTCATCCAGCTTGCTGTAGCCGAAGGTGATGTCTTTCAACTGCAGCGTTCCACACAGCTTGGCGAGGTCGCCGCCCTCGGTCTCGGCGTGCTCGGACTCTACCAGCTCGCGGTCCTGGTCATAGTTCAGGACGTCGTCTATGCGGTTCATGTCGCCCTCGGCCTCCTGGAGCTGGCTGCCGAGCATGACCAGCTGATTGATGGGCAGGCTGAAGCTGAGCATGAGGCTCTGGAAGGCCACGAGCTCGCCGATGGTGATGACGCCCTGCATGACACGCAGGCCGCCCAGCCCGATCATGCAGGCCGTGTTGAGGGATGTGAGCAGGGGAGGTACGACGTTTAGGAGCTGGGTATAGACGCCGAGGCCCTGTTCGGCGTTGAGGGTCTTGGCCTTGTACCCGGCCCAACGGGCAAAGAAGTCGGCCTCGCTGCCGGTGGCCTTGAGGGTCTCCATCATCTGGATGCCGTTCATGGCCGTGCCGATGAGTTTGGCCTGGTTCTGGAGCATTCGTTTGTTCAGGTCGGTTCGTTTGCGCGAGACGACTCGGAGGGCCAGGAGGTTGGTCATGGCGATGGCGACGCCCACGAGGGTCATGGTAGCGTCGTACTGGTACATGAGCAGGGCGTAGAAGGCGACCATAAAGCAGTTCAGGAGGTTTGTGGCCAATTGGCCGGAAAGCAGCTGGGCGACCTTGTCGTTGAGCAGGACGCGGGAGGCGATGTCGCCGCCGTAGCGCTGGGCGAAAAACTCTGTGGGGAGGCGCAGGACGTGGTGGAAGAACCTGCCCGAGAAGGTGAGGGCCAGCTTGATCTCCAGCCGGCAAAGGCAGTACTGCTGGAGCCAGGTAAGGAGTGCGTAGAGAACCGCCGTGACGCCCATGCCAAGGAGGAGGGGGCGGACCCAGTAGGCCATCGCGTTGATGAGGTACTGGTCCACGAAGATTTTGGCGAAGGTGGGGATCACCAGCCCCGGCACGACGAGGGCGAGGCCGGCGATGACGGCATAGGCGAGGGGCAGCGCGGCGCCTCTGGCGCGTTTGCGAAGGGCCCGGCTGAGGCGGGGCTTGTCGCCGCCTTTCTTGAATTCCGGGGTTGGTTTGAAGGTGAGCGCCACGCCGGTGAAGGACTCGTCGAATTCGTCATTCGAGACGGAGCGCGGGCCTGTGCCGGGGTCATTGAGATACCACCGCCTCTTGTCAAATCCATCGACGACGACGAAGTGGTTGAAGTTCCAGAAGACGATGATGGGCAGGTCGAGGAACTTCAGATCGGTCGGGTCCTTCATCCATCCCTTGGCTTCGAGACCGTAGCTACGTGCGGCCTTGACCATGTTGCTGGCCTTGCTGCCGTCGCGGGATACGCCGCAGTCGAGGCGGAGCTGCTCCAGCGGGACGAACCGCCCGTAGTAGGCGAGCACCATGCCGAGGGCGGCGGCGCCGCACTCGACCGCCTCCATCTGGATGACGGTTGGCGTGTGCACGCGCCTCCTGCGCGGCGGTTTTGCCTTTGTCTCCGATGCCACCGGCGTTTCTTGCTCTTCGCTCATGTCAGGCCGAAGAACCTCTTGAGGAAGGGGATGACCAAGGTGATGGGCGGCTGCTCGCGGACGACGACGCTTCCCGTGCACAGCGTGCCGCTGGATATCCTGAGACGCGGGCCATGGCGGGACGACCAGTGGTACCCGCTCGGGGTGCTTTCGTCCACCTCAAGGCTCGCGTTAACCTGTATGGGCACGCCGCCGCTCGAAAGCTGGTCCACCAGCGTCTCGTTGTGCAGCAGTCTCATCATGCCGTCGCGGGTGGAGGGGAATTCGCTGACGTTTTTCACCCGAGCAATGATGTAGCCATATTCCTCCCGCTTCACTGTGGCGGGGGTGATCTCGACAATCATGTTCTTCTGCACCTTCTTCCCCGCTTTGTCGGAGATGAAGATGGCCGCCTCCATGGTCTGATCGAGCATCTCCACGCTGAGAACGGACGTGCCGATGTTGACGACTGCGCCTTCGTCCACCATCACCTCAAGGACGCGCCCACTGCAGGGACTGACTACCTGCGAGGCCTGCTTGAGGCGCGTTTGCAGCAGCTCGATCTTCCGCTTCACATCATCAACGGCCTTCTCGCTGTCGAACCGTCGCAGGCTGAGGGTGTATTCGGTTTCAATCTCATCGGTGGGGATGGAGTTCAACTGCGTGTCGAGGGTTCGGAACTGCATTTCGGCCTGGAGGAGGCCCTGCCGGGACTGGGTCAGCTCCTGCTCGGAGATGATCTCCCGCTTTCGCAGGCTTTCCATGCTGGCCACCATTTTCTGGAGCTCGGCCACAAGCGCCGTCTGCTCCTTGATGTCCGACTCCAGGTCCTTTTTCTGCGCGGCGTAGTAGACCATCTTCACGTCGCGCTGCTGCTTGCAATAGTCCTGGACCTTCTTGTTCTCCTGCTCCAGGAGGGCCAGTTCGCTCTTCGCCTCGGCGATCTGGGCAAGCAGGTCCACCTGAGCGATCTCGGTGACCACCTGGTTCGCCTTCACCATGTCTCCCTCCTCGACCAGCACCCGAGCGACCGGCCCCTGGCCATTGGCTGGGACATTCAGCACGCCGGCAGGGCGGATTAGCATGCCCTCGCCGTTGACCCGCGTGGGGATGCGGCCGATAATCCCCCAGAACACGGCCATGGCCACCACGGCGCACAGGGCCAACAACGCGATCCAGCCCCGCGGGCGGGTGACCTTCATCATCTCGTCCAACTGCTCGGGGGATTGCAGTTTCCCCAGAGCCTTCTTCCGAAACATTTCGCTTGCCATCTCGGTTCCTCGCAGAACGTTTCACCAGGCGATGGGGCCGCTTCTCGAATATGACGCGCAACCACAATTATAGCGTAAGATTACACCTTGCTCGCCTGTGTGTCAACTCACAAGCCGTCGTTGCATAGTTTTTTTGGTTGACAGATTCACCCATGCGTGATAAATTGTTTCCCTTCGGGGAAGGCGCTCCTGGCCCAGTTGCCGCGTTGGAGGGTCGTGTAAATGTCCTACAGTGTTTATGTTACGAGTATCATCCCGGAGCCGGGGATGCAGATCGTCAAGGATTTCTGCCCCGGCGCGGAGGTCTATCCCCAGGACCGTATTCACCCGCGCTCCCTGCTGTTGAGAAAGATCAAGGGCCGCGACGGCGTGCTGACGCTGCTAACAGACACTGTGGACAAGGAATTTATGGATGTTGCCGGCCCGCAGCTCAAGGTCATCTCCAACTACGCCGTGGGTTACAACAACATTGACGTAGAGGAGGCAAGCCGGCGCAAGATCGTCGTGGGCAACACGCCCGGCGTGCTGACCGACGCCACGTCCGATATGGCGTGGGCGCTGCTCTTTTCGGCGGCGCGACGGTGCGCGGAGAGCGACAAATTCACCCGCGCGGGGAAGTTTCACGGCTGGCGGCCGACCATGTTCCTCGGCGGCGACATCACAGGCCGGACGCTCGGGATCATCGGCGCCGGCCGAATCGGCTCGTCCATGGCCCTGAAGTCCGTCGGCTTCAAGATGAAGGTACTCTACCACGATCTGAACCAGAACAAGGAATTGGAGGAGAATCTGGGCGCGAAACAGGTCGCTCTGGACACGCTCCTCAAGGAATCTGACTTCGTCTCAGTTCACACCGTCCTGGACGATACAACGCGGCATCTAATCGGCAAACGGGAGCTGGGACTGATGAAGAAGACGGCCTACCTGATCAACACCTCGCGCGGACCGGTGATTGATGAGGAGGCCCTCGTGGAGGCGCTGAAGAATAAGACCATCGCCGGGGCGGGGCTGGACGTATATGAGGACGAGCCGGAACTCAAGCCCGGCTTGACCGAGTGCGCAAACGCCGTCCTGGCGCCCCATACCGCCAGCGCCACCATCTGGACGCGGGGAAAGATGGCCGAGATGGCCGCGAACAATCTTGTGGCGGGCCTTGAGGGCAAGCGTCCCCCGAACTTGGTGAACCCGGAGGCGCTCGATTGAGTTGGAGTATATGGAGTAATGGAGTATGGGGGTGATGGGAGGATGACACTCCACAGTACCCAATACTCCATTACTCCATCACTCCATTACCCCAACTATGATAAACGGTAAGAAAGTCATCGTCGTCTTTCCGGCTTACAACGCCTCCCGCACCCTCGTGAAAACCTTCAACGAGGTGCCGAAGGGCTGGGTGGATGGGTTCATTCTGGTAGATGATTTCAGCACCGATGATACCGTCGCCGTCGCCAAGACGCTCCCCATCAAGGTGATCCAGCACCCCTTCAACATCGGCTACGGGGCGAACCAGAAGACATGCTACCTCCAGGCCCTGGGGGAGGGTGCGGACATTATCATAATGCTCCACCCGGACTATCAATACGACCCGAAGGTCATCCCCGCCCTCATCGAGCCGATCGCCTCGGGCGAGGCGCGCGTCGTCTTCGCCTCGCGGATGCTCGGAGGGGGGGCGCTGAAGGGCGGCATGCCGCCGTACAAATTCCTGTTCAATAAAGTCCTGACCTATCTCGAGAACCTCCTCCTCGGCACGCAATACACCGAATTCCACACAGGCTATCGGGCCTACGAGCGGAGCGTCCTGGAGGCGATCCCATTCCTGCGCAACTCCAATGACTTCGTCTTCGATTCGGAGATGATCCTCCAGATCGTGAACAGGGGGATTACGATCCACGAGATTCCCATTCCCACGATGTATCACTCCGACGCCTCGTCGGTGAACTTCGTTACGTCCACAGTTTATGGCACAAAGACGTTGATTGCCATCGGCAAGTACCTGCTGAACCGATACGGCCTGCGCCACGCCCCGCTGTTTGACTGAGGACCACCATGGCGCGCAAATCCTGCCGAATCCTGCTTGTCAACCCGCCCTACACCAAGGTGACCTACGAGGACGTGGACCGCAAGGCCGGGGCCCTCCAGAACCCCGTCCTAAGCCTGGCCACCGTCGCCGCGCCCCTCATCGAGGACGGCCACGACGTCCGCATTGCCGACATGGACTTGGAGAACGAGCCGTACGCCTTCCTCGAAAAGACGCTCAAAGACTTCCAACCGGACTACGTCGGCGTGACGGGCACAACGCCGATGGCTCTCGAGATGGGCAAGATCGCGGCGAAGGCCAAAGAACTCTGCCCCAGTGCCATTACCGTCTGCGGCGGCGTTCACGTGACGACCTTCCCGCGCGAGATGGTTACTGATGCGCCCTTCGACGTGGCCGTGATCGGCGAGGGGGACTTCACACTGCGCGACCTGATCCGCAGCGCCCGTCCGGACAGTGTGCCGGGCATCGCCTTCGCGCGCGGAGGCGAGGTGGTGATGACCGAGCCGCGCCCCCTGGTTGACGACCTGGACAAGCTCCCCCTCCCGGCGTGGCAACTCTACGACATCCGGCGATACAAGACCTCAAAGTTGGTGGAGCGCGAGAGTCCGACGGGCCTCCTCGAGACGAGCCGCGGCTGCGTGTTCCAGTGTACCTATTGCAACAAGAACATCTTCGGGCGGAAGTTCCGGCAGAAGTCGCCGGGGCGCGTCGCCGACGAGATCGAGCGGATGCTGCGGCTCGGCTTCCGGGAGATACACATCGAGGACGACGGCTTCTCCACGAACCTGAACAAGGCCAAGGCGATCTGCGACGAGATCATCCGGCGGGGGTTGAAATTCCCCTGGACGCTCATCAACGGCATCCGGGTGAACCGGACGGACGAGGAACTGGTCCGAAAACTCAAGCAGGCCGGGTGCTATCAGGCGGCCTTCGGGATCGAGTCGGGGAACCAGCAGATTCTCGACCGCATCCAGAAGGGCATCACCAAGGACCAGGTGCGGAAGGCCATAGCCATAACAAAGAAGACTGGCATCGAGACCTTCGGCTTCTTCATGCTCGGCCTGCCCGATGAAACCGAGCAGACCATGCAGGACACGATTGACTTCGCCGTCGAACTCGATCTCGACATCGCAAAATTTGCGATTACGATTCCCCTCCCCGGCACGCCGCTTTTTGACGAGTATGACGAGAAGGGCCTGATTCTGACGAAGGATTGGTCGCGGTACCTCTTCCACGACCTGACCCTGCCGGTCTATAAACACCCGAACCTCGACTGGGACACGATCAGCCAGTACTACAAGAAGGCCTATCGCCAGTTCTACTTCCGACCGAAGTACGCCCTGCGGCGGTTGTGGAAGGGCGTCACCACCGGCCGGATCATCTACGACGTTGGGTACGCCCTCAAAACGAAATGGTGGTGAACGAAGACAGGTTTATGGTTGCACCCAAATTGCATGCCATAGGCTGATCGAGGCCAAATAAAAAGTAGTTTGACCTATTTTCTTCGCCCGCCCGCATCAGGACTCCCCCTCAATGAGATACACGCTTCCTTCTTCTGTCGCAAGGGCAATCCCTGCGCCAAATGGAACAGCAAGGTTGGGCGCGCCCTCAATCGTCGTTGAACGGAGCAAACGTCCCGCGGCGTCCAGTTCATGCACTGCGCCATCGTCGCAGCCGACGTACAACTTGTCCTTCGCGGCATTCGATGCAAGGGCGCCGATCGCCGCATCGAAATACACTGCCCATACCCGATTCCCGGTTGCATCAAGCGCCGTCACCCAGTTATCGTCGCCGCCGGCCACAATGATAAGTTTCGCGCCGCCCTTATGCGCCAGCGTCGCTACGCGGTCTTTCAGGTCGGCGAAGCGCCGATACCATTTCGTCTTTGTGTCCGTAACGTCGGGGTAGCACCAGAGGCCGCCTTTGCGCGTGACATAGGCGAGTCCCTTTCGACCTTTTCCAGCAATGTCCTCGGCGATGGCGGCCTTCACCCCCGAGCACCAACCGTCGCTTGCGAAGGCCGTCTTCTGCTCGCCTTTCGGCCCGATGGCATACATCGAGGGGTCGTACCACATGTCGCTGGCCCCGCCGATCGGCTCCTCCACCCCATCGTTATCCACATCGGCGAAGACGATGGCCCTCATGCAGGGGGTATGCCCCTTGCTGTCGCGGAAGGCCCAGAGCTGCTTGCCCGCGCCGTCCACGGCGAAGGTGTTCATGCCCGTGCCTGTTACGATCTCTGCCTTGCCGTCTTTGTTGATGTTGTGAACGGCGACCTTCTTGACGAATGGCTCGGGCCAAAGCCAATGGCAATACGCGATGCGGGCCTTAAGTTCGTCAAAAGGCGGCTTCCACTTCCACAACGCCTTGCCGCCGTGCGTCAGCGCGTGGAGGTGGTGGTCGTCCGACCCGACCGCGACCTCGAACACCCCGTCGCCGTTCAGGTCGCCCGCGTCAATGCTGTTCACGACGCCAGCGCAACGATAGGTCCAGCTTGGGTCAAGCGCAATGCCTTTCAGCGCCTCCACGCCCCCGTCGCGGTAGCCCACGATGACATGATCTCCGTCCGGGCCAAGTTTTCCGGCCCAGAGGCATTCCACGCCGCTGGCCCCTTGGCGCGCGCCGACCACCTTCAGTCGCCCCTCGGCCTTCGGCAAGTGTGTCGTTTGGGTGGATGGAAGCGCAGGCATGGATTTCAGCGCGGCCGCCAGCGCCTCAGCTATGCCATCCTCCTTGACCGCGTGAATGCTTCGGCCCGCGGGAATGTCAAACATCTGTCCATTCCAGGACGCCTTCGTCGCCTGCTTGGCTTCCACGTGACACTGCCCCGACGCCAAATCCCATTCGAAGGAGATAGGGGTCTGCGCCTCAAAGGCGACCCGTTCGCCCAGCGAAAGTTTCCGTCCTGCAACCATGCACACCCTCTGGCGTGCAATGAGCGACATCTCCGCCTGCGCCATCAGACCCGGCAGAGAGACGTCCCCCCGCGCGGCGAGCATCGCCTCTCCGTTCACTTCGATCCGCACCGCATCCGAAGAAACCGCACGGCATGTGATCTCGTTCGGTCGCTGCGCGGAACCGGCCCAGAAGCAGGTCGCCATAGTGAACGACTCCCCCGGCTTGAGTTGCCGCGCCTTGTGAGCCTTGAGCATGTGAACCACCGGCGGCACGTTGTCCATGGGAGGCGGCTGCTTGCCATAGCGACCGAAGGCATACGTGGCCTGGGGGTCTTCATCCTTTCCTATTGCAACGTAATCCGCGCCTTGAACCGCCAGGCGAAACCGGACCTCCTGGTCGCCTGCCTGCTGCCTCATCTCCATGCCGTCCGGCAGGTCGTGGCGGTCGCCCACCATTCGCCAGAAGCCGACCGCCGAGTGCATTCCTTCCTGCCGCGCAACGACGCGGTCAAACACGATGAAGAACTGGTTCTTGAGCCAGAGGATGTTGCGTTCCCAGTCCGCGCTGGGGGAGTCCACATGATGCGCAGAGGAGTGGCCGTCGGTGTAGAGCACGGTGCGCGTGGCGGCAAACGACGGGAGGTTGGCCCACAGGCGACGTGTCGCAAGGGGACAGGGATCAATGTCGGCCATGCCGTTCACGCTGACGGCGACGACATTGTGGGCGGAGAGCGCCGACCCGTAGTTGTAGTCCCGCGAGACGAGAAACGTCCGGCCCAGCGTTGAGTATTCGAGAATCCCGTTCTGGTCGTCATAGGCATGGCCCAGGTGCACACCGTCCAGGAGCAGGTAGTCGTCCTGGGGGTTGATTCCCGCGCGGAATGCGGCTCGGCCAAAGCAGTCGGAGACGGACACCTTGTTCTCCTCCGCCCACTTGGACTTCGCCAGGCTGAACAGCGTCTCATCCGGCTCAGACCACTGGAGTCCGACGAAACCCTCCGGCTGCCGCGGGGCGAAGTCAATCGGCCACCAGCCGGCTTTTGGCTTCTCTGTTGGAATCTTCGGGGCGGCGGTCGGGCTGGCATTGGTGATGAAGTGGTACATCCACAGGTATTCCGGTTTGCCGTAGATTTGCGCCCCATTCATATAGAAACCGGCGCCAAAGCGATAGGAGGCGTAGTTGTCGCCGAAGGACGGCCACATCCCAAAGTTGTTGTAGTTGGGCATCAGGCGATCGAGCGTGCGTTGAAGGAACGGGTGGCTTGCCGGATCGTCATCCGTCAAATACACCGCGTTCATGATGTTGTCAATGGATGCGGCTTGCATCCCCTCGTCGTCGCCGAGGTAACACCCCTTGGCGCGGTACGGCTCAAAAAAGGCGAGTGCGTCCTTATACCACTGCTCGTGCAATTCGCTGGGATAGTATCTCCGAAGGTAGTCGGCCACCACCATAATGCCGCAGGCGGTCTGCGACTGGTGGTTGCCCTGGATGAGCCGCTTGCCCTTCAGGAGCTTACGCAGCGACCCAATCCCTTCCTTCTCGGAGGCTACGGAGTTGCGGAAAAAGTTGGTAATCATGAGCCGGTCTTCGTCGGTCAGCGAAGGGGCCTCCTCGATCACGTCCCATCCCCTGCTCTCCCGGAACAGATAAAGGTGACAGTAGGATTTTGTCTGGACCAGGCGTTGCAGGGACTCACGATATAGCGGAATGAATCCGTCGAATCCGAGGCGTGGATAATGCTTGCATACCCACCCTGCATGATAGGCCGGGTAATTGAGCGGCATTTTGGGGAGATCCCTGCGATGCTCGTCAATCTGCGCCTTGATGTCATCCCCAACGGCTGGGGCCGGATCGAGCGTTTGAGGGAGGATTAGCGTGTTCGGCTGCGGCCGTTGAAGCCGGTCCAACAGGGGAGTGAAGTTCGCCTTGACATCGCTCAGGTCCACCCCGGCCAGGAGCACCGCATTGCGCCCTTCGCCCCAGGGGTCGTGCACGGTGCGAATCTGCCGGTTCGAGGATGGCGCGAAGAACTCCCGCAGGTACAACCATCGGATCAGAAGACTATTGCCCACGTTGCCCATCGCAATGACGTGGCCGGTTTCCTTTCGCCACGCGCGGTTGGCATCGTCGGGACGGACGGGTAGTTCGAAGCCGAACCGTTCACGGAACTTCTGAGACAGTTCCTTCGCCGCGGTTTCGTAATCGGGCAATGAGGGATGGTAGATGGCCGCCCGGGCCGCGCCGTCGCGGACGAGGTCGGTATCCGGGTAGTGCTTCTTCAGTTGCGTGAGCGGGCTGATCGTCTCCGTCTGGCACGTTCCTTCATCGCAGACGCATAAAATAAACGAGAGAACACAGGCAACGGTCCACCAGTACATGAATGTCTGCATGCTTGCACCCTCGACAGAGAGGAACTTGGTTTCTTACCGAGCGCAAATCCTATGGAAACTCCTACCCAGAATCAAGAACCCAAACAATGCAGGCACAGAGGGGCATGTTACCCCCTGCCGTAAATTTTACCTTGCCTCCGGTAGCGCTTTGAACTATTATTAAATTTTCGGAAACCATGTTTCGTCTGAGAAGCCGCGCATGACCAACGGGAACCTCGTCGAGAGAATTCAAGAACTCAAGCGACAGCGCAGCGCCGTCATCCTCGTCCACAACTACCAGCGCGGGGAGATCCAGGACATCGGCGATTTCGTCGGCGACAGCCTCGGCCTGTCCCAGGAGGCCGCTCGCACCGAGGCCGACGTGATCCTCTTCTGCGGCGTCCACTTCATGGCCGAGACCGCCAAGCTTATCAATCCCCACAAGACCGTCCTCATGCCCGACCCGAACGCGGGATGTCCCATGGCCAACATGGTCACCGTCCGCGAGCTTGTCGAGAAGAAAAAGGAACACCCCGGCGCCGCCGTCATCTGCTACGTGAACAGCACCGCCGCCGTCAAGGCCGAGAGCGACATCTGCTGCACGTCCGCCAACGCCGCCAAGATCATGGCCTCGATCCCGGCGGACCGGGAGATCATCTTCGTCCCCGACAAACATCTGGGCCGGTGGGCCGCCGAGCAGCTCGGACGGAAGAATGTCATCCTCTGGGACGGCTATTGCCCGACCCACGAGCGCATCATCCCGGAAGAGATCGAAATCCATAAAGAACGCCACCCGAACGCGCTGGTCGTCGTCCACCCGGAGTGCATGGAGGATACTATCGCCGTCGCCGACCATGTGGCCAGCACGTCCGGGATCCTGAAATTCTGCCGCCAGAGCGACGCGAAGGAATTCATCATCGGCACGGAGATGGGTATTCTCCATCGCTTGCGGAAGGAGAACCCGGGCAAGAAGTTCTATCCCGTGACCGAGTTCGCCGATTGCCCGAACATGAAACTCACCACGCTCCAGAAGCTCGTTTGGTCCCTGGAGGACATGGTCTTTGAGATTGACGTGCCTGCGGATATTGCCGACAAGGCCCGCAGGGCCATCGAAAAGATGCTGGAACTGTCGTAGAATATGGCAGGGGAAAGAAGGCCCTTCATCGAAACTTTTGTGCACAACCTGCGTCTAAGAAAGTGCAGGGCGGAGATTGAGCGAGAAGCCTGTTGAGGACACAGAACTGGTCGAACGCTGCAAACGCGGCGATCGCGCGGCCTACGATGAACTGATGCGCAGGCACCAGGACCGCATCTTCAACCTGGTTTACCGGTGCGTGGGCGACCGCGAGGACGCCAGCGACATCGCCCAGGAGGTCTTCATCCGCGCCTTCCGGGCCATGCGCGGCTTCCACGGCCAGGCCGCCGTGTCCACATGGCTGCATCGCATCGCCGTCAACGAGGTCATCAATCACCGCCGCAAGGCCGGGGCAAAGCGGAAGATACGGACGGTGCCGATCGATCGGAGCAACCCCGGTCCCGATGGGCGCGGCTCCGACGATCCACCCGACACGAGTGCGGAGCCATCAGAGATCATGGCCGAAAAAGAACGCGAACAACTGATCCAAGACGCCATCGACTCCCTCGACGGCGACTACCGCGCGGTGGTAGTCCTGAAGGACATCGAGGGGTATCGCTACGAAGAAATCGCCGAGATCATCGGCTGCCCGCGGGGCACAGTGAAATCACGGCTGCATCGGGCTCGGCTGGAACTGCGGGAAAAGTTGAAGCCGCTCATGGACGTCGAAGGACCCCGGACGGCGCAAGCAGGAGAGACGGGATGAAGTGCGAAGAAGCCATAGACCTTCTCTCGGAATACATTGACGACGAACTCGACGTCGAACAGCGCGAGGCCGTTGAGTTCCACGTGGCGGGCTGCGCCAACTGCCGCCGCGAGTTGGACGCCCTGAAGGCGACGGTGAAGCTCGTAGGTTCGCTGTCCAGGGTGACGGCGCCGGCGACGTTGGCCGACAACGTCTCCCAGACACTGGCGGAGGAAGACCGGGGTAGGATCATCTGGCCGTCGGCGCGCGTGGTGGGGTCGCTCCTCGCCGCGGCGGCGGTGCTCCTCGTCGTGTCCGTTACCTTCCTCATGCGGAAGCAAACGCCTATGGCGCCTATGGAATCTGCGGCCCCGGCGGAGAAACCCTCCTCCGTAGCCGACGTTGCCACGAAGGAAACGAGGGAACGGGAGCTGGCGGAAGTGGCGGAAGAAAAGGCCGCCGAGAGATCGTCCCTCGGTAAAATAGCCAAGAAAGAGGCCGAACCCGAACTCAAGGCAAGGGGCCTTGCTGAGGATCGAGAGGCGGACGGATTTGCCTACCGCGACAAGGCGGGACGACGCAGACCCGCCGCCGAACCGGAAGACACGAAAGCCACCCGCCAAGCCCTTGCGGAGAAGAACGTCCTCCCCGCCACGCCGGGGTCGAACGTCATCGTTGCGCCGGCCAAGCCGGTTGCGGAACTCGCCCCTGCCCCCCAGCCCCTTGCAAAGGCCCCGGAGATGCCTGTTATCGGTGAGAAGTCCCAAGAGAAGAAGGAGATCGCGACGCTCGCCGACAGAGATAAGGCTGAGGTCCGCCGAAACGAAGAGGCGCGAAAGGATGCCGCCCTTCAAGCTGCGCCGAGGCCGACGGTTGAGGCGAAGAAGGGGGCGGATGTGGGCATGGAGAAAGAAGGCCTTTTCCGTCGCGGCGGCGCCGAGACGAAGGCCGAGGCGGAAGTCCAGACGAAGATCGGGATTCCCGCGGCCCCTCGTCCGGAAACCGTGGTCGCAAAGGCAAAGGAAGAACGCGAGCTGGGGATGCGGCTGAAGGCCGCCCCTGCCGAGGCCCAGACTGCTCCCGCTGCCGAGCCTCCCCGCCCCGCTGCGGCGGAACAGAAAGTCGGGAAGGTCGCGGGGGAGGTCGCCGGAAAGGCAGTGCACGGACCGGCCCCCGAGGCCGAACTGCGGACCCTTGTCATCCGCTCGCGCAACCCCCAGGCCGACATGGAGCGCGTGCAGTCCCTCCTCCAGACGAAGTATCCCCCCAAGGCCGAGGGCGATGTCGTCGCCGGACGGCTCGACGCCCCGATGCAGCAGGAGGAGGGCGTCTCTCGACTCCAGACCCGCATCGCTGCGAACCAATTTCGTGCCTTTCTGGGTGACCTGAAGCGGCTTAACCTCGTTGTCATGCCCCAATGGGACGAGCGGGGCGACGCCGGGCTAATGAATCAGCCGCGATTTGCTCAGGAACTCGAACAGGCCGCTCCAAGACCTGGAACGATTCACCTCACGATCCTCTTCCAGCAGGCCGAATAGGGTATTGGTGAACCCCGGGTCCTGCTGCATATCCCACCCAATTTTTTCCTTGACTTGCCCGCTCGGTTTGGATTGTAGTAGTGCACTCCCGTTCCCAAGGGCGGGAGTTTTTCATTATTCTTATGAGGAGGAAATCGTATGGCGGTTCGGGTTGGTTTCATCGGCACAGGCGGCATTTCCAAGATGCACAGGCGCAACCTTACCCAGCTTCCCGATGTGGAAATCGTCGCCCTGTGCGATGTGGTGGAGGAGAAGGTTCAGCAGGCGGCGCAGGAGCATAACGCGAAGGCATACACCGACTACCGCAAGATGCTCAGGAAGGAAGACCTCAACGCGGTTTACGTCTGCCTGCCCCCCTTCGCCCACGGCAAGATCGAGGATGCGGTCATCAAGAAGGGCCTCCACATGTTCGTCGAGAAGCCCGTCCATGTGGACGCGCGTAAGGCGGCGGCGCTCGCCAAGAAGATCAAAGACGCCGGCCTCATCACGGCCACCGGCTACCAGGACCGCTACCTCGACATCATCGAAAAACTCCAGGGCCTCCTCCGCGAGCGCAAGCCGGGCATGGTGATGGGCTACTGGATGGGCGGGATGCCGGGTGTGGCTTGGTGGCGCGTGAAGGCCCAATCGGGCGGACAGGCCGTCGAGCAGACGACCCACATCTTCGACATGTGCCGTTACCTCTTCGGCGAGGTGGCGGAGGTTTATGCCGGCGGCACGAAGGGCCTGATGGCGGACGTGGAGAATTATGACATCGAGGACGCCTCGGCCGTCACACTGCGTTTCGCGAGCGGCCTCGTGGCCGTTGTCTTCTCGGCCTGCTTCCTGAGCGTGGGCAACCGCGGCGGTCTGGACATCTTCTGCAAGGACTGCTTCATCGAATACAAGGAGCGCAAGTCAACCACCGTCCACCGCAAGGGCGCAGAGCCGGAGCAGAGCGTGGTGGAAAATAACTATCAGCTTGCCATTGACAAGGCCTTCATTGACGCCGTCAGGACGGGCGATGCGTCGCAGATCAAGTCGCCCTACGCCGACGCCGTAAGATCGCTGCAGCTCTCCACGGCCGCGAACAAGTCCATGGAGACGGGCAAGCCGGTCAAGATAGAGTCATTGGTCTGATGGATCTCAATCCTTCCGGAGGCATCCAACCTCCGGGAGGATTCCCTATTGTGCTTGATTGACTCGTGCACCCATCACCCCAACACTCCATTACTCCGTCACCCCAACCAAGCACACTGCGCGTATCTGTCATCATCCCTGCCCTGAATGAGGAACGGGCCATCGGCCGGGTCATCGCCGACATCCCGGCAGACCTGGCCGACGAGATCATCGTTGTAGACAACGGCTCGACCGACGCAACCCCCGAGATGGCCCGCGCCGCGGGGGCGCGGGTGGTCCGCGAGCCGGAGCGCGGTTACGGCGCCGCATGTCTGCGAGGGATCGCCGTGCTCGATCCGAAGACGGAAATCGTCGTCTTCCTCGACGGGGACTACAGCGACCACCCCGACGAGATGGCGCTCCTCCTCGATCCCATCCGCGAGGGGCGGGCCGATCTCGTCATCGGCTCGCGCTCCCTGGGCCGCCGGGAGAGAGGATCCATGCCCGTCCAGGCGCGCTTCGGGAATAAACTTGCCTGCTTCCTTATGCGGGTCTTGCTCCATGTTACTTACACGGACCTCGGCCCCTTCCGGGCCGTTCGGCGATCGGCGCTCGATGCGATGCAGATACGCGACCGAGGGTACGGCTGGACGATCGAGATGCAGATCAAGGCGGCCCGCCTTGGCCTGAAGACGTGCGAGGTCCCCGTCTCGTATCGCGTCCGGATCGGCGAATCAAAGATCAGCGGCACGCTGCGCGGCGCGATCGGCGCGGGCGTAAAGATCCTCTACACCATCCTCCTACACGCCGGATTTTTTACTTGGTAGCCGCAATCAACCGTGTTAGAATTGCGTTTTCGGCAGAGCATCCAAGGGAATCTTGCTGGGAGAACGACACAAATGGTCACGTTTGACGAATTCAAGAAACTGGAGATCAGGGTTGCGGAAATCAAATCCGCTGCGGACCATCCGAACGCCAACAAGCTGACGGTGATGCAGATTGACGTCGGCGGCGAGCAGAAGCAGATCGTCGCCGGCATCAGGGGCCACTACAGCAACGAGGAACTGGTGGGAAAGAAAATCGTAGTGGTGAATAACCTTGCCCCCGCCAAGCTGCGAGGCGTCGAGAGCAACGGAATGATCCTGGCGGCCGTCGCCGGCGACGGTGCAGTCGTCCTGCTCGTCCCGGACAAGGATGTGCCTGCGGGCACAGCCGTGCAGTAATCTTTGAGGAGAGATTGCCACAGCGATGCTCCGCGAGATCTGTGTCAAAGATTTCGCCCTGATCGAAGAGGCCCGGGTCGAGTTTTCCCCGGGACTGAATGTCCTGACGGGGGAAACTGGTGTGGGCAAGTCGCTGCTCATCGGCGCGCTGCAGCTCCTGCTTGGGGGGCGCGCCTCGGCGGGGCAGGTTCGCACCGGAGCGAAAGAGGCGTCGGTGGATGGGGTCTTTGATCTGCCGGGGGGAACCCTTCGCGAGGAACTCGGCGGCATCCTGGGTACGGACGTTGAGGATGAGATGGTCATCAGCCGGACGGTGGACGTGGAGGGGCGGAGCCGGTGTCGCCTTAACGGTCGTCCGGTGACCGTCGCCATGCTCCGCGACGTGGGTCGCCGCCTTATCGAGATTCATGGCCAGCAGGACCACGAAAACCTGCTTCAGCCTGCCGAGCAGCGGCTGCTGCTGGATCGGTTTGCGGGGGTCGAGGATCTGCGCACGGACTTCGAGGTCGCCTACCGAAAGGCCGTCGAGCAGCGCCGCCGCCGGGAGGATCTGGCAGCCCGCCGCGACGAGCGCCGCCGCCGGATGGAACTCCTCCAGCACGAGCTGGAGGAGATTGATGAGGCTGGCCTCGGGGCGGACGAGGAAGCACGGCTCGAAGCCGAGCGCCGTCTCCTCGTCAACGCCGAGCGGATCGAGTCGGTGACGCGGACGGCGTACGAAGTCCTCTACGAGTCCGAAGGCTCATTGGCCGAGAAGCTCAAGGGCGTCGCCAGGGAGCTGGAGGACATCGCGGAGCTCGACCGGCAGTTGAAAGCGGCCCAGGAGGCCTGCGAGCAGTGTCTGGTCCAGATGGAGGACCTGGCCCTGGCCCTGCGCGCATGCGCCGACCGCCCGGAGTTCGACCCGGCGGCCCTGGACCGGATCGAGGCCCGGCTCGACCTCATCCGGAAATTGAAATTGAAGCACGGCGACTCCATTTCCGCGGTCCTCCATCGGCGCGACGCCATCGCGGGGGAGCTTCGGGAGTTATCCGCCGAGACCGAGGAGCTGGCTCTCGCCGACGAGCGGCTGCAAGAGTTCATCGCCGGCATGGTCCGCCTTGGCAGGGAACTCACGGCAAAGCGAAAGGCAGCGGCCGAAAAGTTGAGCCGGCAGGTGGAAAAGGAACTGAAGGGACTGGGGATGCGCAACGGGCGTTTCGAGGCGCAGGTCGCTGCGGCTGAGGGAGATCAAGGCAGGGCGCTGGACGCGGCCGGCCCGACCGGATTTGACGCGGTCGAGTTTATGATCTCGCCCAATGTGGGGGAGTACCTGAAACCGTTGCGAAAGATCGCCTCGGGCGGGGAGATGTCGCGGATTATGCTGGCGTTGAAGCACAACCTGGCCAAGGCCGACCGGACGCCGCTCCTAGTGTTCGACGAGGTGGATGCGAACGTGGGCGGGCGGATCGGCCGGACGATCGGGGACCGGCTGTGGGCCATCGCCCGTTCGCACCAGGTGTTTTGTGTGACGCACCTCCCCCAGATTGCAAGTTTTGCGGACCAGCAGTATCGGGTGACGAAAGAAGTTGTTGACGAAAGGACCCGATGTAGGGTAGAAAGACTGGAAGAGGAACTGCGCATCGTGGAAATTGCCGAGATGATCCGGGGGGATCGCTCCACGAAGGTTACCATCGAGCAGGCGCGCGAAATGCTCGATGACGCTCGGAACAGGAAATAGATGTCCAACGACGGAACGATTGATATAGCCCTCTGCGAAAAAATGATCTACGTCAAGGTGACCGGCCTTGGCACCATGAATAATTCCATGGCCCTCCTCGATCTGTGTGGGGGACTGCTCGACTCCGGCTACAAGGAGGTCGTCTTTGACCTGGTCAAGTGCGAGGGGATGGACAGCACATTTCTCGGGGTGATTGCGGGCATCGCAACACATGGCCCCGACCGCAAAGGGCCGAAGGTGACCATCGTCAACTGCGGCAAGGAGTGCCTGAGCTCCCTCGAGGTGGTCGGGCTGACGAAGTTCGTACACCTGAAGTCCGAGCCCGTCGAAACCCCCGATGTGGAGATGTTCCGCTTGGAGGAAGAGGACATCCCCGACATGGATCGCGTCGGGTTTATTCGAGAGGCGCATGAACAGTTGCTCCTGATTGACAAACGCAACCGCGACCTGTTCGGACCGCTGTTGCGGATGCTGAGCGACGAGCTGTCTCAGAAGGGCGGAAAATAGTGCGGCGGGAGTGGTTCAGGGAGGAAGCGTCTTGAAGTTCTCGATCTGCAACGAGTTCTGTACGGGCTGGAAGATTGACGACGTGTTTCGGTTCGCCGCGGACGTCGGATACAACGGCGTCGAGATCGCTCCGTTCACCCTCGCCGATGACATTCGACGGATGGACGCAGGGAAACGAAAACGGATCAAGGAGAGCGCCGAGGCGTCGCAAGTGGAGATCGTCGGCCTCCACTGGCTCCTGGTCAAACCCGGCGGGATGTATATCAACCATCCCGATGCAAAGATACGGAAGGAAACCCTGGAGTTTATGACCGACCTGATCGGCTTCTGCGCCGACCTGGGCGGGAAGATCATGGTCATCGGATCGCCCAAGCAACGCAGCGTTCACAAGGACCTGACCTTCGAAAAGGCATGGTCCTATGCCCGGCAGGTCTTCTCGGCCTGCGCCAAAATGGCGGAGAAGAAAGGGGTGACGCTCTGTGTCGAACCCCTGGCCCGGACGGAGACGAACTTCATCAACACACACCAAGAGGCGATCCGCATGATTGAAGAAGTGAGCAGCCCGAACTTCCGGCTGCTCCTCGATGTGAAGGCCATGAGCGATGAGGTGATGGAAATCCCCGACATTATCGCGGAGTCCGCCCCGCACCTGGCCCATTTCCATGCCAACGACGCGAACTTGCGCGGGCCGGGTTTTGGCGACACCGACTTCGTCCCTATTATGAATGCGTTGAAGAACATTGACTACCAGGGCTATGTCTCCGTGGAGGTTTTTGATTTCAAGCCCGATCCGGAGACGATCGCCAACAAGAGCTATGAATACTTGCAACAGTCCCTCGCTGGGATTGTATAGATTTTTCACAAGATAAAAGGAGCCGTAGCGTGGAACGAAAACTGATCGTCCTTGCCGGGCCGCACGATTGCATCAACGCCCCCGTCATGCTGGATGTTCCCGGGGCCGAAGGCGACGTCGAACTGACCGACTGCAGCAAAAACAAAACCGTCGCCTGCCAGGCCAGTGGGGGAAAGGTCTATTTCATCGAGGAAAAACTCCTCGCCGGCACCCAAAAGGGGTACGTCCTCCGTACCAACATCGGCTCCACGAAACGCGCGGCGCGCGTGAAACTCAACATGGTGGAGAACGAGCGGGTGGACATCCTCATCTCCGGCAAGCTCTTCTCCAGCTACCAGTTCGCCGCAAAGTGGGCGCGCCCGTTCCTTCACCCCGTCATGGGGCCGAACGACAAACCGATCACCCGGGCCTACCCCGTTTTGCAGGGGATCGAGGGCGAGACCCAGGACCACCCGCATCACAAGTCATTCTACGTCGCCTGGGGCGATGTCAACGGCGCTAACGTGTGGAGCGAGACCGAGGGCCACGGCTGCATGGTCCACAAGGAGTTCCTCGCCGTCAAGGAAGGCCCTGTATATGGCGAGATCATCGCCCGGAACGACTGGGTGGACAACCAGGGCAAGAAGCTCCTCGAGGAAATCCGCACCGTCCGCGTCTATGCTACACCGGCCAAGTGTCGGTTCGTGGACCTCGGAGTGGCCCTTCGCATGACGGAGGGCAAGGTGCGTTTCGGCGACACAAAGGAAGGCGGCATCTGCTCCATCCGCGTCGCCTCCTCCATGGATGAGAAGGCCGGCAAAGGCGGGATAATCGTAAATTCCTACGGCGGAACAGGCGAGAAGGAGACCTGGGGCAAGCGCGCCCACTGGTGCGACTACTCCGGCCCCGTGGACGGGGAGACCGTCGGCATCGCCATCTTCGACAATCCGAACAACTTCCGCTACCCGACCTACTGGCACGTGCGCAGCTACGGCTTGATGACGGCGAACCCATTTGGGCTGTCACACTTCGAGCCGGGCCGTGGGCGGGACGGCAGCCTTGAAGTCGAGGCCGGTGAACGGCTGGAGTTTAATTACAGGGTCTACTTCCACTCGGGCGATGCGGCCAAGGGCAAGGTGGCGGACCGCTTCCTTAACTATGTCGCGCCCCCGACGGTAAACGTGCAGGAACAGTAACAACTATATGCTTTTCGTGAACTGGTCGTAATGAAATGAAGGCTTCGAAACTGTATCCATTTAAACTCAGCGATGTGTTCCACGAGAAGATCTGGGGCGGGCAACGCCTCCGCTCCGTGTGCGGGAAGAACCTGCCGCGAGGAAAAAAGATCGGCGAATCGTGGGAGGTCTGTGACTATCAAACAGAGGTAAGCGTCGTCCGCGAAGGGGAATACGAAGGCGTCACCATCCGAAAGCTGTTCCATGCCCTCCCGGCTGAGATTCTTGGGCCGAAAGTAGCCAAGGAATTCGGCCCGGCGCTGCCGCTTCTGTTCAAGTTCATTGACGCCAACGACGTGATCTCCGTCCAAGTCCACCCCGACGACCAGCACGCGGCTATGCACCATCACGAGGACAATGGCAAGGCCGAGGGATGGTACGTTCTCCATGCCGACCCCGGCGCGAAACTGATCCTCGGCCTCAAACCCGCCACCCCCCGCGAGGAGTTTGAGGAATGCATCAAGGTGGGGGACGTATCTAAATGCCTGAACTGGATCCCCGTGAAGAAGGGCGACGTGATCTATCTGCCGCCCGGAACGGTTCATGCCATCGGTCCCGGCATCATAATCGCCGAGATCCAGGAGACGTCTGACCTCACATGCCGCCTCTACGACTGGGACCGGCCGGGGGAGGACGGCAAGCCGAGGCCGCTCCATGTTGACGAGGCCCTCAGCGTGATTGACTTCGCCGCAAACCACCGATCCAAGGAGAAGCCGAAAAAAGTCGGCAAGGGCAGGCTTCGCCTGATCGAGTGCGACAAGTTCGTCTATGAAAAGCTGGACGTGAGGGCAATCCCCATAGAAGTCGGAGGCGCCAAGTCCTTTGAGATTCTTTCGACCATCGGCGGGGCCGGAATGCTGACATGGCCTGGAGGCGAAATGCCCCTCACGCTGGGCGAGACGATCCTCCTCCCCGCTTGCATCCATCCCTGCAGCCTGCGAAGCGACCAAGGCATGGAGGTCCTGCGCTCCTATTGCCCTGTCCCGGGTTGATGTCATGGCGCAGATCAGGCTCCAAAAGATACTCGCCGACGCCGGCATCGGCTCCCGAAGGAGATGCGAGCAGCTTATCATGGAGGGAAGGATATCCGTAAGGGGAAAGGTCGTGACCGAGCTGGGGACAAAGGCCGACGCCAACGCCGACGACATCCGCTTTGACGGTGCGCCCCTCCGCGCCGAGCAGAAGGTTTATTTCATCGTCAACAAGCCCCGGGGGTACATCTGCTCCAGCGCATCGGAGGGGAAGAAGCGGGTCATTGACCTCCTGGCCGAGCGCATCCCCCAGCGCATCTATCCCGTTGGGAGGCTGGACGTGGACTCGGAGGGGTTGATTATTCTCACCAACGATGGGGCGCTGGCCAACCGTCTGGCCCATCCCCGCTACGGCGTGGAGAAGACCTATCTGGTGAAGGTCGAGGGTCGGCCCGACGCAAAGGACCTGGAGAAACTATCCAAGGGAATCTACCTGGCCGAGGGACGCACGGCGGGCATTCAGGCGCACATCGGGGGCAGGGATGGCCGCTTCACCTGGCTCGAAGTGGTCCTGCGCGAGGGCAAGAATCGGGAGGTCCGCCGCGTGCTCGTCCGCCTGGGATACTCCGTCAAACGCCTCAGACGCACCGCCATCGCGGGCATCGAGGACCCGCGCCTCAAGCCGGGCGAATTCCGCCGCCTCACGCGGACCGAGGTGGATCGCCTACGGAAAGCAGGAAATGAACGTGACACAGCTTCAATACGCAAAAGCGAATAAAATCACCCCGGAGATGGAGCGCGCGGCCAAGGCCGAGGATTGTGCGCCGGAGGAACTGCGGCGAAGAATCGCCGAGGGCAGGGCCGTGCTCCCCTGCAACCGGAACCGCAAGACAGAGGGAATCTGCGCCATCGGCGAGAATCTGCGCATCAAGGTCAACGCCAACATCGGTTCCTCCATGGACCATGCCGACGTGGCCGACGAGCTGGTCAAGCTCCGCGCCGCCGAGGAGGCCGGGACCGACACGGCCATGGACCTCAGTACCGGCGGCGACATTGACGCGATCCGCCGCCGCATCATCGCGGAGTCGAAGGTCGCCCTCGGCAGCGTCCCCATCTACTACGCCGCCGTCCGCGCCGTCCGCGGGAAGAAGACCATCATGAACATGACCGCCGAGGACATGCTCGACGCCGTCCGCGTCCACTGCGAGGACGGGATTGACTTCATCACCGTCCACTGCGGGGTGACGCGGGATGTGCTCCGGTCGCTCGACCAGTGCGAGCGCGTGTGCGGCATCGTCAGCCGGGGAGGGACCTTCTTGGCCGAGTGGATGAAATATCACAATTGCGAAAATCCGTTGTATGAGCGGTTCGACGACGTGCTCGACATCGCCCGCGAGCATGATGCTACGCTCAGTTTGGGCGATGGCCTGCGGCCCGGGGCCCTGGCCGACGCCTTCGACCGTCCGCAGGTGCACGAGCTGAACGTCCTGGCCGAGCTGGCCGCGCGCGCGCGCGACGCGGGCGTGCAGGTGATGATCGAGGGGCCGGGCCATGTGCCCCTGAACCAGATCCAGGCCCAGGTGCAGATGGAGAAGGAACTCTGCAAGGGCGCGCCGTTCTATGTCCTTGGTCCGCTCGTCACGGACGTCGCCCCAGGGTATGACCACATCAACGCGGCCATCGGCGGGGCCGTGGCGGGCATGGCGGGGGCGGACTTTCTCTGCTACGTCACGCCGACCGAGCACCTGAGCCTGCCCACGCCGGCGGACGTGCGCGAGGGCGTTGTCGTGGCGCGCATCGCGGCCCACGCGGCGGACATCGCCCGCGGCCTGCCGGGCGCGGCCGACTGGGACCGGACCTTCTCCGGCTACCGACGGACCCGCGACTGGCGAAAGATGCTGAGCGAGTGCCTCGACCCGAAGCGCGCCAAGGAGTTCCGCGCCCACATCAAGGCCCAGAGCGAGGACACCTGCTCCATGTGCGGCGAATTCTGCGTCTTCAAGGTGCGGGAGAAGGCGAAGCGGGCGACCATGTAGTTCCTGTAGCTGAACCCGCCAGAGTTCAGCCCGGAGAGGCACAAACCTCCCGGAGGTTTGGAACCTCCGGGAGGTTCGATTGCCTTGTCGGAAGTCCGGCGACTTCCGCTACGATCAGTTTTGACGACATCAAGGAATAGATAAGGAGGGCGGCAATGAAAGGGAAGCGGCTGTGCTTTCCTGAAGCGAACAAGGTGGTTCTGGAAGACTTCGAGATTGACGAGACGCGGGTCCCGGCGGACCATGTCCTGATCCAGACCCTCTGCTCCCTCATCAGCCCGGGCACGGAGGGGGCCATCTTCAGCGCCCTCGATGAGCAGGTTTACGACCCAAAGGCATGGTGCCACTATCCCTTCCACCCGGGATATGCCAGCGTAGGGCGCGTGCTGAAAGTCGGCGCGAACGTGAACGACTACCACGAGGGCGACTTCATTTTCACTATGGGCAAACATGCCTCGATCCACTTAGTGAACCTGAAGGCCACGAACGCCCTCAAGCTTCCGAACGACGTGAACCATCACCATGCCCTTCTCCTGCGCCTGGCGGGGGTGGCGATCACGTCCGTGCGCGTTGCCGACTTCCGGATGGGCGACGCGGTGGTAGTTCAGGGCCTCGGCCTTGTGGGCAACTTCGCGGCGCAGCTGTTCGATCTGCAGGGGGCGCGGGTCATCGGCATTGATGTCTCCGAGCAGCGACTGGCTCTCGCCCGCATCTGCGGTGTGCGGCACCTCATCAACCCCAGGGAAGAGAACGCGATCGAGCGAGTCAAGGCCCTGACCAACGGCGAGGGGGCGAAGTGCGTCGTGGACGCCATCGGCCTGCCCGACCTCATCCCCGGCGCCATGGCCCTTGCGCGGAAGAACGGCGAGTTGATCCTGCTCGGTTCTCCGCGCGGGCGGTCGAAGGTGGACGCGAGCGATATCCTGCACGACTGCCACATCCGCGGCGTGGCCATCAAGGGCGCGCTGGAGTGGCTCTACCCGAAATTCCCGACGCCCGAGGGCGGGCCGTCCATCCAGCAGAACTACGAACTGCTCCTGGACTTCCTCCGCCGCGGGCGGCTGAAGGTGGAGGGCCTCATCACGCACGCGATCTCGCCCGAGGACGCCCAGATCGCCTATGAGGGCTTGCAGAAAAAGAAGGACGAGTACCTCGGCGTGGTCTTCACGTGGGCGGAGTAATATCAGAGGAGTGAGATGCCGTTGACCGTCCGCCCCATGCGACCGGAGGAGACCGAGCGGGCCATGGAGATTGATCGGGTCGCCTTCGGCGACTTGCAGGAAAGGCTCACCGGCCAGCCGACGAACCTGCCGATGCGGGAACGGGAGTTCTTCGACTTCTGGCAGCGCGCCGACCCCAAAGGGGCCCTCGTGGCCGAGCGCGACGGCGCGATCATCGGCATCAACTTCAATCATGCGCGGGGGCGATGCGGCTGGTTCGGGCCGCTGGCCGTTGCGCCGGGCGCGCAGTCGGCGGGGGTGGGCAAGGCGCTCCTCCGGGCGGGCATGGAGTATCTGAAGTCCGCCAGCTGCGAACTCATCGGCTTGGACACCTACCCGCACAATCCGGTCTCTGTCGGCATGTACCTGAAGCACGGCTTCGAGATCGTGGGAAACACGGTCCAACTCGTCCTCGCAGACAGCGGGATTAAGGCCGACGAACTGTCCGCCGCAACCGACCCTATCACTGTTCGTGAGATCACGACATCGGACCTCAACCGGATCGTCAAGATGGAGGAGGACCTCACGGGGTTCCACCGGCGGAAGGACTTCGAGTTTCTCCTGGGCTGGGACCATGCCTTCGGTCTCCAGGCGATTGCACGCAACGAACTTGCCGGCTATCTGTGGGGCTATCGCAAGCGAGGCAAGGGCGTGATCGGCTGCCTCCACATCGCCGATGAAGACCGATGCCGTGAGATCGGCGACGCGCTCCTCCGCGTAGCGTTTGAGCGTTTTTGCAGGCTCGGCTTGAACACGATTGTTTCGGTGAACGACGGGGCGCAGTCGAGAGCCCTGAATCTTCTCTTCGACATCGGGTTTCAGACGCAATCCACAATGGCGAAGTTCCATCTGGGCGGGTCTCGACATCGGTCGGCCCACTCGCCGCTGGCCTCCGAGAAAGGATGATGAAATGACAGAAAAACGAGGCGTTCCACTGTGGTTCGTGTGGCTTGCTGCGGTCGTCGCCGTCGGCCTCATGGCGTCCTCGGCAATCGCCGACAAGGTCATTCTGAAAAGCGGGAACACGTTCCAGGGTCAAATCGTGGAGGAAAACGACAAGCAGATCGTGATCGAGATGCAGTACGGCACGATGACCTTCAAGAAGGAGGATATCAAGAAGGTGGTCAAGGAGAAATACACGCCGCCAAAACCTCCTTCCTCATCTTCCACATCGTCCTCATCTTCCTCGTCCTCGTCGGAGGCGCTGCCGGCGACGGCGCCGCGGGTCACGGACGAGGCGCTTCTGCCCATCCGCGAATACCTTAGCGAGGCGGACAAGGCGCTAAAGGTGCGGAACTTTATACGCGCGCTGGCAGCCCTGAAAAAGGCCCGCGAGACAGCGGAAGGAAGCGCGCCATCGGCTGTGTCGCTCATTGATGCCAAGATCAAGGCCATCAATGAGCAGGCATTGGTCCTCATCGAGGTCAAGATTGACAAGGTCTTTGTCCCCGAAGCGGAGCAGGACCCCGCCATACGCCGCGATAGGAATGCGCCTCCGGTGCCGGATACCGAGGCCCGGAAGGAGGCCGAAAGCAGCCTGCAGAACGTCCTCAGCCGGGTGCTTCAGCAGAAGGGATTTATCGTCATCGAGCAGGAAGAGGCAAAAAAGCAACGGGTGCAGAAACTTCGCGCAACCTACTCCGACAGCGGCGGTGAGCCCTACCGCGGACCCGACGGCAGCCTCGTCGGTTATCGAATCCATGCGACATGCAAACTCGATCTCTACTCAGCGCGCGGGGGCGTCCAGTGGTCCGAGTCGGTCGAGGCGGCAACGCCATACTCCCTGTCCGGCGGAACCACCCGCGACGGGGCGATGCGTTCGATCGAGGGACAGATCTCCGCGCTCGACTTCGGGATTCGATGATTATGAAAGGTATCTGCGCCCGTGTCGCGTGACCGATCCCCGACAAAATCGCCCACCGGACATCTGCCGGCGGACGATTGGTTTCCTCCCGATAGCAACGTTCCGAGCGTTATTCTGATTGCCGGCGGGCTGGTGGCGTTTGTCATGTTCCTGGTTTCCTGCGGGGCGGTCCTCGTCGCGCCGGCCAGCGAGCGGATTGACGGGCTGCTTCTCATCTTCCTGGCCGTGGCGGCCGATTGCTTCCTCGGCGGATTCATTCGAATGTTCAACCTCCTCGCCCGCAGGTTCCTCAAGCGCCCCGACATCATGGCCGACATATTCCGCAAGAACTACAAGGTTGCCGCCAACATCGTCTCCGTGCTCTTCCTCGTCCCCATGCTCTTGGCCATTTTCAGGATTCTGAACCTGAAGGACTGACTTGCACAACAATTCGCATCCGCGAATTGTCTTTACGTTCCCATTGCCGGCCGGTAAACTATCCGACGTGCATCGTTGAGCAATGAGGAAGGAGTAGATGCTATGTTCCCTCGCGTGTTTGCCCTTGTCGGTCTGGTTTTCGCCTGCGGCCTTGCGCTGCCCGGGCCTGCCTCTGTGGCCCAGGAAAAAGAAGTGAACCTCATCCAGAACGGGAGCTTCGAAGATGGACTCAAAGGGTGGGGCAGACCGACTGTGCAACTCGTGGAAGACGAAAAGGAGGCAAAATCCGGCAAGAAGTGCGTGGCGGGCGAGGCCACAGAGAAAAACCGAGCCGCCACGATTGCACAGGAGATCGAGATGGAGGCGGGGCGCGTCTATCGCGTCTCGTTCTGGATAAAATCCCCCCAGCGGACGCGCTGCCTCGTCCATCTACACTACGGCGATGCGCGCCGGATCGAGATCATCGAACTCCGCTCCACCCAGAGGAGATGGCAGCGCTATCAGGTCCTCTTCTCCCCCCGCGAGAGCGGGAAGCAATCCCTTCGCTTTGCCATTCCGTCATATTTCGGACAGTATGGGAAACCCGGCAAGGCATTCCTTGACGACGTCGAACTTGTTGCGATCCCACAGGCTGAGGCCGCGCAGGACATCACAAGAAACGACGGATTCAACGACTGGCCCGCGATGGCCGCCGACCGCGCGGGGAATCTCTGGGGGGCGTGGATCTCCTACCTGAATCCGGGCGAGGACCGCGCCGATCCGACCAAGGCATGTGTCGCGGCCGCCGGCGACCGACTGAGGGCATGTCTCATCCGCGACGGCAAGGTCCAGAAAACCTTCGACGTGCCCGTCCAATGCGACGGGAACATCCTGTGGCCGGAGGTTGCCGGCGCGGCTGACGGCGCATGGCTCGTGTGGGCGATGGAGGTGGACCACAACTGGGATATCTATGCCGCTAAGCTCAGCGCCGACGGCCCGGGGCAGATCACCCGTGTGACAACCGACCCATCCGTCGAGGTGAAGGCCGTCGCCGCCGTGGACAAGACAGGCCGCCTCTGGGTCGCTTGGGAGGGCAACCGCGGCGGCGGACGGGATATATTCTGCGCAACGCTGACCGACGGCAAGACAAGCGAGATCGTCAAGCTAACGGATAATCCGACCTCCGATCAAAATCCGACGATCTGCGTTACCGACTCCGGCGAGGTTTTCGTCGCCTATGACAGCTTCCGCGACAGCAACTACGACATCTACATGCGTCGCAACGTGGACGGCAAGTGGCAGCCCGAGGCGCGCCTGACGGATGATCCTGTCATTGACCGAGGTCCTCATCTCTCGACCCTGCGCGGCGAGCCGTGGCTCTGCTGGGACAATTCGTTTTTCGGCGGGTATCACATGAGCAGCCGGACACAGGAGCGCGTCCGCCTGGGCAAGATCGCCGACGAGAAGGTGATATCGCCCAAGGGAATCCTCCAGGACGCGATGCTCCACACGTATGTCGAGCGGGCGTCCCTCGCCATGGATGGGACGGGCCGCCTCTGGGTGGCCATGAAGAAGGCCCGCGGGCAGCGCGGCGACTTCGACACCTGGGTCCAGTGCTACAGCGGCGATAAGTGGTCGGAGCCGATCCTTGCGTCGGGCAGCATGGACGGCGTGGCGCGGCGCGCGCCGATGGCCGCCCTGGACGGCAAGCTCCATCTGATGTGGCAGAGCGACGACCGGCCGAACCGCCCCGATCGAGGCGGCTTCACCGGTCCCCAGCACAGCAATGTCTACTATGGCACGTTCGACGCCGACAAGTACGGCCTGCCCCACGCGCCTCTGGAGTTGGAGCCTTACGCTCCTGAAGAGCAGCCGCACACCGTGAAGGATTACCGGACCCGATTCGACGAAGATCGGGATCGTTTCGCTATTGACTACAAGGGCGAGAAGCTGAACCTCTACTGGGGGGGCTTCCACGAGCACACGGAACTCTCCCAGTGCAACGCCAAGGGCGACGGCGCACCCGATACAAATTTCGCCGAGGTGCGCGACATTGCCCGGCTTGACTTCGCCGCGCTGACCGACCACGGCCAGGACATGATCCCCTACGACTGGCAGCACCTCCGGAAGATTGTCAGCATAAACCAGGACCCCGGCCGGTTCATCACGTATCTCGCCGAGGAGTGGGCCGGCTCCCCCAAGAATTTGCGTATGCCGGACCAGCGAGGAACATACGGCCATCGGAACGTGATGTTTGCCGACGAGCACTTCCCCCGATTCTACGACCCGGTGGACAATACCCCCCCGGACAAGCTGTGGGAAATCCTAAAGGGCGTGGACCAGATCACCATCCCGCACCAGCTCGCTGATGGCGGCTCGAAGACCGACTGGTACTATGTGGAGGAGAAGAATCAGCCCGTGGCCGAGATCTTCCAGAACCGCGGCTCCTACGAGTACTTCGGCGCGCCTCGCCAGGCAAGCATCTTTACCGAGGGATATTCCCTCCAGGACCAATGGGCGAAGGGGACCATCATCGGCGTCATCGCCAGCCCCGACCACGGCGGCGGCAATGGCAAGGCGGCCGTCTTCGCTCCTGAACTCACCCGCGCCGCCATCCTCGACGCCTGCCGCAGGCGCCGCACCTACGGCACAACCGCCGCAAAAATCCTCATGGACGTACGAGCGAATGGCAGTCTGATGGGCGAGGTCATCACCGTGCCTGCGGATCAGACCGTATCCATCTCGGTCAAGGTCCTCGCCGCCGGAAAGATCAAGCAGGTTGAGGTGGCGAAGGACAACAAGTTCGTCCACACCATCACGCCCGACGGGAACACCGCCGAGTTTGTCTTCGAGGATACCCAACCGCGCCAGAAGCGGAGCCACTACTACGTCCGCGTCCTCCAGGACGACGAAGAGATCGCATGGTCCTCGCCGGTGTGGGTGGAGCAATGACAATTCAAGGAGGTGTGCATGTTTCTCATTAAGGCGTTGCCCATTGCCCCCATCGCGCTGTGGGTCGGTCTGTCCGCCGTGTTTGCCCAGGACCCAACCTTCTTCCCCAAGCAGCGAACCGTCTGGGTGCCGCGCGGGACGGCGCAACTGCTGAAGCCCTACCTTCCCAAACCCCAGGGCGCGACGAACGATTATCGGCTCATCATCGAGACCCCGGACTGTCTTTCATTCGTCGCGGTGGAGAAGCAAATGGGCAACCCGCCGGACGAAGTGAAGGCCGAGCCGGGGGAGACCCGCAACGGCGTGCGCTACACGCGCCATGTCCTGACCTACGGCACGTACCCCGGCGCAGGCTTCGAACTGTCGCTGTGCTGGCAGGACGACCGCGGCGCGACGCTTTCATACCAAGCGGCCATCCGCGCGGGCGGGACGTTCGACTGGCGGCGACTCACCGCAAAGGTGACGCCGCCCCAGGGCGCAGCGCGCCTCGCGCTCCTGCTCATCAAGTGGCAGCAGCGCGGCATCAGCGGGACATTCTGGGTGGACAACGTGGTCCTGCGCGAGGACGGCGGCGACAAGAACCTCCTCCGCGCCGGGACCTTTGATGAACAGGAATGGAAGTCGCCTATCCTTCAGACGGAGGGCAAAGACGGCGGCCTGTGCGCGAAGTTCGTCTGCCCGCCTGAAAAGGCCGAGCAACAGCAGGCACTGTGGATGGACCCCGAACGCAAGCCGACCGCCGTTGAGCCGGGCAAGACCTATGTGGCCGAGTTGGACCTGAAGACCGAGAACCTCGGCTCCGCAACCGAGCGCCCCATCGCGGCCCTGCTCTTTCGCGCCGAGGAATCCGCCCCGGAGGGGAAGGGAACGATCTTCACGCAGGTCGCCGGCGCGGGCGGCCCGCCGAGCGCCCCGGAGGCGACGGAGCTGATCGTCCTGCCGCCGCTGAAGGATGTGCGCCCCAAGGAGGCGCGCATCGCCCCGTGCATGTATGGGATGATGTTCAGCAACCCCGACGTGGCCCGCAGCTACGCGGAGAACGCCTGGCGCTCAGGCATCACGTGGACCTACGGGAGCGTCCAGAACAACGTCGTTTCGATCCTCTGGCCGAGGGGACACCGCGTCTGGCTGGCGAAACCCGGCGAGCCGTTCGGCGTCGTCGGGAAAGCGCGGGATATCCTGGAACAGCGTAAGGATGTCGCCGCCGTCGGGTTCGACGGCAAGCCGCGCACACATCTCTTCTGCCCCGAATGGCTGCTCTCGCCGGACGGGGCGGAGGCGCGGCGCATCATGGACGACGCGCTGGTTGAGCAGGTCAACCGCGACGGATACACGGCGGTGAACTGGGACATCGAGCAGCCGGTGCTCGAACCGCCGGAGAAGGGGTTCTGCTTCTGCGCGCGGTGCCTCGCGGCCTTCCGGGCGCAGGCCAATCTCCCCGCCGACGCAGCCCTGGACGGGAAAACTATCCTCGAAAAATACCGCGACGCATGGATCGCCTTTCGCTGCCGTCAGAACGCGGAACTGGTGAGGCTGTGTCGAGAGTCGCTCAAGTCCGCCGCCCGGCGGACGCAGCGGCCCATCGAGTTCTCGGTCTATAGCGGCTACCAGTGCCCCAAGACGCTCATCCACTACGGCGTGGACTGGAAGCTCCTCGCCCCGCATCTGGACCTGGGCATTGCAGGCTACGGCGGGTCGCGGGAGGCCATCCGCGCCACGGTGGATGCGCTCAACGGCGTCCCGTTCATCGGCGGCGAGATGTGCTACCTTTCCCCGACGAACGACGAGCGGCCCGCGCCGAATCCATATACGTGGCGCAATCGGCTGCTGCGGCAGTTCGTCGAGAGCGGCGGCTGCGGCGTGCTCATCTGGTATCTGCCCACGATGGACGGGGCGGCGTTCTACTACACCAGCGAGGCGGCGGAAATCATCGCGGCGCATGAGGACATCTTCCGTAAGGGCAAGCGCTGCGACGAGGCCTTCACCGTGAGGGGCCTCAAGCCGGAGCACTGGGCGGCGCTGGAGCGCGACCGGGCGCGACTGCTCCTCCTGTTCAACTTTACGAAGGACGCCGTGACCGTTGCGGTCGAGCAACGTGGTGTCGAGGAGGGATGGAAGGCGCAGTTGCACGGCAAGCCCGGCGACCTGCCGATTGACCCGAAGCGATTCGACCACACGCTCGATCCGTGGGGAACGGCGGTAATTGTTTTTCGATAGCTGAACCGTGCCATCCTGATGCAGTGAAAGATCTCAGATTCTGACAACGCCGCGGCGCGAAGAGGCGGGAAAGCGTCTGTTACCATTTGGCACACAAGGAGTTTGGAATGGCAGCGATGTGGCGACGGTTGCGCCGAGCGACCGCCGGTGGCCTGATCGGGATTGTGCTTGCGCTATGCGTGGGATGTGAGCAGTGGGCGCGGGAGGATTTCGACGGTGCCAAGGTCAAAATCCCCTGGTACACCCCAGGGGCAAACCCCCGCATGACCGCCGAACTGCGCGATGGCGCCCTGCACCTTGTTGACGCCGGGACCCAGCCGGGCGATCTGCTCTCCCCCCCCAAGCCGTGGCGCGCCGACCCGGCCAGGGGTGCGGCGGTCGAGGCGCGGATCAAGGTGGTGGACTGTCAGGGCGACTGCGGCGTCATGCTCCTCGTGGCCGACGGCGAACACGAGGACCATCTGACCCTCCATAAGGACAAGATCCGTCTCGGACAGGCGGGCCTCGAATACGCCATGGACACGACCGACGGGTTCCATGTCTACCGCATCGAGATCCGGGGTGCGGACATCGCCGCGTCCGTGGATGGGAAGCGCGTCATCAACGGGCGGGGCAAGTTCGCCTTCCCCGCTCACGGGCACAGGAACTGTTTCGCCTATGGGGCCGGCAGCAGCGCGGCCACCGGCGAGGCCTTCTGGGACTGGCTGCGGTGGACGGTGAACGAGGATGCCGCGGAGAAAGTCGCCACCGTCCCCGGCGCGGAGAACGTGATCGTCTTCAAGAAGGACGGCGTTTACGCCTGCTTCCCGTCGCTCCTGATCGCCCCGAAGACAGACGCCCTCTACAGCTCCTTCGGCACGCGCGTGAAGCAGACGCACATTGACCCCACCGGCGGCTCGCAGTGCATGGAAAGCGCCGACGGCGGCCGCTCGTGGCATCCCATTGACAAAATTCCGCCCACGGCGCAGGGCCTCCGGCCCGGCCAGGTGTTCACGGCGCCCGACGGCGCACTGATCCAGATCGGGCAGTACTTCTGGAGACGATACCCCGGGGAGAAGAAGAAGGAATTCCAGGGGAAGTACTACATCCACGACAACTGCGGCCCCGGGCCGAACATGATTGCCACCATCACTGGCGGATACATCGCCCGGTCGGCCGATGGCGGGAAGACGTGGGACAAGAAGGAGCTCCCCGAGCTCGATACCTACACGGCGGCCTCCTCCGGCTGGTCTTACTGCCAGCTTCCCGACGGCACGGTCATTCGGGCGTTCATGGTCCAGAAATCGCCGAAGGAATCCTGCGACTGCTACGTGGTTCGCACGAAGGATGGCAAGACCTACGACGTCGTCCGCGCCATGTGGGACCCCGAGCGCAAGGTGGACGTGACCGAGGAGAACACGATGCACGTCATGCAGGACGGCAACGTCTGGATGATGGCCCGCGTCGAGAAGAGCGACGACCACATGTGGCAGGCATTATCGGAGGACGGCGGCAGGACTTGGCGACAGGTGAAGACGGGCATCAAGGGCCACCCTCCGAGCGGCCTGATCCGCCTGCGCGACGGCCGGCTCCTCCTCACCTACGGCTACCGCCACCCGCCCTTCGGCATCCGGGCGGTCCTCTCCGAGGACGACGGACGAACCTGGCGGACCGACCGGGTGCAGGTGCTGCGGAGCGACGGGGACAACTTCGACCTCGGCTATCCCTACTCCGCACAACTGAAAGACGGGACCCTTGTGACGGTCTACTATTACGTGACCGCCGACTACATCACCCACATCGCGGCCACCAGGTGGCGCGCGCCCACATGGAAATGATACCTGCGATAAATTGCCGCCGCAGATTTTGAACGTCCGCGAGGGTGGTATTCGCCCACGATAGATATGGGCCGCATATGCGCACACGGGTAATATGAAAGATGATTCTGAATTACCTTGACGTGGCTTCCTTGGGTGCTACAATTGACTGGTGTCAAGTGCAGGAGTGAGAAGCCTATTTGAGCCTACCGTAGGAAGTGTGATGTCCCTCTGGGGAGTAGTAGCGGCTCGTATTGGTCGGTTCGGGGCAGGACCAATTGCAGGCGAGAGTATACTCAGTTTGTTCATGAAGCCCGATCATCCATGTCGGGTTTTTATTTGTACTGTGATCTGGTACTATGATCTGGATCGCGTGAATGTTATGCACAGTTCGGCATCTGGGAGAAATTATAGTGGCCAGTAACATCGGATGCATCATCAGGCGTATTCACCAGACGCTCTCAATTGAGGAGATCGAACCGCGCGTCGCCCCAGCGACACTGACGATCAACGGCACGGCCGGGGACGACGCCTTTCTCCTGAGCGATAATGGCAATCCGATTGACGGTCTGGCCCAGATCATTGTTAATGGCGGGCCGGCCATTGTCTTTGGCATGAACGACGAAGTGATCGTCAACGGCGGCGATGGCGACGACACGCTTACCGTTGACTTCGGCGGCGAGAATCCGGTCCCGCTGACCGGCCTGACCTATAATGGCGAGGGCAACAGTGTCAGGGCCGAAGGGGATGCGCTCGTGCTGCGGGGGGGAGCGTTCGCCAATACGTCCTACTCCTATACCGGCCCAAACGACGGCGTGATCCGTCTTGACAGTTCCGCCATCGTCTTTACAGGTCTCGAACCGATTGTTGACCTCGTTCCTGCCGCAAGCCTGACGATTTATGCCACGGACGCGGCGAACGTCATCACGATGGATGACGGCTCGGCGGCCGCGGATGGCCGACTGCGCGTCTCGATTGATGCCTTTGAGCCGATCGAGTTCGCGAATAAGACCAATGTCACCATCAACGCAGGCGACGGCGCAGCCGGAGGAGACCTGGGCGACGCCATCACGATCAACTGCACCGAAACCGCAACCGGATTGGCGACCGTCACAGTGAACGGCCAGGAGGGCAACGATAGCATTGCGCTCCTCTCTGCACCGCCCGGCCCGACCATCTCCCTCAACGGCGACACGGGCAACGACATAATCAGCATTGCGGCGGTTCCTCTGGGGCTGGTCATTGACGGCGGCGGCGGAGTGGACACTTTTGAGATCAACACCGGCGCCGGAGATGATACGATCACCGTATCCATTGACATGGAGCAAGTAGACGTCAACGGGACGGTGGTAGATTTCCTGAATATTGCGACTGTTGAGATTTTCGACGGCAGCGGAGACGATACGCTGAACTATGACAATTCGTTTGCCGGACAGCTCGTCCTCTACGGCCCGGACAACGGTTCTATCGCCGATCTGTCGGGACCGTTCATCCCCTCCGTGAGGTATTGGGACATGGAGCACGTGTTCTCCCTCTCGTCGCTGTTCCGCCTTATTGTGGACGCCAATGCCGATCCCGCCCCGGGCAGCCAGATGAACGACGGCATTGCGGATACGTTCCTCGTCAGCCTGGATGTCACAGGGACCGATCTGGAGGTCTACGTCAACTCCGTCTATGTGCACTCCGGCCCCATGTCGCAATACTCCCAGTTCCTCTGCCTGGGCTCCACCGATGACGATACGCTCGTCGTGGACAGCGCCAACGGGCTTATCGTCCTGCCACAATATGTTTCCATCGAGGGTTTTGGCGGCAGCAACACCCTGATCCTCCAGGGCGATCCCGGCGTGCCCATCCTGCGCGAGACTTACCAGTCCGGCCCATCCATCGGTCTCGGCGCGGAGGACGGAAACATCATCTTCGATCCCGACGACAATGCCGGGCCCTTCCCGAACCTGTTCAACCTCAACGGCGATGAGCAGGTGATTCGCTTCTTCGGTCTTTCTCCCATCATTGACACGATCCCCGCCATGCAATTGGACATTTTCGGGACTCCAGGAATGGACACTGTGGATGTGGCGGATGGCGCGGGCGCGGGCGCGGGCGGCTTCACGACGACCCGGATCTCCCATGTGGGCAACCTCTTCGAGAGCATTGAGTTCGCCAACAAGACCGTCGTGACCTTCAACGCCATGGACAGCATGGATGAATTCATCGTCAACAATCCAAACCCCGCCGGTGGCCTCACGGTTCTCGATCTCTATGGCAATGAACTGACGGGCGGGACGGTCAACCCCGATGACGATCAGAATGAGCTTTTCCTGGTGAACGCCATGGGCGGTACCGTGACGCTCCGGCTGTTCGGGCAGGGGGGGGACGATCATTTCGGCCTGGGCGAGTGGGCCGGGCTGTTGGACAATATCCGCGGGCCTATGGAGGTCGTCGGAGGGGAAACCGGAGAGATCAATGGCGATGAGTGGTTTTTAGTTGACCGAGATTCCTTGATTGACGATCTGATTACATTCACAGACAGCAGCATCACCGGCGCATCCAGTGCGCCAATTGCCTACAGCGAGATCGAAGATCTCTTCTTTGACGCGGCCAATTGGGCAAATGTCACCCTTGACATCCTCAGCAGCCCCGCAGGGATGTTTTCCTTTATCGAGATGACCTATGACAGCTACATCGGCATAACAACTGTGGGCAATACCACAGCCGACTTCGGGGATGGAACGGGCGACCTGAGCGCCATTCTTGGGCAAGTGCAGCTCGATTTCACATTCACGGGATACGGCATCCTCCAGATTGATGACACGGGCGATACAGCCGGGAATGTGGGCACAATTACCGATGTAGGTCCCGGCGTGGTCATTGCGGGACTCTCGCCGACAGCCATTACCTACGCGGATGCGCCGGGGCCATTCGGCGGGGACCTCGACGAGTTCGCCCTCATGATCGGTTCGGGCAATGACACGGTTATCGTAAACGACGTGACCGCATTGGTCAGTACCACGATGGATGTCGGAGCCGGAGACGATCTGCTGAGGATGGATTTCACGTCCGGCGTCCCGAACCTGCCGATGACATTCCACGGCGGCACAGGCAGCGACTCGATGGAACTCCTCGCCGGGACGGCCGACCTCGTGGCCTATACATTCGCAAACGCGAATAATGGAGAGGTGCGCGTGTCCTTCGTCGCAAACACGTCCACGATCACCTTTACCGGGCTGGAGCCGATTGTGGACCGGCTGGTCGCGACAGACCTAGAGTTCACGTTCCCCGATACCGCCGATGTCATCACCCTGTCCGACGACGCCACGCCGAACGACAACTACTGCGAGATCTCCAGTGTGGCATCGAGTGAGACGGTCACCTTCCGAAGTCCTGATCCTCTCGGCCTCTTGATCGTCAATGGCGACGACCTCGGGGCCGGGAACGACGCCATCGCGGTCGGGCCGCTCGATGCGCAGTTATTCGCACAGGTGATCATTGACGGGCGAGACGGTGACGATAGCATCCTTGTGAACCCTTCTCCCAATTCGCCGATTACCGTTGACGGCGGCAATGGTGTGGATACCTTCACGTACTTTGGTCCGGGAACCCCGCCTCCCGGTTTCCCGCCCGACCCAAACGGTGCATGGACGCAAGCGGGATTCCGGGATGTAACAGTGGCAAACTGCGAAGCGGGGATACCAGGCGGCGTTGTGCTGAGCCGCCAGAATCCGCGTCACATATTTACCGATGCCGACGGGGATCGGATTTTCCTGATCTTCCGGGGGCTGGGCCAAGCCGCTGTCACAGTGCTGGACGGCAGCGACATTGTCTCTGTTGCTTTCGCCGGCACGGACGCTAGAACAATGTTCATGGTCAAAGACCTCGACCCGCTCGATACGCCGAACACGATGACGGCGGGGACGATGCAGACGGCGGGCGGGGAGTCGCTGGGCACCATCCGGTTTCTCAACCGCCTCGGTGTCGTGCAGGATACCGGCATCACTGTCGGGGGTGACTTGACCTTCCTCCAGATCGTTGGGGCGGCGGACACTATCAACGTGAACGTAGCCGGCGACCTGACCAAGTTCATGAACCTGGGCGGCGTCAGCAACACCTTCGTCGGTCCCGGCGGCGATATGGGGCGGGCGATTGTGGTCGGCCCGATGGATGGTTCGGCCTTCATCGTCGGCGGGACGCTGTCCCTCGGCAGGGTGAGCGGGGCGATGACGAACAGCGTATTCCGTGCGGCGAACTTGAACTATTTTTTGGCTGGCTCGCTGAGCGATTCCTACGCCATCGGGACAGCGTCGGTTGGATATTTGTTCTGCAGCGGCGACATGACGAACAGCCAGTTTCGATCGGGGGGCGATGCGATGACTTTTCACGTCAACGGGACGGTGACGGGCGGCCCGCTGGCGGGCAACACGATGGAGGTCGGCGGTAATATCGCTCGCATATTAGTGACGATGGGCGTGAACGGTGCGACGGTGAACGTGACGGGGACGACGGGGATGCTCAAGGTGATCGGCGGGCTGGCGGGGGGAACGACGGTGATGCTGGGCGGAAACGTGTCGCAGGCCCTTATGTTGGCTGGGATTGGGACGCCGGGCGTGGAGGCGGGATCAACGGTGACGCTGGGCCGAGACCTGACGAGGGCAATCCTTGTGTGCGGCGAGATGGCGGGTGTGATTGATATTGTTCGTAGCGCGCGGAAGACGGGGATCACGATCGTGGGCGACCTGACTGGCGATCTGCTGGCTGGGGTGTTTGGGGATGTGACGGTCGCTGGCGTCTTCAGCGGGAACATCGGCGACGGAGGCACTGGCGGCGGAGTGGACAACACGCTGCGGGTCGGCAAGACGGTCGGCGGGCTTGTAACACCCATCAACGCCTTCAACCGGCACATCGGGTATCCGTAAACCTGTCGGATTTCGGTTGCTGTGTAGATGGACTTCCCAAGCCCAGGGAGGAATAGAGGTGATTATCCCCCTTGCCAACCGTCTATAAATTCCCCGGGCAATCCCTCTGAAGACGCCCCCACCGGCCGATGCCGGCTGCCCCTCGGATATTCTTCTTGAGTTTCTCTGGCGCTTGCATCTATATCCTGCTCGACCGCGGCAAGCCGGACTGGTAAACATGGCGGAGCCGGACTGAGATGTGAATCAACCCACCGCCACCGCCCTCTCCTCCCGAGCCGCCTGCTTGAGCGCCACAATCACCGCCGTATTCTTCTTCGCGTCCTCCGGCGAGAGCATCGGTGCCTTGCCGTTCAGGATGCAATCGGAGAAGTGCTCGATCTCCGCCTGATATTGGTTGACGCCGGCGAACTTCTCGACGGTCGTGTCCTTGCCGCAGATCACCGTCACCGTCGTTTCGCGTCCGCCGCCCGTAAAGGCGTTGGGCGCGTCGATCTGGCCTGTGGTCCCGATGATCTCGTATCGGTTCCGGCCGAACTCCTCCATGCCGGAACAGAGGATTCCCATCCGGTCGCCGGGGAATTTCATGATCCCAACGAACGTGCCGTCGACACCGTGGGCCTCGTCGAAGCGCTGATAGGCCTGGACGCTGATGGGCTCATCCCCCATCAGGAAGCGGAGGGCGTTGACGGCGTAGCAGCCCACGTCCATAAGGCCGCCGCCGTGCAGCGGGCCGCTGGCGCGGATGTTCGTCTCCCAGTCGCCGAGGAAGTAGCTGAACTCGGCCCGGACGATCTTGATGCCGCCGATGGCGCCGGAGGCAAGTTTCTCTTTGACGAATGTATGCTGCGGGTGGAAGCGATACATAAACGCCTCCATCAGGAGCACGTGGTTCCCCTTCGCCGCGTCGATCATCCGCTCCGCCTCCTCCACCGTTACGGCCAGGGGCTTCTCGCAGAGGATGTGCTTGCCCGCTTCCGCGGCCTTCACCGTCCATTCGCAATGCAGGCCGTTGGGCAGGGGAATGATCACGGCGTCCACATCGGGGGCGTGCAGGACGTCCTCGTACGATCCATACGCCTTCGGGATGCCCAGGTCCTTCGCGCATTTCTCGGCCTTCGCCTTGTCCCGGCTGGAGATGGCGACGACCTCGGAGTTCGTCGTTTTCTGCGCCCCCGGAATCAGCGCCGTCCGACCGATCTTCGCCGTGCCGATCACGCCGTACCGCACCTTGCCTGCCATCATGCTCTCCTTTCCCAAACGAATCCATGGACGATACTCCGGAGATGGAGCATGAATGATAAGTCAAACCCTGCGGATACTCAACCGTCAAATTACACGGCAGGGGATAAAGCAAAAACGAAACCACGCGGCGCAGCGATCAAGCCTGAACGTAGGCATCCAATTCTTTCCAGGCACTGACGAAGGCGTCTTGTGTTTTTTGGACCGGGAGGAACTCGCCAAACCCGGCAGGGGTCAGGCCGCCCACGTCGTAGGCCTGCGCGAAAAGGCGGCTTTTCCGCAGGCGGCTCATGATCTTTTCCGGCAAAGATTCTCGAATACAGGAGACGATGCAGCGCTCCCCCGCATCATACTCCGCCGCCTTGTCGGGAAAAGCCGTCACATAGATGGGCGCTTCCTCATCGGTGAGTGCGGCTTCGATGGCCCATGGGCCGCGCAATGAAGCCACGAGGAGAGCGGACCTCCGATACTTACGCTGCCGGTATAGGAGGTCGTAGGAGCGCCGTATCACTGCTGTACTGGCCCAACGGGCCGTTTCCGCGGCGTCCGGCATTCCTCCGGTAGCGAGCTCCTCGCGGATCGGATCATCAAGCCTGCCCGTCATCATGACCACAAACGACAATTCCGCCGTTCCGCGCTCGATCACCTCCGCAAACGCCAAGTGCTGATCCACCGCGAAGCCCAGCGTGATGCTGACCCCGATCCCCTTCGCCGTGAGATGCGCCGCGGCGGGAAGGGCCTCCTTCGTCCCCGGCAGTTTGAAAACGACGTTCGGACGGCCCTTCAGCTCGCGCTTCATCTCCTCATAGAGAAACTCCGCCTCGGCGATCATCGCCTCGGGATGCGTCGCGTTCTTTGGATTGACCTGGAGGTTCACGTATCCGAGGCGGCGACCGCTGACCTCGTATATCGGTCGCAGCTCGCGACAGTTGCGCAGCACCACTCGCATCGTGAGAAGAGACACCAGGCGATCCGCCGATGCCCCGGGGTGACGACGTCGGAGCTCGTCCCGAACGGCGTCCCACACCTTCGGCTCCTCCTTTCGAGCGATGTTGACGAGGGGCGGATTGGTGGTGACCAGGATGGCCCCCCGACGGAGGGTGCGGGTGAGACCCAGCGGGTAGTCATTCCCCCAGCGCGTGTTGATCTCCCCTCGGTCCGACGTGGCCGAGAGCCGTGCGAGACTGCTTCGGCGGATGGACTCGACCTCTGCTTTCACGTGTTCGAGTGCCTTCTCGCAGCCCCACTTCTTCAGGAGCGCCATGTTCTCATCAACCGCTTTCGCCAGTTCATCGTCGGATAAGCGTTCCATTGCTTTCGGGTCTTGAAGATGCCATCGGATCAGGTAGGATTGGAGATCAATCGTGAGCTCGGCCAGCGTGTCGAGGAGATCGGCTCGCCGCGCCTCATCGGCTTTGGCGAATTCGCGTGACAGGCGGCGACGGATATCGCCGCACGACACGGAAAAACGGTCCACAGAAGTTTTGAACAGCAGTTGTTCGCGCAATGCAAGCCTTTGGTTCTCCATCTCTACTCCGCTTCTGGCATTCATGTGCAAACGATCAATCCATTTCGAATCCGCCATCCACATTCAGCGTCTGGCCGGTGATGTAATCTGCGTCTGATGAACAGAGAAAGACCACCGCGCCGGCCACGTCCTCCGGCGTGCCGGGGCGTTTGAGCGGGATTCGCTCGATGAATTCCTGCATGGACTTGCCCTGCGGCGTCCCAAAGATTTTACTGCGTTCCCGCTCATTCTGCTCCCACATGGCCGTCGGGATCACGCCCGGGGCGACAGCATTCACGTTGATGTTGTACGGCGCAAACGCCAATGCGGCGGATTGGGTGATGCTGATAACCGCCGCCTTGCTCGCCGCATAGTGCACCTGAAGCTCCCGGCCACGGCGTCCCGAGATGGATGAGAAATTCACGATTTTCCCATAACTCGGGGTTGAGCGGCCTGCGGCCTTCATCTTGGAGGGCGCCTGCTCGATCATGCGTGCCGCAACGGCCTGGATCAGGAAGACCAAGCTCTTCTGGTTGACGTCCATGATTAAATTCCAGTCCGCTTCCGTCACTTCGAGAAACGGCTTTACCTGGAGCACACCGGCCGCGTTGACTAGGATGTCGATCCTCCCGAACTCGGCGACAATGCGTTCGAGCAGTGGAGGAATCTCCGCGAGCCGGGCGAGATTGGCGGAACAGGCCAGCGCGCGCCGACCCAGGGAGCGGATCTCCTCTGCGGTCTGGTTGACGAGGTTCGCCTTGATGTCCACGGCGGCCACGTCGGCGCCCTCGCTCGCCAGGCGAAGCGCGACCGCCTTCCCCAGCCCCTGCGCACCGCCCGTCACGACGGCGATCTTCCCTGCAAATCGCGGTTGCATACCTCCTCCTCGTGTTTCCTCGTGGCGGTCCAACGCGCCGCCCATTTCCATTCAACGATCCGGGTAGAACAGGTCCCCGATAATCTCGCCGAGCAGGTTCGTTACCCGTCGCGTGTATTCCGCGCCAAATTCCGTCGGCAGGTCGTAGAACCTTTCGCGATACACAAACTGGCCGCCGGCATCCCGCCGGCCGACGGTGGCGAAACTGTAGTAATGGAATAGCGGGTGCGAGGGGGATGGCCGGCGTTGAGCGCCCGATTCCTCGTATTGTCGGAGACACCGGGCAGCAAGCTCCGATCCCTTCCCGGCCTCCTCTCGGACATAGGCCATCGTGTCCTCCCACCAGAACAGAAAACGGTCGAAGCACACCTCGTGCAGCACTTTCGCAAAAAGCAATTGAAGCACGGGCGAAATCTTGAAGTGGATGTCGCCGCCCGCCGCCGCGCCCACAGTACGCCGGGTTGCCGAAGTCAAGTCGTCACCGGAGTGACAATCCAGCAGGATGCCTTCTTCATTGGCGAGTGAATACAGTCCCCGAACCCGCCGACCGAGACCCGCCAGGCCATCCGCCCCTCTGTAATCAACGCCCTTCTCGACCCCAAAATTGGGTGCAATATGGGTAACGGGCAGACCCCGGCGACGAATCTCTCCCAGAAGGAAGCTCAGTTCCTCTTCTGTGGTCGTGCAGTGCAGGGGATTTACTCCCGGCGGGGTTTCATCTATGCTCAACTCGAGATCGAATGGCGCGTCGCGCTTCAACTTGCGGATGTGCTCGGCCAGTTCTGCCAGCGCCGACAACGCAGCTGCGTATTTGCCGACCATGCATGCGACGGTCGCCTCGGTCATTGGTCCGGCGGGACCGCCTTTGCCGGTGTGAAAGGCAAGAAGGTCTTGGCGCTCCTCATGGCTTGCAATAAGCGCAGCCAGGTCAACCTCCTTGTCGCCGCCGATGGCCTCGTAGTCGAGAATGTCCGAAACGTCCAACGTATAGAATGTATAGCGCCGTGCGGCGTCAATCACGCGCCGGGCGCGATCCAGACCGTCAGGCGTGCGCTTCACCATAATGTGGTCGGCGTCAGCCCCATATCGGACCTTGCAACCAGACTCCAGTGCGGCCAAGACGCCGGCCAGCCATAGGCCCTCGAATGTGCTGCCGGTGTGTCCTTCATACAAGGTTCCAAACCCGAACATGAAGTTACTCTCTGCGGGACGGCCTGCGAGCAGATCGCCCAGCACATTGAGTTCGCGCACGGAGTTCTGGATGGTATTCGCCGCGAGGCCTGTTCGAGTTAGGGCGGGCCATACGCTCGGCCAGACGGACGTGGACATTCGCGTGCCAATCCCCAGCCTCGGAATCGCCCCCAGCGCCTTCGGTCCCTTGTCGGGATTGAGCGTGCTCACGAACCAATCCACGATTTCGGCGTCGGCGGGAACCCCTATAAGCCGCTCCCCTTCCGTCAAGACAAGTTCGCCTATCGGCGCGCGAGGGACTTTGAGAGGGGGACGGGCGCCGATTGCCAGCAGAAGATACTGTCCGTCGTTCAGCCGCCCCAGCGACCAATTCGTCATCCCGCAGCGCACCCATGATCCTGCGCAAAGCACAATGCCATCGTGCACAGAAACGATGCCATGATCATCGGCCGGCGCTGCAAGGGCTTTCGGCCAGGCCGAGATGGGCGCGGCGCGGACCTTGTCCCATGCGGCGTTCGGGTCCCAGGTGGCCGTGTCGAGCACGGCGGGATTGCGCGCCGGGTCAATCCTCAATCTGCCGAACTGGTATTGTGCCATGAGGCCATCTCCTGAAATCACTCCCGCGCGCAAACTATAGAAAATTGCCAACCGTGCTTCAAGCCGAAATCCATCTCGGATGCCAGATAACCGTTCTGTGTTCAGGATGTGGTAGGGTCTGCGACCGATGGGGCCACTCCGAATTGCACCTTGAACGCCTGCCAGACTTCGGGTGGGATATCGGCCGTGGCCGCTTCGAAGGACTCCTCCACCTTCTGTTTGTTGTAGGGGCCGGTCATCACAATTCCCTCGATCGGCGCAGCAAGACAAAACTGCATGGCGAGATGCCGGATGTTGACGCCGTGGTCCCGGCACCACCGCCACATGGCGTGAGCAAGATACGCCCTGTGTGACGGGGGCTCGGCCTTGATGTCAGGTTCCCTGCCGCCCAGCAAACCCATGCCGAATACGCTTGCCAGAATGACGCCGACTCCACGCTCTTTGGCCACTGGCAAGGTTGTGACGGCAACGGACTGGTCCAGCAGCGTATAGTCGAGGTAGGTCAGGACAACCTCCACCTTGCCGGTCTCGATCGCGCGGCGGTGAAACTCGTGCTCGCGGCAGCCCAGACCCACGTGGCGGACTATGCCCTTTTCCTTCATCGCAAGAAGCTCATCCAACGCATGGCCCGGCGAGAGCGGCGCTTTGATGTCGCAGGGATCATGGATCAGAACCGAATCCAGGTAGTCCGTCTTGAGCAGTCGCAGACTGTTCTCAACGCTCCAGCGCGTGGCCTGTGCAGAAAAATCCAAATGTCGCTCCGGATGAGTGCCGACCTTGGTCTCAAGGTAAACTTTTTCGCGCCAGCCGCCTTCGAGTGCCAGGCCGACTCGGCGTTCGCTCTCACCGTAGCCTGCCGAGGTGTCCACGAAATCTATTCCCAACTCTATCGCGCGACGGATGCCCTCGATCGCATCGCAGTCCGAGCTCTTGCCGCTTCCGAACCAGGCGCATCCCAGGCCAAGGGCCTTGGGCGTAATCCCCGTCTTACCAAGTTTTCGTTGTTGCAGTTCTGCCATCTATCAGTTTCCATTTAGCCACGTCTTGTATCCCGCGCCATTCCCAAAGGCGCGGGGTCATACGCCTCAGATTGAACGTATACCTCTTTACCGGACCAAAGTCAAACATAACGCCAAACATAGGTTCATCGTCCGGCTTGACATTGCCGGAAAAGCACGATACGATTCAGGAGTTTCCTGTTCGCCTTGGTGGCTCAAAATTGCCAAGACGAAGTATCGGTCTGATAAGAGACGGCTGCACGTGAGATATCTGATTAGTTGCATTGTGCTTTGCATGGGATTGGCTTATGCCGCCGATCCCAACGTGGAATACCTCAGCGATATGGTCGCCGATGGGGCGGTGCAACACGAGCAGCAATGGGGCAAGCTCGGTATAGATACGGCCGCATACTCGACCGGTCCCCCAAAGCCCATCCGAATCGGCGAGAACACCTTCAAGAAGGGGCTGGGCCACCACGCAAACGGCAGGATCACGGTTCCCCTCACCGGCGTTTACCTGGCCTTCCGTGCGACAATTGGCGTTCAGTGGCAAGAGGGTAAGCGGGGCAGTGTGCGTTTCCGTGTTCTCGTTGACGGAAAGAAAGTCTTCGAGCACGGCCCCGTATCCGGCAACGACCCTCCCCGGGCCATTGACATCCCACTGACGGGGGCCAGAGATCTTTGCCTGATCGCAGATGACAATGGCGACGGCATCGCCTGCGACATGGCGAACTGGGGGGACGCCTATCTGGTCCGGGACCACATGATGCGCATTCCTTCATTCGGCGCGACGGCGGTAACGCTCTGCGGAAAACCGGCCCCGGCGCCCTCGAGCGAGTGTGCCGGTGGCGTCGCGCTCGTCGCAGAATCCACCGGTCCGCAGATTTTGTTGATGGGAATCCCTGTGTCGAGGCTCATGGCAAGCCTTCGCGAGAACGAGTCGGTGTGCCTGAACGTCCCCATGAAATGCGCCGGCGGGGCGCTGCAAGTGGCCGCCGACTTCGTCCTTCGTACAGGAGATAGTGCCGAAGTCGCTGTTGGCATCGGAGAGAAGATTTCTCACCGGGTGCTGGAGCCGAGTAGGATCGTCACGCTTGAGGTCCAGAGCGATGTCGCCGGAGGCGGCACGATAGCTTTGACTATGCGCAGCACCGGGAACGAAGCAGGGGTTCGCCTGGAAAGGCTGCGCTATCAAGCGGATGGGCGCGGGTGGTTCGACGCGCCGCTTCGTTTCCGTAGGCCACCCAGCGACGTGCTTCCTCCCCCACGCATGCCGGAATTCAGGCCCGGCATCGCCCAGGAGCTGATCGAGTGGGACTGGCGCATGCACGATGGCATCGGCACACCAAAGGAGAGGGTGTCCTGGAAGGAAGCCGTCGGGGAGGTGCTGGCGTGTGGTGATCGGCTCGTGCGTGATCTGCAAAAGCGGGAGGTTCCCCTTGGCGATATGCTTTGCGAATGGGAAGACTGTCACGTTCGAGCCAAGGCGCTGGCGGCCAACTCCGCTACCGGCGAAAGAGAGTGGGAGCAACTGTGGCTGCGGGTGCACACGGTTCGCCGGCGCATCGTCTTCGCGGACCCCACGGTCGCGCAGGACCCCATTCTCTTCGTGAAACAAGTCCCTTCCCAGTTCAGTCACCAGCTCACGCAGTACTCCGGCCTGTCGGCCCGCCCAGGCGGCGGGGTCTTTGTGCTGGATGCTCCCGGCAAAGATATGCGCTGCCATGAGCTGGCGCGGGGTATGCTGCCTGTCGGCAGCTATCAGCGTCCAGAACTGAGCTACGACGGTTGCCGCCTGCTCTTTTCGTACTGTCGGCTCGACCCGGCGAGAAGGAAGATGATTGAGGGCAGGGAACAAAATGCCGACACGTACTACCACCTATACGAGATCAGCACGGACGGCAACGGCCTGCGCCAGATCACGAAAGGCCCCTTCGACGATTTTTCCCCCACGTTCCTGCCCGACGGGAGGATCATGTTCATCTCGACTCGACGCGGCGGCTTCCATCGGTGCGGGCGGGGTCCCTGCCCGGTCTACACCCTGGCAAAGGTCAATCCGGATGGTTCGGGCCTGCGCGTGTTGTCCTGTCACGAAACCCACGAGTGGGACCCGGCCGTGCTCAACGACGGGCGGGTTATCTACACCCGATGGGATTACGTGGATCGCAACGCGGTCTACTACCAGCAGCTCTGGACAACACACCCCGACGGCGCCGCCCCCAGCGAATACTTCGGCAGCTACATGCGCAATCCCGTGGGCATCTGGGAGGCGCGGCCGATACCCGAATCGCAGCGGATCATGGCAACAGCAGCGGCTCACCATGCCATGACGGCCGGCTCGATCATCCGGATTGACGTCAACGAGGGCCGGGATACCATGGACGCCATCACGCGGCTTACCCCGGACGTGCCTTTCCCCGAAAGCGAATCCACCGTGCGACGAAGCAAGGAATCCGCAGAAGGCTGGCGCGGCATGGCAGGCGTCACGGAACAACGGCCCGTTCCGCGGGCGGAGAAGCGATGGCCGGGGCACTGCTACCGCAGCCCCTATCCTCTCTCGGAAACGACCTTCCTCGCGGCCTACAGCTACGACCCGCTCATTGGCGAACCGAGCGCCAACGCCCCAAACACGTTCGGGATCTATGTGGTTGACTGTTTCGGCAACCGGGAGCTGCTGTATCGCGACCCGAACATCTCGAGCCTCTGGCCTATCCCCATCCGCCCCCGCCGCAGGCCGCCGACCGTCGCAAGCGCCGCCGAGGAACCAGGACAGGCGACTGGGACGTTCGTCCTGCACGACGTGGGCCTGTCCGCCCCGGTCCTGCCCGCAGATGAAGGCAGCAGGATCCGGCGCCTGCGAATTGTGCAGGTGCTCCCCAAGACCACTCCCCACGCCAACACCCCGCGCGTCGGGTGGGCGAACGCGTCGCCGGGGAAGCAGGTTCTTGGCACGGTGCCGGTGGAGCCGGATGGATCGGCGTACTTCCGTGCTCCTGCCAACACTCCGCTGCTCTTTCAGGCACTCGACAGTCAGGGGCGGTCCGTGCAGAGCATGCGCAGCCTGACTTACCTTCAGCGGGGGGAAACCGCCTCCTGCATCGGCTGCCACGAACCACGGTCGTCCGCGCCGCCTCGTCGGCGCGCCCTTATGGCGCTGACGCGCGCCCCATCGGAGATCACTCCCGGCCCCGATGGGACAAAGCCTTTATCCTACCCCCTGCTCGTGCAACCAGTGCTGGACAGGCATTGTGTCAAGTGTCACAGCGGCGAGAAGCCCACGGGGGGAGTCTCGCTGACGGCAAAACCGGAGAAGGACTTTACCGAATCCTACAACCAACTGGCCAAGCGGGTATCCTACTCATCCTGGGGCCGAGAGGACAACAGCGAACCGCTGAGCAAACCGGACTACTTTGGGGCGCGCGGGAGCATGCTCATGAAGCATCTCTCGTCCGGACACAAGGATGTCCGGCTCGGCGAAGATGAGTGGAATCGCCTGATCACCTGGATGGACACCACCGCCCTGTTCTATGGAACCTTCAACCGAGACGATCAAGTCAGGCAAAGGAGAGGGGAGCGCATCCAAGGCCCGGACCTCGAGTAAGGCGCCCCAAGTGTGGCATTCGCAGTCTGGACGGCGGCAAGACATGGATAGATTGCCAGCGTCTGCTGGACGGCTACAATGCCGAATTTTCGGGCTTCATCCAGACGCGCAGCGGAAGAATCGTGGCTACGGTTGAGCATTTGACGGATGATCCGTGGCGCTGGGTGGTATGCTCGTTTGTCTCCGACGATGACGGCAAGACGTGGCAGCGAAGCAACTGGATTGATCTGGATGGGTACGGCCATCACGATGGATCAACCGTGGCTTACGGCTCAAACGTGGTCTGAATGGAGAACATAGTGAAGAACAAAACCGTGTGGAATGTTGCCACCAGGTTTGCGGTCGTGCTGTGGTGTGCGCTGTGCGGCGCGACCTTTGGCGCGGACCCCGCCTACGAGGTCGAAGCCCGGGCCGATATGAATGTTCCGATGCGGGACGGTGTTCAACTTTCGGCGAACGTATTTCTGCCAAAGACGGAAGGCAGGTTCCCCGTGCTCCTTGCCCGAACGCCCTACGGCAAGGGCGACGCGAAAGGCGGTGCGGGCCGTTCCTACGCCTCGCGCGGCTACGTGTACATCAGCCAGGACTGTCGGGGCAGGGGGGCGTCCGGCGGAGAGTGGGTTCCTTTCGTAAACGAGCGATGCGACGGACAGGATACCCTTCAATGGATCCTCGCTCAGCCCTGGTCGAACGGCAAGGTCGGCACGGTGGGCGGCTCCTACCTCGGCTTCACGCAATGGATGTTGGCGCCGGGCGCGGGTGAGTCCTTGAAGGCGATGTTCACCGCGGTGCCGCTGGTGGACGTCTACGACGACCTGGCGTACGTGGGCGGGGCGTACCAGCTTCAACTGACGATGGGATGGGGTTCGGCAATGGCCGGCAGTCGGGCCACGCGCGCCTGGAAGAGAGAGGATTGGCTCCGGGCACTGCCGCTTTGCACGTGGGACACGGCGATCCAGCAAAAGGTGCAATACTTGCGCGACTGGGTGGCCCACCCGCAGTTCGACGACTACTGGAGGCCGAGCAGCATACGCGGTTGCGCCAAGGACATCACCGCGCCGATCTACGTGGTGGGCGGGTGGTACGACATCTACGCCAAAAGCGTGTTCGACCACCTGAACGCCGTTCGCAAGGAATCCCGCTCGAACGAAGCGCGGGCTCATCAGCATCTCCTCATGGGGCCGTGGCCCCATGGCGTCAACAAGAACCACAAGGTGGGCGATCTGGATTTCGGCGAGGGCTCCTTGGTCAACCTGAATGCGATTCAATCCGAGTGGTTAGATCATTGGTTGAAGGGTAAGACCGCGAACGTCGAGACGTGGCCGCCGTTTAGGATCTTTGTGATGGGACGGAACCAGTGGCGTGACGAGAAGGAATGGCCGCTTCAGCGAACGCGTTACACCCCCTATTACTTCCACAGCCAAGGCTCGGCCAGGACGCTCACGGGCGACGGACAGCTGAGCACAACGAAGCCCGACCGGGAGCCCTTCGACCGGTTTGTGTACGACCCGGACGACCCCGTGCCTACGGCGGGTGGGTGCAACCTCGGGGGGCCTGCCGGGCCGCGCGACCAAACGAGCGTCGAGCAGCGGGAGGACGTTCTCGTTTTCACGAGCGACGAATTGACAAGCGGATTGGAGGTGACCGGGCCGGTCAAGGTCATTCTATACGCGGCCAGCAGCGCAACGGACACGGACTGGACGGCCAAGCTCGTGGACGTATGGCCGGATGGACGTCCCATCAATCTGTGCGACGGGATCCTTCGCGCCCGCTACCGCGAATCGGCCGACCGGCCGACGCTGATCGAGCCGGAGAAGATTTATTGCTACGAGATTGACCTCTGGGTAACCAGCAATGTCTTCCTGCGGGGCCATAGGATTCGGGTCGAGGTCTCCAGCAGCAACTTCCCCCGCTTCGACCGCAATCCGAACACTGGGCAGCCGTTCGGTGCGGATACACAGAAGAAAAAGGCCGCACAGACCGTGTATCACGATGGCGAACACGCCTCGCACATCCTTCTGCCGGTGATCCCATGACGGCGCGGCGGGAAGGGACCGAGTTCGCCCCCGAGGAGGAGCAGTTTCGTGACGTGCAGCCGTCCTTTCGGCATAGTCCGCGATGCGGCTACAGCCGCCTCACCGCCAACCGCCGCTATCACCCTGTGGATGTCACCTGCACGATTGCCGACACCGGTGCGCAGGGAAACGCGGGCAGACTCTCTGCGTCAGATACTGGATAGATCCAGCGTACAACGGATAGGAAAGGAAACGGGTCATGTGGATATGGTTAGCGCTTTCCACGGTGGTTATTCTTGGCTTTTTGGGGGCCTTGCCCTTGGCGGAGGCAGGGGATGCGTGGCTTGACGTGAAAGAACTCGGCGCTTCGGGTTCGGAGTTCGAGACCAAGGCGGAGACGACCGTAGGCTCCAACCAGATCGCCGTCAAGGATGTCGGCGATTTCAAACCGGGACAAGCGGTGCTGATCTCCAAGTGTAACATCCACTACCCAAGCGCCATGCTTCGGGACGGAATGTACAGCGGCAAGCCGCTCGGGGGCGCCATGGAGATGAGAGGCTATGAGGGCGCGAATGGTGGATGGATGGTCTTTGCCATAGACGTGGATGGGACCCATCCCGCTACTTTCCGCTGGAGCGATGATATTGCGCGGACATGGAAGGCCAACAAGGTCCCGATCACCCATGACTGGCAGCCGTTGAGCGGCGGAGTCGAGGTGCGGTTCGGCAAACGGGACTGGAAGCCTGGCGACGTGGTGACATTCCAGGCGCGCGATGTGCTCTACACCACGATTGAGAAGATTGAGGGGAGCGTCATTACGCTCAAGGACGCGCCCAACCGCAGCGTCCGGGATGCCCTCGTCCGTCATGAGGACAGCAAGCCGCTCCAAGCGGCTGTGGACCGGGCGATCAAGGAGAGACGTAATCTGCATTTTCCTGCCGGTCGCTATCGGCTGGTGCAGGGGCTTACCGTGGCCAATGCGGAGGGGATTATCCTTGAGGGGGCCAGCGCCGTCCATACCGTGCTGGATATCTCCGAGGGCAGGGGCTCGGTCCTGCGGGTCAAGGCCGGCGCGGATGTCACCGTGCGGAACTTCCGGATGGTTGGTCACTCCGGCCTTGCCGAAAAGGCGGGTTACATCCACAGCACGGGCGGATATGGAATCTGGGGAATGAGCTTGAAGCCCTGCAATGCCATGAGCATCGGCGGCACGGAGCGTGTGCTGGTGGAGAATGTCCATGCCAGCCGGATGACCAACGAGTGCTTCTATGCGTCGGGTCCCTGTCGGGAGGCGGACACGATTCACGGGGGGCCGGAGAAGTTTGGCGAGAACAAGCCCCGGCAATATACGAAGGAGGTCACCTTCCTTCGATGCTCCGTCACCGATTGCGGCTTCAACGCCTTCAACAACAACGACCTGTCCGAGAGCACGAGCATGCTCTACTGCCGTGTCGAGAACATCGGCAATTGTTTCTGGGAGGGGCCGGGACGGTTCATCCGCATCATCGGCTGTTACGCCAGAAACGCAGGAGTATGTTCCGTTGGCAATATGTTCCACCGCTACGAGTTCATGCACGATCTTGGCGTGGCGCAGACGATCATCAGCAACAATGTTTTTGAGGGTGTCAGCCCCAATGCTGCGGCGGTGCACGTTGGCCATGGCGCGACGCAAGTGATCGTCAGTAATAATATTTTCATCAACTACGGAAGTACAGGTGTTCACCTGGATTCCCGGGACAAGTCTGATTTCTCTACTCCCACAGGAGGGAAGATCAAGTCCTCCTACCCGGCGCGCCAGATCGTTATCAGCGGCAACATCATGGACCTGACTAACCAGGACGAGAAGGTCCGCGAACGGGCCGGGATTGATGTGGGCCTCTCCGATGTGATCGTCAGTGACAATCAAATCTACGTTCGTGGAAATTGCGACCCAAAGGTCACAGGGATCCGCATCAAGGAACCGGCCCTGAATGTGGACGTCCACGACAACCTTGTCCGCGGTTGCGGATACGGCCTCACCACGCATCGCGTGCAGGCCAAGGTCGGCGAGGTCGTGGACTCGACCACCTTTCGTCGCAGGGGCGCGCTCCTGCCTCTGGAATGGCGGACCTCGCACCTCTACAGAGGATGGAACATCGTGTGGTTCGCCGGCGACAAGCCCTCCGGAACGTCGGTCATCGAATCCTGGAATCCTGATACCCTCGCCTTCAAGATCACACAGCCGCGTGAGATGAAAGTGGACGATGTCTTTGAGGTCTTTCCGCCGTCGGCGAACTGGAACATTCATGACAACACGATCGCCGCCTGCCTCCATCCTGTAGTCCTGGATTCGTATGGAAGTGAGACAGCCCTTTTCAAGAACAACCTTATTTCTCGCGGCGATGTTAGCGACGTGAAGGAGGCAATTATCGTACGCAGCCTCTTCAAACTGATAGGAAACCATATCAGCGGGTTCGATGAACCAGGGGCCTCAGCCTTGGTACTCCAACCGGACCCCCTGGGGCGGCTTCGAAAGAACCTCTATTGCGGGAACGTGTTCGAAAGATGCTCCACCGTGCTGGCCGAGAGTGAAAAGGGACTCTGGGAGGCATCCCGGGCCAAGGACAATGTGTTCATCAATTGTTCCAGCGCCCCACCCGCACCATAGGCGATTCGGATTCAAACAAAAGAGGCGTGTTTCATGACTGAGCAGACGGCGAAGCAACCGCCATATGTCCACCGGGAGAGATTCTCCCGCGAGCATTCGATGCCCACGTTTGTGCCGAACATTTTGAAAATTGCCGATGTCCCCCAGACCGCCGCACTGGTTGCGCCTCGCCCCCTGTCCATTCTCGGAGCGGTGGATGGCAGTCTTCGTTCGCTCACCGACCACGAAATGGCAGACGCTTTCCGCTGTACTTATGATGTCTACCAGTTGAGGAGGGCCGGAAAGGCCGTCGCGCTTGGAGGCAGCGCCACATGACGAATTTCACTCACATACTGCTGCTCGCCTTCCTTTGCACCATGATGTTCTCCGGGGGGGCGGCTGTCGAAGGGGCGGATCGTGGCTCCGGTTCGGCCAAGACCGGTCTGCGGGTCGTCAAATACGGCGACAACGTGTTCATCCGCAGCGCCTTCTCGGCGCAAGAGGACCTGGTGGTGAGGGTGGAAAAAGGGGCAAACAACCATCAGATCAATTTCTTCGGCGCTTTTCTCCTCAATGAATCGGCGGGAATGAGCGAGAAGGAGGTCAGCAACGGCAGGATGATCCATGGCAACGGAGACGACGCCACTCCCTGGAACATCAACGGAACTTACATCGGGGCCAACCACGGCTGCTCCGACTCTCGCGATCTGACCTGCGCCGACCACGGCCGCACCGCCGCCGACCTAGGCAGCGAATGGACGGATGAGGCCGGCCACAAGTTCTACCTCATCAAGATTGCGGACAAGGACCATCTCTGGTTCCTGCCTGAGAACACAGGAAAAGGCGCTGTATGGAAGTTTGCGAACACCTACTCCGGCTCCACTCTGAAATGCGCCGCACGGCGCGCCACGATAACATTCGCCGACAACCGCATGGTGCAGTTGCATCCCGCATGTAGGATCAGAAAACAGGAGTATCTCATCGAAGGCAAGAAGCCCCTGCAGGACGGCAAGCCGGCCTCGTGCGACTATCTCGACATTGTGGAAGAATACGATATCATCAGCCCCGCGTCGCTCTTGGAGGATATCGTCAAGCATCCAGGGGTGGAGCGGGACTTCACCGGCGACAAGCTGGATGGGGTGATCAGCAACCACATCGTATACCGCTTCCACCCGAACGGCGCGAACGTGATCTATTACACAGCCAAGGCGCTCCAGGAGTTCAACATCGGGTATATGGGCTTCATCCAGTCGGCCAAGCTGACCAAGGGCGATTACGACGCGCATGTGTACTATATCCCCAAGACAACGCCCTTCACGCGGGACGACATCGCCTACGACTTCAAGTCCATGCAGGACTACTCGTCTCCGCCAAAGTCGCCGCTGCGGTTCACGGAGGCAAGCAAGAACATCGAGGACCCGAAGAACCTGCCGGACCGGTTTATCCAGCTGCTGGGCCGAAAGGAGGATGGAAAGGTCTCATGGGAAGTCGGCTACGCATTGGGATACTCTCTGGTTCGAGGCCTGACGAAACCGGCCGAACGGGCCAAGAACGCAAGCGCAGCCATCACGCTGCACACCACGGCCAAGTCCTATCCGGTGGCCATTGACAGTCAAATGGAGCCTCTCGTTCCCGCGGGCACGAAGTTCGATTGCATTGCCTATCGCCAGTATTTCCGGCCCGCCGACCAGAAGGCTGCCACCTGTTTCTACTGGCATGAGGAAGACGGAGAGGTCGTTGTCTACGCCGACTATCACAAAGCGGTGGATCGCGACATCCTGAAACTCCCCGCAGCATTGACCGGCAAGACCATCACCCTCATCGAGAAGACGCCGTCGTTGACACTGCGCAAGGCTAAGTCCGTGCCCGCCGGCGGTGTGACCGTGTCAGTTACAGGCAACTACGGCTACGTGGTATTCAAGGTCAAAGCCAAATGAGCCCAACGGACGAAATGACACGGAGAGTAGGATGATAGCGATTCCTCGCAGGGCGCTTGTCGAGATGTTTCTTGCTGTCGGCATCTGCCCCCTGTTCGCCGCGGAGGCGCCGAAGGTCGGCCCTGCGCGGTTCTACCCGCAGACGGAGATCGTGAAGGATGGCGCGGCGAATTGCATCGTCGTGTCTCCCGCAACCGACACCGACGCGGCGCAGGTTGCAGAGAGGCTTTGCCAAGGACTTCAAGAGAAGTATGGGGTGCCGTTTGCCAAGGTCTCCGACCATTCGGTGTGCAAGGAACGATTGGCGCCGGTCGGGAAGGAATACCTTGAGAAGAATTTCATCGCGGTGGGGAACCTGTACACTAACCGGGTCCTGTTTCCGCTCTACGCCCAGTACCTATGCGGCTCAGATAGCTTTTACCCGGGCGGCGACGGCTACGAATTGCGCACGGTGGCCAACCCGTGGGGCACGGGTCGGAATGTCATCGTTGTGGGCGGGACGACTCCCGCCGGCATGAGGGCGGGAGTGGAGGCGCTTCTGCGGCGGCTCCCCGAGTCGAAGAATAGGACCGCCGCCCTGCCGTACCTTCTCGATGTGAAACCCGGGGGAGAGGTGCAGACGATGTTCGCGCAGACGGCGGAGATGCTTCCGAGATGGTCGGAGCCGGATGTCAGGAAGCCATACGGCGTGGAGACGTTCACGCTCCCCGCGAACCGGTACTACTGGACCGGAGACACTCGTTGGGCGGAGGTTGCGCGCAGCTATATCGTTCGGTACTTCAACGCAACATTTCAGCAGAAATATCCGATCTCCCACTACACCATGGAAGGCATGTACCGGGCATGGGATATGGTGGAGGAATCGCCGGTCTTTACCGAGGAAGAGCGCCAGGCCACCGTGCGTAATTTCCTGGAGACGGCCCTCGACGACCCGGATTCAACCCCCAGAGGACCTGTTGCGACCCACGTGGGAAGCACACATACCTCTTTGCCTATGCTCGCCCGCTGGGTCGCTTCGCGCTATCTGCGGCGGACCTTTGCAGACAGCCCGGAGCTGGTTCGGCTTTGCGACACATGGGAGAAGGGTGTGGCAGGGTACTTTCAGGGAGCGTTCAAGGGGTTCCGCGATGACACGGACGGCGGCGGGACGGGCTCGATTGCGGCCTTCATGAAGTGGAGTACTCAGGCGCAGCAATACGATTATTTCACATCGAACCACGCCCGCGTCGGCCTGCATTTCGCCGTGAGCCTGAACGACTCGCTTGGCTACGGCGCGGGCCTCGACACCTACGGCGCAGCGCGGATCGGCTCGATGCACAGTGGCCTCAGCCCTCTCTTCCATACACAAATCTCGGCCTTCCTGTATGAGGACCCGGAGATGATATGGCTGGTGCTCCATCTGCCGAACCGTTCGCTCCTGCTCTATGGGCAAGGGGACTCCCCCTTCCGGACAGGTAGTTTTTCCATTGACCCAGGCGCGAAGGAGAAGCCCCCGGAGTACCTCAGCGGCTTCAGCATCATTCCATTGGGTGTGCGGCGGCACAAGAAGCTGGGCGCTGAGCGCGCGATGCCCCCGGAGGAGCAGTGCTTTGACAAGGCATGCTTCCGAAACGGGTTCGATGCGAAGGACGCTTACTTCATGCTCCAGGGGGTGCAGCCGGAGTACCTGGATGCCAACACAATCCCGCGCTACACCGACAAGGGGCAAGTCTGGCTGGCCCACAACAGCAGCCAGATCGGCCACTATTACCGGAATGCATTGTTCCTCAGCGATGGAAGGAATAAAGCGCCGCTTCAAGGGGCGTGCCGGATGGATGCCGCCGGGCGCTTCGAGACGTATGCCATGAGCAGCACGACCTTGTGCGATTACTTCGGCGCGGACTGGCAGCGTGTGATCTTCTGGAGTCGAGGGAACTGGTTCGTTGTCCTCGACCGGGCTACGACCCGGAAGCCCGGCTTCTACTCGGCGCAATCGGTCTGGCGCATGCCATTCAGCGGCACATGGAAGGAGGATCGCATCCTTGTAACCGAGCAGGAAGGCAAGCGATTCTACCTGGTCGCGGGCGCCCCCGTGGCGGCGACCACAAGGTTTGAGCGACCCACCGGCGGGCCGCCGGACATCTATGAGAACCCTTTCTTCCTCCGTCAGAGGAAATTTGGCGCATTCAAAGAGGGGGACATCCTCGATTTCCAAAATCTCCTGACCACTACCGAGGATAACAGCCCGCTTGCTTATACGCCGATACGCATCAACGATTCAGCGGTGCTCGTCCGCTCCGAAAACGGGGACGATGTGTTGCTCGGCGTGGGCGGGGACGGACGCGAGCCCTGCGGAATCAAGGCCGACCGGGGCATATACATCGCCGATGGTTCGTCTATCCATGTGGCGGGGGTCCGCAATCTGAGCGTTGACGGCAGGACAGTCCTGGATCGTCCCGAACCGGTAACGGGCCGGATAGACCTGAAAACGGGGGCGATGCTCTCCGGGTGGGATGCACAGCAGTTGAGGACCGCTTCCTATACCTGGAGACTTCCCGAAAGGGCTTCCGTGCCTTTGCTGAAGGAGGAAGAGGCTCGGGCAATAAGCCACAGACTTGCGGTTGCGATGAAGGAGGTCAAAGATGTCCCTGCAAGCGTCCCCCAGGAGGCGGCCCCGCAAGCCGTTCGTAACCCGTTTGTTTTGGTATGGGAGAACTCAGAGATCGGCTTTGATGGATACCATCTGACAGGCATCGGAATGCGCTGCTCGCCGCCGGGGCAGTTCGAAGGGAGAACTGCTTTGGCGCTGGACAATATCATCCCTGCCAGAGCGGGCGGCGTGCATTGGAACGAACGTGTCCCTGCAACTGTGGAACTGACCTGGCCGAAGGTGGAGGGCCTGCGGGAGATTCGGCTGCACCTCAACGCATTGGGCGCCTTGACCACCGCCCGGGAGATGAGCGAGTCAAGAGAGGTTCGGATCACGTGGAGCAGCGACAGGTTTCGTAAGGACCTGCGCGCGGAAAAGCGAACGGTCAAGTCGGAGTACCGCATTGATCCCACCTATAAGGGAAAGGTGACGCCGCAGAAGTTCCTTCGCATTCTTGGATCTGGCGTGAAGGCATCGGGGGTGCGCCTGACCATTCCGCCCGCTGGGAACGATCCGAACATGCGAGTTGCGCTCCACGAGGTCGAGGTCTTCGTAGAATCCGATGGGAGATCCGGAGCAGACCGGAGAGGGGCGTGCGCGGTCGGTCACCTGAAAGCGGCGGATCTTGACAACGATGGTCAAACAGAATGGATCGTGAACGCGAGCGATGGCGTGCTTTCGGTTATAGGATGGGATGGAAAAATGAGATGGCAGAAGCAATTCGTCGCGGAAATCTCCGGGCTGGATTTCGGCGACCTCGACGGCGACGGCCAGAAGGAGGTTGTTTGCAGTTGCTACGATCTGAACGTATATGCGTTTTCTGCCGCCGGCGAGCTGCTCTGGAAAACGGACTTTGACAACCTGATGGAACGCAGCCAAAAGAGATTCGGCATCAGCGACGGATCAACGCCATTCGGCGTGGGGTTCTGGGACTTAGGAAACAGGATACGCCGGGTCCTCGTGGGCAGTTACGAATGCCAACTCTTTGTGCTGGACGAAAGGGGAACTATCCTGCAACAGTACTACCCCGGGTTCTCCATGTTTCAGCGCACTTTCGCGCCGGATAGCGTGGACTTGAATGGGGACGGGCTGAAGGACAAGCTCATGTGCTCCATGAAGTATGGCGCATTCGGGGTCATTCATGCGATTGTAGGGAATGCCAAGGGGTTGATTGCGGAGCATCGCAACACGAGCATCCCCGACAATCTGCCTTATACGGTCAAGCGCATTCAAGGCAAGGGGGCCTTGGCCGGTGTGATTACGCCGGTTGGCTTCGGGTTGTATGACATCGCAAAGAATTTCCCGAAACAGGAGCGAAGCGGCGCAGATACCGTTTGGGAGTTCAGGGGAGGGAGACCGCTCTCCGCCGGTTTGCTGCACGATGTCAGCGGGGATGGCAGGGACGAGTTTTTTGTGGCTGGTCGCGACGGGTTCGTAAGCGTTTTATCGGCAGACGGCAAGTGGATGGAGAACCGCTTGATCGGAGTGGAAGTCCTGGATATGGCGGCAATCGGCGCGGGTGCGGACACAATTTACCTCCTCGCCGCCGAGGATGGGTTGTGCGTCTATGGCGCGGATTGGGTGTTGCGCGGCAAGCAGCCCGGACGCTATACAAAATTGACCGTCGCCGACCCAAAGGATCGGACGGTGGGCGCCGCGACCGACGAAGGCCGACTGCTCCTGCTGAAACTCGCCCCAGGAGCGAAGGATGATTAGGATGGTTGTGGACTTGAGTTTGCGATGATTCTTTCAATCGGTGTTGCTGGCGTTCGCCCAGAGCGGACAGTCTTACCTTTGCGGGTTTCAGGAGAATGATCTTGCCCGAGATAGAGACTAATGATCGGTGATTTCTTCGATCTCATTGGCCATCCACCCCGCCCCAAACGGCCTGATTGTTTTCCTCGCAAATCTCAGAAATTGCATTCTGCGGGTCCGCGGCGATGACGATCTTCTTCGCACCGGGGGAAATTGTCTGCTCGAACTTGACGATTCTCGCCATGAGATCGGCCGGGGCATCGAGTCTCCGTATCCGGTGGCTGGCCGCCTGTCGGCCATCCACTTCAACAATCACGTCAATGTCCTGAGCCGCGGCGCTGCCCACGTTGTGGATCACAAAGGCCAATTTCCCGGCTTTTGCATTGTGTGTCATATCGGTGGTGACCACGGCCAGATCGGGGAGATCAAAGATAGATGCGCCCGGGCGGACCTGATTTGCCTCAAGAACCACGAGCCGCCGTGGCGGCAGCACGATGGGGATCGGCGTGTTTCGTGAAAGAGTCATTGTCTTTTCCCAAATCTGCTGATCGCTCTTCTCGTCCGAGTTCTCATCGAAACCCAATTGGACGCTGTAATTGCCATCGGTCAGCCCCCAGGGACGAATCTCACCGGACTGCGGTCTGGATTCAAAGTTGTAGATCCATACTCGTAGCGTGTCCGGCGATGTCTTGAGCACCCACGCGGCGAACTCCTCGCTGAATCCCTTCCACCCGACCGTATGTGTAGGCCAGAGCTTGTTCCGCTTGCCAGGCGTGCCGCCAAGATACAGGCGATCTACCAGCGTCTTCGACACTGCTACACGGTCCGCCGACTGTTCCGCCCAGGTGTGCATTGGGAAGAGGACCGTGATCCGCTTCCACGCCTCCTTCACCGCTCGCTCCACATACCTCTTATCCCCGGTCATTTCCCATGCAAGATAGGAGTAGGTGTCGCGGCCGTCATCGCCCATTTGCGGACGGAGATCGTCCCATGTCATTTCCGCCACAGCCTTCCGAAGCTGAGGCTCGTACTCCTTCATATCTCTCAGGCCGAACAGGTCGGGCACAAATGAGTTGTTCAGGTCCCCGTTGTCAATCCAGGTGCGAATGGGAATAAAGTACTTCTCCTCTTGGGTCAAGGCGTACATACCCAGGCACAGATCGAGGTAACCGTAGCCGCTGATATAGCGGTCCACGGTCTTGACAATTTTGCCCGTGGGGTACTGGGCCTGGAAGGGATAGTCCGCCTTGAGGCCCTGCTTCTTGTAGGCTTCCTCCTGTATCCCGGCCCAGTTCCCGCCCCATTCCTTCAGCAGCTTGACGGCCCCCTCGTTGCGCGAGTAGTACATCAGATAGAGCGCGGGATGGAGCATGAGCGTATTGCCCGGGAAGTCGCGCCCGTACTGATGCTCGGTTTCGATGTAGGTCGCACCATACCAGCACGATTTGAAAAAGCGCCTTCCGTCCTTCGTGAGGTAGGTCAGCTCGTCGCGCGTCGTCCGCGTACTCTCCATCAGATGTTCGAGATACACGGGGTTGCCGTAATAGAGGTGCGCCACATGAGGAAGGACGTTCACGCCCTCCTCATAGCAGTGAAGCGTATCCGTGAAGACGGTGTTGATGCCGCGGGTAAGCGGCCCCTCGTTCCAGCAGTAGTCGGCGAGGCGGCGAACGGATTCGCGAATCTTCCCGTCTGGGTCACAGATCATGCCGACACTTAGCCAGTCCTGCACAAGGTCCGTATCATCTCCGTGTCCCGACCCGAAAAGCCCGCTCGGTATCTGTCGGTTGTCAATCCACCACAGGATGAAGGCGCGATACTTCTTCATGGCCTCCTTCGTATAGACCGCCCATTCCGGCGCGCCGTCGAGCGGCGGGGGCTTGACCCAGCTCATGTCGGGGTTCTCCGTCGGATGGGTCCAGGTCCAGAGACCACGCAGCTTCTCATCTTCCGGCGCATTCTTTCTCAGGTCGCATAGGGCAAAGTGCAACTGCCGGAACGGCTCCAGACGCTCGGCCAGCACGTCCATGGGTACATGCCCCCACGGCCTCGGCTCGCTCACATGAATGAAACGGTCCTTCGCATAGTTCAGCATGTTCCGATTATGTTCCGCTATAACGTGATCTTTCGGGCCGGTCAATATTGCCACCTGTGTTGCATCCGATGTGCCATTCCAGACGAGGTCCAGGTCCCTCTCAGGGGTCAGCGTGATCCAGACCGGCTCGCCGGCAGGCAGGAGGAAATCCTGCGTGTCAATAGTCACATCAAAACGCATGATTCCATCGGCATCCTTCTCCCCCACAGCAAGGCGGAGATCGAAGTCCAGCAGATTCCGCGTGATATCCACCGGGTTGTGCACCTGCACATGCAGCCGAGAGTCCTGTTTCAAATCATTCGCCAGAAAGTGAAAGCGCAGACCGGTCATCGGGACATCCTGCTTCTGCGGCGGGATGAAGAAGTGGGCATGTCGCAGCGCCTTCAGTCGAACGCCCCCCGCGCCCGCCGGTGGATCAGGATTCAACGCGAGCGCAACCCGATCCGCCGGCTCATAGTGCGATTGGAGCGCCCACAGGACCCACTTCGTCTCAGGCGCATGCGGGGAGGAAGACAGATGGAAGACACGCGCCTCTCCCGCTTCCACCGATCCTCCCAAGCGATAGAAGGACAGTTCATAGATATAGTTGTCTGGCATGGCAGACGTGCGGCCCAGGTTGTCCTGCTTTGTGTTCATCTCGAAGGGAGATCGGAAGAAGCTCACCTTCTCCGCCTGAATCGGTTTTCCAAAACGTTTCCGAACCCGTCTCCCTGGACTCTTGATCTGGAGCAGGGCGGCATCCGACGGCGGCTGATCTATGGCATCGCCCGCATACATCAGGCCGTCGAAGTTGCCATGCAGCGTCATATAGTCAACGCTCGCGCCCTTTTCGAGACGAAGGTGAAGGCCCTCGCCCGGTATGCGGTAGCCTTGGTAGCCCGACGGCCAGCGCGTCGAGGGAATCCCGTCCACGGGACCGTAGGTCCATCGTTTCACTCCGAGGGCGCTTTCGACTCCAATCTGACGAATGACTAAAGGCGTTGTGTTACCCGCGCGGCAGGCAAGTAGTTCGTCCTCCTGATCCCATCCTAACTCCGCCAAACGATGCTTCCTGAATACCTCCTCACTCGGCGCTGGTTCTGTTACATTGTCATACGGCAGGTTTGCCATGGATGCGAGACATTCGATGGCCCGCTCGCAAAGCGGCCGCGAAAAGATCCTTACTTCATCAATATCCAACGGACCGGTGGAGCCTTGATAGGCAGAACACCCCAGCGACAGTAGGTCGGCGAATAAAGCATCGGTTTGCCAACTGTCTGCCTTCGGGTCCCAATGCGGCCTCTCCGCGAGCTTGCCGTCAAGGTACACCTTGTATCCGAGGCAACAGTCGTACGCGATGGCCATATGATGCCACTCATCCTGCGTGCAGGCATCTGCCGGGGCGCCGTAGGTTCGGCCTACGACATACCCGCACAGCCGTTTGTTCCGCCCCCGGCACGACACCCCCGGACCGTCGAGTTCCAGGATCGGCAAGTGCGACGTGCCCAGAGGACGGCCGAGTTTGAACCAGAATGACATGGTCCCTCTGCGGACATTAGAGTTTCCCAAACTTCGGAACCGATGACCTTGCCCCAGATTGATTGAGACACATGTGCCGCTCTTACCCTCCTTCTTCTGCACGGCGCGATAGTTCTTGTAATCCTTCGATCTCTGCCAGTCTTGCATACCTTTCAGCTTCCAGAGCGGGCTGCGGTCATACACACCGGGCACAAACTCGGGATCGCCTGCCGCCTGATCCGCGCGATCTATGCCCTCATCGAAGGAGGCGTAGAAGAGGAGTAGCGGGTCATCCTGGACCTTGGGCCGATGAATCCCTGGCTCCGCTGCATGGATGCAAAAAGGAAAAAGCAGCAAGCACAGCCACTTCTCGGGCATCTGTATTCCTCCAACATGCCTGAATGATGTCTACAGGACACTGTTGATTAGCATTTCCCCGCCGCCTCCAACCGCTCCGCGACCTCTTTCAGTCCCAGGTCTGCAAGAGTCTCTTTCGTTGGCACGCCGGTTTCTGGATCCCATCCATGCAATTCACTGTGTTTTCTAAGCATCTGGTTGGTCTTTTCTCTGTCAAGCGCCATGCCCTTGCTTCGGCCTGCGGGAATCGGTTCAAAGAATCGGTCCGGAGGAATTTCATCCTTCCTCTCAAGTCCCGCCAGGATATTGAGGGACTTCTCAACGGCCAAAATTCGTTCTGCTATCCTGGTCAGTTCTTCTTCGGAGACATCCCAACCCGTAGCCGCGCTGATCAGCTCCGCGCACGCCGTCAGATCTCGCCCTCCTTCATGGCCGGGGAACAGATATTGTTGCAGGCAGCTCTGGACTGCCCCCGAGAAGAAACATATTCCCAGACAATCCAGTATCGCCTTGTAACGTTCCGCCAACGCAACCCTTTCAGGTTTGCCGTCGTAGCTGTGAGGCTTGGCTGCATTTTCACTTCCAAACAGTTCCCTGAGTCTCTCGGTGGACATCTTGCCTGTCCCGCCGGGAGTGGCCAAGGTATGACCGGCTCCCCTTGTCTCAACCAAGATCGCCAACGTCATTCCTTTGTCCACCCGTAGTTCATCATCCAGCTCCATGCCCTTGATCTGCATCGCGTACTTCTCGGACCCTCGGCCTGTTTTCCGCGAGGCGATGGCAACCCCTTCGGCGAGCAGGTCGCCGAATTTACCTTCCCGATATGCAATTCTTCGGATGGATTCCAAAGCCAGAGGTCCATCGCCCCATCGAAGCTCAAGGCTGTCGGTATCCTCGCGGGTAAGTATTTTTCGCTCGAAACATTCTATAGCCCACCCCAGCACACAGGTCCAGGAATGGATGTCAATGCCATAGGCGTTGCACATCTCAAATGCCTTGATGGTCGTCGGCATGTCCTCGATGAGAAGCTTGGTGGTATTGTATGCGGGCGTGGCCTGCATGGAGCTGACTTTGGTACCGCTGTATGGATCGCCGTCGCTGATCTCAACAAGCCTGTCACACAAAATCGGGCAGCGGGTCGGGCAGTAGATGATATCCTTGCAGTACTTCTTGACGTGTTCATAGCCGGTCAAAGCCGCCCCGTCAAAATCCACTTCCTGGAAATTCTTCACCGGCAACAGGCCCGCCTGATTATAGCCAACCGCTCCGCCTGCCAGACTTCCCCTTTCCGCCCTGCGCTGGATGTTGGGGTCCTTCCGAATCAAGTCCTGCAGCCCGGACTCAATCTCGGCGAACCTTTCCTTACGAGCCACCTCGACGGAACCTGTCCCCTTTACGGCAACGACCTTGAGATTCTTCGACCCCATCACCGCGCCCATGCCGCATCGTCCCAGATAGCGATTGTCGCAATTCACTAATGCGTAGCGCACCATCTTTTCGCCCGCCGGACCGATCGTGCATGTGCTTATGTTTTCCGCCTTCAGTTCCTCCTTGATGGCCAGGTCCGTCTCAAATGTAGTTGCGCCATACAGATCGGAGGCGTCTCTTACCTCAACGTGATCATCTGCTATCCATAGGTAAGACAACCTGGGAGATCTTCCACAGATCAGAATGCCATCATAACCCGCTTCCTTGAGCCTGAATGCAAAATACCCCGCGCTGCTTGACTCTCCATACCCCTTCGTCAGCACATTCAGAGAGACCACTGAGTTTCTCACCGCGCCGGGGAAAGGAGTCCCAACCAGCATGCCGCTGGAGAATACGATCACGTTATCGGGGCTTAGAGGATCGGTCTTGCCGGGGTCCACGTGCCTATAGAGCAGCCAGTCCGCCAATCCTCTTCCTGTCAGGAATTTTTTTCGAGTGTCTTCATCAACGAATTGCTTGCTGACCTTGCCCGATGTCAAGTCTACCTTGAGAATGGGATTATCCCAGCAGCGCATTTTCATCTCCCAATCCCTCCCAACCCATGAGTTCAGAAACATGACTATCAAGAGCCTGTTGCCCGCCTGCGGACTTCACGGTTTGGCATTGCCTTGCCCCACTTCACCGATGAACGGCATCCTTCCGTAGCGACAGGAATTTTCAAGTATTCATCACGTCGCACACTTATACCTCCCACGTCTTGGGGAAATGTAGGGTTTCCCGGTAATTGCCATGCCACGCCCCAACGGATACCGGTATGGATTGGGTACTCATCAGTCTAAGGCTGGTCCTTCGTAACGGTTGTGATCTTTCACCTAAAGACCTTGGTTTCTCAATGACACTGGCTGGCATACTGGCGGTATTATAGGGGATCGGGGTTGTCAAAGCAATCCTTCCATCGGAGGAGCATATGGCGTTGACACCCGGGCGCGGGGGACTATCTTACTTCGGCTGGGCGTCCTATGAATGAAAGAGACGTTGCCGGAATAGATCGTTCCGGCAAGTGGAGGGGTATTTCTTGGGCGCTGAACTCATGCCGAGGTCACGACCCATCCCTGGCTTTGCTGTTACCGGAAGGCTATTTGCGGAAGATCCTTGTTGACGTGGTCCTGAAGGACGTGTTCAGGTTTTGAGGGGATACACCTCGGCTGGAGGAGTTTCCGGTGCCATGGAAAAGCGATTCGGTAGTTGCCCGACATGTCGTCCCGGTTGGGGAATAGGAATACGAGGTGTATTCCATATGGCTGCGACTCCGGCTCCACCTCTTGCGCCTCGATTCCGACTGGGCGCACGTCCTATCGGGACTGGGATGTCTTTCTTGCGTCCTATAGCCCTCCGGCCCCGGCGTTTTCCTGTCGCCATGGGTTTTCGTGACGGCTGCCGGCGTGGGGCCCGGGTGGCGCACCGCGTCCGAAGCTGCCGTTGTATCTATAGCTTCGGACGGCTCCGTTGCGCCAGGCGCCCACAACGGGTCTGGCGCGATCATGCAAACGAGCGAATTGGGGAACTCCATCTCACCGACATTTGGGACGCGTATGGTGCACATGCCGTCGAAGACATAGGCCTCACCCGCGATGCTGTTTCCGTTCTTGAGATGAACGATATGCTGGCCGGAGGCCGCCGTAGAGACACAGATGGCGATGAGGCCGGACATAATGTAGCGAACGAAGCACATCGTAGCTCCTTTCCCTGCATTTGGACAACGTGCTCGAAATAATCCTGTCCTCGACGCTATCTGCTGTGGGGACAGAATGCTCTCTAAAATATTCGTTGCATATATGCGGGAAAGGGGTCGTGGGTTTTTTAAGATTTTCGGGGGCGTATTGGCCAGCAGGGGCGATGGCCGGGGTGGGCAGTGGGTATTTCATTATCGCAAGACCAAGAAGGAGACCAGCATCCTGTCGTCACCCGTGGTACAACAGAGGTCCGACGGTGTGGCGGCGTTTTCGAATCTGCTCATGGTGGGTTGACTGGCGAGGGGATAGCGCTCGGCGAGGACCTTGAACGTCCGCTGGGGGTTGATTCGGCAATCCGCTTGCGCCCCCCCTACTTGACTTTGTCATAGTCATTGATGTCCCAGGTCGCTACGCACATCTCGTAGTGATACTTGCCGGAAATCTGGTTGTAGTACGCGGTGACGATGCCGCCATCCGCGAGCTGGACGCTGGCGGGATAGCCTCCATCGCTGAATGGCATGTTCGCCAGCCGGATGGGGGGACCCCAGGTCTCACCGTCGTTTCGGCTGATGCGCGCGTCAATACCGCAGTTATTCGGACAACGATTGCCATAGCAGAGTACGACACGTCCGTCGGTGATGCGAAGCATGTGCGCGGGAATCTGGCTGGGCAGGCTCAGGGGGCCTTTTGCCTGCCAGGTTGTACCAGCGTCCGCGGAGGAGAAAAGTTCCAAGTGTTGGTCGCCCGCTGTTCGGGCTACGGCGAGGAGGCGGCCGTTCGGCAAAGCCAGGAGAGTCGTCTCGTTCAGGTTTTGGGCAATGGTGGAGCGCAACTCCCAGGTCTTTCCATCATCGCGACTGACATAGAACAGCGCTTCGCGCTGTTTGGGATCGGCGCCCCAGCCGTACATCGAGGCGCCCAGGGTACCGTCGTGATTCTGTACAATCATGCCGAATGGAATGAGGGGGTGATGCGGACCGGGAGGCGGAGAAACCGCGTCTTCCACATGTTGCCATGTTCTGGCCCCATCACTGGAGCGGCACACCCAGAGCGGAAGAACCTGTCCCTCGTGAGGACTAAGGTATGTTCCGGCCGGAGGGCGTTTGCTCCATCCGGAGGCCAGGACGATCATATTGCCGTCACGGGCCAGTCCGGCTCCACAATTCATGCGGTTTGTCGTGGGATCGTGCGGCGCGGGCCGACCGCGGAAGGCCCATACTTGCCCGCCATCCACGCTGGCCCAGCAGTCCAGATCGCCTTCCCATCCGCCGTGGGTCGGTTGATTGAAGATTGTCGCAATAATGGTTCCGTCGGGGAACTGAACGAGGTTCGGCCAGGCGCAAACGCCTTGGATCGCCACATGTGTCTTTGTCATTTTTTCTCTCCCTGATTCCGTGAAGACGTTTCTCTGTGCAACCCTATTTCCCGGCGCTGGCCCTCCCAGGGGCTTCGCAGAGCTTCTCGATGCAGAGATCGTCGAACCACGTCTGCTCCCCCGCATCCTGTTTCTCGGCAAGGAGCAGAATGACCAGTCGTCCCACACCGGTAGGGATCGTCACGACCCCCTGAAGGCGCGTCCACTCCGATGCGCCCGGTGACAACTTGGCTGTGACGGCCGGCGGCCCCTCCACCCACTTGCCCTCCGCCGTCTGCCATTTCAGGGTCATGCTGCCGCCGGCGCGATCCTGGCCCGCCTTCGGCTGCACGCTCGTCTTGGCCCAACAGCTCACGCGATAGCGCTCCCCCGGCTTCGCCTTCTGCGTGTAGATGCCGCAGGCGGACCTGACGCCGCTAATCACCAATGACTTGCTTCCGGTGCGAGCAACCCCGATCGCCACCCCGACGTTGCCGGGGCTGCCGCCCTGCATCCACTGGCCCCATCCGGGCGCATTCAGCGCCTGCCATTCCAGCTTTTCATCAGCCTCCTTGGTCGAAGCGGCCTGCACCTCGAAGGACGAATTCGCAGCGATGTTCTCCACTTTGCCGCTGAGGGCAAGCAGTTGCGGCGCAACGAAACGCTCCAACTCGGGTTTCGTGGCCTTCACATTCTCCCAGAACGCAGGAGCATCAGCCCCCAGAACCTGGGTAATCCGGCAGAAACAGTCATCAATCGCGGTCTCCGTTTCGTTGGGCATTGTCCCGAAGAGGGAGCGGCCCTCGCGCGTCAGCTTCTGCCCCGCCGCCTCGGCCTGGTAGACCTTCGCCACGACCGCCCCCGCGTCGGCGCGGCTGCCGATGGCCTCCTTGGACAGTACCTTCGACAGGTCGAGCTGTCGCACGTATCCGGCGACAGGCGTCAGGGCGGTGTTCAGTGCCTTGAGTCGCGCGGTCACGGTCGCGTCCTCTTTGGCCAGCGCCGTTGCTTTGTTGATGCAGTCCTCCATGACGTCCATATCCGCCGTGTTGTAGGACTCGAATTCGAGTTCCTTCCACTTCTTGCCGAAGTCGAACGGATCCTCGCGTCGCCCCCAAGCTTTTTCGCATTGGCGGTAATAGCGGAGCATGGGTTCCCAGGCGGGGCCGTAGAACCGGCGGCAGAATCGCTCCATCAGTTCGTCAATGTTCGCATCCGGGTTCCACAGCAACTTCGACGTGATCCAGACCCGAGGCCCATCCAGCGCCCAGCTCGCCATCCGTACGTCCCAGTCCTGGTAGACCTCGGCATAGACCTCACGGACATTGTAGCGGCGCAGGAAGCGAAGGTACTCGGCCCATCGGTGTGGGTAGAACTTGGGCACTGCCTTGCCGTGAAGCCAGAAATATGCGCCGAGATTCGGCGCGGCCTTGCTCCACTCGACGATGGTCTTGTGATGATCCGCCAGCGTGGGCACGACCGCATAGATCAGCGTGTTGGGCCGCAGCTTGACATGGACAGGCACACTCGCGGTCCCCTTTTGGCTGTACGCGAAGCAGGCGATCAGCTTGTCCGGATACTCATCGCGGACGCCGTCGGCAACGGCATTCAGAAAAGTGAAATACCGATCGCTGACGCCTTCCTGCCCGGGAACATCCAAGGCCCGGCACTTGTCGCACTCGCAGAAGCCGTAGCCGTCGTTCTGCGAGACACTGAACGCTCGGTTCCAGGGACGCTCCTTAAACTGCCGCTTGGCCGCCTCGAGGAAGATCCGGATCACTTCCGGATTGGTCGTGCACGCCTGCCAATTGCTCTTGTCTTTGGTCGGCTGCCGCCGCTTGCCGTCCACCAGAGAGAAGTACTCGGGGTGCGTGGCATACATATCCTCTTTCAGCACAGTCCAGACATTGTGGTGGAAGCTGCTGCGGAGCTCGCGAGCGGTCTGGTGGATGCGGTGGTAGGCCATCTTGGCCTTGCCCATGCCCGAATACTGACGGGCGGCGAAGGCGGGCTCCGAGACCTGCTCCCGCACGGTTGCCTCAAAGCGATCTGTTTTCGGCGTCACCGTGCCATATTCACCCGGCCACACCCATAGCGCGCCGGCATAGCGTTCGAGGAACTCGGCGGCGGCGTAGAACGTGCTCACGGGCCGTCCGCCCAAGAGGACCAGGTGGCCCGCATCGTGGGGCCGGATCGCGAACCCGTCCAGGTCCATACCCTTCGGCAGGAGCACGAGTCCCTTCGCGAACTCGGTCGGTCCCACATGAATCTCCACCCCGTCAAATGCCCCTGCGGGATCATTGACGATGGCGGCCTCGCCGCCCCCCATATCGCGGAACGTGTTTCGGATCAGCTCCGCCGCCTCGCGCTCCTCCGGTTCCGGCTTGGCGGGCAGAACCAAACGGCACAGGGGCTTGCCATTCGCGAAAAACACGTACTGCTGCTGAGCCCCGCCGAAGGTCTCCCGTCCCGGTATGTCTCCCGTGCCGGGCATCTCGCAACCTGCAACGCACAGCCATGCGCCGAGCGCGATAACCATCATATGCCTTGATCTCGTCCTCATTATTTCTCCTTCGAAAAACAATGCTCCCCAAACTCACACGGACATATTTACTCAGACTGACCACATCCTTGTCAAGTCAGTGGGGGAAATGGGCTGTAGCGACGATTGAAGCAAGGGCGTTTTTTCGCAATACCTGAAACTCGATCTACTCATCGGCGCTGACATAAGCCCGAAGGTACGGTTTACTGAAAGCTCAGGAGCACGGCGCAATCTTTCCCCAGTGATCGAAAGACGGCTTCTTCACGGGCACGCTCAGATCACGACAACCATAAAAACCTACACCCACGTTCAGTTGATGAATCAAGCGGAGGGGGTGGAACGGCTACCGGTCACCGAGGCACTATCAGAGGGATATACTGAAGAGCAGCAGGTTGAGATGGCGGCAGGTGGGTTCGAGATAAGGAAAAATCCAGACATCCAAAAGGGGACCAAAAAGGAGACCAAAAATCTGTCGCCACCTGTCGTACTGGAGTCGGCGCAGGACAGTTCGGCAAAGAAACCTGACAGGAAACGCCTTGAAGTGGTCTCAAAAGCCGCGGAAAAGAGGAATATGGTGGGCGATGCAGGACTTGAACCTGCGACCCCTAGCTTGTCGAGCTAGTGCTCTAGCCAGCTGAGCTAATCGCCCACAGAACTGTATTGACAATACACCCACTTACCAATTATAAAGTATAAAATAGCGAGTCAGACGAGTATTGTCAAGAATAAAAGCATTCCACGCGCCGCAGATCAGTCATCAATCCGCTCCATGCGGAAGTCGTCGTAGAAGACCTTCCCCGCCCCGCCGTTGCGGAGGTAGAAACAGACCTCGCCGACCCCCTCCCGACTGTTGCATTCCCACTCGGCCTTGCGCCATTCGGTGGAGGGTTCGAGGGGTGGCGAGTTGTCGTACTGCTTGTCCTTCGACTCCTCCGCCCCATACCCGAGAAACGAGAAGTAGGGCTTCGGGGTCCCCTCGGTGCGGTAATAGATGCTCATGCGAAATTTCGTGGGCTTCGTCGCCTTCGTCCTGATCTGCGGATAGGCCACCACGTTGACATTGCCCCCTTCGCCGGGGATGCCTTCGAGAAGGAGGGCATACGCGCTATCCCTCCCGGGCTGGACCAATCGGACGCCGCCCTTGCTCTTGCTCCACACCCCACACTGCCAGCCGTACGGAGGGCCCTCCGGCGGGCCGCCCAGCTCGAAATCGCCGTTGATGACCGTCCCCTCTGCCAGGGCCTTCTCCATGCCTGTCCGAAGCATGTGGAAGCGATTGATCTCCGCCGCGTCCATGCCCGTCATGCCGGCGGCCATGTAGAGGATGGATGGGACATTGCCCGTCGCGGGATAAGCCCGGCGAATATGCGTTGCGACATCCCACACCTTCGCGTTCCACTGGGACAGTTTGACGTACTCGTGGATCGTCCGTCCGTCGACGCGCGACTTGGCCCCGTCAACGCGCCCGCGAATGATGGGATCGTCCTGGGATTGGTTCCACATGCGGTCGGCATACGTGTTCCCGAAGCGCGTCAGGTCGTCGGGGGCGAAGACGACGTTTCGGTTGCAGGCCTCGCAGACGAAGCCGATGTCGATCGTGCCGTGGCCGGTGTCCTCCACATATCGTCGGACCTCCGGGATCTCGGGGTAGGGGTCCCAGTAGTTCCAGAGATAAGCGTCGCCCTCGGCGCGAAGGCATTTCTTGAAGTACTTCGCCATCTTCGCGGCTTTTTCGAGGTAGATGTCCCGATGCGGCGCGCCCTTCACGTCCTTCAGCACAAGGTAGGTCCGCGCGAGGGCGAGGTATTGGTTGTGGGGCAGGAGGCCCTTGGGGAAGCGCTGCGTCTCGTGCGCCGTGAAGACGTACGCGCCGCAGCCGTCCGGCAGCTCGACCCAGGTCGGTTCCCATTTCTCGCGGATGTGTTTGTCAATGAAGGCGAGGTACTCGTCGGCCTTCTTCTTGTATTTTTCATGGAGGGCGGGATCGTTGAAGACGATCTCGATGAACTGCGCGATGGGGTAGGTGATCATCCCATCGTGCACCTGGTATTCGATCTCCTCCCCGCGAATAGACTCAAACTCGAACCTCGCCCCGGCCCTGGCTGGGCCGGCGATCGTGAACCGGCTGCCGGGGATGCCGTTCGGGACGCGCTTGTCCTTGTCGCTCTGCGGGGGAATCCCGTTGAGGACGATCTTGTCTTTGTAGTCGCTTGTCACAATGATCTTGTCTTCGGTCTCGTCACGAACCACCAGTGCGTCAGGTTTTGGGAAGGCAATTGAATACTTGTGCCCGGTGACGGCTTCGCCGCCGCGATCGCGGATGACCCAGGCGCGGCTGGTCTCCGGCTCGATGGTCAGACCGTCAGCATTGGATTTCGAGGCGAGGCGGACGACGCCGACGGAGTAGGCCCCGTCGCGCCAGGCGAGGAAGCCGTCGCCTTCGGGATCGCTCAGGCTGGTCCTCATGCGGTCGAAGTGATCCACCACCTTATCCAGCCAGTAGGGATCGCGGAAGGCCTGGTAGCACATGATGTAATCCATGAGCCATGAACTTTCGCCCCAGGCGAGGTTGCCGGAGGCGGCGCGGTCGGAGAGGCCTTTCCCGTTGTTGTGATTGCGGTCCATCATCCAGAAGGAGAGCATCATGCTGCCGGCCCTGCCGCGGAGGTCGTCTCGCAGACGGGCAACGTCCCACGTCGTCTTGAGAAAGGGCTTCACATCTTCCTGCGCGCAGGTCAGCGTACAGGCGAACAGGAGGGCCATCAGAATCACTTCAGTTCTCAAGGCATTCCTTTCTAAGCGCAATCAGAGCTTGGGAGGCTGTTTCCCCGGTGGCGGGGGCGGCGGCGGTCGTTTTCCCTCCCCCTCCTCGCCCGGTTCGCGCTTGGGGCGGTAGAAGGGGGTCACTTCGAAGAGCGCCCGGTCCGTTCGGAGGGCGCGGGCCATGGCCTCCCAGGGGGTCTTGGGGTGGTTCTCGACCACCTTCATCAGATAGGCGTCGGCCAGTTTGGCCTTTTCAAGCACTTCCTTGTCCGGCTTGCCCGGCTTCGGCGGTCGGGCGATGCGGAAGCCGATCATGGGCGAGCCGTCCTTGTCGAGCGGCGCGGTGTTGCCGAAATTGCGGAGCTTGAGGATGTAGTCCGCAAGAAGGAATCGGAAGCGGTAGAGCTGGGCCAGGACGAGATCGCCGTTGGCCTTCCAGCGCTGGGGCTGGCGCTTGTCTTTCGCCGCCGACTTGAGGGCGCTCTCCAGCTCCTCGATGGCCTTGGCGCAGAAGGCGTCGCACTTCTGTCCGGCCTCGATGTGGCGCTTGATCTCCTCCTTGATGGCCTGGTTCCGGACGCCCGGCTGAGGGCGCAGCTTGGGCCATTCCGTCAGGATGTCGGCGATGATCTTTCGGACCTTGCTCTTCTCGGTGTGCTTGAGGTACTCCGAGCGCGAGCAGAGCTCGGGGGCGCGAGCGGCGAGGGCGTCGGGATCGTATGCGGACGGCTGCCCGCCGAGCATGTAGTACCGCCCGCCCGTGGCCCCGCAGAGGCGGCTCTGGACATAGATGCCGAACCCCGATGGGAGAACGCCGATGCGGTGGAAGAGATCGTCCGTCTCGAAGAACTCCGAGAAGGCGCTCTCCGGCCCGGCCATCACGTCGCCCTGTATCTTCTCGCCCGTGGCGGGATCGAGGCCGGAATCCTGGATGACGGGGACGCTGAAATTGGCCTCGCGTCCGAAGACATAGACGGCGACTTCATGTTTCAGCAGGGAGCGGAGCACTTCGGCGACCATCTCATCGTTGTTTGTGTCGTCGCCCACCTCGTCCGTCACGATGACGAAAAACGTCCGGCCCGAGCTTCGGTCGAGCATGCGAATGCAGTAGCCGATGGCGGCGAGGAGGTTCTCGACGCCGGAGGGATCGTTGGCGACCTTGCGGATACCCTGCTTCACCTTCTCCAGGTCGTCGGCTTTGTTCAGGTATATATGGGTCATGTCGCCGAAGCCGACGACGGACCATTTCAGCCGAGCCATCTCTGTGGGCTTGAGGTTGAAACCGAGCAGCTCAATGATCCGTTCGAGTCGCTTTTGCATGTAGGCCCTGTCGTCCTCCAGGCTGTAGGAACGGTCGAAGATGAGGACGACGTGCAGTGGCTCCTCGACGAGGATGTTGATCATCTCCATGGCGAAGTCGTCGAGCTGGTCGCTGAAGGTTCGGGCTTGCTCGGAGGTCGAGAGCGAAAGCGCGCCCGGGGCGCTCACCGCCTTGAAGGATTGTTCCGGGCGGAACTCCTGCACGGGCACGAAGCCGGCGATCTCGATGCCGTCAATCACGCTCAGGTTGCCCAGCCTCATGGGGGGCGTATCCTCGATAATCTTGGGCAGCTCCTGCGCGGCCTGTACGTCTGGCGGCGTGATCATTTCGTCGGGGAGCAGTTCGAGCAATTCGTGCTTCTGCTCGGGCACTGCGTTCTCTTCGATGATCAGCACGAAGTCCGTCTCAATCTCCACCGGCTTCCGGTCGGTGAAATGGATGCCCAGATGAATCAGGTCCAGGACGTGTCTGCCCTCGTAGTGGATCATAAGGGAGATGAAAATGAACACGGTCAGGAGTATCGCCGATCGCACACGACGCCGTCGCGTGCCTTCGCGGAGTCGGCGACGGTAATAGACCTCCCCGTCGTATTCCTCCTCCAACTCCGCTTCATACTCTTGTTCGTCAATCTCCTCGACTTCGTCGTAGCTTTCTTCTTCTTTTTCTTCCTCTTCTTCTTCTTCTTCTTCCTCCTCTTCCTCTTCCTCTTCTTCCTCATCCTCGGGTTCCTCTTCTTGTTCTTCCTCCTCGTATTCGGCGGCCGGTTCCTCGGCGGACTCGTCCTCTTCTCCGTAGGTTTCTTCGAGTTCTTTGCCCTCGGCGGCGAGCTCGGCCTCCTCGCCCTCTTCCATAAGCTCTGGCTCGGCGATGACCGTGGCTGCTTCGTCCTGCTTGGCGATAAAGGTCAGCTCATAGGGTCCGAAGCGAACGAGATCGCCGTCCTGTAGGAGTATGCGGTCAATGCGTTCGCCGTTTACGAACGTGCCGTTCGTGCTGCCCAGGTCAATGAGGACGTATCCCTCGTCGGAGGGTTCGATGACGGCGTGTTCGAGAGAGATCTTCGATGATCGCAGACAGAGCGTGTTGCCCTTGGCCCGGCCGATGGTGGCCGTTGCATCTCCCAGCTCGAGGAGGGCCTCTTGTTCGTCGCTTGTCACGAGGACAGCCATAGGAGGAATTCATCTCCGGGGACATGCAGGAGAAAAAAGAAAGCTGCGTGTCTTTTACACGCAGCTTTCAGGATTTCACACCGCAGCGTGTCCCCATCTGGACTACCGCTCCAAGGGTCGCATTCTGACCGAATCACTTCACGCTGAACGTATTGTACCCCACGGAAGCGGCCCTGTCAACATGCAGAAACGCGCATAGTTACCTCCGAGCGACAACGATCAGGCGGTTCGCATCGGGGGAAAGAGGCTCCTTGGCGAACCCGCCGAAGGTCTTCTCGACCTTCAGGCCGGCGGACGCAAGCAGGGCGATCAGCTCGTGGGGGGAATAGACCCGAAGATTCAGGTCAATCTTCCGCCGCCGTCCGCCCTTGATGAAGACCCACTCCGACGTCACCCGGCTTTGCTGCCAGTCCATGCGGACCGATTCGAGCCGGACCCAGCCGTTCGCCTCCTCCCAGTTGCGCGTGCGGAAGTGCTTGACGAGGAAGTCGCGGTTCATTACATCAATCAGAAACCTCCCGCCGGGCCGGAGGGCGCGGGCCACGCCCTCGATCACTTTCCGGTTGTCCGATTCCTTCTCGAAGTAGCCGAAGCTCGTGAACATGTTGATCACGACGTCGAATTCATCGCGGTACGGAATGCGCCGCATGTCGCCCTTGCGGAAGCGGATGTCAATCTTGGCATCCCTCGCCTTTTCTCGGGCCTTTTGCAGGAAGAACGCCGAGCGGTCGAGGCCGACCACATCATACCCTCGCCGAGCGAGTTCGATGGAATGTCTCCCCGGCCCGCAGCAAAGGTCGAGGATACGCTCTCGGCCTTTCAGTCCGATCGCATCTTCAACAAAGTCCACCTGCTTCTGCGTGCGGGAGGGTTCCATCTTCTCGAACGCAAACTCATAATAGAATCGGTCGAACAGGGCCTCATGCCACGGCTTCTTTGGTTGTTTTCTGGCCATCCTGTCACCCCTTCCTTCGTTTTCGGCCAGCCTTGGTTCTCCCGCCGTTTTTCGCCACGGCTTTGTTGAGGGCGTTCACGTAGGCCCGCGCGCTCGTCTCCACGATGTCGGTGCCGGATGCCTGGCCCATGACAACCTGCCGCTTGGCGCGAACCTTGACGGTTACCTCCCCCAGCGCATCCTTGCCCCCGCCGACGGCTTGGATGGCATAGTCCAACAGTGTGCCCTTCACTCCCGTCGCGCGCTCGATGGCCTTGTAGAGGGCGTCCACCGGGCCGTCACCCACCGCGGCCTCCTCGATGACCTTGTCGCCGATCTTGATCCGAACCACGCCCGTCGGCGTCAGGTTGTTGCCCGATGTCGCCTGGACGTGCTGCAGATGAAAGGTCTCGGCCACCTGTCCCATGCGCACCCCGACGATGGACGCGAGGTCCTCCTCCGTGACCTCCTTCTTCCGGTCGGCCACCTGGATAAACCGATCATAGATTTCGTCCAGCTCCTCCTCGGTGAACTTGTGTCCGATCATCTTGAGTTGGTGGCCGAGCTGGTTCCGGCCCGACCGCGCCGTCAGGATGAACTGATGCGCGGTGATGCCGACCGTCTCAGGCCGGATGATCTCGTAGGTCGTCCGCTCCTTGATGATCCCGTCGGTGTGGATGCCCGACGAATGGGCGAAGGCGTTCGCGCCGACGATGGCCTTGTTCGGCTGGACGGGGATGCCCATCGTCCGGCTGACGAGGCGGCTCGTCCGGGCGATCTCCTTCGTCTTGATGTCCGTCTTGGCGTTAAAGAGGTCCTTTCGCGTCCTGATGGCCATGACGATTTCCTCAAGCGAGGCGTTGCCCGCCCGCTCGCCGACGCCGTTGATGGTGCATTCCACCTGCCCCGCGCCGTTGGCCACGGCTGCCAGGGAGTTGGCCACGGAGAGGCCGAGGTCGTCGTGGCAGTGGACGCTGATCACGGCCTTACGGCTGTTGGGGACCGTCTCGATGATGCGCCGGATCAGGCTGCCGAACTCCGACGGAATGGCGTAGCCGACGGTGTCGGGAATATTCACCACCGTCGCGCCGGCGTCAATGGCGCGCTCGACGGCCTCGCAGAGGAAGTCGAACTCGCTGCGGGTGGCGTCCATGGGGGAATACTCCACGTCGTCCACGATGCCCTTGGCCATTTTGATGCAGTCCACCGCCATCTGAAGGACCTCGTTGCGGGTTTTCTTGAACTGATGGGCGATGTGGATGTCCGACGTGCTGATGAAAACATGGATTCTCGGTTTCAGACCGCCTTTGACGGCCTTGCCTGCGGCCTCGACGTCGGGCCTCAAGGCCCGGGCCAAGGCCGCGATGGTGGGGCCTTCGACCTCATAGGCGATCCGCCGCACCGCATCGAGATCGCCGGGGGAGGACGCGGGGAATCCGGCCTCGATGATGTCCACGTTCAGCCGGGCCAACTGCTGGGCGACCTGGAACTTCTGTATGCTATTCAACTTTGCGCCGGGGACCTGTTCGCCGTCGCGCAAGGTGGTGTCGAAGATAGCGATTTTTCGCAATCGGGTCATGGGTAATCATCTCCTTGGTTTTGTTGAAGAGACTGTGATGCGTCTCGTTATTACCGTCCAATAGTTCGGGCCCTCGTTCGAGGGCCTGGGTAGGATGAGCGCTGTCATCTCCATGGTCTCCAGCATGTAAACCTTGCCATTCGATAAAATCAACAAAAAACCCACCGCCGGTCTGGCGATGGGTTTCAGTTCTTCTTCTCGGTTATTCGATTCTCCCTGTCGCCAGGCCGTTATCCTGCCTGTAGGAGCAGGAGCAGCAGGCCGAGTAGGAGGAGGAGAACCGATTGGTCAATCTGTGCGAAATGGAAAACAGATTCCACCCGAGCGTACGGCTCACGGTCACATGTCATATGCCGCGTGCTCATTGTTGTATTTTGGGAGAAATCCATTTCCACAAACCTAAACGAATCAAACAAATATATATTACCCTCAGATTTGCAATTTGTCAACGATTTTTTTAGAAAACGGAAAAAGCTCCTAAACCCCTTTTCAGCCCTCTTTTTTCGTGCTACACTATTCTCGGATGTCTCTGGAGTGTCTCAAAGAAAAGAGGTCCCGCGCGATGAAACTCTGGCCGATCATCGTCGTCGTCTTTCAGATCAGCGGCTGGCTGATCGCCCTGGCCATGGTGCCCGTCCTGGCGCGGCGGTGCAGCGTGGCGAAGGCGTGGGGATGGCTGGCGGTGATGTTCGCCGCACCATGGGTCGGGCTGGGACTCTACCTCCTTTTCGGCGAGAACCCGCTGGGCCGTCGCCGCAGCGTCCTCTACCGGGAGATGCTCGACAAGTCGAAGCGCGACGATTGGTTTGTGGTCCTACGGGAGCGCTATCCCTCCGTGGCCCTGGGCGAGGAGTGGGCCCAGATCGAGAACCTGGCCGAGTCGGTCGGCGCGCTGCCCGCCGTGGGCGACAATGAGGCGCGGTTCATTATTGATCCTGAAATCATGACCAGCCGACTGGTGGAGGACATTGACGCCGCGCAGCACCACGTCCACATGGTCTTCTACATCTTTCTCGATGACAAAACCGGTCGCCGTGTGGGCGAGGCCCTGGCCCGCGCCGTCGAACGCGGCGTGCGGTGCCGCGTGCTGGCCGATGCCATCGGTTCGCGGACCATGTTCAAGACCCTCGGCCGCTGGATGCAGGAGCGCGGGATTGAATTGCTTCCCGCCCTGTCGTTCAACCCCCTGCGCAAGCGCTTGGCGCGGATTGATCTGCGCAATCACCGCAAGATTCTCGTGGCAGACGGCAAGGTGGGTTACTTGGGGTCCTGGAACGTGGCCGACCCCGACTTCGGACCCAAGCGCGTGCCCGAATACCACGATATGATGCTCCGCGTGCGCGGACCAGCCGTGCATCAATTGCAACTGCTGTTTCTCGAGGACTGGAACTCCGAGACGAGGGAGTTCCCTGCCGACGAGGATCTCTTTCCCCCCGCCCAGGGCGAGGGCGGCGCCATCCTCCAGGCACTGCCCAGCGGTCCGCTCTACCCCTCGATGCCCTTCCCCGATTTGCCTATCGCGGCCATTAACGAGGCCCGCCGCCGCGTAGTCATCACCACCCCCTACTTTGCCCCGGACGAGGCCCTGCTCCTGGCCCTGCGCCTGGCCGTGCGGCGGGGCGTGGAGGTGGACATCATCGTCCCCTTCCGCTCCGATTCCTTGTTTATTGACGCCGCGGCCCGCGCCTACTGCAGGCAGCTCCTCGACGAGCATGTCAATCTCTACTCCTACCGCCTGGGCTTTCTTCACGCCAAGACGCTCACAGTGGACGATAACTTCGCCCTCATGGGCACGGCGAACTACGACATCCGGTCTTTCAAACTCGACGTCGAGGCGAACTTCCTGATCTACTCGAAGAACGATGTCGAGGTCCTTCGGACGCTGCAGGAGGGTTACATGAAGGACTCGGAACGGTGGGACCGCGAGACCCTCGACAGCCGCCCCTTCTGGCAGCGGCAGTTTGACTACTGCGCGAAACTCCTAAGCCCCATCTTGTGACGCGCAGTCTATGCCACCTTCGGCGCCGGCTCCTGCTTTGCCCGGAAGTTTGCGATGAAGATGCCGAGGCCGACAAGCCCGGTGGCAATGATGATGTCCGACGTGATCGGCTCGCCGAGAATAATCCAGGCAAAGACGACGCTGGCGATAGGCGTGATGAAGCAGAAGGACGCCACGCGGCTTGGGTTGTTGTGCAGGATGAGATAGACCCAGCCCACAAAGCCGAAGACGGTTGAGATGAGGATCACGTAGGCCGTCACGCCCACGAACGTGAGGTCAATCGCCTGTTTCGGGATCGGGTCGGGGTCCAGGAAGACGCTGGTTGCGAAAAAGCACACGCTTGATGCCGCCGCCTGCCAAAAGATGATCGCGCTGGGCGTCACATGCTTGACGACGTGCTTGGTGACGACGGTCTGCGAACCCCATGCGACGGCGGCGATGAGGGCGAGTAGGTCGCCGAAGAAGATGGTGCGATTGAACTCCGCAAAACTCTCGCGGAAGACGAAGAACACGCCGAAGACGGCCATCAGCAACCCCGCCACCTTGCCCCAGGTGAGCTTGTCGTGCTCCACGAACCAGTGCGCGGCCACGGCGGTGATGATGGGCTGGGTGTTGAGGATGACGCCCATGCGTCCGGCCGTGGTGTAGGTGAGGCCGAGGAAGATGAGGCCCTGCTGGATGTAGAAGAACGCGGAGAGCGCCGCCATCCACCAGAACATCTTTCTGCCGAATCGCCACTCGTCGCGCGTGAGTCTCATGTAGATGAGGACGCAAAGCGCCGTGATGGTGAACCGGATTCCGACATAGAGAAACGGGGGGAGGTAGAGCAGCCCGATCTTCATGAACGGGAACCCCGCCCCCCAGATCGTGCAGATCAGGATCACGCCGAAAAGCGAGAACGCAGACAACCGCCGCCTCCCGATGGGTTTGAAAGCGGGCACTATATGGGGGCGCGAGGCAAAAGTCAACTGACAACATCCGGCGCGGTGCATGTCATCTCTATCGGCTAACAAACGAGATATTTTCAGATAGAGACTTCCGCGCGAACGGCCCTTTGGAGTGCGGCAGCCGTGCTGCCGCCTTTCTTGCGGGAAGCCATGCTTCCCGCTCTTCCGTTGCCAGGGTGTCACTGTCAGGCCATCTCTGCGCCTTTGCACGGTTGCTGCGCGATCGTCAGGAAGCAAGGCTTCCCGATGTCAAGGCGCAAGCATGGCTTGCGCACTCCACAAACACAACGGCCTCTCTATCCAGCGAGAGAAATGACAGGCTCCCCATCCGACGCGCAGATTCAACCGCACAGGCGACGCAAGAATGGACTTGTCATTTGACCGGGAAAAACCATAGGATAATGTCACCGATCAAGAGATTAACAGGAAACCAAGTGCGGATAGTTTTCAGAGCAACAACGGATCATCCAATGGGGAGGACATGAGGTAAGCAACAACTAAAGGAGGGATAAGCCAGTGAACAGGGAACACGTCTTGTTTCATCTTCAGGAGGCGCACGAGGCCATCCACCGTCTCATTCTGGAAATTGAGGAGGATTCGGATTACGATTCGGCGGTTCTGATCGTTGGGATGCAGCACATCTACCACCATCTGAATACAGCATGGAATGCCCGCGACGAATCGCTTGAGCGGACGCGCGATTGCTCTCAGCAAGACTTCGATGCGTGGCGTCAGTTCCCCTCGGATTTGGATATGAGAGGGGACCCTCCTTAGATAAAAACGGTGGACTACTTCACCCCAAACACTCGCGTCACATGCTCCTCCATCGCCTGCAGCGTCGCATCGAACCTCGGCTTGCTGGGATTGAAGAAGGCGTGCTTTTCGCCTTCGTAGCTTATTCTTCAAGGGATCACCATACGGGATCAACATTCCAGAGTCAACCATGTTGTAAAATGAAAATCAGCTTGCGTTCGGACAGATGAAATTCATAATATGATGAACGTCTTCGGTCACTTACAGGAAAGGAAATGCGGATGGCTACGCCTGTCTCGAAACACTGCTGGTTTATGATCCTGGTTGCCGGCGCGCTGCTTCTCGTCGGTATGACAGTCAGGGTGCTCGCCCAGGCGCCCGATGCCGACAACGACGGACTCCCCGATAAGACCGAGAAGTGGCTCGGCTCGCCTATTGACCGTCCGCAGGTGTGGACCCAATTTTGGTCGCGCGATCCAAAGGAGGCGGAAGGCAAGCCCGGTCCCCAGGTGCTCCGGCTCTCGGCCGTCCACGTGGCGGAAGACCGCTATCTTTGGAAGGCGGACTTTCTCGAACCGTTCCCGACCGGCGGCGCCACGTTCATCCTCTATGTTGATTCGGACAACCGCCCCGATACCGGCCGCCAGGACAAGCCGAGTGTCCAGGGCACCGACCTGATGTACATCCTGTCCGGAGCGGCGAAGAACATCAACGCCTTCGACGCCGCCTTGCAGAAGCCCCAGTCGGACATCCGCATCGAAGCCGTGGGCAGCTCGCTGGTCATCTCCCACGACACGCTCATGAATCAGTCGGGCGGAAAGGTGGTTATCCGGGTTCGATTACTCGCCCAGGCGGAGGAAGGCAGTTCCGGCTCCGACTGGATCCAGGTGGAGCTCCCACTCATGCAGGGGCAGAAGAAGCCCCCGACCATCGGCCCCGGCGATCCCGAGTTCCTGGGCGTTTCGGGGGAGAAGGTTCGCAAGTCCATGTCCGGCCCGTATCCCGATCGCCGCCCGCAGCCGTCCGTGCCGTTCATCGTCAAACCGCGCAAACCGGGGAAGGCCGGCTCGGCAAAGTGCGAACGGACGCCGGTGGAGTTGGCGGAGGAGCACGGCATCGCCCGCGTCGGCGCGCCGGTGACGTTTGGCTTTCCCTTGGCCGAGGGCGCGCTGTTTGATCCCGCAAATGCCCGATTGCTCGATCCCTCCGGACGCGAAATCCCCGCCCAGTTCACGATCACAAATTTCTGGAAGGACGACAGCATCCGATGGATGGCGGTCACGTTCCTCGCGGACCTGGCGGCGAAGTCGAGGCCTGTCTATACCGTCGAGTTCGGGTCGGATGTGCGACCGGCCGACCTCAAGGCCACGGTTCGCATGGCGACCGATGCCGAAGGCATGACGATCCACACCGGTCCGATGCAGGCGCGGCTGGGCTTCGGCGAGGGCGGGGTGCTGCGGTGTGTGTGGGTGGATCGGAACGGCGACGGCGCGTTCACGGACGAGGGGAAGATTCTCGACAGAACGGCGGCGAAGCATGACGATCTGGAGGGGGCGACGCGGGCCGCCGTGGTGCAGATCGTAGAGCAAGGCCCGCTCAGCCTCCTGCTTCGCGTCGAAGGGCCGTACGCCGGTTCGGATTTCCGATACGTCATGTGGCTGCGGTTCCATGCGGGATCGACGATCGTGGACGTCGCCCACCGTCACATAGACGCGAGCCTCGATCATGAGTTTGCCGACTTTCGCTCCCTCGCAATCCCGCTGCCGCTCAACCTGCGCGGCGCGGCAGCGGAAATTCTCCTCCCCGACGATAAGGGCGGCCTGAAGTCCCAGGGCATCTCGCTTGGCAAGGGACAGGATGTCCGTCTGTTTCAGCGCGATGATAATGCCTTCGTCCTGACCGGCCCCGCGCGAAGCGAAGGAAAACGCGCCCCCGGCGTGCTGGCCCTGCGCGACGAGATCGGCCGAGGCGTCGGCGTCGCCGTGGAGGATTTTTGGCAGAACTACCCCAGCGCCCTTCGCGCCTCGACCGACCGCATCGAGATCGAGCTGTGGCCGGACATCTCCAAAGAAACCGCCTATGCCCAACTCCCCGAATACGTCTCCTTCCCCTATGTCGGCGGCGGGTATCGCTTCAAGTGGGGGATGTCGAAGACCCACCGCTTTCGCATTGACTTCGGCCTGAAGCCGGGCCAGCCCATGGCCCCTGCCGAGCCGGTCGTTGCCGTGATCCCGTCCGCCTATTACGAAAAAACAAAGGCCCTTGGCCCCATGGTCGCGCAACGGAAAGGCGAATTCGAGGCGTGGGACGGGGCCATGGCCCGGTGCTTCACGGCGCACATGGAGATCAAGGAGAAGGTGCGGGAGTATGGCTTCTTCAACTGGGGCGACTGGTACGGCGAGCGCGGATCTAACTGGGGCAACCATGAGTACGACCTGCCTCATGCCATCTTTATGCACTTTGCCCGGACCGGCGACCGCGACCTCTTCCGCGTGGCCCTCGCCGGGGCGCGGCACCAGGCCGACGTGGACATCGTCCACGCCTACCCCGACCCGGCCTATATCGGCGGGGACGTGCTCCACTCCGCCTTTCACACCGGCCAGTGGTCGGAGAACATAAAGGACCGCAGCTGGTCCGCCGCCTACGCCTATCATGTCATGGCCTTCAACGGGCACACCTGGTCGGAGGGCATGTGCGACGCATGGCATCTAACCGCCGATGCGCCGGTGATGGAATCGGCCCAATTGCTGGGGGAACACATCGTCTATGGCATGGTCCCACGCTTCAAGGATCTGGGCACGCACGAGCGCTCGGCCGGATGGTCGCTCGTGGCTGTCATGGCGCTCCACCGCGCGACGCTCGACCCCCTTTATCTTGACGCCGCAAAGAAGATCGCCGAGGTCGCCTTCCGCGAGCGCAAGCCCGGCCAGGGGTCCGGCTGGCCCCATGATCTCCCGCGCGGGCACTGCCGGCACCTCGACTCGCCCGGCGGCAAACCCTGCGTCGGCAACGTAGTCTTCCTCATCGGCATCCTGTGTTCCGGGCTGGAGCAATACTATCTGGAGACGGGCGATGAGCGGGCGAAGGAGGCCATCATCGGGGTCGGGCCGTGGTGGAAGACGATGTGGACGCCGGAGGATGGGACGTTCCAGTACACCGACTGCCCCCTCTTCCGCGGAAACACCAGTCCGTTGACGGCGATGCTATGCGTAGATGCCCTGGCCTTCACATACGAGCACACGAAGGACATGGACTTCGCCAACATGGTCGGCGAGGCATTTCTTGCGAACATGGCCCTGCCGCCGGGCGGGCATGGCAAGGCATTCTCCATGTTCGCCCGATGCGCCCCGAACGTCATGGCGTTCTTGAAAGAGGCGCAGAGCAAGTGCGCGCCGGCCCGCATGGCCTTGACGGCCACTGACGACGACATCCTCGTTCGGCGGCTGGCGAGGGCAAAGCCCACCGAGTTCATCGGAGTTCGAGGTCCCGAGGCGAAACGCTTTTTTGTTAGTTTCGATGGTGGCAGACCGGAAACGATCACCATCGAGCGCAAAACGCACGGGGCCCGGCCCAAGGACAAGATGAAAGGCGCGGTCACGATCACCGATCCCGGCGGCAACCCGGTGAAGAGCGAGACCTTTGATACCGACCTCCCGTGCAAGCTGGATGTCGCGTTGCCGTTTGATGCGTCGAAGGGTGTGTACACCGTTGCAATCTCCGACGACATGCGCGGAATCTGGCACGTGGCAAGCACAGGCGGCAAGGTGGTCCTCGATTGCAGCGAGGGACCGAGCCTGGCGGAGTATCGCTCCCGCCGTGTGTTCTTTTTCGTTCCCGATGGCGCGAAGACATTCCGGATTGCCATCGCACCGGTTCATGACGGAACATACGGCATGTGCGTTTTTGATGCGGACGGGAAGCCTATCGGGCATATGACTGGGACGAAGACCAACGAGGCCGCCGAGGGCTGGGTAGATGTGAAGGTCATTCCTGGACAAGGGGGAAAGGTCTGGAGTGCTGTCGTCTTCGCCGCAGGCAACTTATGCATTAAAATGGAGGGTGTTCCGCCATATATCAGCACGTCCGCCGAGGGATGGTTCGACCCGAAACGTCCATGAATCTATGGGGGGGAAACGAACTCGCCGGAGTTCAGGTTGCCCATCTGTCGCACTCGCGGATGGGAGATAGGAAGTCTGGCGACTTCCGCTACAGCAGATGAACTCGCCAGTCCCACGCAGACGCGGGATCAGATCGCACAGCCGGTCAGCGACCGGACGCGGTCCCAGTTTTGCCGATAGACCTGAGCGCCCCAGTCGAAATCCTGTGGGAGCAGGAAACACCCGCCGGCGCGGAAGTGGCCGCCGCTCTCGATGTGCCGTGCGAAGGCGCGCTGCATGGTCGTCCGCCGCGGCGCGTCTTTGATGTCCGTCACATGCCGTCCGAAGACGGTCCGGACTGTCCCCTCCGTGCCGCCCTGGATGGGGAAGAGATACATCTCCTGCTGGAAGCGGACGAGGTTGGACGCGGGCGGCAGGAGGTCCTCGAACTGCGCGTCGAGGATCCAGGAGTGGCACATGAGCGCGGCGAAGGGCTTGTCGGGAAAGTGCCGCGGGAAGAAGTCGAGGGCCTGCCGGATCGAGTCGCCGCACGCCTCGTAGTCCATCGGCGCGCCGGCGGGGATGTGGATGGCGAGCGCCGGGTCGCCGGGGGCCAACTCCTGCCGCCATTCGTCGGGGTGCAGGCGCACTTCTTTCGTAGTTGCGAATGCCTTCGGATGGATCGGATGGCCGACAATCTCCTTATCGCTGATGGTTAGGCGGCTCGTCCATGCGCCCGCCTCGTCCTTGACGCCCCCTGCGCCGTTGATCTGCCCGTCGGCGCGAAAGGTGATCCCCTCCCCGGCCAGGAGGATGACCGCCCCATCGCTGCGATGGCGGAAGGCGTGCAGCCGGTCGCGCCAGGTGTCGGGGATGAATTGAAGACGGCCCAGGCGATAAAGCTCACCGCGCCAGTGGTTCAGTAGCCAGCCGAAAATGCGCGGGCTGATACCCCAGTGGCCGAAGTCCTCTCGAAAGTCCTCCTTGTTCATGCAGAGGTCGAGGTCGCGGACGGTGTCGCGGATGATTGGTTCCGGGATTTTTCTGCGGCGATGGACTTCGCTCATGCGCGGAGTGATGGAGAGGAGCACGACGACGTAGAACATCCCCGCGTCGCGGTCGAGGGCGGAGGCGAGGACGGGCCAGTCGCGCATGTTGACGCGCTGGTCGCCCTCGTGGGTGAGGCGGTAGTGGCCGTGCCAGGCGAGGGCCGAAAGCGCCGGCTCCCGCGCGATCCTTTCCGCCGCCTCGACGACGGCCTCGGTCATGTTCTGTGGCAGATACACCTGCCGACAGGTTTTCCGAAGAAAATCGCCGGACAGGAAGGGGATGCCCTCCTTCGGCATGGCTACCTGGCTGCGCTCCCAGTCGGGGGTCAGGATAGCCGCGCTTTCTGGAATGTTCAACTGAGCGACAACGCTACCGAGGTCCATCGCATCTCCGCAAAGATTGATCCACCGCAGACGGCGCCTATTGTCGGGATTTTCCGTGCGAAGTCAAGACATGCGGCGCGATTGCGACCCTGTTTCGTTTTTTCTTGCTTTCTGCGGCAGGTCGCGGTACGTTATGGGCTTCCTTGTGTATTTCATTGGTTTCCCCCATGGAGTGAAAGATGGCGTACAAGGCGCTGATTGTCGGGTGTGGAGGGATGGGTAAGGGTTGGATCAAGAACGTCCGGTCCAACCCACGGGCCGAGCTGGTCGGCCTGGTGGACATCCGCCTGGAGGCGGCGCAGGCCGCGGCGAAGGAGTTCGGCCTCGATGAAGGCCGGGCGTTCAACGACCTGGAGCAGGCCATCCCCAAGTGCCGGCCGGACTTCGTGGTTGATGTGACCGTGCCCGAGGCGCATTGCTCCGTGACGGTGACGGCCCTGGGGATGGGTGTGCCGGTTATCGGCGAGAAGCCCATGGCTGAGAGCATGGACTCGGCGCGGCGGATGGTGAGGGCGTCGGAGGAGAGCGGCAAGCTCTACATGGTCAGCCAGAGCCGACGCTACGACGTGAAGCATGTGGCGTGTCGGAAGGCGCTCGAAACCGAGGCCATCGGGACGATCACGACAGTCAACTGCGACTTCTACATCGGCGCGCACTTCGGCGGCTTCCGCGACGAGATGGAGTCGCCGTTGATCCTGGACATGGCGATCCACCACTTCGACCTGTGCCGGTTCCTCACCAGCGCGGACGCCTTCGCAGTCTATGCCCATGAGTTCAACCCAAATGGGTCGTGGTACAAGGGCGACCCGGCGGCGACGGTGATCTTCGAGATGACCAATGGGATTGTGTTCACCTACCGCGGTTCGTGGTGCGCCGAGGGGTGCCATACGTCCTGGAACGGCGATTGGCGGATCGTCGGCGAGCGGGGGACGATCCTCATGGAGAAGGACCAGATGCCCCGCGGGCAGCGGGTGGTGGATATGGGCCAGAAGAAATTCCACCGCGACATCGAGGACGTCCCGATCCCCGGCGCGGAGATCAACGGCGCGGGGATCGGCGGGTCGCTGAACGAGTTCCTCGACTGCCTCGATCCAGGGGCAGGGGCGGCGCCGCAGTGCGAGTGTCATGACAACATCAAGAGCCTGGCCATGGTCTTTGGCGCCATCGAGTCGTCGCGCAAGGGCCAGACGCCGGTTCGTGTGGTGAGGGAGTAAGTATGAACGCCATTGTCGTCTGTCTGGATACGCTCCGTTGGGACGCGCTTGGGTGCTACGACAACTGGGTGCAGACGCCGTGCATAGACCATTACGCGAGGACCGCGACGAAGTTCAACGCTGCGTTTTGCGGCTCATTTCCCACGGTCCCCATGCGGGTTGACGCCTACACGGGGGATGTGAACTGGCCGCGCATAGGGTGGGTGGGCATTGACGAGGGCCAGCCCAAGTTGCCGTCGCTGCTGCGGGAGGCGGGGTATTTCACGGGGCTGGTGCTCGACACGCAGAACAATGTCAAGGCTGGGCTGGGTGAATACTACGACGAGTATTTCCTCATCGAGAAAAACGTGCAGGACGGGTTCACGCGCGATGACGTGGACATACCCGTCCCCCTGTCGAACATGCGTCAGGGTGGGCGAGGCTTCATCGGCGACCGGGTGCGGACCTCGCACTACCGCCACGAGCACGACTGGTTTGTCGCCCGGACGATGATGCGGGCCTGCGAGTGGCTGGAGGACAATTTCACGAAAGAAAAATTCTTTCTGTGGGTGGACACCTTCGAAATCCATGAGGACTGGAACCCGCCGAAGCACTACATTGGCCTCTACAGCAAGAACTACAAGGGCCTGGATTACTCCTACCCCAACTATGGCTACACCGACATCTACCAGCCCCACGAGCTGGCGCGTCTGCGCGCCCGCTACGCCGGCGAGGTGACGCTCACTGACCGGTGGGTGGGCCACCTGCTCCGGCACATCGAGTTGCTGGGGCTTTTCGCAAATACGACGATCATCCTCACATCGGACCACGGCATGTACATTGGCGAGCACAAGCGGGCCGGGAAGCACACCGTTGATCCGGAGGACCCCTGGCCGCTGTATGACACGGTGGCGCGCGTGCCGCTTCTGGTCTGGACGCCCTTCGATGCGCCGAAGGAGATCAACGCCCTCTGCCAGGCTGCGGACATTATGCCGACCGTTCTTGACGTGTGCGGGGTCAAGCCCCCTGACACGGTGGGTAGTTCGTGGGTCCCGCTTCTCAAGGGCCGGACGAAAGAATGCCACGACGCGGTTTTCACGAGCTGCCACAGCGGGTCGGGACCCGGCCGGATAGACTATCTGCCGTCGCATATTACGGTGACGACGAAGACACACACGGCGATCTTCGGGCGGAAGCCGCACACGCCGGAGCTTTATGATCGTGAAAAAGATCCGGGACAGGAGAGAAACATTGTTGGCGGCAATGCCGACATCGTGGAATCTCTGCGCGGAGAACTCGTGGCCTTCATGGAACGCCAGGCCGCAGATAAGGAATACGTCCGTGTGTATGCAAAAGGGGAATAGGGGGGACAGGGCCTTGACTTTGGGATGGCGGTATGGTATATATCATCCGTTCACGGGAGATATTCGATGACGTTGAGTTGGGAACCACGGACAGGCCAGGCGAATCTGCATCATCACCATTCGATGCGGCGGGCTTGGTCTGCGCCCAGCTCGGGGATCGGATAAACCGGATTCCCGAACACTCGACGCGATGACCAGGCCCAAGGGCGAATTTGCTCTTGGGCTTTTTTATTGGTGTGGTTTCAGAGAGGAGGAAGTGCGATGAGGTCGGAGGAATCGGACGCGGGCAAGAAGGCTTTTTTCACGCCGGAGCGATTTGCCCGGGAGCAGTCGGAGCGCATGGACTCGCCGCGGGGGACGCTGCTCATCGCTGGGTGCTGCTCCGGATCGTATCTTTCCGAAAGCGTGGTGACGCGCTACAACGAACTCCTGGCCGAGGCGGGCAGCCGGGACAAGGTTCTGCATCTCGCTAACATTGACCGTCGTTTCACCGACGGGGAGACCTGCGTTCGGCTGGATATGCATGTCGGCGGCTACGATGTGTTCCTCATTCAGGCGTTGTTCGATCCGACGTCGGAACTGAGCATTGACCAGAACTACATGGCCTTCCTCATCGCCGCTCGCGCCTTTCGCGAGCATGGCGCACGCTTCGTGACAGGGGTGTTGCCCTATCTCGCCTATGCGCGCCAGGACAAACCGACCAAGTTCACCCGCGAAGCGACCACGGCCAAGCTGATGGCCGACATGGCGATCGAAGCGGGGATAACCCGCCTCATCGTCTGGGACCCGCACTGCGACCAGATTCGCGGCTTCTACGGCAGCATGCCTGTTAACACTCTCGAGTCGTTGACCTTGTTCATCGAGGAATTCGGCGCGTTTCGCAATCGAGAGGATGTGATCGCCGTTGCCCCCGATGCCGGGGCGTCGAAGTTCGTCACGCACTTCGGCCGCGCGCTGGACCTGAAGTGCGCCATCGCGTCGAAGTACCGCCCGCGGCCCGAGGAGGTGGTTATCTCTGAGATCATCGGCGACTTCGCCGGCAAACGTGTGGCCGTCGTTCTCGACGACATGATCAGCGGTGGCGGCACGACCTGCGCCCTCGTCGAGAAACTGGTGGACGAGAAGGGGATCGAGGAGGTTTACCTCGGCGTGTCTCACAACCTGTGCGTCGGCAAGGCCCGGGCGCGGCTGGCGGAGTTGCGTTCGGATTACTACCTTCAGAAGGTGGTCGTCACCAACAGCATCCCGCAGACGGAGGAGTTCAAGTCGCTGGACTTCGTCACGGTCAAATGCCTGTCGGATACCTTGGCCCGGACTATCAACCGCATACATTACAACCGATCGGTGAGCGAGGTGTTCTACCGCCCGCGCTCGTGATTGACATTGCCGGAGGACTATAAAGGGGCAGCCCCGCCGGTCGGGCGGAGGGAATAGACTCGGAATTCGTCCCATTGTCCGAGCAGGATCGGCGAATAGCCATACTTGACGGCTGCGCGCTCGAACTCGGTGGAATGTTCCTCCTTGAGGATGTAAATGGACATGTCGGCGCCGTCAGGTTCCTGCAGCTCGGCGAGGAGCGATTCATAGCCTCCTTCCCGCTTGGATGGGTAAACCTCCCTAAGCGACACGCGCTCTATCTCGGTGTGGAGGTAGAAGTTCAGGGCATAGCGCGGTTGCGTGTCCACAAACACAATTTCATGGAATGGAAAGTTTACCCGTTCCTGTATCGTTTGCGCGAAGTATCGGGTGTTCTTATCGTCTAACACTCGGGCCGACGCGATGCGCCACGTGGAGACGAAACAACACCAAATGACAATTAGGAGGCCGATGCGGCGGCCCCACGTGTGCGAGCGTTGTTCCATCGCCTTAGCCATGAGCAGCGCGACAGGTGCGTAGAACGGCACCACATACAAGAACATGCGAGAGCGCGAGAAGAAGAGAACCGCCATTGGCAGCAGGAACCAGAGGATTAGAAACAGGCCGATGGGGTCTGTCCGAGAAATCTCCCGCCAACGATCCCACCGGCAGAATCGGGGCGCCCTTGCCAACCCGGTGAGGAAGGGCTTCACCCAAGGCAAGCAACCGACGAGGAGGGTCGGCGCGTAAATGATAAAACCGGCGTACCATTCCGGATTCCTGTTGTGCACGCCCGATGCGACCCGCGCCACCACCTCGCGCTGAATAAAGTAATTAAGGAGGAAAGGATCGGAGCGGATGATAACGATGAACCACCCGAACCCGATGACGAGAAAAGCCAAGATGCCGGGATGGGCGACCCGCAGCAAGGTCCTCTTGAGGCCGTCGGCGATACAGGAGAAAACCAGGATCGGCAGTAGCGGCAGCAACCCCGGAGGGCCTTTGGTGAGAAAGGCCGCGCCGAACGCCGCCCACATGAGCCAGACGAATAGATGCTGTTGCAGTCGGCCCTTCGCAGTCCGGCAGGAGAGGAAGGCGAACACGGCCAACACTTCAAAGAACGCAAGGATAGTATCCGTAGTAATAATATGAGCGGCCACTACCGTGAGCACGGAGCTTGCATAGACAATAGCCGGCAGCCACTCCTGGGTAGGCGTGAATCGCCGTCCCAGGCCCCAAAGGAGCAGGCATGTTCCCCAGAAAACAAGCGAGTTTGGCAACCGCGCGGCGAACTCATTCGCCCCAAGGTATTTCATGCTTGCAGCAAGAAGCCAATAGGTGCACGGCGGCTTGGTGTAGTGGGGATGTCCTGTAGGCAGTTGAATATGGATGTAGTCGCCGGTCCGGATCATCTCCAGAGCTGCGGCGCAGTACCGCCCTTCATCCGGGTCCCAAACCCCCCGCACTCCCTGGAAGGCAAACGCATATGCCAGCAACAGGGCTGCAATCGCGAAAGACGCCAATCGCCCGAGACGGCGGCTGAGAAATGGCCTCGTTGCTTCATCCTTTGATTGCGGTGCGGTGGAACAGATACCTTGGTGGGACGGCAAAAATCGAACTCCATCAGACAGGTACATCATCCGGCCGGCAAAACGCCCAAAGCCCCCCCTTTGCCCCTATTGAGTACCGGAATTGATGACAATTGTCAAGCGCCTTTTCCCGATTGATGTGTTGGGATTGGGCCGGTATAATCGGCGTCAACGATGATCGCCTTATGCTACTGAGAAGGATGGAGGTGTTTATGGCCGCCAGCACGTTATCCATTCAGCCCGACCCCGACTTCCGCCGCTTAGAGATGGTCCTCCGGCGCGAGGGCGTGCCCGACCGCGTGCCCTTCCTGGAGCTTTTCACCCAGCTTCAAGGCCCGGTGCTCAAGCTCCTCGGCAAGCTGGATCAGTCCCCCGACGGTGGACTCAGTCCGAAGGAGAAGGAGGCGAAGGCCTGGCGGCAGCACATCGAATACATGCTCGCCCTCGGCTACGACTACATCGTCGTGCGTCCCTACGGCTTCGATTTCCCCAAGAAGGGCGAGCGCGGCAAGGGCATGACCCCATGCGGCGAACGGTCCTACGTCCTGGCCGACACGCACGACATCGCCAACCGCGAGGAGTTCGAGAAATACCCCTGGCCCGACATGGCGAAGGTGGACTACTCCCCCTTCGAGCGCGTCGGGAAGTATCTGCCGAAGGGCATGAAGGTGATCTGCATCGGCCCGGGCGGCGTCCTCGAAAACGCCATGTGGCTCCTCGGCTACGAGGGGATCAGCTACCTCCTCTACGACGATCCGCAACTGGTGCAGGATGTCTTCGATGCGGTCGGGTCGCGGATGGTCGAGGCATTTGGCAAGGTGGCGTCTCATGACGTCGTCGGCGCCCTGGCCCTCGGCGATGACATCGGCTTCAAGACCCAAAGCATGCTTTCGCCCGAGACGCTGCGGAAGTATTTATTCCCCTGGCACAAGCGGGTCGTCGAGGCCGTGCACAAGCACGGCAAGTTGGCCATCCTCCACGCCTGCGGCAACCGCTCGAAGATCATGGAGGACATCATCGGCTGCGGGTGGGACGGCATCCATTCCTTTGAGGATGTCATCGAGCCGGTCTGGGAGGCGAAGGAGAAGTGGGGCGACCGGATCACGGTCCTCGGCGGATTCGACATGGACAAGCTTTCGCGCATGACCGTGGACGAGGTCCGCGCGCACACCCGCGTCCTGATCGAGAGGTGCGCCCCCGGCGGCGGCTGGGCGCTGGGGTCGGGGAACTCCATCGCCAACTATATCCCGGTTGAGAACTTCGTGGCCATGATGGACGAGGGCTACAAGGCGGGGTTCTACAAGTGAAGCGACGAGAATTCCTCAGACGACTCGGGATAGGGGGCGCGGGCCTTGCCGCAGGGGCATCGGTTGCGGTTGGCCAGGAGGAACGCGCAAGGAAACCGAACATCCTCTTCTTACTCACCGACGACCAGCGCTGGGACACAATGAGCTGCGCCGGCCATCCCATCCTTAAAACGCCGAACCTGGATCGCCTGGCAAGAGAAGGAAGCCTTTTTGAGAATGCCTTTGTCACGACCCCCATCTGCGCCGCCAGCCGGGCGAGCATCTTTCTGGGACAGTACGAGTGCAAGCATGATTTCACATTCGGCAAGGAGAAGATCATCTCCTGGCCCGCGTGGGAGCAGAGCTATCCCATCCTTCTGAAAAAGGCCGGCTACCGCACCGGCTTCATCGGCAAATTCGGCGTCGTCGTGGATTGGAAGAAGCACGGCGGGCCGGAGGGGACATTCGACTTCTACAGGCCCGCTGGCGGGCAGTACTTCCCGAAGAGCGAGAACCCGAACGGACAGGAGACGCGCCACTTGACGCAGATCCTCGGCGAGGAGGCCATCGAGTTCCTCAAGGGATGCTCGAAGGGCCAGCCCTTCTGCCTGTCCGTCAGCTTCAAGGCCCCGCATGTCCAGGACAAAGACCCACGGCAGTTCCTTTACGACCCCGCCTACAAGGACCTGTTCAAGGACATGGTCATGCCCACAGCTAAGACGGCCACGCCGGAGCACTTCAATGCGCTGCCCAAGTTCATCCAGGAATCGTTGGGCCGGACGCGCTGGGGCTATCGCTTCTCCACGCCGGAGCAATACCAGGAAATGGTCAAAGGATACTTCCGGTTGGTGCACGGCGTGGACGTGGTCGTGGGACGTGTGCTGGAGGAGCTGGAGAAGCAGGGCCTTGCCGACAACACGGTCGTCATCTATTCATCGGACAACGGGTTTTTTCTTGGCGAGCACGGCCTGGCGGGAAAGTGGCTGCTCTACGGGGAGTCGATCCGCGTGCCGCTCATCATCGCCGATCCCCGCGCCCCGGCGGCGCTGCGCGGTCGGCGGATCAAGGAGATGGCCCTCAATGTGGACATCATGCCGACGATCCTTGACCTCGCGGGCGTGCCCGTGCCGGGCGGCGTCGAGGGACGGGACCTCCGGCCGCTGCTGAAAGGCGAAACGCCGGAGTGGCGCAAGGACTTCCTCTGCGAGCATCTGTGGAAGAACAAGTCGATCCCGCGTTGCGAAGGAGTCCGCACAGAGCGGTGGAAATACATCCGCTACATCGCCGAGGACCCCGTGTATGAGCAACTGTTCGACCTGCAGGCCGACCCGATGGAGGAAACCAACCTGGCAGGCGATCCGAAGTATCAGGCGACGCTTGTGGAGCTGCGAAAGCGCTGCGATGCGTTGAAGGTGCAATGGTCGAAATAAATCAGGAGGACCGCATTATTGGATCTTAAGGATAAACGAGCCGTCATCACCGGCGCATCATCCGGCATCGGCCGGGCCTTGGCCTCGGCCCTGGCCGGCAGGGGGGCTGCCGTGATCCTCGCCGCACGGCGGGAGGAGCGGCTGAACGAGGCGGTGGAGGAGATCGCCCGAAGGTTTCCCGAGGCCCCCAGGCCCGTCGCCGTCCGATGCGATGTCACCGACGACGAATCGGTTCGCGCCCTCGTGCAACGATGCAAGGAACAGCTTGGCGGCATTGACATCTGGGTGAACAACGCAGGCGTCGGCGTCTATGGCAGCAACGAGAAGACCTCGATGGACGAGTTCCGTTGGACCATGGACGTGAACTTCTTCGGGGCGGCGCGGTGCATGTTCGAGGTCCTGCCTCTGATGCGGGAGCAGGGAAGCGGGATGATCGTCAACATCGCATCCGTGGCCGCGCTCCACGGGGTGCCCTACATCGGTGTCTATGCTGCGAGCAAGGCGGCCCTGGCGAACCTGAGCCAAAGCCTGCGGGCGGAGCTGTGCGACACGCCGATCCGCGTTATGGTCGTCTATCCCGGCTACACCAGGACCGAGTTTTTCGAGAAGGAGAAACGTGTCGGCGGCGGGCGGCGGCCTGACGGGCCATATGCCTCGGTCGAAGACGTCGCCGAATCCATCGTTCACGCCATCGAGTGCGAGAAGGTCGATCTGGTCATCCCCTTCCAGGGCAAGGCCATGAAGCTGGCCGAGGGCCTCTCGCCCTGGATCGTCGAACGGGAGATGCGAAAGCTGGCCCGGCGTCTTCGGGATGAGTGATTGACTTCTGCTCTTCGACACGGTATCATCTCCCCTACCACCCCAGCTGCAACCTTGTTCGTCAGCCAAAGGAGTTGTGATGAGAGGACGTTCTGTTTTCCTGGTCATTGTTCTTGTGCTTTGCGGTGTTGCGTCCTGGGGTGTGGCCGATGTCAAGCCCCATGCGCTCTTCAGCGACAACATGGTCCTCCAGCGTGACACGCCGTTGCCCGTCTGGGGCTGGGCCGAACCGGGCGAGAAGGTGACGGTCAAGCTCTGCGGCAAAGAGGCAAGCGCTGCAGCCGACGACAAGGGCAAGTGGATGGTCAAGCTCGATCCGCTCCCGGCCGGCGGGCCGTTCGAGATGACCGTGGCGGGGAAGAACACGATCACGATCAAGGATGTCCTTATCGGCGAGGTATGGGTCGGGTCGGGGCAGTCGAACATGGCCATGACCGTCTCGCGCACAGCGAACGCCGAGCAGGACGTGGCCGAGGCGAAGTACCCGCAGATTCGCTTCTTCAAGGTTCCCATGAAACAGGCCGTCGCGCCGCAGGAGCAGTGCGAGGGCGCATGGCAGGCCTGCAGCCCGGAGACGGCCGGAGGTTTCTCCGCGACGGCGTATTTCTTCGCCCTCAACCTTCACCAGAAGCTGAACGTGCCCGTCGGAATTCTCCAGAGCGCCGTCGGCGGGACCGCCGCCGAGGCGTGGACCACCCGCGAGGGCTTCGAGTCCGACCCCGAACTCAAGCAGATCATCGAGCAGCCGGAGTGGAAGGAGATCGTGGCGGATTTCGACAAGGCCGTTCGAGAATACCAGGAGACGCTCAAGGTATGGAAGGAGAAGATGGCGGAGCTACGCAAGCAGGGGAAGCTCGACGAGAGCAAGAAGCGTAGGCCGCCCTCGCCGAAATACAGGAACGCTGCGACGCTCCTTTACAACGGCATGATCGCGCCGATAGTTCCCTACGCCATCCGTGGGGCCATCTGGTATCAGGGCGAGAACAACGCCAAGGGCGGCCGGGCATATCAGTACCGGAAGCTCTTGCCTGCAATGATCGGCAGTTGGCGGAAGGTGTGGGGCCAGGGCGCTTTCCCATTTCTGTTCGTCCAGCTCCCAAACTACAAGGCTGTTCAGCCCGAACCAGGCGAGAGCGAGTGGGCGGTGATCCGCGAGTCGTTCCTGCAGTCGCTCTCCACCCCGAACACGGGCATGGCGATCACGATAGACATCGGCGAGGAGAAGGACATCCACCCGAAGAACAAGCGGGACGTCGGCGACCGCCTGGCCCTGTGGGCGCGGGCGAAGGTCTACGGCGAGAACGTCGTGTATTGCGGGCCGCTCTATGACTCCGTCAAGATCGAAGGAGACAAAATTCGCATTCAGTTCACGCAGGTCGGCGGCGGACTCGATGCGAAGGGAGGACCCCTGAAGCAGTTCGCCATCGCCGGCGAGGACAAGAAGTTCGTCTGGGCCGATGCGAAGATTGACGGCGAAACCGTGGTGGTATCGAGCGACAAGGTGCAGAAGCCGGTCGCCGTGCGCTACGCCTGGGCGGACAACCCGTTGGGATGCAATCTCTATAACAAGGCGGGCCTGCCCGCGTCGCCCTTCCGCACGGACACGTGGCCGAGCGTCGTAGCGGAGGAGGTCAAGTAGTGCGCGGCGGCAAAGGAGGATTCTCTATGAGACAGAAGTTGTGGACGTGTCTTAACCAGTTGATGGTGGCTGTGTTATGCCTTATGTGCATGGCGGGCTGCGGCAAGGGACCGACCCAGGAAACGAAGGCCCCGCCGCCGACAGCCAAAGCGCCTGCCGAGGAGATCATCATTGACAACCGCGACGCGGACTTCACGATCGTCTCCGGCAACTGGGGCACGGCGGATCGCACCAATGGCAATGGATCCTATGGCGAGGATTTCCGGTATCTCGCCGCCGACCGATCGGCGGTCGGGCGGGCGCGCTTCATCCCGAAGGTCTCGTCAAAACGAATATATGAGGTCTGCATCTATTGGTCCGCCGATCCCGACCGCACGACCAAGCAACCGGTCATCGTCCACGACGCCGATGGGAAGGACCACGCCTACTCCGTCAACCTGCAAACGGAGGGCAATCACTGGTTCCGCCTCGGCGACCACGTATTCGCGCCGGATGGGTGCTACATCGAATTCAACAACGACACCGATAATGGCTACTGCAACGCGGATGCCGTGAAGTTTAAGAGCAAGGAATAGGCGTCGAAAGGAGCAGGAAATGGAGAAGCGCATCACTCATGCATGGACGAAAGCGGGCCTATGGATCGTCGCTGCGGTGCTATTTTGCGCGCCGTTGCGCCTCGCCGCCGACACGCTCGTCCTGAAGAACGGCAATCGCTTCGAGGGGAAGATTCTCGAAGAGACTCCGGAGAAGGTGGTCATGCAGATGACCTACGGGACGATGGAGTTCAAGCGGGCCGACATCAAGGACATCCAGAAAAAGGCCGGCTACACGGTCCCCAAACCGGAACCGAGACCCGCCCCCGAACCCAAACCCGAACCCGAACCGAAGGCCCCCGAAGCACAACCAGCGCAGAAGGAACCACAACCCGAACCCGGTCCGGCCCCGACACCCGCTCGCCGACCGCCCGCCGCCGCAACCGCCGAGAAGATTGACATGCGGTCCGTCCCCCAAAGCCCCTTCATCACGCTCAACGCGGTGGACCAACCGGTGGACGCGATCCTCTACAAGATCGCCCGGCAATCCGACCGCATCATCAAATGGGAGGGGAGCGGCGAGAGACCCCGGCTGACCGTCGTAATGAAAGACGCCTTCTTCTGGGAGGCGCTCTTAGAGGTGTGCAACCAGGGGCGGTGGGGGTTCACCGTCTTCTCGCAGCCCGGCTACCCGATTGGCATCCCGGGGTCGTTCGACGCCCCGCCGCCCCGGGGGTATCAAGTGGTCGGGCCGCTCGCCTTGGTCTGGTACGGCTTGAACGAAGAAAGCACCTTCGACTTCAAACAGCAACCGCCCAAGTCCATCAAGGTGAAGCGCATGGCCCTCGATCTGCGGGTGGACAAGAGCTCCGGCGCGACGTTTGAGGACCCGGCGACGAACCCGGACTTCGTCTTCACGTTCGCCGGCGGCCGGCGCGTCACGATCAAGGCCGACGAGGTGATGCAGGACGGCATGGGCGGCCGGGCCTGGAAGTTCCACCCCGGCGGGCAGCTCACGGGGGACACCGCCGACCTGGAAGTAACAATCCCCGTCTGGGCGCCGACGCAGAGAAGAGAGGCGACTGTGCCCTGGCAAAACGGCGCCACGACCAAGACGGGAGATGTGAACGTGGCCCTGGACCAGGTGAGCCAGGACAAGGAGGGCAAGCTGACAGCCAACATCAAGCTGGGCTACGATCAGGAGGTAATGACCCGGCTTGCGCAGGAGGGAGGTTCTCTTGGCGCGACGCTTCTCTCGGCGCATACGGTTGCCGTCATCGGGAAGGACGGGCGGCAGGTGGAAGGGGATCGCGGTTCGGGGTGGAGCGGCCCCGGCGGGTGTGGGTGGAGCGCCAATTTTGAGACGCCGGGCAACTTCCAGCCTGCTCACGTTGCCGTGACATGGGCGGAGGGGTTTCGCCAGGCGGCGATCCCTTTCAATCTGAAGGGTATCCCCATCAGCGAGAAGGCCACGGCGGACTACAAACCCAAGCCATCCGCGGCAGCGACGGCGAAGGCCGCGGCCGAGGATCGTCCGACCCCCCGTCCTCCGGGCGAGCCGGTGCGCGTCGGCGTGAAGCCGATCCCCCGTCCCGGCCCTGGCTTCGGCATGGTGGAGTGGGCGGAGATCAAGCCGAAGGAGTCTGCCTTTGGGGATGTGTCCTCCCTCTGCTTCTCCCCGGACGGCAAGCTTCTGGCGGCGACCGGGTTCGAGCAGGCGTGTGTGAAAATATGGAGTGTGGACGGTCCGCCAACGGAAAAGACGGGACTGTTTGGCTTTGATGGCAAGGTTTGCCGGGCGGTCTTCAGCCCCGACGGACGGTATATCGCCGCTGCCGGGTGGGATGGCGTCGTCAAGGTGTTTGATGTGGCCGGCGAGCGAGAAGTGACGGCCTGGAAGGCCCACGACGGCTTGGTGGTCTCGCTGGTTTTCTCCCCGGATGGCAAGCGGCTCGTGTGCGGGGCCTTCGGCGATAATATCAAGATTCTGGACATGACCTCCGGCAAGGAGGTCCGCGCCATCGAGGATGGAGGCGCCAAGGCCATTCGGTTCTCTCCGGACGGAAGTGTTTTCACATCTTACGATTGGGGCGACGGAGAGATCAGATTCTGGGATGCGGCGACCGGCGAGAAGGTCGCGCAAGTCCCGATCCCCGAGGGCGGGGTGGAGGACATCTGTTTCTCCCCCGACGGAAAGATTCTCGCCGCCGCGGGCGGGTCGAGCCTTACGCTCATTGATGCGGCGACCCGGCAGGAGGTGATGACCTGGCGCGATGATCCCGCCGAAAAGGGCGCATGGGTCGGTATCGGCGCCATCGCCTTCTCGCCGGATGGGTCTCTGGTGGCCATGGGTTTCATGCAGAAGCTGGTCCGGCTGTGGGATGTGAAGACGGGCCAGGTGGCGGCCACCCTGGAGGGACACCAGGGGCAGGTCAAGGCGGTGGCCTTCTCGCCCGACGGCGGGATTCTGGCCAGCGGCGATTCAAACCTGACGATCAAACTGTGGAAGTGGAAGTGAGAGGATAGGAGTGGTTATGGACAGTAGCGGAAAGATGTTTGGGCGTATGGGCGTGCGGGCGTATGGGCGCGTGGGCGTTGGTGTGTTTGTGGCGGTGGCGGTTCTGGCTTCGGTCGCCGCCGGCGATGTCAAGCTGCCCGCAGTGATCGGCGACAACATGGTCTTACAGCGGCATATGGATCTGCAGATATGGGGCTGGGCCGACGCGGGGGAGGAGGTCGCCGTCGCGCTGTGCGATCGGAAGGCCGTCGTGACAGCAAACGACCAAGGCAAGTGGCTGGCGACGCTTAAGGCCCTGCCCGAGGGCGGACCGTTCGAGATGACGGTAAAGGGGAAGAACACGATCACCCTCAAGAACGTCCTCATCGGGGAGGTGTGGGTCTGCTCCGGCCAATCGAATATGCACATGTCGCTTCGCGGTTCCAGCGCGGCGGAGCAGGCGATCGCGGGGGCGAACCTCCCGCAAATCCGCCTGTTCACGGTGGACCTGACGCCGTCGGTCAAGCCGCGAGAGGACTGCACGGGCGCATGGCAGGTCTGCTCGCCCGAGACCGCGCCGGGCTTTTCCGCGGCGGGGTATTTCTTCGGCAGGGAGCTGTACAAGGACCTGAAGGTCCCGGTCGGCCTGATCCAGAACGCCTGGGGCGGCACGCCGGCGGAGGCCTATACCAGCCTGGAGGCCATCGAGTCGGTCCCAATGCTGAAACCGATCGCGGATGCCTTCCGCAAGAAACTCGAAGAGCATCCGGACATGAGGGAGGACTACATCAAGTACTTCAAGCCCTGGAACGCCGCATTCGGCGCGTTCCGGAAGGAACAAATGGCCTGGAAGAAGGAAGTGGAGAAAGCGAAGGCGGAGGGCGGAAAACCGCCCGCCGCCCCCAAGGCGCCGAAGGAATTGGCCCTCGGCTCTAAGAACGAACCATCGGTTCTCTTTAACGGCATGGTCATGCCCGTCGTCCCATACACGATTCGCGGCGCGATCTGGTATCAGGGCGAGGGGAACGCTGGACGGGCCTACGAGTATCGCACGCTCTTCCCGACGATGATCAGGTGCTGGCGCGACGCCTGGGGAGAGGGCGATTTTCCGTTCCTGTTTGTCCAGCTGCCCAACTTTATGAAACCGAAAGCCGAACCCAGCGAGAGCGCATGGGCGGAGATCCGCGAGTCCTTCGTCAAGACGCTTTCTGTGCCCAACACGGGCATGGCCATCACTATTGACATCGGCGAAGCGGACGATATCCATCCCAAGAACAAAGAAGATGTGGGCAAACGCCTGGCCCTGTGCGCGCTGGGGACAGTGTATGGGAAGGAGATCGTCTATTCCGGTCCGATGTATGACTCAATGAAGGTGGAGGGGAACAAGATCATCGTGAAGTTCAATCATGTGGGGAGCGGCCTCACGGCCAAGGGCGGAGAACCGCTCAAGCAGTTCGCGATTGCGGGCGAGGACAGGAAGTTCGTCTGGGCCGATGCGAAGATCGAGGGCAAGGACACGGTCGTCGTGTCGAGCGACCAGGTGGCCAAGCCGGTCGCCGCGCGTTACGCCTGGGCGGACAACCCGGAGGGATGCAACCTCTTCAACCAGGAGGGCCTGCCGGCCTCGCCGTTCCGAACCGATGATTGGCCCGGCCTGACGTGGCCGAAGGAGTGAATGCCGGCGGGTAATCTGGCATCAGCAGCACATAAAACACGGGGAGAAGCGCCATCCATAGGCGCTTCTACCCCTGTGTGTTCTTGGACTCTTGGGCGGCGCTACTCGGTTTCCTTTTTCTTCTCCTTGTCTTCCTCTTTCTCTTCTTCCTTCGCGGGGCCCGGTTCCAGGAGTTCCTTCGCCTCGTCCGCGACTTTTAAGCCTTGGTATTTTTCGATGAAGTCGCGCAAATCGCTCTCGGCGGCCTTTCGCTTCGGGGACGTTGCGTCCTCGGTCAGGGCGGGCTTGATCTTGTCCAGCTCCTTACGGGCGACCTTATCAATACCGTCGAGAATCTTCTCCACCTGTTTCTCGATCTTCTCGTCGTCTTCCCCGACAAGGAGTCTCATGCCCTGGATGGCGGCCAATGCCTCTTCTGGATTTCGCGATTTAGCCTTCTTGGCGCGCGCCAACATTTCCCTTGTCAGCTCGGGAACGACTTCGGTCTCGATCCATTCCTTGGCCTTGGCCATGTTCTCGGCGTCGAAGCTATGGCCTTCGCCCTTCATCTCCATCGTCTTGACCTTCATGCCCGCCTTCGCGGCCTTGGCGGCAACGCCGGGGACATAGCCTTTGGCGGGGGACTTCTCCCCCCAACACACGAACATGTAGCAACCGCGCGCGGGGCGATACTTCGGGCTGTCCTTCGCCCCGCCTCCGTCGGCCAGGATGAACACGTTGAAGAAGTCCGCGACGCCCAGCCCAAGTTCGCCGTCAATGCAGTGACCGCCGTTGCTGAAGCCCGCCAGCACGCGGAAGTCCGGATTGATGTTGGGGACGACCTTGTGAAGCTCCTCCAGCATCTTCTTGTGGTAGGCCCACATCACAGGGAAGTTGCCGACCATATTGCTCTGGCTGGCGTTGTTCGCCCCCATTGGGTAGGGCATGCCGGCAAGGATGAACTTGTCGGGGTCCGCCAGGCTCGCGGCGGAACCAGCGCTCGACGACCCATCGGCCCCGCCCATGAAGACACAAAGCGGATGATACCGACTGGGAGTGTATTCCTTCGGGATGCTGATCTCCATTTCGGATGTGTTCCCATGTCGGTCCTTGGGCAGGCTCGGGAACGACAGCTTGAACTTCTCCCCCGGTTTCACGCGGGGATCGGGGGCGGATGGCGGATCGTCGGCGGCAACCGGCCCTAAAACCAGAGTGGCGAGCAGGACGGCGAGCGACAAGAGGATGCGTTTTCTTCCACGTTGCATGTCATCGGGTCTCCCGCCTCAGAATTCAACTCCCTCTTGCGCCTTTCGGCCTTCGGCGAGGCCGTGCTTGATCGCTCGCATCTCGGTGACTGTATCGGCTAGGGCGATCAGGCGATCGGTCGCGCCTCGGCCGGTGAGCACCAGGATCATGCCTTCCGGTTTTTTCTCGACCATCTGGACGACACGGTCCTCGTCGAGCAACCCGCGGGCGACGGCGTTGCAGATCTCATCCAGGATTACCATCGCGTATTTGTCCGATGCAAGCGCCTCCGATGCCTTGGCAAGGGCGTTGCGCGCGGCCTGGGCGTGCTCCGGGAACTTAGGGCTGCCGGGGGGGGGCGCGAAGCCAAGACCGGCCTGCACGATCTCCACATTGGGGAGGCGCTTCAGAGCGGCGATCTCGCCGGTCGAAGGATCGGCCTTCATAAACTGCAGGATAAACGTCGGCATCCCATGCCCCACCGCGCGCAGGGCCATGCCGAGGGCGGCGGTCGTCTTTCCCTTCCCGTCGCCTGTGAAAAGGAGTATGCGCCCGGGGTCTTTCATCCTATCAGCTCAGAGGAGTCGCATTGCCCTTCCGCCGATATCCAGTCTACCGCCTGTGGGTTCGCCAAGCCTGTCGTTCAGGAGATACGCCTCCGTGAAGCCCTCCCTCGGCCCGGTCGGCGTCGGCGCGGTGCCTGCGTTTCGCAGGGTTAATATATCTCCATAGACCTCTATGTCGCCATATATTAGGCCCAACACATTCATCGTGACGAGATCGGACTCTTGGCCTGCCGGGGGCAGACCGCCGACAGAGATTTTCGTATTGGCGGAGATGTCGCCGCCGATTTGGGCCATAACGAAGTTACCCCCAACGTTCAGGAGATTCGGCTGCGCCACCGTTCCACCTGTAATCCCCTTCATCAGGCTGAGAAGCTGAAGGTCCATTCCAACCGCCATACTGGTGTCGGTGTAAGCGTTGTAGCACATGAACCGCTGCACGTTCCCTCCGACCTCGATGCGGCTTCCGATAATGCTGCCCGAAAACAGGCCGGTTACAAGATTACCGCCGATAACGAGTTGCGTGTTTCCGATCACGCCACGCATCAGTGCAGTCTGGAGGGAGCCGTCAATGGCGAAAAGACTGTCAGCCATCCCTCCTCCGACGGATGCAATTGTTACGTTGCCGCCGATATGGATCACGTTGTTTGTCGAGGCTCCGGACTGTACGGTCAAACCTCCCAAATTGCCGCCCACGTCAACGAGCGTGTCCGTTATTCCCTTGAAAACATCTATGCGGGAGACGCCGCCGCCCGCCTTTACCTCGCTGTCGCGGATCGCCCCCATGATCTGGACTCCGCTGGTGATGCTGCCGCCCACGTCGAGTATGGAATCCCGAACATCCGCGCTGGCGTAGAACCTGCCGAGGTTCCCGCCGATCGAAAAATTAGATCCGCCCAAGAGATAACCGAGATTGATCAACGAGACGCCATTCGTTACGTCAAGCGTCGTGCCTCGGACAGGGCCGATGACGCGGATCATCTGGACGCTGTCGGCCTCGATCGTGCTGTTCGTGAGGCCATTGAAGGCGAGCAACCTGAAGAACTGGCCTGCCGCAGAGATCGTGCTGTTCAAGATTGTGTCATATGCAAGGAACGAGGTCAGATTGCCAAGGGTGGTGACAAAGGAGGAGTTCTTCACGCTGTCTCTTGTCATTATGTTCATTATGGCGGTTGCAGTGATGTCCGTGTCAATCACGCCGTGCATCGTAGTGAGTCCGCTCAGAACCCCTGAAAGCTGGACATCGGCCCCGTTCAGTTCGCCTGCGCGAATCTGCTGAACATTAGCCGCGACGATGCCATTGGCTGTGAAATAGTCCTCGCCGAGGCCGATGGGCACATGGACGGGCGGGTCCTGCGGCGCCGGCCAGGGATCGTGGCGCGCAAATACGCGCCGAGCCGATTGTGGACCGCCGGAGTAGATGGCGCCGAGCCGCCCCGTGTCATACGTAAAGATGCCCACGATGTTGCCTGCGCCTGCGTCAATGTGAAAGATGTCTCCGCCATATGTATTGTTCGACACCTGCTGTATCGAACCGCCGTTCGAGTTTACGGCGAATAGATCCATCTCCACCCCACCGAGGACCATGACGTTCATAATCCCCCCTCCCGCGCTCTCCACGTAGGACACGTCGCCGCCTTCCGAGGACCGGGCGAGGGCGGTCATGCCCGGCGTTGGCAGGTAAATCTCCGCCACCACGGAGCCGATGCCGTTGGCCATCGGGACGAGCGTGACCTGGCCGACGCCGCCCCTCGCGCCGACGGCAAGCCGGGCCCCGCTGTCATCCACCATCCACAGCAACCCCTGCACGGCGATGGGCGCCAAGGGGACCCCCGGCGCATCCCAGAAGTTGCCGTGGGGGGCGAGGACGAACCGGGTGTCCGCCGCCAGAATCGCCGAGTGGCCGCCGGGGGCGTTCAGGGTGATGTTTTCGGCCCGGAAAAGCCCCAGTTCACCGAGCCCGCCTCCGACCGTCACCGACTGGCCCGCGCTGGCGTCATAGTCGCCGGAGATAATCAGCGCGCCCAGCCGGTTGCCGCCGATAGCGACAGTGCGGAACGTCCCGATGCCCTCGAAGGTTCCCGGGTTGGACGGCGTCCAATCCTTCGGGATGCCGATGGAGAGAATGCCCAGGGCCACGTTGGCGGGCGACCGCACGTCCCCCACGGTGAACCGCCCATCGCCCGGGCCGATGCCCGGCTCGTTGGGGTTGTTCGGGTCAATGTAGAAGTGCAGCACCGAGCCGTCGTAGGTATGGGCAATATCAATACTCGCAATGTCACCTGTGCCGGGCCGGACGCCGCCGCCTGGCGGGACGAAATTCGGCAGGACGGTGAGCGTCGGGTCCATGCCCGCATTGCGCAGCGTGGCCCGGTCAACGTCGAGGCGGATGATGTCACCGTCGGCGTCGGTGTGGGTGTCAATCAGGAACGTCATGGCGTTGGAGTAATCGTTCATATTGCCCGCCAGGTCCTCGGCGCGAATCTGCCAGGTGTGGAAGCCGTACGTGAGGCCGCGGTTCAGCCGCCAGGGCTCCGGCCCGCCGGTGGGCAAGGTGTAGACGATGTCGGGGGCGGCGAAGTTCGTTCCGGGGTCGTCCTGCGGCATCGGCGGGAGGGGATCGCCGAAGGGACGAGGTCCATAGCCCGCCGGGTTCCAGTTGCTGCCGTAGCGGGTGTCGTATTCAAACTCCGGTCCCGTGCCGCCGTCCATCTTGATCCAGTAGGTGGTCAGGTAGCAATCCTGCTTGGTAGGATCAAAGTTTCCGCCGCCGAAAGGCCCGGCCGGGATCATGGCATAAGGCCATTCGAACGTCGGCCAGTTCGTGTGGATTGGCTCCGTCTGCCCGGGGATATAGTTCAGGGGTGTGTCGGGAAGGGGTTCAGCCGGCCGGGGGTCGCCCAGCGTCATCACAGGAGGCGGGGCTGTGTCAATGATAACCGGCAAGTCGAGCGAGAGTAAGTCCGACGGGTTGCCTGCAATGTCTATCGCCAGGGCCGAGTAGAGGTAGGGGATGGGCCGGCCGAACTCATCCACGCTGTCCGGCTGCGCATCGGTGAGGACCTCGTATCCGCTGCCGGGCGCCCAGGGCGGACTGAAGGGGTCGCCCGATCCCCTATAGATATGGCCGTCCGCCCCGACGTAGTCGCCCGTCGAGACGCGAACCGACGAGGACGGATCAAGCCAAAGCTCCCGCCAGAGCTGCCAGTAGTCCTGGGTTTCATCGTTGACGGTGACGTCAAAGCGTGGGCGTGTGATGTTCGTGTAGTTGTCGTCGTCCCATGCGCCGCTGTCGCTGCCGAAGTGGAGGTCAACCAGCGTCGGGGCCTGCGGGGCGAGGGTGTCAATGGTCACCGTCAACGGGTCCGATTGACCTGGGTCGGAGAGATTGCCCGCCAGATCAACCGCTTGGACGGTGTAGACATAGACGTTTTCAGACGGTGTGGCAAAGGGCGTCTGCTGATCGAGCAATGTCTCATGGCCGATGGTGGTGGGTTCGCCGGGACCGATGGGGGGCCAGGGGAACTCGGGCGGGGGATCGAGCTCTTTATAGATGTGGAAGTCGTCGCCGACGATGGGGGTGTGGGAGATTTCGACGCCGTCGCGGAAGATGCGAAAGAAGAGGCCGAAGTCCTCGCTTCCAGGGGTCGCCGCGATGTTGCTCACCTCGAAGGATGGGGTGTAATCGTTCGTGTAGTCGTCGTCGTTGAAGATGCCGCTGTCGCTCTCGGACATGAGATCAATGATGGCCTGCCCGCCGCCCAGGTCGGGACCGGTGGCGTCGAGGTAGACGTGGATGCCGGGTCCGTCGGGGGACTCGTTGCCGGCCCAGTCCACGGCGCGGAGGGTGTAGTACCAGGGATTGCCCACGGCGCTTTCGGGCTGCGTGGTGAGCGTCTCCATGGCGGGGACGATGGTGATCGCGCCGGTGAAGGGGTCCTCGATTGCATACGGACGGTAGATGACGCCGTCATCGCCGATGAAGCCCATACCGTCGGAGTCGGAGGAGACCAGCGTCGGCTCCAGGTCGCCGAGGGCGTTGCGGTAGATTCTATAGAAGAGGTCGTTGGACATGCGGGCGACATTAAACGTAGGGGTCGTCACATAGGTCACGTTGTCGTCGCCGAACAGTCCCGAGTCGCTGCCAAGGGGATTGAGGACGGAATCGGGTGTGCCGTCCCAGAGGTCGAGAGATGGCAGGCTGGGGTTGCCGCCATAAGGCGGCGGCGCGTCCGGGGCGGTAGTATCAATCCAGGTGGGACTCCAGTCAATGTCCTCGGGTATCCCCAGGAGATCGTAAAATGTGACCGTGACCGTCCAATAGCCGTCGGCAAGGGGCACGGTGGGGATAATGGGATAGATGCCTGGGGCAACGTCCATGTCCCAGTAGATTGACTCCTCGGCGTCGTGCTCGCCGTCGCCGTCGAAGTCCACATCAACCGTGCCGACGTCGTCAATGATAAGCCAGTAGAGCGGCATCGTCTCGTTCGTCAGCTGGTCGTAATTCAAGACGCCGGAGTCGCTTCCGGGGTCCATGAGGATGGAGACAATCCCCGGCGCCAGACGATATTCGAGTTCCTCAACCTGCAAACCATGATGTATGCGGCGATGCGTCTCCATAGTAACCTCCCTTCGGTGAACCGACCTATAACACGATGAATGGGCGCACAGTCAACTGAAGAACCTCACATACGACAGAAAGTGAATGCCGCCCGGCTCTTGCTGTTGCCTCAATATTATGGGCATCGTAACAACTTACCCCCTACAGCTTGTGTACGGGGTATGTTCCTTGGGTGTGCTAAATAGTCAACGGGTCCTCGACACAAAAATCTATCCTATGGTCCCTTAACGGGGGCGTCAAGAAAAAAGTGAAGGGAAACGTTGCTCTTACGGATGGATTTGGGACGTCGCCGTGCCTTGCAGACGGAGAACTTGAAGACAAATGGTTGTTAGCCTCCTTGTAATCTTGAGGTTATGACTCCGAGCAATATAGTGGAGTGCCTTGACGACGGAGGACAAGTCTGCTCTAATGAGGATCAAATTTTTTTCTGCGTATTGTTGATTTTTTGATCTATGGGACGTGATGCGACTCCATCCCCTTCTTTTCATTGCGATGTCTATCGCGGGCTGCGGGCCGCAACGTGCACCCTTTCTACACTATCCCGAGCACCAGGAGCAGCGGATGGGCGACCGGAACCCCCACTCGCCATACCCCGATGCGATTCGCATGACCAAAGTAAAGCGCGCGGACTATAAGACCTACCTTGTCCTGAAGAACGAGGGCAGGATTCTCGCCGAGGAACGTCGGGGCAAATACATCTATTTTGCCGTCCAGACGCGTCGCGACGTGCAGTCCAATGCGCCAAGCAATCCGGTGGTGACGATCAACGTCATCGAACGGTACAAAGCCAAGGTTGCTGCCGAAGAAAAAACGCCTTGACAAAGCAAGAAGGCGTGTGATTACGTACCCCCAGTTATGTGGTGGTGAACTGTTTTCCAGGGATTGAAAGGGAATCACGATGGTCAAGACCGCAGCCCTTCGCACCGCGCTCGTTCTGCTGTTTATCCGGGCCGAACTCCATGCCCAAGAACTCCTTCCCCTGAGGCATGTGGTTGTCTTCAACAACAACGGCCGCAAGCCGCCGACTCCGAATGTGTATCCGCTCTTTCGGCTGTCGGAGCCGTTCGCGTTGGTTGAAAACTTCTACACGCCCGCCACGCTCGATGCGACGCTGACCGACAATCTTGCACGGTCGCGAATGTTGTACATCGGCCAGTATTGCGACGAGGGCCCGCTCTTCGCCGACCCCGTGGTCTGCAAGGTTCTCCGCAATTTCCTGCAAGGCGGGGGGATGATCTTCTTCGACTACAACACCGGCGGCCGGCCGGGCCGATTCAGCCCCGACACTGAGAAGTTCCTCACCAGCGTCGGCGTCATGCCGCCGAGCGAGTTCTGTCAGGGCTACGGATCGGATTGCTTCGCCGAAGCGAATCGCCACGCCGTTCTGTCCGCGCCCGTCCCCATCGGCGGAAAGGAGGCCGGGCACTACGGATGGTGGGAAAAGTGGCCCAAGGAACAGATAGTTCTTGCCCATGCCAAGGACGACCCCGGCAAGGCGACGCTTCTCATCCAGGAAGGCATTCATGGCAAGGGCGTGGTGATGTTCAACCAGCTTCCGGGCGCCTTTCGCAGTGCGGACGGACTCTACTTCGACCTGGTGAGAAACATTATCGCATACGCCTACAATGAAGCGAGGTAACTGCAATGAGGTATGCTATCTTTGTCCTTCTCATTTGTGTCGGCGCGGCGGCGGCGCAAGAGGACGTGATCATCGAAAACAAATTCCTGAGAGCGACGCTTTCGGCTCGCGCGGGGCGCGTCTCGTCGCTCAAGGATTTGGCGACGGGCGACGAGATCGTCGCCACGAACCAGGGATTGTGTGTGGATCGGGAATGGCGCACGCGGCTTCCCGAGATGGAGCGAAACGACTACACGCTGCGTCGCATCGAGGGTGGAGTGGAGGCGTCATACGCCGTCAAAGATCCAAAATTGAGCGGATTGGAGTACACCAAGACTTACCGGCTACCCGATGGCTCACCTGCATTGCACGTGACGCTCCGCATCCGCAACTCCGGGAAGATCAAGCGCACGATCAGCCCGTGGGTTTTCAGTCGGCCGATGGCCGGCGGGGCGGCAGATGACAACGATGCGTTCTTCATCCCTGCCGCCGGCGGCCTGGGCGTCATCCGGCTGGCGGATGTAAGCAAGGAGACCCCGGACAACTTCATCGAGAACCCGCGTGATGGATGGATCGCCGTCGTTGATTCAAAGACGCAGCGAGGCCTTATCGCTTTTTGTGAAAAGGAAAAACTTGCTCGGTTCTATGTGTGGAACGGGCAGAAGCCGGGGACCATGGAATGGATCTACCGGGAGGTTGAGCTCGGCCTCGGTAAGGAGTGGCAGACGAGCTACACGATCGCGCCGATCCGCGGCGTGAGCGACGTGGCCGGCGCATCGCCGACGGTCGTCGCTTCGCTCCGCCGGGTTGAGGACGAGGCCGCGCAGAAAATCCTGCTCAGGCTGGTCTCGCTCCTCAGCCTGGGCAACGCGCATGTCCGCGCGCGCATAGGTGGAATAGATCTGGCGGGTATGGACGGGAATCTGTCCGGAGGCAAGGGCGTCGAACTGAACTGGCCCGCCGGCCGGGCCGAGGAGGGGACGCTTGAGGTTCAGGTTGAGGGAGACCAAGTGAAGGAGCAGATTGCCGTCCCCCTGGGCGCCGACGGCGCGCCCCGGCGCGCGAGGATCGGACGCGCCTCCCTGGCCGGGCGCGGCGGGCCGGAGCGGTTTCATATCGCGTCGGAACCCCTTGATACCCAGCACGTTAAGTGGGCGAAACCATTGCCGGGCGGGCCGGTAAAGGCGCTCTGTCTCGCGCCGATCCCAACCGAGCGCGACATTGATGAGCTGGCCCAGCGCCTCGACATGGAGTTCGACCTGGTCGGTTTCCAGTATCCCTTGATGGACACAGCCGCCGCGGAGGAATTCATCGAGCTGCTGGACGCGAAGACCTACGATGTGATTATCCTGGGCAAGGTCCCGATGGGCCTCCTGCCGTCCGAGGCGCAGGACCTGTTGATGGACCGCGTGACGAAGGGCGCAGGGATGCTCAGCGTGAACACAGACGCGACGCTCGCGACGGGGGCCGCAATCAATCTGGCGGGGGACGGTTCGTTTCTCGAGACGGCCCTGCCGATGCACCTGCTTCCCGATGGATGTCGTCCGGAGGTCAAGGTAGGGGAATGCGGCAAGGGGCGGTGCATGGCGATCTCGTATCCGAGGGGGGCCACATGCCTGACGCCGATGGTCGGCATCGAGGAGGTCGTTTTTTGCGATTGGGAATGTTACTTCCAGCTCCTGAGCCGGGCCGTGCTCTGGACGGCGAGGCGCGAGACGGGCGTGTCCCTTCTCAGCGCGTGGCCTGCGGCGCAGATGGAGGATCGTATGACCGACCCGTGGCGGATGGAGCGCGCCGTCCGAGTTGCCCGTCCCAGTCTGGAGCGCGAGACAGGGAATTGGAAAATCGCCACGGAGGAGCAGACCCATCCCGTGGACACTTGGCGGGGGTATGGGGCGAAGGTGGAAAGGACCGACGGCAGGCTGAAGATCTCGGAGACAAACCTGAACGACAGCCGGGGCTTCGGCGCGGGGGCCTTTCCGCTCGACCTGGATCAAACCCCGATCCTCGAAGCAACGGTGAGTAGCGCGAAGGAATGGTCGCTGTTTGTGCCTGATGAACATCTCGAAAAAACGGTTGTCGTCCTTCAGCCTGCAACGGCGGAGACCGGGGTGAAGCAGTACGACCTTCGCAAACACGAGGCGCTGCGCGGAATGAAGCGGGCGATGCTCTGCTTCGAGACCATCGGCGAGGGGTCGGCGCTTACGCTCGATTCGATTCGTTTCCTCACGGCCACGGGTGACGTTGCTCCCGTAAGAATGGTGAAGCCGGACGTCGAGGGCGCGGGGGAGATCATGCTTCGGCTTGTTTCCGGCGCAGATAGCGAGGCGGTGGTGCAGGCGATATATCACGGGAGCGACTACTACGACTCGATGGAGAAACGGGAACAGCGCGTATCGCTCAAGAAGGGAGAAGAGGCGTCCGTCGAGTTCCCCATCGCCAACCTGTGTGGCGGACGGCCCCATGCCGTGGACCTGATCGTGCGCGATGCGGAGGGGCGGTCCCTTGCCTTCGCCACGGCGACGTATGACACGGTCTCTCCTGTCTCCTTTGCCGCGGCGCAGGCCGAAAAGGAGCACGATCGGCGGAGTGATGATACCGTCGTTACCGCGAGCATCGAGAACAAGGGGAAAGAACGCGAAGTGGACGTCGCCGTCAGAGTCGAGGACGCGAACGGAAACGTGATCGGCAATCATGTGCAAAAGGTCAAGGTCCCCGTCGGCAAGAGCGCGCAGCGCATCGCGCTGCTGACGACGGACTCGGAGATGATGCCGGTTCGTGCGGTTCTTAGCATCCCGGACGGCGCGGACCTTGCGCTGGAGAAGGATGCCTTCCTCCTGACAGCGCTCGACGCGGAAAAGCTATTCTATCGCAGAGGCGAGGAGGCCGTCATTTTTGCGAAAATTGAGAACGAGGCGGACGCGCGGGAGGTGGAGGTCCACATCGCGCTGACGGACATGCACGGCCGGCTCATCGCCGCGCTGGACCAAAAGACCACAATCCCTCCCGGCGCGAGCGAGCGCCGCTTCGCCCTGCCCACGGACAACTCCCTGACCGTGCTCAATCGAGCGCGGGTGAGTGTCCGCGATGCGAAGGGATTGCTGTTGGAGAAGGATGCATACATCTATCTGCCCGAGGCCCAACCGGCGTGGGACGACTACCTGGCGTCCACATCGCAGTTCAGCGTGGACAATGCCTATGTGCGGCCGCAGTTCATGCGCATCGCCCGGGACATCGGCATCGAGGGCATGGTGATCCCGCGAGGCTACACCTTCGAGACGCTCGAGGCGGCCGCGCCGGTGATGTACTGGGGCGCGGCCAAAGTTCGCGCCTTCGGGTTCAACTTCCGCGGCGAGATCAAGTCGAACGTCCGCCAACCCTGCCTCAGCGATCCGGGTGTGCGCAAGAGCATCAGCGATTCATACGAAGAAACGGGCGCATGGCTCCGACGCGCCGGACCGATGGCCCTGGCCTCGCTCGAAGACGAGAGCGAGCTGACCGGGGCGCGGTATGTGCCCCACGACGTCTGCACGAGCGAACATTGCGTCAAACGCTTCCGGCAATGGCTGAAGGAAAAATACAATACCATCAACCGCCTCAATGAGGAGTGGAGCGCGGAGTTCAAGTCCTTCGACGAGGTCTCGCCCATGCTCTACCCCGAGGCGCGCAAGCGCGACAACCCCGCCCCATGGGTGGAGTGGCGCATGTTCATGGAGGAGGTCTGGCTCGACGGGCTGATGCTCACCCGCAAGGGGGTCAAGAGCAAGTACCACGAGCTGCGCATGGGCTTCTCCAACACCTTCGGCCAGATACCCTTTGCCGGGTGGAACTACGAAACGGTTTCTCGGCATGAGGACATGACGATCGAGTACCCCACCGTCATCCACCGCATCATCCCCCCGACAGGGGCCGACGCCTTCGAGGAGGACACGGTGGACATAAGCACCGTCATCCGCCAAAAGATGGACATCCGCAAGTCGTTTTTGCGCGCGGATTGCCCGGCGCCGGGATGGATGTGGTACGACCGAAGCGAACAGGGGGCGGAGTTCAAACCGTGGTGGATGGCCTTTATGGGGTGCAAGGGCTGCACGCCGTGGGGACCCATGTCGCTGGGGGTGCTTCCGGGGGGGAAGTCCATGAGCTTCTGGGCCTTCATCCATCCGCGGCTCGCCCACACGAAAAGCTCCACGTGGCTCAAGTCCGGGCTGGGCGACCTGACACGCGGCGTCGGGAAAATTTTTGTGGATTACGAGAAGGTCTACGCGCCCGTGGCCGTGCTCTACTCCCAGCCGAGCAGCCATCTGTCATGGGCCTGGTCGGACATGGACAAGACGTTCAGTCCTGACGCGACGAGTCTCTACGCGTGGTATTTCAAGTCGCGGGTGAACGTGACGCGCATGCTACGCGAGCTCGGATGCACGCCGCGATGGATCGGCGCAGGGCAGATCGAAGCCGGGGAGTTGAGTAACTACAAGGTCCTCTTCCTCCCCTGTTCCCTCTGCCTGTCGGACAAAACGTTGGAGGCCGTCACGAAGTTTGTCGAAAACGGCGGACTCGTGGTTGCGGACATCGGGACTGGCGCGGCGGCGGAGAGCGGCAGGCCGATTGACTCGCGAAAGGGTGTCGAGGACATCTTCGGCGTCGTGCGCAACTCAGTCTGCCGGAAGGTCGAGCCTTCGCCTTTGACCGTCGGCGAGTCCGAGGCGCTGCCGCGGATTCCGAAAGACCTGAAGCTGGCCGGGCGCGACGAGATCGCCCCCCATGCCGATACCATCGCCGCCCACGCCGACGGCGAGCCGGCCATTGTGATACACAAGGTCGGCAAAGGAAGGGCCATCTACCTGAATGGCTTCCTCGGCTACAACATGCCGTCGCGTGAACTGATCCGCAACATCATCAACCAGGCCGGCGTGACCACGTCCGTCCGCATCAGCAGCGAAGGGGCGGAGCACATGGGTTACGAGTGCGCCGAGTTCCGGCGAGGCGGGATCACGGTCCTCGGCATCCTGCGGCTGCGCGAGGAGGCCGAAGCGACAGTCATCAATGTAAGCCGAAAGGCGCACCTCTACGATGTTCGCAATAAGAAGTACCTCGGCATTGCCGACGTGGCCCAGGTTGACCTGACGCACAAGGCGGCGGCCGTCCTTGCGCTCATGCCGTACGAGATCAAGGGAGTCGAGGTCGAGGTCTCACCCGCGCAGGTGAAGCAGGGGGAGCGCTTCGAGGTCAAGGCAAAGGTTCTCGTCGGCGAGGGAACTCCCGGCGATCATGTGCTCCGCGTGGAGGTTTTCAGTCCCTCCGGCGCGCTCAGCCGCGCCTACACGGACAATGTCCTGGCCGTCGGAGAGTTCTCCCGCGCCATCCGAACGGCCATGAACGAACAGCCGGGGCGATGGCGGGTCGTCGTGACGGAGGTAATCAGCGGGAAGGCATCGGAAACGCAGTTTGCTGTTTCCGAGTGAGCGCCGGCAGGTCCAGGCGACCGTTCAGGCATGTGCGGATATGGCATCCCTGCATCGCTTCAGGAGGGCGGCGCATTTCGACAAGAGGTCCATTACGTCTTTCTTCCCCATGTATTCGGCGGAGATGAACCCGCGGTAGCCGATCCTGCGGAGGACTGCAAAGAACCTGTCGTAGTCCAGCGTCGGCTCGCGGAGGTCATTGGTCACGTCCCATATCTTCGCATGGCAGAAGGCGAGATAGGGCGCGACCTTCTCGGCGGCTTCGAGGAAGTCCTCGAATGGGTCCGTCCCGGCCATGGGATCGGCGTGATAGTTGCCGGTGTCGAGGTTGATGCGGAACCGCTCCGAGCCTACCGCCTCGACGAGCCTGATCTGATCGTCCGACGTGCGGGAGATGCCGCCGTGGTTTTCGAGGACGAGGGTGATCCCGCGCTCCTCCGCGGCAGGCATTACCGAACGGAGCGTGCGCACCGCCGCGTCGAAAGCCATCTCGTTGGTGACGCCTTGCGGGATGATCCTCTCCGGCATGTTCTTCCCATAGGGGGACGTGTCCACGCGCAGGAGCGGGGCGCCGAGGTACGACGTGATGTCGAGGTATTCCTCGATGTGCGTGCACTCCTTTTCGATCTCCTCCGCCGAGGCGCGATAGTAGTTGTTCTCGATGGCCACGGCGCAGATGCCGAGACCGTGTCGGGCGGCGCGCCGCTTCATCTCTCGGATCAGGTCCCTGTCACCCTTGAGGCAAAAGTCGTTCAGCTCGATGGCCTCGAAGCCGGACCGATCGCACACTTCGGGGAAATCAAGGATGTCCAGCTTCTTGTCGCGAAACGCCCGACCGAACGACGCCGTCGAGATGGCGATATTCATGGCCGTTCCTCCGATTTTGCCTTGCGGTGTTTCTTGGGAAAATCCAGGGACTTGCACGCGCCGCCGCCCCGCGCGACCCTGGCCCATGCGTCCACGTCGAACTCGATGCAGACCACGGCGCACGTCGGCAGCTTATCAATGGTTGTATCCGTCAGCGCCTCCGCCAGCTCGTGGAGTTCGGGATTGTGGCCGAAGATCATGGCGCTCTTGCGGCGGTCCTCGATGCCCCGGATCACCTCGAGCAGACCGTCCACCTCGGCGCGGTAGAGGCCGTCGTCCTCGATGATCTCCTCCTCCGGGTAGCCGATCTTCCCGGCGATGACCTGCGCCGTGGCGATGGCCCGGACGGCAGGGCTGGACAGGATGACGTCCGGCTTGATCCCCGCCTTTTTCATGACTTTGCCCATGAGCGGGGCGTCTTTCTCCCCGCGCTTGTTCAGCGGGCGGTCAACATCCGCCAGGCCGGTGGATTCCCAGCTCGACTTCGCGTGTCGGACAAGGTAGAGCGTTTTCATTCATGTCCTCCATCTTGGAACAATCCCGAATCATACCCACATTGCACCCGAAAAGGCAAAGTCATTCCATCGGATCGCAAATTCCCATTGACGAGTGGTGGGCGTATGATATAATGTATAAACAAGATAGAATACCGTCGGGAGGAAAGGAATGACGACTCAGATGCTTATCCGATTGGACAGCGACCTCAAAAACAAAGTGGCGCGGTTGGCCAAGGCGGAAGGGAAAAGCGTGAGTGAGGTAGTCAGAGACCTGCTGGAGGGCTACCTCAGAGACAGGGACATCGGCGCATATATTGACGACTTGTGGGACCGTATCAGCGCTAAGTTGAGGTCCCGCCGTCGGGGCCCGGGCGACGTCGGGCGCGTTCTCCGGGAAGTTAGGGGCAACAAGTGATCCGTGTTGTGGTGGACACTAACGTTTTCGTTTCCTCCTTCTTTGGCGGTCCCCCGCGCAAAATTGTGAATCTCTGGAAATCCGGCCAGGTGCTCCTCTGTCTCTCAAAACCCATCATCGAGGAGTACGTTGAAGTTCTCCGTCGCCTCGCGTTACAGGACGAGCAAGAGCTTGGCGAGCTCCTGAATGTGTTCGGGCGCGGGTTCCACGTGGTCTTCGCCGCGAACACGCCACGGCTCAATGTTGTTGAGGATGACCCGGCCGACAACAAGTTCATCGAATGTGCCGTAGCGTTGGAGGCAGGTTTCATCATTTCCGGAGACAAGGCCCTTACTGCCATCGAAAATTACATGGGGATCAAGATACTGACGCCGCGTGATTTCTTGAGGTATTACACGGCGTCGCAGGACTGAGAGATAGAGAGGATGGCCCCGATGAATCAAGGCATTCGGAATTTCGCGCTTATCCTTGCCGCCGCGATTCTCTCGGCGGCGTTGGGGGGCGGATTCGGCGCGCTGGTCGCCGTGCTGTCTCCGGAGTTCACGAAGGAATGTTTTTTCACAAAGGTGGAGAACATCGTGCGCTACGCCGCCGCCGTGGGGATGATCGCGGGCCTCTTCATCGGCGCTGGCGCCATGGCCTTTGGCATACTGGTCGCCGCCGTCGCCGGACGGTCCAAATCGGTGAACGGCAAGGTCCCGCAGGACAACGAAAGGTAATGAAAGGATAGTGGACACGCTGACCAAGAAAGCCGATGACATGTCATGTCTCCGCCTGACGAGGCGCAGTCTGCTCTGGGGGCTGGCACTGCTGGCACTGGCGGGAGAAGTGGAAGGACAGGAGATGGAGCAAAGCAGCGCACGACCGATCACGGTCGCATGTTACTATTTTCCCAACTGGCACACCGACCCCGAGAAGGGCAAGACCACATCCGAGTGGGGTCGGCTAAAGGTAGCCTATCCTCGCTTCGACGAGCACCAGCAACCCAAGACTCCCGCATGGGGCTACGAGAACGAGGCCGATCCCCAGGCCATGGCCCGGAAGATCGCCGCCGCGGCGGACCACGGCATTGACGTGTTTCTCTTCGACTACTACTGCAACGACCGCGTCTCGGACTACCTCGAATCCGCCTTGAGCAAGGGATATATTAGGGCCGCCAATAATGACCGCGTTAAGTTCGCCCTCATGTGGGCCAATCACGACCTCGCCGGGGCCAAGGGTGAGGTCTCGCGGCAGACGTTCGATCGGCTCGCAGAACACGTGGTCCGGGACTACATGACGCATCCCTCCCATTGGCGAATTGACGGCAAGCCCTACTTCAGCATCTACCAGTTGGGCACGCTGGTGCGGGGTCTCGGCGGCGTGGAGCAAACGCGCCAGGCCCTCGACCACTTCCGGGCGCTGGCGAAGCAGGCGGGCCTGCCGGGGGTGCACATCAATGCGGTTGACTGGGGCATGAAACCCGATCGCGAGCCGCGCCAACTGGTGCAGGCGCTGGGGGTGGACAGCGTGACGTCGTATGTGTGGGTCCATTGGGTCCGCCTCAAGGATTTTCCCCGGACCGATTATGATTACGTGCTCGCCCAGTATCTGAAGCACTGGGAGCAGAACAGGCAAGCCTACGGCGCGCCGTACTTCCCGAATGTAACAATGGGCTGGGATTCGACGCCGCGCATCCCGGCCAATCAGCCGCACGACGGGCGGGGATATCCGAACACCCCGGTGATGTCGGGCAATACGCCGGAGCGGTTCCGCCGCGCCCTCGAACTGGTCAGGTCGCGCGTGCTTGAGCAGGCCGACGGTCCCCGCGTGGTGACGATCAACGCATGGAACGAATGGGGCGAGGGCAGCTACCTGGAGCCGGACACGGTGAACGGCATGGCGTATCTGGAGGCCATCAAGACGGTGTTCCCCCCGAAGCTGGCCTCCGATCGCAAGGGTGACCGATAGAGCCACGACATGCTCGCGTGTGAGGGGAGTGTTGAGCCTTACTTGCCCTTCGGCCCCACCTTCGCATGATCCAGCACTGCCTGCGCCACGCGCAGGACATTCCCGCCGATGATCTTCTGGACATCGTCGTCGGAATGGCCGCGCTGGACGAGGCCGACGGTGAAGTAGGGCCAATTGGTCCACGCGAGGCTCTGAGGGTATCGAGGCTCCTTGAACTTCGTCGCGAAGGCGTTCTCCGGCCAGAAATTCTCCCACCGCTTGCGCTCCTTCCTGCGCGGAGGTGCCTTCTTGTTCTCCTCCGCGGCCCGGCTGGACACGTAGGAGATGTCCGTCCCGATGGCGACGCGGTCCGCACCAAAGTGTTTCACGACGTACTCGATATGATCCAGAAACGCATTGATGTCGCCCGTTCCCCCCAGGAAATTGGGGATGCAGCAGATGCCTATGTATCCGCCGGTGTCGCACACGGCCCGGATGACGGCGTCCGGCTTGCACCGGATGTGCTCGTTGAGGGCGCAGCAGCCGGAGTGGCTGATCACCATCGGCGACGCCGACGCCTTCGCCGCCTCGAAGGTCGTCTTCCAGCCGGAGTGGGCGGTGTCCACGATCACGCCGACGCGGTTCATTTCCGCGATCACGGCCCGGCCGAAGTCGCTCAGCCCGGCATTGTCCGGCTCGGCGCAGCCGTCGCCCAGCATGTTGCGGCGGTTGTAGGTCAGGTGCATCATTCGGCAGCCCAGTTGGAAAAAGACGCGGATGTAGCGCAGCTCGTCTTGCACCGACAACCAGTTCTGCGTCAGCGGCACACCGTTGCAGTTCAGGTAGAGGCAGCGCTTCCCTTCCTTCTTGGCGCGGGTGATGTCCTGTGGCCAGGCGGCGCGCACGAGATAATCGGGCATCAAGTCGGTCAGGTGGTTGAACCGGGCGAGGCGCTTGATGATCGTGAGGGGCGCCTGGTTTTCCTCGCCGGAGTTCTCGCCGATGCACGTCACTCCCGCGGCGTCCCATGCCTCGATGAACTCTTTTTTATCAGCGGGGTCGGTGGCGACGCGGAGCATCATCATCTCCTCGCGCATGTCCTGCAGCTCGATGTCCGACGCCCCGGCCTCGACGGCGGCGGCCAGAGCGGTTCCGTCAACCGCCGCGCGCGGGGTGAAGCCGTACGACTCGCAGACGACCGTATTGGCGTGCAGCTCCAGCCCGTGCTGCAGGTCCTTCGGACTTGGTTTCAGCGCCTCCAGTGCGGCTTGCTTTGCCTTCTCGATGGCTTCGTTCATGGGAATCTCCTTTGCCTTAGCGTAGCGGCGGACGGTGGACAACGATCTCCTTGATGGGCACAGGCCCGTCGCCGTTCGGGATAATCTCCAGCACGTGTTTCGTATTCTTCAGCCCCTGGACAATGGTATAGAACGGTTCGATCGCTGGGTCTTCGAGCGGTTGCGGCTGCCATGTGTCCATGCACATGGCCACAACCTTCCACGTGACCTCGTATCCCGTCGGGCACTTCACTTTCTTATACTGGCACGCCGAGGCTATGCCGAAGTCGCGCGGCTCGATGATGATCCGACCGGAGTTGGACATAAAGGTTGTCGCGTCGGAACCGTTGCCGTCGGGCCCGGTGACGGAGCCGACTATGTTATACTTGTACCGACGACCGTCGTCCGAGATCTCCGTGATCGTCAGCTTCCAGTCCTCCGCCACGGGGTCTTTGCCGAGGGTGATGCGCTTAACCGCGGGCCACCAGACCTGTGGAGCGGAACTGGGCCGCGTCGCGACATAGACCTCTGGGAAGGAGGAGGGGGCCTTGCCGTCGATCCGAATCGTGGTCGTGCCGAGTTCGCCCGATTGTGCGGCGGCGATGACGTCGACGCGGTTGCCGTCGAATTCGAGCCGAAGCGCGCTGTCCTTCGACGCGCCAAGCACGCCATTCCCGGAGACTTTCCACGGTTCGCCGGTGAACGTGATCTCGTCGGTCGCCTCCTCCAGTGCGCGCCGGGCCTCGTAGGTGCGAACGCGATCCGCCCAGCCGGCGGGGAAGAGCGTGTTGTATCGGAAATGCCGCAACATCAGTCCCGCAAGGAGTTGTCCGCCCTTCGCATTGGGGTGGACGGTGTCGCCGAGGAAGTCCTTCGCCTCCAGATGGTGATGCTTGAGGTATTCGTCCCACTCCTTGCGAACCTCGACCAGCTCGCAGTCGTACTTCTGCGCAAGGTACCGCGTCATATCGGAAGAGAGATCATCGGACTTGGTCCGTTTTGTCACCGCCTCCTCGCCCCCCTCCCGGGGCCATGCGGTGTGGTGGGTGAATGTCATGATCTCCGCCGTTGTGTAGCGGCGGATGTTGGAAAAGATGCGTTCCAACTCCCCTGTCGTCTCCCCGCCATAGACGTGGAATACGACCAGATCGGGGTAGAAGGGATAGAGGTCGTGGACCGCGCACCGCACCAGCGCAGGCGCCGTGTGGCCGCCGATGGCGCGGTTCTCGACGATCAGGTTCGCGCTGGGGTAGCGCCTCCGCAGCTCATCTTCGACGATCTTCGTCCAACTGCCCGCCACGATGGACTGGCCGTAGAAAATAATCTTCACGTTGCGCTTGAGGTTTTCGTTGCTCGTTTCGAGCAGAGTCATCGTCAGCGGGATGCGCGCGCCGAACAGAGCCTCATCGGGGTGAGGGGGAATCGAAGGGATTTTATCATCGTCGCCGTTGCACCTTGCCGCCGCTGCCAGAAGCACGATCATGCCGAGCATCCATCCTTTCCTACGCACACTCATCTCCTTTCGGGATCATTGCACCGCCCAGCGACATGGATTTGACCATGCTTCACAGCCGGTGTCAAGGCAGATGAACAAAAACGCTTGACATTTGGAGAGAAAAACGTAGGCTCATGCCGGAAGAACATAGTCCGCAGAGGAACGAGGAGCGTCAAATGGGCATGGAACAGGAGAAGAAGCAACGAATTACCCGGCGGCGCGCGCTTGGCAACATGGCGCTTGGCGCGGTGGGCGTCCTTGGCGCATCAAGGCTCGCCCGCGCTCAGGAGGGGACGGCCCCGGAGGGAGGAATCCACGTGGAGACTCAAGCGACGGGCTCGGAAATCTGGCAGGTGACGACGGAAGAGCACGACCACTCCAACATCTACTGCGAGGTGCCGTACTGCTCCAAAGACTCACGCTACTTCGTCTACTTCCGGCGAAGGCGCGACGCCTCGGGCGGGCGGATATCCGAATTCGTCGTGGTGGAGATGGGGACGTGGAAGAAGCACGTGCTCGACACGGCCGACAGCATGTCGGGTTGCGCCATGACGCCCGACGGGGTGCTCTACTATGTAAAGGACGGCGAGGGGGACACGCTGGACCTGATGCGCGCCGACCTGTGCGAAGGCAAGCCCGCAAAAGTGTATGAACTAAAAGGCGGGCGATGGACGTGGAGCCTGGGGACGGTGACCTCGGACCATCGCTATTATCTTCGCGGCAAGAGGATGGACGACCAGTACAAGATGTACGGGATTCTCCTGGTGGACCTGCAGAAGGGCGAGGAGAAGATCATTGACCAGGACCCCGATACCTTCAACGCCCACCCGCAGTTCGAGCCGAGCACGGGGGACCGAGTCATGATCCAGCACAACCGGGGCGGTAAGCTCGACGAGAAGGGGAAGATGATCCAAAGCACCGGCCCCGAGGGCGCGACGTTGTATCTCCTGACGATTCCCGACGGCAAACGGATCGAGCTGCAGGTCGGCACACCGCACACCACGGCCTGCACGGGCCACCAGGCATGGATCGGGAACACGCGGGAAATGCTGCTCACCGTAAGCGCGAAAGGGAATTACGATCCAGAGAAGGGAAACCTGCTGGCGGTCAGCGAAGGAAAACCCGCGCGCGTCGCCTGCAAGGGATACCGCTTCTGCCACGTAGGGGTCTCTCGTTGCGGTCGCTTGTTCAGTTGCGACGACGGTCAGGGGCCGGTGAAGCTGGTCATCGGCTCGACGAAGACCGGCAAAAGCGCCGTGGTCTGCGAATCGAGGACCCAGATGAACCGGTCGCAGAACACGCACGCCCATCCATACCTGACGCCGGACCTGAAGTGGGTCATCTTCAACTCCAACCGCAGCGGCTTCCCGCACATCTACGCGGCGAGCGTGCCGGAGGGAATGGTTAAGGAGTTAATTGCAACCTGACAAGAGAGAAGCGGATGTCCGCCGCTCACCGCAGCATCGGCTCCGCCCATGTGGCCCAGTCGTAAACGTATGATCCGTCAGCGTCTACGGTCAGGCTGATGAGCACGGTCTTGCCGACATACTCCGACAGGTCCACCTCCGCCGGATGCCAACCATCCGGCGATGTCACCTTCTGACGATACAACTCCTTCCCGTTTGCCTCGACGATAAAGATCACGCCGTCGGACTGCGACCCGTCGCGGAGACCAACCGCAAAGGAGAGCGTGATAGGCTTCTTGTCGGGGAGTTGAAGGAGGTATTCGACGGCGGTACGCCCCTGGTTGGGTGGATGTGCGTTGATGCCTCTCCTCTCGACGCCGTTGGACTTGGCCATGCCTGGCTGCGCGCCGACGTGCTGTATCGGCCCGGTCGCTGCGGTCCCGTTCACCGTCACGGATAAGCCAAACGGCTCGGCGGCGAGGTCAAGGGGCAGCGCTGCGGTCTTGGGCTCTTTCCACAGGAGGATCGCCTTTCCCGGCATGGTCATGTCAATGCCATAGTGGAAAAGGCCGTCCTTCTTTTCGAGCAACTGACACGCCATCTCCGGATCGGGTCCGACGGCCGTCGCCTTTTCCTTCGTCGCGGCCAATCGCACGTGGACGCGGCGCGGCGGGGCCTCGAGACGAACGCACGGTTCGCCCCAACATGCCCAGTCGAAGCTCGGGTTGTTCGCGGGACCGGGCGTCGTGATGAAGGCGATGCTCACCTTCTTGCCGCGCCACTTGTCGAGCGGGATGCTCGCTGATTTCCACTCGCTCTTCGCCCATACTTCGTCGAAGACTTTTTCACTATCAACCTCGACGATGAACTGCACGCCGTCGCTCCGGCCGTCCACGCCATGCCGCAGCCCGATGGAGAACTCGAGGTGCGCAAGACCGTCGGCGGGAAGACCGACGGTGAACCGCCCGAACGTCCGAGCCGGTTCGGGACCCTTGGCTTTGACCTTCCACGGCGGGTGGGCGAAGATCGCCTGCTTCAGCACATTCCCCACGTTCACATGGGAGACCTGAAAATCGCCGCCGTGGTTGAGCTCTCCCGTCTGTCCCTCAACGACGATCCCTGCCTGCGCCTCGTCAATGTGTTCGATGAAGTCGTAACTCCCCTCGGCCAGGCGGCCCTCCAGCGCGACGGAGAACTTCGTGTCGTCGTTGGCAAAGACGCGTACCACCGCATCGTCCGGGGCCTGGATGATATGCGTCACATTCTGCTTCCGCGGGGTGGGAAGATAGACGTAGGTCGCGTTTGGGTCGAGACCGAAGATCTTCTCGTGGTCATAGGCGTACCAGTCGGCGATGCTCCCCGGCCCGGTGACGGCGCTTTGTCCTCTCACAAATCTGTAAACGAGCTCTTCCTTGCCCTGGGCCGTTCGGACCATGCGCGAGCTGCCGTGCGCCTCGCGCACATAATCAACGCGCACCCCCTTGTCTCCCTTGAGTTCAAACTTCGTGCCCGGCGCCCACTGGCTCTCGAAGTCGGGGTTCAGCGCGTCGGTCACCCACACCCGCGCCTCATTGAACAGGCATTGCACGATCGCGCCGCCTGCCTCGATCTGCTCGGCCGATGGCCGGGAGTAGGTGGGGATCACCCCCCAGTTCTCGTAGGCCCGTTTCCATCCCAGATACAGTCCCTGGTTTGATGGATTGCACATGCCGAGGTAGCCGTAGATCGTGGTGTAGGGCGCGAGGAAGTAGGAGCTGATCGGATGCCCGCAGGCGATGAATCCCTCGTCCCATGTACCGAAGACGTGGTTCACCGCATGGGAGGCATGGCGCTGGGCGAACGCTTCGTATTGGCAGGTGACTTCATCCAGCCCTTCTCCGGAGAGCGCGACGTTCGGCATTGCCTCACGAAGCTGCTTGTGGAGGAGGATGTTGCCTTGCGGCGCATACAGTCCGTCCACCTTGCCGCCGGGGTGGTTGTACATGCAGAGCGTCTGGTCCAGATGGATCGCGTCGAAGCCGTATTGTCGCTGAACTTCGACGAGGCGCTTGGTCAGGTCGTCGCGCCATGCCTTGCTGCCGGGGTGGATGTAGGCGAACTTGATCGTCGGCTCGGTGTCCGGCTTCATCCGCTGCAGCGGGGGAATCCACCACTGCAACTCCTTCTTGTGCGGGTCGCGGAACTGCCATTCCTTGAACTGCTCATAGGCCGGGTTCTTGGGGTCGCAGCCGAAGTAATTCATGTGCGGCATGACGTGGTAGCCAAGTCCCATCGCGTACTTTACGAACTCGCCGAACTCCTCGTGCGCCGTGTAGTCGGGGTAGTTCTTATCGTACCCGTCCTTCCGCCAGTTGGGGATGTAGAGGAGCGTGACGCTCGGCGGGATGCGCCGCTTCAGCGCATCCAGGACGTCCTTCTGCATGCCCATGATGACGAGGAAGCGGATGTCCTTTGCCCAGGCCGGTTGCTGCTTTTCGAGCCGCGTCAGCCCCCACGTCTTCTCCATCCAGTCGCGGTAGCGCCTCGCGGGGACGCGCCAATCGCCCTTGTGGAAGGCCAGCCGCCACTCGACCGACTCGGCGGTCGTCAGGTCGTCAAAGGGCGCGTAGTTGTGCGACTGGAAGCCGAGCGTCACCTCGCCCTTGCTCCGTCGCCACTGCAGGGCCTTGAAGCGCATCTCCCGGTCCTCGCTCCATACCGAGAACCCGCCGCCGGTCCCCTCGACGACCATCATCTGCACCTCCCACCCCGTCGGCCAACCGAAGTGGAGGTCGCGGGCCGGGCACTTGCTGTCGAGGGACACACCGGAGTACCCCGGCACAAGCGTCCGGACCCTCTTGGCATCCAACCCCGCGATGCCCCATTGCACGCCGTAGAGATTTTTCTTGTTGGTTGTGCCCGACTGTCGGATGAGGATGTCCTGCGTGGCCGGGTCAACGGCAACCGTCATCTTCATCTCGTGGCCTTGTGAAAGCAAGGCGGTGATGGCGGCCTCGTCTTCCCCCGTCTTGGCGCACGTGACCTTGGCCTGCTCGTCAACCCACGCGGGATCGTTCCACCAAAGCAGGCCGGTGAGGCCCCGGTCGCCGGGCTCGGTCGCATACGTCTCGCCCGTCAGCGTGTTCGTCATCTTCACGATCACGCCGCGGGCGATCTCGATCCGCCCTTTCTCCGTAGTCACAGCGACGCGATCGTCCTTGACCTCAACATCAGCCGAAGCCGGCCAACATGCCGTCAGCACTGAGAACATAAGCACAATGATTCCAATGCGTTTCATCAGATGTCCTCTCAAGGTTCATTGGATCACAATCAGCTTGCCGCCTCCCGCCTCCATCTCGACCGTCTTTCCATCCGGCAGCTTTGCCTTCTGGGGATGCTCCTCGTCGTGATTGATGAGGATAGCGAGGTGGTTGCCGGAGTCGTCCCGCCACATGCCACCCTCGACGAACCAGTTGCCGGTATCTATGGCCTTCCGACAGCCGAGGGACGCGAGGAGGTCGGACCACCATTGGTAGAGTGCGGGGACGGTCAGGTTGTTCGCGATCAGGCCGAGGTCGAAGGCGAAGGTGACGGCCCTGCCTTTGCCGAATAAGTTCTCGATGACGGCCGGCGAGCCGTCGTCGAACTTCGCAATAACCTTCGCACTCGCGGCGGGGGCGAACTTGGCGCAGCAGGCCGCCTTGTCCACCCATCGGCCCTCCTTCACGAGGGCGTTAAATGCGTCGAGTGAAATCTTGCCGCGTTCCGCCGATTGAACTTCCGTCCGCGTCGCGATGCCCGCGCCCTCCGCAATTCCCAGCACATCCCCCAGGTGCGCAACCGCCTTCGGATTCTCGAACGACCGCTCCTTCGCGCTCTCCCGCGGCGGACAGGCGTAGGCGTAACTGTTACATCCAGGAAAGCCCGCCCCATCGGCGCAGAAGACCGTGATCAGCGTTCCGCCCTCTTTTACATATCCTCGAATCGCATCCTGAATCTCCGGCGCGATGGACAGGCTCCCCGCCAGGACCAGCGCCTTCCGCCCCTTGAGATTCTCGGCCGTCATGTCCCCCTCGGTGAGCGGATCGGCATGGAAGCCCGTCTCGCGGATGAGGGTGTAGATGCCGACCTTGGATTGGCCCCACGGCCCGGCGAAGGGGCCGGTGTTGAAACTCGCGTCATGGAAGACGGCCACGTCGTCGTGATGCTCGTAGTGCATCATGTACTTTGAGTGGTCGAGGACTTCCTTTATCACGGCGATCCCGGCCTTGCCGGTGGGCGTCAGATTGAGGTTGAGATCGTAGAGCGCCGCCTGTTCCCACTCCGGTCCCCATGTGGCGGTGAAGGGGGAGTACTCGAAGCCGGTTACGCCGTTGGCGATGGCGGTGTAGGCGTTCACCCGCCACTCTTTTTCGTTCATCGCCCCGCGCCGAATCTCCCGGCTGTAGGTCTTGCCGATGGACCCGCCGCGCGGCAGGGGCAGTGTGCCGCAGTGGGCGTAGATGCCCGTCCAGCACTTCTTGCCGATGCCGTAGCTGTTCGGGATCCCCTCCGTCGTCAGGTGGCCGAAGGTGTAGTTGTAGTCGGCCTTTACGCGCTCCGATACGTAGAGACCGTTCGGCCAGTTCACGTAGCGCTGCGTCAATGGAACGCCTGGCGCGATCTTGCGCGTGAACTCGAACATCTCTGCGAGATAGTCGCCATAACTCTCCGTGATCCACAGCAGCTTCAGGTAGGCCAGCCGCATGGGATAGCCGAAGCGCTCGTCGGGTTTGAAGCGGTCGGGCTGGGGGACGGTCTCGAACCCCTCCATGCCCTTGACGCTGCCGACGTAGTCGCTGAACGCCTTGAAATCCCCGCCGAAGCGTTTCGTCAGCCATGCCCGCCAGCTTGCCACGGCCTCGTCGGAGTAGTCATCCCACAGGCTCGCGTCGTCCTCCTGGCTAAAGACCACGATCGTCGGCTGATCGAGGAAGGGCTTCAGCCATCCTTCCAGCCCCTTCTTGTGATACATCATCGTTTTGGCTTTGATGAAAGACGTATGGGTCGCCCCGCCGCGTCGCAACTGGTGGCCCTGCAGACCCAGGTTCTCTTTCGTTACCAGCCACGGCGGGAGGAAGGGCGAGCAGTGGGCCAGGCTGGCGGGGACCTTGTAGGGCATGTCGAACTGCTGGCAGAGCCGGAGGTCCTGGTGGATGGGGGAATCGTCGGGCATCGCGACCCCATCCGCCCCATCCGGCCAATACTTGCCGAACGTCATCCCCTCGACGTAGTAGGTGTTGACGCCGACCTTCGCCTGCAGCTCGTGCGACCCGCCGGGGTGGCCCTTGGCGGCGTAGCTCAGGAACGGCTTGTCACGGTAGAACAGGATGTCGTACCCCGGTCGCGCCGTCACGCGGTAGGGGGATGGCTTCAGGGCGACTTCGATCTTCCCGATCTTGTCCCGGTTCGGCGAGCGCTCCAGCAGTTGCTCGCGCGCGCCGAGCGAACCGTCGCCCTTGACGATCAGGCCGGTCCAGTTCGTACTTGCGCCGCCGCGCCGACGGGCGACAAGGCGCACGACGACCTGATCCGCCTTCGGCAGCTCGACCGATGTGGCCGCCCATTTGTTTTCGGCGATGGTCAGCGTCTCTTTCTTGGTCTTGTCCCCGACAAGCATCTCGATGCTCAGGAGCGTGCCATGGTTTCCCTTCTCCTTGGCCCGGTCGCACAACCCATACTCCAGGTCCATTCGCGTCCCGCCGATCACCAGAAACTCAACCACCGTCGGCGCCATGATGGACTCCCCGGCGAGAAGCATCTGCCCCGGGCGAAGCTCCCCTTGGACCTCCATGCCCTTCGCATAGGGCCGCAGCGTGCCGTCGTCGTTGGGAAACACCATCCACATGAACCGCCCGCTTTGAGGGCCTTGAAAGTCGTTCTTGCCTTGTTTGTACTCGCGGAAGTACTGCCCTTCGTAAACGAGCACCTTGTCGAAATGGTCGTAGAGGTTCCAATCGGCCATCGCGCACCGTCCTGCCAACACAATGAGAATAGTCGCAATAGTCACTGAGCGCATCAGAGTTCTCCCTTGGGAATAGGTTGTTGCCGCGAGGACTGCATTAGTCGGTCAATCATCAGGACGCGATGCCGCTCGATCTCGTCGCGGTACTCCGGATCGCCGATAGCGTTGCGCCGCTCCAACGGGTCTTCCTGCAGGTCGTAGAACTGCTCCGCCTGGCCGTTCGTCCAACAGGCGTACTTGTAGCGCTTCGTCCGGACGCACGTCCCCATGGTGGACCGGTCGTTCCGCATGTACTCGCACATGACGATTTCTTTTGCCGAGCCTCCGCCTTCGATAAGCGGGCGCAGGCTGGACGCGCTCATGGTCGTCGGGATGCCGGCCCAGGCGTAGTCGAGGACCGTGGGCGCGATGTCAAAAGTTTCCACCAGCCCATCCACGTCCGATACCCCGGGCTTCCCACCGGGGGGGACGACGATCAACGGCATGCGGATGATCGGCTCCGTGAAGTTCCCCTTGCCCAGTCGGCCGTGGTCGAACATCATCTCGCCGTGGTCGGACGTGAAGAGGATCAGCGTGTTGTCGAGGAGGCCTTTTTTCTCAAGGGCCTTGACGATCTCGCCGACCATGTCATCAATCAACATCACCAGCCCGTAGTAGTAGGCGATGAACCGGCGGGCGACCTCGTCCTCTTCTGGTGTGGTCTCTCGGAGCGAACCGTCCGGTTTGACGTGGTAGTTTGGCGGGAACTCGACCTTATCCATGGGGTAGATTTCGTGATACGGCCTCGGCGGGTCAACCGGCCCGTGGGGCCCGCAGAACCCGCACCAGACGAAGAACGGACGGTCGTGGTCGTGCTTGATGAAATCAATCGTATTCATCGGCGTCCAGTAATCCACGTATTCCTCAAGCGGCAGGACGTTGACGATGGCCGACTTGTGGGCCTTGTATTCCGGTCGGCGGCGCTGCTCGTAGATCGCCTCATAGCCGCCAGGGTGGCGCTCCTCCAGCCATGCGGCGTAATCGCGGCCGAGGGGGCCGAGACCGATCTCGAGACCCGCCGACTTGGTCCACCGCCCGCCCTTGCCACCGCAGACCTTCAGCTCGTGAAACCCCTTCTCCGGCATCATGTGGATCTTGCCGAAGGCGGCGGTGCGATAGCCCGCCGACTGGAGACGCTCCATGATCGTGATCTCCCACGGCGGCAGACCGGGGGTGTTGTCAATGATGCTTTCCATATATTGCACGCCGTGCTGATGGGTGTAGCGACCGGTCTGGATGCAGGCGCGGGCGGGGATGCAGACGGGGTTCTGCGTGTAGGCATGGCGGAAAATGACCCCACGTTTCGCCAGGGCGTCGAGGTTCGGCGTCCTCATCCACTCCGCCCCGCAGCAGCCGAGGGTGTCATAGCGCTGCTGGTCGGTGGTGATGAGGAGGATGTTCGGCCGCGAATCCCTCATGTCAACACTCCATTACTCCATTGCTCCTCCGCAATCTGCCCCATTGTGCACCGTTCCTGCGTGAAGGTCAAGAGAATGCTTGAAATGTCTACCGACGTGCTGTTACAAGATGGGGAACGATCCCTTACCGATGAAGAGGAGCGGTTTCATGAGAATGGCATGTGCGGCCTTGCTTGCGATGCTTGTTCTGAGACAGACCGGTCGGGCGGCGGACGTGTTGCTGAAGGAGAATTTTGCTCAACCGCAAAGGCATGAGGTCCTCGGTCCGCCGGTAGTGCAAATCCAAGATGGCCAGTGCCACTTTGCCAGCGTGGGCGAGGAGACGACCCTCTTCACGCCGTTGGACGACCTAAGCGAGGCGGCGGTCTCCACCTCCGTCGCCATCGCCAAACGCCTCGGCGGCAGCTGGACCATGGCGGGGGTCTATCTCCACAGCGACCCCGACAACCACTGGCGCTTGACGCTGGTGGAGGCCCCCGACGGCAGGCGCTATATGGAACTGATCGAAACCTACTGCGGCGTGCATCAGGCCCAGAACGCCGCCCCGGCGACCGGAACAAGGCTCACCTCGAAGTTCGACGGCAATCTGCAGGAGTGGAACTATGGCAAGAGGTATGAACTACGGCTCACGCTTACCTCCGAATCCGTCACAGGCGAGGTTCGCGATCCCGCCTCCGGCGAGTTTTGGCGGAAGACGTTCTATTTTACCTCCGGCAAGGCAGTGAAGCGCGGGCGGCCGGCCATCGGGTCAAATGGGTTTCAGTGCGCTTTTGGGCCGATGAACGTCGAGGGCAAGTTGCCGCCGATGCTGCCGGGGTTTTCGACGGCGAAGGGGAAGTCGGGAAGTGTTGTGCTCCTGCCGGGACAACAGGATGATCTCGAGACGGGACTGAAGACGGCGTTTGAGAAGGCGGGGTTCGGCGTGACGATGCTGTCATGGGACGACCTGGGCAAGGGGCGCATCCCGGCCGAGGCGGTGGACTTGCTTGTCGTCGCCGACGCCCGCCGCCTGCCTGCAGCGGCGAAGCCGCTCGTTATCTCGTTTCTGCGTTCGCGTGGGAAGATATTGTTCATCGGCGCACCGGCCTTTGGGGAGTTGGTGGCCAAGACCCCGAAGGGATGGGTGAATCAGGAAGGATACGGCGAGGCTTTTGCCGACTCCCTCACTGCCTCGCCGCTGACCTTCGCCGATGAGTCATGGGAGCGGGGCGCTCGGTATCCCGACAAGCACGAGGCGAAGATCGAGCCATGCCCCGCCGAAGGCGAGGGCGCTTGGAAGGCGACAATTGATCTGGAGAGCTGGGACCTATTCGGCAAGCGGATGAAGCAGCCCTGCCCCGAGGGACACTCGATCCTCACCTTTTGGGCGAAGGGGGATGATAACACCACGCAACTGGCGGTGGAGTGCGTCGAGGAGGACGGCGCGCGATGGATCGGCGGCGCGCCGTTGACGACCGGATGGAAGCGATACGTCCTGCGGCCGAGCGACTTTCCCCACTGGCCCGACTCGAAGGCGAAGCGCGGCGGCGCGGGAGATCGGCTGAACCTGCAGAATCTCGCGTCGATCAAGTTCGGCTTCTCCGGCAGCCACACGCCGAAAGTGAAGGAAGGCGCGCACACGTTCTGGATTCGCGGCATCGGCTCCGCGCTCGATCCCGGTGGCGAGGAGCCGGATTTTGCGCCCCCGCACATCGAGGGACTGTGCCCGTCGTTCAAACTGTATCCTTTGCGGGATACCGCGTCGCTGGCCCCGGCGCAGGAACAGGGGATATTGCCGGCCGACTGGCGGCCGGCATGGCGGGGGAAGGGGTACGCCCCGGCCTGTCGCCCCGCGGGTCGTGGCTTCGATCGGAACGCCGCGTGGCGGTGGACGCCGATCGCTGTGGCCCGTGACGCGGAGGGGCGTGAGCGCGGGACGATCATCTGGATGATGCTCGGCAACGGCGTGCACATGGATGCGATGTGGGCTGGCGTCGGCGTGGCCGATCCTGCGGATGCTGCGAAGCCAGAACTGCTTTCAAATATTGTGCATGTGGCAAAATCAATGACGAGAGGATGCCTCCTCGCAGAGGCCGGGAGCCGGTTCTTTTCCTATCGCGACGGCGAGGCGGTTGACCTCGGTGCAGAGGTCGTGAACGCCGGGCGGGAGAGGCGACGCCTCAAGGTCCGCCTGGACATTCGCAATTCCGAAAACGAGACAATCTGCGAGAAAGATGCCGAGATTGATCTTGAACCCGGCAGGCGCGAGCGGGTCGCGTGGACATGGAACCCCGGCAAGCTGGACGAGAAGGGATACACCGTCCGGACCATGCTCCTCGACAACGATGTCCCCATTGATCTCATCTCACACCCGCTCGACCGCATTGCGGATACGCCCGCAGGCACGGACGAGTACGTTACGGTCCGGGGCAGCGACTTCTATCTCGGCGACAAGAAGTGGTTCATGCTCGGCGTGAACTACCGGCCCAGCATGATGGCCGGGCTGCCGACGCTCGACCTTTACCAGCGCGGCTACTATGACCCTGTCGCCATCGAGCAGGACCTGGCAGTGATACAATCGCTGGGCATGAACTTCATCAGCGCTACGCACGCGCTCGTCCCGCCGAAGCCAGAAGACCCGAACTCCTACCGCGACATGGTGGACTTCCTCGACCGATGCCAGCGTCGCGGCATCAAGGTCTTCTACTTCCTCCCGTGGGGTCGCCCGTTCAAGGGCATGGACGTGGAGAAGATCAAGCAACATATCGCGGTCGCCGGGATCAAGGACCACCCGGCCATCCTCGCCTGGGAATTGGCGTGGGAGCCGATCGAGAACCCGTGGAAGGGCGGAATGGATTTTCTCATGGACGAATGGAACGCATGGGTCGTCGAGCGATACGGCTCGGTGGAGAATGCCGAACGCGATTGGGCCTTCAAGCCGGAACGCAAGGAGGGCAAACTCACGATCCCGACGGTGGACATGTGTCGGACGCACGGCGAGTGGGACCGCTGCGCGGCGGCCTTTCGGCGCTTCTTCAGCGACTGCATCGGCCAGGCCTATGGCCGGACGATCCGGGAACTGCGCAAGTTCGACCCGAAGCACCTCATCACCTTCCGCGGCGGCGCGTGCGGGATACCGAGCGGGATTCGGTTCGCCCACCACCATTCCGTCGGCGTGGCGAAGCATGTGGACTTCCTGAACCCCGAGGGCTACAGCCTGATGACGCAGGGCTGGGCCAACCCCACGCCGCCGGACGACATCCGAAAGGGCGGCCTGGTAACGCTTTACTACCGATGGGTCAGCCGGGAGAAGCCGGTGACGTGGATGGAGTTCGGCTTCACCGTGCGCGGGTTTCACACTGACTGGAAGACGGAGATGGTGCATGTGGACCCCGAGGAACTGGCGCGGCAGAAGCGCGAGCTCGAGTGCTTCTACCGCATGTTCATCGAATCCGGCGCGCGGGGCGCGGCGCCGTGGTGGTTCCCTGGCGGGTTCCGGCTGGGCGAGCGGAGTGATTTCGGGATCGTGAACGAAGACCTGACGGAGCGGCCGGTGTGCGAGATCATCCGAACCTATCAACCGCAGTTCGCAAGCGTAAGACATGAGCAACCAACGATGTATATTGACGTCGACTTCGACAAGCAGTATGCCGATGCGTGGGAGATCTACGGCGAGCAATACCTGGCCGCTGTGCAGAAGGGCGAGCGGCCGTATCTTCGGACGACCGGCACGGGGACAGATTCCGCGAACACGCCGTTGATCGCCGTGGGCGACACGCCGTGCAACGGCCACAATCCGCCGAATTATCTGAACGCGGAGTTCAACGCCACCGAGATCAACGCGGGCGACGGCTGGCGGGAAATCCGGCAAGGGGATGTGATCCAGGTCAAGGCCGGGGCGAAGGTCTTGTGTCGGGCATCGGTCGGGAACACCGGCGAGGCCAAGTGGCTCGCGCCTCGGGCCGACCTGAAGGAAGGCGGAGTCTATCTCGCCGGGCGGAAGGAATACGGCCTCGAGTTCAAGGCGCCGATCGCGTCCGACACGGACTACCTCAAGGATGCCGAGGTCAAGGAGTTCGTCCTGATCCCGGACGCGAAGGGCAACCAGACCGTCTCCTTCGAGATGCTGGCCGAGGGTCGGACGCATTTCGGGCAGCGCGTGACGGTGCGTATCAGGACCGCGGAGTGAGGGAGACATCTCAACCCCCCGGATGTGACCGGGAAACGGACCCATCGGAGCGTGGCGAAGCTGTCTGAGTATCGAGTGGAAGGAAGGCCAATGGAACTGGAAGGTCGAACAGTGATCGTGACGGGGGCGGGGAGTGGCATCGGTCGGGCGCTTGCCCGCGAGTTTGCGCGTAACGGCGCGCGGGTGGTCTGCTGCGCCAGGCGGAAGCCCCGACTGGATGAGACTGTGAAACTCATCGAGAAAGAGGGGGGCATAGGTGTGGCCATCCCGACGGACGTTACCGATCGCGCCCAGGTAAAGCAGATGGTCGAACAGGTCCTTACCTGTTTCGGTTCGATTGATGTTGTCTTCAACAACGCCGGGAGCTTCCAGTCCATTGCGGGAGTTCATGAGGTGAATCCCGACGTGTGGTGGCAAGATGTGACTATCAATCTGTTAGGGCCCCTGTTGATTGTTCGCGAGGTACTCCCGCACATGATGGCGCGGAACGAGGGCATCATCATTAACATGAACGGAGGCCGGCCGGTGGGCGGGACGGGGTACGCCTGCGGCAAGGCGGGCCTCATGGAATTGACGCGCATTTTGGCGGAGGAACTCAGGATGCAGGCGAGTTCTGTCATGGTTTTTGGGGCAGGACCGGGGCTTGTGCGGACCGAAATGACGGAACTGCAGGCGACCACGGACGCGGGGCGGCGGTGGATCCCTTCTACCAAGGAATCCTTCGATGCCGACCGGACTCGCGCCCCGGAAGAGATTGCCACGGCGACGATCAAGATGATCCGAGCCGCTCGATCCCAATCGAGTGGGAAGAGCTACGGGCCTGACACGGACTTTGCGGCGTTCTGACTGGACGGCCCTCGCGTCCCTACCACACCACAGTGCATTGGGCCGTGGGCTTGGTTTGGCGGCGGCAGGGACTATTTGGCTCGGCCATGACATTCGCGCGCTGTAGTGGGGTAGGGTGGACGGTCTCCCCAAGGGACGGCTGGGGCCGGACATCCACGACCGCTGCCATCGTTTCGCCCCCGAAAATTGACCAAGACAGGTACATCGTTCCCCCCCTGGGGCCGCGTGAGCGGCCCCAGGGGGATCGTCTCGAGACGGAGCGGTGGAAGAGTGAGTGCGCGGGGGTCCACCTTGCTTCCCGCCTCCACCAAGAT
>JBFMAD010000006.1:0-218436 GCA_040755855.1 Planctomycetota bacterium | reverse complement strand
GGCCGCTCGTGAGAGCGGCCGGGGGTTTCTTATAAGGAGAGAACACATGAGAAGGCTGAAGAGATTTCTTGTCATCGCGATGCTGTGCGCGCCGGGGATTTTGAGCTGCGGCGGATGCTCGCCGAAGGTGTACCATAACGAACAGGAAACCATCACCACCACCACCGAGGGCGGCGTCACTGTCGAGAGCACCAAGGAAACCCGAGTCAAGGACCAATAAAAGACGCTCCTGCGTGAAGGCCGAGGCGGAGGATAACATGATGTTACAGAAACACCAGATTTCATGTCTTGCAGCCGCATGGCTGCTGCTGTGCGGCGCGTTGCTCCTGGCACAGGAACCCCCGCCCCCGCCGGGCAAATACGGGGTGAAGAAAGTCACTGCCGTCGGCAAGGCCCCGGCCGGCAACCCGGGGGCGGAGGATGAGGCGGTCCAGCAGGCGCTGCGCTTAGCCGTGGAGCAGGCGACGGGCGTATTTGTCGCCGGCCAGACGGAGACGCAGAATTTCCAGCTCGTCAAGGACCGGGTGATGGCGAAGGCGTCCGGCTTTGTGTTCGAGCACAAGATCATAAAGAAGTGGATTGATGCGGGCATCCTGCACGTCCAGGTCTATGCCGTCGTCTCGCTCGATCGCTTCGCCGACGAGTGGGCTGCCATTCGCGAGGCGCTCCTTACCGAAGGCATGCCCCTGTTCATGGTCATCGTCTCCGAGGAGATCAACGGGCGCTTCGATCTCGGCCATGCGGCGGAGAATGCAATCCTCAAGGTCTTTATTGACAAGGGCTTCCCGCCCGTTGACAAGGCGCAGATCGAGCAAAACCGCGAACGCGACCTGACCAAGGCCAACCTGGCGGGGGATATGCAGGCCATCGCCGCCTTCGGCGCGCGATACGGCGCGCAGATCGTCATCGTCGGCCAGGCGACCACCGGCCCGCCGGAGGTGAACAACGTCTATGGCGTCAACACCACCTTCTATCATGCGAACGTGGAGGTGCGGGCTGTGCGCACGGACGACGCGGGGATCATCGCATCGGAAGCGGCCAACGTCCGCAAAGGCGCCACCAACCCCCACGGGGCGGCCAAGGCGGCCCTGGCCACGGCGGGGGAGGAGGCCGGGGTGAAGCTGGTTGACTCGGTGATGAAAAACTGGCAGCAGCGCGCCACCCAGGGCCGACGAATTCAGGTGATGATATCCGAATGCGACTTCAAGAGCTACGTCATGCTGAAGAAGCTCCTGGGCAACGTCTCCGCGGTCAACCATGTATGGCCGAAGGAGTACGCCAACAAGGTGGCAATGTTCGACCTCGAGGCGACGATCAACGCCGAGACGCTGGCCGAGCGGTTGATGGCGCTTGAGGGGGTGCCCCTCGACGTGGTGCAGCTCCTGCCGAACCGCATTGACCTGAAGGTGGTGAAATAGGGCGTGGCTACTCGTCATTCCCGCGAAAGCGGGAATCCAGGCCCTCGACCGCGTGTGGATTCCCGCGTACAAGGGAATGACCACCGTTAGTCTGCAACAGGATCCTTTGTGAAATGGTGTACTAAGGAGAGTGTCCCATGCTTCGTCGTATCGTTCTGATTTCGCTGTGCGGCCTTGTGCTGTGCGCGAGCGAGGGCCTGGCCCAGAAGAAGACAAGGCTCGCCGTCGCCTCGTTCGCGTCCGGCTGCGCCAACCTGCCCAAGGAAAGCAACGTCGGCCAGGGAATTGCGGACATGATCATCACCGAGCTCTTCAAGGTCAAGCAGTTCGAGATTATCGAACGAAACCGCCTGGACCAGATCATGGCCGAGAAGAACCTGGCCCAGACGGACCTGGTGGAACCGAACGCCGCGGCAACGGCCGCCAAACTCCTCAACTGCGACGCCATCGTCGTCGGGAGCATCACCGAATACTCCCAGGCGGAGAAGACCAAGAATATGGTCCTCGGCTCTTCCACGAGGAGCATCTTCACCGTTCGCCTCCAGTTCCGCATCGTTGACGCCGCCACCGGCCAGACCCGCCTGACGGCGTCCGCCGTCGGCGAGGCGGAGAAGAAGGGGGGATCGCTTGACGTCGGTCGAATCGCCAACCGATGGTCGCCCGTCGGCCTGGGCAGCATGGGCGAAAAGACCACCGGCAGCGACGCCTTCATGGGCGAAGCCAGTGAGAAGGCGGTCAAACAGATCGTCGAGAAGATCCGTTACGCCTTCCCGCCGGAGGGCTATGTGATCAAACTTGAAGGGGATACGGTCTTGATAGACCTCGGCAAGTCGGCGGACGTTCGCCAGGGGGACAAGTTCAAGATCATCAAGGTCGGCGAGGCCATCAAGCACCCTGTAACCGGCAAACTTATCCAGGGCGAGAGTGAAGAGATCGGGACGCTCGAGGTGGAGAAGGTGGTCGCTGAAGAGTTGTCGAAATGTCGGGTCCTCGCCGGGCAGGGCAGGATCGAAGTCGGCAACAAGATTGTGGGCGAGATCAAGGACCTCAGCGCGAAGGATAAGGACAAGGAGAAGGAATAGTCGGCGCTTGTTCCCCGCTCCTATCGAATACGAGGGCCGGCGAAGATGCCGGCCCTCGCGTTTTCCTGCCGTTTGACTTTGCGGCTATTTCACGAATACCTTGCACTTCGCCTCGATGTTCCACATGTAGCTGTGGTCCTGGGCCGGAAAACTGATCTCCCGCTTGATGGACATCCTGCCGACGAAGGAGAGGTCGAGCGCCCCTTCCGTTGCCCCTTCCGTTTCCCCCATGGACAAATTGAATTTGGGCACGGCAAGGCGGGCCTTCGCACCCTCCCACGTGTCGGTGGCGCTTTCACTGGAATAGGTAAACTGGTAAAAGACGATCTGGCACTCGGATATGCTCGCCGCGCCGGGTTCTTTGCCTTGCTCGAACTTGATCTTGATGAATGCATACGGGCATCGGTTTTCCCAGTACGTCTTGTTGGGGGTCGGCTTGCTTCCGACCAGGGCAAAGACCTCATTCCCGCGGGCGTCCCGCAGCTTCTTCAGGTCCCCCTCGGACAGCTTGAACGGCATGAAGCTCACCTCGATCATCTTGTTCGGATCATCCTTATAGAAGATGGCCACCGCGTCCTTGATGTCCATGACGTAACTCTTGGTGGCCGATTCCATTTTTTGGGCGACGGTGATCTTGCCCCGGGTCTCTCCCGCGGCTGCGGGGGCGGCCTTCTCCGGGGTCTCCTTATCAGCCGGCTCCGCTCCTGCCGGGGGTTTGGCCTGCGGCGCAGGCGGGAGCGCCTTCTTGGCGATCTCCTTGATCTGGTCCCGCGGGAACTCCATCGTCCCGAACTGCATCTCCATAACGATCTTCTCCGGGGTCTCCTGACGAATTTTTCCCTCAAAGCGGCTGCCGTTCTTCAGGAGGATCACATCGCCATAAACACAAGCCACCCCGAAGATCGCCACGAACAAAGCGACCCAACATGCCCATGTCCTCATATTTTTTTTCTCCTACCGCAAATCGGCTTAGCGCTAACCTCCCGGAGGTCGGAACCTCCGGGAGGTTGAGACCTTAGTCAATCACCGGACACGTCAAGTCCATGTGCCATACGTACTTTCGCTCATTCTTTTCCCCCGCCCTGAATGAGAAGTTTATGGCCCCGTTGCCGTCCACGATCACATGAAGGGTCTCCCCCCCATCCGTCTGGGAGAAGTCCAGGTTCTTCACGGAGACCTCCCGCCCCGGTTCGCCGCTCTTCAGGACGTCGCCGACGTTCTTGTGGACCGTGTCGTAGATGCACATCCGCGCCTCCTTGATGTTCGACAAGACCATGCCCTTCTTCTCGTCGGCGAACTCCACGTCCAGACGGAGATACGGATGACTCTTCCATTTCTTCATGTCGGGGCTCGGCTTTTCCTTCACCAGTTCGTACGGGTTCTTCGTCAACCGCAACTCCTTCATGTCCTCTGCCGAGAGCTTGAACCCAAAAAAGGTGACGGAAAGCTGGTGGACGCCGTATCGTTGCGCCACGGCGTCCTCAATGTCGAGGACCTTGGTATTCTCGCGAAGATAGTTTTTTCCACCTCCGCCAGGCGGCGCCGGCGCTCGCGTCGGCCCGGCCGGGGGTTTCGCCTCGGATGCGGACGCCGGGTCCTTCGCCTCGGATTTCGGCGGCTCGGGCGCGGCCTTCTTGATGACCTCCTTGATCTGGTTGCGGGGAAATTCCATCGTGCCGTAGTTCATCTTCAGCACGACTTTCTCCGGGGTCTCCTGAAGGATCTCTCCCTCAAACCGGTTGCCGTTCTTCATCACCAGAATGTCGGCTGGGAGGTCTATTGGCTTGCACAATAATACGAGAAGCAGGGCGGTTGCCCCACCGATTTCCCATCTTCGCAGAAGTCGCCGAAACACCGCATTCCTCCGTGTGGAAAGTCCTCGATGCAAAACATGGAGCTCCTGTAGTATACCTTGTTTTCACTCCCTGTCGAGAAAAATTTGACAATTTCGCATTTTCGGGGTATACTTATGCCGAAATCCATGCGCAAGAACAGCCGTTGGTGTCAGGCAACTGGGTTACTCATCGGAGGTGGAAAATGGCTGGAAAAGGTGGTAAGGGAAGCGGGGATATTGTACTGGGGAAATTGGCGTGCGGGATTCTGCTGGTGTTGGGCCTGGTTTTTATCGTTGTGGGTCTTACGTACTGTCGCGGGGCGATTGAACGGCCGGCCGATGAATTTCGATTCAGCTTTGTGCCGCTGTTCGTGCTTGTTTCCATCGGCCTTGTCCTGATGCTCGGCGGGACGATCGGATGGATGCACATGGAAATCGCCGCCCACAGCCGCGAGATGCTGGCAGCCTTCAACGAGATGAAGGACGGCGTAAAGGGCGAAGAGACGGCCAAGGAACCCAAGAAGGACGACTGAGCGGCAGCCTCGTCTTTACTTATCGAGGTGGAGGATACGGCGCGCGTTTCCCTCGGCGATGGCGCTGCGGTGCGCTTCGTCCATCGGCGTCTCTCGCATCCAGGCCGCGTGCCCCAGGTCGTGCCCCGCGCTGAGATAGTCCGTGGCGAAGAGCAACTTCGTCCAGTTGCGCCCGATGAATCCGCGAGTGAACTCCGGGTCGCGCGTGACGGCGTTGTATCCCGATCCGGCGGAGAGATCGGCGTACATGTTGTCGTACTCCTGGAGCAACCGGTCGGCGGCGCCGCCGGACGTGACGGGCGAGTCCGGATAGCCGCAGGCGCCGTCGTCATCCGCCGAGATCGCATTCCACCACCGCGGGCCGTGGCCGATGAAGATCGTGTCGGGATGCTCCTGCAGGCATTTTTCGAGGCGAGGCAGGCCCACCTCATCCAGAGAGTTGTTCTTGGCGCCGTAGAACACGACGGGCAGCCCCAACTCGCCGCACTTCGCGTAGATTCTCATCCGCAGCGGATCGTCGAACGGAAGGGGATCGACAAGTTCGCCGAAACCTTTGACGAGCGGATGCTTGGCAAAATGGGCGATGAGGTCCAGACAGCGCGGCTTCCGCGGGTCGCTATGAACGAAGGGGATCAGACGCTCCGGGTAGCGTTCGGCTGCCTCGATCGCCCGCTCCGTCAGGCAATAGCCGCTTGTGAGTTCCGGCGTCTCCATGGGCAGAAGGACCGACTTGTCAATGCCGCGACGGTTCATCGTGTCAATCAATTGCTCCGCGGTGATGCCGCGGGCCTCGTCGGGCAGACGGCCGCTGTAGTGCAGGTGCGTGTGCGTGTCGATCATGGCGCAACTCCTCTTATTGAGATAGGCCAACATCAAATTATACCTTGCGGTTTCTGAAGGGATATGATATACTCTTTTGAGTAAGTCGCAAGACAATCTTCCCGCCGCGTTCCAAACGAAATCTCCATGTGCAGATCGGGCGCGGAGTGTCTGCGACGCCGCCGTCCGCCGCAGAGAGTGAGATGGTGAGAAGAAAACGGAACGTAGTGTGTGCCACGGGCTGCTTGCCGCCCGTGCGGGGTCGTACACGGCTTGCAAGCAAGCCGTGGCACACGAGAAGGGGTAGTACTGCAACTTTTCACGTCTTCTGAGAGTAGTGTCGCCGTTGCGCTGAGGTGTGTGACATGAAACTCGGGTGCAGTTCCTGGAGCTTCCGCGAGCCGATCCAAGCCGGCGCGATGGACCTATTCGCCTTCATCAAGCAGGCCCACCGACTCGGCTTCAAGGCGGTCGAGCTGCTCCACTCCCACTTCAGGGAAACGTCCCACGCCTACCTCGACGACCTCACGGCCGTCGCCCAGAGCGAGGCGATGGAGATCTCGGCCCTCTCCCCCTCCAACGACTTCGCCCAGGTGGACTCCACCAAGCGCGCAGGGCAGGTCGCCATCGTGCGTAGCTGGATCCAGATCGCATCCGACATGCGCGTGAAAAACCTCCGCATCTTCACCGGCTACGACAAGGAGGGAGTGAGCTACGAGGAACAGCGGCGGTGGGTCGTTGAGTGCGTCAAGGAATGTGTGCCGCTCGCGCGGGACCTGGAGGTCCGTCTGGCCGTGGAGAACCATAGTTCCGTCATGCGTACCGCCGACGAACTGGTGGCCCTAATGGAGGAATTCAACTCGCCGGCGCTGCGCACCAACCCCGACCCGACGAATTTCTCCGAGAAGATATGGACCGGACTGCATCCGAAGCAACCCGGCGACCTCTCGCGCAAGGAGATCGCCGAGGAAAACGAGTTGATCTGCGAGAGCAACCGGAAAATCCTCCCCTACGCCGTGCACGCCCACCTGAAGGTCGGGTTCCTGAGCAAGGCGGGCAAGCTCGCGCGCGCCGACTACGAAGGCATCCTGGACACGTTCACGAAGGCGAACTACGACGGGGTCATCTCCCTGGAACTGGTCGGACCCGACGTCGGCGACCCGTCGCCCGTCCTGGCGAAGTGTGTGACGCAGCTTCGGGAGATGCTTTGAAACCACAGTAACACGAGAGAGGGGCTTCCGATGTCACATTCATTCCACGCCAACATGCAAACCGCCGCCATCGGCAGCCTTCCCCTCACCGACGCGGAGGCGGCCTGCCGCATGGTCCTCGACGGAGGCATTGACATCCCCTTCTGGCCCCAGCTCCCCAAGCGCGACTTCCGCGAGCTGATGATCCCGCAGTTCTCCGAGGGCATGCCGTGCCTGCGCATTGACGAACGCGAAAAACGAATCTGGTTCGAGATCGGGGACAAGAAATCCGACGAGATCATGGCCTTCTACGAGAAGCTCATGGCCGAGGACCCGAGCCAGTTCAAGATCTCGCCCGACTACGCCCGGGGTCTCTACACCTTCCTCGACATGGTGACGGCGTCCGGGCGGAGATTCGGCTGCGTGAAGGGCCACATCACCGGCCCGCTCACCTTCACCCTCGGCGTCACCGACCAGGACCGGAAGGCGATCTACTTCGACTTCGAGCTCCAAGACGCCGCGACGAAGTGCCTGGCCCAGAAGGCCGTCTGGCAGGTGCAGCAGCTCCAGCCGCTGGCCGAGCAGGTCATCATCTTCATTGACGAGCCCGTCCTCGCCGCCTTCGGCACGTCGGCCTATCTCAGCCTGAAGGGTGAGGACGTGATCCGACTGTTGGACGAGGTTGTTGACGCCATCCATCCCACGGGCGCGCTCGTCGGCTGCCATTGTTGCGGCAACACGGACTGGTCGGTCCTTTCCAAAACGAAGTTGGACATCATCAGCTTCGACGCCTTCGAGTACGCCCAGTCCGTCTCGCTCTACCCCGACGACATCAAGGCCTACTTGGGTCGCGGCGGCATCCTCGCATGGGGCGTGGTGCCGACAAAGCCGACAGAGGCCATCCGCAGCGAGACCACCGATTCCCTCGAACGGCGGCTCATGGAGGGATTCGGCTACTTAGAGAAGAAGGGCGTCCCCCGCGAGACCCTCATCCGCCAGGGCCTCCTCACCCCAAGCTGCGGCACGGGGCCGATGGAACCGGCCGACTCCCGAAAGGTCTTCGCCGACCTCGTCGCACTCGGAAAACGAATCCGGAATCAAGCGTAGGTGCTAAGATTGGAGCGAAAACTCGCGGCCCACGACGAGACAATCCAGAATACCACGGGAGGGATTGGGACCAAATGCAGATCTTATGACCCTATAAGTTCCTCTGTGGAAGAAGTGGCATGACCGACCGAGAAGCAAGAGAAAGACTGGCTCGTTTGATCCAAGATTTTCGTGATTGCCGCATCAATGGGAACCAGTTTACGGATGGGTGCTTTTCGGTGGACGGGCAAACAAGAGATCCAGGTGTTTATCCAATATGCGAGCGGTTGGTTATCGACATCGGAGATCAATTCTTGAGAGGGCGCTATGCTCTTACGGAAGATGAATGGGCCATGTTCAGTAGGTGCATTCTGTTCTTGAAGTCCGAGTTTGAATATCAGTGGCCTAACTACGACTTTCTGGACACGCCCCGCGGCCTCTTTTGGGTAGGCCTTGTTGGTTCCTTCTTGGTTTCTTTGGGCTTAGGGTTAGCGTGGCTTCGATGGTACGCCAAGTGGATTTTGCCGGTCATTATCATAGTGATAGCGGGGTCGTGGTTCCGGCGTAAGCAGCAATGGAGGCGACTGCAGCAAGCGGGCGATTTTAGCGTTTGGCCTTTTGTGGCACGCGCCGACTACGAAAAGGCACTTGCGCAGACGGAGTCCCAGGGACCCACACAGATTGGGGTCAGATTGAAGGAGGGCGAACTGGGGCAAAATGCAAATTTCATGACCTGACTACCTGCGGCATGGCGAGCCAACGGGGGTCATTCCCGCGTACGCGGGAATCCACCAGCGGTCGAATCCCGCGCGGACGCGGGACTGGATTCCCGCTTTCGCGGGAATGACGGGGGACTACACGCTTCCTATTCGAAGTTGCGAAATGGCGTACTTAGCCAACCTTTCCTTTGCTTGAGATAATATACTGCACCGTCGCCCGGACGCGGCCGGTCTCGGCGTCAATGAACTTGCCCGAGTAGGAATACGTGCTCTCCATCGCGCCTGTCTGGAAGTTGACGAAACAGACGGTCTGGAGCTCGTGCGTGAAGAGGAACTTCGCCGCGAGCAGCTTGCCGACTTGAATCTTCTTCTCCCGCTCGACCAGGTCCGTCATGCTCAGGTTCTGCTCCTGCATGACCTTCTGAATCTCCTCCCGCTCCACCACCTGGTAGCCGAGTTTGAGGAACTTGTCCCGGAACACGTCCTGCAGCATCTGCGCGAACATATCGTTCTGCCCCTTGGCCTGGGTCGCCATCTGCTGGCGCATCGGCTCGTCGGCGCCGGGCGGCAGCATGGGCGGGGTGTATTTTATATCCAGCGGCAGGACGGCGATGACGGCGTTCGCGTTGTCCACGATCGCCTTCGAGCCGGTGACGCTCAGCTCGAACTTCAGTTCCATGTTCGGCTGCGGGTCGGTCCACGTGGCATGGCCGTCCACCTTCAGCGCCTTCAGCTCGGCCAACTTCTGCGCATCGGTGATCTCTTGAGCGCGCAAGGCGAGAGGCAGTCCGACAGCGACGCAAAAGATCAAAGTGGTCATAGGACGTATCATCCATAACTCCTTTTGCTATAATCGGTTACGCAATGTTATGCAGGCATTCACGGTAGTAAAGGAAATTCTCCCACGAGATGTCCGGCGGGATGGCATGGTCGCAGCCGGGGATGTAGCCGCCCTCAAGCATCAGGTCGCGCTTCTCCTCCACCATAGCCTTGATGAATCTCTTCTCGCTGGCCATGACGCGCTTGTCCATGCCGCCGCCCATGAGCAGGTCCTTGCCGAACTTTTTCCGAAGGGCGACCACATCCATCCCCGCCGCGACCTCGAAGGGGTAGATGAAATTGATGCCGCACTCAAGCCAGATGGGCAGCAGCTCCTCGACGTTCCCGTCGCTGTCCAGGAGGATGATCTCGATGCCGGCCTTGTGGAGCACATCCACGATCTTCCGGTAACCGGGGACCATGAACTCGCGCACGAGCCTGGGCGAGATGAGGGAGCCCGTCTTGTAGGCCATGTCCTCCCACATCTGGGCGTAGTCGAATTGGGTCTCGAAGACGATCTTCTTCAGCATCTCGACGAAGTAGTCGGCGAGGTACTCCATCATCTCATGCACCAACTTCGGGTCATCGTAGAACAGGACGGCGAAGTTCTCGACGCCGATCCAGTCGCGCAGCCAGCCGAACATGCTCCCCGCCATGATGCCGAGGGGGCGTTGCAGGTTGCCATACTCTTTCTTCAGTTGCTCGATGGGCTTGGGGAAACGCTTCGGGTTGTCGGGATCGAGCCGCTCCTTCTTGAACGCCTCCCAGTCCTTGCGATCCTGGATCGGGAAGCGGATGTATTGCGGCATGGCGGGCGGGGGCGTGTCCTTGCGAATCTTCTTGATGACGCCGTCGCGGTTGCACTGGTAGATCTGGTACTCATCGGTCTCCTCGAGAATCTTCTTCTCGAATCCCGGCAGGAGGCCCATCGTGACGGGAATGACGCCCATGGGATCGTACCCGACGATCTGCGCCACGTTCTTGTCGGCGGGCATGCCCTCGGCGCGCCAGCGCTTCACCGTCTCCTCATACGGCCCCATCTCCCATCGGAACAATCGGTCCCACTTCTCGTAATGCGTCACGGCATGAAATCGCTCGCGGCTGTTCATTGGCTGGTATCCTCCATCAGTCCATTGGGTATCGTATTGTTCTGGGACATGACAATAGCCTTTGTTGATGCCTTCGTCAAGAGGGGAAAGGAGCTACGGGAGAGGGAGCGGGAGGCGCGACTACGGTTTTTTCTTCGGCTCCGACGCCGCCTTGTCCTGCTCCTTGAGCCGCCGCGCGCGGTCGAGGTGGTCCTTCACCTGCTGCTCCCAGCCGGTGTCTTTGGCGTATCGGAGGAGGAATTCGAAGCGCTGGATGTTCCGGTCGTAGTCGGCGGGGTTCAGCTCGGCCTGTTCTTTCGCCACGGTGAAAGCATGGGTGAAGAGCATCTCGCTTTGGAGTCGGAGGTCGCTTTTCTGTTGGATGAGCGCGAGAATCGTCACGATTGCCACCATGAGACCGACGGCCAGCACAATAACCACATGGTTCGGCACGCCGGGCGCCGGCAGGGGGTGCGGCGCAGCAGCCGCCTTGGCGGCCGTAGCTGGTCCGGCGGGAACGGGTCCTTCCAGTTTGGCCACCCACCGCGGCGGCGCGATCAGCGGCCCGCCGTCGAGCGCGGAGGTCAGGTCGTGCATCAGCTCCTCGGCGTCGGCGTAGCGATCTTCCTTGTCTTTCGCCAGCATCTTGGCCACCACGCGGGAGACCTCGTCCGACAAGGACGGATTCACGTCGGCCAGCCACGGCGGCTCGGCGGTGATGTGCTTCGCCATGACGACGGCGCTCGACGGGTCCTTGAAGGGGACGTCGCCCGTGAGCATGTAGAACAGCGTCGTGCCGAGCGAGTAGATATCCGTCCGTCCGTCCAGCTCCGTCTCCCCGCGGGCCTGTTCGGGGGACATGTAGTACGGCGTGCCGATGGTGGTGCCGATGCGGGTGATCGAGCCGTCCTCGCCCTCGCTGAGTTTCGCCATGCCGAGGTCGCACAGCTTGGCCACGCCGTCGGGGTCGAGCATGATGTTGCCCGGCTTCACGTCGCGGTGGATGATGTTCTTCGCATGGGCGTGCTTCAGGGCCGAGGCGATGTCGAGCGCGATGCGGACGGCCTGCTCCTCCGGCAGGGGGCCGGTGCGGTTGACCAGCTTCTTGACCGTCAGCCCCTCGACGAACTCCATCGCCATAAAGTGCCAGCCGTTCGATTCCCCGTAGTCGAAGGCGGCGACGATGTGTTTGTCGCGGAGCGAGGCGACGATCTGTGCCTCGCGCTGGAAGCGCTCGATGAATCTGGCGTTTGACGTGGCCGCTTGGGACAGGACCTTGAGCGCCACGGTACGATTCATGTTGACCTGCTTGGCCATGAAGACGGCGCCCATGCCGCCCCGCCCCACGCGCCGGATGATCTCATAGCCGTCAATCTTGACGTCAATCCCCTCGTCCTGCCCGGCTTTGAGGATGCGGCGGATTTCCTTCCGGGTCAGCAGGCCGCGCTCCTGGACCACCTGGGGCAGCGACCATTTGATCCCGGACTTGGCCAGGTCCTCCTGGACGCGGCGGCACTCGTCCACCTGCTCCTGGGTGAGGCGCTTCTCCCGCAACGCGACGTGTATGAATGCTTCCTCGGCCTGTACAGCCATGCGAACGGTGTTCCTCCACGGAATTTGGCTGGCGCGATCTGCTTACTATTCTACCAGGAATTGCGATATGTTCAAGTAGAATCGGAGGGACATGCCCGCTCGCGGGCGCGCCGGGTACCACGGATTGTAGGAGCGGAATCCCTTCCGCGATCCGTCGGGGAAAGGATTCCCCTCCTACAGGGGGGGCGGGTTTGGGCCGGTATCATTTCCCGCGGCGGACCGTTACCCGGACGCCCTCTCCCGATGGAATCGCGATGCCGGGGATCGTGATGCGACCGTTGCGGTCGGCCTTGACCGCGACGGGCCTGTCGCGTCCGATCTGCGCGGTCACCGTTTCGCCCGGCTGGGTCTTGAATCTCTGCACGCGGCGAAGGGTCATGTCGGTCTTGACGGGGTACGCGATGCCGGGGTAGCCGACCGTGATCGTGATGGCGTACTCGTTCGGTTTGTCTTCAAGGTCCTTCCACTCCATGCCGCGGTTGATCCAGCCGATGATATCGCCCTTCGTCGGATCGCCGTCGCCGGGGTCCTTGTTCGCGGACGTGTTGGAGAAGGCTGGGTAGCTCTGGTCGAGCCGGAATCGCTTGAAGGCCGCCTCCCACTGATGCACGTCCTCCGGCGCATCCTTCCCCGCCGTGGGGTGGATGCCGTCGTCCCACCAGAAGGCGCATCCCTGCCGGGCCTCGTTGCAGGCGCGGTAGAAGGGCGGGTTGTTCTCCCAGGGGATGGAGGCGTCCTTTCGCCCGTTTGTGGCGAAGATGTAGGGCAAGTCGCCCGTCGCCTCGGTGACGAGCTTCGCCCCGTTCATGCGGTCGAGGAGCGGGATGCCCTCGTTGGTCTTGACCTCTTTCGTGATCGGTCCCGTCCAGCACAGCGTTACGAGGCGGCTCGCGCTGCCGCTTGGAGGATTCGTGTAGCTGTAGATCGGCACTCGGGCATGGAGCGCGGCAAAGATCTCCGGATGGCGCAGGCCGAAGGAGATGGACCCGCACCCGCCCATTGAGCTGCCGGAGACATACGACGCGTTCGGATCGGTCTGGTAGTGCTCCCGGACCCACTTCACGATCCACAGGAGCCGGTGCTCCGTGTAGTTTGTGGCGATGCCCTTCTCCATCTGCGCGGCGTCGTAAACCTTCGAGCTATAGCCGTACCAGAATGTCCACGTCGCCGGCGCACCGGAGTCGCCCGGACGCCCGATCCACACGCGGTCCGTGGGCCGGATGAGGACTTGGTCGCCGGATACCTGCACGCTGAACTTGAACGGCAGGCCGCGCCGCCAGCCCATCGTCTCGTCGCCGAAGAGAAGATACTCGCTATTCGCAACGACCCCGCCCTTGCCATGCAGGCTCAGCGACAGGGCCTTGCCTTTGCCCGCCCCGGGGGACGGCGGCTTGCCGTCGTGCTGCCAGATGGGCGACATATCTCCGACCTTCCGCAGAACCGCCTTGCTGAGGGAGTTCTCGCCGGGCGCGATCTTCTTGTCTTCCTTCCCGTCCGGGCCGGTGAACGTCACGGCGTAGTAGCCCTTGCCCTCGCTGTCTTTCGAGACCGTATCCACGAACAGGCCGCTGCTGGGGTCGAGGCGCTTGCCGCCGTCCTCGATGAGGAAGCCGACCGGTTCGCCCGGCTTTTCATCCTTGCGAAAGGAGGCCGGGTCCTCCCACCAGTCTCGCGCGCTGCGGCGCTCGATGTGATGCCCCACCAAATCCGAGCTCTTTGCCGACTTGATCGGTTTCGATGACGAATAGACGTTGAACGTCGTCCCCGCCGGCGTCTCGGCCTCTTTCCATGTCAGGAACACCTGCCCGTTCCGGGCCTCGGCCTTGAGATCGGTCACAGGCGTCTGGGCGTCCGATCTTCCGCAGACTGCCGCGAGCAATAAGACGGTCATTAGTCCTCTCCACATGGCGCACTCCTTGGGATTACTTCCCCGCGATGATCAGGTCGAGGCGCTTGCTCTGCTCCTCGAAGGGGAGCTTCCCGCTGCCCTCGATGGTCATCCAGCCGGCGTAGCCGATGTCGTCGAGGGCCTTGCGCACGACGGGCCAGTTCACGCTGCCGTCACGGATGTCCACGAAGTTCCCGCCGTGGCCATCGGGATTGAGCTTGAAGTCCTTGACGTGGCACTTCACGATCCGCTCGCCGAGGACCTTGATCCATTCCTCCGGCGGGGAGTACTTTACATGGTTGCCGAGATCAAAGTAGGCCCGCACCCACTTGCTCTGGAAGGAATCAACGAAATGCGCGAAGATGCGCGGGTCAACAAGGATGTTGTTCCACACGTTTTCGACGGCGATGACCACCCCCGCCTTCTCGGCGACGGGGATCAGCTTCTCGATGGCCGCCTTGGAACCGTCGTAGGCGTGATCGTGGGCCTGGATGTAGTCCTTGAACTTCTCGTTGTCCCCGTCCACCACGGACGTGAGGTGGCCGGTTTTTTCGTCGAACTTGACGCGGAACTCCCACGCCTCCGGCATGGGCACGGCCTTGCCGTCAATTCGGCAGGGCACGAGGAGGATGGCGTCGGCGCCATAGGCCTGGGCGGCGAGCAGCGCATTCTCCGTGGTCTTGATGCTCTCCTCTACCTCTTCGGGCTTGGGGCTGTTGAACTTGGCCCATCCGCGCAGGACGGAATGGATGCGCATGCCCAGCTTCTCAGCGACGGCGCGGCCCTTCTCCGCCTCGGGCGGGGCGACGATCCCCGTCTCGATGCCCTCAAAGCCCGCCTCCTTGATCTTGGTCAGGTAGTCCTCGGTCGGTTTCCCGATGAGGGCCTTGTGGAGCGTGTGCTTGAATTCTCCCTCTGCACACGATCTGCGGCCGAGGCCCAGCGTCGCTCCCGCCGCCGCCATCGCCAGAAATTCCCGTCGGTCGAGACAATGCGCCATGTTTCCTTCCTCCTCCTTCAACGGGTGATTGCTCGGTTTCGATGGCAAAATGCTACTGGAAGTCAAGGCGCAATGCAAGAAGTTTAGGTGTAACCTCCCGGAAGGTTCCGAACCTCCGGGAGGTTGTCCAGGTTGTGCTTGACACGCCCGATCTCCGTGTGCTAAGAATCTCGTGTTTGCTGAACCGAGACCCGAGAAGGAGATAAGCGATGGCGGATAGAGAAAAAAACGTGTCGCGTCGGGATTTCATGAAGAAGACCGCTGGGGCGGTGGGGGCCGGGCTGGCGATGATGCGCAACCGGCCTGCCTATGGTCAGGCGAAGCCGGTCTTCAAGGTCGCCCTCATCGGCTGCGGCGGGCGCGGCGGAGGGGCGATCCGCGACAGCATGAACGCCTGCAAGGAGCTGGGACTCGAGGGCAAGGTCGTCGCCCTGGCCGACTCCTGCCAGGACCGGCTCGACCGCACCTACGAGGGCCTCAAGAAGGAGGGGCACGAGATCCCGAAGGAGCGCTGCTTCATCGGCTACGACGCCTACAAAAAGGTCATGGAGACCGACGCGAACCTCGTCTGCCTGACGACGCCGCCGAATTTCCGGCCCGGCCATTTCGCCGCGGCAGTGGACGCCGGCAAGCACGTCTTCTTCGAGAAGCCGGTCGGCGTTGACGCCGTCGGCTGCCGGAAGATCATCGAGAGCGGTGAGACGGCCAAGAAGAAGGGTCTCGGCGTCGTGGCCGGGACGATCTGGCGGCACCACGGTCCCTATATCAGCACGCAAAAGGCCGTCGCGGAGGGCGCCATCGGCAAGATCGTGGCGGGACGCATCTACTACTGCACCGGTCGGCTGTGGTTCAAGGAGCGCCAGGCGCAGTGGGACGACGCAGAGTACATGGTCCGCAATTGGGTGAGTTTCTGCGAGATGTCCGGCGACCACATCGTCGAGCAGCACGTACACACCATTGACATCGCCAACTGGTTCATGGGCGGGCCGCCGGTCTCGGCCATGGCCATGGGCGGGCGGGCGCGGCGGAAGACGGGCAATCAGTTCGACTTTTTCAGCGTGGACTTTGAGTACGCAAACGGCATCCACGTCCAGAGCATGTCGCGCCAGATTGACGGCTGCGTCAACCGGGGCGGCCAGACGTTCATCGGCGAGAAAGGCGAGACGAACGGCTGCGGCCAGGCCAAGACCTGGGCCGGCGAGAAGATCGAACTCCCGAAGGTCGAGACGCACAAAAGCCCCTTCATCCAGGAGCACATGGACCTGCTCCAGGGCATCGTCAAGGGCGAGCCGCTGAACGAGGCCCGGCAGATCGCCGAGTCGTCGCTGACGGCGATCATGGGCCGCAACTCGGCCTACACAGGGCAGTTGGTCAAGTGGGACGAGATGATGAAGTCCGACCTGGCGCTTTCGCCCACGGCTGAGGATTTCGAGAAGGGGACGGTGAAGGTCCCGCAGGAGGAAGTGGCGCCTCTCCCCGGCAAGGCATAATCCCGGAAGCGGCATGGGCCTGGGGCGACTTTGAAACTGGAAGGGAGCAACATGAAGTCCGTCCGCGTGGTTTTGCCTGTGCTCACGGCCATTGTCGTTCCCTGGCTGATTCACTCCACGGCTCACGGCGGCGATACGCCCGCGGGCAAGCAGGCGGAGAAGGCCGTCGAAAGGGGGATCGTCATCCTCGTGGAGTTCCCCGATGTGAAATACGACCTGAGCCGGGACTATGTCCAGACGCGATTCTCCCAGCACCTGAACAACTACGTGAGGGAGATGTCGTATGGCAAGGTATCGCTGGAGGTTGACCTGACAAAGCGATGGCATACCATGCCTGACCCCATCGAGCGGTATCGAATCTCGTCGCGGAACCTGGAGGTGGACCGGTCGCGGATCAGGAAGTTGATAGACGACGCGCTGAATGCCGCCGACAGGGAAGTTGATTTCTCAAAGTACTCTTTCACCGCCATCTTCATGGCTGCGGGGGTGCAGGACTATGGGATGGTCGGGCTTTGCGGTTACCCCGGCATGTTGGGGTGGGTCGCGGACGGAGCAGTCAAGACCCGAAGCGGCCAGGCGGTGAAGGGGGGAGTGGCGATCTTCTGCTTTCAGGCGCACCTTGGGACGCTCTTCCATGACACGGCCCATGTCCTCGGCGGCGTAAGGGGCGGGAAGAGGATGGTCCCCTGCCTCTACGATCACGACTTGCAGGCAAAGCCCGGTCCCGCGCGGGAGACATTTCTCGACGCCACCATCAACATGGGGTTCTGGGACCCCATGTCGTGCCATTTCTACAAGAGGCAATCGCCCCCGCCCGGCATCTGCTCCTGGACGAAGCTGAGATTGAACTGGATTGATCCGGCCAAGATCAAGGTCGTCAAGCCGGGCCAGAAGGTGGAGGTCATTTTGGGGCCTCTTGAGGACGGTTCGTCTGAAACCCTGGTAGTGAAGATACCCCTTTCCCCGACGACCTATTACCTGATCGAAAACCGGCAACCGATCGGCTTCGACAGAAACCTACCCGGCAGCGGCGTCTTGATCATGTATGCCGACGACGGCGTTGCGGAGTGCCGCCACGGGAAGGCGCCGGTACGGCTTGTGAACGCAGACCCCGCCGTTGCCCATCTGGAAGGCGCGGCCTTTGACATCGGCAAGCGAGATTCCTTTCAGGATGAGAACAACGGGATAAGCATCCGACTGAAGGAGAAAGTAGGGGCGTCGTACAGGATTCTCATCAGCCCTCTCGTCGCAAAGCCAAAATAACAGGCGCAGGCTTTGTGCCTGGACGAAAAATGTTTTCCGACACGTTTTGCGACTTGCTTTTTATTGTAGATCATTGGTAAAATAGTTGCGACGTATTGCGGTTTCGGGGGATTTCCACAAAATCAATATCCAGACGTACCCAGTGCAGATCACGGTAAATGGAAAACTGCGGGAGTGCCGCGAAGGGACATCTCTGAGCGGGCTGCTCGTCGAACTCGGCGTCAAGAGGGGGGGAGTGGCTGTCGAACTGAACCGCGAGATCGTTCCGCGGTCGAAGCACGAGACAACCATCCTCCGGCCCGGCGACGTGATTGAGATCGTCACCTTCGTCGGCGGAGGCTGAAGGCGGAGAACTGTGGCTGACGACAAACTGAAACTTGGCAGATATGAATTCACGTCCCGACTCTTTGTGGGAACGGGGAAGTACGCCACGTTTCCCCTCATGGCGGAAGCCCTTGCTGCGTCGGGGACCGAATGCGTCACCGTCGCCGTCCGGCGCGTCAGCCTCGACGACAAGTCCGGCGAGTCGCTCCTCGACTATGTGGACCGGAAGAAATACACCATTCTGCCCAACACCGCCGGGTGCTACTCCGCCGAAGAGGCCATCCGCACGGCCATGCTCGCCCGCGAGGCGGGGCTGTCCGACTTGGTGAAACTCGAAGTCCTCGGCGACGAACGGACCCTCCTGCCCGATCCTGTTGCCACGCTCGAAGCGACGGAAAAGCTGGTGAAAGAGGGATTTACGGTCCTCGTCTATACCTCCGACGACCCCATCGTCGCCAAACGTCTCGAGGACCTGGGGGCCACGAGCGTCATGCCCGCCGGCGCGCCCATCGGCTCCGGCCAGGGCATCCTGAATAAGAACAACATACGGATCATCCTGGAACAGGCGCGGGTACCGATCATCGTTGACGCAGGGGTGGGCACTGCCTCGGATGTCACCGTGGCGATGGAACTCGGCTGCGACGGCGTCCTCCTGAACACGGGCATCGCCGGGGCGAAGGACCCAGTCAAGATGGCCCGGGCTATGCGCTGCGCCTGCGAGGCCGGGCGACTGGCCTACCAGGCGGGGCGGATTCCGAAAAAACTCTACGCCAAGGCCAGCAGCCCGGACAAGGACTTCTGAGCCGTGGTAGCGAAGCGCATTATCCCATGCTTGGACGTGGAGCAGGGGCGGGTGGTCAAGGGGACGAATTTTGTGAACCTGCGCGACGCCGGCGACCCGGTGGAGGTCGCAGCGCTCTATGACGAGCAGGGGGCCGACGAGCTGGTCTTTCTCGACATTACGGCATCGTACGAGGAGCGGGGGATTATCATTGACATCGTCCGCCGCACGGCGGAGCAGATTTTCATGCCTCTGACGGTGGGAGGGGGCATACGGTCCGTGAACGACATCAGCGACCTGCTCAACGCGGGGGCGGACAAGGTTTCGATCAATACGGCGGCCGTCAAGAACCCGGGGCTTATCACAAAAGGCGCCCGGCGGTTCGGGCGGCAGTGCATCGTGGTGGCCATTGACCCCAAACGGGTCATGCGCGAGGGAAGGGAGTTCTGGGAGGTCCATGTCAACGGCGGGCGGACGCCGACGGGCCTGGAGGCCGTGGCCTGGGCGCAAGAGGTCGAGGCCCGCGGGGCGGGCGAGATTCTGCTGACGAGCATGGACCGTGACGGCACAAAGGACGGTTACGATATTCCCATGACAAAAGCCATCTCCGAGCGGGTGGATATCCCGGTGATCGCATCCGGCGGGGCCGGGCGCCCGGAGCATTTTCTTGAGGTATTGACGGAGGGAAAGGCCGACGCGGCCCTGGCGGCATCGGTCTTTCATTACAAGGAATTATCGGTAGGGCAAATCAAGCAGTACCTGTCAGAGGCCGGCGTTGAAGTGCGGCCGAGCCCTCAGCCTGTCGCCTGAACATAGCGAGGAGGGGGTGTAGTAATGGATCGTTGTTGCGGAGCTGCGCGCAGTTCGGTCGGTCTTGTTCTCAGCAGACTGGCTCTATCGGCCGTTCTCTTGTGGACCCTGCACACCCTGAGTGCGCAGGAACCCAAGGCCAAGGAGAAACCGCCCTCGAAGAGCGAATCGAAGGCCGCCGCCCCGGAGAAACCCGAGAAGGCGTCCGAGGCCGAAGATACCGGCGCGCCCGAAAAGCCGACCGCCCAGCCGGCCGCCGAACCCGCTCCCCAGTCTCCCCCACCCACGCCGACAGGGATTCTGCTCCACATCGGATGGTTGATTGTTGTCCTCCTCTCCTGCCTTCTTTGGGTGCTGCTCGCCGACTGGCTCAACCGCGACGCGCGCGCTCTGGAGCTGCCGCCGGAGTGGTGGAACCTGCTGATGATTTGCGCCGGCGTGGGCGGTATAGCCTTGTTCTGGTTCGGCCACGCCGTCTTCGCCCTGGCGCCGATGCTCCTTGGGGTGGTGGTGTGTGTGCTCTATGTCCCCGCGCGAAACAGACACGTCAGGGCCGGCGGCGAGATTTGGACCCGCGAGCACATCCGACTCAAGTTGATCGCAGCACTTGGGCGCGTGGGAATCCGGGTCAATACCCGCACCTTCCTTCGCGGGAAAGTGGCGGGGCAGGAACTCCATCTCTTGCGGCGCGACGGCCGGCCTCTGGCTGTGCCGGAGATCGAGGGGGGGCGGGCCAAGGCCGAGGAAGGATTATCCTGCCTCAAAGAAATCCTCGATGGCGCCGTGAAGCGTCGGGCCACAGATATCCAGTTGCAGCCCCGGGGCGAACTCCTCCGAATCCGATACTGCATTGACGGCATCTTCTACGACCGCGGTTCTTACTCGTGGGAGCTGAGCGGCCCTGTCATGTCCTGCACGAAGGCCATTTCCGGCATCAACACGGCCGAACGGAGCGCGGCCCATGTGGGCGGCTTTGCCGTGGCCCTGCCCGACCGGACCGTCGGCGTGCGCGCCTCGGTGGAATACAGCGTCCAGGGAGAAACCATTCTTCTCCAGGTCATGGACCCGAGTCGGGCGATCTTTCACTTAGACAAGATCGGCCTGCCGGAGGAAACCCTCAAGAAGGTCCGCGACTTGTTGAAGGGCAAAGACGGACTCATCCTTGTCTGCGGCCCGCCCGAGTCCGGCGCCACAACTACGCTCTATGCCATGATCGCCGAGATAGACCCGGAAAAGCGCAAAATCGTCACCATCGAACAGCCTATCGAGTATCGGCTGAAGAACCTGACTCAGCACACCGTTGACGCAGCCCACGGCAAACCGTTCTCGAAGGTCCTGCAAGCCGCCGTGAACGACAAGCCTGAGGTGCTGGTGATTGCCGACATTGACAGCAAGGAAAGCGCCCGGGCCGCCATTCAGGAGGCCAAGGAGGGTAAATTGGTCCTGGGCGCCATGTATGCCGACTCGGCCGTCGAGGGACTGAAGAAACTGTTTCAGTTCGGGGCCGACTCCAATGTGGTCGGCGGCGCGCTCAGGGGCATCCTCGCCCAGCGGCTTGTGCGCCGCCTCTGCACGGCGTGCCACCAGGCCTTCAAACCGTCGGAGGACCTTCTGAAAAAAATTAATGTTACGCCTGAATCCGCCGAAAAACTCTACAAGGCCGTCGGCTGTGTGAAGTGCATGAAGACCGGCTTCCTCGGTCGCATCGGCATCTTTGAGTTCCTGGAGGTTTCCGACAAGATGCGCGCAATGATGGCCAGCGGGGCGACGGTGCAGGCGATTCTCGAACAGGCCCAGCGCGACGGCCACAGCCATATCTGGGACGACGGAATCACGAAACTCATCGAAGGGGCGACCTCGATCCAAGAACTGGTTCGCGTGACAAAATCCAAATAGCGGAGGATACTGCCATTTCTGCCACAGTGTTCAACGTCCTCGGCGCCGTCGTGATCCTGATCATGGGCGCCGTGGGATACAAAAACCGGCTGTTCCAGACCTTGATGATCTTCCTCCGGCTGGCCTTCGCCTTCATCGTGGCCTATGCCTGCCGCGGGGCCTTTGGCGACGTCTTGGCGAAGATAGTCCCCACATGGGGCATAGCCTTCTGGAGTTTTGCCGCCTTCGTCCTTCTCTTCGCGGCGTTCTTCCTGCTCCTCACCTATGCGACGCTGGTCTATGTCGAAGGGGACGCCATCACCGTTCCTTCCATCATAGATCGCATCGGGGGCGTTGTAGCGGGGGCGGCAAGCGGCGCGATGATCGTGGGCATCCTCCTCGTGGCATGGTCTCTCGCCGTCTCCTTCTCGCCCCTGCGCTTCGTCACAGAGGAATCGGACCTCAAGATAGACATGGGAAGGGTGGTCCTGCACGAATTCGGCCGCCTGAACGATAGAATACCCGGAAACCAGCCGTTTAGTACAACGCAGGCCATTGACATATACCGCAACGCGGACACGCTTGCCGTCCAGAAGGCCAAGGCCGCGACTCCGCCCCCTGAGAAGAAGGAGGAACCCCCGAAAAAGGGCAAGGGAACAGCCGCCGAAATCGAGGACGACGCCTCCAACACCACCCTCAAAAAGCAACTCCTGAAAGACCAGGAATAGGGGATCGAAACCCCATCTTATCCTCCGGCACGATCCGCCGTCGAGGGCCAAGGTCTTAACCAATTATTCCAAAAGGTGTTGAGACTCGTACATTTTGGGTTCGTTCAGGTGTGCAGCGAGCGATAGGGAAAGGGACATGACAGAGCGAAGAACAGAAGTGGGGGCTTGCGGCCACTACTGTGCAGGCTGCTTGGACTACCGATCCCTTGCCGAAAATGACGATAACCTTCGCAGACAGGTCGCCGCCACGATCAAGAAGGAGATGAACAGAGATGTTCCTCTTGATCAAGTAGGGTGCGAGGGTTGTTGGGGGAACATCCACAATGCGTGGACCGCATCGCTTCAGTGCGAGATTCGCCAGTGTGTGAAGGCGAAGGGCTTTGCCACCTGCGCCGATTGCCGGGACTTCCCCTGCGCGGTGTACCTGAAGCAGTTTGCCGAAAACAGCGATTACGCCAAGAACATCAGGGCAATCCAGCGCGATACGCTGGGCATCTGGCTCAGGAACAAGCAATAGAGGCGCGGCGTGCGTTGCTTGCGGCTGGTCTTGAATGTCGGCTACAGGAGGATAGGTGAGAACGTCGGGCATCGCGCAACTTCTGGATCGGGAGTTTCGGATCGAGGCAACGGCTGATCCGGAAATGACAAAACACGCCCTGACCGAGTCCGGTCGTGCTCATCTGCTCCCGGCCTTCCTCGATCGAAAGACCGGTCTCATGTTCGATTTCGGGGATTCCGTGAACATGACATACTGTGTCACGTTCACGACCGGAGAGGCCCACGCCAAGATTCTGAAGACAGCAGATGGTCCAGGCTTAATCTTTACGCATCATCCCTTCGACTATCACGAGGATCATCGAGGTTTCAGCGCCACAGACGACCGGCTCATTCTGAAACTCAAAAAACGACACATCTCCATGTACGCTATTCACGCCCCGCTGGACGTGGGACGAAACATCTCCGTATCGAAGAGCCTGGCAAAGCAAATCGGATTGTTGCACCCCACGTCTTTCTTCCCGGCATGTGGAGGGCATCTTGGGGTCTTTGGCGGCATGAGAGCCGATTCCCTCCAAACGATGGCCAAGACCGTCGGCCGCTGCCTTGGCCTCGGCACTGTGGATGTCTTCGACAACGGCGGCAAAGTGGGGTTGACTGCTGTTGTAGCAGGTGGTGGAGATCAGATAAACATCCTGAAGGCGGCAATCAAGTGCGGCTGCACCACGTACGTCACTGGCACGGCTGTTGCCAGGTGGAGCAGAGACGTAATCCGAGAGGGAAACCTTGAGTTTCATAACCTTGCGCGTGAGGCCCGAGTCAATCTGATCGGCGCGACTCACTACAACACGGAGAAGTGGGCTGTGCAAGACGTGGCTCGATTTCTGAAGCAACATGGCGTACCAGCACGATTTGTCGAAGACCCTGTATTGAGCATATACGAGGAAGGCAATTTAAAATTAGAGAGCGGCCAACAACGCCTTGCAGACGACGCCGCAGGCGGCACGGGTGAAGTCTGACGGGGGGGCGCCGAAAGAAGAACACATGAAAGCTACAAAGACTTCGCCTACGCCCGCTTCCGTTCTGGCATGGTGGCTGTCCGAGATCAGCGCGTGTCTTGCCCAGAGGCTTCACTCCGTTGTGCTCTACGGCAGCGCGACGCTTGACGATTTCTGTCCCCGGTGGAGCGATGTGGATGTATGCGTCGTTCTCAAAACCCCCATCACAGCCGAGGAAGGTCAGCGTGTCGGCGACATCCACGACCGGATGCAGGACCGGTTCATAAGAGGACGAGATGGGCACTGGGAATCGGGTCAGGCGGTGGAGGGTCCTTATATCCCCATAGAGCTTGTCAGCGACGAGATGCGGGAGGCACCCTGCTATACTGCCTACGGTTCGACTCGCAAGTGGGCGGTATGCCACCCCATTTCACCTTTCGATCGCTATATGCTCGCTCACTTTGGCCGCCTGCTTGCCGGGGCGTCTGTATCATTTGCGCCGCCGCGCAGGGCGGCCCTTGTACGTATGGCGGCGAAGGACCTCGGGGCGCTGCGAGAATGGGACCGCTCCGAGAAATCGGCTGTCTGGCTGGCGGGCATGCTGCACTGGATTGCGCGCAGCCTGGTCTTCTGGCGGGACGGCAAGATGCTCTCCAAGTCAGCCGCGCTTAGACATGAGATAGAGCGAAACTCCCCCTTTGCCGCCGCCTTTCAACTGGCCTTGAAGATTCGCCGAGAGGGAAGTGCGACTGCGTCCCGGCACGACTCGGAACTCCGGGAACATTTCGGGCGTATGGCGCTGGATGCCGCACAAGAGATCGAACGAAATATGAACAAATTCGCCAGCGCCCAGCTACCGGGCGTCCGACGTTCATCGCCCCCTTGCTGACCGAACCCCGGTGAAGTTGTGGTTGGCGGGACTCTACTTGCGGAAGATCGAGTTCCTTAACCCGTACGGAGCCGTAGAATCAATAGGAAGATGTGTTTGACAAACCTTCCGCATGCTGTACAATGAAGGTGGGGGTAAAGCAGGAATGCAGTCACAGAGATAGTTGGGCGGGCTCTGGAATTTCCGTGCGCTGAGGCCTTTCCATTTTTCCTGCTATTGCAGATGTAAGGTATTCTCTGAATGGAGGCAAACCGTGACAACCATTACAATTACCATTCCCGATGACCGCTTGCCCAAACTAAAAGAGATAGCCGCACGCTTTCAGGTCACGCCTGAAGATTTACTGAGCGTGAGCCTCGAGGATCTCCTTGCGCGCCCTGACGACGCCTTCCGACGCGCCGTGGATTATGTTCTTAAGAAGAACCAAGACCTTTACCGGCGACTGGCCTAATGCGCTATCTTAGTCTGCGAGAGGTGATTCGTGGGCATATCGTGGAGAAAACATGAAACCGAAGCGGCCCGCCAAGAATGAGATCAAACAAACCAATTCTACATATCGCTGAATGGATAGTGGGAGGCAAACCATCCGAAAGGGCCTGATCTACGGCGCTGTCGCGTCCCTCTTGTGGAGTCTTGTCCCGCCCATCGGCCGCCTCCTTTCTTCGGTGGATACGGTCTATCTCGTCACGCTGAGGTTCCTCATGGCCGGCCTTGTCCTCATGGGCATCCTCGCGGCCACGCGGCGCTTGTCGGCTCTCCGCGAGGCCGCCGCCCACGACCTCCCCCGCATGGCCCTCCTCGGCCTCACCGGAATCTTCGGCATGGGGCTGCTCCTCTTCGCCTCCCTCCGATACACCATCTCCGTCAACGCCGGCATCCTCGCCAACGCGAACCCCATCTTCATCGTCCTCCTCGCCGTCTGCATCGGGGAGCGAATCACCATTGGCAAGATATCCGGCATCGCCGCCGGCGTCCTCGGCTGCGTCCTCGTGATTGCGTCCGTCGCCGCCCAGTCGGCCCAGCCGCCGGAGAACAACCTCCTCGGCTGCGCCCTCGCCGTCGGCGCGGCGTTCTCGTGGGCCGTTTTCACCGTCGCTGGCAAGGGCATGGTCAGGAAGTACGGCGGCATGGCGACCACCACCCTCGCCACGCTCTGCGGCGGCGTCATGCTGCTCGTGGTCATGCTCCTCCGCCGGACGCCCCTCGTCCTCGACCCGATAGTCCTCGGCTGGATTGCATTCATCGGAATTGTCCCTACTGCATTGGGTTTCTTCTTGTGGTATCATGCGCTGGAGACCGTCGAGGCGGGGCGGCTCGGCCCGCTCCAGTTTATCGCCCCCGTCGGCGCGGCGGCGATCGGCGCGCTGTTCCTCGGCGAGGAAATCACGCGCCGAGCGGTGTTGGGCATGGTGTTGGTGTTCCTGGGAATCTATTGCTCCTCCATTCGCGGCGCGGAGAAGGAGATACCGCCCAAAGGAGAGCCACAGACGTGAAGGAAAGGGCATCGGCAAAGGACGAACTCCGCCTCGTTGCATGGGAGCTGACGAGCGCCTGTAACCTCCGGTGCATCCACTGCCGCGCCGCGGCGTGCGATGCGCCGTCGCCCGACGAACTGACCACCGAGGAATGTTACGCCGTCATCAACGACATCATCTCCTTCGCCCGGCCCATCGTCATCCTCACCGGCGGCGAACCTCTGCTTCGCAGCGACGTCTTCAACATCGCCTCCTACGGGACGCAGAACGGCCTCCGCATGGTCATGGCCACCAACGGCACGCTCCTCGACGCCCCCATCGCCCGCCGTTGCGTCAAGGCCGGCATCAAGCGGATCAGCGTCAGCCTCGACGGCTGCGATGCCAAGGTCCACGACAAGTTCCGCCGGATGCCCGGCGCATTCGAAGGCTCCATGCACGGCATCGAGGCCGCGAAGGAGGCGGGTCTCGAATTCCAGATCAACAGTTCACTCACGATGCAGAACCTCGACCAACTGCCCGGGCTGCTGCGCCTTGCCGTCGAACTCGGGGCGGTCGCCCATCACATCTTTATGCTCGTCCCCGTGGGCCGGGGCGAGAACCTGAAGGGCGTCGAAATCTCCGCCGAAAAATACGAGGAGACGCTCAACTGGATCTACGACCAGAAGGTCCCCCTCCAGATCAAGGTCACCTGCGCGCCCCAGTACTACCGCATCCTCCGCCAGCGCGCCAGGGCCGAGGGCCGCAAGGTCACGATGGAGACCCACGGCCTCGACGCCGTCACGCGCGGCTGCCTCGGCGGGAAGTCCTTCTGCTTCATATCCCATTCCGGCCGAATCCAGCCCTGCGGCTACCTCGAGCTCGACTGCGGAAATGTGCGAAAAGAGGGCTTGAGTACAGCCTGGCGAGAGTCTAAAATCTTCCACGACCTTCGCGACCTGTCCGCCTACAAGGGCAAGTGCGGCATGTGCGAATACAAGGCTGTCTGCGGCGGATGCCGCGCAAGGGCGCACGCGAAGACCGGCGATTACCTGGCGGAAGAAACCTGTTGCGTTTACGTCCCAAAGCGGAAACAAGACGAACCATAGGGAGGGTGTGCGGATGATTATCGGTGTCCCGAAAGAGATCAAGCAGGACGAATACCGCGTGGCCATGATCCCCGTCGGCGTCGAGGAGATGCGCAAGGCCGGGCACAAGGTCCTCGTCGAGACCCGAGCCGGTGAGGGAAGCGGCATCGCAGACGCGGAATACAAGAAAGCCGGGGCAAAGATCGCCTCCGCCAAGGAGGTCTATAAGAAGGCCGAAATGATCGTCAAGGTCAAGGAGCCGTTGCCGCCGGAATATCGCCTGCTCCGGAAGGACCAGACCGTCTTTACCTACTTCCACTTCGCCGCCTCGCGCCCGCTCACGAAGGCCATGATGAAAACGGGCATCACCGCCATCGCCTATGAGACCATCAGCCTCGACGACGGCACCCATCCCCTCCTCACCCCCATGAGCGAGGTCGCCGGACGCATGGCCATCCAGGAGGGCGCGAAATACCTCGAACGCCCGATGGAAGGGCGCGGCATCCTCCTCGGCGGCGTGCCCGGCGTCGCCCCGGCGGAGGTCGTCATCATCGGCGGTGGCGTCGTCGGCACCAATGCCGCGAAGGTGGCGGCGGGGCTTGGCGCGCGGGTCATCATCCTGGACGTGAACCTGGATCGGCTCCGCTACCTCGACGACATCCTCCCGAAGAACGTCATCACCCTCATGTCCAACGCCGAGAACCTCCGCGCAAAGGTGGCCGAGGCGGACCTCCTCATCGGCGCGGTCCTCGTCGTCGGCGCGCGGGCCCCGCGGCTCGTGACTAAGGAGATGGTCGGGACGATGAAACCCGGCGCCGTGATCGTGGACGTGGCCATTGACCAGGGCGGCTGCATCGAGACCAGCCGGCCCACCACGCACCGGAAGCCGACGTATAAGGTCCACAAGGTCCTGCACTACTGCGTGACGAACATGCCCGGCGCGGTGGGTCGAACGTCCACCTACGCCCTGACGAACGTCACGCTCCCCTATGCCATCCAGATCGCAAACAAGGGATGGCAGAAGGCGGCGAAGGACAACCCCGCCATCCTCCGCGGCGTCAACGTCGCCGACGGCAAGATCACCTACAAAGCCGTCGCCGACACCTTCCGCATGAAATGCCATGAGCTGAAGCTGTAGGATCTCACGCAGAGGCGCAAAGACGCGGAGGAAAAACGGGACTTGATCGGGTTCAAGAGGAGGAAGAAGGCAAGGGATGCACACACATATGTCCGCCTTTGACACAGCTTTCAAGCAAATTCGCGACCTCGTTAAATCGTTTAAGCAGAACGAGCGCCACTACAAATCCGCCCACTACGCAGAAGCCCACGCACGGAAGGAGTTTATTGACAAGTTCTGGATCGCCCTCGGCTGGGACGTGAACTACGAGCAACAGACCAACCCCTACGAGCAGGAAGTCAAGGTCGAGCGAGGCGTCGCAATCGGTGCAGCACAGCGCCGGGCAGACTACGCCTTCTATCTTGCGCCCAATTTTCACGACGTCCGCTTCTTCGTCGAGGCGAAGAAACCTTCGGTTGAAATCGCAACGAAGGAGAACTACTTTCAATTGATCCGCTACGGATGGAATAGCGAAACCCCGCTCGCCGTCCTCACCGATTTCGAGCAGTTCCACGTCCTTGATTGCCGTTATAAACCCGATATTGACAACGTGCTCAACCGAGCCGTTGACACCTACCACTACAGCGACTACGCCGACCGCGAGAAGTTCGCGAAAATCTACTGGCTTTTCTCCCATGAGGCCGTCGATACCGGGTCGCTGGAGAAGTTTGCCAAGGAACTCCCTAAGCCCCGGGGCAAAGCGAGGCAACGCGGGATGTTCCCAGGCGGCTATCAGAGCATTGACGAATCCTTCCTTGCCGAACTCGACGGATACCGCGCGGAACTCGCCCAGAGCTTCAAGAAGCGTAACCCAAAGCTCGACAGCGAAACACTGACCGAACTCACCCAGCGCACCCTGGACCGGCTCGTTTTCCTCCGTTTTCTCGAAGACAAGGGCATCGAACCGTCGCGCCGCGTGCAAAAGTTCGCCGGAAAAGGTGCTCCATGGGAAGACTTCATTGCGGCGAGCCGTCGCCTGGACGGCATCTACAACGGCATCGTGTATAGGGAGCACGATATCCTGGACAGCAACAGCTTTCATGTGGACGAGGACGCCTTCGCGGACATCTGCAATAGCCTCGCACATGCCGAATCTCCCTACGACTTCAACGCCATCCCGATCCACATCCTCGGATCAATCTATGAGCGCTTCCTCGGCAAGGTCATCGTCGCCACACCCAAGCGGGTCAGGGTGGAGGAAAAACCCGAGGTCCGCAAGGCCGGCGGCGTCTATTACACCCCCGAGTACATCGTCCGTTACATCGTCGAAAACACCATCGGCAAACTCATTGACGGCAAGACCCCGGAGGAGATCGCCGAGATGCGCTTTGCCGACATCGCCTGTGGCAGCGGCTCGTTTCTCCTCGGGGCGTTCGACCGGTTGCTCAAGTACCACGGCCAATACTACAACGACCATCCGGACAAGGCCCGCGAAGGCGACTGCATCGAGCGCGACGGTAAGCTCTATCCCTCGCTTGCCAAGAGACGCGAAATCCTGCTCAACAACATCTATGGCGTGGACATTGACGCCCAGGCGGTCGAAGTCTGTCAGCTATCCCTCTACCTGAGACTGCTTGAGGAAGAGACGGAAGCGACCGCGCAGCAGTACCTGCTTGAGTTCCAGCACGTCGCGGACATGAAAAGGCTGCTGCCCGACCTCAGCAGGAACATCATCTGCGGCAACTCGCTCATCGGGAGGGACATTCTCAACGGCAAGTTCGAATTCGCCAACCACGATGAGCGCAAACTCAATCCCATGAATTTCCAGTATGCATTTCCCGATGCCATGAAGCGCGGCGGCTTCGACGCCATAATCGGCAATCCCCCGTACATCCGGATCCAAATCCTACAGAAGACCTCACCAGTTTCGGTGGAGTACTTGAGCAGTCACTACGGGGCTGCCAGCAAAGGCAACTACGACATTTATGTCGTGTTCGTGGAACGGGCCCTGTCTTTGCTGAATCCCCGCGGCAAACTCGGGTACATCCTGCCACACAAGTTCTTCAACTCGCAGTACGGCTGGCCGCTTCGCCAGCTACTGTCACAAGGACAGCACGTCTCTCATATCGTTCACTTTGGGGCCCAACAAATCTTTGAGGGCGCGACAACGTACACGTGCCTATTGTTCCTGGACAAAGGGGGAGCTGGCACGTGCCGGTACGTCAAGGTCACCGACTTGGATGCGTGGCAGAAAGGCAACGGTGCTGAGGAAGGCACCGTCGCGGCCCATGAGTTTACCGGCACAGAATGGGGTTTTACTGTTGGCCGGCATGCCTTGCTCTGCGAACGCCTCCGCAAGACGCCGCTAAAACTTGGCGACGTGGCGGACATCTTCGTTGGACTTCAGACCAGCGCCGATGATGTCTTCATACTTGATGCGGTGGATGAGAAGCGCCGCACGCTCCGGCTGCGCTCCAAGATACTCGGCGCGGAACGCACGCTGGAGAAGGGACTGCTTCATCCTCTGGTCAGCGGGACCGACGTGCTCGGCTACGGCGAATTGCCGCGGCGTCAATACATCATCTTCCCATACCGCGTCTCCAATGAACGGGCCGAGCTTCTGGATTTCGACGCCATAGAGAAACGGTATCCAAAGACAGCCGCATACTTGCTGAAAAACAAGATGCGACTGGCCGAACGGGAACATGGTCAATTCAATGATCGCGAATGGTATCGCTTTGGCCGAAACCAGAACTTGGGCATCCAGTCCCGGGTCAAGCTCTGCGTCCCCCGTCTGGTGAGTCGGCTCCATGCCGCGTGGGATGCGGGTGGCGATCATTTCCTGGACAATGTGGATGTCGGCGGCGTTACATTGAAGCCGGCGTACCGAGATCAAGGTTTCGCCTACCTGCTCGCGCTGCTGAACTCCCGGCTGCTGGCATGGTATTTTCCCTTTATCAGTGCTCCGTTCCGCGGGGGCTGGATGTCCGCCAATCGCCAGTTCCTTTCACGACTTCCATTCCGCCCGATTAACTTCTCCGAGACCAAGGACAAGTCTGCGCATGGTAAGATAGTTGCAAAGGTGGGCCAGATAATGGAAGCGAAGAAGCGGTTGGCGAAGGCCAAAACCGACAGCGACAAGGCCTACTACGAGCGCACATGCAACGAACTCGACAGCGGGATTGATCGCCTCGTCTATGATCTCTACGGGCTGACGGAGGAGGAGATTGCAATTGTGGAGGGGAGCCAAGATAGGGGGCCAAGCCCTACGCCAGATCGTGATGTCTCGGGCAAGGCACGGAAAGGGTCGAAGGGCAAGCGGCGGAAGAAGACGGGGCAGAAGGAGATTGATTTATAGCGTTTTGGTGGGCCAGAGGCCCACCCTACAGCCGTTTTTTCCATGTCGGTGGCCCGGATGCGGTAAATCCCCGAAAAATGTACGCAGCATTTTTCTTTTTCTGCCGACGAGATGTTCCAGCACTGCCGCATCCCCATGCTCCCACACGCCCACATACCCATACTCCATCGCTCCTCACTCCGCAATCCGCACTGCGCACTTGTGCGTACACACAGACTGTCCACGACGTGGACACCCCCACCTGTCAACTTCGTGGACACCCAAGCCCCCAAGCCCGACCGCACTGATATGACCACTTTAGCCGATGAGAACTGTCAACTTCGTGGACACCTGGGGCGTAAGTCCCGATCTAATAATGAGATATGGAATCAGGCAGAGCGGAGGTTGGTTGAAATGGTGGAGTATTGGAGTGATGGGGGAATGGAGTGATGGAGTAACGAAGAATGAAAAGACACCCAATACCCCAATACTCCAACATTCCAATCTTCCACCCCTCCAACACTCCATTTGGCCGTTTCGTGGCCGTTAAAGCGATTTACCTCGTTAACCGCATGGCGAAATGCGTCCAGACGGCTTCTGGGGCGCGTTTACGAGGAGACATACGGTTGGCTACTAAGTGAATTTGGGCCAAAAAGCCGTTTCTGGCCGAATTCGGGCCGGAAAAGGTGGTTTTGCGATTAGTAGCCAAGCGTATGGCCATACGGTTGGTTACTAATCGCAGAATCGCGGAGACAGAGAGTCCGATCCCCCTGTCGTGACATATGTTATGCCAATGTTCATGACCGAAAGCGAGCCGTGCGCACATGTGCAAGCGTATGGGAAAAGGGTCATTTTGCGGAACAATATACGCTTGGCTAACAAGAAATTTTCGCAGAGCACGTGATGGCATGTGGGAGTCCACCACGAAGTTCACGGAGGAAAAAATGCTGGGTCGGGTCTATACCACCTGCTCATACACCACCGCGATCTTGGCCACCTGCCTCTCCCAGGTGAAGCCGTCCAGGGCATAGCGCGCGGCGGCGGGGCCCTTGGTCCGCTTGCTGCCGCTCTTCAGCTCCCGCACGATCAGGTTGGCCAGGGCGATGGGATTGTCCACCTCCGCCAGCGACCCGACCTCCGGCGTGATGAAGTCGGGCAGGCCGCCCGCCCGCGTCCCCACCACCGGCGTGCCGCAGGCCAGGGCCTCCAGCGCAGCGATGCCGAAGGGCTCCCCCCGCGAGGGCATGGCATGCACGTTGGCGATGCGCATGAGGTCCGCCACGTCCGACTGCGGCCGATGGCCCAGGAACCGAATCCCCTGCGCCGTGTGGCGGCGAACCAGGTCCCCCAACTCGCTGCGCAGCTCGCCATCGCCGACGATCAGCGTCAGGACCGAGTCCACGCGCGGCTCATAGTGCGCCGCCGCATGGATGAGCACGTCTGCGCCCTTGAAGTGAGTCAGCTTGCCGACGAACGTTACGATGTGCCGACGCGGTTCCTCGATGCCTACGCGACGCAGGACCGATTCCCGGTCAAGTCCATTCGGATGGAAGATTGCCGGATCGAAGCCGTTGCCGATGACCACAATCTTTCGGTCGGGGACGGGGAGCAGGGCCTTGATGTCCCGCGCCACCTGGGACGATACGGCGATGATGCGGCCCACGCGCCCGACGGCCTTCTGGACCATGGGGCGGAAGCGGGGGTCCTTGCGGAGGCCGATGAGGTCCGTGCCGTGGGATGTGACGACGAAGGGCAGGGCGGTCTCCGCCGCGCACACGGCCGCGACCCAGAGGTGCTGTGCGTGGATGAGATCGGGCTGGAAGTCGCGGACGGCCCGATTGATCGCATTGCGGAGGGTCTGGACGTAGACATCCACCTGCTCGTCCGTCAGGTCATAGAAGGTATTCGCGCTGCGGGGGTGGGTGGTGAAGCAGGGGAAGTTGAAGGGGAGGTCGGGCAATGGTGCGCCGCCGCCGGCGCAGAGGATGGTCGTGCAGGGGAAGCCGCGGCCGCGGATAGGGGCGTGGTCGGGCGCGATGACATGGGGGAAGTGCCCGGCGGCGAGGAGTTCGGCCGCGAGGTTGGCGACATAGATGCCGCTACCGGAGCCTTCGAGTGGGAAATGTGTGGGGATGAGGATTCTCATTGTGGAATAGCGCTTCTCACATCAGGACTTTATCGTGCGGTTATATCGGCTTGGACGACGCAACGCAACCGTTTTTCTGCGAGAATTGTAAAGAATTGTATCAGGGGTGTCAACTTTTTTAGCGTTGCAGGATGCACTGGGAGGCGAAGAAAAAACAAGTGTGTCGTAAGTCCTGTTGCAGCAATGCAATATAAATGAAAGAGATTTAATCGGTTTTTTGGCATACACCTTGCGGAGAATACCATCAGAGGGCAGCACAATTAGTGAGCCCCGCTCGGTGTTATTAAATTATGGGTGAAGCGTTCCTGGGTCCTCCGGCGGGGTAAGCGCTGACCGCCACGGCGAGCCGTGGCGGTCAGTTTTTTTAACCCCTCCCACCAATAACTCAAAAAAGTCTCTCGTTGCGGGAACTTTTTTCTCCGAAGGATGTCTAAGAAAGTAGTAAACTGAAGACAACAGAGCGTGTTCCCGGAATTTCTGGAGGGAGAGAAATGGAACGATCCAGAGCTATCGCGGCGTCATTGATCCTTGTCCTTCTCTTTGTCGCGCCCTATGCCATCGCCCAGCAGGCCGAACCGCAGAAAAATGCCCAGGCCATGGACGAAGACGTCACCCAGGGCGCCCTCCGCGTAGATCGCGGCGACGGCAAGATCGTCGAGTGCCCATTGAAACACACCGACGTAAAGGCCGACATCTCCGGCTTCATCGCCCGCGTCAAGGTGACGCAGGTCTTTTACAATCCCTTCGACGACAAGATCGAGGCGGTATATGTCTTCCCCCTGCCGCACCAGTCGGCGGTGGACGACATGACGATGGTCATCGGCGACCGCCGGATCGTCGGCGTCATCAAGCGCCGCGAGGAAGCCCGTTACATCTACGAGCAGGCCCTCCGCCAGGGCATGACGGCCAGCCTGCTCGAACAGGAGCGACCGAACATTTTCACCCAATCCGTGGGCAACATCAAACCGAAGCAGGAGGTCCGCATCGAGATCTCCTATGTGGACGTGTTGAAGTACGACATGGGTGTCTATGAGTTCCATTTCCCCATGGTCGTCGGACCCCGCTATATCCCCGGCAGTCCCACCGGCAAGCAAGCCGGCGGATGGGCGCCGGATACCGACCGCGTTCCCGATGCCTCACGCATCACTCCTCCGGTCCTGAAACCGGGATTCCGCACGGGGCACGACATCAGCCTGTCGTTGATCCTCGATGCCGGGGTCCCGGTTCGGGACCTAAAGGTCGAATCGCACGAGACGAAGATCGCCCGGGATGGCGACACGAAGGCCGCCGTTGATCTATCACCGAAGGACTCGATCCCGAACAAGGATTTTGTCCTGAAATACGCCGTCGTCGGCGAGAAGCCGGAGATGGCGATCCTCACCCACCGCACGAAGGGCGACGGATATTTCATGCTCATGATCCAGCCGCGCATTGACGAAGAGCTCGCCAAGGCCCCGCCGCGCGAGGTTTGCTTCCTTATTGACGTTTCCGGCTCCATGCACGGGCAGCCGACGGAGAAGGTCAAGGAGGCGATGCGGAACTTCTTCGAGCTTGCGAAACCAGACGACCGGATGCAGGTCATCACCTTCGCCGGCCATGCCCAGAAGCTCTTCGACCAGCCGGTCCCGACGACACAGGATAACATTCAGAAGGCCCTGAATTTCACCAACGCGATTGATGGCCGCGGCGGGACGGAGATGCTGAAGGGGATCAAGATGGTCCTGAACGAGCCGGTTGATCCCCAGCGCGTCCGCATCGTCGTCATGCTCAGCGACGGCTACATCGGCAACGAGGCCGAGATCATCGCCGAGGTCGGCAGGCGCTGCGGCGACTCAATCCGCTTCTGGACTGTTGGCATCGGCTCGTCGCCGAACCGCTTCCTCCTCGACGGCGTGGCGAAGCAGGGCGGCGGCATGTCGGGGGTCCTGGCCCTGAACGAGGACGCGACGAAGTTGGTGCGCGAGATCGTCGAGCGCATCCACCGCGCACAGCTTGCCAACGTCCGGATTGACTGGGCCCGCCTGCCGGTCTATGAAACCTACCCCGTCCGCATCCCAGAGCTGTGGGCAGGGCGGCCGGTGATTCTCTACGGTCGGTATGAGGACGCGGGAAAGGCCGACATCACAATCAGCGGCGCGGCGGAGGGCAAGCCGCTGCGCTACACCCTCCCCGTCGAGTTCCCGGCCCAAAATCCCGATCACGAGGTGCTGACGAAGGTCTGGGCCCGGCAGAAGATCGAGGACCTCTCGGCCATGGCCTACTACGGCGACGATCCGGCGGTGGTGGAGGAGATCACGGAGATCGCCCTGCAGTATCGGCTTATGAGCCAGTACACCAGCTTCGTTGCTGTGGACGAGAGCGAAAAGGGCAAGATTAGAGAGCGTGTGCAGCGTCCGCGCAGCGTCATGGTCCCCGTGCCCATGCCGCAGGGCGTAAGTTACGAAGGCGTCTTTGGGCCAATTTTTGGGGAAGACAGGGAAGAAGCAAAGGCGGAAGGAATGGGCGGCCTGCTGGGGCGCGTCGGGTCCGGCTCCAGAACCAAGGCGAAGTTGGCTGCGCCAATGACACAGCCTGAGCCGCCGCCGGGAAAACGTGTTGATCTCGTCACCGGTTTTGTTGACGCCGGTGGGATGGCCAGGCCGGCTGCCCCCATGCCGGGGGTATCACTGAAGAAATCGCGCGGCCTCATGGCCTTTGGCAAAGCTGCGCCCGCCGCCACGGCAGAGGCGCTGGCCCTGGCAGAGGTGGATGAGAGAGCTGCTTTCCGGTTTGACGCACAAGCCCCGTTCCTACAGGAGGCCGCCACCAAGCAGCATGAAGCAGCGAAGAAGATCTTGGCAGATGCGGAAGGGCTGAAGAAGAACGGCAATCTCGACGAGGCTGTCCGCAGGCTCCAGTACGCCTACCTCCTCGAACGCGCCTTCTTGGCCGTGAACCCCTGGTCGGATGACGGGACGGGCACGAAGATCATGGGTGAATTGACAGACTGCCTCGACAAACTGACCGAGGAGCGGGCGAAGGAGAATCCCGCCCTCGCCAAGACGCTCGATCTCGTTATCCAAAGGCGCGATGTGGCCGACGCATTGGCCGAGGTGTCGAAAGCCGCGGGCATCGAGATCAGCATCGTCCACGGCAGCATCGAAGACGCTACCGACTTGCTCCTGATCCCGCCCCGCGTGGTCTACATGGACCTCCGCGGCGCAACGACGGCGCAGGCAATCCAGTGGATCGTCGAGACATGCCACATGACATGGACCGTCAAGGACGGGAAGGTGATCGTCGGCTCGGCCCGACTCCTGCCCGGTGAAGCGGCGTGGGCCTATCGAGTTGGCGACATCGCGAACCCGATGCAGGACGAACTGCCGAAGGATCGCAAGGAGGTCATGAAGAAATATGAGGAGATGCTCAAGAACTTCCTCGCTGTGATTCAGTCGGTTGACCCCAACGCCGTCCTGATCGGCGCGAGTGATGTGGTGGTCTTCGGCGATGCCGCGGCTCAGACGAAGATGGCGTCGTTCCTGAAGGCGCTGCGCGATCCGAGTGCGCCGATGCCTGTGGAGGAGACCGACGCCGTCAAGTCCCTTCGCGGGGTCACGGCGAAGCGCTTCGCTTCGCGCAAGGAAGGTCTGGCAAAACAGTCCCAGTCCCTCGCGCTCCGAAAGGTATCGAATGATTTGAACGAATACGCATGGCCCCTCCTGGCGGACGCGGCGGTCGGGAAGTTGAACGCCGAGGCCCTGGCCCATCTGGAGGAGGCGTTCGCTGCCCCGCAGATTCCCGAAATCGTGAAAACAAATCCGATCTGCGTCTTCCGCACGGCATGGGCGATTGCGGAGGCGGCGGGGGCGCTGCCGAAGGATGCCGCCGTGCAGCGACTGGCCGCCGAGGTGCGCGAGGCTTGCGGCAGGAATGTCAATGCCATACCGGAGCAGGTGCGTTCGAACCTGCAGAACCCGTTCAGCTTCGCGGCCATCCTCTATGCCGCCCTGGTGACAAAGGACAGCGCGTTGGCGCAGAAGGTGACGGATGCCTCCGTCCACCCGACGTATCGCGTCCTGGCCCAGGCCCTCATGGGCAAGGGCGATGTGGAAACCTTCACCACCGAGATCGACAAGGTCCCCCTCCAGGGCAATGACCTGATCGCGCTCCGGGCCCTGGCCGCCAAGCGGATCGGCGGTGAAGCATGGCGAACATTCCGAGCGAGCGCCCGGGACCTCATGGGCAGTCAGGCCCTCGACGGCAACGTGGTCCTGCTGGTCAGTCGGCTCTCGTCGCCTACTTGCCGATTGGATGTCGCTCGGGCGGCTGCTGAGTGACGCGCACGATGAGCGGGACGGCAAGGGGCCCGTCCCACTCGACCCGCGCCTTGTGCTCGCCCGGCGGCAGGACGATGTCGGGGGCAATACCATCCTGCTCCGCTGCATCGCGTGAGTGGAGCACGGCCTCGCCCGGCCAGGCAAGGAGCCACTGCCCCGACTTCATCGGTCTCTTCCAACCGATGGTCTTTCCTTCAAGCGCGACTCGCGGGTTCAGGACGGCCTGCTCATCCACGGCGGGCAGGGCCTTGATGTCGTCAATGGCGCAGCAGACGGTACTCTGCTTCGGCAGCGCGTTGAAGTAGAGTGTCAGGCGTTTCACGCTTGCGAAGTCAATGGGATCCACCTTCGGACGGACGATCTGCTGATAACGCCAGCCCGTGTAATTGTTCGTGATGTAATTGTCCCAATACCGCGAGCCGTCGGTGAGCTGGAGTTTGACGAAATTGCCTTGCCCGTCGCCGCGCAGCCAGAAGCCGATGGCCTTGCACTTGGCGATGTCGAGCGGCGGGTCGAACGACTTGCCCATTGCCGCCCATCCCTGGTCGGAGTGCAGCGAGCTTGCGGCGGCGTAGACGACACAGCGCGGCCCGACCCGCGCGTCCTCCGCCGTGGACTCGAACGTGTGCGTCACGCCGTGCAGCGTGTTGCCGCTGAAAGAGGACACATCGTCGAATGTTTCCAGCACAATCGCATCGGGTGAGTCGTAGGACTGTCCGGCCAGGAGCCATTCCGACGGATTCACGGCGATGTGAACGCCGATGCGCGTGTCGGCTTGCTTGACGGTGAAGGTCCATTCGCGCGCCTTCGGGTCGTCCGACCGGATGGCTTGGGCCGGACCGTAGAATACGCGCTGGAACGCCTCCGCGCCTTCCTTTCCCACGAGACGATACTCGCGGCGCTTGTCCAGGAGCTTTGCCCGCTCTTCGGGGGGCTTGACGCCGGAGAGGGCCGGGTCTATTTTCATGCGCTCCTTCATCTCCGAAGACACGCGTCCGGAGAGGCGGAGCTTCTCGTAGCGGGCGATGAGGTCGAGTGTCTCTACGCCGATGGGGTTGGCCGCGGACGCCTCGGGTGAGACCTGGAAAGACATGGACTGGTCGTAGGCGATCGTGGCGCCGAGGATGTACTCGTACTGATCGAGCGTGGCCGTCGGGTCGTAACCGTAGTACCAGCCGACATCCATCGGCATGAGGTTGAGCTCCCGCCAGACGAACCCGTTGGAGCGCTCGTCGAGGTAGCCCTTCAGGTCGCCGTGCCCGTCGGCGGAGGCCGAGCGGGCATGGAGATGCCAGGAGTAGTGGCTCCAACTGCTGCCCTGGATGAAGGTACCCCTGTTCTCCAGCTTGTCGCAAAACGCTTTCTGGAATTTAGCATTGTAGTACCAATGCTTGCCGTGCCCGCCCTGCAGGCGCTCGGAGCCGTCGAAGTAGATCATATCAATCTCGCAGGCATTGGCGACCGCGGCGAAGTTCGTCGCTACCTCATCGAGGAGGGAGGAGTCTATATCAAAAAGGAAGTATCCGTAGGACTTCCGCAGGTGCGAAATGCCGTCGCCCTTCTTATGCGGCGCGGCCTTCGTGCCGTACATCCCACGGCGGCACTCGATGAACTGGCAGGGCGCGTCAATGGTGCGGGTTGCATACCAGATCAACTCGTCGCCGATCTGGATCACGGAGCCTGTGCCATAGTAGCCTCCGTCCTCCTCGGGGAAGTCCCTGGGCGGCTCGGTCGTCGGGATAGTCTGCGCCTTCTCATCAATGTCGGCGGCGAGCGCAGCGAAGGCGTCCCGGACCAGGCGCGGATCGGTCTTGGGGGTGAGATATGGGTCGGGCGGGTAGATGGACGGGCCGAGGAAGTGGAGGCCCACCTTGAAGCCTGCGTCCTTGAAGCGCCGGATCGTGCGCTGCAGGGCCGGAAGGCCGCCGGGAAAGTTCTTTTCATTTATGATGTAATGGCCGGTGGACTTGCACCAGGATTCCTGGCCGATGAGGATCATGTCGAAGCCGCCGCGCCGGGCGATGGCGAGGGCGTCGTCGAACTGATCTTCACTGAATCGCGTGAGGAAGAAGTACGACCGCTTCGTCCATGGCGACGTCTTGCTCCACGCGCCGCCGGGCCTGGGGGAGGGCAGCCCCGCGACCTGTTCGAAGCGCTGGATCGTTTCCACCAGCTCCGACCGCGGGCAAGCGATAACACCGAAGCGAACCGGCTCGATGCCGTGCTCGGAATAGCTGTCCACGCAGACGCTCGTGTTGGTGGCCTGCCACAGCACGGAACTCGGGTCCTCAAAATCTTCGAGAACCACGACCTTCTCCGCGCCCTTGTCATCGAGCACCGCCTCCACGCGGTCAATCAGGCACTCGACGGTTTGCTTTGCGGGAAGGGCGTTGTAGTAGATGTTGAGGTTATGGACATGGGCTGGATCAATGGTATTCCCGGCCGGCTTGTCGAGCGTGACCTGGCGCCAGCCGGTGAAGTCAATCTTGACGTAGTCGTCGCGGTAGCCGCCCTGCCCCGTGAGCTGGATCTTCAGGAACTGTCCCTTCCCGTCGCCGTGCACCCATGCGCGAATGGCCTTGATCCCGGTCAGGTTCATCTCCGGTTCCAGCTTTGTTCCCTGGAGGCTGTAGCCGCTCTCGTCGGCGAGGGTGCTGGCGGCGGTGAAGCGCGCGGCGAATGCGCCGGCCTTCACGTTGGCGGTCTCCTGCTTGAAGGCGTGCGTGCAGCCGGGCCGGTCCGAGGCGATAGCCCCGTAGGAACCGGAGTGGCAGTGCAGGTTGATCTCCGCGCCCATGGCGGCGACGGCAAAGTCCCCGCAGTAGCAGGCGTTCAGGACGGCGGCGCGGTCGAAGGGTTCCTTGAGCTTGATGGAAAGGGATCGGAGGCGCGTGATCTTGTCGAAGCCTTCCAGATTCTTGAGATCGAACAGAACGAAGCCGGGGTGCTCGGCAATCTCAAAGGTCGCGGCGCCGCCGTTATCGAATTCCACGGTTAGGGAGTTGCCGTTCCGTTTCACCGCCTTCGGGCGATGGATGCCGGACGCGGTTACGACCTCAAAGGCATGAGGGCGAACGGAGGCGACGAATTCCTCCTTGTTCGCTGATTGGAGGGAGATCGCATGTCCGGTGTCATCCAGTACGATGCGCGCGGTCTTGAGGTCGAGCGAGACATCCGCGCGGCATGCGCCGGCGAGGGCGATGGCGACAGCAAGAACCTTCAAAATATTTTTCGTTGCCAATGTGTTGCTCCAAAATCAAATAAACAGCGAATCGGGATCAAGCACGGGGCCATTCTACACTGAACCGCCGCCAAGGATGCAAGAGAATTGTTGTTTGGTTGTTCGGTTGCGGTTGCCTGCCGTGAGATTTTTCTTGCGGATTTTGGGCAAACATGATATGGTATGCACCCCAAACGTGAATGCGCTGCGAGGAGAAGCCGTAGCAAGATTGCGAGCCCATCGGTGATTGATCTTCACACGCATACGGTCCTGTCGGACGGCGTTCTGTTGCCGACGGAGCTGATCCGCCGGTGCGAGGCAAAGGGTTACCGATGCCTCGTGGTGGCGGATCATGTGGACACGGGGACCGCTGAGCAGGTGATCCCCGTGCTGGTGAAGGTCTGCAATGATGTGAGGGCGACCACCAAGATGAAACTGAAGCCCGGGGCCGAGCTGACGCACGTGCGCCCGGAACATTACGCCGACCTGGTGAGGCAGGTGCGCGACCTCGGGGCGGAGGTCGTTCTGGCTCACGGCGAGACGATAGTGGAACCGGTGATCGCGGGGACGAACCGGGCGGCCATTGAGGCGGGCGCGGACGTGCTGGCGCACCCCGGCCTAATAACCAAGGAGGACGCGGCGCTGGCGGCGGAGCGCGGGGTCTGCCTGGAGATCTCCGGCCGGCGCGGTCATTCGCTGACAAACGGCCATGTGGCGAAGCTGGCGCTGGAGGTGGGGGCCGACCTGGTGTTCGGGACCGATACGCACACCCCGGACGATCTGGTGGCGCGCGTAATGGCGGAAACGATTGCTCGCGGCGCCGGGCTGAGCGTCGCCGATACGAAGAGGCTTTTCGTCAGGGCAGAGGGATTTTTCGAGTAACGGAGGCGACTGTGTCAACCTGCCGATTTAGTGCGGCCGTGTGTATTGTGGCGTTGGCGACATTCGCCGGATGCACCGCAGGCCGACAAGGCGCCGGGCGGGATGGGGAGCTTGTGCCGGCAGTGGCGCAGGAGTTCGCCGATGTCCCTGCACCGGTGGGATTCGCGTTAGAGGATGCCTACTCGTTCAATGTGCCGCCTAACCGGATGTTCCTGCTGAAATATGTGGGAAAATCGGATAGGGAGAAGGTGAGGGACTTCTACAAGAATAATATGAAACAACTGGGTTGGATGGAGACAAGCGAATCCACATTCGGCGATACGTTGTTTCTCGATTTTGCGAAGCAACCCGAGCATTGTGCTGTGGAGATCATTGGGAAAAAGGGCAAGATCCGGGTGAGGGTCAGGTCGCACCGATAAACAGAAGAGGAGCGCGCTGACGTGAAGGGCGAACGACGACATGAACTCAAGGAAGATGAACTATCGGCTGCGGTCACGCACGGGATTGACTGGCTGAAGGGAAATTTCCGGCCGGTGGCTATCGGAGTGACGCTGGCCATAGTCGTGGGACTATTCATTGGGTGGTACGTGGTGAATGTCCGCAGCGCCGGAAACGAGGCTTGGCTTCGCCTGTCCCAGGCCGATCAGGACATGTCCGCCCTCCGGTTGTCCACATTCCGTCCTGATGCGGACAAGAAGATGCTGAAGGAGGCGCGGAAGGAGCTGATCGAGCGGTATCGAGAGATTGCCCGCGCCCTTCCGGGCACGGAGGCGGCGGTGCTGGCAACGCTCCAGGCGGGCAATCTTCTGTTTGAGCATGGCAACTATACCGAAGCGATCGAGCAGTTCCAGGCGGTGCGCAACCAGACGAAGGACGGACTGCTGGCCCAGCTCGCCACGCGGTCCATCGGGTACGCCCTGGAGGAAAAGGGGCAGTGGGACGAGGCGGCGAAGGAGTTTGCCCATGCCGCCGGGCTGGGGGGGGATGCCATGGCTGCTCAATCCAAACTGGACGAGGGCCGTTGTTTGAAAGGAGGGGGTGATCTGAAGGGGGCGAAAGAGGCCCTTAAACGGGCCGTGGCTCTGGCCCCCGAGTCCGAAGCGGCCGCTGAGGCGCAACAGGAACTGGGGCGACTGGAGTGCGCTGCGACGCCCGCGGAGAAGGCGCCGGAAACAGGAGAGAAGCCCGCGGTGCAGCCCAAGGTCCCCACGAGTCCGCCGACCAAGGCGGGGCAGGAGAAGCCGGCCGATAAATAGTCGGTTTCTTTTTTCAAAAAAAGTTTGACAGGAGCGGAAAGGCCGTATAAAATTTGGCCTGAGTTTCTGTTGAGAAAACTGAACCGGAGCAACATTTCTTGGCAAGGAGGAAAGGTCCATGGCAGACTTGAAGGCGCTGTCCGAAAGCATCATCCGCGGCAAGAAAGATGATGCGGAAAAGCTTGTGAAAGAGGCCCTGAAGAGTGGGACGCCCGTAGATCAGATCCTGAACAATGGCCTGATCGCCGGCATGCAGGTGGTGGGCGAGAAGTTCAAGAACAATGAATTCTATGTCCCGGAGGTCCTGATTGCGGCCCGTGCAATGAACGCCGCGATGGCGATCCTGGAGCCGAAGCTTGCGGCCGCGGGCATCGAGCCTGTTGCCAAGGTTGCGATTGGGACAGTGAAGGGCGACCTGCACGACATCGGGAAGAACCTCGTGGCCATGATGCTGAAGGGCGGCGGGTTCAAGGTCGTTGATCTGGGTATAGATGTGGACCCGGAAAAGTTTGTGACGGAGGCCAAGGGCGGCTGCAAGTTGGTCTGCCTGTCGGCCCTGCTGACGACGACCATGCCGCAGATGGAATCGGTGATCAAGGCCCTGAAGGAAGCGGGCTGCGAGAAGACGAAGGTGATGATCGGCGGGGCGCCGGTCACGCAAAAATATGCGGACGAGATCCGCGCGCACGGCTATGCACCTGACGCCGCGAGCGCCGTGGACAAGGCGAAGGAATTGATTGGCGCGGCGTAAGCCATTACAAATCCGATTCTTGGACGAGAGGGTTTGACGGGGCGCCGAGCAGGTTTTGTTCGGCGCCCCGTTTTATTTTTTTTGATAAATTCGTATTATTGGCTATTGTGAATCTTCGGCAACGTCTTCTGAACCAAGACGTTATCACTCAAAAAATTTTTCTATTTGACACACCGAAAAACTACCTGCTACAATTCTCGCGCTCATCTGTTGTTTCCCTGACTGTTCGTCTGACATAAAAGCCAACGCTGAATCGGCCGCTTCCTCGGAAGCGTGCTGTACATCGTTGAGGCAGAGATAAACTGTGAAGACCGCCGCGCAAGATATCTGGACGAAGGTTCTTCATACGATCGAACAACAAGTTGACGCGGAACGATTCAACCTGTGGTTCAGAAACACGGAGATCGTCAGCCTGTCCGATAACCTCGTTGAGGTGGGGGTGCCGAGTCTATTCATCTCCGCATGGATGGAAAAACACTACGCCGCTACGATTGCTCAGGCCGTCGCCCGTCTGACGTCCACCTGTCCTGCGGTCAAGTTCCCGGTGGTCGGTCATCTCTTCGCCGACTTGCGCGCAAAACAACGAGAGGACATAGGCAGCCTGGGGCGGAAGACGCCGGAAGCCGGTCGCGCCCCGGGCATCCGCCCGGATTTCCGCCTGACGAATTTTGTCGTCGGTCCATGTAACGAGTTTGCCCATGCGGCGGCTATGAAGGTGATCGAGGCAGGCCACACGCTCTTTAATCCCCTCTTCCTCTACGGGGGCGTTGGCCTCGGCAAGTCGCACATCCTTCAAGGCATATGGCATGAGTATCGCGCCCGAAAGGGAACCCGAAGAGTGCTCTATGTTTCAGCTGAGAATTTCACCAACGAATATGTCGTGGCGCTCCGCAACCACCAGCTCGATGCCTTTCGCCATACCTATCGCACCGCCGATGTGCTGCTGATTGACGACGTGCATTTCCTCGAAAGCAAGATGGGGTTCCAGGAGGAGTTTCTTCACACCTACAACGCGCTGGACGCCACGGATAAGCAGGTGGTTATGGCCAGCGACGCCCACCCCAACGACATCCAGAAGATCAAGGCAAAGTTGAGAAGCCGGTTTGTTTCGGGGCTTGTCGTTCGGCTGGATCCGCCGGGGCCGGAGACGCGCGTGCGGATTCTGAAGGTGAAGGCGGCCCGCCTGGGAAAACGAATCCGTCCCGACGTGCTGGAATATGTTGCAGAGCGCTGCCCTGGAAACGTGCGCCAGCTTGAGGGGGCGCTGACGACGCTCGTGGCCTACGCTGGCCTCAACAAGACCAGCATCTCGCTTGACATGGCCCGAGAGGTGCTCGGCGCCGTCAAACGACAGGAGAAGCGAGAGATCACTCTCGAGAAAATCGAGGCGGCGGTGTGCAGACATTACGGCGTGTCCCAGGAAGATCTGCGTTCAAAGCGGCGGACGCGCCCAATCTCGCTCGCGCGGCAAGTTTGTATGTATCTGGCGCGGTGGCACACGCGGTTATCCCTGAAGGAGATTGGCGGTTTCTTCGCCAAGAACCATACCACAGTCTTGAGCGCATCAAGAAAAATCGCGGATCTGATTGGGAACGACCCCGCTTTCAAGCAACGCGTCGAGGCTGTCGAGTCCGGCTTGACGTCTTGATTGGCCGCCACAGATCTTTTCGGATACGATTTTGTTTGGACGCCCATCTGAATTTCCCCGATAGGATTAAAAAGAAATGAAATTGACACAACGGGAGTCAAATGGTATCATAGGCTTTTACTGTGTGGGCGCGAAACCGAAACCAGCCTAACAAGCAGGCCCGCGGGTTCCATTCAGGGAGGTTACGCTTGAAAATCACGATTTCCGGGCGGCATATGGATGTCACGGACGGGATTCGGGAACACGCCTTGGCGCGGTTCCAGAAACTGGATAGGCTCTCCCTCAAGATAGATCACGTCAAACTCGCGATCTGGGTGGAGGGGACGCGCCACACGGCGGAGGCCGTCGTTCACGTCGGCAAGGGAAGCACGCTAATCACGGAAGTGGATGCGCCGGATATGTATGCCGCGCTGGATCTCGCAGCCGCAAAACTGGAACGGCAGTTGAAAAAACATAAGGAGCGGCGGAAAGACCGACGCGTTGCTTCCAAACGAGGTTAAGCTCTGCGGGAGAACGAATGAAACTGAAGGACTTCATCGTCGAGAAAGCGATTTGCCCAGACCTAAAGGCGGTGGACAAGCGGGGCGCCATTCGTGAGCTCGTCGCCGCCATGGCCGAGGCGGGGGCGATTGCAGAGGGGGATGTGGATGGACTCGTTCGGACGATCATGAAGCGGGAGGAAATCGGCAGCACGGGGATCGGAAAGGGCGTGGCCGTGCCCCACAGCAAGCACCCCTGCGTGGACAAGCTGAGGGGGACGATAGGCCGATCTCTCGATGGAGTGGAGTTCAGCGCCCTGGATGGAAAGCCGGTTCACATCATCTTTCTCCTGGTGTCGCCGCCGGATTCGACAGGGCCGCACATCAAGGCGTTGGAATATATCTTTTCGTTGCTGAACGACAGCGACTTTTGTCGCTTTCTCCTGACGGCGGAAAAGGGGAAGGAAATTGTGGACCTTCTGCGCGAGGCGGACCAGAAATCCGACTGACCCCACAGCATGACGATGGCGAACCCCACAAACCCGAAAGACCTATCCTCCTCGTCAATTGAACGCGAGGTGATGATTACGAACAAACTCGGTCTTCACCTCCGCGCGGCCGGTCGGCTTGTGGATGTCGCCAATCGCTTCAGCGCCGACATCCGCATACGCAAGGGACAAAAGGAAGTGGATGGGAAGAGCATCATGGAGGTCATGACACTCGCTGCCACGACGGGCACACCCATCGTGCTGTGCGCCACAGGTGCCGATGCCAGAGACGCCATTTACTCCTTGGTCAACCTGGTTGAAGGCAAGTTCGACGAGGAGTGAGCGCTCATGCTGAAAATGGAGGGAGTTGCGGCGTCGCCGGGGGTGGCCATCGGCCGCGCCTTTGTCCTCGACTCGGAAGGCGTGCGCATCCGCCGCCGCTACATTGACCACGACGAAATCCAGCACGAACTTGATCGCTTCCAAAAGGCCCTCGACTCGGCCCGCAGGGAGATTGAAGAGACCGAAATCGCCGTCGCCGAAAAAATCGGGCCGGACTATCAGGAGATCTTCGGCGTCCACAAGCGCATCCTCCAGGACGAGCGGCTCAAGGTTCAGATTTGCGAACTCATCGCCGACCGTTTGTGCACCCCGGAACATGCCGTGGCGAGAACCCTCCGAACCTACCATCGGCTGTTTCTTCGTGAGGCGAAGGATGATTACCTGGCCCAGCGCGTGACGGATATTGACGATGTCGAACACCGCCTCCTGCGCGCCCTGCTGGGGCAGAAGCAGGAAGACCTGAGCCATCTCGATGAGCCGGTTATAGTCATCGCCCATGATCTGACGCCGTCGCAGACGGCCTCATTCGACCCGAAGAAAATTCTCGGCTTTGCCACCAACGCGGGCGGGAAGACGTCCCACTCCGCGATCGTCGCGCGCGCCTTGAAAATCCCCGCCGTGGTCGGACTGGGCACCGTGGCAAACGAGGTGTCCGGGGGAGATACCGTCATCATTGACGGACACCAGGGCGCTGTGGTGATCGAGCCTGACACGGAGACCATCAAGCGCTATGAGGAGAGGGGCCGCAGCATCCATCTGTTTGAGACCCGACTTGCCGAGGAGCTTCACAACCTGCCGGCCGAGACGTTGGATGGTCGGCGCGTCACGCTCCTTGCCAATATCGAATTTCCATCCGAGGTCAAGATGGCCGTCGAGTTGGGGGCCGAGGGAATCGGGCTTTACCGGACCGAATTCCTCTACGTCGGGGCGAAAAAGCCCCCGACCGAGCGAGAGCAATACGAGGCATATGCCCAGACCATCAAGGAACTCGGCGGGCGGCCCGCCATCATCCGGACTGTGGACCTGGGGGCGGACAAACTTTGGTCGGGCATGCAGGAAAAAAACCCCTTCCTCGGCTGTCGGTCGCTCCGCTTCTGCCTGCGGCACATGGAGATGTTCCGATGTCAATTGTCGGCCATTCTCAGGGCGTCGGTGCTGGGGGATGTCTCTCTGATGTTTCCTCTGGTCACCTCGCTGGAAGAGATGCGCGAGGCCAAAGCGGTGTTGCAGGATGTGATGACCGAGATGCGCACCGACGGGATCGCCTTCAATGAAAAGATCAAAGTCGGCATCATGATCGAGGTGCCTTCCGCGGCGCTCACCGCAGACGCCCTCGCCAAGGAGACCGACTTCTTCAGCATCGGGACGAACGACCTCATCCAGTACACCCTGGCGGTGGACCGAAACAACCAAACCGTGGCCCAGCTCTACTCGCCCGGCCACCCCGCCGTATTGCGACTGATCCAGCACGTGATTGACGCCGGCGAGCGCCACGATATACCGGTGGCGATTTGCGGCGAAATGGGGGGTGAAATTGACTATATCATCCTTCTGGTGGGTATGGGACTTACCGAGTTCAGTGTGACGCCGGCCATGATCCCTGATCTGAAGAAGGTGATTCGTTCCATCACCCATGAAGAAGCCAAGGCCATCGCCCAAAAGGCCCTTGCGATCACCGAGGCCAGGGAAATCCTCCGGTTTCTCCGGGAGGAGGCCCGCCGTGTCTTTCCGGAGCACGAAATGTGAGGGTAATTCGGCGCAGAATTGCTCATCAGGAAAACTTGACAAATCAGATTCTGTGTTGTATAATGTGTTTACATTTGCCATGTCACTCGATCGCATCTTGTCTGCTCATCATTGGGAAACGAGGTCAGGAAGTACTGTTAATAATGAGAAACTCCACGAACGGGCAAACTGTTCGAAAGGACAGGACGCAAAGCCACTGACCTAAACCGACCTTGGGCGCGGAGAAGCCGCGCCTGGCGCAATGCCTTGGAATACAGGGGGTTGTGGGTTCAAAGGGCCGGCATGGTTGACAGGTTGCCGAAAGGAGAAGCAAGAGGAGCGGCCCGTTCGGAGGCATTTAAACCGAACGGGTTTTTTTTGGACAAGTCCAGAAATAGTCTTGACTTATGGATGTCGGTACGATAACCTTTGGGGGCGTGGGGTCGGATGCTGGCAGGACGAGGATTGGTTTCCCGATCTCGTTCTGACGGCAGCTTGGTGAACAGCCAAGGAGCTGCTTTATGTTATCCCTTTTCGGCAAAACCCGTAGTATGATTGGCTTGGATATCGGGAGCCACTCGATCAAGGCCATCGAGGTTACGTCAAGGGCCGGCGCCTTGGTTGTGACCGGGTATGGGGAGGCGCGTATCGCGGCGCCGGAGGAGCGCGCCAACGCCCTGCGCCAACTCGCTCAGCAGCGCCATTTTTCGGGCCTGGTAGCCTCCAGCGTATCGGGGCGTTCCGTGATTAACCGATACCTTACCCTCGAAGATATGCCCGACCACGAGCTGGCCAATCGCATTCGGTTCGAGGCCGACAAGTACATTCCCTTTGAGGCAGACAAGGTGGTCCTCGACTACCAACTTGTCCAGCGCCTGCCGGAATCCAAGGAGATGAAGGTAATCCTCGTTGCCGTCAAACGAAGCGAGATAGATGAGCATGTGGCGCTGATCACATCGGCGGGGCTGACACCCGCAATTATAGATGTGGATATATTCGCCATCGGCAACGCTTTCGAACTGAATAAACTCATGGGCCCCGGGGCCCTGCCCCCCGATAAGGTTCACGCCCTGGTAGACATCGGCGCGAACAAGACAAGCATCAATATCATGCGGGGAAACGTATCACAGTTCGCCCGCGAGATTTACATCGCCGGGAACGAGTTCCTGGAAGCGGTGGGCAAGGGGATGAACCTGAGCGATGCGGAGGTGGACGCCCTCTTTGAAAACCCCGGCGACAAGGTGGACGAGGTCATCGAACTGATAGCCACCGCGCTCGACGATCTGGGCAATGAGGTGCGTCTCTCCTTCGACTACTACGAGAGCCAGTTCGACAGGCCCGTGGACGAGGCCTATGTGTCCGGCGGCGGCTGTCAACTCCCGGGGCTTGAACGTTTTCTCGAGAGGATTTTCGACGTGAAGACCCAGCGATGGGATCCCACCGAGCGTCTTCAGTTTTCGCTGGAGCACGTCAATGTGGACGAGGTAAAGAAGAATTGCTCACGGCTTGCCGTGGCCGTGGGATTGGCTGCACGAGCGGGAATGGGCTGAGCCATGATCCAGATCAACCTATTGCCGAAGGAACTCCGGCGGAGCGAGCCGACCCCCTGGCCCAAGCTATTGGCGCTTCTGGCCTCTCTCGTGGTTATCCTGTCGGTCGGGTTGATTATGATCTACTATCGCTTCAACGTGCTCCCCATGGTCCTCCTGGAAAGGGACCGCGCAAAAGAGGAGATGCAGGGCCTCATGGCGCGCGCAAAGGAGGCTGACGATCTGGAGAAAGAAATCAAGGACTTTGAGGTGCGCGAGAAGACAATCCTGGAGATCCGCAAAGCCCGTTGGCTATGGGCCAAGAAACTGGACCAACTTGTTGACCTGATCCCACCGTATATTCAGGTGGAGTCTCTCGGCATACGCGAGACGCAGTCGCGGCGCAAGACACAGGAGTTGGGACCGACCCTCGAGATGGATTGTCTGTCGGGCGGCACGGATGAACGCAACATCGCAAAGTTCCGCCGAAAAATCATCAGCAGCCCGCTGTGGGAAGACATCAATGAGATGCCGGAGTGGCCCTTCTCGTTGGAGTACGTGGATGACCAGCCTGTGCTGAAATTCAAGGCCGTGCTGGTCTTGTGGGCCAAAGGGGCGAAAAAAGAGGGCGCAGCCGGCGCCCCCGGCGCAGCCAGCGCAGCAGCCAAGCCGAAGCCGCCGCGAGAAGCCCCGGCCGGAGAATAACATAATGGCACGCGAACTGACAGAACAGCAAAAACTTATGGTGGCCGCCGCCATTGGCATACTGGTAGTGGCTGTCCTGCTCTACATGATTTACAGCGCCCAGTCGCAAATCCAGGCGGCGCGGACCGAGATCACCAACTACCGGCAGAAGATCGTAAAGGCCCAGGAGCGAATCAAGGAAATCCCGGCCCTCCGCGAGAAGCGCTATGCGCTGACCAACGCCGTCGAAGAATACGTCAGGATTCTGCCCGACGGGCGGGAAGTGGAAACTCTCCTGGACACGCTGAGCGACCTCAAGAAAGAAGCCGAGATCGAACTGACCAGCTTCCGCATCATGCAGGAGGCGCGGCGAGGAAGAGGCGGGAGCCAGAACTTCGAGAAACACACGCGGCAAGCGAAACTCATAGGCCCGTTCTTCAACATCGCCAAGTTCATCAATCTTCTCGAACGCTACAAACGATTCATGAGCGTCGAGAGTTTCACCATGAAACCAAAAGAAGGTACGATGCTCAACGTGGAACTGCGCTTTAGCACGTACACCTACGAACGCGGGAAAGGGAAGCCATGAGCAGAGCGGCAATTGTGCTTCCACTGTTGCTGATGCTCTGGATAGGTATCCTGCTCCAAGAGGGCCAGGCCGCTACGCCGCCTGCCAAGGCGGCGGCCAAAGCCAAGGCCGACGAAGCCGCTGCGGCAAAGGAGATCCTCGAAGAACCGCTCTTTATCTTCGCGCGACGCGCTCGGCGTGACCCCTTCAGCAGTCTGTTCGGCCCGGAAAAAACGCCCGAGGAAGGGACGGAAGCCCAGCAGATTTGCACCGCTCAGGATATTGACGAGGGACAGCGCGATCTGGAGCATCTGACCATGGCCTGCCGCAGCAGGCGGGGCGGAGAGTTCAATACCATCTTCGAGGCGCTCCTCAAGAGACTGAACCGTCCGTGCGAGAACGACGAACTCCGCGTCCATGCCATCGAGCTGAAACGACGGGCTGGAAACCTGAAGCGCGCCATGAAGGACTATGCAAAAAGCATCACGTGGGAGCGTGAATTGCAGTGGGCCGAAGGAAAACTGCAAGAGATGCGCGGACAGGCGGGCACTAAGGACCTGGATGGCCTCCGCCGCACCCATCAGGAGGTCAAGAGCCGAATCCAGGCCATGCTCCGCGAGGTGGACGACGAACGATACAAGGACCGGATGCGCGAGATCATCAAGAAATGCACCCAAGTCTTGGCCGTGCACATCCAGGAGATTCATATAGAAGAACTGGAATCCGCCGAGAAGCGGATAGCAAAAATGCGCGAACTGATCCGCATCCGCAACTACAGCAGCGTCCACACCGAGCATGACGAGCTGGTGGCCCTCCTGGCCGACAAGAAATTCGAGGACGAGTCGCTGCGCAGCCGCCAGCAGAAGATCCTCCGAACCGCCGCCGACATGAATCGCCAGGCGGAGATCGGCGAGGTCAAGCTCAGCCTCGCCAATGCCAAGGAGTATCTTGCCCAGATCGAAGCCACCTTTAACGCCAACGACTACAACGCCATTGCGGAGATGAACGCCAAGCTTCAGGATAGCCTGACGAGCATCAAGTCGGTCGCGCCGGAACTGGACGCAGAGCGCGCCACCTACCGGCGAAACGGAATGGACTTTGAACGCCGGGCCAAGATATGCCTCGAGTTCCTTGAGTCGCCGCCGAAAATATCGGGTATCGGGTGGCATCCGCAGAACCCTGTGGCCATCGTCAACGAAAAGACGGTCGGGCTGGGGGACTACGTGGATGAAAAAACCCGCATCAAGAGCATTACACCCGAAACGGTTGTATTCAACTACAAGGGAGAAAACATCGAGCAGCCGATGGTGGGGGGATAATTGACTCGATCCGCCATGGTTAGGCGGATTCAAGTATGCTATCCTGGCTTAACATAAAAAGCCGTTGCATAGGGAGGATTGGTTTCATGAACATCCTTTGCCGTCAAAGGCCCTGGTGGGTCCATGTGATCGGAGTGATTGCCGTTGGGAGCGCCCTGCTTTCCGCTCGCCCTGCGACGGCCCAGGGATTCGCTGGCTTCGAGGGGGATGAGGACATGAAGGTCACAGGCCGCATCTCCATTGACTTCAAGGACGAGCCCCTCGAAAACGTGGTGGACACCATCTCCCGCATGGTCGGCGTCAACGTCGTTCTCGCCCCCGGAGTCGAGGAACGACTCACCCTTCGACTGGTAAATGTGCACTACGATCAGGTCCTCAACGAGATTGCAGGCCGGTGCAATCTCATCGTCCAAAAGGAGGCCGAAAATCTCATCCGCCTCGCCAATCCCCCGCGCGTGACGATAACCTTCCAAGAGGCCGACATCAAAACAGCCATTGACATGCTCGCCCGCCAGGCCGACGTCAATATCGTTGTCGCCGCCGAGGTGGAGGGCAAGGTGAACATGCGGCTGAAAAATATCCCCTGGCGTGAAGCCCTTCAAACCGTCGTCAAGACCGCCGGATTCGTCACCGTCGTGGACGAAATGGGCATCATGCGTGTCGTGACGCGCGCCTCGCTCGTGGAGCAGCTCGAAACAAAGGCCTTCCACCTCCGCTACATCCAGCCGCCCAGCATCTATACCGCCCAGATTGACACGGAGTTCGCCGTCGGAAAGCCCAAGCAGAAGACCGGGGAATATGACCGGGACTTCACCCTCTTCAAGGCCTTGCAAAGCGTCATCTCCGACTTTGGAAAGGTCGAGTTCGACGCCGACACCAACGCTGTTATCGTAAGTGATATCCCCCCGAAGCTTGCTGAAATCGAGGCTATTATCAAACAGCTGGACATCGAGCCCCTCCAGGTTTTCTGCGACATCAAATTCGTCACCACCACCAATACAGATTTGCTGGACTTCGGCGCAGACTGGACGCTGGGCGGGGTGAACACGCCCGGCATCTCCCTGACCGGCCTCGGCGACTTTGCCTTCTTCTTCGGCTCAGGCCGAGGCGCCGATTCCTCCGGCAACACCTACAGGTTCGGCAAGGCCGACACCTTCGACGTCGGCATCCTGCCGACCGAGCACTTCCCCCTGGCCGTCACCAACCCCTTGACCGGCAGCTTTGTGAGCGGAAACATCGGGATACTCGACTTCAATCGAATGCGGTTCGCCATGAACTTCGTCAAGAACGACGACAAGAGCAACATTATCCAGGCCCCCAAACTCTTCGTCCTCGACAACCAGGAGGCCACCATCTTCGTCGGCCAGACCATTCGGTTCGCCGAAACATTCACCACCACCGTCCAGGGCACCGCCGGCACCTCCGGCATTCGCGAGGCGGATAACTCCCCCGTGGAGACCGGCTTCCAATTGCTCCTCAAACCTCACGTCATTCGTGAAGCCAATCAGATTATCATTACGATTATTCCCGAATGGGAATTCCTCAGCGGTCCCGATGCGGACGGCTTCCAGACATTCAACGACGGCGTTCACACCATCCGCCTTCCCCAGGTCACGAGCAACACCGTCATCACCCGGATAAAGATGGACAGCGGCCAGACCGCCGTCATGGGCGGCATGATCCAGGAACGCGACGTCGAATTTACCTCCAAACTGCCCATCTTGGGGGACCTTCCAATTGTCGGTTGGCTGTTCAAAAACAAACAGACGCAGAAGCGGAAAGAAAACCTCCTGATCTTTATCACCTGCACCATTGTGGATCGCGGCCAGGAAACTCGGGGGGTCGTGGCCGAGCAAATCACCTCGGCAAACGAAAACCGCGTGGGCAAGCCTCTCTTCCTGAAGGACCGTATCCGGCGTGACATGGAGGAGGAACTCGACAAGGAAGTTGAGAGCCGCCGGGCATACGAAAAACAATTCCGGGCCTCCGAGTACCGCGTATATCAGAAGTAGCCGCAGGTTGCTCGCCCTCTTCCGGCGCAGCTATGGGGGGAGCGCCCTCGTGACCTTCGCCGTGCGGACTCGGAGTATCCTTGTCGTTGCTATGGTAACGCCGCTCACCCAAAGAATTCGACTTCGCTTCCGAAAGGCCGGCCCCGCCCGGTTCTTTTCGCACCACGACATCATGCGCTTGTTTGAGCGAGCGGTGCGCATGGCCGAAATCCCCATCCGCATGACGAGCGGCTTCAACCCGCATCCCCGCATCTCCTTTCCCCTCGCTCTGGGCCTGGGGGTCGAGGGACAAAGCGAGGTGGCGGAGCTCGAGCTGGCCGAGTGGCTTTCCGCAGAGGAAGTCCGAAAACGGCTGGCGGCCCGCATGCCGGAGGGGATGGAGATCGTCTCGGCAAAGATCATCCCCCCGCGCGCCAAATCAATGGTCAGCGATATAGTCTACGAGATAGACGCCCCGGAAGGCGAAACCTTCTGGAACCAGCGTATCGAAAAAATCCTCGCCCAGCCGGAAATCATTGTGGAACGCAAGAAGAAAGACGCGACGCGCCTTGTGGATCTTCGGCCTTTTCTCCTTGATCTCGGCTTCAAAGGTGGTATAATAAGTATTCGACTGAAAGTGATGCGTGAAGGAACAGCGCGCGTTGATGAATTGCTATATGCCCTGCTTGGGGGCCAAGCCGAATCTGCAATCCACCGCCGGGTTGTCCGGAGTCAGGTGACCCTCATTGACGATGCCGAACTTGCAAAACGGCGAATGGGGCAATGACTCCACAGGCACGGCTTCGGCGATCGAGGCGAGATACAGAATGAAGAAAATCATGCTCGTCAATGTTGTCGAGCTCGAAGAGACGCGCATCGCGATCCTCGAGAACGACGTCCTCGAAGAGTTCTACATCGAGCGGAGCTCCCGCGGGCAGATCGTAGGCAACATCTATAAAGGAAAGATTACAAACGTGGAGCCGAGCCTCCAGGCCGCCTTTGTTGATTTTGGCACCCCCCGGAATGGGTTTCTCCACATTTCAGATGTTGCCCCATCCTCATTCTTGGACAACGGCAAGAAGGAAGACAAAGGCCGCAGGGGGGGGAGGGATCTTCCGGCCATACAGGACGTTCTCCGACGGGGGCAAGATCTGATCGTGCAGGTGACGAAAGAAGGCGTGGGAACCAAAGGACCGGCCCTGACGACCTTTATCAGTCTGCCGGGGCGATATCTGGTCATGATGCCGGATGGGAAGCACCACGGCATCTCGCGCAAGATCACCGATGAGGAGCAGAGGCAACGACTGAAAAAAACCCTCGGGGAACTTCGGTTGCCCTCCGATGCGGGCTTCATCGTCCGCACGGCCGGAGCGGACCGCCCGAAGAAGGACCTCCAGCGCGACCTCCATTACCTCCGACAGCTTTGGTCGGACCTCTCGAAAAAGGCGAAAAGGGCCAATACGCCGGCCGTGATCTACCGTGAGAGCGACCTCGTCATTCGCGCAATCCGCGACCTTCTCCCGGCGGACGTCAAGACGATGCTGATTGACTCGAGCGAGGCGCACCGCCGAGTGCTCGATTTCCTCCGGCGGGCGATGCCAAGACACACAATCAACGTCAAGCTCTACGAAGGAAGCGAGCCCCTGTTCCACCGCTACAAAATCGAGGAGCAAGTCGAAAAAACGTATAGCCGCAAGGTGTCGCTTGATATCGGGGCCTCGATCGTAATTGACCAGACGGAGGCGCTTGTGGCCATTGACGTCAACTCCGGCAAGTTTACCGGAGAAAAAGACGCCGAAGATACGGCCTTCAAGACCAACATGGCTGCCGTGCCGGAAATCGCCCGACAGCTTCGCCTTCGGGACCTCGGCGGCGTGATCGTAATTGACTTTATAGACATGCGCGACGTCGGGCGACGACGCGAGGTCGAAAGGGCATTCGGCGCGCTGCTGAAGCAGGACCGGGCGCGGACTAAAATGCTGCGGATGTCCCAGTTCGGCATCATCGAGATGACACGCCAGCGCGTCCGCCCCAGCGTGAAGCAGTCGCTTTACGAAAAATGCCCCTTCTGCAACGGCGTGGGCATGCTTAGGACGCCGGAGAGCATGGCGGTGAATGTCATGCGACAGATACGATTGAAACTTGGGGAGAACAGCTCGCGGGGAGTGGAGGCCACCGTAAACCCTGAAGTGGCGCACTACCTGCACAACGAAAAGCGCCGGGATATCGTTCGCCTTGAAGAGGAGTCCGAAAAGCGCATTATTATCAATGCTCGGGAAGGATTCTCCGTCGAGCAGGCGGAGGTCATGGCGATCAAGGGCAACGGCAGGGAAAGCGCTCAAGAGGATTCGCTGCCGTCGTACGAAATCGCGGGAAGTCGAAAATAGGAGTCTATGGAAATGTATGCAATTGTCGAGATCGCTGGCCAGCAGCATCGCGTCGTCGAAGGCGACCGGCTGCGCGTTTTGGGACTGCCGGAGTCGAAGCGGGGCGAGCGCAAGCCCGGCAGCCATGTAACCTTCAGCAATGTGCTCGCCGTGGGCGAAGGAAAGGACATCCAGTTCGGTCAGCCCTACGTTCCCGGCGCAAAGGTCATCGCCCGGCTTGAGGGCGAATGCCTTGGCCCGAAACTCACGATCTATAAATTCGCCCGCCGCAAGAAGGAGCGGCGCAAAGTCGGGCATCGCCAGCGTTACGTGGAAGTATGGGTTCAGAGAATCGAGCGCGGCGGCGGGGAGTCGGGTGCGCAGCCACAGGACGAGAAGAAAGGAGACTGAGATGGCACATAAAAAAGGACAAGGATCCGTTAAAAACGGGCGCGACAGTAACGCGCAATATCGCGGCGTTAAGAGGTTCGGCGGCGAGAGGGTAAAAGCTGGTTCGATCCTCGTCCGTCAGCGCGGCACCCGCTTCAAACCGGGGGTCAACGTCGGGCGGGGGGGGGACGACACACTATTTGCCCTCACCACCGGCGTTGTCAAGTTCGAGTCGGGCAAGCGGTTGAGCGTCTATCCCGAATAGCGAAACGCCATCGCACAAGCACGGGATAATTCCCAGGGAGCGGCCGGCCGCTCCCTTTTCTTTGCCATGGTGCAACGGCTGTTCCATGTTTGTTGATCGCGCCGAGATCATCGTCAGGGGCGGAAAAGGAGGCGACGGCTGCGTCAGCTTCCGAAGAGAAAAGTATGTACCACGCGGCGGGCCGGACGGCGGCGACGGGGGGCGCGGCGGCGACGTCATCATCAAGGCCACTCCCCAACTCGGCACGCTCATGGACCTCTCCTCCCGGCGAGAGTATGCCGGCGGCGATGGCCGACCCGGCGCGGGAAAAACCCGAACCGGCAAGTCAGGCGAGGACGTGACTATCCTCGTGCCCGTCGGTACTCTCGTCATGGACCTTGACAGCGGCAGGACGCTTCGGGACCTCGCCAAGGAGGGATTATCCATCATCGCCGCAAGGGGCGGGAAAGGGGGAAAGGGCAACGCTCGATTCGCCACATCCATCAACCGCGCCCCCCGAACCGCCGAACCCGGCGAAGAGGGCGAGGAACGGCGCATCCGACTCGACCTTAAACTCATCGCCGACGTGGGGATCATCGGCCTCCCGAACGCGGGAAAGTCCACCCTTCTGGCCCGGCTTTCCTCCGCAAGACCGAAAATCGCCAGCTACCCCTTCACCACCCTCGAGCCTCAGTTGGGGATTGTGGAGGCCGGCGATTTCGAGCGTTTCGTCATGGCCGATATCCCCGGCCTCATTGAGGGGGCGCACGAAGGCGCCGGTTTGGGGAGCGAGTTTCTGCGGCACATCGAACGAACGCGGTTCTTGCTCCACCTGGTAGATATTGCTCCGACTCACGGGCCGACCTCCTTCGCAGCCTACCAGTCCGTCCGGGATGAATTGCGCCAATACAGCGTCGCGCTCGCCGCGAAGCCGCAGATGATCGTCGCGAATAAGATGGACCTGAGCGGCGCCGCCGAAAATCTGGATGAGTTCACGCGGCAGGTAGGCGCCGAAGTGCACGCAATCTCCGCGGTGACCGGGCAAGGGCTTCCCGATCTGGTGCGCACCATACTCCATCAACTCCGGGGATTGGATTCGGAGGCGGAACATGAGTAGTCGCGAACGACTCCTTGCTGTAAGTATCGGCAATACCAATGTCTCCTTCGGCCTTTTTGACGGCGGGCAGCTTGTAGCTGCCGTGCGCCGGCGCGCCGACGCGCGCCGCTTGACGCCGTCGTGGCCCGCCCCCGGCGCCATTGTGATAGGGTCGGTAAACCCGAAGGCGTCCCTCCATGTCAGTCAGTCCCTCCGGAAACGCTATGGTCTTGATGTCCTGGAACTCGGTTCGGACCTTGCAGTTCCCGTTCGCAACCGATGCCGCCGTCCTGAACGGGTGGGGGTGGACCGGCTCCTGAACGCCCTTGCCGCATGCCGCCTTGTCTGTTGTCCGGTCATCGTGGCCGACTTGGGCACGGCCATTACGATTGACGCCGTGTCGGCGCGGGGCGACTTCCTTGGCGGCGCCATTCTTCCCGGGGCGGGGTTATGGACCGCCGCGCTTCACGAGCGCACGGCAAAACTCCCTGCCGTAGGGTTGAAGCGGTCCTCACGCGTCATAGGAAAACAAACAGAGGAGGCCATAAGGTCAGGTGTATATTGGGGCATATGTGGGGCGATTGAGAAAATTGCGGCGCGGATGCGGAAGCGACTTCGATCGGAGGCGCAACTCCTGGTCACCGGCGGCGACGCCGACCTTTTCTCTCCTCATCTGCCGAAGGGGCATGTGGTGATGCCGCATCTTGCCCTGCATGGAATTCACATCGCATGGTCGGCATGGCGGGAGGAAGGGAAGGGCGAGGGATGACTACTTTACCTGGATGCGATGAAGGATATTGGCGAAGCGGGGATCGTTGCGCACATTTACCAGGTCCTCATCGCCGAGCATGTGAGTCAGGTCCGAATAGCCGTTCTCCACTGCGCGCTCAAGGGCATTGAGCGCATCGTCAATGCGATGGAGCAAGGAGTAGCTGCACGCCAGGTTATAGAGGGCGGCGGAGTTGTTGGGGGACATGCGGACGATTCGCTCGTCCATCCGCAATCCGTCCTCGTAACGACCGAGACGGGTGTAAGCATGGCCGAGAAAGGCCAGGGCATCTTCGTGGTATGGGTCCGCATCGAGGATGCCTTCGAGAAAAGCAACCTCGAACTCGAGTTCGTCCGCCGGAAAGGAAGACGTGTCCTTCACGGGCAAAGGATCATCGGGGAGACGCGGGCGAGACTCCTCGGTCAGCCGGAATACGAGTTTTTCCTTCTTCCTTCGCGCGGGATGGAGCATCCGTGTTGTTTTCTTGCCGGGGCGGCAGAACGAATCGTTTCTCTTGACCTGCCTCCAAATGTACTATATAACATTTGAAGGAGAAAATCAAGTGTCTTGGGGGTGTGCCGTAAAGAGTGAGGAGGATCGTCCGATGGAGATTCGTCACTACACCGAAGTGCAGGCGGAATCGGTCGAGGAAGGCGCGCAAGGCGTCAAAATTCGTTGGCTGATCACGGAAAAATCAGGGGCGCAAAAATTTGTTATGCGCCATTTCGAGATTGCACCCGGCGGGCATACGCCCCAGCACGAACACGCCTGGGAACATGAGGTCTTTATCCTCAGCGGCGAAGGGCTCTTGACGAGTATCGAGGGCGACAAGGCGTTTAGGGCCGGCGACTTCATATTTGTGCCGCCTGGAGAACTGCATCAGTTTCGGAATGCCGGCGAGAAGCCGGTTGAAATGCTTTGTCTGATCCCATCTCCCGATCGGTGCAAGCTGTAGCGCAAGAAACAACTTTCTAATTTCTATCCACTTTTCTCTTGACAGTTAGAATTCCATGTTTTAGAATCACTTACGGCATCAGCGGAAGTTGTAACTTCAATAAATTCGTTTGTGAACCTTCAACGGGAGGGTGGTAATGGCAGCGGAAGGAAAACGGACCATATCGAAGCGCGAGATCGCTGAGCGTGTCGCCAGAAAGGCGAAGCAAACACAACTTGTGGCCAAGCGGATCATTCAGTTGTTCCTCGACGAGCTTATCGAAGAGCTGGCGCGCGGCAACAAGCTGGAGTTCCGTGACTTCGGCGTGTTCGATGTGGTCCAGCGAAAGCGCCGCGTCGGACGAAATCCGCGAACCGGGGCGCGAGTGGAAGTGCCCGCGAAGCGAGTCGTCAACTTCAAGATGGGCCGCCTCATGCGCGATCGGGTCGCCTCTCCGGAAGGGGCCGAGTAAGCATTCGGCTGGTTGCTGATCGTGAAATGAAATGACCCCTGGCGCCACGCCTCAATGCCCCAACTGTTTTCGCGGTATCCCTGAAGGGGCCAGGTTCTGCGCCTTCTGCGGGATGCCCATTCCCCTTGGCCGTAAGAGACTCCCCGCTCACCCCCCCGAAAAACCACCCGCCATTGAGTCCCTGTCCGGGGCGTGCAGCATCTTGCGTTCCTCTCTCGCCCCCATGGCCATCGCCCCCGTCGGCAGGGCGATCGCCCGTACCGCCAAGCGGCCGCTCAGCGATGTCACCCGACAGATCAACGCTACTGAAGGTTTTCTCGTTCGCGGCATTGACGCCGATGTCGCCCGGAATCTTGCATCTAAACTTGCAGAACTTGGCGTGGATTTCTTCATCGTTTCCGACGACGCCATCCCCGAACTCCCGGAGGCCGGGCGGTTCGGTTCGGGGAGGTTCAATGAGGAGGGCCTGGCCTGCGAGATCAACCTACCTGACGGCTGGAAAAGCATCAAGCGCGGCTGGGAGGACGTCCATCTCGTCTCCTGCGGGCGACTCTCCGGCGAGTTGAGCAGTACCGTCCGCGAAAAAGTCGGCTTCCTCTATAGCATGGATAAAATCCAGACCCGGCGGGACTACAAGTATGTCATTGACATTATCCTGCGAGATCCGCACGAGCGAATCCGCATTGACGAAGATCGGCCCGATACGCAATCGCCGAGTGGTCGCTCCGAACCGCTGACGGAGGCCCACCTCTGCCACATCGCGCGTCAAATTTTTCAATTTTCCGCCGACACCCCGAAGAGCGAGGGCGTGAAAACACTCGCCTTCGACGGACCGGCCGGATTCTGGGAAAATGCCACATTCCCGACCCGCCGGGACTTTGAAAACTATATCCAGTGGCTCCTGCTGCTCCTCAAGTACGGCAAGCCCCTGCCATCCAGCATATGACCAAAAACTTCGCAGGATTTTTCTTGACAAATACTCAATGCGCGGATACATTTTGATTATGGATGCTACCGGGTCAATTGTTCGATGTGATTCAATGATTTGCAGGACAGGACGTTTTTGGTTTGGCCGTTTTTATTTTGCTCCCTTTGAGCAGAGAGGAGCCGCGGCCTAAGGACTGTCCCAAGACCCCTAACACGACCTGACGAAAAGCCCTGAAGCCTCGGTTTCAGGGCTTTTTTTATGACTCCGGCTGAAAGGAGAAAAGGCATGTTTGGATTTGGATATTACTCGTTTTGGCGCTGGGCGCGCCGAGGAGGGATGAAATCATGATTATAGTGATGAAACCTGATGCAACCAAGGAACAGATACAAGCCATGATAAAAAAAATCGAAGACAAGGGCCTCAAGACCATCCTCCTTGAGGGAACCAATCGAAACGTAATCGCCGCTATCGGCGATAAACGCGAGATACCGCCCGAGTTCTGGGACCGCGAACCCGGCGTCGAGCGCACCGTGCCCATCCTTGCCCCCTACAAGATGGCCAGCCGCGAGCTAAAGGCCGCCACCACGACCGTCCCCATAGACGGACAGGTCCTGGGCGGAAGAAAGGTGGGCATCATCGCCGGGCCGTGCACCGTCGAATCCAAAGAACAAATTCTCGAAACCGCCCATGCCGTCAAGGAGGCCGGGGCGCTCGCGCTGCGCGGCGGCGCCTTCAAACCCAGGACCAACCCCTACAGCTTCCAGGGACTTATGGAAGAGGGACTGGAATACCTCGCCATGGCAAGGGAAGAGACCGGCCTGCCAATCGTGTCGGAGGTGCTGACGGCCGAACACGTCCCCCTCGTCTCGAAGTACGTGGACGTCCTCCAGATCGGCACGAGGAACATGTCCAACTTCCTGCTCCTCAAGGCCGTCGGCGAGTCCGACAAGCCGGTCCTCCTCAAGCGAAGCATGTCCGCCCAACTTGAGGAATTTCTTCTCGCCGCCGAATATATCCTTTCCCAGGGCAACCCGAATGTGATACTCTGTGAGCGCGGCATACGGACCTTCGAGACAAACACGCGGTTCACCCTGTCGCTCACGGTGGTCCCCCAGCTCAAGGAGCTGACCCACCTGCCCGTCATCGTGGACCCAAGCCATGCTACGGGCAAGCGCAGTCTCGTGCCGCCCATGGCCAAGGCCGCCATCGCCGCCGGGGCCGACGGCGTGATTATCGAGGTCCATCCCCGCCCCGAAGAGGCGTGGGTGGACGGGGCGCAGACGTTGTCCATCGGGGAGTTTCAGAAACTAATGGCCGACCTCCGGCGGCTGGCGCCGGCTGTGGATCGGGAGATTTGACAACACGTCCTGTTCGATTGGAGAATTGAGATGCTTCGCATCGGAATGATCGGTTGTGGCGGTATCTCGAATCATCATGCCAAGAGACTGAAACAGATCGAGAACGCGCAGATCGTCCACTGCGCCGACGTGAACGCGGCCGCCGCGGAAAAAATGGCCCAGGAATACGGCGCTGCGAAACATGGCGGCGACTACCGGGCGTTGCTCGACGACAAGGACGTTGACGCGGTCTTCGTCTGCCTACCCACCTTTCTGCACCGCGACGCCGTGGTCGCTGCGGCCCAGGCGGGGAAGCACATCTTCTGCGAGAAGCCGATTGCGATGACCTCCCAAGATGCAAAGGAGATGATCCAGGCATGCAAGAAGGCCAAGGTCACCTTCATGATCGGCTTTGTCCGCCGCTTCGATGCGCACTGGGGCAAGGTGGCCGAATTGGTCAAGGCCGGGAGGATTGGTCGGCCTGTGCTCTGGCGGCACTGCTCCGCGAGCGGCGGCCCTGCCAATCCGTGGTATCTCAACCGTGAGCAGGGCGGCGGCCCGTTGATTGACGGCGCGGTGCACGACTACGACTTCCACCGGTCCATGTTCGGCGACGCCCGCCGCGTCTTCGGGAGCATGAAGACCTACAAGTCCGACAGCACCGCCCTCGACACGGGCACGGGCGTGATCCAGTTCAAATCGGGCGACGAGGCCATGCTCTGCTGGTCGTGGGGCCTGCCCAAGGGATCGCGCGGGGAGAACCTCATCGACGTCCTCGGCCCCGCAGGCACGATCCTCTTCTCCGCTCCGCCCGACAAGCTCCCCGCCGGAACCGATCCGAAGACCCACGGCGGCGTTACCGTCATTGGCGAAGGCGGCCAAACCACGATCGAGCCATACGAAAAGAAGGATATGTTTCTGGACCAGGACCGCCACTTCGTGGACTGCGTCCTCAACAAGAAGAAACCCATCCCCACGGGCAAGGACGGCAGGAAGGCGCTGGAGATCGGCCTGGGCATTCTGAAGTCGAGCGGGACAGGAAAACCGGTCAGGCTGGGCTGATTACGCGCAATACAGGCCGTGACGGCGGATGTAGTCCTCGACGCCCTTGGGGACCATGTGGGCGATGCTCCGCCCGTCGCGGACGCGGGCGCGGATATCGGTGGACGAGATGCCGATGAGCGGGACGTCGAGGATGCTCTTGCGCATACGGGCGACGGCCCTGGGATCGATTACGCTCGTCAGGCGATCCATTCCTCTCAGGCTTGCGCCCGGGCGACGCGCCACGGCGAAGGTGCAGAGGCGGCCTATCTCTCGGATATTCTTCCATGTGCGAAGCTCTGCGAGTGAATCGGCGCCGATGATAAAATAGATCCGGCAGCGCGCGCCGTAGGCGCGCTTCAGTTCCTTCAGCGTGTCCACTGTGTACGAGATTCCCCCCCGCCTGATTTCCATGTCCGATGCCTCAAAATGCGGACAGGGGCGGACGGCGGCCTTGGTCATGGTGTACCGATCTCTCGGCGAGGCGCGATGCGCTCTCCCCTTGTGCGGGCGAAGATTCGCAGGAATGAAAATTACCTTCGACAAATTGAGGGCGTGCCGCGCCTCCTCCGCGATGAGAAGGTGCCCGATATGAACGGGATCAAACGACCCGCCGAGTACTCCGATTCTCATGTCGCTACCAGTTATTGTGCGCGCATCATTTTCAACGTGCATTATACGAAGCCAACCCTCCAAAAGCAATTTCAATTGACTGGTTTTCAGCCCTCTGCTACAATCCGTGGTGACCGAACATGTTGCGAAGAGAACGAGCATGACGCGTGCCGTGGGTATGGTAAATCTTGTCTGTTTTTGCCTCGCGTTGCGCCTTGCCGCGCAGGAGGGCGTGAATCCCTTCAAGCCGAAGGACCGATCTCGTCCCGACGCCCGCCCCGGAACCGTCGCAATGTCCAACGGCGAGACCCACAAGGGCATGATCTATGTGACCCGCGACAAGCCCCTCCGTATCTATGACACCGCGGCAAAACTCTACCGCGACCTGCCCATCGTGGCCATGAAGGAACTCGAGATCACCGTCGAGAAAGAAGGCATGGAGAAGGAGTGGCGATGGGAGGAAGGCGGCTCGAACGTCAAGGTCTTTACCGGCAAGTCCTACCCCTGGCGGCAGTACGTCACCACCTTCACGCTCACCAATGGGCAGAAGCTCACCGGCCACCTGAAGGCAACGCCGGTGTATGTGGAGACCGCCGGCGAGAAGAAGAAGCTGATTATCCACGGCAAGGAAAGCGGCGAGATCGGTCGGAAACTCTCCGATCTCGTCCACATCAAGAAGATCGTTTTTGAGGAACCACAGAAGTAACATGCGCATCGCCTATTTTGACTGCTTTTCCGGCGCGAGTGGCGACATGATCGTCGGGGCGCTGATCGACGCCGGCCTGAAGCTGACGACGCTGAAGAAGGAATTGGCCAGGCTCAAGCTGCCTGGGTTTCGCATCAAGACGCGGCGGGTGACGCGCGGCATGTTTCGCCCCCTGAAATTTGATGTCGAAACCACTCACAAACATCACGAGCACCGAACGCTGCGCGACATCGAATCCCTCATCGCCAAGAGCTCCCTGCCGAACGATGTGAAGGAAAACAGCGCGAAGGTCTTCCATCGGCTCGCCCGCGCCGAGGCCAAAGTCCACGGGACCAAGCCGGAGAAAATTCACTTTCACGAAATTGGGGCTGTGGACTCCATCATTGATATTGTCGGTACGGCCATCGGTCTGGCGCAGTTGGGGATCGAACGGGTTTACTTCTCTCCCGTCCGTCTCGGCACGGGCGCGGTGGTTTGCCGCCACGGCGTCCTGCCCGTCCCGGTTCCGGCGACCGTGGAATTGCTCCGAGGAATACCCGTGGTGCAAACCCAGGTCCATGGCGAACTTATGACGCCCACCGGCGCCGCGCTCCTGACTACTCTCGGTGCATGTGCGCCGCCCCCGCCGACGCGATACACCGCCGTCGGACTCGGCGCGGGATCGGCGGACCGCCCGGAACTGCCGAACATCCTGCGCGTCACGATCGGGGAGACATGCGCAAGAACGGAGGGGGATAGAGTCGTTGTCCTTGAGACGAACATTGACGACATGCCCGCCGAGATCGTTGGGTATGCCTTCGACAGACTTTTCGACGCGGGTGCGCTGGATGTCTTTGTGACGCCGATCCAGATGAAGAAGAATCGCCCGGGTATGCTCCTCAGCGTCATCGCTCCTCCGGCCCTCGTTCCGACGATGGAGGAGATTATATTCACCGAGACGACGACGTTCGGGATTCGCAAATACGAAACCGAGCGGACCATACTCGCCCGCGAACATTGGAAAGTGCGCACGCGGTACGGACCAATCCGCGTGAAGATCGGCCGAATCGGGGGGAGGATCAAGACCGCCTCGCCCGAGTATGAGGACTGCCGCAAGGCCGCCGAGCGCACGGGTGCCTCGCTGAAGGACGTCCGCCAGGCCGCCATGAATGCCGCAAAGGACCTCACACATGGCTGAGCCGAAGCGATTAAAGATCATCGCGTGCGAGATTCTCTACCGTGAAATCTGCCTCTGCGCCGCCAACAGCCGGAATGTCGTGGACGTGCAATTCATGCCCAAGGGCCTGCACGACCTGGAGTCGGCCGATATGGTGGCAAAGATCCAGGCGCAGATTGACGCGACCGACCCCGAGCTATACGAGGCCGTCCTCCTCGGCTATGCCCTCTGCAACAACGGTGTGGTGGGCTTGACTGCGCGGCGCAGTCCCCTCGTCATCCCCCGCGCGCACGACTGCATCACGCTCTTCTTCGGATCGCGCAAGCGTTACAACGAGTACTTCTCCCAGTACCCCGGCACGTTCTTCAAGACGACCGGCTGGAGCGAACGCGATTTTGTCACCGTGCCGAATACCGTGATGGAGAAGCTCGGCCTCAAGAAGACCTACCAGGAATATGTCGAGAAGTACGGCGAGGACAATGCCAGATATATCATGGAGCAGATGGGCGCGTGGAAACGGAACTACACGACGATGGCCTTCATTGACATGGGCATCGCGGAGTTCCTCGAATACGACAAGGCCGCCGCGCGCCAAGCGCAGGAGAACGGATGGGAATATCGGCGGCTCAAGGGCGATATCGGCCTGATTCGCAGGCTGCTCGATGGCGAATGGCGCGAGGACGAGTTTCTCGTCCTCCAGCCGGGTGAGTCAATTGTTGCATCAAACGACGACCGCATTCTTGCGGCGAAGATTTCGTAGTCCGAACATGGAGAGAAAAAATGAAGCTGAGTTTTATGACGTGGATTTGCCCGCAGTGGACCATAGACCAGATCATTGAAGGCGGGCAAAAACATAACTATGACGGCGTTGAAATCCGCGTCCAGGTGGACCATGCGCATAAGGTGGACCTGGCCACGAGCAAGAGCCGACGCGCGGAGGTCAAGGAAATTTTCCAGGACAGTCCGATCTGCATCAGCGCCGTGGCGACGTCGCTGCAGTTCTCCGACCCGGAGGAGGCCGAGCGGAAGAAGAGCGTTGATCTGCTCAAACAGTATATCCAGCTCTCCGCCGACATCGGCGCGCCGGTCATTCGCGTCTTCGGCGGGGCCAAGGGCAAAGGAGAACCGGCCGGCATCCTCGACAACGTGGCCGCCTCCCTGGCGGCCTGCGCGGGCGATGCCGAGGCCGCGGGCGTCAAGCTCGGTCTCGAGACCCACGACTTCTTCAGCCACAGCAAGTATGTGGCGAAGGTGGTTGACATGGTCGGCTCGCCCGCCGTCCAGGCGCTGTGGGACGTGGCGCATCCGCATCGGCACATGGAGACCCCGGAGATGGCCTATGCCAATCTTAGGGGCAAGGTCATCCACCTCCACATCCACGACTACGCCTATGACAGCGCGAAGAGCAAGATCGAGCTGGTCGGCCTCGGCGAAGGCGTCTGCTCGCACAAGGAGGCGATGGCCCTCCTCAAGGCCGACGGCTTCAAAGGCCACTTCGCCGTGGAGGTGATGAAGGGCGATCCCGACGCGGTCCTGGCCCAGTACTCCAGGGCCTTCCACCAATACCTGTCGGAAATCTGATCACGACTTCCGCTCGGCCATGAAGCGGGCGAGCTGCTTGAAGAATTCCTTGTTGGAGATGGGCAGGGAGTCAATGACAGCATAGGCGTCCTGCACGAGTCTGTCGGCGTACTCGGAGGCGTAGTCCAGACTGCCGCATCGCTTGTAGAGAGCGACGACCCATTTCACGTCCTCTTGAGTCGTTTCCGCGCGGGGCTTGCGCATAATGGCGCAAAGTCGGGCCGCGTCGCCGGTGGGTGCGTTCTCCAGGGCATGGGCGTAGAGGATGCTCGCCTTGCCCTCGCGGATATCGCAGCCGAGTTCCCCGCCGCGGCCCTTGCCGAGGGTGAGGTCAATCACGTCGTCGCGGATCTGAAACGCCGGCCCCATGTTGTCGCCGAGCTTCCATAGGGCGTCAATCACGGCCTCATCCGCCCCGGCTACAATCGCCCCGCCCACGAGTCCGCACGCGAGGTAACAGCCGGTTTTTTTGCGGACCATGTGGAGGTATTTCGCGATTGTGAAATTGACGTCTGCGCGGGAGTTGATGTCGAGCGCCTGCCCCTCGATCGTCGTGCGGCAGGTGAGGCTGAAGACGTGGAGGAGCTTCAGTTTCGCCTCGGCGTCCACGGGGCTTTGCAGGATAATCTCCGGCCCCTTGGCCAATAAATAATCGCCCGCGTTGACGGCGTTGGGCACACCGTACTTAACCCAGACCGTGGGGCGGTCGCGTCGCACCTCGTCGCCGTCCTCGATGTCGTCGTGGACGAGGAACATGTTGTGAAGGATTTCGATGGCAAGCGCGAAGTAAATCGCGTGGTCGGGATTTCCCCCCAGGGCCTTGCAGGTGAGGAGACAGAGCGCAGGGCGGACCCGCTTCCCGCCGCTGTCGAGGTGATGCCATATCATTTCGCACAGCAGGTCGTCGGGGTTGCGGGGGAGGACCTTCAGCATGAGATCGTCAATCTGCGCGCCGACGTCGGCGATGGCCTTCTTGATTTCGGCCAGGAAAGGATCATTCATTCGAGAATCTGCTCCACGAAATCCGCCACCCCCTCGTCGTCGTAACTGCCGGTGACAAGGTCGGCCACTTCTTTGAGTTCGTCGCGCGCGTTGCCCATGGCGATACCGAAGCCGGCTTTCTGAATCATCTCGATGTCGTTGACATCGTCACCTGCGGCCACGATCTCGCGATCGGCGATGCCCATCTGCTGGGCCACATGCATAAGCGCGATCCACTTTGATGTTCGGCGGTTGAAGATCTCCAGACAGTCACAGCGATTGCGGTAATGGCCAAAGATGAGGACGTGCGCCTCGATCCGGCTACGAAACTCGAGCTTGACGCGATGGAGGAGATCGGCGAGCGTGCCCATCCGGCTGAAAAGAGCGATCTCCAGCATCTTGTCGCGCGGGGCGCCGCCAAAATCCTTGGACACCTTGTAGAACCCCTTCGCTCCTTCGATATATCGCAGGAATTCCGGTTTTCCCTTCTTGTCGTCCTCGATGATGAAATCCGGACCGGTGGGATAGGTGTCTAAGATGAGGAGGGGAGACACATCATAATATTTCAAAAATCCAAGTACGGCCTGAGCAAGCTGGTGGGGAAGCCCGTGACTGTATAGAGTCTGATGGGTCTGACTGTCCTTGACCAGCGCCCCGCCGTGGACTACGACAATCGGTTTGATCCCGAGCAGATCAACGATGGGAAGTACCGACCGATATCGTCGCCCGGTGCAGAGCACGATCTTGATGCCCGCGGCGACCGCGTCGTGAAGGGCCTTTTTTGTTCGCGGGCCGATCTGCCGTTCCGAGTTCAGCAGCGTACCGTCCACATCGAGCGCAATCAGTTTGAACCGCATGGGAGTGTTCCTCGAAGCGCGAATACCACAGATTGCTTTCCTATCTTACCACCTGCGTCGGCAGCAATCAAGCCCGGCGGGTCACATTCGGTCCGGTGCCTTTATGCCAAGGACCGCCAGACCGTTCCCGATCACCTGCCGGGTGCAATCCACCAGGAGCAGTCGGGCATTGGTCAGCGCCGGCTCGTTCTTGAGGACGCGATGGGTGTGGAGAAATGTGTTCATCGCGCCACAGAGGTCGAGCAGGTAGTTGCAGATGAAATACGGCTCATAGGCCGCCGCCGCGTCCTGGATGACCGATGGGAGGCGCTCCAGCTGCTTCACCACCGACATCGTGGTCTCGTCCGTCAAAAGATCGAAGTTCACATCATCCCCGACCTCCTGCTCGGCCTTTCGAAGGATGCTGCAGCTCCGCGCGTGCGTGTATTGCACGTACGGCCCGGTATCCCCCTTGAAGTTCAAAATCTCGGCCCAGTCGAAGGCAAGGTCCTTCACGCGCTTGGACGCGAGTTGGGCAAAGATCACCGCCCCGATGCCGATGTCCGCCGCGACCGCGTCCATCTGGTCCGGCAGAATCTCGTGCTCCATATCCCCCGTGAGCATGATCTCCTTCACCAGCTCGATGGCACGGTTCAGCAGGTCCTCCAACAGAATCACATCGCCCTTGCGCGTGGACATCTTCCGGTCCTTGAACCGCACCATCCCGAAATCCACGTGCGCGCAGTCCTTCACCCAGTCATAGCCCATGAGTTCCAGGACCTTGAACAACTGCCGGAAGGCGAGGCGTTGCTCGCCGCCGACGACGTAAAGCATCTTCGAGAATCCGTACGTCTTCTTCCGATACTCCGCCGCCGCGATATCGCGCGTGGCGTAGAGCGTGGCGCCGTCGCTCTTGCGGAGAAGACACGCCGGCATGCCGAACTCCTCCAGGTCCACCACCACGGCCCCTTCGCTCTCTTTTGCGATGCCCGCCGCCTCCAGCCGAGCGATCACATCGTTCAGCATGTCGCTGTAGAAACTCTCGCCCGCGAAGGAGTCGAAATGGACGTCGAGCATGGCGTAGACCCTGTTGAACTCCGCAAGGCTGATGTCTTTGAACCTCTGCCACAGTTCACGCGCTTCCGCGTCTCCCGCCTCCAAGCGACGGAACCACTCGCGCGCCTCCTCCTCCATCTCAGGATGGCTCTCGGCCTCCGAATGGAACCTCACGTAGAGTTCGTTCAGATGCGTGACGCCTTCGGCGTCCAATTTCTGAGGCGAACCCCATTTTTTGTAGGCGAGGATCAACTGGCCGAACTGCGTTCCCCAATCGCCTAAATGGTTGATGCCTATGCACTTATAGCCCAGCGCGCTGCAAATCTTGTAGAGCGTGTTGCCGATCATCGTGGATTGCAGATGGTGCACGGCCAGGTGCTTGGCGATGTTCGGCGAGCTGAAGTCAAGACATACGGTCTTGCCCCGGCCGATGTCGCTCGCGCCGTAGCGATCGCCCTCGGACCGAATGGTTCGGAGCGCCTCCTGAACAAAGCGCGTCTTGTTGACGAAGAAGTTGAGGTACGGCCCGGCCGTTTGGACGCGCTCGATCAGTTCGGAGGGAGCGATCTTCCCGGCGAGGTCGGCCGCGATGTCCTTCGGCGACCTTCGCATTTCTTTCGCAAATGCGAAACATGGAAGACTGTATTCCCCCATCTTCGGGTCAGGCGGGGTGGCGATGATCCGTTCGATCTCAGTCTCCGCGAGCCCGAGATGGGGCTTGAGGGCGTTAACGAGGGCTTCAACAAAAAGATTTTTCGCCATAATATCCTTACTCTTGACTGTTAATCGGTTCTTCTTGCTGTCCGGCATCCAGGAGGGAACCCTTAAGGAACAACACAATAATACCAGCCGGGATCGTCAGAGTCGCCATAACCTTAATCGCGACGCCTGCGTCGCGCACGTCACTAATTTTACCAAATATGGGCAGCAACAGGCCAGCGATGCTCCACGCCATGCCCATCATCATTCCCGATACCGTGCCCGCCCTCTCCGGCATCAGTTCTTGGGCCGTCATCAGAAAATGCGGCATGGCAAAGGCCAGCGAGAAGCTGGCGAAGGAAAGAAGCGCCCACGACAGCCACCCGCCCGCCATCATTGATGCGAATAGCGCCGGCCCGCCGAAGAAACACGAGGAAAGCATAATCGCCTTGCTGCCGATCCGTCCCGTGAGGTATCCTCCCAGCATGCCCCCCACGAAAGCGAAAAAGGCAATGAGTGCAAGGACATGCCCGCGAAGTATTCGGTCATACCCGAGCTCATCACAGCGCAGCGCGATCAGGGGATGCATCCCACCGGCCGCCGTGGAGCGCAGGATCACGGCCAGAAAGAGGATGCCGACGACCGCAAGGTGCTTGGGCCGCATGCCTCTGCGGGTCCATCGAAGCAGAGGCTCGCCCTGCGTGGTTTCGTCGCCCGGCAGCATGTGAGCATAAATCATTGCCAGGATGACGGCAGGGGGGAAAACCACCCACGTCCCTCGCAGCCCGCCGCATGCAACAATTTGCATCACTAGCAGCGGGCCAAGGGCCATCCCGATTCCCCCCGTCATGGCGAACAACGTGCGGCCGATCTTGTCCCGAGGGCCGACGATCTCGAAGACCTCCGCAGCCGCCGTAGGATGAAAGATCCCCACGCCGAGGGCCCCGACCAACACGACGGCAACAAACGCCCACACGTTTGACGCAAGTCCCATAAGGCTCGTTCCGCCCGCCAAGAGCGTGCCCAGAGCGATATATACGTTCCTTCTTCGGGTCCATTCCGCAGCGTAGCCAAACGCCGGCTGAGACATGGACGCAAATATCCCGCTTACTGCGACAATCCAACTGACCTGCGTGTTGTTCAGCGCGAAGGCGTCCCGGAAATCCGGCAACAGCCAACTGAGCAGCAGTGCGTAGAAATCGCTTACGGCGTGGCCGATGGCCAGGAGGATAACCAGCGTCCACGCGGGATTCCGTTGTTGTGAGAGCGCGTTCAGCGTCTTATCCAATCCAAAAAAACCTACACTACCATACACCATCTCCCTTTTCAAGAGACGCGGGGTTTGCATTCGCTTCCCATTTTCTCTTGAAAGCCCGTGGCCCAGCGATTATCCTAAAGGTGCAAGGTAAAACCAGTTCCTGGAAGATGCGAGGAATGACCATGCCATTTCCCATCCACCGCCCCCGACGTATGCGCCGGACCGAGAACCTCCGCCGACTAATCCGCGAGACGACCATTTCCGTGGACGATCTCATCATGCCCCTGTTCGTCCGACCGGGCAGGAAAGTGAAGAAGGCGATCCCCTCCATGCCAGGCAACTACCAGATGTCGGTTGACGTGCTGGTGGAGGAAGTTAAGGAGATCGAATCCCTTCGCATCCCGGCCGTCATCCTCTTCGGCATCCCCGAAACGAAGGACGCCCTCGGCAAGTCCGGCTATTCCGACCGGGGCATCATCCAGCAGGCCATCCGCGCCATCCGAAAGGCGAAGTCCGAGATCGTGGTCATCACCGACGTCTGCCTCTGCGAATACACCGACCATGGACACTGCGGCGCTTTGAGGAAGCATCGCTTCTCAGGGGTCCGGGATGTGGACAACGACACGACGCTCAGGCTCCTGGCGAAGATGGCCGTATCCCACTGCCGGGCCGGAGTGGACATGGTCGCCCCGAGCGACATGATGGACGGGCGCGTCGGCGTCATCCGCGAGGCCCTCGACAGGACAGGTTTCGAGGACGTGCCCATCATGTCCTACGCGGCGAAGTACGCCTCGGCGTTTTACGGCCCCTTCCGCGACGCAGCCGAGTCGCCGCCGCAGTTCGGCGACCGTCGGTCATACCAGATGGATCCCGCAAACAGCGACGAGGCCCTGCGCGAGGTGGAGCTGGACATCGAGGAAGGTGCGGACATCATTATGGTCAAACCGGCAGTTCCGTATCTCGACATCATCCGTCGTGTGAAGGATGAGTTCGGGTATCCCGTTGCCGCCTACAACGTGAGCGGGGAATTCGCGATGGTGAAGGCCGCGGCGGAAAGGGGATGGCTCGACGAGCAGCGCGTCGTGATGGAAATGCTCACCGGCATCAAGCGCGCCGGCGCGGACATGATTCTCACCTACTGGTCCAAAGATGTCGCACGATGGATGGGCTGAGCGAGATCATCCCGGGAGGACACAAGCTCACCACCGTCCTCGCCACCTGGCCGAAGGTCCTCGCCTTTCACCGGGAGATTTGGAAGTAGGCCGTCTTTCCTTGCTCGATGGTCTTGGGCTTCGGCAGTTCCACCGCGCCGACACCATCAAGAACGACGCGTCTCACCTTCAGCGCTCCATGCAGCACGGTGATGCCGACCTTCGTCTTCCCCTTGGCCGGTTTCTGTGTGCACACGCCCCAGGCGTAGCCGTTCGACCAGAAGACCTGCGATTTACTCTTAGACGATGCAAACTGGATCGTTTGCGTTACCCCTGAGTATTGGAACCCAGTCAGCGCGAGGACCGCGGCCCAGCTCGCCATCGCCCGGGCGTAGTGGTGGCCGCACTCGGCCTCGTCGAAGGGGCTGCGCTTGCGACCGTCATACCGCTCGCGGACCGCGGCGATGCACCTCAGCCCGTCCTCGACCATGCCCTCATAGAGCATGTGAACGGCGGCGGTATACTCAAAACCCGTCATCACCTCGTTGCAGTAGGGGAAGGGCCGCTTCGGCCGCCGGCCCTTCGGGTAGGTGGCCATCAGCAGAGCCGCCTCCTCGTTCAGGGCGAACGTCCGAAAATGGTTGAAGTGGCCGTAGAGGTTTCCCTGGAAGTTGTGCTTCATGATGCTCTGCAGCGTCTTCTTTACGTGCTTCTTGTCCAGCAGGTATCCCAGGCCACAGACGTGCGCCATATACTGCCCGACGAGCTGGTCCACCAAGCACCCCGAGCCCAGTTGCAGCTCCGGCTCCTTCAGGTCCCGCGCCCCCATCTTCTCGTGGCGGAGGCCTGGCGCAATAGCCGACTCCTCGCCCGGCGGACGGATCTCGTGTTCGTAGTAATCGCCGTTGAACAGATTTGCGTCAATCCACTGGCTGCCGCGCTCGATCAGAATTTTGCAGAGCATGGCAAACTTCTCGTCGCCGAGATGCTTCGCCATCTCCTCGCCCGCGCGCAGTGCGCCGAGATACCACCCGCCCATCTGCGGGTTAGGACCGTAGTACTCCACATCCATCGTGTTGTGCTGGCACCCCTCCATCACGCCATTGCGGTCGGCGTCCCACCCGCCCGGCTCCCAGCAGAAGGCCAGCGCCTTCTTCGCCTGCGACCAGAGCTTCTGAAGCATGGCGTCGTCGCCCGAAAGCTGCCAGTCGCGGTAGAGTTTCATCAGGCACCCCATCTGCCCGTCGGCCGCAGCAAGGGCGTGTTGCGATGCGCGATCAATGGGCAGGTTCACGCGGAAACTCATGTGGCCGTTCTCCTTCGTGGCATGGAGGAACTCCACCTCCCGCATCCGACAGGCCAGGTCGCCGAACAGAAACGCCGTCGCATGTTCATAATTCCAGACGTGTGTGCACGACCCGTGGCAGCACCCGCCGCGATCGTGGCACCCTTCCCAGCCGAAGAAGCGCCCGTCCTCCGTTCGGAAGCAGGTCTGCGAACGGAGCGTGCTCAGGTTGAACAGCGCCGCCTCCTTCACCACATCGGGCAGGTCGCTCTCGCAGAAGCATTTCGCAAAAGCGATGGTTTGCTCTTCGAGCCTCGGCAGCGCTTTGGCCGTCTTCGCCGCCGCGTCCCATGCGTCGCGATATTGTGTAGTGTAGTAATTACCGATTCTGTTCGGGTCGCAACATCCCTCTCCACAGGCAGATGATTCTTCCTTCTTGACAGGCGTCCATGTCCGCCGGTTCGGGAAGTGCCACGTCAGCAGGAATGTGACGTCCTTCGTTCCGCGGGCCGGGACGACGGTGCGGACGGCGAGAGACGCGACCGGATCATCCACGCCGCCTTTGTCGCGATCGGTCAACTTGCCGTTGGCGCTGAAATCGTCCCAGAAGTCGAGAAGAGAATCGCCCCAGGTCACGTTGGCCCAGGCCGTCCGGTAGGTCACTCCGCTCTTGGCCGTGGTGGTGAGCGCCATCGTGCCGAACTGCTCGGCGGCATGATCAACGCCTTCGGACTGCATGAAGATCCCCTGAATCTTCGATCCCTTCTGAAACGTGTTAAAATTTCCCCTCGACGATCCACCGGCCCCATCATGCCCGATGAAGTTCCGCACGCTCCCGCACACCGAGGCCGTGACGGGCTTCGGCGTCTTGTTGATGAGCACGAACCGCAGCACGGCGACCGGGATGCCGCTCGCGTCGGCGTCGCCTGGGATCATCGGATTGAACGCCTCGATGCGCACGTCGAGGGGAACGTCCAGGTCGGACAGGCGCACCTGGCCGAAGGGATAGGCTGCCGCGAAAGAGCACTCGCGGAATCGGGGCAGACTGTGGTTGCTCGCCGTCGCCCCCGACGCGCCTTCGTACTGAGGCGCCTGGATGACTCCCTCCAGCGCCCGCGTCACCGCCTCGCCGCTGGATGGCTTTGTATATAGGGCGAAGAATATCTGCTTCGGCGTGAACCCCTTCGCGGGGCGGTTCATGATCTCCCAATCCTGGAGATTCCCGCGCCCGCCGAGCGAGACCGTCCCCGTCCCGATGCCCCCCAGGGGCAGGGCGATGCGGAAGATGTGGTCCTGATCATACTCCTTGAGAACCGGCCAGATGGATTGTCCCTTGCGCGCCATAGTTATCCTCCGTTCTATTCGATCTCGACTGCTTTGCCCGATTCCGCCGAGGCGTAGATCGCGTCGGTGATCTGCTGCACCACCAGCGCCTTCTCCAGCGTCGTGGCCGGCTCCCCGCCCTTGAGGATCGCCGACGCAAAGACATCCAAAAGCCCGCCGCGCCCCGCATTGTGGACGTCGTCGCCCTCCCACAGCACCTTCGGCACAAGCCCCTGTTCTGCCGTCGTGTCGTCGTGGATCACCTTCTTGTTCTTGCCGGGGGTCATTTGCATCGTCAACGACCCCTTCGTCCCGATGATCTGCCACGACTGCTCCGTGTGCACGGGCATGTATTCCCCGCGCTCGAACGAGATCATCGCGCCGTCCTCGCACCGGATCAGCGCCGCGAAGTAGGTCTCCGCATCGGAGTTCGGCGCGACGTGCGACTCCAACTGCGGGGGGATCGTCCACGTCTGGGCGAGAACGGTCTTGGGTTTCAGCGTCCAGCCTGTGATGCCGAGGAGGTAGTCGAGATCGTAGCACCCCCAGTTGACGAGGATGCCGCCGCCGTTGAGTTCCTTCTTGAGTCGCCACGCGGGCCGCGGCGTGTCCGGCATCGGGCCGGCCTGGATGAGTGCGCGGCAGTGGATGAGCCGCAGCGGACCGATCCCGCCCGAGGCGATGAAGTCCGTGATGACCTTGGCCGACTCGGTGTGCCGGTTGCGCGACGAGCAGCAGGCGGCGACGAGATCGCCCCGCGCCTTGATCATCTTTCGCACATCGCCGGAGTTCATGGCGACGGGTTTCTCCGTCAGGACGTGCTTCCCCTTCGCAAAGGCCCGCATGGCCAGGTCGAACCGATGGCACGTCGGCATGGCCAGGACGACGGCTTCGATGCCGTCGTCGTCGAGCAATTCGTTGCCGCTCGCGTAGGTCTTCGGGACCTTGAACTTCTCCGCCATGGCCTTCACCGCATCTTCTCGAACGTCGGCGACGGCCGCGAGGTCAACGAGTTTCGATTCCGTCGCGGCTGTAGCGTGGTGGCTGCCGATGACCCCGCATCCGATGATCCCAAGTTTTACCGTGCTCATTTTTGACTCCTCCGAAAATCGTGTTTGAATGGACTTCAGGATGCTACGATACTTCGATGCAAGTGTCAACGGTTATCACGGGCCGTTTGCTGTTGACGGGGCCATGCGCAAGGGATTAGGATTGTCTCCGCTTTCAGTTTGAGTTCAGGCGAAAGGAGGCCGTTTTGACCAGGTCTATCTTGCTTTGGTTCCCGATGATATTGATGCTGTTTTCGGTTTGCTCCTGCGAGGAAGAAATGAAATGGGACTTTGAGAAGGGATCGGAGGGGTGGGTCTCGCCGGGCGAGGAGGGGGCGATCGTGGTCGAGCCGGGCCGGCCCGACAATCATGCCTATCAGATCGCCGCGGCAAAGCCTCATCACACCCGGCTCACGCTGGCGGGAAGCGAAAAGACGCCTGACTTCCTCCTGAAACTCCGCGTCAAGCTGATAGACTGGACCGGCGCCGAGCCGACCGTTTACATATACGGCCGTTCTGGGCCGGGCGGCTTTCGCGCTCTGGCCCTCGGGCCGGACGGCGGTCGGGCGTTGTGCTACTACGGCCAGGAGAAATCCTCCGTCACGGTGGGGACACTGGCCGTCGGACTGAAGAAGGGGGAATGGGTCCATGTCGCGATGGCCTGTTATGGCGACTACCTCTTCGGCAAGTCCTGGCCGGAGGGCGCGCCCGAGCCGCGCTGGCAGGCGGAAGGCCCGGCGGACGGGCTGGCGTCCGGTGTCGTGGCCCTCGGGGTGTGGACCTCCCCCCGGACGCCGTCGAGCGCAACGACGCTCTTTGACGATGCGGAGTTCATGCCGATCACGGAAGAGGTCTTGAAGACTTGGGGCGTCCGGCCCGGCCCGCGACCGCCGCTGGCAGCCGTTGATGTACCGCATGGATCGGGGGTGTTCGACCTTCCCGACCGCATGGGCATCGCATCGGAGTTATCGGCCATTGCCTTTGACCGCGAGACGGGCGAGATCACAAACCTTATTGATCGTCAGACGGGGCAGGAATTCATCGCACGCGACGTGAAGGAGCCGCTCTTTTCCTGCATGCTTACCAGACCGTATGAAACCGAGCGGCTTCCGCTCCCAAGCCGGGATTTTCGCAAATGCGAAGTTGCCAGGAAAGGCGACGACCTCCAGTTGACATTCACCGACTGCCCGCAAGCGGATGTGCAGGTTTCGGTGACTGCGCGGACAACGACCGACGGCTTCATCCGGCTCCGCATCTACTTGGAAAACAGATCCGATTGGTGCATCGCCAGCGTCTCCTTCCCCGGCATGCCCGCTCCCGCGGCGCTGGGCGGGAAAGGCGAGGACGATGCCCTGCTCGCGCCCTGGCACGGCGGGGCGGTCGTGTCCGCCCCGGGTTCTCGTGGAGCGAGTCACACGGCCGCGTACCCCGGCCCGGCCTTCGCGCAGTTCTACGCCCTCTACGACGGGACGGCCGGACTGTATGTCGGCATGGAGGATCCCGACGGCCACTGCAAGCAGTACCGCCTCCGGTCGGGCGCGGGCAAATTTGTATCAATGGACCTGACGCACCGCTTCCCGGAGGTCTCCGGCCAGGGTGCGGCGCTCCCCTACGACATCGCGCTTCGAACCTTCCAGGGCGACTGGCGCGACGCCGCAGCCATCTACAAGGCATGGGCCGTGAGGCAGCCGTGGTGTGCGAAGAAACTCTCCGAACGCGACGATATCCCGCAGTTCCTGAAGGACGGCGCGGGGATCATCATCACCGGCATCGCCAACCCGGAGGGCCGCGAGAAACGCTTCGGCAAGCGGATGGAGAAACTGCCCGATCTGATGGACGCCTACCGTGCCGCCACCGGCCTGAAGCACATGGTTTTCGTGCCGTATGGTTGGGAAAATCGGGGCACATGGGCAGGTATCAACTACTTCCCCTCGATTCCATCCGATGAGGTCTGGCGCGAGGTGGATCAGGAGCTGAGAAGGCGCGGCCACCGCCTGGCCTTCCTCACGTCGGGCTATTGGTGGGTGGTGAAGCGGCAGAAGACCGGCGCCGAACCCGCCTTCGACGACACCGCGGACTTCGAGCGCAGGAAGGAGATGTGCGTCGCAGAACCCGACGGATCCATTGCGAAGGTGGATTGGTACGACCGCGTGGGCGAGTTCGGCGACTGGCGCGGCCTGTCCGCTATGCTCTGCCACGGCAGCCCGAAGGCGCAGACGACGATGAAGGACATCTTCGTGAACGTGGCGCGCCTCGGCGTGCCGCTCGTCAGTTTCGACCAGGAGATCGGCGGCTGCCAGCACACGCCGTGCTACAGCAAGACCCATGGTCACCCGCCCGGCTATGGCGACTGGATGTGGAGCGATTTCCGCGATGTCTGTGCGGCGATCCTGAAGGAGGGCAAGCCGGTCCAAGCCGAACTGGGTCTGTTTATGGAGAATGAAAGCGAGCTGGCCATCCCCTACATGGCGACCTACTGGAGCCGGCAGTTCGGGGAGATGATGGGCGGCGGCCGAGGGGTCGGATTGTTCTCGTATCTCTACCATGAGTATGTAACGGCCATCGGCGCGGCGTGTGTGCAGGGCCAGGGGCCGCTGGGCACACGGCCGAGCGCGGGGCTGCGCTGTCGCATCCTGGCCAACAATCTGACGCGCGGTCTGATCCCCGGCCCATTCATGCACGATGTCCCCCTTGAAGGCGGCAGCAAGTGGCACCAGGAGGTCAGCGCCGCCTATAAGTCGTTCTGCCGGCCCTATGCGCATTTTCCGGAGTACCTCCTGCTCGGCAAGACGGTGCGGCCTGTCGAGATCGAGTGCGAGGAGGTGGAGGTCTATTCATCACGGCAGGACCCGAAGGGCAAGGCCGACAAGACGGGCAAACCGGCGATGGCGAAGGTCCCGCACCTCATCCCGGCGGTGACGACGGGGAGCTTCGAGGCGGCGGACGGTTCGGTCGCGGCGGTCGTGGTGAACTCGACGCCGGAAGCGCGGAAGGCGGTCGCCGTCGTGCTGGGTGAAAAGGAGACCGTTGTCTACACGGCAGACCGCAAGGAAGAGAAGCGAAGTCAGGAAAAGCGGATTTCGCTTTCTCTGGAGCCGTTTGGAGTGCGGGTGCTGGTCATCAAGGGTTCGTGATGGCAACGGGATCGGGAAGACGCTGTTGCTGTTGGGGGACAGGAGTGTTATGATGGGGTATGGGTTTGAACTAAGGTGTCCGGTCGTCTGTTTCGGAACCGTTGTCGAATGATAATCCGACTCCTGGTCATTGTGCTCCTGGCGGCGGCGTGTCTGACCTTGAGCGTATATTTTCATGCAGTGCATCATACGGACGTCGTCTGCACCCATCTGATGTACATCCCTATCGTGCTGGCGGGGATGTGGTGGGGAAGACGGAGTGTGGTCCTGGCGGCCGTGTTTGGCCTGGCGATTTTATCGCTCCATCGCATGGGCATTGCATCGGGCGCCGTGACGGCGGATGCGGCGCGCGCGGTCTGTTTCGTCGTTGTGGCGTTTTGCGTGGGCATGTTGAGTGAAAAGCTTAAGGCGGGGGAGACGGCCCTGCGCATCTCGGAGCAGAAGCACAAACTGATGTCGGAGAAGTCGCTGGTCGGCATCTTTGTCTATCGCGACGGGAAATACCTTTTTGTAAATCCACGGTATGCCGAGATGGTTGGATACCGTCCGGATGAACTGATCGGCGCTCCGATCTGGGATACGCTCCACGAGGACGACCGCGCGCGCATCCAGTACCTGGTGAAGAGGCGGGCGGCCGACGGCTCGACGGATCTCCAGTACGAGGTCCGGATTGTTACGAAGAAGGGCGACGTCCGATGGGCCGACGTGGCCAGCGCCGTCGGGGAATATGACGGCGAGCCGGCGGTGATCGTGAATGTGTATGACATCACCGACCGAAAGGAGGCCGAGCGCAAGCGCGGCGAACTCGCGGATCTGGCCCGGAAGCAGGAGGAGCAGCTTGTCCATTCCACCCGCCTGGCCGAGCTGGGAGAGATGGCCGCCGCCGTGGCCCACGAGCTAAATCAGCCGCTGACGGGCATCCGCAACTTCGCGCGAAACGCATTTTACATGATCGAGAAGAACGTGGGCGAGCCGGACGAGATCAAGGACAACCTGCGGATGATCTCGGAGCAGGTGGACCGCGCCTCGAAGATCATCAACCAGATGCGCGAGCTGACCCGCCGTTCGGAACGGCAGTTCGTTGCTGTGGATCTCAACGGGATCATCCGCGAGAGCGTGGAGTTCCTCAGCCCCCAGCTCAAACTTTCCTGCGTGGAGACCACGCTCGATCTTGGGGATATTCCTGAGATCATGGGCGATCGGATTCGATTGGAACAGGTGCTTCTGAATTTGATTACCAACGCCCGTCAGGCAATGGAGACGACGGGGGAGCGGCGGCTGACGGTACGGACGTATTTAGAGGAGGGCGGCCATTGCCCGGTGGTGGTGGAGGTCATTGACACGGGCAAAGGCTTCTCCGCCAGCGAGGCCCAGAAGCTCTTCACGCCTTTCTTCAGCACGAAGAAGGTAGGCCACGGGACCGGCCTTGGCCTGTCCATCTCGCTGAGCATCATCAAGGACCACAACGGCACGATCGCGGCGAAGGGAGAGCCGGGAAAGGGGGCAACCTTCACCGTGCGCCTGCCCGTGGAACACCAGGATGGTCCCGCGGAGGTATCATCCCGAAATGAGTGAATCGGCTCGACGTGACAATCCGATTGTGGTGGTCATTGATGATGACGAGGCCGCCCGCGTCTCGATCACGCAGTCGCTGCGGTTACACGATTATCAGGTCAAAATGTTCTCCTCGGCGGAGGCCGCCCTCGCATGGCCGGGCCTGCCGGATGTGGATTGTATTGTTACGGACGTGAAGATGCCCGGGATGGACGGAGAGCAGTTGCTCGCCGACCTGGTGCGGCGCCGCTATCCGCCGCCGGTGATCATGATCACCGGTCACGGCGACATCGCCATGGCCGTCCGATGCATGAGGGCGGGGGCGTATGACTTCGTGGAAAAGCCCTTCGAGGTGGATGTGCTTCTCATGAGTGTGAGGCGCGCCGTCGAGCGGGCCGCCCTGCAGCGGGAGAGCGCGGAGCTGCGCCGGCGACTGGCGCTGCTTTCCCCGGAGGAGGACGGCCGGTTCGGCATGGTGGGACAGAGCCGCGCGATCCAGGACGTCTACGAGCAGATCGAGGTGGCCGCCAAGGCGGACGCGCCAGTCCTCATCCAGGGGGAGACCGGGGTGGGAAAGGAACTCGTCGCCCGGGCGATTCACAGTGAAAGCAGGCGGGCTTCGGGCAGGTTTGTGGCCGTCAACGCCGGGGCGCTCTCCGAGACGGTGCTGGAGAGCGAGCTCTTCGGCCATGCCAAGGGGGCCTTCACGGGGGCCGATTCGCACCGGGACGGAAAGTTCGTCACCGCATCGGGGGGCACGTTGCTCCTCGACGAGATCGAAAGTATCTCCGAGCGGGCGCAGGTGCAGCTCCTGCGCGTCCTCGAGGACGGGCTGGTTCAGCCGCTGGGGATGGACCAGCCGCGACAGGTGGACGTCCGTCTGCTCGTGACCACCAAGCACGATCCGCCCGAACTGGTCCGCCGGGGGACGCTTCGGGAGGATTTCTACCACCGCATCGCGGTGCTATCCATCTCCGTGCCCCCCCTGCGGGAGCGCACGGAGGACATCCCGCTCCTCATTGCCCACTTCATGAAACGCTTCGCCGACCAAACCGGCTCGCCCGCCCCCAAGACCCCGGACAAGGTGCTTTCGCAGATGCTTGCCTATGCCTGGCCGGGCAACATCCGCGAGCTGAAAAACGCGGTGGAACGCATGACGATCACGGCGCACCAGGGGCTGGCAGGGCCCTTCTCCATGGACGAGAATTTCGGCCCGAGCCGTATGCTTTCGCTCCCGGCCACGCCGGGTCTTCTGCGTGACGAGATGGAGCGGACGGAACGGGCGGTCATCGAGCAGGCCCTGCGCGAGCATGGAGGCGAGGTTACCGCCGCCTGCCAAGCCCTCGGCATCTCCCGGCGCGCCCTCTACGAGCGGATGAAGAAGTACGGACTGAACAGGGGAGATTACCGGTCTTGAGTAAAGGGGGCAGGCAACCCCTCGCGTCAACATTGCTACTCCTGCTCTTAATCCTAATCTTGATCTTAATCTCACTTGCTTAGATGGAGTAGGAGTAGGAGTAAGAGTAAGAGTAAGAGTAAGATCAGGCGTTTCGTTGCTCTTGTTTTCAAAGTGGAGTGACTTGCCGATTATGTCGAATTTCCCCGAGTGTGACTTGACCCCGGTTGAACGGATCGCCCTCGCGCAATTGCCCTTTGCGGTGCTCTATCCCCCCGCCGAGCGGATCGGTACGATTGTGGTGAGCAACTTTCCCGCCCTCGGCAAGCTGGCTGCCTTGCGGTTTATCGAATGGGTGCAAGACCATCCCGACGGCGTGATCTCCCTGCCGACCGGCAAGACGCCGGAGCACTTCATCAAGTGGGTGGAGCACTACCTCCAGCATTGGGACAGCCCGGAAGTGCGCGATGATCTGGCCGCCTCCGGCATTGATCCCGCCGAGCGACTCGACACGCGCGGTCTACGATTTGTCCAGATTGACGAATTTTACCCCACCAACCCCTGGCAGCAGAACAGTTTTTTCTACTATGTGAAGCGGTACTACCTCGACGGCTTTGGACTGGATCCGAGCAGGGCCATGCTCATTGACTGCTCGAAGGTCGGCCCCGGCGAAGGGGAGACGCTTGCATCGCTCTGGCCCGACAACTCGGTAGACCTTTCCCTCCGGCACCGCCATGCCGAGACGGACCTGGAATGGAGGCAGAAGGAGGCGCTCCATCGGATTGACCAGTGGTGCCAGGAGTACGAGGACAAAATCCGGTCTCTCGGGGGCATCGGGTTTTTTCTGGGGGGCATTGGGCCGGATGGGCACATCGGGTTCAATGTCTGCGGGTCGGATCACCACTCGACCACCCGCCTGACCCCGACAAACTATGAGACCCAAGCTGCCGCCTCCACAGACCTCGGTGGGATCGAGATCGCACGCAAGCGGCTGGTCATTACCATCGGCCTCGGCACAATCACCTGCAACCCCAACTGCGTCGCCATCGTCATTGCCGCGGGCGAGGCGAAGGCGGCGGTGGTGGCCGACGCCGTACAGAACAAAAAGCATGTGCTCTACCCCGCCACGGCGCTCCACAGCCTGCCGAACGCCCGCTTTTATATCACGACGGGGGCGGCGCGGTTGCTTACGGAGCGGCAGGTTTGTCGCATCGCCGCGGCGGAATCGGTGAGCGACGAGAAGACGGAGGAAATCGTCGTTGATCTTGCCGTGAAGAAACGCAAGCGTCTGCTGGACTTGCCCCCGGAGGATTTTCGCACCGATCCGGCGGCGGGGGCGCTTTTGCAGAAATCTCCTGCGCCTCCGTTGAGCCTTGCGCGGACAGTTTATGAGCGACTTATCGCCCGAATCGAAAAGGGCGCGCAAACCCTTTCGGATAAATGCTTCTTCCACACCGAGCCCCATCACGACGACCTCATGCTCGGTTACCTGCCGTATATCGTACGGCATGTGCGGGGCGCGTCAAATACGCACTACTTTATCTGCCTCACCAGCGGGTTCACGTCGGTAACCAACCATCATATGCAAGACCAACTCGCCTGCCTTCGGCAATTCATTGACTCAACGGGCTTTATTGGACTGATGCAGGAGGGCTACTTCGCCCCAAATAACGAGATCGGCCGGCAGCGGGATGTTTGGCAATACTTAGACGGCGTGGCGGCTGAGAGCGATCTTCTTCGCAACGAGGGCATGGCTCGACGGCTGCTCCGCAATCTGATCGCCGTCCACGACGAGAGCGACCTTCGGGAGATCAAGGCCCGCATCGCAGAGCTGGAGACCTACTTTGCGAGCGAATACCCCGGCAAGAAGGACCCGCCGCACGTCCAGCAACTGAAGGGCATGTGCAGGGAGTGGGAAGCGGAATGTCTGTGGGGTTATTTCGGTTGGAACTGCTCGAACGTCATGCACCTGCGATTGGGGTTCTACACAGGCGACATTTTTACCGAGGAGCCGACCGTCGAGCGGGACGTCGAGCCGGTTCTCGATGCGCTGCTGAAGGTGCGCCCGGACGTCGTGACCGTCGCCCTCGACCCCGAGGCGAGCGGCCCGGACACGCACTACAAGGTCATGCAGGCAATAGCCGAGGCGCTGCGGAGCTACGAGGGCAAGACAGGGCGGTCCGACATCAAGGTATGGGGGTATCGCAATGTCTGGTACCGTTTCCATCCAAGCGAGGCGAACATCTATGTGCCGGTTTCGTTAAACATGTTCGCCATCATGCGGAGCGCCTTTATGAATACGTTCATCTCGCAAAAGGACGCCTCCTTTCCAAGCCATGAGTACGATGGGCCATTCTGCGACCTGGCCCAGCAGATTCAGGTAGAGCAGTATCAGAAACTCAAGACCTGCCTCGGTCGGGAGTGGTTTAACGAGCATCCCAGCGCCATCATCCGCGCCACGCGGGGGATCGTCTTCCTCAAAGAGCTTACCCTTGCCGAGTTCTACGCCCACAGCCGGGAACTGAGGCAGGCCGCCGAGAACAAGTAGTGTAAGCCGCCAGACTTCGGACTCCACACCGCAGAGGCCCAGCGCCAACCTGTCGGTTTGGGGCCTTGATCCTCGGCAGCCACCCACAATAACCCAGGCCGTGAGCAGGATACTGCGAACAGCGAGTGTGCACAAATCTCCCATGTGCGGTCTGTTCGCATCCATCCCAAATGCCTGTTGCGATGCGGTTGATGGCCCCGGCGGGCTGATCGGCTTGGCAAGTATGTGAAAAACCGCACGAAGTTCATTTTGTTGCGCAGTTGGCATCTATCGTCATAACCCGCGCTTCAACTGAGACTTACCCCAATTTCGCTTTTCTACTGTGGACAGGTACGTGAATTGCTTCACAAAGTCATGCAGTGTATCGCGGAAATTCCGCCTTAGCGGATGAGAATTCTATGAAATTGAACATCCTCGCAAGCAGCATTGGCGCCAAGCCTCTCACGGAATCCGCCATAGGGGACGCCGAGATTGACTCGGTTTATGCCGGCGACCGCATGAGCGACCTGCTCACCCACGCATCCAGCCGGACGCTGCTCGTTACGGGCCTGGTGGGACCTCAACTCCTTCGGTTGGCCGAGTTGATGGACGTCCAGGCCATTTGCTTGGTTGACGGTGCATCAGTCGAACCCGAAACCGCCGATCAAGCGGGAGCGAGGGGAACCATCCTGCTCCTATCCCCGGTCGGCATGTTCGAGACGTGCGGACGGTTGTATGCCTGCCTGAAAGGCGGGAACGAGCCGGGCAAATGATATCGAACCGTTTCACAATCCGCGGCGGGGACTACGAACAAGCCGGGGCGGCGTCCAGCGCGCTCAAGGTACATCTCAAGCGGGTTGGTGCAGCGCCCGAGGCCGTGCGCCGCGCCATGATCGCAGCCTATGAAGCCGAGATGAACGTTGTGATCCATGCGGACAACGGAGATATGACGTTTTCCATGGATACCGAAAAGCTGAAAGTTGAGGTGACCGACGAAGGGCCGGGCATTCCCGACATCGCTCTGGCCATGACGGAGGGATACTCCACAGCGCCTTCGGTCGCCCGGGAACTGGGCTTTGGCGCGGGGATGGGACTGCCCAATATCAAGAAGAACTCCGACAGGTTCTCCATCAATTCTGTTGTCGGGCAAGGGACGCGGGTCGAATTCACCATACTCCTGAGCCCCCAACGCATGGATGCGGCGGCGCACAACTCTGTTGCGGCGGATGCGCAGAAGTGCCGCCAGTGCCTGCGCTGCATCTCCGCCTGCCCCACCGAGGCGCTTCGCCTCGTTCGGGGAAAGCTGACGATTCTCGATCATCTATGCATTGATTGCGCCGCCTGCATAGGGGCTTGTTCGACAGGTGCGCTGGGTGTGAAGGGACTCACGCCGGCGCTTCCCGAACACCGGAAGGGCATGGCTCTTGTCCTGCCAGCCGCCTTCCTGTCGCAGTTCGGCGCAGGAGTAGGGGGGGAGCAGATCGTCCGGGTGTTGGGGGATATCGGGTTCGAGGAAGTAATCGTCGCCGATGCTTGGGAGGTCGCCTTGCGGGAGGCCGTGATCAAGTGCTCGGAGGAGGGGACCGTCCCTCGCCCTGTCATCTCCCCAGCGTGCCCGGCCGTGGTCAACCTTGTTGAAAGCCGCTTTCCTTCTCTCATCGCACACTTGGCGCCGTTTTGTTCACCTCTGGAGGCGATACGGCACGGTCTGGCCGGCCGGTCGGCTATTTTTGTGATTGCCTGTCCGGGACAGCGCAGTGTTCTGGAGCGCGATTCAGGGGTAATGGCCATCGCGCCTGCCACGCTCCGCCACGTGATTCTGCCGCAGGTCGTTGCGCTGCGGCGTGAGGCGCCGAAACCAGTGAGGGAAACGAAAGAGGGGCCGGAGTCGCCGGGCTTGCTTCGGGTGAGCGGGATTCGTCACGTGATCAACGTCCTCGAGGATATGGAGAACGGTCTTCTCCAGGACATGAGAGTCATCGAGACTGCGGCGTGCGAACAGGGGTGTTTCGGCTCGCCGCTCTTGAGCGAGGACCCGTTTGTCGGGCGGCACAGATGGGAGACATCTCGGGCGATGGCCGATGTGACCGCCGCCGTTGTCAAACGCAGCGCACCCTATGCCGCCCGGCCCGGCGTGCGACTCGATCCGGACATGGCGCAGGCCATTGCCAAGCTGTCCAGGATTGAGAAGCTGACGAAATCCCTGCCCGGACGCGACTGCGCGATGTGCGGCGCGCCCACCTGCGCCGCCTTCGCCGAAGATGTGGTTCTGGGTCGGGCGGAGAAGTCGGCGTGTTGTCACCTGACTAAAACGGCCGCAGAGAAAGAGGATTCGCAGTGAAACTGAGCCAAATTGCCGAGCAACTCGATCTGGAAGACCTGACGCCCGCCCTCCAAACGGATGCGGAGGTTACGGCCGGCCACGCGTCGGACCTATTGAGCGACGTTCTGGCCAATGCCCCGAGCGGCGGCGTTCTGGTCACGATCCAGGTCCATATGAACGTCGTGGCCGTGGCGCTGCACGCCGGCCTCGCGGCGGTGGTCTTCGCCTCTGAGAGGACGCCGGAGGTCTCCGTGCGGGAAAGAGCTGAGAAGGAGGGGATCAAGCTTTATCTGTCGAAGGACCCCACATTTGAGATTGTGGGCAAATTGTATAGTTTGGGCTTGAGAGGAAGTCATGGGTGAGACGGTTCAAGGCGGACCTGCACATACACACCGCTTTGTCGCCGTGCTCGAGCGCGGAAATGACGCCGCCTGCGATTGTTGAGGCGGCGATACGCAGAGGACTGGATATGATCGCGATTTGCGATCACAACGCAGCGGAAAACGTCGCCCCCGCGCAGGAGGCTGCCGGGGACAATCTGGCCGTGCTCGCGGGAATTGAGATCACGACGGAAGAGGACATCCACGTGCTCGGCCTCTTTCCGGACGCGGCCTCCGCCTGCGCTGCGGGTTGTGAAGTGAAGGAGACGCTTCCCGACGTTGCAGGGGCCGCTCGCGTGCTTGGCGAGCAACTTCGAATGAGCGCAACGGGCGACGTTGTAGGTGTGGAGCCTAAAATGCTATCTGCGTCATCGGGACTCGATCTGGGTAAAACAGTGGCTCTGGTCAAGCGGCATGGGGGGTTAGCCGTTGCGGCGCACGTGGACCGGCCGTCGTTCAGCGTGACGAGCCAGTTGGGTTTCTTCCCCGATGACGTCCAGTTCGATGGGATTGAGATCTCGGCGAATGGGGCAGTGGCGGGCAGACAAAAGGAGTACGAGGGCCTTGGTTTGCCTATGCTGGTCTCGTCGGACGCCCATTTCCTGTCGGATGTAGGGAACGGCTTTACGAAGTTCCACATGCTCGCGCCGACGTTCGACGAGATTGTTCTCGCGCTTCAGAGGCAAAAGGGAAGGGGGGGTGTGCATGCGTGATCTGTCGCTTCACATCCTGGACTTGATCGAAAACTCGATCCGTGCGGATGCATCCATCGTTGCGGTTACGGTGGAGGAAGACGTCGGCAAAGACGAGCTGAGGATTGTGGTGGAAGACAATGGCCGGGGGATAGATGTGCCGCCGGATGTGGCTACGGACCCATTCTACACGACCAAGAGCGGAAAACGGACCGGCCTCGGCTTGAGCCTCCTGCAAGGAGCCGCCGAGCGGGCGGGCGGAAAATTGATCATCGGCAAGTCGGCCCTTGGCGGGGCATTGGTGCAAACGGTCATGCAGCTCAGCCATATAGACCGGAGCCCGATGGGCGACCTTGCGGGTACGATTTCGTCTGTGGTCTGCACCAATCCCGAGCTTGATCTGCGGTTTCGGTGCAGGATTGAGGGGAAGAAATGTGAGGTCAATGTGGCCGACTTGGCAAAGGGCTCTTTTGGCGGCAAGAATTGCGGGCTTTCGCTTGCCCGCGAGGTCCACAACCGGATCAAACGTGGGCTGGGTGCTCTGGAGCTAACGACATACGATCTCGAAATCTGTCGGAAAAAGGAGATGGATATGACCGAGGAGAAAGCGACGTGCGCGTGTGGGCATGAGGTCTCAGAAGAAGAGTTGTTGAGACGGCTTGACGAGGTTCTGGAAGAATACCGCGATAGGCCCGGGGCGCTGATTCCCGTCCTTCAGATGGCCCAAGGAATATTCGGATACCTGCCCGAGGTCGCATTGAAACGAATCAGCCTTGCCATGAACAAACCGTATAGCGAGGTGGCGGGCGTGGTGAGCTTCTATTCCTTCTTCTCTACCCACCCACGCGGACGGCACCTCGTTCGCGTTTGTCTGGGGACCGCCTGCTATGTGCGCGGCGGAAAGCGAGTGTTAGAGGCCATCAAGCAGAAACTGAAGATAGATGTGGGCGAGACTACGGATGATCGGAATTTCACCCTCGAAGTGGCGCGCTGTTTCGGCGCTTGTGGTCTCGCGCCGACCATTACGATAGACGGCCAAGTCTATAAGCGGGTTCGTCCGGTTCGCGTCGGTGATATTCTCAGCGCCTACTCTGAGCCTCAATAGGGAATCCCGTTGGAAGGAGGAGCATATGAAAAGCGCAAAGCCAGAGAAGAAGATTCGGAGCTTGGGAGACCTCCAAGCCATCAAGCAAAAAGTCAAAGATGAAAATGCGCTGCGTGAGGATGGTTACAAGGCTTGTGTGACGATACATATGGGAACCTGCGGGATTGCCAGCGGCGCCCGTGAAATCCTCACCGCGCTGATGGACGAACTCGCCGCCTGTGGCCGACATGACGTCCGCATCACGACCTCCGGTTGTATCGGAGCTTGCTCTCATGAGCCCGTCATGACGGTCGAGGTTCTCGGCGCAAAGCCGGTTCTCTACGGCGACCTCAACCCCGTCGCCGCTGGCGATGTCTTTCGTGAGCATGTCTTGGGCGGCCGGATTGTGCCGCAGTTTGTCGTTACCTTAGGCACCCAGTCCTAACCGGGAGGCGAATCAACCGATGAAAACACCGCGCATGCACATGCTGATGTGCTTTGGAACGAGCTGCATTTCCTCCGGGGTGGCCCATGTAAAGGACGCCCTGGACAAGGAATTGGCCAAGCGCAACTTGGCCGACGAGGTATCCATCGTCAAGACCGGCTGCAATGGATTCTGCGCCGGTGGGCCGATCATGGTGGTCTATCCGGGCGGGTACTTCTACCAGCGGCTCGCGGCGGAGGATGCCGTAGAGATCGTTGATGAACACGTCCTCAAGGGCCGCCCTGTGGAGAGACTGATGTTCCGTCATCCGGTGACTCAAAAGCCGGTCCCGTTCTTCAAAGACATCCCATTCTTCTCGCGCCAGAATCTGAGGGTCTTGCGCAACAAGGGACGAATCGCAGCCGAGAAAATCGAGGAGTATATCGCACAGGATGGCTATGCCGCTCTGGCCCGGGCTCTTACCGAGATGAAGCCCGAGCAAATCATTGACGAGGTCAAGAAGTCGGGCCTCAGAGGACGCGGCGGAGCTGGTTTTCCCACGGGGATCAAATGGGAATTTTGCCGAAAGGCGAAAGGAGACCAAAAGTACATCATCTGCAACGCGGATGAGGGCGACCCAGGCGCCTTCATGGACCGCAGCGTCCTGGAAAGCGACCCTCATGCCGTCCTCGAAGGCATGATGATCGCCGCCAGGGCGATCGGCGCCGACACCGGATACATCTATTGCCGTGCAGAGTACCCTCTTGCCCTGGAGCGGCTCGAGTGCGCCATTGGACAGTGCCGCGAAATGGGACTCCTCGGGAAAAATATCCTCGACACGGATTTCTGTTTTGACATTTTCATCTGCCAGGGCTCCGGAGCGTTCGTCTGCGGCGAGGAAACCGCCCTCATGCGATCCATCGAGGGCCATCGCGGCGAGCCGCGCCCCAGGCCCCCCTTCCCCGCGCAGAAGGGACTGTGGGAAAAACCCTCCGTGCTCAACAACGTCGAGACCCTCGCCAACGTGCCGCTCATCATCCATCACGGCGCAGACTGGTTCCGATCCGTCGGAACGAAAGGGAGCACAGGCACCAAGATATTCGCTCTGACCGGTGACGTGAACAACATCGGCCTCGTCGAAGTCAACATGGGCATCACACTCGGAGATATTGTTTACGACATCGGTGGCGGCATTCCCAACGGCAAGAAGTTTAAGGCCGCGCAGCTTGGGGGGCCGTCCGGCGGCTGTATCTGCAAGGAAAACCTGAATGTGCCCATTGACTATGAATCCGTCACCGAGCTCGGCGCCATTATGGGATCCGGCGGATTGATCGTCATGGATGAGGATACCTGCATGGTTGACATGGCCCGCTTTTTCCTCGAGTTCACCCAGGACGAGTCCTGCGGGAAGTGCTCTCCGTGCCGTATCGGCACGAAACGGATGTTGGAGATCGTCACCCGCATCTGCGAGGGACAAGGCGAAGAAGGGGATGTGGAAAAACTGGTTGACCTCGGCAAGAAAGTCAAGGATACCGCGCTCTGCGGGCTCGGCCAGACGGCGCCGAATCCCGTCCTTTCGACGATTCGATACTTCCGCGACGAGTATGATGCGCACATTCGAGAAAAGAAATGCCGGGCCGGCGTATGCCCGGCTCTCGTGCGCGCCCCATGCCAAAACGCCTGTCCCGCCGGGGTGGACGTGCCGGGGTATGTCTCGCTCATCGGCGAGAAACGGTATGCCGAGGCGTTGCGGCTGCATCGGGAGCGGAATCCTTTCGCGGCGGTGTGCGCCCGCGTATGTTTCCATACGTGTGAAGACAAATGCCGCAGAAGCAACCTGGACGAGTCGTTGTCCATCCGCGGCCTGAAGCGATTCATGGTGGACCAGGAGGTTACGATCCAGCTCCCGGAAATCCGCGACAGCGAGGAAAACGCCAAACAGAAGATCGCAATCATCGGCGCCGGACCCGCTGGGCTGTCATGCGGATATTTCCTCGCCCGCTTGGGCTATCGCCCGAAGGTCTTTGAGGCCGAACCGAGGCCCGGCGGGATGCTGGTCCAGGCGATCCCCGCATACAGACTGCCGCGTGAAATCGTAGCCCGCGAAGTTCGCATGATTGAGAGAATGGGCGTGGACATCGAGACCAACACCCGACTCGGGCAGGACTTTACGCTGCCCGAGCTGCGCGCCCAAGGGTATCGGGCCGTGTTCCTGGGCCTCGGCGCGCCGCTTGGATCCCGCATGGGCGTGCCTGGTGAAGATGCCGAGGGGGTGGCCGAAGCCATTTGCTTCCTGCGCGATTATAACCTCCGCGGTTCCGTGCCCGTAGGAGAAAAGGTCGTTGTGATCGGCGGCGGAAATGCGGCCGTGGACGCGGCGCGAACGGCCGTTCGACTGGGCGCGAAGTCCGTCACGATTTTATATCGGCGCACGCGCGACGAAATGCCAGCCTACGCAGAGGAGATCGAGGAAGCCGAGCACGAGGGAGTGGTCCTCCAGACGCTTGTCGCCCCCGTGGAGATTCTGGCGAAGAACGGTCGGGTTGCCGGCATCAAGTGCCAGCGAATGACGCTCGGTCCATTCGACAGCAGCGGGCGGCGCCGGCCCGAGCCCAACGCCGAAAAGGCTTTTGTCATTGAGACCGACCATGTTATCGCCGCCATCGGTCAGGCCATTGACCCGAAGGGGATCCTCGACGGCATTGATCTCAAGTTGACCAGCCGCAATTTCATCCGAGTCAATCCCATTACCGGTCAGACCTCGGTGGAATGGCTGTTTGCGGGAGGCGATGCCGCTCTCGGCCCGTCTTCCGTGGCCATTGCAGTGAAGGGAGGCGAGACCGCTGCTATAACGATAGACCAGTACATCACGGGGACCAACCATGCCTTCTGGCGTGAGGAGAAGTTGGTGGATGCCGCCTTCGACTCTGAGGCCGATCCGGCGGAATATCCGCGAAGCAAGATGCGGCTGATCCCCGTCGGCAAGCGAAGACACAATTTCGATGAGGTGGAACTTCCGTTCAGCGAGGCCGTGGCCTTGCGCGAGGCCAAGCGCTGTCTGCGCTGTGATTATCGGGAAAAGAGTTAGACCGAGAGGAGAGGTGGAACCATGCCGAAAGTGACGATCAACGATATTGAGGTCCAGGTTCCTGATGGCGCCACGGTCCTCAACGCCGCAAAGCAGGCCGGCGTCAAGATTCCCACGCTCTGCTATCTTGAAAATGTTCAGGCGATCGGCGCCTGTCGTGTCTGCCTGGTGGAGGTGGACGGGGCGAAAACCCTTGTGGCCTCATGTGTCATGCCCGTCAGCGAAGGCATGAAGGTCAGGACCAACACCAAGCGCGTTCGAGACGCCCGGCGCACCGTCGTGGAACTCATCCTCTCGGATCACGAGGGCGACTGCCAAACGTGCGATCGGAACGAGGACTGCGAGCTCCAGGCCCTGGCCCGCGAGCTGGGCATCAGGGAGATAGGCTATCAGGGGCAGAAGAGTAGGACGATGGTTGACGACAGCACGCCGGCGCTTGTTCGTTACTCATCCAAGTGTGTCCTTTGCCGGCGGTGCGTCACGATATGTAACGAGGTCCAGGGTGTCGGAGGACTCTACCCGCAGAATCGCGGCTTTAGTTCAATGGTGGGTCCCGCCTTTTGCGCAAGCCTTGCTGATGTGGTTTGTGTTCAATGCGGGCAGTGCGCCGCGGTATGTCCGGTCGGGGCCATTAGTGAGAAGGATGAAATTCAAAAGGTTTGGAACGCTCTGGACGATTCGAACAAGCATGTCGTCGTCCAGACAGCGCCCGCCATCCGCGCCGCGCTTGGGGAGTGCTTCGGCTATCCGCCGGGGACGCTGGTGACGGGAAAGATGGTCTCAGCCCTCCGCAGGCTCGGCTTCGACGGCGTCTTCGACACCAATTTCACCGCCGACCTGACGATCATCGAGGAGGGCACGGAACTTCTGACCCGTCTCAAGAAAGCGCTCGTGACCAAGGAGAAGGTGGCCCTCCCCATGTTCACAAGCTGCTCTCCCGGATGGATCAAGTTCGCAGAGTACTTCTACCCAGAGATCCTCCCGAATATATCCACCTGCAAATCGCCGCAGCAGATGTTCGGCGCCGTGGCGAAGACCTACTATGCCCAGAAGCTGGGCAAGAAGGCGGAGGACATCTTCGTCGTGTCCGTCATGCCCTGCACGGCCAAGAAGTTTGAGGCCCAGCGGGAAGAAATGAAGGCGAGCGGCGTCCGGGACGTGGATGTAGTCTTGACGACGCGCGAGCTTGGCCGTATGATTAAGGAAGCGGGCATCGAGTTTAATTCCCTGCCGGACGACAAGATGGACGCCCCCCTGGGGATGTCCTCCGGCGCGGCGGACATCTTCGCCAATACGGGCGGCGTGATGGAGGCGGCGCTCAGGACGGCGTACGAGATTATCACAGGCAGACCACTGCCCTTCGACAATCTCCACGTCGTGCCGATTGAGGGCCTCGACGGGGTCAAGGAGGCGTCGGTCAAGATCACCGGTACGGTCCCGGACTGGTCGTTCCTTGAAGGCGTAACGGTGAACGTTGCCGTGGCCCACGGGTTGGGCAACGCCAGGAAGGTGATTGAGCGGGTGAAGTCCGGCGAAGCCAAGTACCATTTCATCGAGATCATGACCTGTCCGGGCGGGTGCATCGGCGGCGGCGGCCAGCCCAGGATGACTACCGATGAGGTGCGGAAGGCCAGGATCGCCGCAATCTACAAGGAGGATGAAGGCAAAAAGTTGCGCAAGTCGCACGAGAACCCGGAGGTCAAACAGATTTACGCGGAGTTTCTGGAGAAGCCGCTCGGAGAGCGGTCGCATCATCTGTTGCACACGAAGTACATCCAGAGAGCGAAGGTATAGGAAGTCGTAAGCATGGGTATTGTTTCAACCATCCCGGAAAAATGCAAACGGTGCTACACCTGCGTGCGGGAATGTCCCGCGAAGGCAATCAAGGTGGAGGGCGGCCAGGCCATGGTCATCGAGGACCGGTGCATCGTGTGCGGGAACTGCGTCAAGGTTTGCGCCCAGCAGGCCAAATTGATCGAGGACAGCACCGAGGCCGTGAAGCGGATGCTGGCGGGGAAGGAACGTGTGTTTGCCTGTATCGCGCCGTCCTTCCCTGCGGCCTTTCACCCGACCGCCCCCGGCAAGATCATCGCGGCCACACGAGCGCTGGGCTTCCATGAGGTGTGGGAGGTCGCCTTCGGCGCGGAGCTTCTCAGCCGAGAATACGGGAGGTACTTCGAGACCATTCGGGACACGACCGGTCCCGTCGTTACCACGCCGTGCCCTGCGATTGTCGCCTTCGTGGAAAAATACGTGCCGTCCCTCCACACCGCGCTCGCGCCCATCGTCTCCCCCATGATAGCCATCGCGCGGGCGATTCGGCATCGGCACGGCGAGAAGGTTCGCGTCGTTTTTATCGGACCGTGCATAGCAAAAAAGAACGAGATTCGCGATCCGAAGGTGGCCGGAACGGTGGATGCCGTTCTCACCTACAAAGAGCTGGTCAGGATGCTGGATGAAGCGGGCATCGGCGTGGAGGAGATGCCTGAAAGCGGCTTTGACGGCCCCCGCTCGCTCCTGGCGCGATCGTTCCCCATATCGGGCGGCTTGCTGAAAAGCGCCGGGCTTAGTTCGGATATCCTCGATAACGAAATTGTGGTCACAGAGGGCAAAGACCGCGTCCTCGACGCCCTTCAGGACTTGGCCGAGGGCAAGAGCCATGCCAGGCTCTTCGACGTGCTCTTCTGCGAGGGCTGTATCAACGGCCCGAAGATGCTCAATGACCTGAGCGTGATCAAACGCAAAGAGGTCCTCGCCGATTTCGTGAACGAGCAGAATCGGTTTACCAGTCAAAAAGAGCTGGTGGAGTCACTTGACGAATTCAAGGACATCAATCTCCGCCGCGAGTTTACCCGGCAGGACATGAAGCTCCCCATCCCGACCGAAGAGGAGATCAACCGGGCGCTGATGGCCATGAAGAAATTCGCCCCGGAAGACCAGTTGAACTGCGGCGCCTGCGGCTATCGCTCCTGCCGTGAAAAGGCGATCGCCGTCTGCCAGGGCCTCGCTGAGGCCGAGATGTGCCTGCCGTACCTTGTTGACGAGCTTCAGACGGCCTTGAACAGGGTGAGACAGTCCCATGAGGAACTGGCGTCCGCCCAGGCGCGTCTGGTTCAGACGGAAAAGCTCGCCTCGATGGGCCAGCTCTCGGCCGGCGTGGCGCATGAGATCAACAACCCCCTCGGCACGATCCTCATCTACTCCCACATGCTGCTGAAGCAGCTGCAGGGGCAGGATGAGCGCCGACCGGATCTGGAGATGATCGTCAACGAAGCAACCCGATGCAAGGACATCGTGCGCGGCCTGCTCGACTTCGCCCGGCAGTCGCGCGTTTCGAAGTCCCCGGTCAATCTTTCCAAACTCATTGACGAAGTGATGGCCATCATGGGACCGAAGGCTGAGGCCGTAGGCGTCAAGCTGACCAGCGATATCTCAGGCGACCTGCCCACCATGTTCATAGACGCTACACAGATCAAGCAGATGCTGATTAACCTGATCCAGAACGGCATTGATGCAGTCGAGAAAAACGGCCATGTGTCCGTCACCGTGGGCAAGTGCGACAAGAACGGATCGGTGGAAATCCGGGTCGCCGACAATGGTTGCGGCATTTCAAAGGAAAACCAATCCAAGCTCTTTACGCCCTTCTTTACGACAAAGGCCATGGGCAAGGGAACTGGCCTGGGACTTGCCATCGCCTATGGGGTGGTGAAAATGCACTCCGGAGATATTTCCGTGGACAGCGAGGAGGGCAGGGGGACCACATTCACGATCCGTCTCCCGACTGCACATGTGGGGGACGAGGCCGCAACAGTGTCAAGTATCTTGCGGGGCGGCGCCGACTCCACGACGTAGGAAGGAGATTCCGGTGACCGGGAAAAAGATCCTGCTTGTGGATGATGATGTGGATTTTGTGGAGGCAAACCGGGCTGCCTTGCGGGAAAGAGGGTACGAGGTAAGCGTGGCATACAGCGGCGGCGAGTGCGCCGAGAAGATTCGATTGGAAAGGCCGGATTTGATTATCTTGGATGTGATGATGGAGACGCAAACCGAGGGCTTCAACCTGTCCCGCGACTTGCGTAATCGGGAACAGACGAAGACCATACCGATTCTACTCCTCACATCGGTAAATGACACCGTGCCGTTCCGGTTCGGCCCCGACAAAACGTGGCTGCCGGTGGATGCGTTTCTTGAAAAGCCCGTTCGCCTGCCGCAACTACTTGAGGAAGTGGAGAGGCTGCTCGGGGTCCGTTCGTCTCGGGGTGTGTAAAAATGGATAATACGTTGCCCATGATTGTGCTTGTGGATGATGACCGGGACTTCCTCGACCTGAACAAGGAAGTCCTCGAAGACGGCGGATATCGGACGATTTGCTTTGTTGATCCGCAGTCCGCAATAGCGTACATGAGGGAGGAGAAACCGGACCTCGTTATCACGGACTTGATGATGGAGGACCTCGATTCGGGGTTTGCCTTCTCCCGTCGGATCAAGGAAGAACCGGAATTCGCCGACGTCTTCATCATCATCGTCACTGCGGCGAGCAGCCGGCGCGGGTTTGATTTCCGTCCCCGCACATCCGATGAACTCGCGGCCATGCGCGCCGACGCCTACTTCAGCAAGCCCGTTCCGCCCGGCGATCTGCTGGCCAAGGTGCGGGAACTTCTCAACGGACGCAGGGAGAAAGAGAGACCATGAGTGACGAGCCGGTCCGAATCCTGGTTGTTGATGACGAACTGGGCATGCGCGAGGGCTGCCGCAAAATTCTCACCGCCGAAGGGTTTGAAGTGGAGACCGCCGCCGACGGGATGGCCGGCCTCGAGATCTTCGAGAAACGCCGCAACTTCGCCGCCGCCCTCATAGACATGAAAATGCCCCGCATGGACGGCGTCCAACTCATCGAGAAAATCCGCCAACAGAACGACGACATCGTGCTCCTCGTCATCACCGCCTATGCCACCATCGAGACCGCCGTTGAGGCCACCAAGCGAGGCGCGTATGGGTACATCCCCAAGCCCTTCACCCCCGACGAACTTCTCCTCGCTGTGCGCAATGGCCTGGAAAGGCGCGAGCTGATTCTTCGCGCCAAGCGCCTGCAGGAGGAACGCGAGCGCCGAATGCTCGAGGTCGCTTACGAGCGGTCCCAGAGCAAGACCATCATCAACTGCATGACCGACGGCGTCATTGCGGTGAACCGCGAGGGGCAGATCGTCCTGCAGAACACCGCCGCATCGCGCGTCGTGGCCGAGTGCTGCTCCGTGGATACCCCCGCCCCGCTCAGCGCGCTCAAGTGCGAGGAACTCGCGGTCCTGCTGCGCGATGCTCTTCATGCGGCCTCGGGCCCGGCGATCCTCTCCAAGGAAATTCGCTTCGGCGAGAGCACGTATATGGTGAACACGAGTTCCGTCCGGGAGCCGAGCGGTGAGACGATCGGGGCCGTGTCCGTCCTTCGCGACATCACGGCGCGGAAGAAACTCGAAGAGGAGAAATCCATGTTCGTTTCCATGGTGGCCCACGAGATCAAAAGCCCCCTCGCGGCCATCGAGAACTATCTGAACGTCATCCTTGGCGGCATGGGAGGCGATGTGAGCGAAAAGGCGCGGAAGATGCTCGATCGCTCCCTGGCCCGCACACAGGCCCTCCGGCAGATGGTGGCGGACCTCATGGGCCTCACCGCTATCGAGACGGGGCGCTTCACAATCAAGCGCGTTTCCCTGGATGTGGCGGCGGTGGCCGCAGCGGTGGTAGAGGAATGCAAGGAAAACGCGGACGCAAAGCAGATCCAACTCTCCTTCGAGAAACCCGGGGATATCGAGCCGGCCCTCGCCGACCGCGACGCCATCCACAGCATCGTCAAGAACCTGGTGGACAACGCCATCAAGTATACGCCGAACGGGGGGCACGTCAACGTCCGCCTCGAGCACAACGGGATGTATGTGAGAGTCGTCGTCAAGGACGACGGCATCGGCATGACCGAAGAGGAGAAGGGCAAGATCTTTGAGGAGTTTTACCGCGCCAAGAACGAGTACACCGCCTACGTGCCCGGCACGGGCCTCGGATTGAGTCTCGTAAAGCGGCTCGTCGAGATGCACCAGGGGCGGATCATCGTGCAAACTGCCGTGGGAAGGGGGAGTACTTTTAGCGTAAGCCTGCCCATCTTGGAGAGCGCGGCGAAAGGAACCAACGGTGGAGGCGCGACTTAGCCGGTGCGAGATCCTCGAATGGCTTCGGGAGGATGACGAGAATGCCCTGCAGAGACTCTGGGACCTCGCCGACGCCGTCCGCCGCGAGAACGTCGGCGATGCCGTCCATCTCCGCGGCCTCATCGAGGTCTCGAACTTCTGCGTCCGCCAATGCGCCTACTGCGGCCTGAACGCGGATAATCGGCGGCTCCAGCGCTATCGAATGACCGAACCGGAGGTCATGGACTGCGTGCGCCGGGCGGTGGAGTATGGCTATGGGACCGTCGTCCTGCAATCGGGCGAGGACTACGGCATCGAGACCGAGTGGATGGCGCGCATCATCCGCCAGATCAAGGCCGCGACGGAACTGGCCGTCACGCTGAGCCTTGGCGAGCGACCGGATGAAGACCTGCGCGCCTGGCGTCGGGCGGGGGCCGACCGCTACCTGCTCCGCTTCGAGACGTCAAACCGGGAATTGTACGACCTCATCCATCCGCCCCTGTCCCGGAAGCGCTCCGACCGGATTGCCATCCTCCGCACACTCCAGCGGCTCGGCTATGAAACCGGCAGCGGGGTGATGATCGGCATACCGGGGCAGACCTACGAAGACCTGGCGGCGGATATTGAACTGTTCCAAACGCTCGACCTGGACATGATCGGCGTCGGGCCGTACCTTTCCCACCCCGCGACGCCGCTCGGCAGGGAAAAGGCGCCAGGAACCTCTTCTCATGCGCCCAATACGGAGCTGATGACCTACAAGGTGATCGCCCTGTCGCGGATCGCTTGTCCAAGGGCCAATATCCCCAGCACCACCGCTTTGGCCACGGTCAACAGGGCGCAAGGCCGGGAGCTGGGGCTTATGCGCGGGGCCAACGTCGTGATGCCCAATCTGACCCCGCCGGCCTATCGAGCGCTCTATGAGATTTACCCGTCCAAGGTCTGCATCAGCGAGACCGCCGAGGACTGTCATGCCTGCCTCACGCGCCGTATCCTGTCCATTGGCAGACAGGTTGGCGCAGGACGAGGCGATGCTGTGAAGGGGGTAGGATTAGCAGCACGAAAGGATTCGCCATGAACACGAAACAGTCTGCCATTCCCATCCATGAGGCCGAGATCGAACAATGCCTGGCCGCCGCCAGGGTCCGCGACGCCGGGCGCGTGCGCGAGATACTGGTCAAGGCGCAGGGGCTTAAGGGCCTGGACATGGACGAGATCGCCGTGCTCGCGGCAATCAGCGATCCGGACCTCCTGCGCGATCTCTTCGCCGCGGCCCGAAAGGTGAAGGAAAAAATTTACGGCCGGCGACTGGTCATCTTCGCTCCTCTCTACATCTCCAACCTATGCTCCAACGAGTGCCTCTACTGCGCCTTCCGGGCGCGCAACCAGGAGGTCAAACGCCGCGCACTGACCCAGGACGAGATTGCCCGCGAGGTCCGCATCCTCGAAGAACAAGGGCACAAGCGCATCCTCCTCGTCGCCGGCGAGTCCTATCCCAAGGAAGGATTTTCATATGTTCTCAAGTCCATCGAGACGATCTACAAGACGAAAAGCGGCAACGGCGAGATTCGACGCGTCAACGCAAATATAGCCCCTCTGACCGTCGAGGAATTTCGCCAACTCAAGTCCGCCGGCATCGGCACCTACCAGCTCTTCCAGGAAACCTATCACCGCGAGACCTACGCGAAGGTCCACACCGGCGGCAAGAAGAAAGACTATGAGTGGCGAGTCACGGCCATGGACCGGGCTATGGAGGCGGGGATTGATGACGTCGGGATCGGCGTGCTCTTTGGATTGTGCGACTGGCGGTTCGAAATCCTCGCCATGACGCAGCACATCCATCACCTTGAACAGCAATTCGGCGTCGGCCCGCACACCATCAGTGTGCCGCGCCTGGAGCCCGCCGTCGGGTCCGAGATTGCAAGCCACCCCCCGCACCCGATCTCCGACGTGGACTTCCGCAAGATCGTCGCCATCCTGCGGCTGGCCGTCCCATACACCGGCATCATCATGTCCACCCGCGAGACGCCCAACCTTCGGCGCGAGACCTTCGCCCTCGGAGTCTCCCAAATCTCCGCCGGCAGCCGCACCAACCCCGGCGGATATTCCACCGACGAGGCCAAGCCCAGCGCCGCGCAGTTCTCCCTCGGCGACCATCGCCCCCTGGACGAGGTCATCCGCGACGTCGCATCCCTTGGCTATATCCCCTCCTTCTGCACCGCCTGCTATCGGCTCGGACGGACGGGCGAGGACTTCATGGACCTGGCCAAGCCCGGACAGATCAAGCTCCACTGCGATCCGAATGCGCTCTCTACATTCATGGAATATCTCATAGATTACGCCTCGCCGGAAACGCGGCGGGTCGGCGAGCAGCTCGTCGCGACCGTCCTCCAAGGCATGACCGATAAGCAAAAGAGGATCGCCACGAAGATGGTGGAAGAGGTGCGGGCAGGGAAACGAGACGTGTACATCTGAGCAACCGTCGGGAGGTCTATACCTGGTTGTGATCCGATCGCTGATTCTGGTAGAATGGCACATGCTCGCGCCTCAGGAGACATTTCGGGCCGTGGATTGTTATCTCTTGAAACATAAAGCCGGAGCGCCCGCACTCTACCGCGAAGTCCACCCGGACTCATCGCTAAAAGAGCGCGTTCGCAGCCTTTGCGCTCAGCGGGCGCTCGGCTACCAAATCGAAACATGGGATATCGTCGGCCTGCCCGGTCAGACCGTGGGGGCGCATTAGAGGATCAGCCATGAGCAATGAGTATCGCACAGAGCACGACCTCATCGGCAAGATGCAGATCCCGGCCGACAGCCTCCACGGCGTTCACACCGCGCGGGCCGTGGAGAATTTTCCGCTGGCCCGACGTCCCGTCCATCCCGCGCTTATCCATGCCTACGGCGAAGTGAAGCTGGCCTGCGCCGCGACGAACCGCGCCCTGGGAATGTGGGATGACGAAGCGAAGGCGGACGCCATCGAACAGGCCTGCCGAGAGATGGCCGACGGAAAGCTTGACGAGTTTGTGATCGTTGACGCCCTCCAGGGCGGGGCGGGAACGTCCACAAACATGAACATCAATGAGGTCCTCGCCAATCGCGCCCTGCAGATTCTCGGCCGGCCCGTCGGCAGCTACGATGTGATCTCCCCCCTCGACGACGTCAACCTGCACCAATCCACCAACGACACCTACCCCACGGCGCTCAAGCTCGCCGCCATTCGCCTGCTGCACGAGCTGGAGGGCCGAGTGGTTGCCTTGCAGGAGGCGTTCCAGACGAAGGAAAAGCAGTTCGCCCACGTCGTCAAGGTGGGCCGGACGCAGTTGCAGGACGCTGTCCTCACGACATTGGGCCGCGAGATGAGCGCCTACGCCGAGGCGTTCAGCCGCGATCGCTGGCGAATCTACAAGTGCGAAGAGCGCCTCCGGGTGGTCAACCTCGGCGGCACGGCCATCGGTACCGGCCTCGCCGCGCCGCGGCAGTTCATCTTCCGCGTGGTTGATACGCTCCGCGAGCAGACGACCATCGGGTTCGCCCGGGCCGAAAACTTAGTCGAGGCGACGCAGAACGCCGACGTGTTCGTCGAGGTGTCGGGAATCCTCAAGGCGTGCGCGGCCTCGCTGCTCAAGGTCTCGACGGACCTTCGCCTCATGTCGTCGGGACCCGATGCCGGACTGGGTGAGATTCGACTGCCGCAGCGGCAGGCCGGATCGTCCATCATGCCGGGGAAGGTGAACCCGGTCATCCCGGAGGCCGTCTCGCAGGCGGCGATGGTGGTCATGGGCAATGACCAGGTCATCGCCCTCGCGGCGGCGTCGGGCAACATGGAGCTTAACCCGTTCCTCCCGGTTATTGCCGACTGCCTGCTCACGAACTTCAGCCTCCTTGCGCGGGCGTGCGAGATATTCAGGAGGCATTGCGTCGAAGGAATCGAGGCGGACGAGGCGCGCTGCCGAAGGCATGTCGAAGGCTCGACGGCGACGGCGACCGCCCTCCTCCCGGCCATTGGATACGAGGGGGCAAGTCGTCTGGTCAAACTCGCCGTGGAAACCGGCAAGACCATCAAGCAGGTCGCCATTGACGAAGGGATGCTCACAGCGAAGGAATTCGACGAACTGGTCAGCCCCGAGGCCGTCTGCCGGCTGGGTTCGCCGGAGATCCGGAAAAGGGGGAGCAAATGACGGAGCGAACCCCCAAGGGACTACGACTCCACATCGGGCTCTTCGGACGCCGCAACGTCGGCAAGTCCAGCCTGCTCAACGCGATCACGCGGCAGAAGGTCTCCATCGTCTCGGAGATCGCAGGGACCACCACCGATCCGGTCGAGAAGCCGATGGAGCTTCTCCCCCTCGGCCCGGTGCTCTTCATTGACACCGCGGGCATTGACGACGTCGGCGCGCTGGGCGCGCTGCGCGTCGAGCGCACGAAGCGCGTCTTCGACCGCACTGACCTCGGGGTCGTCGTCGCCGAGGCGGGACACTGGGGCGAATTCGAAGATATGATCCTCGCCCGATTGAAGGAATGTCGCATCCCCATCGTTGTTGTCTTCAACAAGATTGACCTGGCCGAGCCGAAGGCGGAGGTCGTCGATCTCCTGACGAAGGACAAGATCCGGATCGTGCGGACCGCCGCCCCGACGGGAGTCGGCATCCTCGACTTCCGCCAGGCGTTGCTCGACTCCGCCCCCGCCGATTTCATCAACAATCCCAGCATCCTTGCCGACCTCGTCGGCCCCGGGGAGATGGCGGTGCTCGTCGTGCCCGTGGACAAGGAGGCGCCGAAAGGGCGTCTCATCGTGCCGCAGGTCCAGGCCATCCGCGACCTGATTGACTACGACGCCTATTGCATGGTCGTCAAGGAACGAGAGCTGCGCAACGCCCTCGACCGTCTAAAGCGCCCGCCCAAGCTCGTTGTGACGGACTCGCAGGCCTTTCTGAAGGTCGTGGCCGACACGCCGCGCGACATACCGCTTACCTCGTTCTCCATTCTCTTCTCGCGGTTCAAGGGCGACCTGAACGAGCAGGTGCGCGGGATGATGACGATCGAAGAGTTGCAGCCCGGCGACCGCATCCTCATCGCCGAGGCGTGCTCCCACCATCCCATCGCCGAGGACATCGGGCGCGTGAAGATTCCCCGCTGGCTGACGCAATTCATCGGCGGCAAGCTGGAGTTCGACTTTGTGCAGGGGCATGATTTCCATGACGACCTGTCCGCCTACAAGCTCATCATCAGTTGCGGCGGGTGCATGTTGAATCGGCGCGAGATGCTGACGCGCATCCTCCGCTGCAAGCAACAGGGCGTGCCCATCACGAACTACGGGTTGGTCGTCGCCTATTCGCTCGGGATCATCGAGCGCGCCCTGGAGCCTTTCCCCGCGGCGTTGGACATCTACCGCGAGGCCGTCGCTCTGTGCCGGTAGGTGGGTTTATTCCTCTCGAATCCAGACGAGCATCTCGCCGGGCTTGCGATTGTCCCATGTGCAGTACGGCGTGGCCTTGATCGAGATGGTCTTGCTCTTGCTGCTTGCGGATCGGTAGAGCATCTTCTTCCAGGCGGACCGATCCCGCCGCAGGGCCTTGCCTGTGATGACCGTCACCCCGCCGAGGAGATTTTCCTCGAACGTGGCAGCGAGCCGGGCAGTGTGCGGGAGGATAATATCGTTCAGGTTCGGCCCGTTGTCGGCCTGCTCGAGGCAATACACGATCGGTCCCCGTTGGAGGGTGACCCGGCCCAGATTCGAGCGCACGTCCGGGTGGGCCTCGATCCGCTCGACCGGCATGGCCATCGTCAGCTCGACCCTGTCCCCCTTGCGCCACTTCCGCCGGATGCGGACGTAGCCCCTCTGCGCCACGGGCTTCGCCTTCATCTCCTCGCCGGACACCTCGATCTTCACGTCGCGGCACCAGCCGGGGATGCGCACAGCGAGGGTGAAGTCCGTCGGCTTCTCCGGATGCACGTCGATGCGGACCTTGCCGCTCCACGGATAACCGGTCTTCTGCACCAGCGTAACCGGCCGCCCGCCGATGTTGAGCTTGGCGCTGCCCTGGACGAAGAGATGGACGTAGGCCTCCTTTTCGCTCTGCGAATAGACGTATTGCCCGAGCGACGCAATCAGCCGCGCGATGTTCGGCGGGCAGCAGGCGCAGCCGAACCACTCCTGCCGATGATGACCGCCGCGACTCTCCATCGGGTTGACGTAGAAGAACGTCTTGCCGTCGAGCGAGACGCCGCTGATCGCGCCGTTGTAGAGGGCGCGCTCCATCACGTCGGCGTATTGAGCGTCGGCTTCGATCTGCAACATGCGGTGCGCCCAGAAGACGAGGCCGATGGCGGCGCACGTCTCCGCATAGGCCGTCTCGTTAGGCAAGTCGTAGTCCACGGTGAAGCGCTCGCCGGTCTTCGTCGAGCCGATCCCTCCGGTGACATACATCCGCCGCTCCGTCACATTTCGCCAGATCGCCTTGCAGGCGTCGAGCAATGCCTTGTCCCCGGTCTCCGCCGCGATGTCGGCCATGCCGCAGTAGAGATACATGGCCCGCACCGAATGTCCCTCGGCGGTCTTCTGCTCGCGCACCGGGATGTGGCTCTGGTTGTAGTCGTACTTCCCGTGATGCCACTGGCCGGGGTCCTGGCCGCGGGCCTTGGCCTCGATGTCGTAGTAGTGCGGCTGCCGGCCCCGCTCGTCAATGAAGAACTTGCTCAGCTTCAGGTAGCGCTCCTCGCCGGTGGCGCGGTAGAGCTTGACCAAGGCCAACTCGATCTCCTCGTGGCCGCAGTAGCCGCGCTTCTTCCCCTCCTCGGGACCGAAGACAGAGTCAATGTGGTCGGCGTACCGGCGCATCACGTCGAGGAACTTGCGCTTCCCCGTTGCCTCGCAATAAGCCACGGCGGCCTCGATGAGATGTCCGGCGGAGTATAGCTCGTGCCAGTCGCGCAGGTTGGTCCAGCGCTTCTCCGGCTCGACGATGATGAAATGGACGTTCAGGTAACCATCGGGCTGCTGGGCGTTTGCGATCATGCCGATGACATCGTCGAGGAGCCTCTCCAGCTTCGCGTCTGGATGAATCGCCAGGCTGTAGGCCCCCGCCTCGATCCACTTGGCGACGTCCGAGTCCCAGAAGATGTGCGGCGGGTTCGGCTGGCCCGGCTTCCAGTCGAGCTTGAAGGCGTCAATGCGGCCGGTCTTCTTACACTGCTCGTACTCGATGGGGATCGTCGCCCTGCGGTTGACGTCAATGCGCGGCGTCCAGAAGGCGTCGTCAATCTTCACATTTGTGAAAGGGACGGGATCGAGCCTCCGCGTCACAGGTCTTGGCATGTGCGCCTCCCTTCTACTTGAGAGCAGCAAGGGCCTTTTCGTAGTCCGGCTCCTGCGCGATCTCCGCGACCTGCTCGGCGTAGATCACCTTGTTGGCGCCGTCGAGGATGATGACGCACCGGGAGCACAGCCCGGCAATCGGGCCGTCCACGATCTCCAGGCCGTAGTCCTTCGCGAAGGAACTGCGGAAGCAGGAGAGCGTCTTCGCGTTCTCGATGCCCTCGGCGCCGCAGAAGCGTTTCTGCGCGAAGGGCAGATCGGCGGAGATGTTGATCACGACGGTGTTCTTCAGCCTCGCAGCCGCCTCATTGAACTTCCGGACGGACAATGCGCAAACCGGCGTGTCAATGCTCGGAAAGACATTCAGCACCTTACGTTTCTTGCCGAAGGATGCGAGCGTCACGTCCGCGAGATCGCCGCCGACCAATGTGAAGTCGGGGGTCTTGCTTCCCACGGCGGGAAGCTCGCCGCATGTGTGGATCGGATTTCCCTTCAGAGTAATTGCCGCCATGGACCTCTCCTTTCCGTGGTTAGTCTTCAAAATGCCTCTCTACGGTGTATGATAGAAGAATGATCGGACTCGATTCAATAAATTTCTTGTCCGTGGTTGTTCCGTTTGCGGCTGGCTCGCCGCGAACGGATATCTCTGTCAGAGCACCACGCGCCGTCCCGCGCGAAGTTCGTCTATGCTGTACTTGGTCCCTCGCCAGACGATCCCCCCGCGAATCTTGCACAAGATCACCGCGCGGAGGACCATGATAGAGAGGATCATCATGCCGACCGGGATCAGCAGGGAGGGCAGGACCCTCGGCCGGACGTGTCCAAGTCTGGACCTCCATGCCAGCGCCATCGCAACCGTGGCCGAACCCGCCGCGATCGCCGGGAACCAGAGCCACGGGACGCCGCTTAGGATGGCGGCGACCGGCGCGAAGAACATCGCCCATATGAACACACAGGAGCCGATCAGCCTCGGAAAACTATGGTAGGAAATCCGCTCCATGCACCGGAACATGGCGCGGACCGACGGCTGCCACGTGACGCTGAGGCTGTCGAGGGCGAACGCGAAACCCGGCCTGCCGCCGGAGCGCTGAAGCATCATCCCCAGGCCAACGTCGTCGGCGACCTCCATGCGTAGCCAGGGAAAGCCCTCGGTCCTCTCGAAGGCCGAGCGCCGGACGAGGTTGAACGCCCCAATCCCTATGAACGCATCCGAACCCGGCTTGCCGATCTTTGCCATCCGCGTGGTCTGGAAGAACATGATAGCGAAGGCCCGCATGACCACGTCGAGCCAGAAGGTGTCCACGCGAACCCGAGGCAGAAGGGCGAGGTGGTCGAGTCCCTCGGCCTCGGCCGCGGCCACGGCCTTGCGAAGCATTCCTTCGCAAAAGTGAACATCCGCGTCGGTGAAGAGAATCCACTCGCCGGCGGCGTACTGCATTGCCACATGCAGGGCATGCACCTTGCCCAGCCAGCCTGCTGGCAGTTCCTTGATGTGGACGGGATGAATCCGCGGGTCGGCCTGGGCCATCTGGTCAATGATCGCGCCCGTCCCGTCAGTAGATCGGTCGTCAACCAGGACGATCTCAAGGTCCGGGTAGTCCTGTTTCAACAGCGTGGCCATCGCGTCTTCGATGGTATCCGCCTCGTTGCAGGCGGCGATGACGATGCTAAGCCTGGGCCATGGGGCGGGTTCGGGCGGGGTCTTTTCCTCAAAGGACGGGGGACTTAGCAGTGCGTGCGCGGCGCGAAGATAGATCACACACCAGACCACGCAGAAGATTCCGGCGTATACGGTCACAACCCAGGCAACAACGCTCACCGCTGCACTCCCTGCGTGGTCACGGGCGGGGTTTTCCGTCTACGAAGACCGACGTCCCCCTCGCCGCCGCCCAGGAGGTCATCCGCCGCGAGTCGCCGCTCCACAGGCGCTTGGCCGCCCAGTCGCGCGGCTTGGGCGGGTCTTCACACTTGATCTTGATGACCGGGAAGAGGTCCGTCGGCGGCTTGGCGGGGAGGCCCTTCACCGTCACGTAGTCCGGACTCTGCTCGAACTCCAGCTCAGCGCCGGTGGTCATGAGGGTAGCCTTCCGTACCTTCGTGTCCAGACCGGCAAGGGTCAGCGTATCCCGGCCGTCCCAGAAGCGGATGATGAGGTAGAGATTGTTTCCCCGCCGCATCTGGCGGCCGTATGTGATGAACTCGCACACGTCTCCCGGCTCGGAGTCGTATATCATCTCGCCGTGGACCTTCAGCCACTTGCCGATCTTCTTCATGCGCTTGACATACTCGGAGGGGAGTTCGCCGTCGGCTGTCGGGCCGACGTTGAGGAGCAGGTTGCCGCCCTTGCCGGCCGCCTCGATGAGCATGTCGAGCAGCAGGTCGGCGGGCCGCCATCGCTCTCCGATGGTGTAGCCCCAGAGCCGCCATGTGGTTACCTGGCACGACTCCCAGAGACGGTTCGGGTCGGCGGTGATGTGGTGCTCCGGCGTGCCGAAGTCCCCGAGCTCCGCCGACTCTCCCGCGCCCGCGCCGCCGTCGGCGGATTCCTTCTGCTGCTTCAGCTCGTGCTCGTGAGGTTTGCCGAGGCGGTTGTTGATGAGGATGTGCGGCTGGATCGAGCGCATCATCTCGACCAGCTCGCGGCTCTTCCATTCCCGAGGCGAGTGCGGCCATGCGCCGTCGAACCAGAAGACGTCAATCTGTCCATAGTTCGTGAGCAGCTCCCGCACCTGGGCATGGATGTACTCGCGGAACTCCTCCCATTCCTGCGGGTCGTGCTCCGGTCCCTCCCAGTAGGCGGGGATGCGCCAGTCGGCGAGGGAGTAGTATAGCCCGACGCGCAACCCGGCGGCGCGAAAGGCCTCGACGTACTCCCCGACGAAGTCGCGCTTCGGCGCCTGGGCGGCGGTAGTGTAGTCGGTGACCTTGCTGTCCCACAGGCAGAACCCGTCGTGGTGTCGGGTGGTGAGGACGGCGTACTTCATGCCGCCTTTCTTTGCGACGTTTGCCCATGTTGCCGCGTCGAACTTCCGAGGATTCCATCGGCAGGCGGTCTCGGCATATTTCTTTTGGGCGAGATGCTCGCGGAATAGAACCTGCTCGCCGCGACCGTATTGTGAATATGGTCCCCAGTGAATAAACATACCGAAACGGCATTCCGGGAACCATCGCCAATAGTCGGGGATCGGTGTCATCAGCTGTTTCCCATCATGCGTTTTCGTCAAGGCTGCGGATGAACTCGTCAATGCGCCGGATCCGGTCCGCCATGACGCGCATGACATCGAGCGAAAAGGATGGGATTTCCCGGACCAGCACGCCGAAGAGCCGCTTGTTGATCCGCACCAGCTTGCAGTCCGTAGCGGCGACGACGGTGGCGCTGCGCTCCTTCTCGTCAATGAGCGACATCTCCCCCACGATACCTCCCACCTCCACAGTTTCGATGATGCGGTCGCGGATCTTGATGTCCAGCTTTCCTTCCGCCACCACATACATGACGTCGCCGGTCTCGCCTTCTCGAAAGATGACATCACCCTTCGAGTAAGGCTCCAACTTCTCCACCGTTCGCAGGATGCTCTCAATTGACATGGCCGTGTTCCTCCAACCGCGATTTGATGTGGACGTATTATAAGTGATTCGCCTCTTTGCGCAAGGGAAAAGGGCTTATGTGTTGAAACACACCGCGGATTGCCGTATGGTTGTCCTGTGGGAGGAGCAGCATGTCTGGTGGATGGAGGAGGGTGATATGATGCGAATGTTTGCGTGTCTCTTGGCCGGTATTCCGCTCCTGGCGTATTCCTGCATTGCGGGGGAGGACATCCGGGTCGGCGTGTTTGACCAGAAGGCCACCCGGGGCGAGGGCGCCGTGGTGGACCGACTGGTGAAGGAGCTGAACGAACACGGCTACAAGGCCGAGGCGATCGCGGACTTCCACATGCTCACCCTCGCCCAGTACGACATCATCTACCTCTGCGACATGCACTCGCCCGGCCGGGTGCGGGACGGGTGGCGGGAGAGGCTGAAAGAGTATGTCGGCGACGGAGGCTCCGTGCTCCAAACCTGGCACCATCACATCCTCGGCGAGGTGGGTGTCGGCATACTTCGCATCTACGACAGCCAGGGCATGCACATCGTCCCCGGCCACCCGGCGGTCGAGGGGCTGAAGGACTTCAAGGCAGACTACAAGGACCACATCATCGAGCGAGTGGGGAGAGACGCGACGGTGCTTATCAAGAATGATGCAGGCCAGCCCGTCGCCGTCGCGGGCAAGATCGGGAGGGGCAAGGTCATCAGCACGGGCCTCTCCCTCGGCATGCCCGACGGCCGGACCGCCCGATGGCCGCGAGGCGCGGAGGCGAAGGTCTTGCAGTCCTTTCTTGCCTGGCTGAAGCCCGACGGCTCTCGTGCGGAGCGACTGACCGCCGCATTGAAGACCCCCGCGCTTTTGGTGACGCCGCCGGAGGTGATGACGGCAGCCGGATTTGCGGCGACGTTCCACGTGCGCGTCGCACCGGGGGAGAAGGGGGAGGCCGCGGAGGTGACCTGCCCGGACGGCGAGATCAAGGAGGAGGCGCCGCTCCGCCTGGCTGACGTCCCCGCCGGGACGATCCGGCAATTCACGATTGTCATCCCGACCGAGCAGGCAAAGAACGGAGATAGGGAGATGCTCGTTCAGGCGAAGATCGGCGACAAAATCTTGGACGAAACGATCAAGGTGACCTCGATCCACGGCGGCGACGGTTCCGCCAATGAGCGGCGAGGGGTGTGGTTGCACGTCAACATGGACCGCCAGCCCAAGGACGTGATGCCGGAGCTTAAGAAGCTCGGCATCAACTTCGTCGTCCTCCGCATCGCCGGGGGCGCGGCGGCGTTTTTCGGCGGGTCGAAGGTCCAGCCGGACATCATGGATCCCCTCGCCCCCGCCGGCGACTGGTTGGCCGAGGCGGTGAAGCACGCCCACGCGAACGGCATCGAGATGCATCCCTACGTCAACAATTGCATCGTCGAAGGACGGGCGTCCGAGAAGACGCTCAAGGAATTGCGCGAGGCGGGGCGGCTACAGATGGAACCGGACGGCAAGGAGATAGGGTGGTTCTGCCCCTCGCAGGAAGTCAACCTTGCTCACATGGAAGCGGTGATGGTGGAGGTCGCGACGAAGTACGGTGCGGACGGAGTGCAGTACGACTTCATCCGCTACCCCAACGAGCGGGGGTGCTTCTGCCCGAAGTGCCAGGCGCTCTTCGAAAAGGAAACGGCCAAGCCGGTCGCGGACTGGCCCACGGATGTCTTGCCGAAGGGCGCGCGCCACGCCGAGTGGATCGAGTTCCGGTGCACGCGCATATCGAAGCTGGTCGAACGCACCTCGAACCGGATTCGCAAGGAGGCGCCGCAGGTTAAAGTCAGCGCGGCGGTCTTCCACAACTGGCCTCAGTGCAGAGAAGGAAACGGCCAGGACTGGGCGCGCTGGTGCAAGGAGGGGTGGCTGGACTTCGTCTGCCCCATGAACTACACGCTTGATCCCACGGCATTCGCGGAGAAGGCCGCCGTTCATCGCAAAGCCGTGCCGGAGGGCTTCCCGATCGTTCAGGGCATCGGCATCAACGCCGGGCAGGGGGCGATGAACGACCCGGAGCAACTGGCGCTGCATATCGCCCTGGCCCGCAAGAACGGCGCGGCCGGCTGGATCGGGTTCTGCTATACGCCGAAGCATACCTCCGAACTGCTCGGCCCGTTGCGGGAATGGTTGGGAGTAAAGCAGTAGCTTACGCCTGCGCCAGACGTTCGAGGACGTCAATGCAGTAGATCAGCGCCCTCGGCAGGTGGAAGGGGTCCTTGACAGGAAGGGCAACGACGTTGCTGATCGGCTTGCCATATCGGTCGAGCTTTTGCCGCCACTCGCCATGCTCAGGCACGGGGAAATGGGCGTAGCAGTAGTCGCGGATCCTCTCGTGCCATTCCATGCACCAGTTCTCGCGGCAGCGCTCGAAGGCAAGCAAGGTGGCGTAGAGCGCCTCGGTGTGCGGCCACCAGAGCTTTGTGTCGTGGAAGCCCCAGCCGACCTCGGTCCCGCCCTCGGCATCCACGGCGAGGAAGAGTCCTCCGTGCTCCTTATCCCAGCCGATTTCGAGGTGACGGCGGATGGCTTGGATTGCGCGGGCGATGGTCGCGCTGTCGCCCCTGTCGCGTGCGATGTGGATCTGGAACCACATGGACTCGATCGCGTGACCCGGCACGACGGCCGTGCCCTCAGGCGGGGGGACCTCCGATCCGTCTCGGCTCAGCCACTCCAGAACAATGCCCCGGTCGCGGCGGAGGAATGTGTTCATCACCCGGTCGTGGTGCGTCTTTGCAGCGGCGCGGATGTCGGCATCCCCGGTTGCATCGGCAAGCTCGCTGTAAACAAGGGAGAAGATCATGCTGATTCCATGGGCCATACGGCCGGCGGGGATGGGATAGGGCCAGGCCGGGGGCGGGGCGTCGGCGTTCAGGGCCTCCTCGGTCGCGTGGAATGTGTTCATGGCGAGGTCGAGCAGACGATCGTCCTTCGCGGCGCGCCAGATCTCCACGAGGCCATAGAGCGCGAAGCCATCCACGTAAAGGCTCTCATACCCGCGCTTGATCTCCCCGTCGCCATCGAGGAGGAGCGGCCAGTGGCCGCTGTCGAGCGGACCGTGGGCGGCGGCGAAGTCGCAGATGCCCTTCGCGATGTCCAGCCATTCGGTCCGCTGCTCAATGCGGTTGTATAGCTTGCTGAAGACCCATACCGCCCGCCACTGCGACCAACTCCATCGGTCCCGGCTGATGACCGCGCCGTCGTCGGCGATGCAGGAGTTGATCCCGCCGTTGGGGTCAATGGCGTGGCGTGTCCAGAAGGGGAGCACATCGTCGAGCAGCGTGGTTCGGTAGAGGTCGAGAAGATCGTTTCGTTTCATCGGCGCATGCCGTCAGAGCATCATGTAGTAGTCTATGCTGGGCAGCTCGCGGTAGAGGCCGACGTGGGCGGGAGAGGTGGATTGGCAAACAAACTCCCTCTGACTGATGTAAACCCGCTGACCTGCTCAATTGCCTGCCCCGGCAGGTACTCTAACGGCTACACGACTGCACGACCACGTCTGCGTGAGCCCCCCCACGCGGTAAGCGGTGAAGCGACTACAGCTTAACGACGTTTTCGGCGCGTGGGCCCTTATCGCCCTTGGACAGCTCGAACTGCACGAGCTGGCCCTCGGCCAGGGTCTTGTACCCCTCGCCCTGGATGGCAGAATGATGCACGAAAACGTCCGTGCCGCCATCCTGCTCGATAAAGCCGTAGCCCTTTTGGTCGTTAAACCACTTCACCTTTCCCGTCGGCATGCGACACCCTCCTGATAAGACCCCCGAAACGAAAAGACCGCAAAAGCTGATAACGCAAGCCTTTGCGGTCAACACAGCATGTCCGCTGACGACAAACGCCCTCAATCAGCCTACCCCTAAATTATGAAGGCTGATTTGTCAACAGTCAAGTAATTTTTCGAAAAAATTTAATTTTGCGTCAATCCGCCTGCGCGGCGATCACCGATTCATACGCGGCCTTCGGGCGCATGCCCACAAGCGTCTCAACCGCCTCCCCCTTCTTGAAAAAGATCACGGTAGGCACACTGGTAATGCCATATTTCACAGCCGTCTGTTGGCTCTTGTCCACGTCAATTTTGCAGACCTTTACTTTTCCCGCCTGCTCCGAAGCGATCTCCTCGATCATTGGCGCAAGCGCCTTGCACGGCCCGCACCACTCGGCGCTGAAATCGGCCAGCACGAGGATGTCGGACTGCAACACCTCCGCCTCAAAGTCTTTATCGCTCACATGAACTACGCCTGCCACTCTTTCACTCCTTCCGATAGTCCTTGCTCACAAACAACTGGCATGTACAGATGCCGTTATCCTGTATCTCCTTCTTGTGATCCGCGCAGGGGCAGATGATCCGCTTATCCTTTGCCGGATCGCTGGTCATCACCTTGCAGGGGCAATAAAATTTCCCGAACTTCAGCTTCCGCATGGCCAGGCCCGTCAGGGTCGTCTCGACCTGCTCCTCGTCGGGGTTCAGCCCGAGGCCCGCCCGTTCGACATAGCGTTCATAGCGCCGCCGAAGCTCGGCCTTGATCTTCTCGACTTCCTCCTTCTCGCCCACGGCTTCCTTTCGCAGGGTCGTCTCGCAAACATCCTGGCAAAACTAAATATAATCTCCCGCGCCTGTTGTGTCAAATGAAAACTGGCCGACGACACGCAAATTGCCTTGACACAAACCACGTTTTCCTCAATAATCGCCCTCCGCATGATGGAATGTCCACCCCAGTCTCGGAGGAAGGTAACATGCGACGGAACATCGCCTTTGCGGCATTGACAGTCTGCCTGATCGCCTCTTGCGCCGTCTTCGGCCCGCCCGCCCCGCCGAAGGCGGACTATCAGATGGTGGACGGTTTCGCCTACCCGAGCCACGAGGCCGCCCGGAAAGAATGGCGCCCCATGGGAGAGACCGCCCCGGTGTCGGTTGCGAACCTGGGCGGCGAGTGGGCCTTGCGCATGCCGTGCAATTTTGAAGGCACGAAGATTGACAGGGCTTCCTGGGACCGAACGGTGGACCTCGACCTCACCACCTGCCAGGGGCTTCAGTTCAAGATGTTCTCTGAGGACGCCTCGCCGATCTCCAGCTTCACGCTCTACCTCCAGAGCGGCGACGGCTGGTACTCCGTGCGCTTCGCCCCGGAGAAGGGCGGCCAGTGGTGCACCATCCTGATTGACAAGAGCAAGTCCGACGTCGAGGGATCGCCCGCAGGCTGGGGCAAGATCAAGACCCTCCGCCTCTCCGCCTGGCGCGGCAAGGATGTGGACACGGAGATCTATATCGCTGACCTCGGACTGCTGGGCGCGGATGCGGAGATTGCGATCATCCGCGGGGAATCGGTGGCGAAGAAATCCCCCGATGAGGCCAAGTCGGTCGCCACGTTCTCCGAAAACGTCGCGCAGTGCCTTGCCGATGTGGGGCTATCCTATGCAATGATCAGCGACCTCGACGTGACCGCCAAGCGGCTGCGAGGCAAGAAGGTCGTCATCCTCCCCCATAACCCCAACATGCCAGACAACGTGGCCGATGAATTGGTGAAATACATCCAGGACGGGGGCAAGATCATCGGATTCTACGGCCTGCACTTGAAGCTCCGCGACGCCGTGGGCATCCCCGGCGGCAATCACATCAAACAGGACCGGCCCGGCTCGTTTGCATCCATCCACTTTACGCCGGCCGCGCTGCCGGGGGCGCCGGATGTCGTCGGGCAGCGGTCGTGGAATATCAGCGAGTCGCAGGCGGTGAAGGGCAAGAGCCGCGTCGCCGCCTATTGGTTCGACGACCAGGGCAAGAGCACCGGCCACCCGGCCGTCGTCGTTTCGGACAGCGCGATCCAAATGACCCATGTATTGATTACCGACGACCTGACGAACAAGCGGAATATGCTCCTGGCCATGGTCGGGCAGTTCGCCCCGGACCTGTGGCGCAAGGCGGTTGTGTCGGCGATCGAGCAGATCGGCCGCTTCGGTCCCTATGCCAGTTTCCAGGAGGCCAAAGACGGGCTCTGGTGGGCCGCGATGATGAATCTGCCTGTGACGAACAAGGTCGAAGAAGCGACCCAGCTCCGCAACCAGGCGAGCGGTCTGTGTTCCGAACATAAGTACGCCACGGCCATGAACCGGGCCGCCAGGGCCCAGAATCTCATGATCGAGGCCTACTGCCAGGCCCAGAAACCGCAGAAGGGCGAGCACCGCGCCTGGTGGTGCCATAGCGCCTTCGGCGTGGACGGCATGACGTGGGATGAGGCCATCAAGAACCTGGCCGACAACGGCTTCACGGCCATCCTGCCCAACATGCTGTGGGGCGGTACGGCCTTCTATGAGAGCGCGGTGCTCCCGATAGATTCATCCGTCAAAGAGAAGGGCGATCAGATCGCCCTGTGCGCGGCGGCGTGCAAGAAGTACGGCGTCGAATGCCACGTGTGGAAGGTGAACTGGAACATGAGCGGCAGGGCGTCGAAGGAATTCGTCGAGCAAATGAAAAAGGCGGGCCGGACACAGGTCATGCTTGATGGCAAGGAGGAGGAGCGCTGGCTCTGTCCCTCCCACCCCGACAACCAGAAGCTGGAGATTGACTCCATGGTCGAGGTGGCGCGGAAGTACGACGTAACCGGGATCCACTTCGACTACATCCGCTACCCCGGCGGGCAATCGTGCTTCTGCGCAGGCTGTCGCGAGCGTTTCGAAAAGATACTTGGCCAGAAGGTGAAGAACTGGCCGGAGGATTGCAGGAAGGACGACGCGGTCAAGCAGAAATGGCTCGACTTCAGGCGAAGCAACATCACGAAGGTCGTCGCGGCCGTGAGCGAGCAGGCGCGAAAGGTCAAGCCGAAGATCGAGATCAGCGCGGCCGTCTTCCGCAACTGGCCCGTGGATCGCGACGGCGTCGGCCAGGACTGGAAGCTCTGGTGCGACAAGGGCTACCTCGATTTCGTCTGCCCTATGGACTACACCCCCATCAACGCGCAGTTCGAGAACTTCGTCAAGCTCCAGAGAGGCTGGGCGGGCAAGGTCCCCTGCTATCCCGGCATCGGCCTGAGCTGCTGGCAGCCGTCGAACGACATCTGCAAGCTGATTGACCAGATCAAGATTACTCGCACGCTCGGCACGGGCGGCTTCACGATCTTCAACTACCACGTCTCCGAAGCCAAAGAGATGGTCCCCCTCTGCGGCAAGGGGATTACGCGGAAGCAGTAAAGAGGAATCGTAGTAGCGGAAGTCGCCAGACTTCCGACGGTAATACGTCATTCCCGCGAAACTTGTCCCCGCAGGCCGTAAGCGGGGAGCGGGAATCCAGGGCGGCGGCTCGTCGGTTTCCGCACCGACCCTTGACAGACAACGGGGATGCGTTATACAATGCCGCCGTCTGATAGACAATTGGGGATGCATCTCGTGGGATGTTTGTTCAGGTCACAGCAGGTCGCTCATACCCTCGTTCCCAGGCTCTGCCTGGGAACGGGCAAGGCGGGAGGCCCTGCTGTTTTCATGTACCGTTCACTTGGGAGGTAATGCGTCGGGATAACGTAGCATCTTCGTAACATACTCGGAGTGATTGCCGAGCGCCGTCCGCTACAAAACTGCGACAAACATTGGAGTTGATCGGCGTCTGGCGTCGCTCCCCATCCGGGGAGCGGCTGGACGTTTTGTTTTCGACTCCAGGCCGTCGCAGGCCTTGTAGCGGGAGCATACGTTGCGGCTGCTCCCCTTTTGTTTGGTCTGACCTGGAAGATAGGAGGGAAGTCATGGCTCGAAATGTTCGCTCTTTGGGATGTCGTAAAGGATGCCAAGCGAGGTTTGTCCGGATGGCATTGGCCCTCGCTTTCGTGCTGTGCGCATCACTTGTTGTCCCGTGTCATCTGCCAACCTCCACGGATGTCGTTCATGCCCAAGAAAGGAAAAAGAAGACAGGACTGAAATGGAAAGACTATCGAGACCCGGAAAAGGCGACTATAGATTACGATCCAGAAATACATAGGACTCTGAGCAAAGAGTTCATTGAGTGGGACATGAAAGGTTCTTGGTATCCCAGGGATTGCCCGATTTTGCAGGAAGAGCCAGATCTTCCCGATAAGATTCTATACATTGGCGAGGAAGTGAAAGTTGACCCATCGCTTATTGTTTTTCTGTTTTCCGTATTCAGTCAGTATGGGAAGGCAGAACCTTGGAGCATCGTCAAATCACCGATGAGCCAACTTGCACCGCAAAATACTCCAGAAGAAAAAGTATACAATCACCCAGTCAAAGGCAGATTGATCAAATTTGACGCATGGGCTGAAGGAATAGAAGCTGCTTTCGAGCCTATGGCAAAAAACGTTAGGCTAACGGATGCGCTAAAGCCTCACGAGAAAGCCCTGAAGTCATGGTGTACCACCATCCGACAAATGCAAGCGCTGGACGAGATTCTTGACAAGAAAACAAAAAAGGGAAAGGAGTACGATGTTCGGCTTTGGAAATCTTTGTGGGACGAGGTAAAGAAGAAGATAAAATAATGGTCTCCCCTCAGCCATGCCTCGTCCCAGGCGCTGTCCCGCGCAGCGCGGGAACGCCATAGCCGTTCGGCTCCGCATCTTCGCGGCGAAAGGAGTCAGGCAGAGCCTGACGGGTGGCCCGTTAGCCTCGGAACGAGAAAAGCCGTTGTGTTTGTGGAGTGCGCAAGCCATGCTTGCGCCTTGACATCGGGAAGCCCTGCTTCCCGACGATGGCGCAGCAACCGTGCGAAGGCCGCAGACAGGGCCTGACGGCGACACCCTCGGTAACGAAGAGCGGTAAGCGTGGCTTGCCGCAAGAAAAAGCGGCAGCACGGCTGCCGCACTCCAAAGGGCCAACCGCGCCGAGATGAAAACATCTCATAACTTCTTGAGTCGCAATGGTTTATATGGGAAAATGGAATTGTTTCCTAATCGGACTTGACAAGTATCCATATATAGTGTATAATACCCCAAGTGGATAGCTTGTTCCTCTTGAGATTATGTAGTTGAAATAACGCGCCTGCCTGTGCGGGCGGCGCTCGATAGGCAAAGCATTAGAGGAATCCCAGACGAAGGAGGAAGCTTCGATGGAGAGGAGACGCGCCAACGCCATCATCACGGTAAATGCGCCGCCGAGGAGTCCCCCCATAGCCCAAAAAGATTAAAAATTACCGAACGAACTCAACGGTCGAAATTACCAAACGAACTCAAAACGTTAAATTTACGAAACGAACTCCCGACAGAAGATGGGGGAGCGCGGCGCGCAATATCTGTATGGTTGTAATCTGGGGAGGCAAGTGTGTGCCACGCCCACGGCCGCGTCTTCGCGGGCTTGGGCGTGCGAGGCTGGACCGTCCGAGGATCACGCGCAAACAAGTTTGAGCGTGGCACACAGCGCAGCGCGAACTACTTCGCGATCTTCGCCGACACGTTCCCACCCGTCCCGCCGTTGACGCGAATCTCGCAGAGATTCTTTCCCTTCCCCGGCGCCGACACGAACCATTCGAGTCGCCGACTCCCCGTCAGGCCGGGGAGGTGGCCCAGATCATGGTGGCCCGTCTGGGAGAGCAGCGTCACGCCCGCCGACGGATGGAACGACAGATGAACCGCCTTGAGCCGTCTCAGGCCCCGGCCCTTGTTCGAGACGTGCGTCGGGAACTGGCCCCGATTGGCCACGCGGGCGCGGACGCGGTAGATGTCGCCGCCGACCGACTCCACCTCCACATCCTCCAACTCAATGCGAGGATGGCGCGCGGCATGTTCGAGCGTGAAGGCGTAGGTCCCCTTTGACACCCGGAGCAGGTCCGGCAGCGTGCGACCGGCGATGTGCCGGGCCAGCAGACCGCCGACCTCGACCTTGCCCAACTGCGGGTGATTGAAGGACTTCCAGGGCGTATAGATCTTGTCGCGCTTTTTCTGCCTGTCCCACCACTTCATCATGCGGCGGATGTGTTCCTCGCGCTCTTCCTCGTTCTTGGTCTTGAAAATCTCCTCCGTCGTGATACCCGCGCTGTTGCGCAGGATGCCCAGCTCGAACTCGAAGACAAAGAGGCCCAGGTGCTGGTATCCGAAATTGTGAAAATGCCCGCGCAGGTTGATGTCCCGCCCGTCGGCGTAGTGATACTTGACGACGGGGTGCACGGGGAACTTCGTCGCCTTCGCGCCGAACTGCGCCAGCTCCTCCATGATCTGCACATCGCCCGCGTCCAAGTCCTTGTCCGCGCCCGTCGAGGGCGGGCGGAGGACCGACGCCGGGCCGGTATGGTAGCCGAGGATGCCGAAGAGGTTTTGCCGGGCGAAAATGAAATCGGCCAGGGCGCGCATCTCTTTTTCGCTAAAGGGGAAATCCCCCGCCCCGCCCTGCTCCGGCTCGGGCCGCCAGTCGTAGGACCAGTTGCGGTTCCAGTCGAAGCCTCGGCCCTCGATGCGGATGTTGTCCGTCCCGTCCCACTCGTGGATGACTCCCTCGGGGATTGTGCGGTAGTAGGGGGGCTTGTCGTCGCGCTTCCGGCGGATGAGGAGCCGCTTGTCCTTCGGGTCGGCGACGAAGGGCCCGTCCGGGTGCTCCTGCCGCATCGTGAGGATCAGGCCGTCGCCGTTCACGTCCTCCTGGTAGAGTGTGTTCGGCTCGCGCTCGGAGCGATCGGTCCGGCTGCGGATGGAGCCGGAGGTCTTCACCACGAACTCCGCGCCGTCGGGGTTGAGCCGGGGGACGACATGGAACACAACCCGCTTGAGGATGTCCGACTTCGGATAGTCGGCCAGGAGCTGCCGGGCGGTGTAGAGCGCCGCGTGCGTGCCGGAGAGTTCCGCGGCGTGGATGTTGCCGTGGATCAGGTAGGCCGGCTTGTCCTCCGGCCTGCCCGTGTCGTAGTCGGTGATGGTAAGGAGATGGATCTCCCGTCCCTCACGCGACCTGCCGAGGGAACCAAGCCGGCAGAGGTTCGGCCGCGAACTGGCGAGCCGGGTGACGATGTCGGTGACTTCATCATGGCAGAAGAAATGCTGGAATGGGACGATCGGGACGACTGCCATTGGGTTTCTCCCTCCGGGAGCCTCTTACTCTTTGCCTCGGGACTTTACCTTGATCTTGCCGTCCTTGATCTCGATGCTCTCGAGTTTTCGGATGACCTTCATCGCGTCATCGTCCTGGTTGGTCTCGTCGGCCCAGTTCTGCTGGCGAAGCTGATCCATGATCTGCTTCGGCACGGACTTGTCCTTCACGACAAGCGTCTTGGGCTTGACCTCCAGTTCACCATCCTGGAGTGACACGTTGATGCCAAGCGTTCCATTCAGGTATCGCCCCTTGAAGCCGGGGATTTCACCGAGGGGGATGCTGGCGTCGGCCTTCATCTCGTCGCCCTCAATCTTCACGTACGCCTTGCCGTGGACTTCCTTCCACTCCGGGTCGTGTGCGATAAGGGTGTTGATGTCCGTGGCCGTCAGTTCAATCTCCGCCTGCTGTACCTGGTCGGCGGCCTTCGTAAAGGCGTCGATGCGGGCCTTGAGGGCCTCGTAGTCGGCCGCGGTCGCCTCGATGGTCGGTATCTCCATCGGCTTGTCGGAGGTGTACGAGAGCAGCTTCTTGTACCCCCAGTACGCTGTGCCGCCCACGATGGCCACGAGAAGCAGCAACAGGACTACGACGGTCAGACAACCGTAGAAGAAGCAACCGCGTCCCTGTCTCGGTTCAGGTTCCTGCATCATCGGCGGATAGCCGGGCGGTGGGATGGGCCTCGACATGGTCTTCTCCTTTCCATTGAATCGCGTTGCCGGGTTCACTCATCGGGCTATACGTGTTGGCGCATCATTCTATTCATTTGGTCCTCGATGTCAAAGAGATTCTGCCCTATTTCATCGGCTTCGCATCGTGCGCCACCGCGTCGCCGAAGTCCGGCAGGAGCGCATACTTGTTCCGCCACGAGGTGTACATGATGCCCCGGCACTTGGGCGTGTGGTTGATTGTCGAGATCCACCCCTTGATGTTCTCCAGATCGTCCCCATCATAGTAGGCCCCGGCCAGCGTCGCGAAGCCGAGGCCGGAGAAAAACTTCATGCTCTCCTCGCGCTTCTTGAAATACCAGCAGCAGATGATCAGGTCCTTCGGGACGTGCTCCCACGAGCCGGTGAAGTCGCCCTCGACGAGGTAGTAGTTGCCGTGCGCGTTGTGGTTCGGGTCGAGCATGTCCGACCAGATATAGACCTTTGCCTTTGGATTGACGTCGCGGATGATCTGCATCTGCATCGTAATGCAGTCGCCGAGGATCTGCCCCATGCTCATCTTCCGCGCCTTGCAGGCCCGGCACGACCCGCCGGCGCGGATCTCGTCCATGCTCAGGAACCACTTGTCGGGGTTCAGGTGCTTTTTGATCGCGGCCGCCGACTCGCGCCAGTAGGCGTAAAGCTCCGGCTCCGACATGCAGACGCTCACCTGGCCACGGTTGATGGCGGCGCCGTGATAGTAACTGACGAGCAGGCGTTGACCGTCCTTGATCCGGCTGTTGGCCGTGAGCGTGATCGGCAAACCATCCTTGGGCGGGTGCGAGAAGTTGAGTTTCGGGTCCTCAATCCGTTCGTAGTCTTTGCCTTCCTCGTAGATGGTTTTGCCATCGTCGCTCTGTACTGTAATCGGTGTGCCGGGCCGACGGAGGACGTTGACCAGGGCCAGTTCCTCAATCGTGAGATCGTCGAACCATATCCTGCCTGCCTTGCCTCCCCATAGCCCAGCGTAAATCTTCACTTTGTCATGTTGTAGGCTGTTGAAGACCAGCGACACCACGCGCCAATCGGTTGTGGTCGGAATGTCGAACTCTGTGGGGGCAATGCAGTCCTTGGGCCCGTAGATCTGAATCTTGAACGCGCTTGTCGGTTCGAGGGCCTCCGTCTTGATCCAACACGTGACGCGATACTGCCGACGAGGTTTGACGCTCACCTCTTGCATGACCCGCCCATGGCCGTGCTCGAACTTGCCGAAATTCTCAAATCGCAGCGACGCCTTTCCGCTCTTGCGGATAGCAGTATCCGCAAACGACACTTCGCCCGGCTTGTCGTGGAAGGCATAGTCCTTCATCCGATTATCCTGGAACTCCTCGAATCCTCCATTGCCGATCTTTACATTCGCGTCCGGCGCGAGGCGGGCCTCCTTGCCCTTCACGACGAACGGCACGTTCGTGCAGGGCAGCCCCGCCGCGAGGTTGCGATTCGCGCCGAGGCCGGAGCCATAACCCACCGACCAGATGATCGGGATGATTTCGATCTTGTTCTCTCTGCAGATGGCCTTGACATCTTCGAGTCGCGCCAGCCGCTTCTCGTCCCAATGGGCCACGCCTTCCAGCCCGGCGGCCAGGAGCATGCCGTTCAGACTGTGCGTCCGCGCGGTCTGCGCGATCTGCCGGATGTCGCCCACGTGCTCGTCTTTCGTCAGGTTGCGCGCCACATACACCCACCGGTCCGGGTAGGTCGCCATCTTTTCATCCTCGCATGACGCAAGAGCAAACGCGGCAAGAATAACCCATAGCGTCGCATTTCTTCGACCCATGATCGTTCCTTTCCAATTCGCGGTTTCCTCTCCTGGTCTCCTGGGTCGGCATTATAACCCGAAGACACGGCTCATGCCATAATTTGATTGAACATTCTGCGCCTGTCTGATAAACTCCATGCGTCGGCGCAAATTACGCTCAAAGGAGGAACACCATGAGTCTGATGGGCCTGGATATCGGCACCACCGGTACGAAGGCGATCGTGTTCGGCCTGGATGGAAGAATCCTCAGCTCCGCCTACCGGGAGTACAACCTGCACTCCCCCCACCCCGGATGGATGGAGCTTAACCCAAAGGACGTCTGGACCAAGGTCGCCGCGGCCATCAAAGAGGCCGTGGGCAAGGCGAAGGGCGATCCCGTCAAGGCGATTTCAATCTCCTGCCTCGGCGAGGCCGTGACGCCCATTGACAGGAACGGCAGGTTCATCGGTCCCACGATCATCGGCTTCGAGACACGCAACGCCGCCCAGTCGAAGGCATGGATGGCGAAGGTGGCCCCGATGGAGGTCTTCAAGATTACCGGCCACTCGCCGAGCCATATCTACTCGATCCTGAAACTCATGTGGGCGAAACACGAGCAGCCTACGGTATTTAAGGCGGCCCGCAAGTATCTCTGCTGGGAAGACCTGGCCATCCATATGATGGGCCTTCCGCCGACAATAGATTACTCCCTCGCCGCTCGGACGATGGCCTTCGACATCAAGCGGTGCGCGTGGTCGGAGAAGATCGGCAGGCTGACGGGCATTGACCTCGACCTCCTCGCTGCGGTCGCCCCATCCGGGACGGTGGTCGGAGAGATCGGGATAAGGGCGTCGAAGGAGACCGGCCTGCCGAAGGGGTGCAAGGTCGTTACCGGCGGGCACGACCAGCCGGCGGGCGCGGCGGGCGCCGGCATCATCAAGGGCGGCATCGCCATGGACGCAACGGGCACGGTCGAGTGCGTGACCCCCTCCTTCGCCAAGCCGGTCCTGAACCGGACCATGCTCAAGAACAACTTCTGCTGCTACCACCACGTTGCGCCGGGGCTCTATGTGACGCTCGCTTTCAACTTCACCGGCGGATCGCTCCTGAAATGGGTCCGCGACACCTTTGCCGAGGAGGAGAAGCGCGAGGCAAAGAAGAAAGGGGTGGATGTCTATGACATCCTGATAGCCCGGATGCACGACGGGCCGACGGACCTGTTTGTCGTCCCGCACTTCACCTCGACGGGCACGCCGTACATGGACCCCGACCCGACGGGCGCGATCATCGGCCTGAACCTGAAGACGACGAAGGAGCAGATCGTCAAGGCCGTGCTCGAGGGGATCACCTATGAGATCAAGCTGAACCTCATGCTCTTGCGCAAGGCGGGGATCGAGGTGAACGAGATTCGCGCCATCGGCGGCGGCGCGAAGTCGGCGAAGTGGCTCCAGCTCAAGGCCGACATGTTCAACACGAAGGTCGTTCGCCTGAGCGTGACGGAGGCGGCGTGCCTCGGCGTGGCGCTCTCGGCTGGCGTGGCCATCGGGGAATTCAGGTCGTTCCCGGACGCGGTGAAAGGCATTGTGAAACCCGAAAAGGTATTTCTCCCAAGGCCGCAGGTGGCAAAGGCTTACGACGAGAAGGTGAAGGCCTACGAGAGGCTCTATCCCGCTCTGAAAGCGGTTCGGGAATAAGGAGATTCGGGCATGGCGTATGCCAAAAAGGAAAGACGCTCGTGGCTGTTTCGCCGCGAATGACTAATCCTGATCGGCCGCAATCATGAAACCAACCTGACGTTGAGGTAGGCTTATGATCCTGGTGATTGATAACTACGATTCGTTCACCTACAACCTCGTCCAGCGCCTCGGGGAGTTGGGGGCGACGCTGGAGGTGTATCGGAATGACAAGATCACCGTCGAAGAGATCGAGGCGCGCAGGCCGGACCATATCATCATCTCGCCCGGCCCGTGCACGCCGCTCGAGTCCGGCATCTCGAACGACGTGATCCGACACTTCGCGGGGAAGGTCCCCATCCTCGGGGTCTGCCTGGGGCACCAGTGCATGTCCCACGCCTTCGGGGGGAAGGTCGTTCGGGCGAAGCGCCTGATGCACGGGAAGACGTCCATGATCCAACACGACGGCAAGACCATCTTCAAGGGACTGGCCAATCCGTTCGAGGCGACGCGATATCACTCGCTGATCGTTCCCGAGGACGCCATGCCGGAGGGATTCGTCGCCACCGCCCGCGTCGCCGACAACCAGGACGAACTCATGGGCATGCGGCATAAGACATTCCCCCTTGAAGGGGTGCAATTCCATCCCGAGTCCTTTCTCACCGATGAGGGGCCGAAGCTGTTGAAGAATTTTCTGGAGATGAAAGCTTGACGATGAGCGCGCAGAATTTCGCCGACCGGCTTATCGGCGAGGTCGAAAAGAAGAATAGTTGCCTCGTCGTGGGGATTGATCCGCGCATTGATCTGATCCCGAATCTCATTAAAGGGAAGGCGTCCGGCGGCGCAAAGGATTCGCTCGAAGCATGCGCCGCGGCGATTGAGCAGTTCGGCAAGGACTTGATAGACGCGATCGCCGACCTCGTTCCCGCGGTCAAGCCGCAAGTAGCCTACTACGAGCGCTTCGGCTGGCAGGGGTTCCGCGCATTTTGCGAGACGGTAAAATACGCAAAAGCGAAAGGTCTCATCGTCATCGGGGACGTCAAGCGCAGCGACATCGGCTCCACCGTCCAGGCCTACGCCGACGGCCTCATGGGGACGGTGGCCTGGAAGGGAAAGGAGAGCGAACCCATCGGCCTCGACGCCGTCACTGTGAACGCCTACCTGGGCAGCGACGGCGTCAAACCGTTCCTCGACGTGGCGGCAAAACGCGGCAGGGGGATGTTCATTCTGGTTCGAACATCGAACCCATCCGCCGCCGACCTACAGGATATAACCTCCGGCGGCAAAAGGATTTATGAAATCATGGCCGACCTTGTGGGCCGATGGGGCGAACCGCTCCTCGGAAGGCGCGGATACAGTTCAGTGGGGGCGGTCGTCGGCGCCACATATCCCGACGACGCACGACGCCTCCGGGCGATTCTTCCGAGGACCATCTTCCTCATGCCCGGCGTCGGCGCGCAGGAGGGCGACGTGACGACGCTCGGCGAGTGCTTCGATGGAAACGGTCACGGCGCGCTGATCGCCGCGGCGAGGTCCATTGACTATGCCTATCAATCGGAACCATACAAACAGCGATTCGGCGAGGCCAAGTGGCAAGAGGCTGCAGCCGAGGCGACGCGGGAGCTGAACGACCAAATCAACGCGGTGAGATTCGGGCGATGCAGGAGATAACGCGCGACTTTTTCCGGGGAAAGAAGGTCACCGTCATGGGGCTGGGCCTCTTCGAGGGCGGCGTGGGCGTGACGCGGTTTCTCGTGGACCAGGGGGCGGAAGTTATTGTTACGGACCTGAAGGCCTCGGCCGATCTCAAGGAATCCATCGAGAAGCTCAAGGGACTCCCCGTCTCGCTCCACCTGGGCGGGCACCGCGAGCAGGATTTCACGAAGGTGGACCTCGTGGTGGTCAACCCGGCGGTGCCGAAGACCTCTCCATACCTGCGGCTGGCGCGCGAGCACGGGGTCCCACTTTTCGCAGAAATGAATATCTTTTTCCAACTCTGCCCGGCGCCCATTGTGGGAATCACGGGGTCGAATGGCAAATCCACCACCACCGCCCTGGTACATGCCATGCTGTCCAAGGGGAAGCGGACGGTATGGCTCGGCGGAAACATCGGCCAGGCCCTGCTGCCCGAGGCGCACAAGATCGCAGAGGAGGACATGGTCGTGCTCGAGCTGTCCAGCTTCCAACTCGAGGACCTCCAGCAGATCGGCCGCAGCCCCCATGTGGCCGTCGTGACCAACATCGCGCCGAATCACCTCGACCGCCACGGCACGATGGACGAATACATCGCGGCGAAGAAGGGGATCGTCGTCAACCAGAAGAATGGCGACTTTGCGATCCTGAACTGGGACGATCCGGAGCTGCGCGCCTGGGCGGATAAGGGCCTGAAGAGCCGCCCGTTGTTCTTCAGCGTGGAGGAGGAAGTCGAGGAGGGGGCGTTTGTCCGCGGCGACGAATTGATCCTTCGCGCCGGGAAGCGCGAGGAGGTCGTCTCCCTGCGAGGCGTTCAGATTCCGGGGAAGCACAATCGCCAGAACATCGCAGCGGCGGCTATCGCAGCCCGCGCGGCGGGGGCGAAGCGGGAACAGATCGAAGCCGCAGCCGGGGAATTCAAGGGGTTGGAGCACCGCCTTGAATTCTTTGAAGAGATCAACGACGTTCGGTTCTATAACGACTCCATTGCCACCACCCCGGAATCGGCCATCGCGGCCCTCGATGCCATAGACCGGCCCATCGTCCTGATTGCGGGCGGATACGACAAAGGGTCGCCCTTCGGCGCCTTTGCGAAAAAGATCGCCGAGCGGGTGAAGTGCGTCATCCTCATCGGAAAGACCGCCGAGAAGATCGGCGCCCTCGTGGAGGAGCATAGGCACAGCACCGAAACCCCCTCGATGTATCACGAGACGACATTTCCGGAGGCCGTCTGGTGCGCCTTCGAGGAGGCGAAGAGCGGCGATGCGGTCCTCCTCTCCACGGGCTGCGCCAGCTACGACATGTTTCGCAATTTCGTAGATCGAGGCCGCCAGTTCAAGCAACTGGTCCGCGAGATCAAGCGCCAGGTCTCCGACAAGACAAGAGAAGCATGAAGAAGAGGACCGACTGCGAGCGAATCGCCACCGAGATCGTGCGCAAGCTGCAGCGCCGGGGCTACCAGGCATACTTCGTCGGCGGCGGCGTGCGCGACATGATCCGCGGCGAGCCGCCCACCGACATTGACGTCGCCACCGACGCCACGCCGGACGATGTGAAGTCGCTCTTCAAGCCGAGCAAGCTCGTCGGGGCGCACTTCGGAGTCGTCATCGTCGTGGAAGACGGCGTGCAGATCGAGGTCGCCACCTTCCGCGCCGATGGGGACTATGTGGACGGCCGCCGCCCGGAGACGGTGACATTCACCGACGCGGAGGGGGACGTCCGCCGGCGTGACTTCACGATCAACGCCCTCCTCTACGATCCCGTTGCCGACAAACTGATTGACCTCGTGGGGGGGAGGGCCGATATTGAGGCCAGGCTCGTCCGGGCCATCGGCGACCCGCGAGATCGCTTCGCGGAGGACCACCTGCGCCTCCTCCGCGCCGTCCGGTTCGCCGCGCGGCTGGGCTTTGACATCGAGCCGGAGACCGCCGCGGCCATCCGCGACCTGGCGGAGAAGATCAAGATCGTCAGCGCCGAGCGTATTGCAGAGGAGATGAAGAAAATCCTCGTCAGCGACGGCCGCGAGCGAGGCATTCGTCTCATGGAGGAACTCGGCCTGCTTCGCCACATCCTGCCGGAGGTCTCCGACATGGTAGGCGTGGCGCAGCCGCCGAACTTGCATCCCGAGGGCGACCTGTTCCAGCATGTCCTCCTCATGCTCTCGCATCTGAAGGACCCGTCGCCCGAACTGGCCTGGGGCGTGCTGCTCCATGATATAGGGAAGCCGCGCACGATCGTGGTGGAAGACCGAATCCGATACCCGGGCCACGAGGCGGTGGGGGCCGAACTTGCCTCTGACATCTGCCGGCGGCTCAAGATGTCCAACGAGTCGCGCGACTGCATCGTCTATCTGGTGAAGCGGCACATGTGTTTCAAGGACGTGGAGAACATGCGCCTCAGCACCCTGAAGCGGCTGTTGGCCCATCCCGCGTTTCCGGAGCTATTGGAACTTCATCGCGTGGACGCCCTCGCCAGCGGCGGCGACTTGACGAGCTACAATTTCTGTGTGCGGAAGCGGGCGGAACTCGGCGAGGAGCGAGTGAAGCCGCCGCCCCTGATTGACGGACACGACCTGATCGCTCTGGGACTGAAGCAGGGGCCGATGTTCTCCAAAATCCTCTCGAACATCGAGGAGGAACAACTGGACGAGAAACTGACCACCCGCGACGAGGCCCTCGCGCGGGCGAGGGAACTGGCGCGGCATCTCAAGAGCAACGGCGAATAAAAAAACGCCACGCACGGCCGGGGCCGTGCGTGGCGCGATTTGGCGACGAGATTACTTATCGCTCCCCTTCATCATATCCCCTTCGTCGTAAGAATCCTGTTCATCCGCGTTGACTTCCTTCTTGTATTGCCATATCTTTGCCTTCAGGAAGTCAACATCGGCCGGTGCATTGGAATCAACCTTTGCCTTCCACTGCTCGATGGTCATCTCGTCGGGAGAGATGTCCTGTTTGCCGTCTGGCCCGACGCTCCAGAGCATAAACATGCTCGGCCCGGCGGGAGGCGGTTGCGGCTGGGGCTGGGGCTGCGCGGCCGGAGCGCCCGCGGCCGGGGGGGGTGGCGCGGGGGCAGGGCGAGTGGTTGAGAGATACTGGAACGTGCGACCGTCCGTGGCGAAGGGATCGAGCGGTAGATTCTTCAAGGGCTTCGGCGTCAGCTCCGCAAGCGAGGCCGGATACCGTCCCGTGCGCTGCTTATACTGCTGGATCGCCCTCTCCACCTTCGTGAGCCGTTTTTGGGCCTCCTCCAGAGTTCGCTGACCGGACGGCTTGCCCAATTCCGCGATGGAGGCCACAGCAAGCACGAATGTGGGACCGCCGATGGGCGAGCGGCTCTCGAGCATGATCCCGTTGTCCACGCCCTTTGCCGCCAGCCCCATGCCGGTCAGTTTTTCCGCGATCGCGGTGAGGACGGGAATGAAGGGCTTGGCCTTCGCCGGGGCCCTCGGACCGAGCGCCGCCACGAGCGCCCGCGCCAGGCCGCCCACATCCAGATAGGCCGACAGGTTCGACTCGGCGGGGAGCTTGCCCATGACCGACGTGTAGTCCTCCTTCTTGGCCAGGGGCGTCCCGGCCTTCACCGTGTCAATGACCTGTTGGATCGGCTCCGTCTTGAGTGAAAAAATGAAGAAGCCGTTGATGAAGGCATACGTCGGGCGAACCATCGGCGCCCTCGGCAGGCCGACGACGTACACCGTCGTTCCGTTGTGGTCGAAGCTGTCCACGGCGATTCCCTGATCCGCCAGCATGGGGGCGAGCCAAAGCTGCGCAATAGATCCTTGCAGCCGGACAGGGTCGGACGCCTCCATGCCGAAGACGAAATTGAAATCGGTGAATCGCGGCTTGCGGTCGAACGTCAGGCCGCTCAGATCCACTGCGACGAAGGCCTCGTTGCCGAACTGGGCGAAAATATCCTGCTCCACATCCACCATAGCCTGCTGCTGGACGACGAGGCGCATCTGCTCGATGCCCATGATGGCCTGCTCCCCTTCGGTCTGGCGTAGCAGTTCCTTAAACGCCTCCCATAACTTTATGCCCCCGCCCGTAAGCAGCCGGGCGTAGAGGGCGTACTCCTTGGGCACGAGGGCGTCGCTCTTCGGCGCCTGCGGCGGCTGCGAGGCGAAGTGATTCAACAGGCCCGTCCGTTCCGGACCGGTGTAGACGAAGAACTTGTCGCCCATGCCCTGGCCCTCGAACTTCGTCGAGGCGCCGATGGCCTTGACGGTGGTAATGCCGAGGGCGTCGAAGCCCGCCTTCTCCGTTGGGGCGTGCTGCCATTCCGTCTCGAAGTGTCCCCATAGAGCCTCGACGTTGAGGTAGGCCGTCACCCCCGTCGGCGCATCCACCGCCGCCTTGACGGCCTTGTAGCCGGGACTCTCCGCGAGCCGCGGCGCATCGGCGACCATCAGCTTCTTCATCCCGTCGAGGGTGCCGAAGGCGAACACGTCATTCATTATTGCGAAATATACTGTCTGGCCCTTCGGCCCCTTGATGCTCTCCACCGTCTTATCGCCGATGGTGGTCTGACCGAAGATCTCCGCCCCGCCGATGGCGGCGAGTTTTGGCTTGATCTTCTGGTTCAGGAGCGACTGAAACTTCTCCTTCGCCCTGGAGATGTCCATCACAACCACCGCCGGTGCTGTGGCGCGGGGATCGGTCCCCTCGAACACGGCGATGGCCACGTTCGTCCCCACGATCTCCTTCAGGTCGGCATAGGTGATGTCCATTGCATACGCGCAGAAGAATCGGGTGACATCAATGAGCGCGTCGCGGGCCGCGTCGAGCATCTCCGACTCATTGATCGTCTTGGCGACGAGCGTCTCCTCAAAGGCCTTGCTCATGCCGGTGAAGTCCTTGATCTGCACGAATACAAGGGCGTCGGCGGGCATGATCCGTTCGATGGGATTCGGGGCCTCCTGAGCGACAACGGCGGCGGACAGGGCCATGATTAGCAGCAAGGCGAAGGCGTTCTTTCGCATCGCGCATCCTCCAAAAAGATTTGCATGGAACAGCACTTGTTTCTGGTTATACACTGATATGCGGGGCAAGGTTTCATCTCCGCCGCAAAAAACAACTCAGAATATGTTCGCGGACGGAGGATAGGCAGAAAGATCGAGCGCAAGAAAAAAGGTTCGCCGCGGCATGAATATTTATCAAAGTCCCGGTCATTCAATGTTCCCCCTCTCGGAGTGCGTGATCTTACGGTGAACTTACGCCGTTTTCATTAAGACGCGGCTGACGGTCTTCTTTTCCGTTCTCTCCGGAGATCATCTTCTGCGATTTTTCGACGAGGTAACGAAGGTACGCCCCAATCTGATTGTCTTCCAGGCGGAACAGGTCGGTAGCGTGTTTGCCTACGTAGTGCCGCGAATGCCAAAACCGCCCGTCGGCGGCCACACCAAGGGTGTGAATGAATACCGACAGACCCACCAGAACTATCGCCAGACGGCGCGCGAGCAACGATGGCAGCCGTGCATACCCCGCCGCAAAGAACAGACACACTACAGGCATGATTTCTGTCAGAAACCGTGGACCATAACACCATGCACCCGACCAGCAGTGCCATTTGGCGTAAACCACAATCGTCAGCCCCGCCCCACAGCCGAGCCCCAGAAGAATCCAACGTGTGCAGTCTGTTACGTTCAATCGCCTCCGGATGAGTTCTGCCGCGCCGAAAAGCGAAACAATTGCCGCAGGCGTAAAGACAAAAAGCCCGCGCGACGGCGCTATCGTCAGTCCCGCCAATCCCAGCCAGAGCGGCGTGCTCCACATGCTTGCTTCTTTTCCATATCCGCCCGACATCGTTGAGGCGGTGTAATGTAGATTATAGAGCACCAGCCCTGAGACGGGGGCCGCAGCGCCAAGACAGAGACCGGCAACCGCTTTCCACTGGCGGGCAATTGCCAGCCCCGCCCCTGCCCCCAGCAACAGGATCGCCACGCTCGGACGGCACAGGATACCCATGCCCAGCGCAAGTCCTCCCAGGAAAGCGGACCGGGGAGGCGTGTCTTCGCGTTCGCTGAGCAGGAACCATAAACCCACGCATATACAACATACGGCCGGCCCGTGTGTCCAGAGCGCCTGACTGGCCGTGCTCCAGACACAGGTGCCGAATCCGAATAGCACGGCCGCTGGAACCGCCGCGGACGGGAAGGAACGTGCAACCACAAGCAGAAAGAACGCCGTCGCCAAAGCGCAATAGAATGCCGCGACTTGTTTGCCCAGACGATTCATGGCCGAACGGGAGGACGGCATATCGCGTGAGAAGAGGCATGCCGCACCGTAAAACGGCAGCGCGAGGATTGCGCTGCCAGGGGGGTACTTGGATACCCACCGGTCACCCCTGCCCCGATGGACCACCTGGTTGGCGTACTCGGCCAGGTGCGCCGGGTTCGCCATGTAAACGCTTAGGTCAAAGCCCTGTCCGTGCAGCAGCGCCCATGCGACATATCCAGCCGGGACGGTATCCACTTGGGTAATAGTGCGGAAGTTGAGGTTGTAGATGACGAAGGCCGCAACCGCGGTTACAATGAACAACTTGCACCTGGAATGACGCTGCACAAGCAACAAGTCCTCTGCGCCATCGCTTTCGCACTGCGGAGTTACCGCAGAAATTCCATTTCTCCAATATTCCAACATCCTGATACTCCAACGTCTCAATACTCCAGTTCATCCACGTATCACGTCCCCTCCGGCAGGCACGCCTTCCATCCGCCCCGCAGAAAGGCGCTGAGTTCCTTGACCGTCTCGGTGTGTTTGGGATCTTGGGCGAGGTTGGCAAATTCACCGGGATCGGCGGCCTGGTCGAACAGCTCGGTTTGGTCGGGGGCGCCCTCGTACTCATTATAACGCCACTTCTCCGTGCAGATGCTCCGCCCCTTCCTGCCCCCGTGCATAAGTGCGCCCTTCTTCCACGGCGCGCCGGGGGTTTCGAGGAGCCGCCTCATGCTCATGGCCTCGATCCCCTCGGGCTGGGAGACGCCGCAGACATCGAAAATTGTAGGAAAGATGTCAATCGTCTCCACCGGCCGCTTGCACACGCTCCCGGCCTTCGTCACGCCGGGCGCCTGCATCAGGAGCGCGGACATCGTGCTCTCGTCGCGGAGCGGGCCTTTGCGCCACATGAAGTGCTCGCCAAGCATGAAGCCATGGTCGCTCCAGATGACGACGATGGTGTTCTCCTTCCGCCCCGACTTCTCCAGCGCATCGAGCACGCGGCCGATCTGCGCATCCACGAACGACAGGCAGGCGTAATGCCCGGCAATGGCCTTCTTCCATTGCTCGATCGTATAAGGGTTCTGCTGGCTGAGAACCTTGGGGTCCTTCGGCATGCCGTCCGGCCCGGCGTCGGGGTTCCTGGGGATCTGCATCTCCTGCCAGGGATACATCTCAAAGTATTTGTCAGGGCAGCAGAATGGCAGGTGTGTGGCGTGCATCCCCAGGGCCAGGAGGATCGGCTTGTCCTGCTTCTCGTTCAGGAGGCGGATGCCCTGGGAGGCGACCATGCCGTCGAGTTCCTCCTCGCCGGCCAGTCCCGTGGGGCCGTAGATGAAGGGCGAGCCGTGACTCTTGGCCTTTCCCTTCTTCTGTGCCTGCTTTCGCTCCTTTGCGTATTCCACGCCGGGACCTTCGGCGGGGCGGCGCGTCTTCTTCCGCTCGGGCATGCCCTCGGATGGGTTGACGATCTTGCTCCAGCAGGCGTCCCTCTCGAAGGCGCCGCTTCCGCTGCCGCCGTGAAACATCTTCCCACAGCGAATCGTCTCGTAGCCGTTGTTGCGCAAGTGCTCCGGCATGGAGAGGGCGTCGGGGCACAGCTCGGCCCAGTTGTCGTTGTTGCCATAGACCTTCGTCGTGTCCGGGCGCAGGCCGAGGAACAGGGCCGTGCGGGATGGGCAGCAAGGCGGGTTTGTATGGGTCTCGGCGAAGCGGATGCCCCCGGCGGCGAAGCGATCCATGTTCGGCGTCTTCGCCACCTTGCCGCCATAACAGCCGAAGCGATGTGGACTCACGTCCTCGATGGCGATGAAGAGGATGTCAGGACGCTTTTTCGCTTGGTTATCCTGGCCGAGAATGGGGCGGATCGCCGCCAGTCCGCTGACCAGCGCTCCGCCGGTCTTGAGAAATTGCCGTCGGTTCATGTTTTTCATCTCACGCCGTTGATTTGTCTCCACGCGCCCTGTCGTGATGTGGAGTTGCCTGCCGCTCCCAGCGCATCCCCCGTTTTAAAACCAGTGTAACAACATCCGTTCTCGTTTGCAACAGGTTGGTTTGGGGGACGTTCCCTTAACTATCTAAACCCGGTCCAATTACACATGCTGAGAGTCGCCTCAATTTCACGTTCCTCGTCATCTGGAAATCAAGGTGGTGCGCCTGGAAGGGGGTTCAGAAAGATCAATACGAAGTCGGCGTTCGATTCACGTGGATCAAGAAGGAAAACCGCCAACGCATGAAACGGTTCATCGGGGAGCGCCGACGGGCTTAGAACGTCAGGCGGAGGAATCCGTTTGCTGAACCCACCGGCGAAGTCGGCAGTGCTCATACTCCAGAAACCAGATTTCCTGCTCCGTGCCCAGCTCCTCGGCGAAGCGACGGGTCACCAGGTGGGCGATCACGTCTCGTGAAAGGGTGCGGAAACTCTCCCGGATACCGTCCTGACCCATCGGATCGTGGAGGATGAACCGGATTACCCAGGTTCTCTCATCGAACAGGCGTGCGCCGTCGCTGAACCCGCCATCCACCTCGTAGATCGAGTACCCCTTGATAGTTGATACGATCCACTCGATGAATCGCTGTTTCTCGGAGTCGGGTGTTATCTCCTGAAGTCTGGTTTGGACCGCCGGGATGTCCTGAAGGCGTTGCGGCGTGAAGAAGGAGTCGAGCACCTCTGCGAGTTTCGAGGCATACGCCATCTTCTTCGGCAGGTACACTTCGTAGATCAGAACCGGTTTTCCCTCTGACAGCGAGTAGCTCATTGAACGGGCTCCTTTGGCATATTCCGGGGGCACCATGTTCAGTTGTTTTTGTTCCACGCATCTTTGGGACAGCGGAAGATTGTTTTAGGGCATATTTTCCATTGCGCTATGTGCTGTGGAGCCATGGTGGACGTTCTCAGTCGCCCTCTGCGCTGTCCTAAGCGAAGTATATCCGACGCCAGGGAGCCTGTCAAGGATAGGCCACCCAGGCTGGCCGATGCCTTACTTTTCCGCGATTTTTTGTCTTGACATCCCGCGGGGAGTTCGCTATGCTACATTCCGTTGAGAACTTCTGAGACCGTTCCCAACATCTCGGAACACGGTGTGATTCCGTGGCGGTCCCGCCGCTGTGATCGCGGACGCGGGACGGCGAGGCGCCGAAGGGCAGGCGCGGCCACTGCTGGGGCCCACCCCAGCGGGAAGGCGGCCGTCGCGTGGTTGATGCGAGAGCCAGAAGACCTGTTGGATGACGTGATCTCGGGCTGACCGATGGCAAAGGAAAGCCCCGGAAGCAGACCGTGCGCTGCTTGCGGGGCTTTTTTGTTATGCGTCCCGCACGGAGAGAAAAGGAGCTGGGTCATGGCGAGCGAGAAGAAGAGCGCGGAGAAAAAGGTCGTTGCCTATCGTCGCGAGTGCAAGAAGGCCGCGGACGGGACCGGACTGTCGCACTACATCATGATGGATTCCAAGAAGAAGTAACGTCGGTCGCATGACTGTGAAAAATAAGAAGGTCCCCACGGAGGGGGGCAGGGGCAAGTACGCCAACACCGGCTACGGTCCCGGTCTCGCCCTCATGGAAGTCGGCCTGGATGATCGCGTCGCCGCCGTAGAGGCCGACACGGCCTTCTGGGCGATTCTGCCGAAGACGTCCGCGGCGGACGCGATTGAGAACGGGACGATTCGGAAGACGTATCAGCGCAAGGCCGAAGCGATGCAGCGAGAGATGCGTGCCCTTCGCTTCGGCCTCACGCCGTCGGCGGTCTATTTCAATCCCACCGAACGGTGCAATCTGAACTGCCGATACTGCTACCTGCCGGACAAGATGCGTCGCGGCGGGATCCACATGTCCCCACAGAAGGTCTGCCGAGCGCTGCATATCCTGCGGGACCATTTCAAGAAGTCGCTGCCCAAAGGCGCAAAGCCGCAGCTCGTCTTCCACGGCAGCGAGCCGATGCTGGCGCGGGAGGCGGTGTTTGCCGGGATCGAGAAGTTTGCCGACGACTTCCGCTTCGGCATCCAGACGAACGCCACGCTCCTCGACGAGGCGGCTATTGACTTCCTGCGCTCGCACGGTGTCGGCATCGGCATTTCCCTCGACGGCCACCGCGCGCAGGTCGCCGACCGGACGCGGCGCAACTGGGCCGGCGGGGGGAGCTTCCGCAAGGTAACGGAGACACTCGACCGGCTGTCCGGCTACCCGGCGCTGAACGCCATCTGCACCGTCACGCAGGCGAACGTGCGATTCCTGACCCAGATTGTGGAATTTCTCCACGCCCGCGGCGTCCCCATCATCATGCTGAACCCCGTTCGGTGCACGCAGCCGGGCGGGCGGGCGCTCAAGCCGGACAACGGTCTGCTGGCCCGGGAGTTCATGCGCGCCCTCGACCGGGCCTATGAGCTTGGCAAGTCCACGGGCCGAAAGATCGTGATTGCGAATTTCGCAAATGTGTTGATCGGGATCGCGGCCCCGGCGGCGCGGCGGCTGATGTGCGACATCTCCCCCTGCGGCGGGGGGCGGTGCTTCTTCGCCGTCTCGGCCCGGGGCGATGTGTCCCCGTGCAGTGAGTTCATCGGCATGCCGCAGTTCAAGGGCGGCAACCTGTTCAAGACACCCATCGCAACCATCCTCAAATCGAAAGCATTCCGGGATGTTACCGGCCGCATGATCGAGGAGATCGAGCCGTGCGGGAGATGCGCGATCCGCCACTTCTGCGGCGCGCCGTGCCCCGCTGAGGTGCACGCCTGCGAGGGGACGCTCCGCGCCCCGAGCGCCTACTGCGAGTTTTATGAGGAGCAGACCCGCTACGCCTTCCGCGTCATCGCCCAGGGCCGCGAGGACGCCTACCTCTGGGACGGCTGGAAAAAGGGAACCGTCGAGACCTTCCGCGTGCAGACGGTTTGAGGGGCGGATTCCTACTTGCTGCCTTGCCAGTTGTTGAGATCGTCAGGATCATCGCCGGGGGCGCCGCTGTTCGAGCCGGTTCGGCCATCCTTGCCCAGCGAAAATAAATCGAAAGCCGTCATGTTATGGCGCACCAGGCCGTTGGCGTAGATTCCCCCTTCGGGCACATGACAGTCGTAAAAGATCGGGCGCCCCCATCCATCCATGAGGATACATCTCCTTGTAACCTTGCGGTTTTCCGCAAGGGCGATGATTCGCTCGGGACCGGCCAGCGATCTGGCCGATAGCCGAAGCAGCTCCGAACGCACCGCCAGATTAATCATCAGATACTCATTGCCTTGAGTCGGCATCCTGTCGCCGGGCATGCCGGGTGCGCTCGATTCCACATGCACCGTCTCGAATTCGGGCACCGACGGAGCGGCGTCTACCGTCCAGTTAATGCCCCCGAACTGCGCAATGGGTGAATCGGGGGCATAGAAACGCCACTCGTTCTGGAACTGCTCGTTGGCCGACTGAATCTGTGCGATGAGGGATTCGGTCCCGCGCAGTTGGGCATGGCCCCGAATCTGCATCGCACCCACGATCAGCGCCGAGGCCAGAATCAGAAGCACACAGATCACGACCAAAATCTCGATCAGGCTTATGCCCCGCCGCTGATTCAAGCTTGTCTTCACGGTGTCCTCCCTTCAACCCGGCCGGAACCGGCACGGTTGGTATGGTCTTCCTGCATGCCGCTATTGGATTATACCGGCGAGCGAAAGGTGTGGAAGATGCCCTTTTTTCCCGTGCAAAGGGACATGGCCCCACAGGGCCGCTCTGCCTCCCGGATGCCCTATTGCCGACGGATGAAGGAAAGAGGACATGCCCCCGGCAGGCCCATGACACGTGGTCGTCTTGAATCCTGGACTGCGCCCACCCGCGGTTGCAAAGGCCTGATCTATTCTGCACTGTCGGAACAGGTATGGCGGCCGCCGCTTACTGCTCCCGCATTCGCTTGATGATCTTTCCGGTGAAGGGATCGTAGGCCAGGGCTTCCTTCAAGGTTTTGACGGGCCTTCCTCCCGCAAAGCGCTCGATGGCGATCTGCATATCCCCCTTCGCCGCGTCGTCCTTAACCGCGCAACGGCATAGCATCTCGTCGCCGCGCCAGACGCACACCGCCTCAGACGCCTTGCTTGGCGGGTCCCCAGCGAGCAGGAACTCCTCCTGGCCCGGCCCCTTGCGCAGCCGCAGGCCGCCGTCGGGAGTGATCTGAAGTTCGAGTCCCAGAACCCCGTGGAGGTCCTTCATACTGCACCATTCGCCGGATCCGAACTCGCGGGCGGAGTTCGGGACGCCGAGAACGCCAAACGAATTCCGGATCACCCGTCCCTCCTCGTCCATGTAGAAGTGCGGGACATTCGCGCCGGGCGTGTATCCCGGCGGATACAGCATGATGTGGAAGTGCGGGGGGAAGTCCATGTGCCCTCGCGTGGCGGCTGTCTCGTGGCCCTCCAGGACGATCCCTCCGTCGAAGGGGTTCTGCTCGCGCTTGGGGCTGAAGCCGCCCATGATCTTCAATGCCTCGCGCGCCGCAAAGAGGTAATTGTTGTGCGCCGCGATCGGCTTTGCCGGCCAGGGGCATTGCTTGTACTCCCGTTCCTTGCGCATCTCCCAGTTGTGGTGCAGGTCAATGGGCAGGTCGCCTTCGGGGTCGTCGAGGACGGTTTGAATGAGCTGACCGCGGGCTTGGTCCGGGACCAGTCGAAACGCGACGCCGCCGTCGGTCGCGTCGAACTTCACATCGGTCCGCCCGACGATGGCCCGCGCCGCCTTCACCCCGGGGCACGAAATTTTCACGCGCGGCAGATCCTTGGGCAGTTGCGCGGCCTCCAGCGTCCAGTAGGCCTCCCAATCGTTTTCCCCTTGAAAGGTCTCCTTCTCGATCTGCTTCCACTGGTCGGGGTTGTCGAGGACCTGTAGCTTCGGCGGGGCTGCGCACCGTCCGGCTTCGGCCTTGACGATTTTGATCGAGATCACGGCCTTTTGCGCCGCCGTCGCCGATCCGGCGCACGCGAGGATGACAAAGAGCATAAGATGCTCCTTCCAGGCTCGAGTCTGCGCACACGTCATGGATGTAGCCTATCCAAGCGCCTTCAGAAGAAGCCACAGGGCCAGGATCGCCGTGCTGCCGTGGAACGCAACGCCGCCCCAGAAGTCGCCCTTGCGCAGGTTCGCCTTGCCGAGAAGCAGTTCGACGAGCGTGCCGATGATGCAACCGGCGGAGGCCAGCCAGACGATCACCGCCGCGATGAGCCATCCCCAACTCATGATTCCACCTCCTTGTCCGCCTTCTCGTCGGCCTTGTCTTGGTCCTCCTGCCTGGGCGGCCGGGCCTTGACCAGCAGGAACGACGCGACGATTCCCGCGCAGGCGTGGAACGCCACACCGCCCCAGAAGGACGCCGACCCCATGCCGCATTTCCCTGTCGCCACCTCAAGCACCGTCGCGGCGATGCACGCCCCACCCATGCTCAGCACGACGATGGCTCCTATCAAGAACCCCTTGCGCATCTGATTTCTCCTATCACCTACCATCTGTCACCTATCACCTATTTCGTCTCCATGCTTGTTCTCGCTCCGCGGTTGCGAAGGAAGACCGCGACGTCTGTATGTCCCGCCATCTCTGCGGCGTCCAGGGCTGTCAATCTCCTCGGCTGCGGTTTCGATCCGGTTCCGGGGACGGCCACCTCGACGGTCGCGTTCACGTCCGCGCCCGCCGCGACAAGGAGCTCGACGACGTCCTTGTTGCCGACATAGGCCGCCTGGTAGAGCGGCGCAAAACCGCTGCTATCGGCCATGCTTGCATTTGCGCCGCGGGAGATCAAAAGCTGCGCGATGTCCGAGTGGCCGAAGGAGACGGCCTGGAGCAGGGGGGTCTTGCCGTTTTCATCCGTTGCGTTGATGTCGGCCCCGCGGTCAATCAGGACCTCTGCGACGTCGCGGCGTCCTTTCATAGCGGCCCAGTGCAGCGGCGTCTGGGGGATGGGGGTTTTGGAGTTCACATCTGCTCCGCAGAGGAGCAACATGCGCACGGCGCGGGCGTCGCCGTCCCGCGCGGCGCGCATCAGGCGCACGTTCAGCCATTCCGGGCTTGTGGCGCGAAGGAGGGTAAATCCAACGACGACTATCGCCAGCAAGAGAACGAGTCCAATCGAGATGATCTTGAAAAAAGAGAACCGACGAGGGACGGCGGTTTTTTCGGGTTCGGCTGCGGCCGCCGGCCGCTCCCGCTCCTCGGGCACAGGGATGACATAGACGGATGGCGATGGTCTCTCGATCTTTTCCCTGGCTTTGCGTTTCATCCGGACAGGGGGGATCGGCGTCGATTCTTTTTTCGGCGGGGCCTCCGCTTTTATTTCTTTATCCGGTTTTTGTATCCGTGGATGGGGTATCTGCGGTTCGGGCTTATTTTGTTTTTTTACCTCGGCAAGCAGGATGTTTTCGCCGCATCGGGTGCACTTTACCCGTTTCCCGGACCGCTCGGCGAAGGCGCGAATTCGAGCCCCACACGCCGGACAATAGAGGCGTATCTGCGCGCGGCTAAGTTGCTTGCGCGGCACGGGCACGGCCTTGCCGCACTTCGTGCACCTGGCCGAGCGGCCTACCTTCGCGGGGTCGGCCTTCAGCCGTTTGCCGCACGCGCCGCAGTAGAATCGAATCTTGTCCTCGGTCGTTGCCATTGCCCTCAGATTCCAAGAATGAAGTTGACAGTATAGTGTACTCCGCTTCGGCAAGGATGTCAAATGGTAGGGCGAAGATAATGGTGATTAAGGATTTCTGCGGAACCATTTTCGCGCTTATGCGTCAAATCCGATAGAAGATGGTTGCCAAGAGGATGAACCCATCGCAGGAGGAGACGATCATGAAGAAACGTGTTTTGTGTATGTTGGTGTTTCTCGTTGCGCTGCAAGGGGTTGCGACGGCGACGGGGATGCTGATCCCGAAGGACCCGGGCATTCCGCCTCTGGCGATCAAGTATCAACGGGTGAACATCGCTGTCAAGGATCAGGTGGCTACCACAAATGTTGAACAGGTTTTCCAGAACAGCGTGCCCCAGGACTTGGAGGCGACCTACATCTTTCCGCTGCCCGAGAACGCCTCGATCCAGGACTTTGCCATGTACATCAACGGCAAACGGATGAGCGGGGAACTGGTGGAGAAGGACAAGGCCCGGCAAATCTATGAGGAGATCGTTCGCCGGATGAAGGACCCCGGCATCCTCGAATACATGGGGAGCAATCTTTTTCGCATTCGCGTATATCCGGTCCCGCGCATGGGGACGCAGAAGATCGAGCTGACCTACTCCGAGGTCCTGAAGATGGACGGCGGCGCGTGCAAGTACGTCTATCCGCTGAAGACCTCCGGCGCGGCGGCGCAGACGTTGGAGGATTTCTCCGTTGCGCTCAACCTTGAATCGAAGACGCCGCTGCGGACGATCTACTCCCCATCTCATCAGGTCGGCGTCAGCAAGAAGAGCGACCACCTGGCCGTCGTCGGCTTCGAGCAGAATCGGAGCATCCTCGACCGCGACTTCGTCCTCTACTACACGGTGTCGGAGAAGGACATCGGCATCAACCTGGTTGCCCATCGCGTGGGCGATGAGGAGGGCTACTTCATGCTCATGATCTCGCCCAGCGCGGAGATTGACGAGAGCCAGGTGCTCCCGAAGGACGTCTGCTTCGTGGTAGATACCTCTGGCAGCATGCAGGAAAACGACAAGATCGAGCAGGCGAAAAATGCGCTGAAGTACTGCGTGCAGAATCTTGGCCCGCAGGACACATTCAATATCATCCGCTTCAGCACCGACGTGGACCAGATGTCGAACGGCACCCTTCCCGCGACGAAGGAGAACGTACATAAGGCGCTCGCGTTCATCGAGGGCTTCCGGGCGGCAGGGGGGACGTGCATCAGCGACGCCCTCGCCGCGGCGCTCTCGGCCAAAGGCGCAGAGGGGCGGCCCTACAACATCGTGTTCCTGACCGACGGCAAGCCTACGGTGGGTGTGACGGACATGAACGAGATCGTCGCAAATGTGAAAAAGAGCAATCCGCGCAATGCGCGGGTGTTCGTCTTCGGCGTCGGATACGAGGTCAATACGCACCTCCTCGACCAGATCGCCGAGGCGAGCGGGGGCTACCCGCAGTACGTCAAGCCGGATGAGAACATCGAGATGCCGGTGTCGTCGTTCAGCGACAAGATTCGCTATCCGGTGCTGGCAAATCCGCAGCTCGACTTCGGGAAGGTCCAGATTCGGGACATGTATCCCCGCCGCCTGCCCGATCTATTCAAGGGCGCGCAGCTTACGCTCTTCGGCCGCTACCGGGAATCGGGCGACGTGGCGATCCGGCTGACGGGCGACGTGGGCGGGAAGAAGAAGGAAATCGTGTATGAGGGCACATTCGCCGCATCGAACGCGGATAACGAGTTCATCAAACGCCTCTGGGCCACTCGCAAAGTCGGCTACCTGCTCGACGAGATTCGACTCCATGGCGAGAACCCCGAGCTCAAGGGCGAGGTGATCCGCCTGAGCAAGGAATTCAACATCCAGACGCCGTACACGTCCTACCTCGTCCTGGAGGACGATGCGTCCTACACGCGGCACGGCATCTCGCGGGATCGGTTCATGAGCCGGCAGCCGGCGGGGCAGCCGGGCAAGGGCGCAGCGGCCGCTCCGGCGACGCTGGGACTGCCGATGGAGCCTGAAGCGACCCGGCAGGTGGAGAGCAAGATGAAAGCCGATTCGGGACGCGATGCATTCGACATGGCCAAGAAAGTGCGCGCGCTGAAAGAGGAGCAGGCGGCGGGCGAGGGCGATAAGGGAGGTGCGCGGATCGTGAAGCACGTCGGGGCGCGGACGTTCGTCCTCGTCGAGGGCGTGTGGATGGATACGAACTACAAGGAAGGGATGCAGACGATCAAGGTCAAGTACGGCAGCGCGACCTACTTCAAACTCTTGGATGCAAAGCCGGAATGGAAAGAGATCTTTCTCCTCGGCGACCGGGTGGCGTTCGTTGTGGGTAACCAGTGTGTCATGATCGGCGAGGAAGGCGCCGAAGAACTTTCAACCGATCAGGTCAACGAACTTGCCCGATAGTCTCGCGGAGAAAAGGACCGGGCGGCCGGGGCGCCGCCCGGCAGTCCCTTTGGTGGAAGGAGGAGTGTCATGGAGCGGAGAGCATTTCTCGCGTTTATGATGTCGGTGGCATGTGTCGGAATCGTCAATGCGGCTGAGCTGAAGTCGGACTACAAGAAGGGACAGGGGCAGCAGACCGACGGGAGGATCGTCCGCCCGCCGCGCCCGCCGATCCCCGCGCACAATCCTGTTGCCGACCTGGCGGCTCGATGCCAAGTGCTCAACGGCCACCACTACCGCGGCCTTACTGTATTTCCGGTGCAGGTTGCAGGATATGAACTTGGGATCGCGCCGTTGACTCTTGACGAGGCCCTGCGGCAGAACGCCATTGTCATCACCGAGAAGGGCGAGGGGCAGGTCCCCGTGCTCCTGGTGCAGAATCGGGCCGCCGAGTATGTGTTCATCATGGCCGGAGAAATTCTCGTCGGCGGGAAACAGAATCGCATCCTGCGCGAGGACATCCTCCTGCCTCCGCACAGCGCGCCGATCGAACTGCCGGCCTACTGCGTCGAGCAGGGGCGGTGGATGAAGAAGGCGGAGGTCTTCAAGACGGATGGAAACTTGGCGTCTGCGAAACTCCGCGTCCGCGCGCAGAAGGCCGCCGACCAGAGCGAGGTATGGGGCGGCGTCGCAGAGACCGCGCGGGAGCTGAAACAGGAATCGGCGACGGGCGACTTCAACTATGTCTATAACCAACGCGATGTGGCAAACAAACTCGGCGAGTATCGCGAGGAATTCTGCCGCGTCCTGCCGAGGCAGATCGTCGGCGTCGTCGTGGCGCGCAACGGAGAATTCGTAGGGGCGGACCTGTTCGGCAATTCATCGCTGTTCTACAAGCACCGGGAGAAGGTGCTGGACTCGTACGCCATTGACGTGCTGAGTTGCGTCCGGCACATCCCCGTCCCGCCGGACCGCACGGCCGCCGAGCAATTCCTTCGTCGCGTCCTTGCTGCGCCCTACCACACGGAGGGGACGCCCGGCGCGGGGACCATCGGCCGCTGCGTCGGCAACGGCATAGACGCGAAGGGCCTCATCTTCAGCGACCGCGTCGTCCACGTCTCCCTCTTCCCGGCGGTAACGATTATGCCCATGCCGAGGTAGGGGGGACCGCGACGGAGGCTCAACGCGAGAAGACGGCGTCAGGTCTATCTCCGGAGGCGGCGCATCTCGTGGACGCTGCGCCAGGTGATCGCGGTCCGCGTCTCGAAGATCATCCCGCCGCCCTGGAACACCTGAACGCGCAGAGCGTCATTGAAGATGGATACCTCGTCCGAGAGAGCCGACCCCATGCGCATTCGGAGGTCCGCACTGTCGTCCAGGTTTTTCTTGAAGTCTCCAGAGACGGGATGGCCGGGTTCGCCCGCCCAGATGATCTCTTCCGCGCCGGTGCGGTTGTTGCGCACGACGATCCCACCGTGGTAGGACGCATACGCAAAGTCGCCGCTGTTGAACTCCAGAATTTTAGGATACTGGACAATCAAGTCGCCCAGAAGGGCGCGCTTCTCGGTGTTTCCTGTTGCATCCTGCCAGTTCTTGTAGCGTTCGTCATCCATCAAGAGGAGTTTTCCGAGGAGAGGGATCTTCTTTTCCAGTTCCTGGTAGGTGGACGCGGAGACCTTTCGGGGGCTGCGGATGATGCCAGGCCCGACCTCGACGAGTTGCGCCGTCATCCAGTATTCCGCCCCTTTCATCACCTCCCCCACCACAAGGTACTTCACGGGGATGAGCTTGCCGTATTGTTTTGCCTTGTCGGCGTCCATCAGGTCGCTCACCTGAAGGTTTTTCTCGGTCAAGAGCGCCTGCAATTGCGTCCGCGTCACCATCTCATATTTCTCAGCGAATTCAGATAGAAGCAGCCGGGGGACGATCTTGCCCGCATCCGCAATGCCCACGTCGCCCTGCACATCGAAGTCAACAATCGCAATCCGTTCTTTCGTATCGGCGGCTGCGGCGCCCCCGCTGTTTGGAGGGATGCAGCACACAATAAGCCCTATCGCAAGAAGGCGTACAACACGGTGAATCATACATGGTTTCCTACATCAGAATTGCATGTTCGGCGCGCCTTGCTCGAAATCCGAATCCCGCGTCAGTCTAAGGCAGTTTCGGGCGCAAGTCAAGCGCGGAAAGGCATATGGTTTGACGAGCGGGGCTTCGAGGCGCAAATTGTCCATAGATTTACATTGGGCGCCGTGTTACCATCTACGGCTAAAAAGTACCGAGCGAGTTTTATTGTAAGGAATCGGTGTGGCCGATCTCGTTTCCATCGTCGTCCCTGCGCACAACGAGGAAGAAACCATAGCCGATGTTCTCGACGCGCTCAAGAGACAGAACTACGAGCCGAAGGAGATCATTGTCGTCAACGACCACTCCACCGACCGCACAGCGGAGATCGTCGGCGGTTTCGACGGGGTGAAGCAGATCGTCAACGAGCGAAACCTCGGCCTCGCCCGGAGCATGAATGTCGGCCTAAAGGATGCGAAGGGCGAAATCCTGATGGTGCTCCATGCTGACTGCATCCCCGAGACGGAACATTGGATCGCGCAGATGGTCGCGCCCTTCAGCGACCTGAAGGTCGGCGCCGTGGTTTCGCAGCGCTTCATCGCCGACCGGTCTACGCTGGAATTCTCCGAAAAGCTCTTCGACTCCATCGCTCCGCAGCAATTTCTCAATCCAACGGGCAAGCTTGAGGAAACCGCGTTCTTCCGGGACAAGTGCGACGCTTATCGCGGCAGTGTGATCCGCGAGTTAGGATACTTCGACGACAAGTCCTACTTCGTCGCCGGCGAGGATACGGCCCTCTCAATGGAGATGAAGAAGGCCGGCTACAAGATCATGCTCAGCGGCGAGGCCCGTATCCGGTATGTCTTCTCCTCCCACCAGCGCAGTTTGAAATCGGTCCTCCTCAAAAAGGCCATGCAGTACGGCGGCGCGGCGGCGAAACTCTACCGCGACTACGGCTACGACGGCCTGGAGACGCGGGCGTTCCTGGCCACGCTGATAGCCTTTATTCTGGTCCCGCTCATCTTCCTCTGCCCCTGGGCGGCTTTCGCCGGCTATGCGGCATTAACGGCGGCCAGCTTCACGTTTCGCGTGCGGCTGCGGGACGTCGAGGCGCCCTTGGCGTTCATGCACCTTGGCATCTTCTTTGTCGGAGCGCTGGCGATTCGCTCCGACCTCCATATCCTGTTCTCCTGGTCGGCGGTCGTGGGATTCACGCTGCACCTGCTTCACGTCGTGTTGCGAAGCGTGCGGCATACGATCAGGGAACGCGACCGCCTGTACATGGTTCCGGCGGTTTTCGTCTATGCCCTCTGCTGGCGGCTCTTGTCGGGGATCGGCTATCTGGTCGGTCGGCTGAAGATGGCTGCGGAATCGAGGAAATAGCTATGGAGCGGGTGAACTGCGCCCTATGCGGCTCGCGGGACAAGACGCCGTGGAGACGGATTGGCGGATGGGTGATCTGTCGCTGCACGCAGTGCGGCTTCGCCTATCTGAATCCTCGGCCAACCCCGGAGGAATTGGAGGCGCTCCTGACAGAGGAACGCATCGGCGGGATGTACGGTGGCGAGATCGAACGGGAGGAGATCGCCCCGGGCGCCGTCGCCGACCGCCTTGCGGCAATTGCGCCGTTTCGCGGCGGGGGAAGGCTCCTGGACGTGGGGTGCGGCGTGGGATCGTTTTTGGTCGCAGCGCGAGAGCAGGGGTGGTCCGTCGTCGGCGTAGAGGTGCTTGGCTATCCGGCCGAAAAGGCCCGTGCAAAACTGGGCAATGTTGTGCATGTCGGCGACATTTTGGAGATTGACCTGCCGGCGTCGTCCTTCGATGTGATCACCCTCTGGGATTCCCTGGAACACATGCGCGACCCATCGGCGGTCGTGCGCAGGATGAAGATCTTGCTGAAACCCGACGGCGCGCTGATCGTTCGCGCGCCCAACTGCGGGAGCTTCGACGCATGGGTTTATGGCAGGAACTGGCCGCACTGGTCCCTGCCCCTGCACATGAGTCATTTTACCCCCATGACCCTCCGGAATCTCCTGGATAGGAATGGGTTCGTCGTTGGGCGCATGGAAACGAAAATCTCCACCCTTGTCTGGTCCTTGCGGAATTTGTTGCGCGGGCGGCCCGGATTGGCGGATGATGCGGTGCAAAAGGGTAAGGGCCCGTGTCCCGCACTGTCGGCTGTCCCTGCCGCGCGCGGAGAAAGCCGTTCCTTCCGGCTGATCCGGGGCGCCTTCACCGGGAGGGAAGTCACCGCCGTCGCTCGGCCAAGATGACTATGTGGACCCCTGAGACCCAAATCTGCGCGATCTGTAGCTCTGCGAAAATCCGGCCATGGAAAGTCATCAGCGGCCGGCGGCTGGCGCGTTGCGGCGCATGTGGTCTCGGATTTCTCGACGCCCCCCCGACGCCGCAGGAGATGGCGCACCTGTACGACGAGCCCTATTTCCACAGCGTCTGCGTCGAGACAAAAAGTCGCGCCGAACACTCGGCGGCGGGGCGTATCGCCCTGGTCGAGCGATTCAAAACGCCGGGCGCACTTCTTGATGTCGGCTGCGGCACGGGCGGGTTTCTGGCCGAGGCGGCCCGGCGGGGGTGGGAGGTCAAAGGAATCGAGGTCTCCACCTGGGCCGCAGAGGAGGCCCGCCGGCGGCTCGGTGTCAACGTGATCGCCAAGAGTGCGACTGAGGCGGACTTCCCGGAGGGGACCTTTGATGTCGTCACATTCTGGGATGCGCTGGAGCACCTGTCCCAACCGGGGACCGTCCTGCGGCGATGCCGCCGATGGCTCAAACCCGATGGCGTCCTTGTCATCCGCATCGTGAATTGTGGGAGCTACGATGCCAGGGTCCTGGGTATGCGGTGGAGTGGCTGGGCCGTTCCCTATCACCTCTTCCATTTTTCGCCGGACAGCCTCCGGGCTGCGCTTCGGGCGGCGGGGTTCGATGTGGTTCACTTGGACGCGGGCGTCTCGACGGTCTTCTTCCGGTTCCTCATCGCGCCGATCGCCTTTCCCCCGCACCATGCGAAGCTCATCCGGGCTGTCGAGAAATGCTGCCCCCGCCTCTGCGAACGGGTGAGGCGGTTCGCCGATGGCGACGACTGGCCCGGCCCGCTCCTGCGCCGCATCTTCCCTGGCCCGGTCATGGACATTGTCGCGCGGCGGTGATCCTCCGTAGCCACGTCTCTTCTGCTTCCTCTATTTCACCTGTTCCGGCTTCTCCTGATCGGCCTTCATCGTGTAAGGCAGGCGGAAGACCTTCTCGCCGGTCTGATTGCAGAAGTAGAGCCGCGACTCGGACGGCTGCCGCCCGTGGCCGTCGGCCCAGTAGGCGTAGAAGTCGGGGTGCGCATTGACCGGACGCCGGGCGTAGGTGTGGTTGAACGGGCTGTCCTTCGTGACCTGCCGCAGCTTCGTCCACGTCTTGCCCTGGTCGGTGCTGGTCCAGACGGCGATCTCGCCGCCGGGGTTGTAGGGCTGGGGACCGGTCTCGGTGGGGCCGATGATCCGCCATGTCCCATCCGGTTCGATATGCAGGCCGCCGGTGTCATAATTGTTGTCGGAGGCGATTGTGCCGCGGATGTCCCACTCCACGCCCGTCCACCGCGCCGTGGTCCAGACGCGGGGACCGTTCTCGGGACCGGACTCGAAGCCCTTGCTCGTGATATAGAGGATGATCGGATTGCCTGCCGCGTCGTAGTTGATGTCCTGGATATAGACGAGGAGTTTTTCCGCCTCGTAGTCGTGAACGAGGGCCTTGTTCTTGATCTCGGTCAAGGGGACATCAACCGCCTCGCCCTGGACGTTCTTCCAGGTCTTGGCGAAGTCGTCGGACTGGATGTAATAGAGATTTGTCCGCCAGTTCAGGCCGCCCTTGGCAGGGTGGTAGTTGAAGGCCGTGCCGACCTTCTCCCCGCAGGGCCAGCTTACCTGGTAATGCCCCTGGGCGATCTTGGCAAGCATCCGGCCCTCCGACCAGTTTATACCGTCGGCGCTGGTCATGGAGTAGAGGCACCGGCCCTTCTGATAGCGCGTGTGAAGGAAGAGGAATCCCTTGCCCTTGAAGTACCATGGCTCGGGGTAGGAGAAGTTCGTTTCGAGGACCAGGTCGAAGGCGTCCGTGTCGTATGGCTTCCGGCTCTTGAAGATATATGACGGCCGGGCAGTGCCGTGTGAACTGGCGAAGACCCAGACGTGGCCCTGTTCATCCAGCGAGATCACGGGATTGTCGTGGGCGTCGTCAGTTTTTTTGTCCATGAGGATCGTCGGGCGCGGGACCGTGCCGGTAGTGTGGTCGTAGTGGGAGACCATCTCCAAAAGCGTGGGCTTGCCGTTGACGATGCCGTGTCCGCCATAGACGAAGAAGGTCTTGTTCGCGTCCTTCGAGTAGATCGAGAAGGGGATGTGGTTGGAGGGATAGGTGCCGAGTCCGCCGCTGTATTTGTAGACGTATTCGTTCTTGAGTTTCTGGTTGTAGTACCAGATGCCCTGGTATCCCTCCGCTTTGGCTTGTTGTTCCACGGGTTTGTTCTCCTGAGCCGGGGCGGCGGTGAAATAAACCGCCATTAAAGTCGTGACAGCGCACGCAACCATATTCATGGGCCTCATACAGTCTCCTTCCATCGGGGGCGTGTTTTCGACATGTCTTGCAGATAGCAGATTTTGCGGAGGCTTTCAAGGGCGGGGTCGGCTTTGGGTGCATCTCCGTCGTGATTTTTTCGCCGAGTTCTAACATCACTAATAGGAAAGTGATATACATCTATTTAGAATGTATTTTCTGATCGGGCTTGACAACTCCTTATTTGTGGGGTATGGTACTTCTATGAAGACTTTCTGCCCATAGGGGAAGAGTTCGATGGAGTTAGAATGTACCGCGTCACCGCCATGAATGCATTCATTTACACCACAAGGGTAGAAATTACCGAACGAACTCCCTACATAATCGAGGAGCCGGGCGGAATCTGACCAGTGCTCGGTTCCGAGGTGAAGTCTCGGAACGAGCGAAACATTTAAAATTACCAAACGAACTCCCGGAAAAATACGCGCGAGGGCGCGGCGCAATACTGCTATGTCTTCAAAAAGGAGATAACACCCCCCCTTCGCATCGCGTCCTCGGGAGGCCCTTTTCGGCCTTTGGCGCAACTACAAAAAGGGAAGAGGAGAAGGCGAAAAAATGCAAATGGGGGCTTGACATTCGACCGCGAATAGGCAAGAATAATAAGGACATGCCGACGGTTTCGCGTCTGTCCGGAGAAATGCCCCGCGCACGCGGGGTCGGGAGGTGTAAACGATGAAACGCTGGTTCATCCTGAGTATCATTTTTGCATTGATCTGCAACTGCTCGGTGGCACAGGAAAAGAAGGACGCGAAAAAGGACGCGAAGAAAGAGATCTCTCGACCTCCGGGACCCGTCTGCTGGGAAATCACAGACAAGGAACTGGGCGTCGAGTACACCATTATCCCCCTCGACTGCGTTGACCCGGAAGTCCACGAGCGGTGCCGTAAGCTGGTGAAGGAGGACAAGGGCGAGGGGTATATGTTCTTTCTCGTGTTCATTGACAACAAGAAGGGAAAGGAGCCGGTGAAGTTCAGCGCCTATGGCGGCGACGCCCACTTCTACTACACTCCCCCAAAGAAGAACGAGAAGGACAAGACCGAAAAGACGCCGGAAGCCAGGAAGTACCCCCTCATAAGCCTGGTGAACTATTTCAAGGAGGAGCGGTCCGTCGCCGACAAGGTGGGTTACAAGAGGATTCAGGAGATGCTCAAGACGGACCTGACAGTTGCGCCGGGGGCCTGCGGTTGGTCGCTTGCCTGTATCCACGACGGTTTCGTCTACGACGTCAAAGGCCCGCGACCGAATGTTGTGACGTGGAGCATCCCGGGATCCGAGACGGGGATGGCGCCCATGAAACTCAAGAAATATAACAAGAGCATGCTCAAGAAGACCGACGTGGAGTTCTTCAAAGATTGACCGTGCCGACGGTCGGGGGGGATTCATGCAAACGGAGGTGGAGTTGGCCGCCTCCGTCTTGCTGTACGGGGGCTACGCACCACAGACTGACACAGGGCGTTTGCGCTGCTTCTGAGCGAATCTTCGTCCTATCCGCCGCCCCCGCGCACGGGTCAGATCAGTTCGAATTCCTTCTTCAGCATCTCCCTGCCCTTTTCGTAGTTCTCGTTCCCTCGCGGGTTCCTGTCATTGTTCTCCCCGCAGCCATCCCACCAGACGGAGGGGGGCAGATTCTGCCTGCGGCAGACTTCTCTGGTTGTGGGAATCCTCTCAAAGATGAGCCGATAGAGATCCTTCGCCTTCATCGTGCTGCCATAGCACAGGCCGAGTACCTGGAGCACATCTAAGTCCCTTTTCTGGTTGGACAGTCCCCCGGAGCCGAGGACGTTGACGCATGCGTTCAGCTCGGGCACGCGCCTCGGGCAAGGCGCACACATCATCCAATCCGCGCCCTCAGCCAGGGCGACCAGTGTGTCGGGATTCTTCAGGATGTGTTGGATGAACTCCGGCAGGTTGTCCGGCTTGAAAGGCGGCCGGGTTCCTCCGCCATACTGGCAGACGGCGCACAGCAGAATATGCGGTCGGATGGATATTGCCTCCGCCGCATACATTGCCGCCAGGGATTTTTCTTTCTCCTTAGCCATTTCATCTTCGCCTCGTGGGGAGATGATGGCGGCGGTCCCCTTCTCGCGGCCCTTCTCGTAGCAGCCGCTTCCCGCCCTCGGGCAGCCCCGCCATGCATCGGACGTGACGGCGTCGTAGCAGCATATGCCGCGCGCCGTGGGGATCGTTTTCAATACCAGATGAAACAACGTCCTGGCCGGCAGCACGCTCCCCGGCGCCAGATCGAGCGCAGCCAGGATGTCCAGGTCCCTCTTCCTGTTGAACTCGACGCTCTCGGGGGTGTCTTCTGCGATCCCGCGGTCCTGATATACATAAACGTCGCCTGCATTGCATCGGAGGGCGACAGGCATATCGGGGTTCTCCCTGATCTGCCGAAGGACATCGTTGAGCTTCTCCTCCTGCGGCATAGATGGACCTTCGCCGAGAGAGCACACCACGCACAAGGCCAGATACGGCCGCAGCGTGAGCGAGGGGTATTTCTTCTCATCGTTCATCGTCTTGTCTCCTCCGGGGCGTTTGACCTTTAGAACCTTATTCCATAACATAATGCCCATTTGCGTGCATGTTTCCAGGGCAAAATTCACATTGATGTGTCCAATGTGAATTTTGCACTTGGGTTTCGAGCATCAGGTCGAGCGGGGAAAGAGGATCATCCGATTTCCAGGAGCTTTTCCACAATGGCATAGGCCGCCTGCGGCTTGGCGAGGCGGTGGACGTTCGCCTGCATGGCGGCGAAACGCTCCGGATCGTCCAAGAGCCGGTCAATTTTGTAGGCCATGGCCGGCAGGTTGTTGCATCGGATGCCCACCCCCTCCTCCAAGAGGTGATCGGAATTGCGCTCCTCCTGGCCGGGGATGGGATTCACGATCACGAATACAAGTCCCTTGGCGAGGGCCTCGGATGTGGTCAGCCCCCCGGGCTTGCCGACGACGAGGTCCGACGCGGCCATGAACTCGTCCATCTCCGTCGTAAAGCCCTCCACCTTGAGCGAGACGCGGCAGCCCTTCGGGACGCGCTCCGCCAGCCGATCCATCCGGCGCTTGAGCTTCTCGCTCCGGCCGCAGATTACGACGACCTGCGCCTCATGCCGCAGCTCCAGGATGGACTGGATGAGGTGCTCGATGGGTCCCACGCCGAATCCGCCGGCGGAGATGAGGAGTGTTGTCTTGCTCGGATCGAGGCCGTGCTTCCGTCGCATCTCCTTCTTGTCCTTGTTCAGGGCAAAAACAGGATTGATAGGGATGCCGGTGACGGTGATCTTGTCGGCGGCGATGCCGAGTTTGCTAAGATGCACCTTTGTCTCATCGAGGGCGACGAAGTAATGCTCGTAGTGGCGGCACAGCCACATGGCATGCACGTCGAAGTCCGTGACGACGATCGCCTGCCGGGTGGCGAGTCCCTTCTTCGCCTTCAGCCAGGCGAGGATTTCGGCGGGGAGGAAGTGGGTGCATACGGCGACGTCCGGCTCGTACTCCCGGAGCATCTTGACAAAACGCCCCGTGTTCAGCTTCTCGAAGGCCAGTCGGCGGCGGACGTGCTTCCACGGCTCGTCCAGGTGGTCGTAAATCCACCCGAGGACTTCCGGGGCGTTGTTTACAAGGTCAATGTAGGTCTTGCCATAGAGGGCGCGGAAGATGCGATTGGTGTATTCGAGGGTGTCAATGTGCCGGACCTCCTCCGCCGCGCCCAGTTCCCGGAACGCCTTCTCGACCGCCCGCGCTGCGCTGACGTGCCCCGCCCCGACCGAGGCCGAGAGAACGAGGACCTTCTTGAACATGCCTTTTCCGCTCCTTTTTGGGGAAATCGGTCCGAGAACGAGAATAGCGGGTTCAAGTTCTCAGTCAAGCGAAATCCCGAAGGATGGAGAGCTATTGACTTCGGGCGGGAGATCGTGCGAGAATGTTGGAATCTGGATTATCGTTTTCAGGAAGAATGGAAGGATGTAACGATGAAGCTCCCCACGACGACCATCGGCGGCATCGAGATCAGTCGCATGATCTGCGGCACGAACCCGTTTTTCGGACACAGCCATTTCACCCAGGCGCGAAGCGTCTGGCAGAGGCGATACTTCACCGTCGAGCGCATCGTCGAGGTCCTGGAGAAGTGCACGGAGTTCGGCGTCAACGCCATCATCGGCGGGATCGAGGAGAAGACGCACCAGGCCATCCGGATCGTGCAGGACAAGACTGGGGTGAAGGTCCACTTTGTCTGCACGCCGGGCGGCACGCTTGAGGAGTGCAAGAAGGGGATCAAGTGGTGCGCGGAGCACGACGTGACGTTCTGCCTGCCGCACCCCAGCTTCACCGACTCGCACATCGTCCAGGGCGAGAACCGGATCATCGGCCTGGAGGAGATCACGAAGATGGTGCGCGACCTCGGCATGATCCCCGGCGTGAGCACGCACCGCCCGGAGACGCCCCGCGTCTGCGACAAGGCGGGCTATGACGTGGAGACCTACGTCCAGATCATCAACGTCCTCGGTTTCCTGTGCCATGTGGAGACGCCGTGGCAGTCGAGCGTCATCCGCGGCGCGAAGAAGCCGTGCATCTGCATCAAGCCGCTGGCCGCCGGCCGTGTCACGCCGCACGAGGGGTTGCCGTACGTCTATAGCGTCATTGCGCCGAAGGACACCGTCGCCGTCGGCTTCCTCAGCCCCGAGGAGGTGGAGGAAGACGTCAAGATCGCAATGAACGTCATCGGGCAGGCAAAGCAAGATGTGGCACTTGAGTCAACGCGGAGCAAGGCGCATTTGAAGTAGGGTAGGGTCGTGTCCGATTGATTGGCCCGGGCCAAGGAACTCTCCCGAAACGGCGGCATTGGTGGGGAAGCAGGTTAGACCAAGTCCTGCATCATGCCTGGTGCCCGATCCAGAGACGGTTTATGCACGATGCGAAGGTTGCCGTTAAACACCTTCAGCAAAGGCTCCGCGACCGAAACGGGGTGCTCCGGGTCGAATGGCACCTCACCAATTCGCGCGTCCGGGGGCCACAGCAAGCGGTGGATTCCTTTAGCTATCACCATAGCCCAAGCATTGTCCGGGAAGAACGCGACGAGTAGCAAGAGCTTCCCAACCACCATCCCGATTTTGTAAGAGGCACCGATTAGCCGGTCAAAGGCTTCGGCATCATATCCACTGACGTCTTCGAGATGCATGCCAAACCATGTAGGGGAACTCCACCAGCTGACCTTGGCGTCTGATGACTGATGGCCTACGAACACCCTCACGCCCGGGGGAGTCCGATTGGGGTCTGAGCGGAGAGCGTGCAAGTGGTTGGTGGGAACGGTGTCCTGTCCCGGCGTAGCCCGGTCAATCATGTAAGCTGTCTTGACAGCCCATCGCGCTATAGCCAGGGACTCAGGATCAGGAAGGTCATGCCGCGACTGCGTAAGGGTCCGTTGACCGTCGATAAAGGGCATCAGCACCGGTTTTGCACGCGTCTCGATATCGCTCATCCAGCCGTTGTTGCACTTGGCGCAAACACCACCTGCAACGAATGCTTGCATAGGATGACTCCGTTGCTCGGCCACATACTCGCGTACTATATTGGCCACGCCGTTCTGGAATTCTTTCTCATAACCGATATGTGTGGGTTCGACATCTTCGTCACAGACACCGAGATGGGTGAGAAGCCACATCGGAAAGGGATGGTCACGTGACTTGCGGCCGGTGAGAGGGCCGTCGCAAAAGAGACATTTCTTGTCTGGCATCCGCGTTCCTCACGACATTCTTGTCAATCTGGCCTTCGTCCGTTCCCCTGTGGCATCAGTGCGCCGCGTGGAGTTCCTCGCGGACGACCCGTCGAACGATCTGCTCGATGGGTTCTTTACGGTTGCGGATGTGCTCCCTCAGCGCCTGGTTCAAGAGCGTCTGGTAGTTGCCGCCGCCGGCCGCCCGCACCTGCCGCTTGAACCATTCGATGATGTCCCTGTCGAGGCGGATGGTGATCCTCACCTTGTTCCCGGACGCGGGAAGCACCGCCCCACGACGGGCCTTGCTGAAATCATATTTTGCCTTCATATTGTTTGATCTCCGACTTGTTGGCCTTCCGAGCGGATATGATGCGAATGTTCTCCCCTCGCCATGTGTACACGACGACGAGAATCCGCCCAAAGCAATCCATCCCGATGGTCACGTACCGTTCTTCCCCGCGCACAAAATCCTCCAAGGTCAACGCATGAGGATCCTCAAAAACAGCAAACGTGTCAGCAAAAGAAATCCCATGTTTCCGAACGTTTCCCCACTCCTTGTTGTCATCCCACTCGAACATAGCTATAGTATGCACATATGTATGCACAAAGTCAAGTCTTTTTCGCCGCGCGTCGGCGCACACCGTTCCCCCGGTCAAGTTCCGAATGACTTCTCCAGAATCGTCGAGATCATCCCGACACAAGGACCATGATCTATCACCCGCGTGCGCGCGATCTTCATCCCCATCTTCTCATAGTATGCAATCGGCGTCCGGACCGCTGCGCCCAGGAACATGTGCCGATGGCCCTGATCTCGGATAAACGACTCGGCATGGCTGAACAGCCGCCGCCCGATGCCCTGCCGATGGTGGGTTGGATCGACAAATAGCTTGGTCACCTCGTTCTTGCGGATGCTGACCATGCCCCGAACGCTGCCGTCGTCATCGACAACGAAGACGCGCTCACCGGCGATCAACTCCCGGATGCAGTCTGCCGAACCCCGAACGGCTTTCAGTTCCGTGACGACATCGTGCGGCCACTCGTCGGTTTGCTCGAAGCCTTCGTAGCATCGGCAGACAATCCCGCTTATGGCTTCTGCATCTTTGACGGTAGCCGCACGGACTTGGATCATCTTCGATTGCCTCACGGCATGAACTGGATTTCTTTCGTCATAATGAATCCCGTGCCGACCTTCTCCGTCGTCGTGCCGTGGACGCCGATTTGGACGGCGTTAATCTGGTCCACATCGAGGCGGTCGTTGTCGTCGCGGCCCCAGCTTGCCTTTTTGAGAGAAGCAAAGGGGATCGTGATCGTCTTCCAATCCTTCTCCGCCGGGGGCGCCGGGTCCACGAAGTACTGCCCGCCTCCGGATTCGCGCAGAGTCACGAGCAGCCCCTTGATCCCCGGCGGAATCTCGGCCTTGTAGGTGAACTGAAGGCCCATATACCCTTCCAGTTCCGCCTCGGGTATCCTCAGGCTCGGGATGTCGTACATGTGCCGCCCGCCGGGGAAGCTGAAGTCGAACCGCACACACTTCTCCGCCTCGGCGATCGCAATCTCGCCCTTTGCGGCGGGGTCCTTCCCCACGCTCCACAGCGACGCATCCATGCACGCCACCGCCAGGGGCTTCGTGGGGCGATAGGGTTCGCTTGTCAGGAGCGCACGGCTCACCTCGAGCGTCCCCTTCGCCGGGCCGTCAATGGCCAGGCCGAACCAGACCTTCTCCACCTTGTCCCACTGCAATTCGGCTTCTTCGTCCCGACTGAACTTTGCCGGACGCAGGCCCTGCAACGGCAGGCGGACCTCCTGGAACCCGCCCGCCGCGATGGGATTCGCGCCGACCTTGAACCAGGCATTGCCGTCCTTGCCATAGGCGACCATCGCCAGGCGCTGAGGCTCGCCTTGCTCCAGGCTCAGTCGGCAGCGCAGGGCGAGGACCTTGCTGCCGGTGGGATTCCCCTTCAGCGTTCCCTCCATCGCGAGGAGTCGGCGCTCGTCGCCCGTTTTCGTGAATGTGACCCTTACGGCCGGGCTCTCGCCATCCGCCTTGGGGACCGTTTCGACAGAGGCTTGCACACAGGGAACAGAAACGATCTTGAGCCCGTCAACCCCGTTTGCGCCGCCTCCCACGGGGACGGTGACATACTCTGCGGCAGCGATGGAAACGCTCATTGCAAGAAAGCAAATCATCATGCACCGAATCATCGTCACCCTCCTTCGGCCTGGGCCTTTGCGGCGGTATTGGTCAGTTTGATATTGTCGAGGTAGTAGCACGTCTTCTCCGTGGCGGTGCTGCTGAAGCCGCACCAGTCGAGGACCTTCCACTCCGGTTGTTCGATTTTCATTTTTGCGAATGTATTCGGTTTCTGCCCGGGCAGCGTCACGGCAAGGTTCCAGGTCCCGTCGGCCTTCGTCCCCTGCCCGGCGGTCACTTCGACATGCACCCATTGGCCGAGGGGGAGCTTCAACATCTCCTTGCCTCCGACGAAGAGGCTGCCGTCGCTGATCGTGATGCTCGGGCCGACGACGTACTTCTTGCCTTCCGGATATTCCCGCCACTCGTGATACATCTTCGTCCCCTGCTCGATGCGGATGTCGAAGGAGCAGGTGGATACCCCATCGTCGTAGTGCGGTTTGAAGTAGAAGTGCGGGTTGAACGAGTGCTTCAGGTCCGGCGCATCGCTGATCTTGAGGCACTGCTTCCCGCTCGCCGCAGTTTCGTCCGTGACGGCCACGAGTCCCTTGCGCTCCTCGGTGTGCACCTCCGCCACGGGGGGCGGGCCGCCGATGGGTATGGCCTCGAAATCCTCGTCAATGAGCATCGGCGGCGGCGGGGGCGGCTCAGGGGCGAACTCGACGGGAGGATATTTCACATCGCCTGCCCTCTTGACCCACGCCGGGTCGCCATAGACCCCGGCCTTGGAGTAGTCGAACGGCTTGAAGCCGATCTTGAAGGCCGGCGAATCCGGCTTCAGGTGGAAGTCGTAATTTTTCGCATCCGCGAATTTTGGATCGGCGACAAGCGAATCTTTCCCTTGTCCCGTTTTCTTCTGCCACTCCTCAAACGTCATCCCCTCGAACTCGAGCGGCTGCCCGGCCATGTCCCAGTAGAGGTTGTCTCGCAGGACATTCGTCTCGCCCGTCCGGTCGCGATAGAAGAGCGGGCCGCCGCCCTCGCCGCGGAGGACTATGTTGCGCTCGAAGATAAACTGGTGGTGATCCTCCTTGCGCGAGAACTGAAGCTGGCCCTCCATGCTGAAGGCGAAGATGTTGTTGCGGATGATGAGGTCCTTGCCGTAGTGCAGATGGTAGCCGCCGGTCTTCGTATTATAGACCAGGTTGTTCTCCATGACGATGAAGCGGCTGCTCTCGTCGTTGTACAGCCCCCAGCCGCCGCGGCCGTAGAGGTCGTAGGAGTTCACGTCGTGGATCACATTGCCGACCAGCTCCGTGCCGGGCGACTCGCCGAGGGTGTAGATGCCGCCCATGTCGCTCATCACGCCCCAGCCGATGTGATGGATGTGGTTGTAGTTCACCCTGTTCCGCTCGGCGGGACTTCTGCCGTAGCCCCACTTCCACCCGACGGACACGCCGCTATAACGAAAATCGGCAATGTCGTTGTGCGTCACGACATTATCCGAGCTATGCCCGATCCACACGCCGACGCAGCACATGTAGAGATGCCCCCCGTCGCGGAGGATGTTGTTGTCCACCGTGATGTGGCTGGTCATCTCGGACGGAGTGGGATTGTTGTTCTTCCATCCTTCGCCCATGCGCACGCCCCCCGCGCCGAGGTCGTGCACGTAACAGCGCTGCACGAGGCAGTCGCGGCAGCCCTGGCGGAACCAGATGCCGTATGTGCCGACATGCCCGACCTCGCAGTCCTCAATGGCGATCTTCCGCGCCCCGTCAGCCGTGATCATGCCGGGGATCGTCACGGCCGCCTGGCCGTCGCCGTGGCCCTCGGGCGGGAGGATGTACTGCCCGTGCCGGAACGTCAGGCCCTTGAGGCGGATGTGTTCGACCCACAATCCCAGATGCGGCTCGCCGGCGAAGCGGACGAATTCCTCGCAGACGGGGGCCACGACCTCCGCCTTCGCCATGTCCTCGCCGGGGCGGGGTTTGTAGGTAAGCGTCCCGTCGCGGTCGAGGAACCACTCGCCCGGTTCGTCGAGGGCCGCCTTGACGTTCTCTATGTGATAGCGGTGGTTCGGATTCCATCGCATCATCGGCCACGGCGCGGGTCCGGTGAGAATGATGCGGTTCGTCTCGAAATCTATATCCGCGACGCGATGGCGCGAGATGGCCCAGGAGTGGTAGGCCACGACCGTGATGTCGCTCCATCGCTCGCGGGGGACCGACTTCAATGGCTCGATGTCCCTGCGCCGGGCGATGAAGGCGCGGTTGGCCATGCTCTCCCGCTTGCCCGTGGCGGGGTCGATGCCGTACTCCACCTTGTAGAGCATGTAGTGGTAGAACTTGTTCGGGGTGCGGGCGCGGACGGCGCGCTTGCCGTTGACCCAGAGCTGCTCGAAATACCACTTGCCGGCCTTCACGTCCGGGACGTGCGCCGTCCAGAGCGATGAACCTCCCGGAGGTTTGGAACCTCCGGGAGGTTGGGCCATAGTCCATCCGGTGATGACGCGCCCACCGGTGAAGACGGGTTTAGCTCCGGGCGCCGGCTCGTAGGTGATGGGGCAATCCTCCGCGCCGCTGTCGTCGGGCATGAAGACCACCGGCTCCGTCATGGCGTGTGTGCCGTCCTGGATCAGGACGCGGACGGGCTTCGTCAACGGCCCTTTGGCCTTCAGTGCGCGGACGGCGTCGCGGCCCTCTTGCAGGGAGGCAAACGGGCCGAGTTCATGCGCGGCGGTCGGCTTTTCGGCGGGCATCTTCTTCTCCTCCGGGACGCATCCGTGAAGCAACACAAGAATCATCAACAAGGCCACCGTCTTCCACATGCTTGATTACCTCCATCTTGGTCCTCCACGTTTTGTGGGTTGCAGTTTATCCGCCCGCCCCCACGATGTCAAATCGAAAGAGCACAGCGTTTGCTTGATAGTGTGTAATTTCGCGAGTATAATGAGGTAAGGTGGTTTGCGGGTTACTGGTATTCCGAGGCAGCAGAGATGAACCATGGCAGTATAGCGTTTCGCCGCCTCCTTGTTACTCTTCTCGCTGTGATCATGTCGGGAGTTGCCGTCACAGGCATCGCCGTTTTGCTGATCAGGGCTGCAAGGGCAGAGAGCCTGGAAGCGGCGTGCCGAGCGGAGATTCGCGATCTCGAACGTGCGTGTCGTGCCTTCCACGAAGATTTTGGATTCTACGTTCCTGACACCTTCGGCACATCAAACAACACATACATTGATGCGGATGGCCTGCGCGCGAAGACCGAGCTTTCTCCCTTGCTCAAGGGCTGCCCGGCTCGTTCGGATGTGCTTCTTACGCCGGATGATATATCGGGACCTGAGCGCACGACAATCCTCTTGGTATTTTTTCTCGGAAGCCAATTCACAATTGAAGGAAAACATTACGGACCGTATTGCCGCTTCTGCAGAGAACAACTCGTGCCGCATCCTGACAGGGCCGAGTGGCGCGGAGAACGTTATCCCGCGAAAGGCATCGCGACGGGTGAACCCTTGGCCGTATACGGCGGCCCCGGTGCTCGGGGCAGCAAGCAGAATCCTATTCCTTGGGAAATTCGAGGGGTGGCAGATGACAATCCCGGTGTGGATGTTAGGCTTTATCAATACTTGGATAAGTTTGGTCTCATCAGAGGCGATGAGTCTTTTGCTTTTTTCGATTTCTATGTCTATGATTGCCACAAGCCCGAGGGATGGCAAGTTCGTGGCCCGGAACCGCAGCCTCCCGATCACAACAAGGATTTCGTAGACATCTTCTGTTTTGGTCGTGACGGGAGGGGCTGGCCAATTGAAGTTGGGCGCGATTATGATCTCGAAGATCGAGACAATCGTGCAGCCCTATACTGTGGCATGTGCAAGGACGACATCAACAACTGGACTACAGAGAACGTTTGGCCTAAGGAGAACAAGAAATAAACGCGGCCATGGCTTTATCGGGAAACCTAATGTGTTCCTCCATTGCTTCTGCTACTTCATCAGTAGGATGATTGCATTCACCACCGCCTCCGCCTGGCGCTCTTTGCCTTTTTCGTTATAGTGAACGTTGCCTTTGCTGGCGGTGAGGGCGTCTAAGTCGTCGAGGACGAGGGTGTAGAGGTCGTTGATGGGGATGTTGTTCTCCTCCATGATCTTCGCGGCGATGGTGTTGCGCGCGAGAACGACGCCGTTGCGTTTCTCATCCAGCTTCACACCCTTCTCGCTCGACGGCACGGGCGTCGTGGCGGCCCAGACGAGCTTCGCGCCCTTCGCGTGCTTCTGAATCTCCTTGACCATGGCCCGCAGGCCCGTCTCGTAGCCCTTCTCGTCTAAGTGCCAGCCGTGCAAACCGTTATTGAAGTGGACCACCGCGTGCTTGTAACCCTCCATCGCATAGGCGATCTCCTTGAGGAGGGCCGGATCGCGCACACACTTGGATGTGGCGAGGACATCCACGTTCGCCTTACCCTCCAGGAGTTTCTTCACCGCCGCGCTGTAGCCCAGCGTGATCGAGTCGCCGATCAGGAGGACGCGCGGCAGCTTGCTGTCGTTCGTGTTCTCCCACCGAAGGTTGCACCATTCAATCGTCTCACGTTCTTCCGCCTTTACCTTGCTCACCATCATCACTCCTACCAAACCCAGGGCGGCGATCGCCGCCGGAACCATCCGTCGCATCATCTGTGCCATTCGTCTTCTCCCAATCAAGCCGGAGAACTCCCGACGTTCGCGCTTGATTTTAGCGGATGCAACGACGAAAATAAATAAAAGAGGTTCCTTCACAAGCAAAGGAGATCGAGATGAGACGAGCCCTTGCCGTAATCGCGAGCGCGTGCTGGCTTCTTTCGGGAGGACACATCATGGCCGAAGGGAACAAGCCGACGATCAAGGTTGAGCAGGAGAAGCACGGCGACCGGGTGTTCACCATGGTCCGTATCGCCGCACCGACCATCCCCGACTTCGAGTGCGACGTGTGGTGCTACGAGGACGCGCTCGGACAGGGCGAGGGCTTCCCGCAGCCGGACGGCGCGATGGTCGTGAAGCACCGGCATCCCCAGGGCGCGGAGGTCGAGACAAAGCTCACGCCTTCGGAAGGCGCGATTGACTGGACGGTGACGGTCGCCGGTCCCACGCCCGAGGCGGTGAAGACCGTGGGGAGCGTGAACGGGTGCTGGCAGCTCCGCCGCGCCCCGGGGTTCCAGAGCGTGAAGGGGAAATTCGTCGAGTCCTTCGTGAACCAGTGCTTCATCTACACCGACCGCGGCTTCACGCTTTTCAAGGACACGAAGCGCTATCCCGACACGCGGCGGCCTGCCGACCACGAGACGAACTCCCCGCCGTGGGTCCAGCAGTACCTTCCCATCTGGCAGAATTTCACCGGCCAGCCGAAGGCCTTCTGGGGCATCAGCGACGCGCGGCCGATCTACAGCATCGTCGGCGTCGTCTCGCGCGACGGAAAGCATTTATCGGCGTGGGGGTGCAAGAAGAGCCGCAATCTCAGCCAGGGCTGGCACGACTGCCTCCACCTCGGCCCCGACCTGAGTATTGACTATGACGAGAAGACGAACAGGACCGTTTCGCGCCTCAAGATGTACTTCATGGAGTTCGATCCGGACAAACTGCTCGCCCAGTATAAAGCCGATTTTCCCTTTTGCGAGACGCTGCTTGGAGGGGAGAGGATAAAATGAAATCCTTCTGCTGGTCGCTTCTCTTTGCACTTCTCATCCTTTCCTCTGGCGGCATGGCGCAGGAGGCGAAAATATACAGGTTCGATGCCGGGCCGGAGGGGTCGCCCCTGTGGCCGGGGTTCCAGCCGCTCACGGCGAAGGACATCTACTCGCAAGAGAAGGGATTCGGTTGGTCGTCCAAGAGCAAGATCGTGGACGCTAACAACTACCAGCCGGACGACCTGTGCCGTGACCTCGTTGTGGCGGAGTCTCGTTACCCGCTCGAATTTCACCTCAACCTGCCGAACGGAAAGTACCTCGTCAGCGTCATCTCCGGCGACGACCTGACCGCCGGCGGGGACTACTTCCGCGCCATGCACCTGATGCAGACCTACCGCATCCTCGCCGAGGGGAAGGAGGCGGCGCGGGTGGAGCGCGACTTCTTCGAGCTGCAGGACCGCGACTACGTCCCCGGCGAATCAATCTATGACAAATACATCGCCAACCGATACATCCAGAGCACATTCCCGGTCGAGGTGAGGGATGGCGTTCTCGATCTCGTCTTCGAGGGGCTGGTCGGGGAGCGGAAGGACTTCGCCGTGCCGATCAACTGCATCATGGTCTATCCCGACGCCGGGCGCGAGCGGATGAAGAGCGACCTGGCGGAGATCGAGGCCAAACGCCGCGAGGCCTTCCTCGCGCGATGGACCGAGATGCAGCCGCCCGTCGAGCCGGCCCCGCCGCTCCGGGTGGATGACGAGGCGAAGCGCATCGGGTATGTGACGTTCAGGCGCAACTACCTGAAGTTCGTCTTCCCCCAGACGCTGCCGATGCCGTCGGAGTACGGCGACACGATCGAATTCTTCGCCGCGCCGGGCGAGTGGGAACCGGCGACCTTCTGCATCCGCCCGCTCAAGGACCTGAAGGGCGTGGCCGTGGCGGTGAGCGACCTAAAGTCCGAAGATGGAATCATCGCAAATGCGAATATCCGCGTTTGCGCAGTCAAATATCAGGAGATGGCCAACCCCGGCTGCAACTATATGGTCCTTCCCTACACGCTTATGGACGGCTGGAAAAAGATCAATATCCCGAAGGACCTGACGAAGCAATACTGGCTCAAGACGTGGGTCCCCACGGATGCCAAGCCCGGCATCTACACCGGCTCGGTCACGATCCAGCCCGAGAACGCCCCATCCAAGACGCTCACGCTCAAGATCCGTGTGCTTCCCTTCAAGCTCGATTGGCGGAAGGGCGCGAGCTGGTTCTACTTCGGCACCCGCTATCGGCGTTACTGGGACCTGCACGACCGGAAGGAGGACGAAGGGTATTTCGAGATGATGCGCAAGGAAGCGGAGAACCTGCGCGAGCACGGCTTCTGCCTCTCCGGTTCCATCTTCCCTCCCTTCAGCGGCATGAAGGTGGACAAGGAAAAGAAGAAGCTGCTCGGCATTGATTTTACCAAGATGGACGAGGACCTCGCCTTCCGCAAGAAGATCAACGCCCTCCCGCCGGACGGGTTCCTGACCTTCACATGCGGCGGCATCGCCAACTCGTACTGTGGCGCGAAGTGGATCCAAAAGAGAATCCCGAAACCTGAGAAGTATGTCTTCTTCAGCGACGATAAGGCGGACCAGGACCTATTTATCGAGATCGTCAAGGCCATTGACAAGCACGTCCGCGAAAAGGGATGGGGCGTTCCTGTCTTCGAGTGCGGCGGGGAGCTGACGAACTACGGCGAGCAGGGCCTGACCTACGGACGCCGCGCCTACGGCTGCCTGCGACGCGCCGGCGTGTTGACGGCCCTGCGCGGGAACGGGTGGGTGGACTACCAGATCATCCAGGACGGGCTGGTGGACTACCCCATCCCCAATATCGCCCTCATCCGCGACGAGTGGACCGACTACATGAAAAAACACTGCAAGGGCCTGTGGCTCTACAACTACTCCAACGGCCGTTACGGCTTCGGCTGGTTTGCCTGGAAGAAGGGCGGGACGCGCACGCTGCACGAGGGTTACATCTATAACGAGGGCAGGCCGTGGGACGATTTCGACGCGGGCTCGTATAACTGGCATGTCGGCGTCGAGTCCACGCGAGACGGCGTGGCCAGCCGCATCACCTTCGAGCATATGGCCGAGGGGCGCGACGACTACGACTACATCCACACGCTGGAATCCACGATGGAGAAGGCCGAGGCGTCCGGCAAGCCCGCGGCCGCCGAGGCCGTGAAGCGCGCGCGGGCGACGCTGGACTGGATCGGGGCGCGGTGCGCCACCGACTACGATTTCCGCGGCGACCGCGAGAGCGCGTCGGGGCTGTATCGCGACGCGGGGTGCGACTGGTCGCTGGACGACTTCGACAAGTACCGATGGATGGTCGCGCGGGAAATCATGAACCTCCAGAAAACCATGGAGTGACCGCCATGAACAGCCGACTGCTGGTCTTGTTGATCTTCACCACCACCTTGTCCCAGGCCGCCGAGCCGGACGCGCCGGCGAAGGAGGACCTGCTTTTCTATCTCTCCTTCGACGAGGGCTTGGATGCGGACCTGAGCAAGGGAGCAGCCGAGCCCGCCGAGCAGAAAGGCATGGGCGCGACGGAGGGCGTATCCGGGCCGGCCATGCGGTTTCATCGGGAGGAGGGCGTCGCGGAATACGCCTTCGAGGCGAAGGGGTGCATCGCTCCGGAGCAAGGGACCGTGGCGCTTCACTTCAAGCCCGCCTGGGCGGGATCGGACTATGCCGCCCGTACGCTCTTCTCCTGGCCCGGTCCCACGAACAAGAGCGGCGGGGCGAACGCGGCCGCGAGTCTGACCCTTTATACCTTCCGCTACCAGCAGCCGCTCCAGGAACTCTGGCTCTGGCTCGACGACGCCGGCGGCGGGAACAACACGGCGAAGACCCCCATCGCCGAGTGGAAGAAGGACGAGTGGCATCACATCGCCGCCACGTGGGACGCTCGGTACCTTCAAATCTACATCGACGGCGAACTGAAAGCCCGCAAGCGGCTCAACGGGGCCATCGGCTCGCCGGGCGAGCGCTTCTACATCGGATGCGGCATCCGCGGGCGCGACAACGCCGACGGCGTGATTGACAACTTTTGCATCTACCGCCGCGTGTTGACCGCCGGCGAGGTCGGCCTCCTCACGGGGAGGAAGGAGTTCACGACGCCGCACATCCATTCCCTGACGCTCAAGCAGACTATCTTCTACACGACCGAACAGAGCGTCCCCTTCACATGCGAGGTCGGAGGCAAGGTGAGCAAAGACACCCACGAGCTTGCTGTTGCGGTTGTCTCCACGGAAGGCAAGACGATGGCTGAAGGGAAAGAACAAATCGGGATGGCTGTCTACACACTCCAGGTCAACGCGCCCCCGGAAGGCGATTATGTCCTGCGTGTTTCCCTTCGCGAATGTGAGACCGGCAAGGTCGTGGACGTGAAGGAGGCGCCGCTTCGATTCATCGACGGGCCGTTCACGTCGCCACAATGACCGACTCGATCCCCAGGATGTCGCCGATCCGTTTGATCGTCTCCGCCTCGTGGCCGATGCCGAGGGCGAAGTGGTGCGTCGGGCCTTCGGCGATCCACGCCGAGAGGAACGTCCGTGCGTCCGGCTCGAAGAACCCGCGGGTGTTCGTGTTGCCCGTCGCTGGGATGGGGCCGTGCATGGACTGGCCCTCGCCGATAACGAACTTGAACCGGCCCTCGTAGGTGGATGTAATCCCGAGCATCGTGATCGGCCCCTCCTTGAGCTTGAACTCCACCGACGCGCCGGCGCCGGGTTTGCCGTGATACTTGGTCAGGCTCCGCAGCTTCGGCCGGCCCTCGGCGATGTTGATGTGATGCGGGCCGTCATGGCCGACGAGGATGAAATTCTCCTCGAAGTCCACCGGGTGGAACTCGGCAAAGCTGCCGCCGATGTCGAGCCGGTCCATGAGCAGCATGGCCACGCAGGTCTTGATGTCCGACTCGCCGCACATGGGGAACCCCGCCGCGCAGAGGAGGGAATTGCCGACGATGAGGCTGGCGGCAAGGAGCTCCGTCTCGCCGCCCGGCTCGCCCTTGTAGTAGTAGGCCAGGCCGTCGAGGTTGAACTCCGCGATGAACTTGTCGAGCGCGACGGCGGCCTTGGCCGCGGCGTGGAGGTCCTCGTTCGTCAGCTTTCTCGTCACCGGGTCCGCTTCCGGGTCCGGCGTGTCGAACATGCCGAGAATCTGCTTCTTCTTCGCCTCGATCTCCGGCTCCTTCACGGTCCGATGCAGACGGACGAGGTCATCGATCTCCGTCTGGACCACATGCAGACCGAAGGCCGCGGTGTACATGGTCGGGTCGCTGTGCATGTCGAGCATGGCTTCGAGGGGGTGGCCGAAGTGGCCGATCCGCGCGCCCTTCAGGTCGTGGAGGACCTTGGCGATGTTGCACCATCGTCCAATCTCCTTGTCCGCGTCGGCGTCATCATGGAGCGTGCCGATGATCGTCGGCGGGGCCTTCTTTCCCATCCGCACGGCAACCCCCGTGAACTCCGGCAGGGAGCAGATGTTGTCGTTGCAGAGCTGCATGTAGATCGTCGCGTTCTCGTAGTCCATCCGCTTCATCGGCTGGAGGGCGACAAGGACGATGGGGACGTCCAGCTCGCGGATGAGGATGCCGAAGGTGGATGACGTGGCGTAGGTCACCATGTCGCAAAAGATCAGGTCGAGGTCCGCCGCCTGCATCTTCTTCAGCGCGGCATAGGCCCGTTGCGCGTTGTCAACCATGCCGAAGTTGATGGTCTTCACGTCATGAACCCGGACCTTCTCTTCGAGGATGCGAAGGTACTGCATGAGCTCATCGAGGAGGCCGGGGAACTGGCCCCAGTAGACGTCCAGTCCCACGGCGAAGACCCCCACGTTTGCGGCGCGCGGCTTGCGTCGTTCGACCAGCATGTGCGTCATTCCTTTATCCCTACCACGAAATCAGGAACTCGCCGGAGATGTTCTCTGCGACGAGACACCGGCCCTCTCTCGCAAATGTGACGAAATCCCCCTCCAGAAACGGCGGCTTGGGATTGCGCAGCATCTTCACATCCGCCTCGGTCCCCGGCTCGGGGTAGAATCGGACCGTGGCGTTCTTGAGCCCATTCATCAGCAGACGGCGGCGGACGTTCACTTCGCCGCAGTGGCGTTCTTTGCACGAGACAACGCTGTCTTCCTTCTGCTCGACAAACACGCGACACTCGTGCTTCCACGCCTTGGGCATGTGATAGCCGGCCCGGCCGTTCACAATGCGCGTCTCGACGCCCTTGAGGAGCGGCGCGCCCTGCGGGAAGCGAAGGTGCAGCGACACCGTGGTGTCCGGGCAGAAGCCGGCGAAGTAGAAGCCGTTCCTGTGGCGCGAGATGCACACGAGCGGCGCGCCCTGCGCGGGGGCGTGCTTCTCGGCGAACATCTCCATGCCGAATGCGGACAGGGCATAGCGCATCAACATCTCGCCGGGAAAATACTCCGCGGGATTCAGCGGGACGAGCAGATGCCCGCCGGTCTGCTTCGGGTCGCAGGATACCGTCCCCCGCACCCATGCCAGGCCGCCGCCGTTCCATTCGGGGGGCCGCCGGATCAACGCCGCCACGCGGGAGTCGCCATCCCGCGTCGCCAGAGCAAGAATGCGCGTATGGGCGTCGCGTTCGTTCTTCACCATGCCGTCCATCCCTCCTGCCGAGAGGAGATCATGATGGGCCAGTCGCTTGCCGTACGGCTGGGACAGGAGGCGGTCGCCGCCGATCTCGACCTGCAGATCGAACTCGCCCGAGAGGGGATCTGCCTTTGCCACGTTCAGCGCGTCGAGGAGGTCCTTCCTTGCATGGCGGATGGGACCGTACAAGAGCGCGGAACCACCGCGCTTCACATGGCTCATCAGTGCAGCGGACCATTCGCTGTCTGTATCGGGGACAGGACTGACAAGGAGCGATTCGTCGAAACGATCCGGTTTGGACCCGAGTGTCGAGACCAGATTCCGCGCGCTGACCACCGTGTTGAGCGGCAGCCCATTGTTCACCGCGCCGCGCATGAACCAGTCGCCGAAGAAGACCTCGTCAATCCTGCTCGGCTCGCCGAAGGTCATGTCGTGATACTCGTCGAAGGGATAGACCCAGACGAGCGGGCCGGGCTGGTCGGGCTGCGTGGCGCGGCCCTCGATGATGTGGGGGATCACCTCGTTCGGCACGGTCTCCGGCATGTCGCCGTGCGAGTCGTCAATGGTCAGGAATAGGATGGATGTCGGCGTGCGGACCTCGCCCCTCTCGTTGATCCGCGAGACCGAGAGCGGCAGGTAGATGTCGTGCGGCTGCCGGCCGTAGCGGTCGAGCCAGGGGCTGTTCAGGAACCACGGGTCGTGGGTGTAGAAGCGGAAGGGGAACGTCTCGCCGGGCAGTTCGGCGATGTGCGACATCCAGCCGATCAGTTCCAGGCCGAAGTCGCTGTTGATCGCGGCCCAGGGGGAGTTGGGTGGGGGTTCGATGCCATAACTGCCCCGGTAGATCTCGCGCAGGGGGACGGCGTCGGAGGCAAGGTCCATGCCGGTCGAGAGGTTCGTGCCTCGGTTCTCGATGGGGACATCGGGCATCTCTTTGCGCAGGGCGGTCCAGAAGTTCATGTTTTTGTCATGCACGTCCCTCGCCTTTTCGGGCATGAACTTCTGGCCGTCGAAGACGGCCCCGCGCAGGCCCCATGTCTCCAGGCCGAACCCGAAGCCGTTCGAGAGCCAGAGGTAGTCGAAGCCGAGGTCGCCGAGGAAATGCCTGCACTGCCTGCCGAGGAACGCGCCCATCGGCGCGCCCTCGGGGATTCCGTCGGGGAAGCCGGCGTATGCGGTCTTGTCCTCGTGGAGCGTCGCATAGCAGCAGACGAACGTGCCCGCGCCCATGGTCGTCCCCATGCAAATCTCCGGATGCCGCTTGTACTTGAAGGGCGAGACGGCGAACTCCGGTCCGGGGTCGAAGGTCGCGCCGACGCGGATGGGTTTGCCGGTGACGTCCGCGCCGATTTCCTTCAGCGTCTCGACCAGTTTCTTTAGCCGGCGGTAGGTCCATGCGATCGGTTTCTCGATATAGAGTCGCGGGGTGTGGTGGATGGCCGTCGCGTTGACGCCCTTCGGCCGCTCGCGGCGAGGGTTGGCCACGCCGACCCACTTGGCCCACTCGAACTCCTCGTCAAGGTCTCCTTTGTATTCCAGGATTTCCGATCCGTCTGCCGACCATAAAAGCACGGAAACCCGGTCGGCATGTCGGCAAAGGGCGGCCCACTGAACAAAGACCTCTCGACAGACGCGGCGCATGGTTTCGTCGGAGTTGTCCTTGAACGGCTTTAGACTCATTTCAAGCTGAATGTTTCTGAAATCCACAAAGATTCTCCTCACACCAACAGCTTGCGAAGACATACGTTACTGGTCGCGATGAAGCCTTTCCCGAATTGCCTTCAACTGGATCACCGCTTCGCGGTCCCTCGGCCTGCCCATGGCTTCCTTTGCCTTAATGAGCGCGTTGAGTGTGAGAACCCGACATGGGCCGTCGGGGAGATGGATCGCCATACTATTCTCATAAACACGATCATAGTCGCCGATTCCCTCGACGAAACTGAGACAGTCCAGTTGTCCGTAGTCGGTGGTCAAGTAAAGGTTCTTGAACTTGCAGCATTGATCGGGGGTTAGTTCGAGAGGTGGATGCGACGGCGTTATCCGATGGACAGGATGAAGGTCGCCCAGCGCTCTCTGAAGGCGCATCAGGTTGTCCACTGAGAAGCGACAACACACGTCAATGTCCTGGGTGGGCAGTGATCCTCCATGGACCACGGCGGCGAAGCCGCCGATCAGCACAAACTCGACGTCTTCTCGTATCAAGCGTCCCAAAAGACTTTCAAGACTTGCCATGGAAACGCTCCTCAGCGCGCTTGAGATCGAGGATCGTGTTCAGCACCCGATCGTGCGCGCGAATCCGCTCCATCGGAGTCATGTGCAGGTTGCTCTCGATCAGGGACATGTCGAAGCCATACGCCTCCGCCGCCCGCCATGCGGGGCCCTTCTCAAGAAAAAGATTTTCTTCGTTCGACGTAACCATTCTGCGATGGACTATCTTGTCTCGTTAATCCAGAGTTCATCTATGGATTTCAACGTCTCCTCGACCAGCGCCTGTCCGCCCTCGGGGCCGACTTGGTTGCTGGCGACCTCGGCGCCGTAGCTTCTCGCGGCCACGGCCCGCGCCGTCGGCAGATAGCCCGTCCAGTCGCAGGCCAGTTGCACGAGAAAGGTCTGCACGGCCTGGCTGCGCGCCTTGATGCGAACCCCGAAATCGAGGAAAAGCTCGAATGGATTCGTCGCCATCGCCACATCGCCGAGACGAATGACGTGGAGTTCCATGGGGTAGAAAGGCTTGGTTTTCTGCTCCTCGTAGCGCTGGATCACCCGGTTGTGGCGGCGCAGGTGGACAAACGTGGGGGAGTTCTTCACGTCCGGGTCCGCTTTCCGAAGCCGATCACATTCCGATCGCGCGAACGCGACCTCCTCGTCCGTCACCTTTCGAACGGGCAGGTCAATCGTTCGCGCCACGTGCCGGAAAGGCGCGTGTGTTCGGATCTGCTTTTGAGCGACCGGCAGGACATCCTCGACGGCGTCCGCGATTCGAAGGGCGATCTCCTCGCGCTCCGTGACGCCCGTGCCCTTTCGCATGAACTCTTCGGCTTTCTTGTCCAGGAGCAGGTGCGGCGACTGGTCGCCTGCGGCGGCGCATTGGGGCAGGATGAATAGATCGGCCCCGAGGCGGCGGCGAATCTCGACGCGCGCCTCATGCCAGAAATCGGCGGACACGCACTTCGCGCCTTCCGTCACCTGAGACGGGCATGCGAGATTGACAACGACGCCCGTCAGGCGATCCTTCTCGTCCCACGTGAAGAGCAGGTCCACGCCGTGGTCCTCGTAGCCCTCGATGTGGGAGAAATTCACGTCGTTCGTGTTCCCATACATCTTCGACGCGCCGTCCAAGTAGGTCATGCGCCGGTTATGCCCGACCACGGCATGGCCAAACCCCCAACTCACGCCGGCGGGCCGGCGGTTGGTCCATGCCTCGACGATCGCGCCGGAGGCGCTCTGGACGAACTGTTCCGCGCACTCCGCGGGCGTCATAACCTCTGGAGCCGCCGGGGGATAGATGCCATCCGTCACCGTCGGCGCCGTATGGGTGTGCGTGGCGGAGAGGAACACCTTCTTCACATCCAGATCGGGCGCGGCGGCCCTCACGCGTTCGCGCACCTGCGCGAGAATGAAACCAGGTATGACGGCGTGATCGGCGGAGACGATCACGGCCTGCTCGCAGGCGCCGTTTTCGTTCTTGGCTTCAACGGCGAGGGCTGTGACGGAGAGTGGATCGTTCACGCGTTCCGAGATGCGCGAGTGAAACTGCCCCAGCAGGAGAACCGGGCGGGATGGGGTTATGTCGCGCGAGGCCCAGCCGAGCGTCAGCTTGCCGTGCGGAGTGGTCATGGCGATCTACCTCAGCGTGCATTGTCCTTCTTTTGAAACGCCTCGATGGCCTGCTCTCTGGTATCGAAGAGATCAATGATCTTGTGCATCCGGGCGATCTCGAAGAGCGACCGCACCTGCTCCGTCAAGCCGCACAGCTTCAGGTCGCCCTCCGATGCGTCCAGTTGCTTGATGCACCAGATGATGGCCTTCAGGCCGGAACTATCAACGAAACAGACTCTGCTCATGTCGAAGAGCACCTTGCTCTTGCCGCGGATGACGGGGGTGACGGCGTCGCTGAATTCCAGGGAGTTTCCAACCTCCAACGAGTCCACGAGCGGCGTTACAACAATCACGTCGCCGACTTGTTCGACTGCGGGTTCCATGCCGCATTTCTCCTTTTTTCGTGTGTGTAGTTTCTTCACCAGACAGGTGCACGCCCGGCCGTCCTCGGCGCGGCAGTACCGCACCTCATCCATGCACTGCCCCATGAGGTATAATCCGTACCCCGTCTCGGGCGACGGTTCGGGCCGAGGGCCCTTGCACTCGAATATCTCGCCGCAATGATAGAGCCGAAACTCGATCGCCTCATCCGAGGCGTCCGCTTCGACGGTGATCGCCCTATCGGCGCAGCCGCCGTAGGCATGCTCCATGATGTTGCTTGCCGCCTCGTGAACGGCCAGCTCGATCTGCCGTGCCGTCGGTCCGTCAATGGACCCCACGCCCCCGCAAACGGCGTTCACAAAGGCTCGAATCCGTTTCAGCTCGGCGGCAGTGCTTGAGACAGTCAGTTCCGCTCTTGCCATGTGGCTCATATCCCGGTTCGTTTCCCCTGAAACGCCCCAAACATATCACCTTTCCCTCGAAAACAAAAGTGAAATTCATGACGGCTGGAATTCCTGGGGGCCGGCAAGAAAATTCTGTCGCAGGCATGTTGCCCATCCTCAAACCGACCTCTAATCGAATTTTTCTGAGTCATAACAGGGTTTTGCAACACATGTTACGCCTTATCTCAGACGTCGGACTGTGGATCCTTGTTACCGCCCGCTCTCTTCCCTCACTAACTCCCTGACGAAAGGAACATGTGCAAAAAAGAACGGCCAATCGAAAGGAGTGCGAGGATGAAAACGAGCAAACTGGTTCTGGCTGCCCTGCTTACGGTCGCCTTTACCCTTGAGGCGCAGGCCCAGGAAAACGAGGTCTATGACGATTCCGAGTATTATTCGTATTATTGCGTCGAGGAGGAAGAGGAAGACGAGGGTGGAGAGGTCTATGTCTTCTACATCCCCTGCGGCTACCTTTACATCCCCGCAACCGCCTGGTTTTGCGATGACGCCTGCGTCGTGTATGCAGGCGCATACCCTGCCGCCTACGCAGCCGCCGTCTATGGATATGGAACATGGAACCCGATAAATGGCACAGCGATCTGCCAGAGCACCATCACCGGCCCAAACGGCCAGACCGTGCAACACACCGGTACTTGGACTAAGGACGGAAATACGGTCACCCGCGATGCAACCACCACAGGCCCGAACGGAAACACCATAACAGCGAACAGTTCATTGACCAAGGAGGGGAACACTATTACCCATGAGGGAACCATCACGGGTCCCACTGACCAAACGGTCCAGCAAAAGGCGACTTGGACAAAAGACGGTAGCACCGTTACTCGCGAGGGTGCAACCACCGGCCCGAATGAAGGGAAGGTCCAGGCCCAAGGTACATGGTCGCGCTCCGGAAACACCATCACGCATAACAGCACGGTGGAAGGCACACCGGGCGCTCCGTACTATTACAACCGCCAAGCCCCCACGACCGGCAGCCAGAAAACGCAGACCTATGGCAACCGTCTGCAGGGGACATCTTCAAACAATGGTCTCGTACCCTATAACAATAAGCAGTACAAGCCGTATAGTGGCGTTCCCGGTCGGCCCTCCTATGGCGCGGGCGGCAGCGGTGGCCGGTCCCATGGGTTCTCCCGGTCCGGTTTCGGCGGGGGAAGGTCCGGCGGACGCGGCCGCAGACGGTGACGAGTCGGGGGCTGGACTGAATCCGGGGCGAAGCAGGGCCTCCAAGCGATGGATTGCGGAGGCCCTTGCTGCTACCATAGAAAGGATCCCTCGCTCATAATCGAACGGTGCCGGTGACAAAAACTGTCACTCCTCCTACGCAGACCATGCCGTGACTGACAAAATGCGTCACGTGCACAATCGTGCAATCAGGATGCGTTCAAAGACATTCAATCTGTAACTAGTTGCCCACACGCTGGTTGCTTCAATATCGCCCGGGATCGGCATTGTATTTGCGCTGCGGAAACCCGCCCGAAACCATAGTGCGTTGGACAGGATGATGAGTGCGCCATGAAAGATGATAGAGGATTCACATATTCAGAGCTAATGATCGTGGTCGTCATTGTCGCGAGCCTTGCGGCCGTCGCCGTCCCCAACGTACTCCGGTCCAGGATGGCCGCAAGCGAAGCGGAGGTCGTTGCGCAACTCAGACGAGTCGCCGTACAGGAGGGCATCTACAAGACCAGCCTCGAAACCGACCAGGACGAGGATGGGATCGGGGAGCATGGATTCCTCTGCGAACTCTCCGGTGAACTCCCTCCCCGGAAACGAAAAGGCTTTGCCGAGGTTCCTGCGGCGCCAGTGCATCCCGCGTACCTCCCCGACGCCCTCCACACTCGCGGCGCGGGAGGAGACGGAACAGCGGCCCATTCGGGGTACCGGTTCCGTCTCTTCCTCGCGGCGACGTGCCGGTGCAACGATCGGCCCGGCGATGCCATGGATGATCGAGGCAGCGGCTGCCGGGCTGGTCGGTGGGGCGAGGCGCTCGACGCAACCACAGATCGGCCCCAGATCAACATGCAGGAAAACAGTTTCTGCCTCTATGCCTGGCCCGACCTCAGCCTCGCCGGCGGGACGCGCGCCTTCTTCGTCAACGAACTCGGCAGAATTCGCAGCACCACCATGACGGTTACCCCATACCTGGGCAAGGGCAGGGATGTGCGCGACTACCGCGCAGCCTACTCCGCCGCCGCCCAAGACGGCGACGGCTGCTGGGACGACCTCCTCGCGGAGGGCGAACATAACCGCGGGCATGACGACAACATCTGGCAGCCGGCTGGATGACCCTCACCCCGCCTGGACACGCTCAGCACTCGCCACCTGTCGCGTTGATTCGATCACGGCCCCCTCGATTTGGTGGATCGGCGCCAGGATGCCGGTCTCCGGGTCGGTGAGCAGCATATGCCTCGTCTCGGCCAGGTAGTCGGCGATGTTCTGTCGCAGGATCGGCCCCTCGATCTTCTTCGTGCGATGGTGGTCGTAAACATCCCAGAAAATAATCCCCGCCCCGATGATCGGTCCCAGGAACTTGCCGCTGACCTTCGCCCCGACCTTGCCGCCGGTCTTCGCCGCCAGCCTGCCCGCGGCCTTCGAGGCCATCCCACCCGATATTTTCCCCGACACCCGCGTGGCCACGCGCCGGAGGCTGCTCTGGAGCGCCTTGCCCAGCACAACCGCTGTCGCCGCCGTCGAGACGGTGAGGGTCTTCATCGTGAGCGTTACCTCGCGGTTGCCCTCCACCCCCTCGGCGATCATCGCCATGTCATGCAGATGGCGTTCCCAATCGGGCCTCGGGATGTTGTACTTATTTGGGATCACAGCAAGACCGGCCCGGAGACGCTCGACATATATCTCGACCGCCCTCTGCGCAATGCGCTCCATCTCGAGCTGGGCGATCTGCGGGCGAAGGACGCGCTTGGCGAACTCCTCCTGGAATTCCTCCGTCAGCCGCTCGGCGGCGGTGGGCCGCTCGCCGTCCCACCAGTGGATGGCCCCGTAGCCGAGGCCCTTCAGACCGAGAATCTGCTGGTTGAAGTACCCGAAAAACCATCCCAGGAATTCCGCGTCCACCCGATCCATCAGGGCCGCCGTCCACAGGTCGAGCTGGTCCGACGCATACCTCTCCGCCGCCGCGCGGGACTCCTTCATCGAGGCGGCGATCTCCGCGTCCACCTGGGCCCAGTCAATGGGCTTCGGGATCCCCTTCGCCCGCGGGGCATATCGGTCGCGGTCATGGGGCCGTGACCTGCCGACGATCACCCACCCCGCGCCGGCGAGAAGAATTACCATAACGAAAACCCAGATCAACCCTGTCGTCGCACGCAGCAATTCGGCGAACGACAAAATGATCCCCGGCCTCTCTTCCCTCGACATCGCAATGCCTCCTTTCCCTTCACCGCCGCAGCGTGAAGCCTGGTAACCGTTCAAGGTGTGAGCCAATCAGCGTAGTATTTTAGTTTACACTACGATTGGCCATAAGTCAAGTTAAAATGGCAACTTATGCCAATTTAATGTGCACGATTGTGCACACGGCGAACGGGCTATAGGGGGACTATTTGGAGAGAAATTCGATCTGGAACGTTGTTCCGATGCGACCGGGATCAACCGCCAGCATCCTGCTCCGGCGGACAGGCCACTCGCGGAGACGGACCCGCCTGCCACCGACCTGCATCTCTGCGGGCAGCTTGCTGGCCGACAGGAACTCAATGGCCGGAGCGAAGTCGTCGGAAGGCAGGTTGATGAGGCCGCCTGCGATGCGGACCCTCTCCCGCCAGGTCCACCAGTCATAGACCCACTCATGACCGGGGGTGAGTAACTGCCGCTCTTTCGCCATCCGAAGGACTTCGCGCATCATCCGCTGACCGTCCAGCGCCCCGTAAAGGCCGTCGGCCTCCTTCGCCACGCCCGCCGTCCAACCGTGGATGAGGTATCCGGCCATCAGGTTGTGCCGTGCGGCGAAGTCGAGTCGGCGGGTTACGTAGCTGTGGAACGTCGGCCAGTCGAGCTTGGGACCGTAGTGGATGTCGGACAGTCGCTCGGCGTCCTCGGAGTCGAAGGATGGGATTTCCAGGATGTTGAGGCGCCGGCCGCGCTGGCCGTCAATCACCCGCGCGGGGAGGCGATTGGCCTGGGCCGTGCCCTCGGAGCGGATCGTCCACGACATGGTCTGGACGCCGAATGCGGTGGACCACTTGATCCCCGCCTCCTCCATGCGCTGCCAGACGCCGGGCCAGTTTTCGGGGTACGTGGGACCGTGGCGGCGCCAGCCGCGAATCTCACGGCTGTGAATTTTGCCCAGCTCGGCGCGGGCCTCAACAATTTTCTCCAACGGCGTCGAGTCGGGGACGTGGATGGCGACGTCGTGGCCCTCCGGCTCGCCGGCCTTCAGGCGAAACGGCGGGAAGTCGAAGAATGTGGTCGTCGCCCGCGCCTTGCGGCAGGCGGCCTTGATGTTGACAAGCCCTTCCTTGCGGTAGCCGCAGAGATCGTGGTTGAGGCAGAAGCAGCCGTGGGGAATGTCGCTCTTCCATACGGGCCAGTAGTATGGCCGCAGGAGGATGGCGTCGGGGTTCGCCCACAGGATGGCGTTGCGCAGGATCGTGCGGAGGGAGTCCACCGTCGTGTGCAGGGGGTAGTCGAAGAGGTCCAGGTCGAACCGCAGATCGCCGTGCTTGAAGACCTGGCAGGCCGCGGCCTGCCCGAGGGCGAAGGGGATGACGACCTTGCGCGGTCTTTCCGTGGAGACGAGCACAGCCGGGCCCATGCGGCGCCCGTCGTGCAGGCAGACGCTCGCTGCCTCCCGCAGGCGCGACGAGCTGGTTCCGTCATCCGCGAGATGGGGCGCGTATTTGATTTTAAGGTTTCTCTCCTCCGGCAGGGACAGCCCCGCGGCGATGGCATGGCGGGGGAGCTGCACCACGCGCAGGGGAGGGTTCTCGATCACCCGGCTGCGCTCCAGGCCCATCCCGGATTTCAACGGCCCGTCCAGAGGCACACCGACGTACAGGAGGGGGAGGTGGTCGGCCAGGTCCATGACGGCGCGCTGCTCATCCTCCGTCAGGCCCAGCACATCGGCGACGATGATCGTGGTCGCATCGGCGAAGTCCCGATCGACCGTGCCGACGTCGTGGCAGATACCCTCCTGTTCGAGGAGCATCTGGATGCCCAGGATGTTCAAGGAGAGTTCGATAGGGGGACGAATGTCAATCGCTTTGGGTCGGATGACAACGATACGGGCAAAGGTCTTTGGCATTTTCTCCCTCTCCTTTGCATGGCATGCCCGGTGCGAGACGGCCCAGGGTTGTTACTTTTCCCGGCAGGCGGGGCGGATCTTCAGGGCCATGTCCTTCTCGAATTTCGGGAGGGCGAGCTTGGCGGGCCCGCCCTGGACGCGCAGCTCGGCCCGGCTCGTGACCACCCCGTTGTATGTGTCCCAGAACTCGACGTCATACACGCCGTTGCGCAGGCCGTCAACCGCCAGGACGAGGCGCGGCGGCATGGGATACTGCTCGTACGTGGGGGCGATGAGCTTCTGGTCGTAAATCCATGCGTGGAACTGCTGGTCGTTGAAGAGGCACTCCGCGCCCACGCGCTCCACCTTGGATCCATTCTCGGCAGCGATGAGGATCATGCCGGGAGCCCACCGCTCGCCGGGCTTGGGGGAGGAGGCGGTTTGCAGGTTCTTGCCCCTCCGGTCCTCGCCCTCGTTGAAATTGGCGAGGGCCTTGAAGTGGAAGTAGAGGTTTTCCTCGTCAATGAAGTCCCACCACCACGGCCAGCCGTGGGTGGCCATGGGGAGCATGTAGCTGCTCCACAGGGCGACGTGCATGAACTCTCCCGTGCGTTCCCGCGTGCCGCCGTAGACATTTTCTGCCAGTTCCGAAATCACGAATATTTTTTCGTACGGCAGCATGGCGCGGTAGGCGTTCTTGGCTTGGCCGATGGGGTCCTCGCCGAATAGGTGCGCGGAGGTGTATTCGATCTCCGGCTGGCGGTGGAGGTAGGCGGCCTTGTCCCACCAGTAGCGGTTGCTGGTGATGAGGTGCCTGCCCTGGTCCTGGGCCTTGATGTACTGTGCGATGCTTCTCTCCCACTGGATGATCTGGGTGGCCATCTTTGCATAGTAGGTGTGGCCGAGGTCAATCTCGTTGAAGATCTCCCACGAGAATACGGCGGGGCTGTATCCCCAGCGGGCGAGGATGTATCGCAGTTTCCGGAGGTAGAGGCGCTTGGCCTCCGGTTCGAGGAAGAACTGGGCCGGGTGTTCCAGCTCTCCGCCGGCTTCCTTGCTGTAGGGGTTGTAGTGCCAGTCGCTCTCTTCCTTGATGGTGGTGATCCAGTGACCATGCGGCTCGAAGGTGATCGCCACGTAGATGCCCTTTTCCTCGGCCTGTTCGAGGATGTAGTCCATGCGCCAGGCGTTCTCCATGCTGTAGCGTCCCAGCCCCTGGTAGTGGGAGGCGTATTCGGGGCTCCACTCGATGGCCAGGTTCCAGGACGACATCCAGACGCGGGCGAGGGTCTCCTTGTTCTCGGCCATGCCCTTGAAGTAGCGGTCGTAGGCCCATGTGCCGCGGTGGTAGAGCAGGTCAATGCCGAGGTTCGCTGCGTTGCGCTCGTCGAACGTGGCGGTGACGTTGTGGCCGATAGGATAGAAGAAATCGCCGTTGGTCCACTCGAAGTAGTTCCGGTCGCTCTTGCTGATCTGAACAAAGCCCGGCCGTTTGGACGGAGTGGCCTGGAAGGAGCGGATGCCGGTCTTCAAGTTGTCGCCGTCGTCCACTTCGACAAAGAACCGATAGGTCCCCGTTTCGGTGGGGGTGAATCGGATCTTCCACTCGCTGCAGCCGAAGGGCGTGAGGACCTCCCACAGGTCTTCTCCTTTGGCCTGCATGGTTCGGATGTAACTGCGATAGAAGAAACCGGGGACGGTGGTCACCTTGCCGCTGGGGGAGATGAAATGGCCGCGGAGGTCAATCTGGTCGGGATCGAAGGGGTTCTCGTAGCTGCGCGAGAGATTGAACGTGATCTCAAACTTGTGGTAGAGGGGGACGGTCTCCTGGTTTGTGCGGAAGTTGACGAGCTGCAGCGGGGGGACCTTGCCCTTCTTCGAGACGGAATACAGGCGGATGTTGTCAATGGCCGCCGATCCCTGGTAGGTATTCTTGCTGAGGAGTTTGATGCCCGCCTCGCAGAGATCGCGCTTGACGTAGCTGTCCCACGGTTGGAAGTGGCCCTCGAACTCCCATCGGTCGGAGTCGTCCGAGATGTCGAAGGTGACCGTATTCCATTTTCCCCGTTCCAGCCAGCGTCGTTCCAAGGCTTGATACCAATGGTGATTGCTGTCAACCACATAGGCCATGGCCTGGACGTCGCGCGGGCCGTCTTTGGGCACAAAGACGTCGAAGGAAATCCGGTCACAGCCCGTCCAACTCTTTTTCTGTCGAAAGAGGATCGCGGCATCCTGGGGGAATGAGACGGGGAGGACCAGCGCCCCGCCGGCGCGGTCGCCGAGGCCCGATGCGATCTCCGGCGGATTCCCGTTTTCCAGACGCCATTCCCCCGGCGTGGACTCAAAATCGAACAGGACCTCGCCCTGCTGCTGCGCAGACGCGACAAGGCCGCCCAGCAGCAGAAGCGCGAAACATGTTCGAATGATATATCGCATTACCACTTACCCCTACTTCTTCTCGGCGGTTGTCGGCTGCGAACCCTCTTTAGCCGCCGGTTTCGCCGGGGGGATCTGCTTTTTCAACTCGGCGATCTGCGCCTCGAGGTCCTTTTTCTGCTTCTTCAAATCGTCAATCTCTTTTTGAGCGGCGGCGGCGGTCCCCTCGGCCTTGGAGGCGCGGGCCTTCTCGGATTCGACCTGGTTCGTCAGAGAGGCGTTGGCCTCCTGAAGCCCCATCAGCTTCTTCTCGATCTCCGCCTTGGCCGCCGCCAGTTGCTGGATTGTGGCGTTCAGCTTTTGAGCATCGTCGGCTGCAGCAGCGAGCTGCTTCGCCTGCTCGTTGACCTTGGCCTCAGCGGCGGCCTTGGCATTGGCCAGGGACTGAAGCTCGATCTTGCCCTTGTCCCGCTCGGCCATGGCCGCGTTCGTCGCGGCGGTTTTGGCCTCGAGGTCCTTAGCCAGCGCGGCGGTCTTGCCCTCGGCATCGGCCTTTGCCTGGTTCGCCGCCTGCAACTGGTCCTTGATCTGGTCCCGCTCTTTGGCGAGGGCCGCCGTGTCCGCCGTCGCCTTGCTCTTCGCCTCGGCCAGCTCTCCCGACACCTTGGCGATCTGGGCCTTGGCGGTCTCCAGTTGCTCCCAGTGCGCCTTCAATTCAGCGCGAATCTTGTCGTTTGCGCCCTTTTCGATGGCCAGCGTCTTCTCAAACCGTTGGATTTGCTCCTTGGCCTCAGCCATGGCGCCCTGCGCCGCCTCCCCTTTCTGCTGCACGGCCGTCAGTTGCTTCTCGAGTCCCTCCCGCTCCTTCATCCACTGGCCCACACGGTCCTTGTCCTGCTCCAGCTTCCCTTCCCTCTGCCGCTGGAACCGAATCTGAAGGAGCATGAATCCCGCCAGCACGGAGACGCCGATGATGAACATCACCAGAATACCCGTGACGGAGGTTACCAACCGCGCTTCTTGGTGTTTCATTCGATCTTATTCCTCAATCATTTTTTGGTAAATCTTCTCGGCGATGATTCGCTGCCCCTCACTGTTCGGGTAGAGGCAATAGACGGGGTCTTTCTGATACTGATCGTCCTGGAACAGCTTCTTCCAGCGCGTGCCCATGTTGGAGAAGGCGCTGTAGAGATCCACCACGGGAAGCCGCTTCAACTGCCCCATCTGCAGCGTCGCGTAGGCGTAGTCCCGGCTCAGGTCCGGCTTCATCACTAATGGCGGGGGACAGACCAGGAGCAGCGCGGCCTTCGGCCTGGCCAGCGCCTGGTCCACCAGCGCCGACAGGTAGCGCTGATACATCTCGATCGGGACGTAGTTGAGCACGTCGCCGATGCTGCACACGATGATGATGATATCCGGCTCCTCGGCCGCCACATCCACCGGGAAGTCGCACAAGCGGACATAGAGCGGGAATTCCGACGCCCCCTGCGTCTGCCCGGCCAGCTTCATCTCCACCGGGCGGCCGCCGTTCTGGGAGATCATCTCCTTCAACAGGTCGCGGTAGCTATTTTTGCCGGGTGTGGTAGGACCGAGCGAGTCGTCGAAAACCACAATCTTCAGGGGGCCCTTCTCGTGGAGCTTCCGACGAAGCAGCTCCCGCGCCCCCTGGGCCACGGACTCCACCGTGCGAAGCACCACTAAGTTGCCCTCGTCATCCACCAGACTGTTGTGATGGATGCCCAGGCGGGTCTTGATCTCCGGTGCCGGAACGACGCTTACCTTCTGGCGCACGAGAGGGACGTCCCGGTAGCTCAGCGTGTACTTGAGCACATGCTTGCTCAAACGCGCGGGATAGCTGCGGCGGACGATGTGCCACTGGTTCTCTTGCAGCTCCATCGCATCGCGTTCCATGGAGAGCAGGCCGCTGTCCGCGTCCTCCACGCGCGTGTCCACGGTGAGGGGAAGCGTCTCTTCCGACGAACTGCGGAATCGGAGGTCCAGAACGAGCGGCTCCTCCGCCAGGACGATGTTGCGGGACTTTTCGATGTCGAATCGCACCGTGATGCGCTCCGGGTCCTGTCCCACGACCTCTATCTCCCGGGCGCAGTTGGCCTCGAAGCCGAGATTATCCTTGGCCCGAAGCGTCATCTTGTACTTGCCGGCCTTGAGGTACTCGTGCCGAGGGTTCTGGTCCAGGCTTTTTCCTCCGTCGCCGAAGTCCCAATCCCAATACACCACCTGTCCCAGGGCGCTTGTGGAGCAGTCGCGGAATCGCATCGTCACAAAATCGCGCTCGTCGCTGTTGAATCGGATGCTCTGCACCCGGTCGCAGGTGAAGTAGCAAGAGATGTTGGTCTCATATTCCTCATAGGACGTCACCTCCGTCCGTAGCTCCTGAACGTAGGCGTCCTTGGGGATGGTGGCGAAGTACTTCTCCGACGGCGGCTTCCAGCCAGCCCGAGCCAACTGCCCGCCGGTATTTTCCACCATGTAGTAGGTAATTCGATGGATCCCCCGCTCCAGCGAGATCGTTCCGTTGTGGTCCCATCCCCTCGATTCCTCATGGCCGTACGGCCATTCCGCCACAAGGTTGTCGTTGATCAGGAGGAACGACGCGTCGTCGGAGTTAGTGGCGAAACCATACTCCCCGCTCTCCGGGCAGAATATCTCGCCGTTATAGATCGCCATGTAGTAGTCGTTTTCCCCGAAAGGGTTCTCCCGCTCGTTGATCCACTCCCGCGGTCCGACGCCGAGGCGCTGCGTTTCCTTCTGGATCTTGTCCCGAATGCCGACCATCTGCTGCCAACTGCCGGGGGACTGCTGGCTGGGAAAGCGCCAAGTCTCGAGGGTTAGCTGCCCCATCACTTTCTCCCAGGGTGTCTCGCCCGCCGGGGCCGCCTTGTTGCCGTAGTAAATCCAATACTTGCTCACCGTCCCGTTGGGCACGTGGAACTGGACGCGGACCACGCCGTTTTTCTCATCCACCACATGGTAGGACCGCGGCTGGTTCTTTTCGTCCAGGACGCGGATATCCACCCCCTTTGGTAAGCAGCGGCCGAGGGTGTCAATGACGGCGAGGGCGGTGTTTATGCGGTTGGTCTTGTCGGGGGTGGAAATTCGGACGCACTGCCGGCACTTCCATGCCGGGTCCCACCAATCCGGCCGTCCCGCGCCCACGGCGGGGGCAGCGAGCCACAAAAAAAGCACACCATATCTGCATGCGGTGCGGACGATGCGATGCATGGTGACTCCATAAGTTTACCGCTCACAAAGGCATAGTACCATACAGGGGCGTTTTTTTCAAGCAAATAATGAGAGCGGACACCGCCCGCCTATCGTACGTGTGAGCACATAGACACAGATTCACGCTGATTCCCACAAACTAACGGAAGAATCCGCCGCATTAAGATCAACCGAACGAACTCCCTACTGTATGTGGTGTGAGGGGCGACCGGGTAACACAATTCGCCGGATTTCAGCGGCCCCGGGCCGTATTCAAGCCGACTTTTCGACCGGCTCCTGGGGAATGAAGGAGCGGGCGAAGCGGGAGATGAGCAGAAACCCTATCGAGGCCAGGAGGAGATACCCGCCGAAGACATATCCGTTGCGTCCGTTAATCATCACCAACTGCTGGAAGTCGGCGATCTCCCTCTCGGCAATCTGCCGCCAACGCCGGTCCAGATCGTCGCGCTTCTCCTGAGTAAGTGTATTGTTCCTCTGGAGTGAGCGAAGCTCAAGGAGGAGAGCGGCGGCGCGTTCACCGTATTGCTGCGCGATGCGGGCAGTTACGTAGAATTCCACAGATACCATGATCGTCGCCAGGGCGTCGGCGTCCGACGGCCCCCTTCCCTCCGATCGTTGGACCTTCAGGTCATTGACGAACTGCGCGCAGCGCGGGCCGTACCTCTCGGCGGCGACGGGGTCGGGGATCATGACGAGCCGTTCCGCCGTCTTGCGCTCGTCGGCGAGGAGCCGGGTGAAATCGCTCTCCATGTCGGCCAGGGACTTGCCGGAGACGCACTCGGGGGTATGGCCGTCGTGCAGTTTCTCCTCGAAGACGGCATCGCCGAAGGCCAGCCATGCGGCCCGTTTCATCAGCCGGCGGGCGTCATCCCGCCGCGCGGGGTCTGCGGCCGTGGTTCCCAGCGTCGGAGCGATGAGCCAGCGCGAGTAGAGCGCCGTGCCCAGAAACCACAGCGAGAACAGCAAGAAGACAAACGACGCAAGCCGCAGAGGATTACTGGGTTTGCTCTTGCCGGTCTCCGTCTTTTTGTCGGCATGAACCATTACAGCAACTCTTGGTAGGATACGTGGGGGACATCCTTCGGAGAGTATCCACGATCTTAGGGAAGACGTCAAGGACGCGGTCCACGTGGGCCTCGGTATTGCCTGCGCCGAGGCTGAAGCGGATCGAGCCGTGGGCGTGCTCGTGGGAAAGCCCCATGGCCAGGAGCACGTGCGACGGCTCAAGGGTCCCCGCCGTGCAGGCCGAGCCGCTGGAGACGCACACGCCCGCCATATCCAGGTGGAGCAGCATGGCCTCGCCTTCAACGCCGTCTACGGTGATGGCGAGGTTGCCCGGCACGCGCTGGGTGGGATGGCCCACGACATGGATGTCCTTGATTCGATCCAGCAGCCGGTCGCGCAGCCGGTCGCGCAGGGCGTCAATGCGCCTGGCGTCGTCGGCCATGTTGGCGAGGGCGAGTTCCGCGGCCTTGCCCATGCCGATGATGCCGGGGACGTTGTGTGTGCCGCCGCGCAGGTTGCGCTCCTGCGACCCGCCCTGGTGCAGGGGGGCGATGAGCTTGGGTTGGGCCATGAAGAGCGCGCCGACGCCCTTGGGGCCGTAGAACTTATGCGCCGAGAAGGAAAGTAAGTCGCACTGTATCTGCTCTACGTCTATCTTGATCTTGCCGGCCGTCTGGGCGGCGTTGGTGTGGAAGAGGACGCCGCGCTCGCGGGCGATGGCGCCGATCTCGGCGATGGGGTTGATGGTCCCGACCTCGATGTTGCCGTGGCCGATGGTGATGAGGATGGTCTTGTCGCTGATTGCGGCCTTCACGTCGTCCGGCGATACGACGCCATGGCGATCCACCGGGAGTAGGGTAACTTCAATTCCCTGTTTCTCGACTTGCTTGCAGGCATCGAGGATGCTGCTGTGCTCGGCAGCGGAGGTGATGATGTGGTTTCCCTTGCCTCGGAGCTTGATGACAGCGCCCTTGACGGCCCAGTTGTTGGCCTCGGTAGCGCCGCTGGTGAAGTAAATATGCTTGGCCCGCGCGCCGATCAGCCGTGCGGTTTTGAGCCGGGCATCCTGCACACACTCTGCGGCCTGCTGGCCGAGGGAGTAGATCTGGGACGGGCTGCCGAAGTGTTCGGTGAAGAGGGGCAGCATCTCCCGGAGCACGTCGGGATGGACGGGAGTCGTAGTGGCATGGTCCATATAAACAATGCCTGAGGCGTTGAGGCTCGCCTCATGCATCGTGGAAGACGTCATTGTGGTGGAACCCCCTTAGTTACCGAGCGGTTCGGGCGCGCCGCCGCGGCAGCAGCGCGGGTTCAAGGAGGCTCTCCAGTGTGGAGATCAGCCGGGTCTTGCCGAACTTTCCGGTGAGGCGATCCAGCTCCTCCCCATCGCGAAAGAAGAGGATGGCCGGGGTGTTAAGGACATTGCACCGGACGGCGGTTTCTGCGCTGCGGTCTATGTCAATTCGACGGGTCTTGAGCTGGCCTGGGTATCGTGTGGCCAGTTCATCCACGAGGGGGATCATCTTCTGTGACTCCCCACACCAGTCCGATACGAAGTCAATCATGACAAGGACGTTACCCGCAATGGTTTCCTCTTCGAAGCTTTCGTCCGTGATTTGAACCACCGGATCGGCCATCACAGTCTCTCCGTCAACGAAAAGGGATATATGGAAACGCGCCCGTCTGTCAGCCCAATGAAATTGTCTGTCTTTGGCCTGCTCGCCTTGCCGATGCCCCGAAGACGACTTCCGCCCCCCTGCGAAAAGACGACACGAAATCTTGCCCCGATCCGATTTCTCAACGTTTGCGCTTTAGTGTCTCATAGCCCCAAATTATGCTCCGATCCTATCCCTCTAATATAGCAGCCCAAGCCCTCCGAGTCAACGATAATTTGGATTTTCGGACGTAAAAGGCTTTATCATATCGAGAACGGCATCCTTTTCTTGCGGCGCGCCGATGGATATGGGTGTGCATAACTTATGTGCAATTAAGTGGTTAGGCGTTTGTTTTGGTGTGACAAGCTTTTTTTAAGGGAATATTTGACGAACCCCGCAAGAATCTGTTAAATTTTCATATATGGAAGCCCTGACCCGACAATTGCAGGAAAGCAACTCTTACGTCCAGATACTTACCAGACTGGAAAAGGGTGAAAATGTCTCCGTTGATGGACTATGGGGTTCGGCCGGGGCGTACCTGACCGCCGCCCTCACTATGCACCTCCCCGGGCCCTTGCTGCTCATCGTGGCGCACATTGACGAGGCGGAGGAGACGGCCGACGATGTCAACCTCTTCCGTCCCCGCGCCGCGCAACTATTCCCGGCCTGGGAAATCCTGCCCGAAGACGACACGCCGGATAATCATATCATCGGGGCGCGCATAGCCATTCAGCGCCGGCTGGTTTTCGACCACGCCAGGCCCGATGTCATCGTCGCGCCGATCCAGGCGATCTTGCAGCCCGTGGTCGCGCCGGAGTCCCTCCGGGAAAGCGCCCTAACGCTGAATGTGGGCGATACTGCGCCCCAGGCGCGGCTTATCCAGTGGCTGGACCGCCACCAGTTCGAGCGCGCGCCCCAGGCGACCCTCCCGGGGGAGTTTGCCCTGCGCGGCGGCATACTCGATGTGTTTCCCTTCTCTTCCGACACCCCCTTCCGAATCGAGTTCTTCGGCGACAAGATCGAGTCAATCCGAGAGTTCGACCCGGAGTTGCAGACGTCGGACCGGGAGATTCCCTCGTGCCAGTGGGTTGCCTCGGAGCGGACGATTGACCGGACGGCGCTGGATTCGATTCTCAGTTATCTGCCCCAGGAATCAGTTATCGCGGTTGTCGAGCCGGAGGAGGTAATCACCCGGGCCGAGAGCAGCCTCGATCGCCTCGACGAAACCGCGCGCCGGTTGATGAACACGGTCGAGGCGACCCTGTCCAAGATCGCCGCCCATCCGCTCCTCACGCTCACCCGTCTGCCCTTGGCGGAGGACATTCCCCTCCCGAAGCCGCAGCATGGGGTCCATCTGAACATCAACTCCGTCTCGCGCTTCGAACGCGACATCCAGTCGGCCGTCGAAGAGCTTGGGCGAATTGTGCAAGACAATGACCGCACAGTTGTCTTCTGTAATAACGACGCAGAACGCGAGCGACTGAATCAGCTGATCGAAGGAAAGACCACGGATCGGGCAAAGTTGTTCCTGGAGATCGGCCGCCTCACGCGGGGATTTGAGTTCGGTGATCTGAAGCTGGCCATCCTGCCCCATCACGAGATTTTCCAGCGCTACCAGCTCCGCCGCCAGACCCGCCCCCAGCCCAAGAGCAAGGCAATAGATTCCTTCCTCGACCTCGAAGTGGGCGACTACGTAGTTCACATCGCCCACGGCATCGGCCGCTTCCTCGGTATGGAGATGCTGGAGCAAGACGGAGAGCGGCAGGAGTTCCTCGTCCTGGAGTACGAGGACCACGTCAAACTCTATGTCCCGGCCTCGAAGATCGAACTGGTGAGCAAGTACATCGGCGGCACGGACCGCCGCCCCACGCTGAGCAAGATCGGCGGAACGACGTGGGAGCGCCGGAAGGAGCAGGCCCAGGAGGCCGTAGAGGACCTTGCCGCAGAACTCCTCCGCGTCCAGGCCCTTCGGGCGGCGGAGAAGGGCATCCAATACCCCGAAAACCCCGACTGGCAGCATGAGTTCGAGGCATCCTTCATCTATACCGAGACCGACGACCAGGTGGCCGTGTCGGAAGAGATCAAACAGGACATGGCCGACGCCCGGCCCATGGACCGTCTCATCTGCGGCGACGTGGGCTACGGCAAGACGGAGCTCGCCATGCGCGCCGCCTTCCGCGCCGTCATGGCCGGCAAGCAGGCGGCCGTGCTCGTGCCGACCACCATCCTCGCCCAGCAGCACTTCCGCACCTTCACCGAACGGATGGCCGACTATCCCGTCCACATCGAGGTACTAAGCCGGTTCCGGACGAAGACCGAACAGGAGCGTGTGATCGAGGGCCTGCGGGAGGGGAGCGTGGACATTGTCATCGGCACGCACCGGCTCATCCAGAAGGACGTGGGGTTCAAGGACCTCGGCCTGGTCATCATTGACGAGGAGCAGCGCTTCGGCGTGGTCCACAAGGAGCGCCTCAAGAAGCTGCGCGCGACGGTGGACGTCCTCACCCTCACCGCCACGCCCATCCCGCGGACGCTCCACATGTCCCTCCTCGGCATCCGGGACATCTCGTCGCTCCAGACCCCGCCGCGCGACCGCCTGGCCATCCAAACCCGCCTGTGGCGGTTCGACCCGCACCGAATCCGGCAGGCCGTCCTCCGCGAGCTAAGCCGCGACGGACAGGTGTTCTTCGTCCACAATCGTGTGTATAACATCGAGAACGTGGCGCGGTCGCTGCGCGACATCGTTCCCGAGGCCAAGTTCACTGTCGCCCACGGCCAGATGTCCGAGCGGCTCCTTGAGCAACGAATGACGGAGTTCGTCGAGGGCAAGAGCGACGTCCTGGTCTCAACCACGATCATCGAGTCGGGCCTCGACATCCCCAACGCGAACACGCTCTTCGTCAACAATGCGGACAACTTCGGCCTGGCCGAGCTGCACCAGCTCCGCGGCCGCGTCGGGCGATACAAGCACCGGGCCTACGCCTACTTCCTCGTCCCTCAGCATGGCGTCGTGAACCCCGTGGCCGAGAAGCGGCTGAAGGCCATCGAGGAGTTCGCCGACCTCGGGGCGGGGTTCAAGATCGCCATGCGCGACCTGGAGATTCGCGGCGCGGGCAACATCCTCGGCGCCGAGCAGAGCGGCCACATCCACGCCATCGGCTACGACATGTATTGCCGTCTGCTGGAGATCGCCGTCAAGCGCGCCCGAAACGAGGATGTGCGCGAGCGGCCGGATGTCTCCATCACCATCGGCCTAACCGCTTTTTTGCCAGAGGGTTACATCCCTGACGCGAAGCAAAAGATCGAGATGTATCGGAAGCTCAGCCGGGCGGAGACGCTCGACGAGATCGAGACCGTCCGGCAGGAATTGCTGGACCGTTTCGGCCCGCCGCCCCGCGAGGCGGAGAACCTTCTCGCCGAATCCCGCGTTCGCATCCTCGCCGGGCAGATCGGCATCCGGAGCATTGCATTCAGCGACGACCGCCTCATCATCGAGTCGTTCGATCCGGTGCGAACGCAGCGGGCCCTCGCCTCGTTAGGCCCCCAATGGCGGAGAATCGAGGCGAGGACGTCGCACGTGATTCTGCCGCAATCGGCGCGGAATGGCGAGGAGGTTGTACGATTTCTCGAGACCGCCATCGCGCCTGGGCCTTGATTGCGAGAGATATGGGCTGGCGAGACGAAGGTGGGCCTATTCCGTGGTCGTACGGCCCCATCTCAGCTCAATTGCCATCCCGATGAACATGATAACCGCGCCCATGAGGAACAGGGCCAGCGGCCAAGAGACGTAATCGGACAGGTGCTCGCTTGTGAAGAAGGTGAGCTTGATCGCCAGATGGATCAAGCCATAGTAGAGATACCACCTCCACTGAAGGGCAACGGCCAGACCGATGAAGACTATGCAGGCCACAATGACCAGGATTTCGGACAGGTAGACGGGCCTCGGCCCCAACTGGAAAACGGCGAGCACCCCAAGGTGGTCCAGGGGCGCCTCGAGGAAGTCCAGCGACACCACGCAAAAGGGCGGGACGAGCCGGTAGAGCTGCTGCGCCGCCGCCCTCCGGAGCCTGGAGGGGGACGCGCTCTGCCACCAGGCGATGGCGAAATAGAGCAACCCATTGCCGAACGACAGGCAGTACATGGCGATTGCCCGGCCATCCACGTTGCTAATCTTGAACCACGTTTTCGGGATGTCCCAAGCCAAGACGCACGTGAGGGAGATGAAGAGCAGTCCCGCCACCGCATAGGGTGGACTGGCCAAGTGCTCCATACCCCACTTCTCCAGACGGTAGGCCGCAACGTATAGGCCGAAGATCAAGGGAACGAACCAGCACGCCGCAAAGGCGAATTCCTGATCGTTCAGTTGCGCCTTCAGCCCAATCAGGAGCGTGCATGTGGCGTACGTGAGCAGCACGGTAATTGTAAGCAGGACGGAGAACACCCCGAGCCGGGTGCGATAGACGAGAGTGCCGCAGTAGGCAAGCATGAGGACCAGCGCGACGAGGAGTTGGACATTACAGAAGTAGTCGGGGGGGAACACCTCGTATCTATCGGACTGCCGCCACTCGAACACGTCCAGTTGCGAGAAGAGCACACCGAAGAAGATGGGGACAAGCACAGCACCGGCTGCGCAGAAGATTGCGCCCACCAGGGGCTTTCGGCCCTTCCACATGCGCAGACCCGCCAGATTCACGACCAATGTCGGCACCCCGACCACGATCACGCGTTGCCATCGTGCCAGATCGCTCCAGTAGAAGAGCGGCCAGAGAAGGACGCTGATCACGATCAGCCAGCCGCCGAGCTGGGACAGGGTCGGCCCCCATCGCAGCCACCTCGCTCCGGGGATCCACAGCGAGTTGAGCATCGCCATCTTGCTGTAGCGATGCTCCATAGCGTCGCGCTCGCGGCGCGTGATGAGCCCGTCCTCCTCCAGGAGAGCGAGGTCGCTGACGTGCCGTTGCAGCCGCTCCTCGACCAACCGCCCGTATCGTGTAGGTCGGGCGGAGATCGGTTCGCCCCTGGCAAAGCGATCCAGATCCTCTGCAAATAGGCGGGCGGTCTTGTATCTGTTGTCCTGGGACTGCTCACATGCCTGGAGAAAAATCCGCTGCAGCTTCTCGGGAATGTCCGGCTTGATCTCCCTTGGCGCCGCGAAGGTGCGGTCCGCCCAAGCCTGGAGAGAGGACTCGTTGGAGGGCGCCGGCGGCTTCGTTCCCGTCAATAGTTCGTAAAGGATCACGCCAAGGGCGTAGACGTCGGTCGTCTCGTCCACGATCTTCGGTGAGAGGAACTGCTCGGGGGCCATGTAGAGGAACGTGCCTCGAACGGCTTCACTCGTCTCTTCACGCCGTCGTGCAAGGCCGAAGTCGAGGATTTTGGGCTCGCCCGATTTGTCCACAAGAATATTGCCGGGCTTCAGATCGAGATGCAGCACGCCGTTCTCGTGAGCGTATGCCACCGCCTTGGCCACCTTGGCGAAGAGGGCGGCCAATGCCCTGTAGTCCAGCCGGGAGACGGCCCGGTTGATCGGTTGGCCGTCCACCCATTCCATGACGAAACAGGGCGGCCGGGCGTCGGGAAGGAGACGATAGACGCGGACGATGTTCGGATGTTGCTGGCCGGCGGTGAGGCGCGCCTCCTCCCGAACATACCGGCGCACGTCCTGGCTCGCATCGGTATGGAGCAGGACCTTGATGGCTACGGTCCGGTCAAGCTCCGTCTCACGCGCCTGGTAGACGACGCCCATGCCCCCTCGACCTACCACACCGAGAATGTCGTAGTCCTTCAGTTCAGGCGGCTTCGCTGCTCTGATCTCCCCGGGCAAGAGGGTGGTTGTCGGGTCGTCCGGGCTGACCTCTTCCGCCGGGATGTCGTCGTGGTTTTTTTCCGCGTCGTCCACCTTGCCTGGTTCTCGCAGGGGCGTCGTGTCATTCGGCCAGTTCCCAGGCCATTATATGCAACCCGCCGTCCTCGATCAATGGATATATGCGAATGCGCATCCTGAGTCGGATAGCCCTTGTTTTTCTGCCCTCTCCTGTGCTATGATCCATTGACGGATGACAATGCTTTCCTCGGTGTCATAGGGTTTACACGCTCCCATGGACGAACGCCGCCTGACCTTCGGCGAACATCTCGAAGAACTCCGCTATCGCATCATCGTCTCGCTTGTGGCGGTGCTCCTCGCGTTCATCCTGTGCTGGATCTTTCGCATCCCGCTGATGAACATCCTGGCCGCGCCGCACCAGAAGACCATGCGCATATTGGGCTTCTCTCCCGATCTCAAGGTCCTCACCTACCAGGAGGCGTTCATCACCCTCATGAAGGTCTGCTTCATCGCGGGCCTCTTCATTTCCTCGCCTATCGTCATCCACCAGATGTGGATGTTCGTCGCCGCCGGGCTTTACGACCACGAAAAACGATACGTCCACATTTTTGCCCCGATCTCCCTTGGTTGCTTCCTTATCGGAATGCTCTTCGGCTACTTCATCCTCATCCCCTTCGGCCTGCGCTTCCTCCTCACCGTTGTCGGCGACGTCGCCTCGCCCATCATCCGCATGAGCGACTACGTCTCGCTCCTCATGCTCCTTACGCTCGTCCTCGGCCTTGTCTTTCAACTCCCTCTCATTGTGTTGTTCCTCGTGAAGATTGACGTCGTCACGGCCGATACACTCCGGCGGGAACGGCGCTACGCGATCCTGGCCGCCTTTGTCGTCGGGGCCATTCTCACCCCGCCCGATCCCGGCACGCAGATCATGGTAGCCGTCCCCGCCATTGGTCTCTATGAGATCGGCATCCTCATCGCCGCGTTCTCGTGGAGTCACTTTTTCAAGCTTATGGGCTCGATCCTCGGCATCTTGGCCATCGGTCTCGGTCTCCTCTGGTACAGCCACGCCAAGGCCACTGAGGCCGGCGGTCTCGCCGAGGGATCGGCCCTGATCGAACGATCCTCCCGCATGGTCCCTCAAGCCCTCCAGCCAGGCGAGGCGCTCAAGGTCGGTCATGTCCTGCGCACCGATTCGGACGCCAAGGCCGTACTGCGCCTTGCCTCCGACTGCGAGCTGCGCATGAACACAAACACCGAAATCCGCTTCACGGCCAAAAACTCTCTTCGCCTGGTGAAAGGCGAAATCTGGCTCACCGTGAAGAAAGAGAACTATATCGTCCGCACAGATGACGGCGGCATCGAAATCAAGCCCGGCGAGGTTGATGTGGCCGTCAGCGACGCCGGAACCACCGTCACCGTCTGCAAAGGCTCGGCGGGAGTCACGACACGTGACGGCGCGCAGCACACCGTCATGGAAGGGCGAACGCTGACCGTCAAGTACGGTGGACAGCCCGCCGACGTCGGGGCCGCAACGTCATGGACCAAAGACATCACGAAACCGAAGACAGAATGAGCCATATCTTCGACGAAATCGCAGCCGTGGAATCGAACGAGGTCGTGTCAGTGGGCCACTGCCGCGTGCGGTTCCATGCCCCGCGCATCGCCGCTGGCGCGAAGCCGGGGCAATTCGTCAACATCCGGTGCGGCGGACGGACGCTCCTCCGCCGGCCCTTCAGCTTCTCACGTGTTGTGGGCGAGTCCTTCGAGATCGTTGTGCGGATCATCGGCGAGGGCACGCGGCAACTGTCTCTGGCCCGGCCGGGTGACAGGCTCCCCATCCTCGGTCCCCTCGGCAGGGGTTTTGAGCTGACAGACCGGATCAAGCACGCCGTCATGATCGGCGGGGGCTGCGGCATCGGCCCCCTGGAGATGCTGGGCAGGACCCTTATCCAAAACGACGTTGAGACCACGGCCCTGCTCGGCTGCCAGAATCGGGAGACGTTTCCCCTCAATCCTGACGAACTCCAGCAGCTCGGCATCGAAACCCACCTCTCTGTCATGGAGGGTGGCGGGGGGCATCTCGGCCCCGTGACCGACCTCCTCAAAGAATACCTGGCGCGCGCCGCGTCGGTCGAGGGGCGCATGCTCTTCGCCTGCGGGCCGTGGGGGATGCTGAAGAAAGTCGCCGAATCGGCGGCAGACCACAAGGTGTGCTGCCAGGTGCTCCTCGAAGAGATGATGGGCTGCGGCATGGGGGCGTGCATGTCGTGCGTGTGCCAGGTCCTCCTGCCCGACGGCGGTACCATGAACAAGAAGGTGTGCACGGACGGTCCCATGTTCTGGGCCGATGAGGTGAACTGGAATGCCCGCGACTGAACCCAACCTGCGCGTGACCATCGCCGGCCTGGAGCTGCAGAACCCGCTCATGGTCGCCTCCGGGACCTTCGGCTGGGGCGAGGTGTATCAGAAGGTCGCCGGCTTCGATAATGACACCCTCGGCGCGATTGTCCTCAAAGGCACGACCCTCGAACCGCGCAGGGGCAACCCCGTCCCCCGGCTCGTCGAAACCTCCGGCGGCGCGGGGATCATCAACTCCATCGGCCTGGAAAACCCCGGCGTGGATGCCGTCATCCGCGACTATCTGCCGCAGCTCAAGGGCTGCAAGGCGAAGGTCATCGCCAACGTCGCCGGGAGCGCGGTGAAGGACTACGCTGCCGTTGTCTCCCGCTTCGACAAGGCCGACCGGATTGATGCGATGGAGATCAACATCTCCTGCCCGAATGTGAAGGAAGGGGGCGCGCTCTTTGGCGCGAGCGTAGAGATGGCAGATGAGGTCATTCGCGCTGTCAGAGAAGCAACGCGGAAACCGCTCATTGCAAAGCTCTCCCCCAATGTGACATCCATAGCCGACATTGCGCGCGCCTGCGTGGATGCCGGGGCGGACGCGCTTTCGCTGATTAACACCGTTCAGGCCATGGAGATTGATGTGCTGTCGCGGCGGCCCATCCTGGGCAACAACATGGGTGGTCTTTCCGGTCCTGCCATCAAGCCTATTGCCCTGCTCAAGGTGCATGAGGTATATCAGGCCATTCGGAGCGCCGACGTGCCGATCATCGGTATCGGCGGGATCGCCTGCGCGCGCGACGCGATGCAGTTCATCCTCGCCGGGGCGCAGGCGGTGCAGGTCGGCACGGCGCTCTTCGCCAATCCGATGGTCTGCACGGAGATACTCGACGGCCTGAAGGACCTGCTTCGACAGATGGGCGAGACGGATATTAATGACCTTGTGGGAACGCTGAGATTGAATCGTGGAGAAACGTAGTGCGAGCCATCAGCCCACCGCCATTTGAAAGTAGAAGAGCCTTCCGGGGCAAAATTCACATTGGACACATTTTTTCCCGCGAAATCGAGTATCCTCCTGCCGATGAGAGGGTATTTCAACACGCGGAATTTCTTTCTGCGGATACCACCCTTTTTGAAGACAGAAAGGGTGGTATTATGTGTCCAATGTGAATTTTGCCCTTGAGTTGCGGGCATCGCCCGCTTTGGGAGAGTGACATGGAGAAAGTCGTAGACCTGAGAAGCGACACGCTGACCTGCCCCGACCAAGAAATGCGCCAGGCCATGGCCAACGCCGCCGTCGGCGATGACTGCCACGGCGAGGACCCGACCGTGGCGGAGCTGGAGCGCCTCGCCGCCGAGCGCATCGGCAAGGGGACGGCCCTCTTTTGCCCCTCGGGGACGATGGGCAACAGCATCGGCGTCATGACCTGCACCGCCCTGGGGGGCGTCGTCCTCGCGGAGACCTACAACCACACCGGCTACTACGAGCGCGAGGGGATCGAGCAGGTTGCGCATGTGAAGTTCCAGCTTTACGACGAGCCCTCCGGCATCCCGGACCCGGCGAAGATCGGGAAGATCATCAGGGATGCCAAGAGAGACGGCGTTGATCTCCGGGCGCTGGCGTTGGAGAACTCGTTCAACGTGCGTGGGGGCGTCTGCCTCTCCTCCGCGCAGACGAAGGATCTATCCGACCTCGCCCATAGCAACGGCATGAAGGTCCACTTGGATGGGGCGCGCATCTTCAATGCTGCGGCTTATCTCAAATGCGACGTGCAGGACCTGACGCGCCACGTGGACACGGTCATGTTCTGCCTCTCCAAGGGCCTGGGCGCGCCGGTCGGCTCCATGATCGCCGGCGACGCGGACCAGCGGCAGTTCATCCATCGCTGCCGAAAGAAGATGGGCGGGGGCATGCGCCAGGCGGGGATCATCGCCGCCGCGGGAATCATCGCCCTGACCAACGGCCCTGACCGCTGCCCCATAGACAATGCCAACGGCCGCTTCCTCGCCGAGAGTCTGACCGACACTCCGGGCCTGCGCGTGGACCTCGGCAAGTGCCAGACGAACATCACCATGATCCATCTCGACTCTCCCAAGAAGGCCGACATGCTCCGCGACCGGTGCGCCGAGCGCGGCGTCAAGTTCTTCCACCTCCGCGACGGCATGTGCCGCCTCGTCTGCTACAACGCCATCGAGCGCGCCGACTGCGAGCGGGCCGTCAAGGTTATCAAGGACGTTATGAAGGAAATCCAGGCTTGAGCAAATACCATTTTATCGGCGTCGGCGGGTCGGGCATGAGCGGCATCGCCCAGGTGATGCGCGGGAAGGGGCACGTCGTGACCGGCTCGGACCGCAACATGGACAACAACCGCAGCGCGTGGCTCTACGACAAGCTCCGCGCCCAGGGCATCGGCCTCTTCCCGCAGGACGGGTCGGGAGTGGATGAGAAGACGAATCACGTCATCGCCTCGACCGCCATCGAGGACACGAACCCCGACATCGCCGCAGCAAAGCAGCGCAACGTGCCGATCATGAAGCGCGCCGATCTGCTGGCGGAACTCGTGAACGGCAAGCGCAGCGTCGCCATCGGCGGCAGCAGCGGCAAGACCACCTCCACCGCCATGACCGCGTGGGTACTGGAGAGGGGCGGTCTCGATCCGACGGTCATGAACGGCGGGATCATCAAGAACTATGTCTCCGACACGCTCATCGGCAACGCGAAAGGCGGCGCGTCGGATGTGGTCTGCGTCGAGGCCGACGAGAGCGATGGGACGATCGTCAATTACGAGCCGGAGGTCGGCATCGTCACGAACGTGTCGAAAGATCACAAGGAGATCAACGAGCTTGTTGATCTCTTCCGCATCTTCGCCGGGCACACGAATCGGGTCCTGATTCTCAACGCCGACTGCCCGATCCTGCGTGAGGCGAAGATCGAGCACGATAGCATCCTCACATTCGGCATGGACGGCGGCGCCGATTTTCGAGCAAGCGACATCAAGTGCGATGGGTTCTCCGCGTCGTTCCGCGTTCACGAGCAGGAGTACCACCTGAATCTGGCCGGGGCGCACAACGTGGAGAACGCCCTCGTCGCCATCGCCGCCGGGGCGCAGATGGGCGTCGCGCCGGTTCTCATAGCCGACGCGCTGGAGGAGTTCAAGGGCGTCGGTCGGCGCATGGACCTTATCGGCGAGGCGCGGGGCGTGAAAGTCATAGACGACTTCGCCCACAATCCCGCGAAGATCTGCGCGGCCCTCTCGACGGTGAAGCCCTTCGCCAAGCGCGTGCTGGCCGTCTACCAGCCGCACGGCTTTGGCCCGACGAAGTTCCTGCGCACGGAGTTCGTCGAGGCATTCGCCGAGCAGCTCCGGCACGATGACATCCTCTACATGCCGAAGATCTACTATGCCGGCGGCACGGCGGACAAGTCAATCTCGTCCGACGACATCGTGGGCAACATCGCCGCTCGCGGGCGCAACGCTGTCTCCATCCCCGAACGGCTCGACCTGACCCATACCCTCGCGGCGGAAGCGAAGGAGGGCGACGTAATCATCGTCATGGGGGCGCGAGACGATACATTGACCGACTTCTGCCGGGACATATTGTGTGCGCTTGGAGGGTGATCCAACATGAACGATTCGGTGAGGCGAGTAACGGCCGCCCTCTCCCACCAGGCGCCCGACCGGGTGCCGAGGGACGACGGCTACTGGGCGGAGTTCACGGCCATCTGGCGCAAGGAAAAGGGCCTCGGCAAGGATGTTGACATTCACAAATTTTACATGAACGACATCCGCGTCGCCGTCGGCGACGAGACGCCCTACTTCTCCCAGGCCAAAGTCCTGGAGGAGGGCAAGGGATACAGGATCGAGCGCGACGGCTGGGGCATGGTCAAGCGCGTGATCCAGGGCGGGAATTTCTACGAGGAACTCGAAGTTGCCATCAAGGAGCCGGCCGACCTCGATCGCAAGCCCTTCGACCCCGCCGACGCCGACGCGCGGTACGACAATCTCACCTCCGCCGTCGAGCGATGGAAACAGACCGAATTCGTCTTCTGCAAGACCGGCGGGCCGTACCTCCGCACAGCGTTCCTTCGCGGGCAGACGCAGTTCCTCATGGACATCGCCGCCGACCCCGCGTTTGTCAAGGAGATCGTCAACCGGACGACTGACCATCTTATCGCTGTCGCCCTCGAGGAGCTGCGCCGGTGGGACCTCTACAGCACCGGCCTCGCCGTCTACGACGACATGGCCTACAACGACTCACTCATGTTCTCGCCCAAGACCTACGAGGAAATTTTCCAGCCCGCGATCAAGCGGCTCGTGCAGGCCGCCAAGGGCGCGGGGGCGAGGTTCGTCATGTTCCATAGCGACGGCAACATCGCCGATGCGCTCGACGGCCTGATTGACGCGGGCGTTGACGCCATCAACCCCGTCGAGCCGCGGGCGGGACTGGATGTGGTGAAGCTGAAGGAAAAGTACGGCAAGAAATTGGCCTACGTCGGTGGCCTGTGCAACTCCCTCATCCTCCCCAAGGGCACACCGGACGAGGTGCGGGCCCACGCCGAGCACTGCCTCCGGGCGGCCGAGGGCGGCGGCTACATCATGGGCTGCCACTCTGTCGGTCCCGACATCCCCGTGCGCAATTACGACATCACCTTCGACGTCTGGAAGAAGTTCGTCGGCATGTCATAATCCCACAAATCAGGAATGCGGCTTGCCATTTGGTCGGCTCGCGCCTATAATTCGCACATGCCCAGTGCGAAAATCAATCTGACTATCCTGATCCCCGCGATGAACGAGGCGGAGAACCTGCGGGCGCTCCTGCCGGGTCTGCATGGCGTGGCCAAGCGCTGCACCCCCCATTACGAGATCATCGTCGTGGACGGCGGGTCCACCGACGGCACGTCCCGGGCGGCGGAGTCCCTCGGAGCGCGGGTCGTTCCGCAATCGCGAAAGGGCTACGGCGGCGCGCTGGATGCCGGGTTCGCCGCAGCGGTGGGGGAGTATGTCATCACAATGGACGCCGACCTCTCGCACCCTCCTACGTTCGTGGAAACGCTCTGGCGTCGCCGCAACGAGGCCGATGTCGTCATCGCGTCGCGCTATGTCCCCGGCGGCGGGGCGGAGATGCCCCGCCTGCGCTGGGCGCTGAGCCGGGTACTGAACGTCGTCTTCTCCCGCGGCATGGCCCTGAACCTGCACGATGTGTCGAGCGGGTTCCGGCTCTACTCGCGCGGCGCACTGTCGGCGATTAACATCACCCGCACGGACTTCGACGTGTTGGAGGAGATCCTGATCCAGGCCCATCGCGCGGGGCGGCGGATCGTCGAAGCGCCGTTTTTCTACGCCGCGCGCCGCAGTGGACGGTCTCATGCCAAGCTGGTGCGCTTCGGCCTTGCCTACCTGCGGCTGTTGATCGAGATGGGACTCGCGCCCCGAAAATGCAACATGAGTGAGGAGAGTTGACCGATGAGAACGCTCTGCATCGTCAGTCTGCTGATGACCCTTTGCCTCGGAGTTTGCCCCGCGCAGACCTATCGCGCCGAGGGATTTGAATGGAAGGACCCCGTCCAGATCAGCCTGGAAAATCCGAGCGATTTTCCACGCGAGAGCGAGGTCGTCATCCTGAAGGCGAGCGACCTCGGCATCGCGACTGGCGCGGATGTCGGCCGATTCCGGCTGGTTGATCCGACGGGGCAATCCGATGAGGAGGGAGAGGTCGGCGGGAACAACATGCCATTTCAGCTCGACGGACAAGAGTTCTCCTTTGCCGTTGATCTCCCCGCTCACGAGAAGAAGACGCTCCTCCTTTTTGCGACACAGGACGCGAACGCCCCGAGCCGCGACTACGCAGGATCGAGCGACCTCACGCTCGATGTCCAGGCGGGCAAGATCGGCAATTCCCTCGTCTCCGTGGACTTTAGCGTGCCCGACAAGAAATCCGTTGCCACGGCGATCAACTACAAGGGCGAGGAGATGGTCCCGAACGTGTGGCTCTATGTCGCGGGCGACCGCTTCCGCACACAAGGCCCCGTGGCGAAGATAGAGGTCGTGTGCGACGGCCCCGTGCGGAGGCGCGTGCTGCTCCACCGCCAGCCGGACTTAGAGGCGGCGCGGGACAAATACGAGTTCCGCATCGCCATTGAAGTTACCCGGCAGAAGCCCTGCGCTCTGATGACCATCGCCACACTTCTGAAGGAGCAGACGGCGCTTCATGCGGACCTCTACGCCTCGGTCTGGAAACCCGACCCCAAGAAAGACCGTCTCCACTTCTTCCACCTCGACGGTACGCCGAAGGACCTGCCGCCCGAGACGAAGGAGGCGTATGGGCGGATGAAGTTCGAGGTGGACCCGCCCTGGGTCTGCCTCTTCGATGCGGAGCGCAAACGCGGCGTCGGCGTCGGCGCGCCGAGGGGGGATGTGGCGGACTACACCTTCTGCATAGACCTCAAGCGTTTCGAACTCCAGCGCCCCCACATCCTGGCCAGTCCGAGCGAGCCGCTGGTCTATACCACGGTTTTCGATTTCGGCGAGGACCCGCAAGCGATGCGGCGGCTCCACATCACCCGGAATATGCCCGTCACGGCGACGGTCAACGGAAAGCAGTGCGACATGGTGGACCGCATGCCGACGAGCCGCAAGCTGGCCGACGATCCCATGCCGAAGCCGGACGTTGCCAAAGCGCCCCATAAGCGCGACCTGTCGCCGGGGGTCCAGGACTCGCCCGCCGGCATCCTGGCATCAACGAACGATATGGGCCTGCTGATTGACAAGAAGACCGGCGCCGTTCGCGGCGTCCGTTGCGGCGGCGATGTGCAGCCGCTCGCCGCCCCCGGCGGCTTCTGCTTCGTCCGGTGGCCGGACCGGAAGGAGATCGTCCCCGCCGGCGTCGCCAATGGATGGAACGTCAAGGAGAAGGCGGCGGCCTTCTCGTGGGACAGCGACGGCGTTCATCGCCACGACCTGCTCCGGGCGCACGACGGCTGCCTGGAGTGGACAGCCGAGATCGAGAACAAGGGACAGGAGACGCTTCTGCTTGAGACGCGCTTCTCACTCCCGCTCAACGCAGGGCAGGAAGGGTGGTGCTTCTGGGATAGTTCCTTCGCCTACAAGCTTGGCAAGGGCGCGCCGTGCCGGGGCTTCACCACGCTCCATCCCGGCGAACGGACGTGCCAGGGAATCTTCCCCGCCGCGGCGATTTGGAATCGAGAAACAGGCATGGCCATCGGCCTGCGGCCTATGGATATTTATAGTTTCTACGGCGCACAGGCCGACCCGACGGCAGGCGCGGACCGTGCTTTCAACTCCATCCTCCGCCTCGTCATCCCGCCGGGCGAGAAGCGGGCGGCGTCCTTCATCCTCTACCGGATTGATCCAAACTGGGGCTGGCGGAGCTGCCTCGATCGGTACTACGCCCTGTTCCCGGAGGTCTTCGCCGCGCCGACGCGCGACGATGTCTGGGGCCTGTACGCCGCGACGGGACCCGAGCGGGTGCACGACCTCGGCGACAAGTTCATCGAGCTCTGCCGGCGCTATCGCGTGGGCGGCATGGAGCTCTATGGCCCCTTCACGAAGACCGGCGAGTTCTACCCTGACGGCGAGCCGTGCTATGAACGACAGGGAAAGGGTGGTAAGGGCGTGGTCACGCTCAACCGGGAACAGATAAAGAAGGTCTTCGAGATATGCAACCTCGCCTCGTGCAACCTGAGTTACGTGATTCCCACCAAGTGCAACCGCGACCTAGCGATGGAGAAATACCAGGACTCGATCATCAAGGAGAAGAACGGCGAGTTCTTCCTGCGCGACTACTGGTGCGTCATCACCACCGCAGTCCACGCCGGCGGCGAGGAGAAACTGGCAGCGATGTTCGCGTATGCGAATCAGTTTGGGGAACGGCTGAAGAATGATATCCACCGGATCGTTGACAACTACAAGCCCGACGGATTTTACTTCGACAACGGTTCGTTCGTCTGGGAGGACTACGGCCGGCATCTCGCGTTCTCGTCGTTCGATGACAGCGGGCAGATCTACACCAACGGTGGCATCCCTTACGCGATGATCCAGGAGGATCTGAAGACATACTCGCCGCACATTCACCGCAACCCCGGCGAGTTCATCCAGTACTTCTCCGGCTTCCGGGGGCAGTCGCACCTGACGAACTGCATCACGACGCAGACGAACTACGTTCGCAGCCACCGATTCATCATGGGCAACAAGCCGATCTTCGTCGGGCTTCCCCGAGACTACGAGAACCGCCTGGGCCTGCAGAAGGCCCTGGTCGTGGGCGGGCTGCCGTGGATGTGTAATATGATGAGCCACCGCCCCCACCGGATGGACCTCGTCCGCGGCTTCGCCGATGTCTGCATCGCCCTGGCGCGGGCCGGGTGGCGGCCCATTAGGGGGGCTACCTCCGACGCCGAGGGAGTCCGCATCGAGCGCTGCGGGGACGGCCTCGAGTCGTTCTTCGTGATGGTGAATCAGAACCCCACCGAGACGTCGGCGGCGATCACGGTCAACTCCGCGGTGGTCGGTGCCGACGGCGCGCTGGTCCTCGGCGACTTCTTCGGGCGCGTTGCGCTGAAGAACCGTGTAGATCCAAAGACGGGATTGACAACCGTAAAACTCGCCATTCCACCGTGCGAGGCCGTTGTCCTGCGGGCCATGGCCGTCGTAAAGGAGGCAAAACTACCCTTCGCCATAAGTAGTCGGATCAATGGGAAGACAATGGATTACATCGTCGAGTCCGGTCAGGACCAGCAGATTCACCTCGCCCTGCGCCAACCGTTCAGGATGCACTTCTCCGACGGCAAGTCGGATTTGGTTGTCGCCGTTGCCGGTCAGAAAACAGTCGCCCTCCCGCTGGCAGCGGATGTGGCCTACCATCCCGACGAAGAGGGTGTAGTGCAGTTCAAGCACCTGGCAAAGGCGGAGGCCCTTCGCGTGGTCATCCCCAGAGAACACACTGCCGAGGAGATGGCGAACGCCCGGCGGATCAAGGGCTTTCACGAATTCCAGGCGGATCTCCTGAAGAAGGACGCTGCGCCCTTTGCCATCGAACCCGGCGCGACCGACCTTGAAGGCGCGGTCATCATCGGCCTGGCGTCGAAGCCGGAGATTCGGCAGGTCTTGCAGGCGGAAGGGATCGGGTTCAAGGCGGAGGGGGACACGGGTATCGTAGCCGCCATCAAGGGCAACACTGCCCTCCTGATCACCAGCGGGACTGAGCGCGGCCTGCGCGAGGCGCTATGGGATTACCTTTTCCGTATTGAAGCCCCCTTGCCGAATGATGATCTGAGGATTGAGGAACTTGCCGCCCCCAAAGCGATGGAGTAACCTTCTTATGTACAATAGATTACACGCCCTATGGTTCTTCCTCCTTGCCCTGCTACTCTCTAACCTTGCTCCCGCCGACGACTGGCCCCAGTGGCGCGGGCCGGGCCGCGACGGCGTGTGGAAGGAGACGGGCATCATCGCACAATTCGACGGTACTCAGATTCCTGTCAAATGGCGCGTCAAGATCGGCGGGGGATACAGCGGTCCCACCGTTGTTGACGGGCGCGTCTATGTGACCGACCTCGCGCCCAATCCCAACGAAGAGAAGGAGCGCATCCTCTGCTTCGACGCCGAGACGGGCAAGAGCCTGTGGGTCCACTCCTACGAGACCACTTACACCTTTCAGTATCCCGAAGGTCCCCGCGCCTCCGTCGGCGTCTGCGATGGCCGGGCCTATTCCCTCGGCGGGATGGCCCGCCTGGTCTGCCTCGACGCCGTCACGGGATCGGTGGTCTGGGACAAGGATTTGAAGGAGGTGTATCGCGCCCGCATCCCCACCTGGGGCATCGCCCCCGCGCCGGCGATCGAGGACGATCTCATCATCTGCCAGGTGGGCGGCAGCGACGGAGCGTGCATCGTGGCGCTCGACCGCAAGACCGGCGAGGAGCGATGGACGGCCCTCGACGACCATTGTTCCTACTCGGCCCCCATTGTTATCGAGCACGCGGGCAGGCGCATCCTCGTCTGCTGGACGGGCGACGGCGTCGTCGGGCTGAACCCGAAGACGGGCGAGGTCTATTGGCGCCATCCCTTCCAGTCGCCGCGATGGGCCGACGCCACGGGAACACCGGTTTTAAATGAGGGGCGGCTGTTCGTCTCGGCGTTCCTGCAGGGATCGCTTATGTTGCGCCTCGTCCCGGGCAAGCCGGATGTCGAAGTTATGTGGCATCGCCGGGGGCGTAGCGAGAAGGAGACCGACGCTCTCCATTCCCTGATCCCGACGCCAATTCTCGATGGGAATTACATCTACGGGGTTGACAGCTACGGCGAGCTGCGCTGCCTTGATGCAAGGACAGGCGATCGAATCTGGGAGAACTTGGAGATTATCCCGAACGCCCGGTGGGGTACAGCGCATCTCATCCGCAACGGCGACAAGGTATGGATGTTTAACGAAACCGGCGAACTGCTCATCACGCGGTTCACGCCGAAGGGCGTCGAGGTCATCAGCCGCGCCCAGTTAATCCAGCCCACCGGCAAGCAGGCCCAACGCAAGGGCGGTGTGACGTGGGCCCATCCCGCCTTCGCAAACCGGCACATCTACGCCCGCAGCCAGAGCGAACTCGTGTGCGCAAGGCTGGCCGCGGACTGAAGCCGATCCTCTCGGAGGTTCGAATAGCCGGGAGGCTACTTCGCCTCACCGCCGCCTTTTTTGAGGACCTTGAGTATGGCCATCACCACGATGACAACCACGGCTACGCCAACGATCGCCCATTGCCAAGGTGCTATTGTCATAAAAAAACTCCTTTTCGCAGATACCTCCCACACCATTAGTACTTTACAACACTCATATTATATCATCCATTTAATGCCAAAGCAAGGCAATGTCGCAAAATAAATGACACGGGGGAGGCATAAAAATCTGCCGGGCAACAGGGGGCAGGGAGGCTTCGCATATTTCGTTCGGTTAAAATTTTCTACGGGTTAATCAGGCGGGGTAGTGCGCCAGGATGCGGTCGCGCGTTGCTTGGATTCTTCCGGTGTAGCGCTCATCGCATCCCCCTCGAAATCGTGCGGAACGCCTCGGCGTATTTCACCCCGGCCACCTTGCCCCAATACTCGTCGGTCACGCGCACTCGGTCCCAGGCGATTCGCTGGCTGCGGTGCCTCTGGAGCGCCTCCCACTTCGTGGGGTGGTAATCGCTGATGTCAATGAGCACATCGGGCGAGAGTCGGATGATGTCGCCCGGGCTTTGAACGCGGCACGTGAACCACAGCTCTCCCAGTTCCACCCGCCCCCGCGCGATTTGAAACGCATGGTGGGTAAGGTGCGCCGCGGCGCAGTGCTCCGGGTTCGTGTTGGCGATGTTGTGGGTGATGACGATCTCCGGCTCATGCTCGACAAGGACCTTGACCACATCCTGGATGCAATGCTCCAGATAGGTGGCTACCATCAGCGGTTCGCGTCCGGGTGTGTTCTTCACGTCATAGTCGTCCGTGCCGAAGAAGACGCGCTTCGAGCCGTTGAAATAGCTGTTCTCCTTGAAGTCCATGAAGATCAGTTTGAGGCCCAACACCTCGGCCGCCTCGCGGGCCTCGCGGTGGCGAATCTCGGACGTCTCGGCGGGGCCGGTGGAGAAGTACTGGTCAGTCGTGTCATCCACGTACGCGCCGCAGATGTTGTTCGTGAGCATCACGGAGACGCCCTCGTATCCCTTGTCCACGAACTTCCGCATCGTCCCGCCGGCGCGGATCTCCATATCGTCCGCGTGTGCGCCGAAAAACATGATGACCTTTTTCATTGGACTTTCTCACGGATTCTTTTTTGGTTCATCGCCTGTAGCGGGAGCTGAGGGCCGTTCGGGCGACAAAATAGAAGAGGGCTACGATCATGCCGGCGATAATCGCGATAAGCCAGCCCCGCGCTTGGGCATCGCTTTCCTCCGCCTCCTCGGCGAACGGAAAGCCGTCAATCTTCCATCCGTCCTCCTCGCGGACCAGGCGGACCTCCGTCGTCTTGTCGCTTGCGCCATGCTTCTGGAGCGTGATGACGGCCTCGGTGTTGGAGAGCAGGCGCGGCTCAGCCGCCTGGTATTGCGGGAGGCGGTTGGCAAAGTCTATGTGCTGCTGGGCGACGAGGTTGTGCCCAAAATCCGTCTTGTCGGCCTTCTCCTTGACCTCCTTGTGGAGGCGCTGTGAGTAGCAGTAGAGCGCCGGTTCGTGGTCGCCCTGGCCTTCGCGGATGGCATTGACCCACGACTCGTAAGCGGTCTTTGGGGTGGAGAAGTCAAACTGCCCGCGGGCATCGCGCGGCAGCGCAAAGACCGCGGCGATCAAGATGGCGACGGGCGCGATGCGTTTCATGTCAACGGTCCCGATAGTCCGGATGGTCCGAGCGTATCCCAAATCTACGACGGCCCGGCGCATTTGTCAAGGGGAAGGCGGGGCGGATGGTTCGTATTGAATCGAGGGCGGGACTCCTCTATAATCATCTGGATGGGCTGGGTGGAATGAGTCCGCAAACTCTTGAGGATGAAACCGCGATGGGTGAAAAGACAGACACAGAATATGTGGAAAGCCGCGGCGGAACAATGCCGAGGGGTGCGTCGGCGATTCAACTGACGCTCCTCGTTGTCCTGCGGCTGGTGGTGGGCTGGCACTTCCTGTATGAGGGCGTGGCGAAGCTCCTCACGCCCGGCTGGTCGTCGGCAAACTTCCTGACCATGTCGCGTTGGGTCCTGTCGGATTGGTTCCACCGGATCGCCTCGGACCCGGGACTGCTGCGCGTGGTGGACCTGCTGAACATCTGTGGGTTGATCGCCATCGGCCTGGGCCTGATCCTCGGCTGCTTCACGCGCCTGGCGTGTCTCGGCGGGGTGGCGATGCTGGCCCTTTACTATATCGCCCATCCTCCGCTGGTGGGCCTCGGCTTCGGCGCGCCCGCGGAGGGGCATTACCTGATCGTGAACAAGAACCTGGTGGAGCTGGTGGCCCTGTGCGTGCTGCTGATGTTCCCGACGGGCAAGGTCGTCGGCCTGGATCGGTTCATCGCCCGACTGTGGGCGAAGTGGCGGGCGGCGCGGCGACGGAAGAAGGGCGAGGAAATCGCGGAGGTCCGCCTGCTCGATCGGCGCACGGTGATCGGGAGTCTGGCCACGCTGCCCGTTCTCGGCGGATTTGCGGTCGCGCTGGTCCAGAAATATCGTTGGGAGAGCCATGAGGAGAAGCACCTGAAGCAGCGCGTTGACGCCGTGACGCGGGCGACGATCAAGACGTTCGATTTCGCCGGCCTGAAGGACCTCAAGGGCCAGGTCTCGACGGCGAAGATCAAGGGGGTGGATTTCAGCCGGCTGATCCTCGGCGGCAACCTGATCGGCGGATGGGCGCACGCGCGCGACTTGATCTATGTGTCGAAGCTCGTCAAGGCGTATCACGACAAGACAAAGATATTCGAGACGTTCCTTCTCGCCGAGAAGTGCGGGATCAACGCCATCCTCACGAACCCCGTCCTCTGCGGCGTGATCAACGAATACTGGAAGCGCGACATCGGCAAGATTCAGTTCATCTCCGACTGCGCGGGAAAGAATTTCATGGACCTTATCCGGCTGTCCATCGGCCAGGGCGCGTGCGCATGCTACGTGCAGGGCGGCGTCGCCGACCAATTGGTCCAGACGGGCGAGATTGACCAGATAGCCAAGGCGGTGGAATTGATTCGAGCGAGCAGCCTGCCGGCGGGCATCGGCGCGCATCATATCATCACCGTGAAGACGTGCGTCGAGAAGGGAATCCTCCCCGACTTCTGGATGAAGACGCTGCACGAGAAGAACTACTGGTCGGCCAAGCACCCGCAGCAGCACGACAACATCTTCTGCCTGAACCCGGAGGAGACCGTTGCATTCATGAAGACCCTGGAACAGCCGTGGATCGCGTTCAAGGTCCTCGGCGCGGGGGCGATCCATCCGAAGGCGGGGTTCGACTATGCCTTTAAGAACGGGGCGGACTTCATATGCGTCGGCATGTATGACTTCCAGATCGTCGAGGACGTGAACATCGCGCTGGAGGTTCTGCCGAGGTATGCCAAGCGCGAGCGGCCGTGGCGGGCGTGAGGGGGACTGACGAGTGCTGAGTGACATAAGAAGCCGGCCCGCACATTGTCTCACCGATGCCCGAACAGGGGGAGGAGGTGCGCCGCGGCCAGGGGGTAGAGCGCTAGCTTCCAGAGGCGGGGGCGATAGTGATACCGGAGGAACAGGCGAAGGTCGCCATACCACCGCATGACGTGCAGCAGGGTCCAGTAGCCGGCATCGCCGGTGATATCGGTGAGCAGGCGATTGACGATTGAGGCGCGGACGGAAGGGGCGATCTGCATCCGCGCCATGTCCCAGTAGTCCCGACCTTCGGCGACGGCCATGGCCGCCAGATGTCCGCTCAGGAATGCGTATCTCATGCCGAAGCCCCAGAGGGCGTCCTGGAAGCCGGCAGCCTCCCCGACAATGATCTTCCGGTGGTTCCAGATCGGACGGCTCACCCCGTAGTTGGCGAAGCGCTTTGGCGCCTCCATGCCGAAGTCGAGATGCTCGTGAAATTTTGCAGCCGTCTCTTCGAGCAGTCGCCGCTTCCCCTTTTTAGGCCGGGCGCGCGCCGTGCAGATGTAACCGTTCCCATTTTCCGCGATCAAATAGGCATAGAACCCCGGTGCGAGTCGCTGGCTGAAGATCACGCGGATCTCGTCATCGAGCCTCGTTCTGAACGCCATGCCTTGCAAGAGGATGAAGGGCCGACCCGGCCCCGTCGCAATTATGTCCGCATCTTTCGGGGGACATGCCTCGCCGAGGATGACCTCCGCCCCCAGGGCGATGGCCTGCCGTTTCAGGTGCTGATCGAGGCAATCGTCCATGGAGCCTCGTCGCACAATATAGCCGACAGTGGCGGCGGAACCGTAGCGGTATTCTCGGCCCGCGGCGTCATACGCCGTGACGGAACGCTCGGGCCGGAATGGAAACGTCGGTTCAACCCCGACTCGTCTGAGGAAATCAAGACAATCCTCGTCAGTCAACCAGTTCTCGATGCACTGGTAGTCGCCGTTGAATCGCGCGCCGATTTCCGGGCGCTTTTCAAAGACGCGAACCGGGATGCCCGCCTTGCGGAGATTGATGGCCGCCGTCAGCCCGGCGATGCCCCCGCCCGCTATCGTAATGACCTTCTTCATCACCGTCCCCAACGGAATGAGTCCCTCAACCCGTCGTATTATCCCGCACTTGCGAGGGAGTTGCAATAAACAAATCGGCGGGGCTGGTCGTAGTAGCTATCATACGCTGATCGGGTTTTTCTTGACTCTGTTGCGTTGATGCCGATACAATACGAAAGATAAGTGTTCGAGTGCGTGGTTCCTTCGTGTTTCGGAGGCGATAACTCTCGGTTTGCATGTTCGGATATTCCTTCGTCAATCCACTCTTCATCTATGCCGGCCTCGGCGCGATCCTCGCGCCGATCCTTATACATCTCCTATTCAAAGCCAAGAAGCAGACGGTCATCTTCAGCTCGCTCAAGTTCATCCTTGCCTCCACGGTGCGCAAGAGCAGCCGCATCAAGTTCAAGGAACTGCTGCTCCTCCTCCTCCGAGTGGCGATGTTTGCGCTCATCACCCTGGCCTTCACCCGGCCCTTCCTCAAGAGCGCCGTGGGCCGGTCGCTCGCGCTGAAGGGCAAGGTGGACCTCGTCCTCATCGTGGACGACTCCTACAGCCTCCGCTACCTCATGCCCAACGGCAAGATGATCTTCGATGACGTCCGCCAGGAGGCCCTGTCCATCATCGGCAAGCTCCGCCGAGGCGACCGCGTGGCAGTCGTCCGCACCGCCGGCGGCGGCGACGTGCTGACGAAGCTCACCCCAAACTTCACCTACGCGGAAAACGCGGTCAAGGACATGAAACCCTCGGCCGCGGCATGCAAATACTCCGACGCCGTCAAGCGCGCCGCCGCCCTCTTGGAAGGCTCCCATGCCGACCACCGCCGGATATATTTCATCTCCGACTGCCAGAGCGTGAGCTTCGACCTCAGCGAGATCGAGCTGGCCCTCAAGGGCCTCGGCGGCGCCATCGGCATAGATGTCAAGGACGTTGGCCTGAAGGACGCGGAGAACCTGGCCGTTCGTGATGTGAAGGCCCCCGATTGGGGATGGATGCCGGGACAGCCCCTGACGCTCCTCGTCACCATCGTCAACTACTCGCCCAAGGCCAGGAGCGACGTTGGATTTCACGTGGACGTCGCCGGGCAGAAATTTCCCGGCAAGGTCTTCGACTACGAGCCCGGCCAGTCGCGCGAGATCGCCGTCACCCATACCTACCCTGAAGCGACAGCGCTCAACGCCGTCGTTCGCGTCGAGGGCAAGGATGCGCTGCCCATTGACGACGAATGGCACATCTACCTGAAAGCCGCCAAGCCGGTGAAGGTGCTCTGCGTCGAGAACTCCATCAACGCCATCAAGGACTTCCAGGAGACGATCTACCTGCGCACGGCCATGGACCCGCGCACCCAGGAGGGCGAGGCCCCCGGCTACGTCTTGCCGGAGGTGATTGCCGCGCAGAACCTGGCCGACGAGAACCTGACGGGCTACGAGGTGGTCGTCCTGGCCAACGTCGCCGGGCTTACCGCCCAGCAGGTCGAGCGCGTCGAGGCATTCGTCCAGTCGGGCGGGGGCCTGATGATCTTCCTCGGCGAGGATGTGGACTACTCCATCTACAACCATCTCCTCTTCAAGGCCGGCCTGCGGGGGTTGCTCCCCTGCCGACTGAAACCGGTGGAGAAGGGCAACCCCTACTGGACCCTCGGCAAGGCCGATATGGAGCACTATATCCTCAAGCCCTTCGCCACGAAGGACAGCGGCGACATTACTCTCCCTCGCTTCTACAAACGCTTCGGCGTGGAGATGCCGAAGGGACCCGACGCGGAGAAGGCGCGTGTTATCGCCCGGTTCGACGACGACGCACCAGCCCTCATCGCCCACACCTTCGGCCAGGGCAAGGTGCTCCTCTTCACCAGCCGGTGCTTCACCACCGCCTGGGACCCCGGCTGGACCGACCTGCCGCGGAGGATGGTCTTTGTGCCGCTCGTGCACCAGATGGTCCGCTACCTCACAGGCCGTGAGGTGAAGCAGGCCGAGGCGCCGAAGGTCGGCGAGACGATCCGCATTGACGCAAACGCCCTGCAGGCCGAGAAGATGGTGGCTGTGAAGCGCCCCGATGGGAAGATCGAGAAGCTCCCGGTGGACCAGACGGGGTATGCTACGCTGCGGACGGTGGATGCGCCGGGCCTCTATGTCGCCTGGCCGGGGACGGAGGCGCAGCAGCCGAGCAAGGGCTATGCGGTGAACCTGGAGACCTTCGAGTCGGACCTCACCCACGCCACGGAGGCGCAGCTCCGCAAGGTCCGCGAGATCGGCAAAGGCAGCGAGGACCAGATCGCCACCGTGAGCCGTCGGGCGGAGCTATTCCACGGCAGCGAGGACGACAGCGGCGGCTGGCGCTGGCTCCTCATCCTCGCCTTCATCTTCATGGTGTGCGAGCTCTTGCTTGCCAACTCTATTTCCAAGTGATATAATTGAATCGTATATTTCACAGAGGTAGTATGCACCTATTGAAAGGAACCGACCATGTCCCCTTCGCCGACCTCGGACCGCGCAAAGCAGCTGAAGGAGATCCTCAACCGACTGGCGGCCGTCTCGCGCGCCAGCGGACGCCGGCTGCGCCGCATCGCCCTCCGTTCGCTGCTCACCCTCTTCGGCGTGGCATTCCTCCTCTTTAGCGGACTCGACATCTATGTCAAGTTCTCTACGGCGGGACGACTGGCCGTCTCGTCGCTCTCCGCCGCGCTGCTGGGGGCGGCCTTCGTCCTGTTCGTGATCCGCGCCATCTGGCTTCACCGCGAGGCGCGCCGTGTGGCCGTGGACGTGGAATCGAAGTTCGACCAGCTCGAAACCACCGTCAGCACCTCCGTCGAGTACGGCACCAACCCGAAAAAAACCATGGAGCTGTCGTCGGAGTCCATCGTCAACCGCCTCATCCAGGACGCATCCGAGAGATCGGCGAGGGTCAACTACATCGGCGCGGTGGACCGGCGCACGCCGCGCATGGTCTTCGCGGCGCTGGGAGTGGTCGTTCTGATATGCGCCGGCTACTACATCCTCAGCCCCCGGATCTTCGGCCTGACGTTCCGGCGCTTCGTCAAGCCCTGGGCCAGCCTCCCTGTGCCCACGTTGACCGTGGTGGACGTGACCCCCAAGACCAGTGAAGTCCGGAAGCTGACCACCGTGGAAATCAAGGCAAAGATTGAGGGACGCATCCCGTCGGGCGCGACGATCTCCTACGCCGTCATTCCCGAGGGACAGGAGAACGACCCGAACCTGAAGCCGAAATGGGTTTCCGAGGGGATGCAGAAGGACGACCCGAAGAGCTACAGCTTCACCTTCGCCCGGATGCTCGACTCCATCAAGTTCCGCGTCTCCGCCGGGGACTACACCACGGAGGACTACCTCCTGAGCATCTACGAGGTCCCGAAGATCACCCAGCTCAAGATGAAGTTGACATACCCCCTCTACACAAAGATGAAGACCAAGGATATTGACGACGCCATCGGCCCCGTCACTGCCCTCAAGGGCACGGAGGTGGACATCACCGGCGTCGTGAACAAGAAGATCGCCGAGGCCCAGGTCGAGTTCCAGAACCCCAAGCGCCCCATGGAGCCGGCCTACAAGGTGGAGGACAAGGAATTCCACGTCATGTTCGCGGTGAAGGAGAACGACAAGTACCGCCTCACCGTGATTGACGAGCGCGGCCGGACGAACGAGGAATCCATCTTCTACACCATCAAGGCCATCGAGGACAAACTCCCGACAGTGAAGGTGGTCAAGCCGGGCAAGAACATCACGGCCGTCAAGACCACCGAGGTCCCCCTGGTCATCGAGGCCGGCGACGATTTCGGCGTGGGCGAGGTCGGCATCGCCTACAAGATCAAAACCGACGAGGAGAAGCGCGTCACCGTGCGGGAGATCGTCGAGCCATCCACGAGCGTCCGCGCCGAGCATACCTTCTACCTCGAATCGCTCAAACTCGACGACACGGACGTCGTGAGCTACTACGCCTACGCCATTGACAACGACACCGTCAGCGGCCCGAAGGAGAGCGTGTCCGACCTCTTCTTCATCGAGATCGAACCCTACGGCCAGCAGTACCGCTACGCTGACCAGGAGGGCCAAGAGGGCGAGAAGGGTGAGAAGGAAAAAGGCTTCATCAACAACCTTGCCAACCTCATCAAGGCCCAGCAGAAGGCCCTGCGCGAGACGTTCGACCTAAACCGCCTGCCCAAGGATAAGTGGCAGCCGGAGCAGGAGACCCAGGCGAAGAACCTGTCCTCAGAGGAGAAGGCCCTCCAAAAACATGCCACGCAACTTGCCGAGGAACTTATGGAGAAGCTCAAAACGGCCGGCTTGGAGGAGCACATTGACCGGGCCGAGAATATCTCCAAAGCGTCCGATCAGATGGGCCTCGCCGGCATGGTCCTCGAGCAGCTCCTCAGCGACAGCGCCCTGCCCTACGAGAACCAGGGCCTCTACCACCTCTACCGCGCCAAGCGCGACATCCTCCACCTGATCCAGATGGCCAAGGAATCGGGCAACAAGGAGATGGAGGAGAAGATCCGCCAGGCGCTGGAGATGGCCGACCAGGACCAGAAGACCCGCGAGCAGCAGGAGCGCGAGCGCCAGATCGCCGAGCTGCAGAAGAAGAAGCAGGAGGCGGAGAAGCTCGTCGAGCAGCAGAAGGAGATCAACAAGGAGGCCACCGAACAGGCGGCGAAGGAAGTGAAGCAGGGCAAGGTCTCCGAGCAGCAGAAGCGCGAGATGGAGCAATTGGCCCAGGAGCAGGCTCAGGCCGAGCAGAAGGCCAAGGAAATGACCCAGGACCTCCTCGACATGCACCGGGAGAACCCGCAGCAGTCCTACTCCGCCGCCCGCGATGCAAACCAGGCGGCGAACGAGATGGGTGAGACGAAGAAGGCCCTGGAAAACCAGAAACCCGCCGACGCCCGCGACCACGGCACAAAGGCGGAGAAGGCCCTGAAAGATGCGTTGAAGGACATCAACCGGGCCCTCGAAAAATCCGTCACCGACCAGCTCAAGTCCGCCGCCGAGCAGGCCCGCGAGCTGGCTGAGCGCGAGAAAGAGATCGCTCAGCAGTCCAAGCAACTGGCCGACGCCAAACAGCAGCAGACAGGCCAGCAACAAGAA
>JBFMAD010000005.1:0-241548 GCA_040755855.1 Planctomycetota bacterium | reverse complement strand
ACATCTCCGCCGCGCCTTCTTTCCCCATCCCCAAACGCAACCCATCCTTGATCCCCCTCCCCCGTTCCTGGTATCCTTCACACCAACGCAAGAGAAGTGCCGAACAGTATTGGGACATAACACTATTATCTCCAACTTTCTACTTTTTGGATGTTTCATGACATCATTCCCCAGGATTCCGGGCATTGCATGTCCTGTTGAGATCCCCCTTGTGTAAGTATATTCCGAGATTTGGGATTGTCAATGCGAAAGTCGCCCGGCCCATCGTTGCGAGTGAGTGCGGCGGAGGGATGACTGAGGGAGTACAGGTGGGCTGCGATTTCTGTTGACGCATGGGCGGGACTTGGCTATAAGGGATGCGACAAATCGGATGACAGCTGTTTCACGGTAAAGGAGGAGATCATGGCCGAATACTTCCCCCATCTGAATAAGATCAAGTACGAAGGCCCGGACTCGAAGGACCCGATGGCCTTCAAGCACTACAACGCCGACGAGAAGATCGCCGGCATGAAGATGCGCGATCATTTCCGGTTTTCCGTCGCCTTCTGGCACACGTTCAAGGGGACGGGGACCGATCCCTTCGGCTCGGCGACGATGGTGCGGCCCTACGGCGGCGGCAGTCCCATGAAGGTCGCGCAGGATACGATGCGCGCGGCGTTCGAGTTCTTCACGAAACTCGGCATTGATTTCTACTGCTTCCACGACCGCGACATCGCGCCCGAGGGCAAGGACCTCGCCGAGACGAATAAAAACCTCGACAAGATCGTCGGCCTCGCCGACAAGCTCCAGGCCGATACGGGAGTGAAGCTGCTATGGGGCACGGCGAACCTCTTCAGTCATCCGCGCTACATGTGCGGGGCGGCGACAAACCCCGACCCGGCCGTCTTTGCCCACGCTGCGGCGCAGGTGAAGAAGGCAATCGAGGTGACTAAGCGGCTCGGCGGGAGCAATTACGTCTTCTGGGGCGGACGCGAGGGATACGAGACGCTGCTCAATAGCGATATGGGGCGCGAGCTGGATCACCTCGGCCGGTTCCTGAACATGGCCGTGGACTATGCGGAGGAGATCGGGTTCAAGGGGCAGTTCCTCATCGAGCCGAAGCCGAAGGAGCCGACGAAGCACCAGTACGACTTCGACGCGCAGAGCTGCTATGCCTTTCTGCAGAAGTACGGCCTGCTCCCCTACTTTAAGTTGAACCTGGAATCGAACCACGGCACGCTGGCGGCGCACACCTTCGAGCACGAGCTGACCTTCGCGGCGGCGAACGACATCCTCGGCAGCATTGACGCGAACCGGGGCGACCTCTTGCTCGGCTGGGACACGGACCAGTTCCCGACGAACCTCTACGAGACGACGTTCATCATGTATATCGTGCTGAGCGCAGGCGGGCTTGCGCCGGGCGGGCTGAACTTTGATGCCAAGGTGCGGCGGTCGTCGTTCGAGCCGATGGACCTGTTCCACGCGCACATCGGGGGGATGGACGCCTTTGCCCGGGGCCTCAAGATCGCGGTGAAGATGCGAGAGGACCGCGCCCTCGACGACTTCATCAAGCGGCGCTACGCGGGCTGGAACAGCGGCATCGGCAAGAGGATCGAGCAGGGGAAGGCGACGTTCGCCGATTGCGAGAAGTTCATCCTGAAGAGCGGCGAGCCGAAACCGGTGAGCGGGCGGCAGGAGATGCTGGAGAATATCGTCAACGAATACATTCGATAAAAATGGAAGATTGGAAGGATGGAAGGATGGGGGGATGGGGGGATGGAAGGATGGAAGAATGGATGGGTGGCGGGATGGGCTAATCCGTACTACGCCCAATACTCCCACACCCCCATACTCCCCCTACTTACTTTCCCCCAGGTGCGCCTTGAGGTAGCCGACGATCGAGTCGGACTGGTCCGGTGATATAATGCCGGGGTCCTTTTCGGCCATGTGCTCTACGGTCGTACGCCACCCTTTTTCGGTTCGCTGGAAGGAATAGGGCAGCTTGAGCTCGTGGCATCGGCTGCACTTGGCGTGCATGAGGTCGCGCCCGAGCGCGACGCTTACCTTTTGCGCCTTATCATTCCGCATGACCTCCGCGCGCGGTCCCGCGACATAAAGGAGCGCCTTGTGCCCGCCGGTCATGGCGACGGCGGCGAAGGCGATGCAAAAGATCGTCATCCCGACGTAGGGCAGTGCGATGTAGTATTTCTTGAAGAAGCGGACAATCAGTTCCTTGAACAGGAGGATGGGGAGGAGCAAGATTCCCAGAGCAGCGTGAACCATGATCGGCCGGGAGAGGATCGGCGCGTCCTCCTGATAGAGATCAATCATTATCCCGAGAAAGACGACGTAACCGATCATGAAGACGGCGCCGAATGCGCGATGCGCCCAGAGCATGATTTGTGACTTCGGCCACTCTGCATTGCTCCCCAACCGGAGAAGCATGGCTGCGGCGGCGATGAACCCACACAAAAGCCACAGTAGTGATAACACCGAGTATAACATGATCGCTGCCCTCCTATTTCAGTCCGAATTATCCTTTGGCGACCTTCAACAACTCCTGTTCCGCCGCCTTCGTCCATTGCCCGTTGTCGAGCTTCGCGGCCACTGACGGGTAGTGGTCCTTCATGTCGTGCAGAGGGATCAGGCCGACGTTGTGGAGCGCGGGATAGACGATGATCTTTCCCGCGAGGGTCCGGTTCTCCACCGCGGCCATGCCGGCGGCCGCCCCGGCCATGCCGGAGACGGCGTCCACGGAGCGGTTGGTGTCCAGATCCCCCGCCGTGACCTTGCGCAGGACGATGCGCAGGTCCTCCATCGTGGACCCGCTTGTGCCGAACATGTAGCACCTGCGCTCGATGTAGCGGTCGAGGTCGAGGTCGTGTTTCGTCGGCGCAGGGATGCCGGCGAATATGTTGATAAGGGCGTTCTGTGCGCTCGACTGGATGGCTGCGGCCACCAGCGCGCCGACGGGGGCCATGAGGCCGATGTAGGTAAATTCCTCGTCGAGCTTTTGTGTCTTCGTGTTCACCGTGCGATAGTTCACGCCGTTCGCCTCGGCCAGAGGCTGGGCCTTCTTCGACAAGGCGGCCAGGCGCTCGTCGTCGAGGTCCGTCGCCGTCATGGAGACGTCCTTGATGTCGGTGCACACGTCGCGGATGACGTGCATCTGCCCCATCGGCCCACCCGCCCCGACGACCATGATCCGCTCGCTCGGCCGGACCTCTCCGGTGCGCGGGATGGTCTTATACGACTCGGCCGCGTTCGTGCCGGTCGTGCCAATCCATCGGGTGAGTCCATAATGGATGCGCCCGACGCCGACGGAGACGAGTTCGCCGATCTTCTTCCCGCCGAGGACGATGTTCATCAGACCGCAGGCGGCGAGTTTGTCGTTCAGGATTTCGATGGTCGCCTTGCGCGCGCCGAGATAGATGATGTCATCGAAGGACTCGTTCGGCAACGCAGCGAGGTCTGTCGCCTCGGTAACGGGAATGTTTAGTTTCTTGATTGCCTGTAACTGGGTCGGCTCGGCGCATAGGGCCGTCACCGACGCCGGTTTGCCCTTCGGCGCGAAGGCGTCGGCGACGCCCTGCACAGCACGTCCCGCATCGGCGACGATGACGAGCTTGCCACCAGCCTTGATCGTCTGCCGCTCGACGCTGACGTAGGAATCCTCGACGCACGCCCACGGTTCGACGAGGCAGACGGCGGAGGCGCAGAGGTCGTCATCCACGGTGATCATATAGCGCTCGCCGTTCTCCGGGTTCACGATGATGCGCTCGTCCATAAGAACATATTCCTGCAGGCCACCCTCGATGTTGTAGCCGAAGGCGGCGTTCGCTCCGGCAGTGCGGACCTGCCGGTAGTCGGCCTGGACGAGGCAGCGCTCGCCGAGTTTATGATGCTTCACGTCCGGCCCGACGGCAACGATTCGGCAGACGACCTCATGGCCCGGGACGGTGGGCTTGGTCCCGGGGACATAGCTTGGTATCTCCTTCAGCGCGTCGAGATCGAGGCCGGAGACAATTTCGCTTTTGCGAACATGCGCCGTGAATTGGCTCAGGAGTTTCAGGTCGGAGAAGCATAGCCCCACGGCCTCGACCTTGGCCACAATCTGATGCGGGCCGGGCCTGTGCACCGTTTTTTTCTTGTTCAGCCGGAGTTTGCCCGGGCCGACCAGTTGGATCGCGTATTGCGTCTTCGGCAACGGCTGCGTCTTCTCGCTCATCGGATTCACCACCTTCTCACGTGATTAGGGACATCGCGAACATGCACTTTCATGATACGGCAGTTGCCTCTCATTTTCAAGACTGTCTTGATCCACAGAAATGCCTTGACACTCCATGCCCCCCGCCATATACTTCGCCCTTGCGATCAGGACATCGAGAACAGGATCGTGATATGAAAACACCCGTCGGACAATTGAACCCATCCCAGCGAATCCTCATGGGGCCGGGGCCGAGCAACTGTCATCCGCGCGTCCTGTGCGCGATGGCCGCGCCTATCATCGGCCACCTCGATCCGGAGTTTTTGAAGATCATGGACGAGACGCGCACGATGCTGCGCGCCTTGTTTTCCACGAAAAACATCTTCACCATCGCCGTCTCCGGCACGGGCAGCGCGGGCATGGAGACGTGCTTCGTGAATCTGGTCGAACCGGGCGACCGCGTGGTGATCGGAGTCAACGGCGTCTTCGGCGAGCGCATGAGCGACGTGGCTGAGCGCTGCGGGGCGGAGGTGGTGCGCGTCGAGGCGGACTGGGGGCGAATCATCGAGCCTGACCAGATCAAGAAGGCGCTCGGCCGCGGCAAGACGAAACTCGTGGCCGTGGTTCACGCCGAGACATCCACTGGCGCGGCCACGCCGATCGAGGAGATCAGCAAGATCGTCCACACCAAAGACGCGCTTCTCCTCATGGACACCGTGACGTCCCTCGGAGGCATGCCGGTCGAGATTGACAAATGGCAGGTGGACGCCTGCTACAGCGGGACGCAGAAGTGCCTGAGCTGTCCGCCTGGCCTCGCGCCCGTTACGTTCAACGAGGCGGCGATGAACGTCGTGCGGAGCCGCACGAAGAAGGTGCAAAGTTGGTATCTCGACATGTCAATGGTCGAGCGTTACTGGGGCGAGGAGCGGTTCTACCACCACACGGCCCCCATCAGCATGATCTACGCGCTGCGCGAGGCGCTGTGCATCATCCACGAGGAGGGCTTGGAGAACCGATTCGCCCGGCACATGCGAAACCACAAAGCCCTCGTGGCCGGGCTGGAGGCGACGGGGCTGAGGCTCTTCGCGCAGGAGGGGCATCGTCTGCCCATGCTTAACGCCGTCGAGATTCTCGATGGGGTGGATGATGTCCGCGTGCGCAAGGCATTACTAAATGAACATAACATCGAGATCGGGGGCGGGCTTGGAAAGTTTAAAGGAAAACTCTGGCGGATTGGCCTGATGGGATACAGCAGCACATTGAACAATGTCGTCCTGTGCCTCGGCGCTTTGGAGAAGCAGTTGAAGGCGCAGGGCTGCCGAGTGGCCAGCGGCGCCGGCGTAGCCGCGGCCCTGGCAGCGGTATAATTCTTAGGAAAGGAGCATGGCATGAAGTTTTTCCTCGACACGGCGAACATCAACGAGATCAAGGAGGCGAATAGTTGGGGGATCATTGACGGCGTGACCACGAACCCCACGCACGTAAGCAAGGAGGGACGGGACTTCAAGGAACTGATCGAGGAGATCTGCTCCATCGCTGACGGCCCCATCAGCGCAGAGGTCGTCAGCACGAATTGCGAGGGGATGCTGAAGGAAGCCCGCGACCTGGCAAAACTCCACAAGAACATCGTCATCAAGATACCGACCATCCCCGAAGGCGTGAAGGCGATCAAGATCCTCACGGCGGAGGGGATCAAGACTAACGCCACGCTGATTTTCAGCGCGATGCAGGCATTCCTCGTGGCGAAGGTGGGGGCGACCTACTCCAGTCCATTCGTCGGCCGTCTCGACGCGGTCGGGCACGAAGGGATGGATTTGGTTCAGCAGACGCGGCAAATCTACGACAATTACGGCTACGACACGCAGATCATTGTCGCCGCCGTGCGGCATCCCCTGCACGTCCTTGAAGCCGCCCTCATCGGCGCCGACGTGACCACGATGCGCTTCGACGTCATGCAGCAGCTCTTCAAGCACCCGTTGACGGACACCGGCCTGGCGCAGTTCCTGGACGACTGGAAGAAAGTGCCGAAGGGAAAGGCCACATCGCGCAAGAAAAAATAGTCCGACAATCCCCAACTTCCCGGAGGTCTGAGACCTCCGGGAGGTTTTTTGCACTGGAAGTCATGCTATGGTTTCCCATAAGAAGTTTGACGTCGTCGGCGTTGGCTGCTGCGCTGTGGACTACCTCGGCATCCTCCCCCGCTTCCCCCGGATGGACGAGAAGCTGTGGATGGAGGAGTTCACGAAGCAGGGAGGCGGCATGGTGGGAACGGCCCTTGTCGCCATAGCTCGCCTGGGCGCGAAACCCTGCTATGTGGGGCGGGTCGGCAGCGATGAGTTCGGACGGTTCGTCATCGAATCGTTCGACCGCGAGGGCGTGGACACGAGCGAGATCGAACTCGTCGAAGGCAAGTCGGCCCGCGTCGCCTTTGTGTTCGTAGACCGGCAGACCGGGGCGCGCACGATCCTGATCCCCACGCAGAACATCCCCCCCGTCGAGGCGCAACACATCCGACCCGATGCCATCCGCGCCGGAAAGATCCTCCTGATTGATCCCCTCGAGCCGGGGGCTGCCCGCGCCGCCGAGATTGCGAAGGAGGCCGGGATGCCCGTCGTCATTGACGCCGAGTACCACGGCGACGACCCTGGTCGTATCCTCGACAATTGCAACTACATCATTGCCTCCGAGGGGTTCGCGCAACACTACACCGGTGTGGACGATCCCATCAAGGCCGCCCGCCGAATGTTCGAGGAACAGAGCAAACTATCACAACACAAAGTAGTCGTCGTCACGCGCGGAGATCGCGGATCATACACCATCAGCGCGGACGAGTCCTTCGAGATTCCGGCATTCAAGATGGACAGCATCGTGGACACGACAGGCTGCGGCGATGTATTTCACGGGGCCTATGTCTATGGGGTTCTCCAGGAGTGGGGGTTGAAGCGAATCGCTGAGTTTTCTTCCGCTGTCGCTGCGATGAAGACGCGAAAGCTCGGCGGCCGGGCCGGCATCCCCACACTCGCCGAGGTCGCGGACTTTCTCCGCAACCGAGGAAAATACCAGATATGAATCGGAAGCCTGATCCCAACTTCGACCGCGTGCGCACGGCGCTCTTAAGTCAAGAGCCGGATCGCGTCCCCTTGTGCGAGCTGAAGATAGACCAGATGGTCAAAGACGCCTTCATGGGCAAGCCCGTAAGGACCACGGCAGAGGAAGTCGAGTTCTGGGCAACGGCAGGATACGATTACGTGCGGCTGCGTGGGAAGTACGATTTCCAATACGCTGCAGCGCAGGCAAAGCAGGGCGACTACAACGTCTATGCGAAGGACGAATCGCGCAAGTGGGCGCCCGAACACGCCGGCATTATCACCAACGACGCGGAGTTCGAGCGCTTCGACTGGCCTACGGTCGAGTCCGTGGATTTTTCAAATGTCGAGGAGGTCAGCCGCCACCTTTGGGATGGGATGAAGGTCATCACCGGCTGCACAGGCATCTTCGAGTCTATCTGGATGCTCATGGGCTTCGAGACATTCTCGATGGCGCTGGTCGAGAACCCGGAACTCGTGGCCCGGATGTTCGACCGCCTCGGACAGCTTCACCTTGACATCTTTCGGAACGCGGCGGACATCGAGAACGTCGGCGCGATGTGGTACACAGACGACATCGCCTACACCGAGGGGCTGATGGTGTCGCCGAGGGTGCTTCGCAAGCACGTATTTCCCTGGATGCGAAAGATGAAGCAAGTCTGCAAGGAAAAGGACCTGCCCCTCTTCTTCCATTCCGACGGCGACCTGAGCGAGGTTCTGGACGACCTGATCGAGATCGGCGTCAACGGCCTTCAGCCGATCGAACCGAAGGCGATGGACATCGCGGAATTGAAGCGAAAGATCGGCGACCGCGTCTGCCTCATCGGCAACCTCGATCTCGGATATACCCTGACCCGCGGCACGCCGCAGGAGGTCCGCGCCGAGGTGCGGCAGCGAATCCACGACTGCGCTCCGGGCGGCGGGTACATGGTCGGGTCGAGCAACACGGTGACCAACTATGTCCCCGTCGAGAACTTCAAGGCCATGATCGAGGCGACGTTTGAGTTTGGGGCGTATCCGATCTCGGTGTGATGGCCTGCTCTTACACCTAATCTTAATCCTAATCGTAATCGTAATCCGAACAAGAGATTAAGATTATGATCAAGATTACGATTAGGAATATCTATGGGGGCCCGTATCGAGGATTCGAGGCACGTAGCGATGGACACCCAGCACTTGGCGAGCCGTCTAAGAGAAATCGTCGGCGCGGAAAACGTCTTGGACCGCGAGGTTGACTTGCTGGTCTACGAGTACGACGCCGGCGTGGACATGGCCTACCCCAGGCTGGTCTGCTTTCCCACATCAACCCGACAGGTCTCCGATGTTGTGAGGTTTCTCCACAAGCAGCAGGTTCCTTTCGTCCCGCGCGGCGCGGGCACGAACCTCAGCGGCGGGACGGTATGCAAAGATGCGGTGATCATTGAACTCTCCCGCATAAATCGCATCCTTGAGATTGACTACGAAAACCAGCGGGCCGTCGTGGAACCCGGCGTCGTCAACCTCCACCTCGTGAACGAAGTAGCCAGGAATGGATACCTCTACGCCCCTGATCCGGCCAGCCAGAAGGTGAGCACCATGGGGGGCAATATCGGCGAGAACTCCGGTGGACCGCACTGCCTCAAGTACGGCGTCACCACCAACCATGTCCTCGGCCTCGAAGTCGTGCTGCCGGACGGAGAGGTCATCCAGGTCGGCGGCAAGGCGTTGGATTCGCCCGGCTATGACTTGACGGGGGTGCTGGTCGGTTCGGAGGGCACATTCGGGATCGCCACGAAGATAATCGTCCGCATCATCCGCCAGCCGGAGGCGATCAAGACGATGCTCGCCATCTTCGATTCGCTGCAGGACGCCGCTGACACCGTCTCGGCCATCATCGCCGCGGGGATCGTACCCGCCACTCTGGAGATGCTTGACCGAGCGTTCATCCATGCCATCGAGGAGTCGCTGAAGTGCGGCTACCCGTTGGACGCGGAGGCGGTGCTGCTCATCGAGATGGACGGCATTCGGGATGGTCTGGACCGGCTGGCCGGGCATGTGATGGACCTATGCAAGGAGCACAAGGCCCGAGAGGTACGGGTCGCAAAATCGGAGACGGAGCGCGAGCAGCTCTGGGCGGGGCGTCGCGGCGCCTTCGGGTCGCTGGCGCGGATGGCGCCGAATTTCCTGACGCTCGACGGGACCGTGCCCCGCACGAAGCTGCCGGAGGTGCTGGCGAAGGTGGTCGAGATTGCAAAGAAGCATGGCCTGAAGGTGGCCAACTGCCTTCACGCTGGCGACGGAAACCTGCACCCGTGTTTGCTTTATGACGAGCGCGACGCAGCGGCGAAGAAGGCGACGCGTATCGCAGGCTTTGAAATTCTTCAAGCCTGTGCGGACGCAGGCGGCACGCTGAGCGGCGAGCACGGAATCGGCATCGAAAAGCAGAATGCCATGTCGTTTGTCTTCAGCGATTCGGACCTCGACGCCATGCAGCGCGTCAAGGACGCGTTCGACCCGGCCGATCTGTGCAACCCCGGCAAGATATTCCCCACAGAAGAACCGAGCGCGGATGAAAAGTGACCGTTTAGTCGAATCGTATCAGGAAAAATGTGCTGGCATCGCATTCGTCTCGAATCCGCGAGATCTTGCGGCTCATGCCGTGGAGGGCGTCCCCCCTGCCATGGTCCTCCAGCCCCGGTCTGAGGCGGAGGTATCGGCGATCCTATCGTGGGCGAACGAGCAGCACGTGCCGGCGGTCCCGCGGGGCGGCGGGACGAAGATGGGCCTTGGGCGCCTCTTTTCACAGACGCAGGAGTTCATCTGTCTGTCATTGAAGCAAATGAATCAGATCGTCGAGCATGACGCAGACAATCTGACGGTGACGGTAGAGGCCGGCGCGACGCTAAAAGATTTACAAACGCGAATTTCGGAAAAGCGACAATTCCTTCCTCTGGACCCGCCGGGGAGCGAAGACGCGACGGTCGGAGGCGTTCTGGCGGCAAACGCGAGCGGCCCGCGACGGTTCGGGTATGGATCGGCCCGCGATTTCGTCCTTGGGCTGAGGGTGGTTGCGCCCGATGGCCGCCTGCTCAAGTTTGGGGGAAAATCGGTAAAGAATGTGGCTGGCTACGACATGTGCAAGCTATTCATCGGATCGTTTGGCACGCTGGGCGTGATCGCCGAGGCGACGTTTCGGCTTGTCCCCCTGCCGACGACGCGTCGGACGGTCGTCCAAACCTTCGACTCCCTGGAAGCCGCTTCCGGTGCTGTTCGGGGCCTGCTTGCGTCCTGCCTCCTGCCGTCGGCTATCGAGCTGGTGGATCGTGTCGCGGCTGACCACATCTTCCCCGTATGCAATCTTAAGGCCGATGGTTCACATGCCGTCGCCGTGCTTTTCGAGGGTTTCCAGGACGCCGTTGAACGGCAGGCGCGCGAGCTGTCGAACAAAAATCCAGGCCGGTTTGCGACGCTCGCCCCGGACGAGGCCGAGCGATTCTGGGCGGCGCTTGCCGGTCTGCTGGGCAGCGGCACGGGGGGGACGCGGTGCAAAGTTTCTGTCCCTATCGCCTCGGTTGCGCCAATCGTCGCTATGGCAACCAACCTGCCTGCCGCGACGGTGTCCCATGCGGGCAGCGGGATCGTGTACGTCTTTATTCCCCCGGAGGCCAGTCGCCCGGACAGGGCCGTCACGCGGCTGAGGCGCGAGGCGGAGGACGCCGGCGGTCACATCGTCGTGGAGTCCGCCCCGCGCGAGGTGAAGGAGAAGGCGGACCCTTGGGGGAAGGCCGGCAGCGCGGAGGCCATCATGCGGCGACTGCGCGAGACGTTCGACCCGAACGGCATCATGAATCCGGGGCGATTCATCGTGTAATCTATTTATTCGTGTTTGCGAATATTAAAGGACGACCGTAATGGCGGACAAAACGCCGCGAACCGAGATCTCCGTCGTGATTCCGATCTACAACGAGGAGGAGAACATTCCCATCCTTGTGAAACAGTTGAGGGATGCGCTCACGGAGATAGGGCGGACCTTCGAGGTGGTCCTCGTGGATGACGGCAGCACGGACAATAGCTTTCAGGTGATGAAGGACCTGAAGGCGCAGAACGCATTTCTCCACATCGTCAAGTTCAAGTCGAATTGCGGGCAGACGGCCGCGTTCGATGCGGGAATGAAGGCGGCTCTTGGCGAGATCATCGTGACGCTTGACGCGGATTTGCAGTATGACCCGCGTGACATTGGGAAACTCCTGGACGAGTACGAACCGGACCTGGTCGTTTGCGGGCGTCGGGCCAGGCGGGAGGATTCGTTTGTGAAGCGAATCTCGTCCCGGATCGCCAATGGGGTGCGCAACAGGCTCACCCATGAGAACATCCGGGACACGGGCTGTTCGCTCAAGGTGTTTCCGAAGGAGTGCGTCAAGCGGTTCAAGCTGTTCGAGGGGATGCACCGTTTTTTTCCGACGCTGGCGCGGCTCAATGGCTTTCGGGTGAAGGAGGTGGACGTCCGGCACTTCCCCCGGAAGCATGGCAAGTCGAAGTATACAACGCTGAATCGGATGTTTGTTTCGTTCCGGGACTGCTTAGCCGTGCGCTGGATGCAGCGGCGGTATCTCCGCTATGAGATCGAGATTGAGGAGAAGTGATGTATCAACACATTGCCGAGATTTGGGCGAAATGCGACCTGTGGGCCATTTTCGGCTTTATCGGCCAGACTGTCTTCGGCCTTCGGTTTGTTTACCAATGGATTGTCTCGGAACGACGCAAAGAGAGCATCATCCCCATTGCTTTTTGGTACATGAGCATCGTGGGGAGCGTGATCCTCCTGGCCTACGCGATCAAGCGCGCCGATCCCGTCTTCATCCTCGGTTTCGCATTTAACTGTTTTGTTTACGTGCGGAATCTTATGTTCATCTATCAGAAGCAGGCCCAGGAGGCGAAGCCGTAGGAGTTCACTCGGTAGCGGAAGTCGCGCTCCGGATGCTTCGCACGCTCAAGCCCGCGAAGACGCGGCCTTGGGCGTGGCACACACCCATACGCTCGCACTCCCACCTTCCCTGAACTCTGGCGAGTTCGGCTACAGGCTACTTCATCGTGATCCACATCGGGCTGCCCCATGCCATCTTGCCGTTGTCCTGGATGACGCGGATGTAGTAGATCGCCGGTTTGCCGGCCTCCACCTTGTCATCCGTGAAGGAATGGGCGACATCGGCCCCATCGGGGTCGGTGGTGTGGATCGGCTTGCCGTTCTTGATGACGGCGAGATCCTTTACTTCATCGCTTCCAATCACACGGATGTGGAACTCCGGCTTCTCGGATACGGTGAATTCCTCCCCCATGAAATGGCCCTCGACGCGGCAATCGAGGACGATTCTGTCCGTCGCGGCATAGCATCGCCGGGCAAGCAAGGCGTCAAGAAGGCCCTTCGCCGTCGCCTCCTCGACGTAGGCCCCCGTGAAGGCGCACCGCAAGGAGCCGGGGCCCGATCCCGCGACGAATCCCAGCTTGATACCTTTCGAGAGGGCCTTCGACACAAACCCCGCCGCCTCGAAGCCCTCGTGCACCGTCTTGACCCCCTGCTCCGCCGCCAGCGGCGCGCCCTCCTGCTCGTAGGACCAGTGCGCCCCGTTGAAAATTTCTACCACCGGCTCCACCGGAGATGCGCCGCAACCCCAATCCGTCCCCAACTTGCTCGCCGACGTGATGGGGATGCTCAAGCGTCTCGTTTTGCCGTCCTTCTGGATCGCGTCCCACAGTTTCTTTGCGTCATCCTCGGCCACCTTCTTAGCGCGCGGATCGGCATAGAAGATTCCGATCGGCGCTGCGCCAAGCGAGTCCGAAACCACAATACGACTACCGATGGGAAATGGAGCGATTCGCCAATTCCCAAGGACGGAGACGAATCGTTTGGGGGCTGAGTAGAGCAAAATGAAATCCTGCGCGCGCCGCCAGGGCAAAAGACGCGTGGAATCGGCGAAGTTCTCCGTCACGCCGACGAAATCCAATCCCCCTGGGTCCCAGGCATAGCGGAACAGGTCTTCATACGTTCCCCACGCCGCCTCGGCCTCAACGGACATCTCCGTGGGCCGGTTCAGGTCGCCGAAGAGAAGGCGGTATTCCTTTTTTGCAATAACCGTCCCATATCCGATCGCGCGGCGCGATTTCAGCTTCTCCGCAGGCGCCTCGGCCTGCCGGGCCTCGACGACAGGCTCCTCCGCGTCCTTCGCGGCGTCCACCGGACCGGCATGGATGGTGCAGCGCTGCGGCAAGACATCTTGCTCCCAGCACTCGCGCCCGTCGCCCGCCCAGGCCGCCCACACCTTGCCGTCCTTGGCGGGCCAAAGCCGCGGACGTTGCTCCTGCCGCCCCTCGCTGCGCGAGAGCGGCATCGGCTCGGACCACCCCTTGTTTGAGCAATAGGTTACATAGCTTTCCCAAAGAGGCGTCAGGCTGTCGGCCTCGGATCGGCGCGGCGTCAGTCCGCCGGCGAGGTGTCGGAAGGCCATCCACACCCGCCCCTTGTCATCGGCCGCGAGTCGCGGCGCCTCATTCCCCTCTTTCATATCGTACGGGAAGTTCGCGGTCAGTTCGCCGGCGGCCTTTTCCTCCCCCGCCTCGATCACCTTGTAGCGGATCCGCCGAGGCGCGTGCACCGCTGCGCCGTCGCCGTGCGGGTATTCCCGCCCCCACTTGCCCGGCCCCTCCTCCCACGCCATCCACATCCGGTCCTTGGCATCCACCAGGAGGGAGGCATGGGTCTCGTTTGCCGTTGTTGCGGCCACGTATCCGGCGTCCTCGAACTTCTCGTTGACAAACTTTCGCATGGCGATATCGTAATCGCTCCCCCGGTAAACGTCATACGCGACGAACGCAATTCCATCCTTGTTGGCGCAGACGGCGGGGAACCATTCGTTCTCGGCGGTGCTTGTGACGCAATACTCCGCCGACCACGTGGCGTCATGGACATGCTTCATAAAGATGTCGTAATCCCCATCGCGGGCAGATTGCCAGACGACCCAGATCTTGCCCTTCGCGTCGAGGTAGAGGCTCGGATTGATGTCGGGCGCCGGATGGTTAGTCAGCCGGTCTGTTTTCATCCACTTGAACCCATTGAGGTTCCTGGCGTAGAGGTCAATGTTCCCCTTCTCCTCCATGCCGAAGATTACCCATATGCGATCCCGCTCGTCCACGGCGGTGATCGGATTAAAGAACCGTCCGGCCCTTTCCGCCACATCATACACGTCGCCGATGCCGGTGGGGGTCACCGCGCCGAGGAGAAGCTTGTCCCCCTTCTCGCCGTATTCGATCCAGGATGCCCAGGCCTGTTTTTTTGAATCCACGGCGACCGAGACGTAGTCGCACTCCCGGTCCGTGGGCGTGAGGTCAATCGGCATAGGGATGCGGCGGACTTGCACCTTGTCGCTGCTGTCGTGCTGGAGGGGCTGGCCGAAGATCAATTCGCGGAGTTCGAACGTGACGCTGATCTTCGTTGCCTTGAGCTCGAGAATTTGGTCCGGGCTGCCGACGACAAAGACATCAAGACCCATGTCATCCATTTTGGGGACAGAGTCGTCCTTTTTCTGGGCGGGGGTTAGTTTTCGCGTGCGCGTCTTGAATTTGGCCGTGAGTTTTTCCAGGCTTGCGGAGTCGGACTTGCTGAACCGCCACCCCCGCAGCCCGGTCACCGTGCAGTCATGGGGATGGAACGAAAAGGCCCATGCGCCTGCTCGCTTGTCGGAAACGCTGATTCGGAGGGCATAAGCCTCCGGGGCCTTCCCCGTTCCCTTATCCTCCTTTGTCTCCTTCGTCCCCTTCGGTTCCTTCTTGCCCTTTCCCCCCTTCTTGCCCTTTTCTTCCTGGGCGCAGACCCCAAGCGCAAGAGAAGCGACGGCCACGATAGAGAGGAGCCAGAGGAATGGTTCAGCCTGTCTTTTGCTCAAGGCGTCTTCCCTTCGCTCTCAGAGACACGTTAGACACGGTGTGCGGTGCGCCGGAGCACCGCTGGGAACTGTATCAGATCGGCGCATCCGTTGCAAGGCAAAATCGGTCTGGCGATCTCCTCATGCGCGCGGCGCAGGACAGCGGCGCCTATCCGGGGCAAACGACGCCGCATAATTCCCTTGATTCGCTTTGCTCTTGCCGGTAGAATTTTGCCTCACTCATGTCCATATCATCGGCATATAACGGAGGGCCACATGGCAAAGGCGTCCGGCGCTGAATATGAAGACTGGCTGCGATCGGCCATCCTCGGCGGCTCGGTTTTCGACATCGCCCTGGTCCGTCTCCTGGTCAAGAAGGGGGTCGTCACGCAGGAAGAGATTCTGACCGAGATGCGCACCGTCCAGGCCCATCATCCGCAGGAGGACATCGCACTGGTGGGCTACACCGAGGCCGACTGCAGGTCCGATACAGACCTCGGCTGGCACGCCGGCGGAAGCCGCGCGACGCGCCTGCTGGCGGAGATGGCGGGAATTTCGGAGCAGAGCAGCGTCCTCGACGTGGGTAGCGCGCTCGGCGGTTCCGCTCGGCAATTGGCCGAAACGTACGGCTGCACGGTGACGGGATTGGACGTGGCCTTTCTGCGTGTTCTTGAATCGGTGAAACGCACCAAGGCGAGCCGGCTGGACGACCGCGTTACATTCATGCTGGGCAATGCGTTCAACATGCCCTTCGAGACCGAGGCCTTCGACGTCGTCTGGCGCCAGTGCGCGCCGATCACGCCCTTCAACGAGGAGCGGCTGCTGGAAGAATGTGTTCGGGTGCTGAAAAAGGATGGGGTGTTCATCTGCCAACAAGGGATGCGCACCGAGAAGTTGACGGAGGAAGACACCCGCAACGCCCCGGACCTGCAGCGACGGATGCTCTTTGACGAATACCGCTTTCTCGCCGAGAAGGCCGGCCTCGCCATCGAGACGGTGGATACGGAAACTCCGACGCGCTATGAGATGGAATATTGCGAGTCGCGCGGCCTTGCGAAGCATCTGAAGCTCTATCAGGAAAAGAAACTGATCGGGGCGATCTTCCTGGGGCGAAAGAAATAGAGAAACAGATTCGGGTGCGTGGGGCGACATTGTGAAATTCGTTACGATTTTGCCGTCAATTTCTGTTGACACTCAAAAGCGATGTGTGTTAGTTTACAATAGATAGGGATCACGGCCCGGGAAAGCACACAGGCGCGATGAAAATTGCCGTTTCAGGTAAGGGGGGAGTCGGGAAGACGACGTTTGTAGCAATCCTGGCCCGTATCCTTGCCGAAGAGGGCAGAATAGCGATTGCGATTGACGCAGACCCGGACGCCAACCTGGCCTCTGCACTCGGTGTTCCCGCCGACGCGAACCTGACGCCTATCGGGCAAATGAGGGACCTGATCGCCGAGCGGACGGGCGCCAGTCCGGAAGGCTACGGCAAGTTCTTCAAGATGAACCCGAGCGTTTCGGACCTGCCCGAAAAATTCTCGGTGGAGCAAGCAGGCGTCCGGTTGATGGTGCTGGGTGGGGTATACAGGGGAGGCGGCGGGTGCGCATGCCCCGAGAACGTCTTCCTGAAGGCCCTTCTGACCCATCTAATCCTCCATCGCAATGAAGATGTCCTTGTGGACATGGAAGCGGGCATCGAGCACCTCGGCCGCGCGACGGTCCAGGCGGTGGATGCGCTCCTTGTGGTGGTGGAACCGGGCCGACGCAGCGTGCAAACTGCACACGAGGTGCGCTCTCTGGGGGCCGACCTGGGCATCAAGCGCATAGCCGCGGTGGGCAACAAGGTGCAGGAGCCGGCCCATCTGGAATTCATGCGGACCGAGCTGGATGACGTGCCCCTTCTCGGGGCGATGTCCTATAGCGAGAATCTGATCCGCGCGGACCTTGCCGGTCAGCCCTCCTACGAGAGCGACCCGAAGATCGTCAAGGAGGTGCGGATCATCCGAGAGAATCTGGGGGAATTCCTTGACACGGAAGCATAGCGGGGGCAGTCCGATATAGGTGATTGCATAGTTCGGAGGTAGTTGGATGTCGAAGATCATTTGTTCCGCAGCGATTCGCGGCGCGCATAAAATTGTCGCGCGCGCCGAAGGGAAACTGGCCGAAGCGATCGCATCCAAGGGCGAAAGCCACAAGGTCGAATTCCCCAACACGGGCTACTATCTGCCCGTCATTTACGGCATGACCGGAGAGGCCGTCGAGACCCTCGGCCAAATGAAACCGATCCTCCATCGAGCGAAGGCCCTCCTCCCCCCTATCCCCGCCGAGAAGACCTGGGTCCCCTATCTTGGCCACGCGTTGGACGCGGGGATGGCTACGCTCTTTGCAGAAGAAATTATCGAAGGTTGTAAATACGCCCTCGGGCCAACTCCCGTGGAAGGCATCTGGCTCGGCGCCGCCGACGATGTCATCATGCGCGAACGAGGCATCGAGTTCGTGGACGGCACCGCCCCCGGCTTTGCCGCCTGCGTGGGCGCGTGTGAGACGAATGAGCTGGCCGTGAACCTGGCGCGGGAACTACAGCAGAAGAGCCTCTATGTCTTTATGTCCGCCGACACACACGGCAAGTCCATGGCTGAGCAACTGGCCGCCGAAGGCGTTCAGATGGGGTGGGAAACGCGGCTCGTTCCCTTTGGAAAGCACATTGAGGCCACGATCTACTCCCTCGGTTTTGCCACCCGCGCCGCCCTGTCCTTCGGCGGCGTCCAGGCGGGCGACTTCGCCCGCAACCTGCGCTACAACAAGCTCCGCATCTTCGCCTTCGTCCTCGCCCTTGGCGAGGTGGACGACGAGAAGTACGCCAACGCGGCGGGGGCCATCAACTACGGCTTCCCGACGATTGCGAACACCGATATTCCGGAGATCCTGCCCACCGGCGTTTGCACCTACGAGCACGTGGTCTCCAACATCCCCACGCCGAATCTGGTGGAGAAGGCCATCGAGGTGCGCGGCCTCAAGATCAAGATCTCGCATGTGGACGTTCCGGTCCCCTTCGGCCCCGCCTTCGAGGGCGAGCGCATCCGCAAGGAGGACATGTTCACCGAGATGGGCGGGACCAAGACCCCCGCCTTCGAATTCGCCACGAGCAAACCCACCGACCAGGTGCAGGACGGACTCGTGGAGGTGATCGGCCCCGAGATTGACGATATCAAGGAAGGCGACCGCCTGCCCCTCGGCCTCGTTGTGGAGGTGGCCGGGCGCAAGATGCAGAGCGATTTCGAGCCGATTCTGGAGCGGCAGATTCACCGCTTCCTCAACGAGGCCCAGGGCATCTTTCACATGGGCCAGCGCGACGTGAACTGGATTCGGATCAGCAAAGACGGCAAGAAGGCCGGCTTGAAAATACGACATTTCGGCGTGATCCTCCATGCCAAGCTGCACGAGGAGTATGGGGCAATCGTGGACAAGGTGCAGGTGAAGATCTATACGAAGGAAGAGGACGTGGTCCGCTTGCGCGAGGAGGCCCGGAAGGTCTTCCATGAGCGCGACGCACGGCTGGCGGGCATGACGGACGAGTCCGTTGACATCTATTACTCCTGCACGCTGTGCCAGTCCTTTGCGCCGAATCACGTATGCATCATCACGCCGGAGCGTCCGGGCCTGTGCGGGGCCTACAACTGGCTGGACGGTCGCGCGGCCTACGAAATCACCCCCACCGGCCCCAACCAACCGGTGGACAAGGGGCGCGTCCTCGACCCGAAGTTGGGGCAGTGGGAAAAGGTCAACGAATTTGTGAAGTCCAACTCGCGCGGCACGCTGGAAAAGTTCAGCGCCTACAGCATGATGATTGACCCGATGACCTCGTGCGGTTGCTTCGAGTGCATCTCCGTTATGCTGCCGAGCGCCAACGGGATTATGACGGTGGACCGCGACCATCCGGAGATGACGCCGTGCGGCATGAAGTTCTCGACGCTGGCGGGCAGCGTGGGCGGCGGATTGCAGACGCCGGGGTTCGTCGGCCATAGCAAGCAGTACATCGGCAGCAAGAAGTTCATATCCGCCGACGGCGGCATGGCGCGAATCTGCTGGCTGCCCAAGCGGCTCAAAGAGGAGTTGAAGGACCTTATCGAGAAACGGGCCAAGGAGTTGGGCCTGGAGGATTTCTATAATAAGATCGCGGATGAGACTGTGGGGTCCACCGAGGAAGAGGTGGCCGCCTTCTGCGCGAAGGTCAATCACCCGGCGTTAACTATGGACCCGATGTTCTAAGGAGCCAAGACGAGGGACATGGATTTAGATCAGTTAGCCAAGAAGAACGACGAGGACGCAAAGAAGGAGGGCGACGAGGGCCTGTTCCTTCGGATGTTAAAGACACGGACGATCGTCCTCGCCGACGACTTTGACAAGGACCTCGCCCGAAAGGTGATCACCCAGCTCATGATCCTCGAAGCGGATGACCCGAACGAGAAGATCCGAATGATCATCAACTCGCCCGGCGGCGACGCGGACGCGGGATTCGCCATCTATGACATGATCCATTTCGTCAAGCCCACGGTGCAGACGATCTGCGCCGGCCTCACGGCAAGCGCGGCGGTGATCGTCCTGCTGGCGGGCGAGAAAGGCCATCGGTACGCCCTGCCGAACGCCCGCCTGCTGATCCACCAGCCCTCGACGTCCGTGCGCGGCGCCGCGGCAGACATCGAGATCGAGGCATCGGAAATCCTGAAGTTCCGCACCAAGATCAACCAGTTGATCGCCCGGGAGACGGGGCAGGACATCACGAAGGTGGAGAACGACACAAAACGCAACTATTGGATGTCCGCCCAGGAAGCCCTGACGTATGGACTCATCAACAAGATAATTACAACCGCCGACGAACTTTGACCATACGTCGGCTTTCTGTTTCAAGGAGGTGGTTTTATGGGACTGACTGGCCTTGACATCTTCAAGTTGTTGCCCAAAACAAACTGCAAGAAGTGCGGGCAGCCGACCTGCCTTGCCTTCGCCATGAATCTGGCGCAAAAGAAGATCGAACTCGACAAGTGCCCTGACATCAGCGCGGAGGCAAAGGAAAAACTCGCCGGCGCCGCCGCGCCTCCTATCCGCCTGGTGGACATCGGCCCCGACGCGAAGAAGCTCAGCATCGGCCAGGAAACCCAGCTCTTCAGGCATGACGAAAAGTTCCACCGGCCCTGCGGCGTCGCAGTGACAGTCGCCGACGACCTGGCCGACGAGGCCCTAAAGGAGCGCATCGAACGCATCAAGAATCTGAAGTTCACCCGCGTGGGAACGGACATCGCCGTGAACCTCATCGCCGTGATGAACAAGAGCGGCAAGGCCGATGCCTTTGCCAAGGCCGCCAAGACCGCGGCGGGCGCGGAAATGCTTCTAATCCTCTCCAGCGATAACGCGGCGAACATCAAGGCCGCCATCGCCGAGGTGGGAGCGCAGCGCCCGCTCCTCCATGCCGCCACGGCGCAAAACGTTGACGCCATGGCCAAGCTGGCCAAGGAGGCCAAGTGCCCCATCGCCGTCAAGGCCGGATCGCTCGAGGAGATCGCCGATCTGACCGAGAAGGCAAAGGCCGCCGGGGTGGAGGACATCGTCATTGACCTGAGCGGCGACCTGAAGTCGGCCCTGCAGAAGCTCACCAAGGCGCGCCGCGCCGCCCTCAAGAAGACCTTCAGGCCGCTTGGCTATCCGGCAATTGCGTTTGTCCAGACGGACGATCCCTACCAGCAGACGTTGGAGGCGAGCACCTTTGTGCTCAAGTACGCAGGGATCGTGGTCGTGAATGTGACTGAGCCCTGGCAAATCCTTCCCATCCTCACGGCCCGGATGAACATCTACACCGATCCCCAGAAGCCGATCCAGGTGGAGCCGAAGCTCTACTCCATCGGCGATGTGAACGAGAACTCCCCCGTGATGTTCACGACGAACTTCTCGTTGACCTACTTCAGCGTAGAGAGCGACGTAGAGGCGAGCCGGATACCGAGTTATATCTTAGCCGTTGACACAGAGGGCACCTCCGTCCTCACGGCCTACTCCGGCGACAAGCTGAACGAAAAAGTCGTCCACAAGGCCATGCAAAACGCAAAACTCGACCAGGTTGTCAAGCATCGGAAGCTTATCATACCCGGCCATGTGGCCGTCATGTCAGGCAAGCTGGAGGAGGAAACGGGCTGGCAGATCATGGTCGGTCCAAAGGAATCCTCCGTCATTCCGGCCTACCTGAAGCAGGTGTGGACGTAAGAGAACAGAAAGAATCCGCGGCATCATTCCTGCGGGGCAATGGGCGCTGCCACTGCGGGACTGTGGATTGAAACAAAAGCAATGACCGACTCCGCCGGCGGCATGTGCAAAGTACGTTTTCTGCCCGATGATGTGCAGGTGGAGATCCCCAGGGGCGAGACGATCCTGGCCGCCGCACAGAAGGCCAAGGTCTATATCAACAGCATCTGCGGCGGCGACGGCATCTGTGGGAAGTGCAAGGTCATCGTTCAAAGAGGCGAAATATCCTCCGAGCCCACCGCCCTGCTCACCCGCGAGGAAGTGCAGAAGAATTACGTCCTCGCATGTATGGCCAAGATCGAAAGCGACCTCCACGTCCTCGTCCCGGAGGAAACGCGCGTCGAGGGAGGCAAGATACTCCTCGATGAAGACGGCGAGCGATTCGGAGCACTGGTCTCGGTTACGCGAGAGGACCTGTTCTTTCGCCACGACCCGCTTATTAAAAAGGTATACCTCGAGCTCGCCCCCCCGACCATGCAGGACCCGACCGCCGACCATGAGCGCGTTTATGAGGCCATCCGCCGGATCGAGGGCAACATCGAGATGCAGACGGGGTATCAAATCCTCCGTCGGATGCCGACCATCCTGCGGGAAAACGATTGGAAGATAACGGCCACCATCGCACGCCGCCGAAGCATCGCCGAGATGGTGCAGATTGAAGCCGGCGACACCAGCCAGCGCAATTTCGGCGTCGCCGTGGACATCGGCACCACCACCGTCGTCGCCTACCTCGTTGACCTCGAGACGTCGCAGGCCATTGACTCGCACGCCAAGTACAACTCCCAGGCGCGCTTCGGCGAGGACTACATCAAACGCATCATGTACGCCGCGCAGAACAACGCCTTTGACGTTATGCAGCAGACGATCGTGGACGACATCAACGAGCTGATCCAGGCGTTCGTCGAGGAAAAGAAGGTCCATATCGGCGACATTACCGCCATCGTCTGCGCCGGCAATACGGCCATGATCCATTTCCTGCTCGGGCTTGATTCGACCCGAATCCGATGCGAGCCGTACATCCCGACAGCCAACTTCGTGCCGCCGATCCGCGCCGCCGAGGTGGGTATCCGAATCAATTACCGCGGCCTTCTCTATTGCCTGCCGAGCGTCGCCGCCTATGTCGGCAGCGACATCACCGCCGGCGCCGCCGCCATCCGCCTCGACCAGGCAGAGCAGACATGCCTCTTCATTGACATCGGCACAAACGGCGAGGTGGTCCTCGGCAACAAGGACTGGATGATCTGCTGCTCGGCGTCCGCCGGCCCGGCCTTCGAGGGGCAGGGCGTGACGCACGGGATGCGGGCGGCAGCGGGGGCGATAGAAGCCCTCCGCATCCTGCCCGGCGACGAGGTGGAGTATCAAACCATCGGCAACCGCAAACCCAAGGGCCTCTGCGGTTCGGGGCTGCTCGACTGCATCGCCGAAATGCTCTGCGCCGGCGTCATTGACCGCTCCGGCGCCATTTCCAGCGAGTCCAGCAGCCGCCGAGTGCGGCAGCGCGACGGCGTGTGGGAATACCTCATCGTCCCCAGGAAGGACAGCGGGACCGATTCCGACATCGTAATCACGCAGCACGACATCGAGCACCTGATCCGGTCGAAGGCGGCGGTCTATGCCGCCCTGGCAGTTCAGCTCGAATCCATCAATATGAGCGTGGATCAGATCAACCAGGTCTATCTCGCCGGCGGCTTCGGGAATTACCTGAACGTGCGCAACGCGATCCGCATCGGCATGTTGCCCGACATCCCGACGGAGCACATCCGCTTCGTCGGCAACACGGCGGCGACCGGGGCCAAGATGGCCCTACTCTCGAACGAGGCATTCGAGACGATCGAAAAGATCGCCCGCCAGATGACCTACCTCGACCTCATGGGCAACAATCGTTTCATGGAGGAGTTCGTGTCGGCCTCTTTCCTGCCCCACACCAAGATCGAGCAGTTCCCATCGGTGGAGCGCGAGCTGATGGCCTGCACGCGAGGAGAACGGTTATGAAAAGGCGCGCCGTTGCATTTGCTGCCGTAGTCGTCACGGCCTTCTCGTTTCTTTCCCTTGCCCAGGAAAAGCCCCCGGCGGAACGTCACTTCACCGACGCTGAGCTCCGCCAACTGACCGAGCGAATGACTGCGGACGTGGAACGGCTGCGAGAGCTGAAGTTCCAGAAGCCTGTTGAAAAGGGGATCAAGAGCCGGGAGGCGCTCCGCGACTTCATCATCAAACAGATGCACGAGGACATGCCCCCCGAGCGGCTTGCGGCCTTCGAAAAGGCGCTGATTCACTTCGGCCTCCTGCCCAAGGGGACGAAACTGGAGAAGACGCTCGTTGATTTTCTGACGGCCAATATCGGCGGGTTTTACGACCACAAGCGCAAGCAGCTCTTCCTGATGCGCGATATGTCCCGCGGATTTCAGAGCGTCGCCCTCTCCCACGAGATGACGCACAGCCTGCAGGATCAGAATTTCAACCTGGCCCGCATGGCGATAGAAGATAAGGTAAGCGACGATCTCGCCATCGCCTCCCTCGCCGTGATAGAGGGCGACGCGACAGAGGTGATGTATCGCTATGTCCAGGAGGTGATGCTCCGAAACGCGGAGGACATGGCCGAACTGGCCAGGCTCGCCGATGTGGGCGCGAAGGAAACCGAATCGTTCAAGAAGGCCCCCCTCTACCTGCAGCGCAATCTCCTCTTTCCCTATAGCAATGGCCTTGCCTTCGTGAACCATTTGAAGCGTTTCGGCGGCATGGAGAAACTGAACGAGGCGTTCCGCTCCCCCCCCACCTCCAGCGAGCAGATTCTCCATCCGGAGAAATACTCCACGGAGCGGGACGATCCGGTTTTCATTCGATTGCCCGATCTGGCGCCGATCCTCGGACCAGAGTGGAAGTATGTCATTGCCAACGTTCTGGGCGAGTTGAATATTCAGGTCCTTTGCGAGACCTTCGACCTCGCCCCCATCGCAGGTGTGGCGGCATCGGGCTGGGATGGCGATCAATATGCCGCATACGAGCGAGCCAATACGGGGCAGGTGTTCATCGCCTGGCTCTCCACATGGGACACGGAGAAGGACGCCACCGAGTTCTTCGACGTCGGCAGGACCATACTCGCCAAGAAGCATCCCGATGCGAGGTTGATCGAGTCGGATGTGCTGACGCTCTGGACGTGGCAGGTCCCCAAACAGGGATATGCCCTGATTCAACGCAAGGGATGCGACGTGCTTGTGCTGGACGGATTTCCCGCGGGCAAGGCCCACCTCCTGCGCGAGGCGGCCTGGGGCGCGGAGCGGTCCGCAACGCCCTTCAAGGAGGCCCGCATCGAGGCGCCGCGTGCAGCGGTTCAGAAAGTTCCCGATGAGGAACCCGCCCAGGAACAAGTTCGGTTGAAGGTTGACGAGAAGACCGTTGACAAGGCCTATGATGACGTGGCCAAACAGCTCGGCATGAAGGGCCAGGACCTAAGGACGATGACGCAGCAGTTCGCCGGGTCCCAGAAGTCCGCGGGACGCATCGTCGGGCGACGCTTCATCGAGTCGGCGCAGGGCTTCGAGATTTCACATCCGCCGGGGTGGTCGTTCGCCACGGACCTGCCGGTGCCCATGCTCGCCGTGGCCATAACCGATAAGGACGCCTCGGCCATCGTAACAGTCGTCAGTTTTCCATTCGGGATGGAGCCGCTCGAGATGTGGATGCCCATGTTGGAGGGAATGTACGGCCTGCAGTTCCAGCAGTTCAAGAAGATCCAGTCCGGTCGCAGGCCGATCAACGACATCCAGGCATATGAACTCCTGTTCACGGGCGTCAAAGACGAGCGGGCGGTGAAGGCTCGTCAGGTCGTATTGCCCACGGCGATGCGGACTTACGTAATCATGTGCGTCGCACCGATGGAGGTATACGACGCCCGATCTCAGGGGTTTGAGCAAATTGTCGGCAGCTTCAAAGTGTTTACACCCCCTCCCCCGGCCGCCCAGCCCGAGGAGGACAAGAAACCGGCGGCGCCGGTCCCGCGATGAGGCCGGACGAGCCGGAGAGGTGCGACATCATGGCGTTTACAATCGCCCTTTCGGGAAAGGGGGGCACAGGAAAAACGACGTTCTCCGCCCTCGCCGTGCGTTATCTGGCCGATGAGGTCGGCGGAAGCATCCTAGCCGTGGACGCCGATCCGAACAGCAATCTGGGGCAGCTCCTGGGCATTGCGCCGGGGCAGACCATCGCCGAGATTCGGGAGGGCGCGTCGCAGATCGCTGCGAGCCTTTCCCCGGGGATGTCGAAGGACCGGGAACTGGAGTATCGGATCCAACAGGCGGTGATCGAGACGCCGAAGTTCGACCTGATCACGATGGGCCGGCCGGAGGGACCGAAGTGTTACTGCTACGTGAATCATCTGCTGCGCGGGTTTCTGGACCGGACGACCGCGGATTATCGGTTCGTGGTGATTGACAACGAGGCGGGCATGGAACATCTATCCCGCAGGACCACAAACGATGTGGACGTCCTCGCCGTGGTCGCGGAGCCGACGGCGGCGGCGGTGGAGGCGGCAAAACGCATCCTGGCCATTTCCGATTCGCTGCCCATCATTGTGCGCGAGAGACGGTTGGTCCTGACGCGCGTCCATCCCACCGGGTTGTCGGATCGCGTGCGGGAAAAGCTAAGGGAATTGCCTCTTGAGGTTGCGGCGGAGATACCGTATGATAGTGAGGTTTTTGACGTAATGGCGGCGGGCGGTTCCGTGTTTGGACTGACGGCGGGCAACTCAGCCTATGTTGCAGTCCGGGGCATAGTACACGAGGCCATCGCCGCGGTCGTGTGACAAATTAACTTCGTAACTCTGTTTTTTCGATATGAGGAGGAACGGCTTATGGACTTGCCAGTTGTGGCAGAAAAGTGGTCGGGCAAGGTGAACACCGTCGCCATCGGCGCGACGAAGGAGAACGGCGGGACGCGCAGCCGCGCGGTTACCGTCGGCGGCCGCGCCAGCGTCCCGTTTATGGATTTTGACGGGAGCGCGGGGAACAAAATCGTCATCGCGATGGATGTGCTCGATGTAGTCCCGCCGGACTGGCCCGCCCCCCTCGTGGAGGCGTGGGGCAATGTGCTTGGAAACCCGGCTGCCTGGGCAAAGAAGGCGGTCGAGGAATTTGGGGCCGATCTCATCTGCATTAAGCTGGACGGCATCCACCGCGACAAAGGCGACAAGGGCCCGGAGGATGCGGTGAAGGTCGTCAGCGCCGTCAAGGAGGCGGTGGGCGTCCCCCTGATCGTGTGGGGCAGCGACGACGACGAGAAGGACAACGCCGTCATGCCGAAGGTGAGCCAGGCCCTCAAGGGCGAACGCGCTCTCCTGGGCTGCGCCAAGGAGCAGAATTATAAGGTGCTGACGGCGGTATGCCTTGCGGACGGCCACAACATCATCGGCTTGGCACCGCTCGACATCAACATCGGCAAGCAGGTGAATATCCTCCTTTCGGACATGGAATTTCCACTGGATCGCATCGTCATGTTCCAGACGACGGGCGCGCTGGGCTATGGGCTTGAGTACGCCTACTCGATCCAGGAGCGCGAGATGCTGGCCGCCCTCCAGGGCGATAAGATGATGGCGATGCCGGTGATCTGCGACATCGGTTACGAGTCGTGGCGAGCCAAGGAGGCCAAGGCCGCGGACGCTGAACTGCCGGGCTGGGGCCCTCATGCGGAGCGCGGCGTGATATGGGAGGCGACGACGGCCATGGCCCTGGCGCAGTCCGGTTGTGATATCCTCCGCATGAGGCACCCGAAGGCCGTGGCGGAGGTGAAGAAGGGCCTTGCAAAACTGTATGCCTAAATCTCTGAGCAGAACGGTTGTTTCTTTCTGAAGGGAGGATGAGGAATCACATGGACTTCATTATCGTTGGTGAACGAATCAACGGGATGTTCAAGAACGTAAAAAAGGCTATCCAGGAGAAGGATGCGTCCATCATCGAGGAGCTTGCGAAGCGGCAGACGAAGTCCGGAGCGAAGTATCTGGACATCAACGTAGGGACGGCCGCGGAGGACCCCGAGGACGCCATGAAGTGGCTGATTCAGACGGTGCAGAAGAGTGTTGATACGCCGATTGCGATTGACACGCAGAAGATGCCGATAATGAAGGCGGGGCTGAGCGTTGTGGACGGGCGGCCCGTTCTTTTAAATTCCGCCCGGGGCGGCGTGGACAGCGAGATGGAGACATTTGTCCAGCTCGCTGTGGAGCACAATGGCTCAATCGTGGCCCTTACCATGGACGAGAGCGGGCCGGCGACGACGGTGGAGGCGCGCGTCGGCATCGGGGGCAAAATCATCGAGAAGGCAATGGGAGGCGGACTGGATCTGTCCAGGGTCTTCATTGATCCTGTGGTCCTCCCCGCCAAGTTCGGACAGGAGCAGCCGACCTACGTTCTCGAAGCGATCAAACAGATTTTTGAATTCGTCGGCGGCCCGGCGTCCGGACTGCATTTCATCGTCGGACTCAGCAATCTCTCCCAGATGGCTAAAGAGAAGGAGATGCGCGAGCTGATCAACCGCACCTACATCGTCATGGCGATTGCGGCGGGTCTCAACGCAGCCATCCTCGACGCTAACGACGACGCCATGGTGGACGCCATCATCACGGCGGAACTGCTGCTGAACAAGCAGATCTACACCGATTCGTTCCTCAAGGCGGGACGGATGTAATCTGATTGCGGACTTTGGATTGCGGATTGCGGAGTGGAAGAAAAAACCATTCCGCAATCCGTTTTTATTTTGTACCGATGAGCGCGGATGGATAGATTACTTGAAGTAGCCCCGTGCGTCTATGTCCTTGATCGCGCGCGCAACACGCGCGCTGAAGCTGTCCATCTTTGCAGCAATGCTCTCCAGTTTGCGGAGTTCCCCCTTATCGAGGAAGATACCCTCGCACTTCGGACATCGGTCAATCATCAGGTCGGCTTGGATGGCGTAGCGCATCTCCTCGAGTTTTGTCCCGTCGGCGCAGCGCGGGCAGTCATGGCAGGTCGGACGCCTGGTCTTTCCGACTTTTTCAAGCTCAGGGACGTCCCGTTCGAGTTCCTGTTGGAACCCTATCTCCCCCCTATCGTACCAAATGCCCTTGCACCGGGGGCACATGTCAATCGTCAGATTCTCCGGAAGGGCCATCTCTCGGAGCTCGCTATCGCTGCACTTTGGACATTTCATGCCGAATTATCCTTATTAGACGAATCTCTATCGCTTGTTCCACTAAAAAAATCAACAGGGTATGGTTGGCCTCTATGCCCAACTGCGTCGCTTCACTCGCTGCACAACCAAATAGATCAGGAATGCGACGTAAATGCAAATCCCTAAGACGTAAAAATGCCCGGTGCGAAGCGGAAAGTCCCGCCACAATTCGAACTTGCCGTCGTGAAGGTATCGGCAGAAAGGACGGTCCAGAACAAAAATGTCCCATACCCACAGGGTGGTCGGTAGAAACGAAATAAACACCGGCGCGGCGATCAACTTGATGACTGCAAACCGAAGCCCGAGACGATGCACCCCAAATGCAATAATGACAGCCCAGGGCAGCGCGGCGTCATGTTTCACCCATTCCCAGATCACAGACCACGTCACCTCGTAGCCGTACGCGAACGGCTGAAGCATGCACTGGTGGGCGTAAATCAGGCCATGATGGAGGACCGCCGCTACGGGAAACGCATTCAGGATGCACGTCACCCCCCACCATGCGCTCCCGGTGTACAGATCCTCATCGGCAATCACAGGGGCCGAGGGGGGCCAGAAGAGTCCCACGATGGTTGTGAACACGCTCCGTTCCATCTATTCGTTCGTCGCAGGTGTTTGGATTCGGACCCCTCTTATCATTCGGCGGCAATCCTTGTCAAGGATTTTGCATGAAGACGGACCGGACTAATCGTGGTTGACAGGGACGCGCTGATCTGATATGGTCGCAGCATCTTCGACGACAACTTCGAGTTGACGAAACAGCAATGCACAAGCAAAGTATCCATCTGCCTGATTTTCCGATGCCTGCGAAACTCCTGTGCACGGCGGCCTTCCTTCTCCTCGGCATCGGCATCCTGGTTTGCGGCGCGAAGGTGTTCCTCAAGTATCGCATGGCCGACGGCAAACCGGCGTTCAGCGTCCAGGACCTGATCCTGTCCTATCACGGACACCCCGGCGCTCCCCTGATCGAGGTCAAACTCCGTCTCGCGCCGACGCCAGATCACATGGAATTTTTGAAGCCGGCTTATAAGGATGATGTGCAGTATCTCATCCAGTGGACCAAGGCCGGCTGCAGCGCCAAACAGGAGGATTTCGAGCCGGTGACGCAGATGATCGAAAACAACTGCGTCAATTGCCATGCGGATGACGCCGTGGCCCGGTCCACTCCCCTCTGGGAGGATCGCACGGTCAAGCATGAGCTGGTCGCGCCAATGTTCAGCAGAACGGGGGCCATCTCGCCCAGCCGCCTGGTTCACCTGACGCACATCCACCTCGTGAGCAACGTCACCGTGTTCATGCTGACAGGCGTCGCGGTGTTGTTCTGCCGCATGGGAACGGGACGGAAGACTCTGCTGGTCCTCCTGCCCTTTGCGGCGATCACGCTCGACATCGGCTCGTCGTGGCTGACGGCGTACGTCTCGTATCTCTTCGCCTACACTTTTATAGCCGGCGGCGTTCTTATGGGGCTGGCGTTCCTGCTCCAGTTCCTCTGCGTGATGCACGGCCTTTGGCTCCAGAGGCCGGAGCGCGAAACGGGGCCGTGACCTTAGCCCTTGACCTTGCCCGGCTCCGGCGGGCTTCCAAGCGTGGTCCATACCGGGCTGCACCAGGCCATCTCGCCGTCGCTCTGCGTAACGCGGAGGTAGTAGTAGATACTTCCTGCGCCGCACTCCGTCTGCTCCGATTCGGCCATGGCCTCCCGCATCGCTTCATCATCCTCATAGTCAAATTCGACCCAGGGCCCGCTGCCCCCGACGCGATAGATGTCAACATTGTTGCGGACAATGACAACTTCCCTGATATCTTCGGCCCCGATAACCCTCACCTTGAGCCGCCGCGGCGCTTCGCTTTCCTGGAACGGGATTTCCACTTCGCTGCCCATAGGCTGGTCATTGACGAAGAATTCGACGATGATCCTGGCCCCGGTTGTCCCGTAGCAGTGCCGCCGCTTGAATGCGTCGAAGATGGCCTCCCGCGTAAGTTCCTTGGCATAGACAGCAGCCAGGCCGCCTTGAAACGGTTTGACCTCCCAGCGTTCCGGATAGCTCCTGCCCGGCATGCCGAACTGTGTATCGCTGGAGGCGATGATCCCCATGCGATATCCGCGCGCCAGAGCGGCCTGCACCCCCCCGCCCGGAATCTCGCTGTGCGTCCAGCGGGGATTCCCGTGCTTTTCACATGCTCCCCACGTGGAATAGATTTCGACCAGACACTCGTGCACCGGGTCGTGGAAATCCCAATTGGTCCATACGAATGTGTTTTGAGGGACAATGATGACGTCGCGATCTCGGAACAGCCCATAGAAATCCCGGATGTCAAGCCAGTCGAGGTTTCCCTTATCGTCCAGTTTCAGTTCGGCGCGATCTCCCATAAAGTAGACCGAGCGGTGGCCGTAGAGGCTGGACGCCCATTCGAATGCCTTGAACGTGACAAATTCTCCCGAGACGTGGTGTTTCCGCGCCGCCTCCTGCGCGGCGGCCCATGCATCCTCCCTGAAGCCGGCGCCTTCATCGGTCACGGCGCAGAAATCGAGCAGGGCGACTTCCTTGCCATAGGCGTAGTACTGATCGAGCGTCGTCTTTCGGGCGCCGGGGGTCCACTCACTCTTTCCGTGGATGTCGCCCCAGTAGATCTGCCAGTGTTTCTCCTTTGGAGCGCTCTCCGCTTCCTTGGCCTGTCCCTCTGCGGTCGCCTCGACCGCCGGGCCGGTATCTTCCGCTTCCGGTTTGGCCTCCGCCGTCTCGTCGGCGGCCTCCTGCGCGCTCTCAACAGATGCGGGAACATCGGGTCCGGCGTCAACGAGGACGGGATTGCCCAGGCCGAAGAGGTCGCCGCTTTCATCGCTCACGGCAACTTTCAAGTCCCCCCCCGCCGAAAGTCTGACGGTGCGGAAGACTTTGAAGTTGTTATCCCCCTCCTTTAACTCCTGCCGGAACAAAGTCCTCGACTTGCCTCGCCGGCCTTTCTTCACCACGATAACGGCCTTCCCCTTCAAATGCCCGCGAACCACGGCGCGGGGCCGATTGTGCTGCTCATCTGTGATGGCGACGCGAAGGGTGAACTCCTCGTCAAATCGCGCAAGCGAAGGTGCGACGACCGCAATCCGGGCCGGAGGGCCGGGAACTACGTCTACCTTGAGGGGTGATCCGGCGACCTCGGTGTACCGCCCCTTTCTATCGGCGTCTACAAAGACGCGAATGGCTTGGTCATTTCTCGGCGTGTTGCCGACAAAGGCGCCGTCGCTTCCCCAGGTCGTATCGCCGTAAGTTAGCGTGATCTTGTCCCCCTGCGCCAGCCCGCCATGGGCCACAACAATCCGCGCCCAGTGCTGCTCGGCAAAGAGGCGCGGCGTGGCAAGGCCCTCGGTTTCCATCTCCACAGAGATGTTGCGGGGAGAATAGGTCCGAATCCTGTCTCTGGCCGCCTCATCCGCAAGCGGCTGCCAGGGCACGTTGTAGAGCTGCGGGGCAAGGGGCTGCTCCCATGTCTCGGGAAAGCCGACAACGATGCTCCCCCCTTCGGCAATGCCTTTGCCGCCAACGGTATAGGTCAGTGTGATGGTGACCCGGCTGCCTGCATCCAGGGTGCGCGCCGGCTTCATGGCCACACTTCCGAACTCCGGGACCTTTTCTTCTGTGCTCATTCTCTATCGTTCCCTTTTCTATCACCTCTGCCAGATTGCCAAGAGTGCGTTATGTTACCATTCTCCGCGGCGCAATGCAAGCAAATCCACAGACATAGAGACATTGGGGTGGATGACAAGAGGCGGGAAGACCGCTTACTCCGGGATGTTGACGACGAGCTTCACCACGTCTTGCGGTCTGCTACTTGCCCGCGATCATCTCTTTGACCTTCATCAGTCGGGTGATATTCCCCCGCTCGATCTCCTCCAATTTGCCCTTGATGGTGCGGATGGTGGAACGGATCTGTGGAATCAGGGTGTATTCCAATGCGTTTGTGCGACGGCGGGTGCGCTCGATCTCCACCGAAAGCACGCGCACGGTCTGCTCCAACTCCGCAAGGCGGATGATCTTCTTGAAAAGTTCGTCCAGCGCCGCAATGGCGTGGTCCAACTCGGCGGGCGTATCCAGAAGGCTGTACGACGCGGCGCCCATCGCGGCCGTCCACTCGAACGTTGGAACCGAGACGCCCATGATTTTTCTTCTGCCGACGGCAAGCCCGCCGGTGGTCTTGACCTGCGCCAGCGCCTGATCTATGGCCGAGGCGGAGGACGTAAGTCTGGCCAGGACAAAGAGTTGCATGACGCCGGGTAGTTCCCGCCGCATCTCGTCGCGCGCCTGCCGGTACTCCTTGACGATGACGAGGAATTGCTGCGTCAGGCCCTCGAGCTTGTCCTTGAGGAGCTTGTGCCCGCGCACGGCGATCGCAAGCCGCCTTCGCAGGCGCATCATCTCCATTCGCGTGGCGTTGACTTTGATGTTCATGCAGTCTTCGCCGAGTAGTATTGTTCAAGATACGCGTCGCGCACGCGCTTGAGTTCCCCGCGCGGGAGCATGCGCATCAGCTTCCAGCCGATGTCGAGCGTCTGTTCGATGGTTCGGTCTTCGTTTTCGCCCTGCCGGACGAATTGGTTCTCGAAGGCGTCGGAAAAGCGAACGAACAAGAGATCAATGTCGGTGAGGGCGCTCTCGCCGAGAACCACGGCCAGCTCCTTGGCGTTCTTGCCTCGGGCATATGCGGCGTAGAGTTGATTGAGCACGTCGGCATGGTCCTGCCGGGTCTTGCCCTTGCCGATCCCCTTGTCCTTCAGGCGCGACAGGGACGGCAGCACATCTATCGGCGGATAGATGCCCTGGCCGTGCAACGTTCGCGAGAGGATGATCTGGCCCTCGGTAATGTATCCGGTCAGGTCGGGGATGGGGTGCGTCTTGTCATCCTCCGGCATGGTCAGAACGGGTATCTGCGTGATGGAGCCGGGCCTTCCCTTGATGCGTCCCGCGCGCTCGTAGATGGTGGAGAGGTCGGTGTAGAGGTAGCCGGGGTAGCCGCGCCGGCCGGGGACTTCCTTGCGGGCGGCGGAGATCTCGCGGAGGGCCTCGCAATAGTTCGTCAGATCGGTGAGGATCACGAGGACGTGCATCCCCAGATCAAAGGCCAGGTACTCGGCGGCGGTGAGGGCCATTCGCGGGACGGCGATGCGTTCGATGGGCGGATCGTTGGCGAGATTGGTGAATACGGCGGCCCGTTCGATGGCGCCGGTGCGGCGGAAATCCTCGATGAAATAGTTGGATTCCTCAAATGTGATGCCCATGGCGGCAAAGACCACCGCGAATTTCTCCTCGGTACCGAGGACCTTGGCCTGCCGGGCGATCTGCGCCGCGACGCGGCCGTGGGGGAGGCCGGAGCCGGAGAACAGCGGCAGCTTCTGGCCGCGCACCAGCGTATTCATGCCGTCTATGGTCGAAAAACCGGTCTGGATGAATTCGTTCGGATAGTCCCGGGCGTAGGGATTGAGCGGGTTGCCGTTGATGTTCAGCCTCTTGTCGGGAATGATCTCCGGGCCGCCGTCGCGGGGCCGGCCGAAGCCGTCGAATACGCGGCCCAGGATTTCGGGTGACACGGGCAGTTCGAGTCCCCTCCCCAGGAACCGCACGCGGGTGGCGCCGGGGCTGAGGCCCTCGGTTCCCTCAAAGACCTGGACAAGCGCCCGATCCTCGTGCACCTCCAGGACGCGGCCGCGCTTGACGCGCCCGTCCTCGCCCCTGATCTCGGCGAGTTCGCCGTAACGAATGGCGCCGACATCCTCCATAAACATCAGAGGCCCCACGATGTCCTTTACGGTAAGGTACTCCTTTAGCATTTACGACTCCTTCTTTCCGGAGAGGTCGGCAATCGCCTGCTGTATTTTCGACTGCAAGTCCTTGATGCGGGAGGTTTCCTTTTCGGGGATATACTTTATGCGGGCGATCTCGTCGCGCAGGGGCAGGGCGATGATATCGGACAGTCGCGCCCCTTTTGCGATGGCGGCCTCCGCATCGCGGTAGAAGAGCAGGATGGTGGATAGGATAAGGTGCTGTTTGCTCAGCGATGTGTAGGTATCCTCCTCGTGGAAGGCATTCTGGTGCAGGAAGTCCTCGCGGATCATCTTGGCGCCTTCGAGGAGGATTTTGTCGGCATCCGAAAGCGACTCCATGCCCACGATGCGGACGAGCTCCTCCAGTTCGGCCTCGCGCTGGAGCAAACTGGCGGTGGCGATGCGGTTGCGGCCCCACGTCTTGTCCACATGTTCATCGGCGTACGACCCGGCGGCGTCGCGGTAGAGGGAGTAGCTTGTGAGCCAGTTGATGGCGGGGAAGTGGCGCTGCGCGGCGAGGCGATCATCCAGGCCCCAGAATACCTTGACGACGCGGAGTGTGGACTGGACGACAGGATCGGAGAGGTCGCCACCGGGGGGCGAGACCGCGCCGATGAGGGATAGGCTGCCTTCCCGCTTCTCGCCTCCCATGCAGATGACGCTGCCGGATCGTTCGTAGAAACTGGCGATGCGCGAGGCCAGGTAGGCGGGGTAGCCCTCCTCGCCGGGCATTTCTTCCAGCCGCCCGGACATCTCGCGCATGGCCTCGGCCCAGCGGGATGTGGAATCGGCCATCAGGGCCACATGGTAGCCCATGTCCCGGTAGTATTCGGCCATGGTGATGCCGGTGAAGACGGAGGCCTCGCGGGCCGCCACAGGCATGTTGGAGGTGTTGGCCACGAGGACGGTGCGTTCCATCAGGGGCCGGCCGCTGCGCGGGTCCTTTAGCTCGGGGAATTCGAGAAGGACGTCCGTCATCTCATTCCCGCGCTCCCCGCAGCCGATATAGACGATGATGTCGGCGTCGGCCCATTTGGCCAGTTGGTGCTGAACGACCGTTTTCCCGCTGCCGAAGGGGCCGGGCACGCAGGCCGTTCCCCCCTTGAGGAGCGGGAAAAGCATGTCAATCACCCTCTGGCCGGTGACGAGGGGGATGCCGGGCGGGAGTTTCTCCGCGACAGGTCGGGCGATGCGCACCGGGCACTTGTGGGCCATTGCGATGTCCACAACCCCCGAGGCCGTCTGGACTTTTGCGACCACATCGTCAATAGTGAACTCGCCCTCGTGTATCTCCGTGAGCGCGCCCTCAATGTTGGCGGGAATCATGATTCGATGCGTAACGAGAGGCGATTCCGGAACGGTTCCGATCACCGCGCCTGGGGCGACCTTGTCTCCCGCTTTCAATATGGGCTTGAAGGCCCATCGCTTGGCATGGTCCAGGGCGGGGCGTTCTGCGCCGCGCACGATGTAGTCCCCGAAATCGCGCATGAGAACGTCGAGCGGACGTTGCATGCCGTCATAGATCGAGCCGATCAGCCCCGGGCCGAGTTCGACGCTCAGCGGCTCGCCTGTGGGGACGATAGGCTCGCCCGGCGCGAGGCCCTCTGTCTCCTCATAGACCTGGATGGAGGCGCGGTCGCCGCGGATTTCGATCACTTCGCCAAATAGTTTGGCTTCGCCGACGCGCACGACCTCGAACATCTTGACGCCGGCAAGGTTCTTGCCCACGACAAGCGGGCCGGATACTTTGCTAATGGTGCCCTGAACAGTCATGAAACCTACCTTTTTTCATGGATTCGACGATGATTCGGTCTTCAATAGATTCATGCCCACGGCCTTTTCAATTTCTTTGCCGATCTCCTCGATCGCGAGGTCAGGTCCCCCGGCGGACGTAGGCAGGAGGAGCATAACCGCCTGCGACTCGGCGCGAAACGCCTTGATTGCGCCGCGGCACTCCACAGCGTTGGGTTCGGGAACCAGAACGAGGGCCAGGTCGGTCTGGCGGGACGCATTCTCGATGGCGGCCGACAGCTCCCGCGAATCCTTTGTAACCCGCAATTCCGCCCCAATCGAGGCAAAGCACGAAATCACATCCTTTGGCCCTATGGCAACAATCTTACTGGACATAAACGGCCCTCAACTTCGGGCGGACACGCTCGGTGGGGAGCCTGTTGAGCACGCTGCCCACAGCCAACTTGAGGTTGGCGGCTTCCGACACAAGGCCGCACACATATCCCAGCACAGGTTCGGGACCGTAGGCGAAGCCCTTGGCCTCTCGCACTGTGGACATTACGTCTTTCCCGCCGGCGTCTTCGAGCACAAACACCTTCTCTGCCTGCGGCGCCTTTTGAAACGCCTCGAAAACCCTACCCGAAAGCGCCGACCGGAGGGCGTTCATCATGTCCTTCTCCGCCCCGTTCAGGATGGGGCGCAGCCACGCATCCTTCTCGTCAAGGAAAAGCGAAGCCACTTGCGCCGCCGACGTGCGGCCGGTCCTTGCCCTGTAGAGTACAGTCGCCTTTTTCCATGCGCAGTACAGCCGCGCATAGTTAGTGGCGAGCGGGCTTTCGAGCCGTTCCGCGCAGTTTTCAATGAACCGCAGATGGGCTTTATCCACGATGAGATCAATGGCGAAGGGTTTGTCGTCCATTTCCTCGATCCTGGTCTTCACCTCTTTGGCCAATTCGTCCCACATGACGCCATCACTCTCGCCGTCCTCCCATATCCGACGGAATCTATCCTGTGGAATGGACCCCGCGGCGCTGAAGGGTTCCTCGATGCCAAGGAGTGCAGACTTGCCAACGGCCTTGAAATTCAGGAAATCCGCCTCCGCGAAAACCATGTCAACAACGGACGCCTCAGGGCAGAAGGATCGGACGTCCATGAGCCTTGTTCGAAGGAAACGCTCGATGCGCACTTCGGCATCGGCGAGGTCCGGCAAATCTTCAAATTCCTCCTCAAGTTCGGTATCGCCCAGATAAACCAGCAGGTCCTCCTCTGAGGCAGCATTCAAAAGCTGGTCGAAGAAGCCGGGCTGGAGCAGGCGCGTCTCCAAGGCGGCCACAAGCCCGCTGACGTAGCACCAGTCCTCGCGGCTCATCAGGGCGCCTCCCCACCGAAAAGAATCTTCGCAATCTCCGGCAGCGCCTCATCCTTGAGCATGGCCAATTGCGATTCCAAACGCATGTCAATCTCAAAGCCCTTGCGTCGAAGAACAAAGCCGCCGGCGACGGACAAAGGCTCTTGCGCCAACGTGAACTTGCCATCCGTCGGCCTTGATGCGTTGACTTTATCCAGAAAGCCGTTGCGGAACAATCCAAGGTCACGTTCGTTGGCGACAATCTCGCCTCCAGCCTCTGCGCCTGCATCTTCCAGCCACCTGCCCATCAGGCGGAGATACTCCTCCCGTGGCAGGTTGGCAAGGGTCTTCAGCGCCTCCTGAAAGACCTTTCGGATGAGTTCGCTCTTTGCGACGAGCAACTCCACACGGAGGCCGGCCTTCAGGCGGCCGGTTCGCTGCCGGTGTTCCTCGTCGCAACTGGCGCGCGACTCGTCGGCAAGCCGCTTTGTTTCGGCGGCGATTTCCGCCTGCGCGGATTGGAGTCTGCTTTCGGCCTCGGTCTTGGCTTTGTTCGCGATGGACTCGGCCTTGGCCTTCGCCTCGGCTATGACAGCGCTACGGATGCGTTCCATATCTAAATCTCTTGTTACTTGGACTGTGTGGCCGTTGCGGCGGGCCTGTTGAGGTCCAGTTCGGGCAGTTTCATCGCGCCCGGCGGGGTCACCCACAAGGTAAAGAGAATCGCGCCCAACAGCGCGACAACCGCATAGGTCTCGACCAGGGCGGGCAGGAGGATGGCGCGGCCCGACTCCTCCGGCTTTTTGGCCACCAAGTTGATCGCGGCCGCGGAAGTCTGGCCCTGGTAGATGGCGCTGCGCCACTCGACGACGCCCGCACAGATACCGATCGCCAGGAGACTCAGCCCTGCGACCGGAGTGACCAACGGCTCTCCCGCAATCACGCCTGTGCGCAGCGCGATGAGCACGGCGATGATAAAGGAGTAGAATCCCTGCGTGCCGGGCAGGGCCATGATAACCAGGAGCCGACCAAACAACTCCGGCTTCTCCGACATGACCCCCGCCGCCTGCGATGCGGATATCCTGATCCCCTGGGCCGATCCGAGGCCGCCCAGCATGATGGCGGCGATAGCGCCGACAACCGCCCAGCCCACACCCGTCTGAATGAAATACGCCAACAAGAACTTCTCCATTTTTCCTCCTGAATCAGTCTTCAACCGCGTAGAAAGGATTATCCGACGTTTACGAGTCCATCAAGCTTACCTCGGTTGTGCCGAAACCGAACGGCTTGAACGATATAGCTCCTCCTTCATAGAATCTGCTGAAGAATTCCAGAAAGATCAAACGCGCCGGGTGAACAAATGCGCCGAGAATGCTCATGGCAAAATTGAACGTATGCCCGAATATAACCATAAGCACAAACAACACACCCCCGACGCACGAGATGTCGCCGAGTAGTCCCGCGATGATATTGAAGGCCATTCCCACAATCGAAGTCGTCAGCCCCAGCGCCAGCAGGCGGGAATAGGAGAGCACATCGCCCAGGAAGCTGGTGCAGCCATAGGACCCCAGGATGCCGTAGAGACTGACCAGGCCGGTGATCGCCTTTGCGGCGAAGGTCTGCTCGTTGCGCCCCTGCGTTACGATCAGCATGATGGCGCCAACCGCGAAGAGAACCACGCCCATTGTCGCCAGCCCGTTTGGGACGGCCACGAACAGCCGCGCCGCCGTGATAATGAACCCCGGCAGCAGGATGAGCCATGATCCCCCGTCAAAGATTGCATCGGCAATCCGGCCCTGGCGGATGCAGCGATACATCAACAGGATGATCCCGTAGAACTGATTGCAGATTCCAATCCCAAGCGCTATGAGCAGGGCATAGATGGTGTTCGCCAGGGGATCGAAAACATAGAATATGTTTCTGAGCTTGAGCAAGAAATTGCCTTCCCCGAGATACTTGGGATCGGCCAGGTCCGAAGCCCAACTCCCGGTGAGGGCGCCAAAGATCATCGTGCTGATGCCAGCATAGACGAACAAGGCGCAGAAATTTTTCAGCCCGGCATGACGGCCCGCCTTGTGCATCAGAAACGCCGATATGGCCAGCAGCAATAGACCATACAGGACGTCGCCAAAGCAGATGCCAAAGAACACCAGAAACGTGATGGCAATGTACGGCGTCGGATCGAAGCCGAAATAGTTCGGCAGGCCGAACATATTGACCAGCAATTGAACCGGCTTCAGGAAACGGTTCAGGCTGATCGAAACCGGCACATTGTCCGTGGGCGTTGGGTCTTCGAGAATCAGCGAGACGGATGGAAACTCCTTCGTCACGGCGGCGGAAAGGCCCTCCGCGTCCTTTGCCCTCACGTAGCCGCTCATCACGGCGATGCGAGGGGAGCCGAGAAGCCTCCCCGACGCTTCAGCCTTCTGCGTCTCGCTTAGGTAGTGGGCGTAGATGATTTGGACCTTCTCGCGGTTTTGCGCCAAGGAAGCGATGGCGTGCGAGATGTTTTCCTTCTCCCGATGTATCCCCTCCATTGCCTCGCCAATTTCCGCGATGCGCTCGCCGGGCGTCTTATCAAGTGCCGGCAGCGCGATTCCGGCGAAATCGGCGGATTTGAGGAGTTCAAGGGCATCCTCAGATCGGGCATGCAGGTGGGCAACGATAAGGCGAACGCGCCCTGACGACACAGGAGTTGCTTCCCAAGCCATTACCTCTCGGGTTCGCGGATCGGTCTCCAGTCGCTTCCACTGTTCCAACGGCGCGATGCCTACATGGATGGTTGTGTACTTAAGGTTCGACAGATCACCGGGCTTGAACTCCGCGTCGGCCATTGGTTGCAGGAGAGCTAGTTCGGCCCGCAAGTCCGCCTCCTTCTTCTCCCGCAACAGATACTGTTCCGATAACTTATGGACCTGGGAATACATCTCCTGAAATCTGAACGAATCCAGGAGTTCCTGAACCTGCTGCCGGCTGACAAGGAGTGGAACGGAGACAAAATTCTCGGCCAGGCTTCGGGGGCGCGGCGCGAATCGCTCAAAATGGGTGAGAATGTAGTCCAGTTTCTTCGCATCCGCCTCGAACCCCGCCGCGGAGCGATGGATTCGTCGCAATGTCGCCCCTTCCTCCCCCAACTCCGACGCAGAGTCTGATAGGTGAACCATCCGCAACTCATGCAGCCGGGCAAGGAGTCTCTCCGTCTGAGCAACGGGTGCGAGAGCATATAGCTTTTTGACGCGGTCTATAGCCATGCTAACGCGAGTCCGTCACCTTCTTCACCACCCATGCGATTGCGGAGGATAGACGCGCCGCCCCGGTTTTCTGGATATGGTCACGCGCGGCGCTGAATTCGCTCCGCAGCGCATCTTCTTCGTTTTTCCAGGATTGCTCGAATTCGGCTTGCTGCCTCGCGGAGGCGGATTCGCTTTCGGCGGCAGCAGTCTTGCGGAGAGATGCTATCTTATCCTCTGCCTCGGCGTGAATGCGTTTTGCCTCGGCCTCCGCCTCGGCGATAATCCGATCTGCCTCCACTTCGATGTTCAGGATCTGCTCGACAATTTTGGCGCACATATCTCTTCTATTCTCGAATCCTCTTGTGTATGAGCTTGCCACACTGCCAGGAGCTCACGCCAACGCCAACCGCGACGCCGATCCATAGAAAAACAGGCGGGGTCCGAAACGTATTGTCCAGGAACGTCCCCAGGAAGGCGCACAAAACCGTGCACACGACAAATGTCCAGGACAGGCTGCCGACCAAGGCAAGGCCTCGGTATAGTCCGCTCGATTTCTTGGTCATTTGTTCCGCAAACCGTCCACCGCCCAAGCGAACAAAAAGTGAAATATAGCACCACCCACCTATGTTGTCAAGATCGGATTTGCCAAATCAGCCTGTGATTAACTTCACCGATAACCTACCGGCTAAGCATCTGACAAATCCCAGTGAAAAGTCGTTGTAGGGGAGCGCCCGTTTGCCCGATTCCATTTCGGCAACATGCCCAAAACCCGTCGGCCACTTTCGCCTTGACACTCGATGGCACGCCGAGGATAATAAAGTAAATCTGTCCAGGTGTTTCCAACGAGGTCCTGACGGTGCCCCTGAGACGCCAAGATCGCCTTTTCGCAAATACGGCCCTCCGACTGCGCATCGTCACTCCGCAACAGATCGAGGAGTGCGAGGAGCTTCTCGACGAGGTCCGCGAAACCAATCGCAATGTTACGCTGCCGGAGATCCTCGTCGAACAGGGCTACATCACCCACGATGAGGCCGAGCAGATCTTTGACGAAATGGCCGACCAGGATCAAACTGCGAAAAAACACAACACTGAAACCGAAAAAGAGGACAAGGAACAAGCCGAAGGAGACGAGGAAGAAGTAGAGGAGGAGGAGGAGGAGGAGGAAGAAGAGGAAGAAGAACCGCATGTTCCGACAATGGCAACTCGTCCGGCCCTGCCGATGAAGACGATCATCGCCATAGCCGTCTCTGTTGTGCTTGTGTTGATAGGCGTCGGCGTAGTGCTCCTCGTGGCGCCAGGGCCGCAGAAACACCCCCCCGCCTCTCCAGCAACCGACACGGCCGTCCCCCCCCCGCCTGCCAAGCACGTCATTGAGATCGAAGACGTTGCAGAGAAGAAGACCATTGATGTGGCCGAGCCGCCGCAGGACACACGAAAAGAATTTCTCGATGCGCTTGCCGCCGCCGAGCGCTTCGCCGCAGACAACCCGGGCCTATATCGCTCCGCCATTTTACGGCTGAATGAGGCGATTGCACACGATCCGACCAGCATCGAGGCCGGCCGCGTCCGAGAGATCATCGCAGCCATTGACAAGCGGTGCGAACCTGACGCACTGAGGGCCTTCAACGAGCGAAAGGCGCGGGGGGATGCGTTGCTGGGCGAGAAGAAGTACGCCCAGGCCCTCGCGGTCTTTGACGATTTCCCCTCCGAACTCCGTGTAGACCGATGGGACCAGGCCATTCAGCGGTACATCGAGGGCTATAAGGCCGTGCCGCAACGGCTCTTTGACGAGCAAGTCGCCCAGGCCGCGAAACTTGTCGAGGCCAAGAAATACGACGAGGCCCGCACCATTTACGAGCGGCTGATGGAGATGGGGCTTGATGATCTGACGGCGCGCGCACAGGAACTTATCGCGGAATTGAACGAGACATCGCTCGGGGCGCGGGACCGCGAGTGCGACATCTTGATCCAGCAAGTCAAGGACATGATGTTCAAGCGGGCTTATCGCCCCGCCCTCGCCAAGCTGGATGAGATGCTCCAGGACCCGAAGTTCGAGTTGCATAAGGATCGGATTCAGTTGCTCCGCGACGACGCCGCAGTGCTGCAAGACATCTGGACGGCGGCGGAGGGTACCGTGCCATCTCTCCAAGGCAAACGGCTTACTCTTGCCGGCATTACGGGAACGCTAGTTACCTCCTCGATTGATGAAATCACCGTGGATTCGGGCAAAGGCAAGATCAGCAAAAAGTTCGTGGACCTGAGTCCCGACGATATCTTGCTGATCGCCAAGCAAGGCGAAAAGAAGGATACCGCCCTTGGCAACCTCAACGGCGGCATATTTCTCCTCTATGGCGGCAGCCTGAAGGCCGCCGAGAAGCGCCTGTTAGAGGCGCAGAGCGAAGGCAAGGAGGTTTCGCGCTACCTGCGGCTCCTCGCCGTCCGGAAGTCGGAGCACGAGGCTCAAACCCGCAAGGGACCCACCCGATCCAATCCCCCGTCGGGCATGGTCCATATTCAAGCCGGAGAGTTTCTCATGGGGAGCAGCAGCGGCCCCCCCGACGAGCGCCCGATGCGCCGCGTCTTCCTCGATGCGTATTTCATTGACATGTATGAGGTTAAGAACGAGGACTACAAGAAGTTTGTGGACGCGGCGAAACATGCCCCGCCCCCCTACTGGCTGAACGGAACCTTCCCGGACGGCAAGTCGCAACATCCCGTTGTTATGGTCTCATGGGAAGACGCCAACGCATACGCCGCATGGGCCGGCAAGCGTCTGCCGACGGAGGCCGAGTGGGAAAAGGCTGCACGAGGCGACGACGGTAGAGCCTATCCCTGGGGCAACACGTATCGTTCCGGGAAGTGCCAGGGCGCGGAACAGGTATCCGGCCAGACATTCAAGGACCGGAACGCCTTCACCGCATGGTTCGCCGAATGGCAGAAACTTAAAAAGAATGAGTTGACGCTGCGCGACGGCGGCGCTACTGTCCAAGTTAGCACCTATCGGTCCGGTGCCAGTCCGTATGGGATTTGCAACATGGCGGGCAATGTCCGCGAATGGACAACCGACTTCTATGACGAAAAGTACTACGCCACAGCGCCCGCCCTCAATCCCCCAGGGCCGGCAAAGGGCGAGCTTCGTGTGGTGAGAGGCGGGTCGTGGCAAAGCATCTCCACGGGCGGGGTAGAGAGCATTCGGACGCCCGACCGGGAGGGTCTTCTGCCCTTCGAAAAACGGCCCGACGTGGGGTTCCGCTGCGCCATGGATGCGCCCGTGGAGGAAGTGGAATACCCTCTGAACAAGTTCGAGAACGCCCTCGGTATCCAGGAGCCATCCGCCCCAGAGATGGAGGATGCCTTGCCGCCGGTTGTCGAGGCCCCGGAGGGGATGGTCTATGTCCCGGAGGGTCCTTTCACGATGGGCGGCGATGCAGAGGAAGGGGCGCAAAACGAGGCCCCCTCCCACCGCGTCCACCTGAGCGCCTACTTCATTGATGCCCATGAAGTGACCAACGAAGAGTATAAGAAGTTCCTGGACGAAACCAAGCATGAAGCTCCGGCACACTGGCAGAATGGCGCGTATGCGGAGGGGCGGGAGCGGCATCCTGTGACGGGCGTAACCTACGCCGACGCCGTCGTTTACGCCAAATGGGCGAGGAAACGATTGCCGACGGAGGCTGAGTGGGAGAAGGCGGCTCGAGGCACCGCCGGGCGGCGGTATCCGTGGGGCGACGACTTCGATCCGAGTCGCGCTCAATGCGCCGAGCGAGCCGCAGGGACGCCCATCGCATCGTTGAAAGACCGCTATGAGTGGTATGAGAAATTCAGCGGCTCCGACGAGGGCAAGAAGCTGATCGCCCAAGGTGGGGCGACCGCGCCGGTGGCTTCGATGGAAAAAGGCAACAGCCCCTTCGGCTGCAGCGATATGGCGGGCAATGCGGCCGAGTGGGTGTCCGATTGGTTTAATGAGGAGTACTATGAAAAGGCCCCCGAGCTCGACCCGCAAGGCCCCAACGCGGGCGAGATGCGCGTCGTCCGCGGGGGCGCATGGGACGGCATCGGCGAGGGAGCGATCAACAGCCTTCGCTGCGCGGACCGTGAGAGCCGTCTGCCCACCGATGCGGATATACGCATCGGATTCCGCTGCGCCATGTCGGCCCAGCAGACCCTCACCCAGGCGGGAACCCCCGAAAAGGAACCTGCCGCGCAGGAGGCCCTCGATGAGGCGGTGGAGAAGTTGAAGGCGCTATCCGATAAAGCCACCCACAGCCTCGCCCGCAAGAAGGACCTATTTACGAGAGAGAGCAAGCATTTCATCATTCACTCGACGTTCACGCCGGAAGAAACCCGCGAGAAAGTACGTTATATCGAGTCGCTGTATGAGCGGATGTGCAAGGTGATGGGCGTTCCGTCCGAAGTCCCCATCTGGCGCGGCAAGTGCGTAATACATCTCTTTGCGGACCAACGCGAGTACGTGCTCTTCAGCCTCGACATTCACAATATGGCGCGCGCCGACCGCACAATGGGCTACGTCTTTCGACAAGACGGATGGACATGCATCGTTGCGGCCTTCCCTCACATCGAAATTCCCGACAAGACCGGCAAAACGACCGATCAGTGGAAGAACGAGTGCGCTCGCTTGCAGGAGCAGGCGGCGGAACGCTTCAAGTCCACCGTGGTCTCGAACATCATTCATGCCTTCCTATGGTCGTGCAAGAGCGGCGCACCCATGAAGCCGTGGATTCTTCAGGGACTTGTCCAGCACTTCGAGTACGCCGAATTCCCCGACGCAAAGACATGGCAGACGCGCAGACAACAGGCCCTTGACGCTATAGCAAAGTGGGATAAGCAAAACGCCGAGCAAGCCAGCCACAAGCCGGGCGAATTTTTCAAGAAAATCCTCGCCGCCACGGACTTGGACGACGAGCAACGCGCCCTGACCTGGAGTGCCGTGACGTTCATGGTCCAGAAAGAACCGAAAAAATTCATCGTGTTCTTCGATCTTCTCAAGCAGGAGCAGGCCGACGCCGAGGCGATGCTCCGCGCCTTTGGGTCGTCCAAACTCGTCGCCGAGTACGACGAGGAGGCCCGAAAAAGCGCGCCGGATGCCTCCAGGCTCCAGTCGCTCCTCGATCGCGCCATAGGTTCCTTTGAAACACAGTGGCTTGAAAATATGCGCAAAATGATCAAGGACGAAGACATAAACAAGACTAAGCCTGCTAAGGGGGGCGGCGGCTGACATGCGGTCCCCAACCCCCATATTTCACCCGAACATCGTCGTAGCCGTTCTATCCTGCGCATGCATGCTCTCCGTCGGCCCGGCGTGCGCGGACGTAATCGGCGCGGCCAAGACGATCCCGGATTTCGCCTCGTTCCGAGTCCGGCGCATCACGGTGCAGATCAAGGGATCGGCTGAAAACGCGGAATTGGCGATTCCCGAATCGGCCATGTTTCCCCTCGACGTAATTTTAGAAATACGCCGGAAGGGGTATGAATTGCTCGCCGAGGTCCCGGACGGTCACCCCCCCGCCGGGACGTTGGGCGTCGTTTACGAAATAACCCGTCAATCGAAAGGCGGCGGCGCAAAGGCCGCCTTTGAAGTCAAGGTGACGGGCCAGATATTTCTTCGCGCCACAGAGAAAGACACCCTCCTCTGGGGGGTCAAGGTGGAGGCAAAAGAGATCACGGATAAGTCGGAGAAGCTCACGTCGGATGTCATCATGAAGCTCGTCGCCGGCTTCTATAAGGGGGCCTTTAAAGACCTCCCGCCCGCCCCGAAATACAAGATGGTCGTCGCCGCGCCCTATCGTTTCCGCGAGCGGATTACCCGCGAGCCTTTGCGACTGCCGCAGGATACGAGCGCGGTGGGCCGGACCATCCGAGGCATCGCCGGCGACCGCTGGGAGGGCGGACCCCGCCCCATCCACGATGCCGCGCCGGGCGGAGGGGATCCCCTGGTTCAGATGTGGAATGATTCCGAAGAACAGCTCACGATCTGTTACCAGGGGGTTAGCGACGCGGAGATCATTCTCGCACCCGGCGCTCGGCTCGCATTCCGTCTCGCCGAGGGGTACTACAAAATCGGCGCACGAACGGCCGCCCCGGACATCACGCCCTTCTACAACAGCGAAACGCTCAAGGCCCAGAAGGTTTACTCCGTCCGCTTCGCCATTTCGGAGGAGGGATATTGAAACGACTGTGCGACTTTGCCATCGCCCTTTGTGCGGCCCTTCTCATGTCGCCCCATCCCCCCCTGCCGGGCGCGGACCTGGCACTTGAGATCACGGCCGAATCCGAGCCGGCCTGCGTCGCCTTCGATCCGGTGAAACCGGAGTTCGCCGTCGGCAGGCTTTCCGGCAAGTTCATCAACATCTGGAGCGCCGAAACCGGCAAGGAGGCGCGAACACTGCGGTCCCACGCCAGCAACGGCGTCCTCGATCTTGCCTACTCCCCCGACGGCAAACTCCTGGCCTCGGTCGGGAGGGATCAACTCATTCACATCTGGTACGTAGGCAACGGCAGGGAAATCTGCGCCCTGAAAGGACATCAGAAAGACACCAACGCCGTCGCCTTTTCCCGCGATGGGACGCGATTGGCATCAGGCGGCGCCGATAAGACGCTCATTCTCTGGGACGTGCGAACCGGCCAGATGATTCGGAAACTCGAACGCCACAGCGACGGCATCATGGCTCTCTGCTTCAGCCCGGACGGGCGGTATCTGGCCTCCGCCGGCGCCGACTTGGCTGTGCGCATCTGGGAAGCCGATTCCGGCAACTGGCTCCGCACCATGAAAGGCCCCGTGCTTCCCATTACCTGCCTGGCCTTCACCCCCGACAGCAAGCGGATCGCCTGTGGAGACCAGGATGGTCGCGTTTACATCTATCAGGCGGAGGACGGCAAGTTCGTCAAGAACTTAGGCCAGCATACGTGGGGCGGACGGAGCAACTGGCCGATTACGAGCATCCTTTTTTTCTCCGACGGCAAGCAGATGATCACCGCCGCAACGGACGGCACGGTAAAGGTCTGGGACATGGCATCCGGCAAGTTCGTCCACACGATCCGCGCTCACGTCGGGGGCGCCGCCGACATGGCGCTCTCTGCAAAGGACAAGCTCCTCGTGACGGTCGGCGGGTCCGAACCCGTGCGGGCCGCCGAAGGCTACAAGATCAGCACGACGTGGAGCCGTCCCGATGAGGATCCGAAGAAAACAGCCAAGGTGTGGGATGCATCTTCGATCCGCACTCCCCTCTCACACCCGACCGAGCCAACACCGGGCGCAACGCCGCCAAAACCGGATAAGGCCGCCAGGAGGTAGGCATCGCGCCCCATCCTTCCGAAAGTCCTTAGAGGAGGATATATGCGATGAGACGTTGTTTGCCCCCAGTTCTTCTATTGATCCTGTTCCCTGCATTGGGATCGTCTTTGGACCGGCATAGCGGCAATCTTGTCCCCAATCCTGGCTTCGAACAGGGCGTCGCCCGTTGGAAAGGCATCAGCGATGGAGGAGAGGCCGAGATTATCAAGGACGCCGCCCGCGCACATGCGCGCAAGGCATGTCTGCTGCTTCATGCCGACAACAGGAACGTCGGGATAGACAGCGACCCGATCTATGCTGACACGGATTTCGACAGGAATGCGCCGCACCTTCTGTCGGCGTATGTCTCGAATCTCGGCGTGTCCAACGGCAACTTCGGATTGAGGCTCTACTTCTTCGATGCCGATGGGAAGTACATTTCCATGAGAAGTTTCAGGGAGCTCTCCGCCGCCTCGCCAAAAACCAGCTGGCAAAAGATCGAGGCGCGCATCGGACCCGACACCGACACGCCCTTCCCGAGAAACCTCGACCACATCGTCATCCGGTTCTCCTTCTGGAGCAAGGAAGGAAATTCGTCCGGCAAGGCGCTTGTTGACGATGTCTTCTTCGGTCCCATTCAAGAGGCCCCTGCGATGACCGCACGAACGATAAACCGGACGCCCAGGGGCGCTGTCGCGATCTGGCGAGACAAAGTCCCGGCGGTCGGCTTCGCGTCGGACCCCGCCTATCTCGCTTCTCTGCTCGCGGAGGCAGGATTTGGGGTTAATTTCCTTACGACGGAAGACCTGATCGCGCGAAACCTCCTTGCGAACGACAATTTCGATCTCCTCATTCTGCCCTACGGCGGCTGCTATCCCGCCGCCGGCGCCTCCACTCTCCGGCGGTTTATTTCCACCGGCGGAGATATGATCACGCTCGGCGGCCGGTGCTTCACAGACCCAATTTTCAAAACGCCGAGTGGATGGATCACGGCCTCATCGCGGAAGTCCAACGCCGCCCCCCCGAAGCCGGTGGCACAATTGTCCACGGACGTTGTGCAAGCCCTTGCGGACGAGGCGGGCAAAGGCGGCGAGCCTGCGCAAATCTCGCTGGCAAAGGATCATACGGGCCAAACAGCGCTGCGCGTTGTCCTTCCGGACCTTCAGACATACAAGTATGTTCCATTCCAAGTGACCGGCCTTCCGGGCTACACCGTCATCCGCTTCTGCGCGCGAGGGGATGAGGAGACGAAGCACCTTTGCATCGAGGCGAACGAGACGGACAAGTCCCGATGGAAAGCGGTGGTGAACCTGTCAACGGAGTGGAAGGAGTATGAACTATCCACCGGCGAGTTCCTCTCCTACGCCACCGAGGGCCGCGGCGGAAAGGGCGACTTTCTGCACGCCGACCGGATCAACAGGCTGATCTTCGGTTTTCCTGTGGGTCTTGTTGGGAAAGGAAAGCACGCCTTCGAGGTCTCCCAACTCGAATGGCGTGGAAGCGATATCCTCCCCCAGAACATGGCGCAGACCGCCATCCTGATTGGGACTTCGCCCGCCATCCACAAGGCATTCGGTTCGGGCATCCGCGCCGGCGGCGCATCCGGGGACGTGCCGCTCTTCTTTGGGCCACAAGCCTTTCAAAACGTGAGCGAACTTCGTTCCCCGCCGGGCCAATCCGTGTTTCCCGACGATGTGCGGATTCACGGAAAGCTGTCCGGTTGGACAACCGCGACGTTGGAAGATAATCTGCATTTCATCCAGAGCCGGAAGCCGTCACCCTCCCGCGAATTCCTGCCGACGGAGAAGCTGGCGCGGAGTATCCCGCTCCTCCTCACACCCGACGGCCGGCCGGCGGCGTCGTTGTTTGTGAACATCGGCGGCAGATATCGTGACACGCTCTGGGCCTGCTTCGGCGTGGACAATCGCGACTTGTTTCCACCCGACGATGCGGCGATGGGCAAGGCGTTTGTTCAGATTGTGGATCGCATGTTGAACGGCGCGTTCTTCACGGCCGCCGTCCCGCGATTCCAAGTCGTGAACGGGAAAGCAACGATGCAGGTATTTACGGCGGTCACAAATCGCATAAGCGCCGAGTCACAACTCGAATTGCACTCGCGCCTTGTGACCGGAAGTAAAGAAACCGTAGTCGCTGACGCCAGTCGCTTGCTCCCTATCGGCCCGGGCGCAACAGAGGAGGCGCTCACCTTAGAGGCCGACGCCGACCGGTTCGACTGGAAAGACTTTCGCGTGCAGTGCGACATCTCGCGCGATGGCGCGATCCTTGACCGGATCGAAACATCGCTCGATGTTCGCAGCACTCTCTTGGGCCTCTGTGACCGGCTCGTTGCGCGGCAGAAGGAACGCGGCGACGGTAAGTTCCACGGCTTTGCCTTCGTGGACAACCGCGGGACGCGGGGCCTTCTTGCGTCTTACGACCTGACCGGCAAGAGGAAGTACCTCGACGCGGCCATCCGATGGGGCAATGCCATCATCGCCGAGCAGCGCGAGGACGGCGGATACCTCATGGGCTATGGCTACCATCCTGATGGTAATGATTGCTACGTTGCCGACGGCGGCGAGATCGCGTGCGGGATTGCCCGACTGATTCAGTACGTGAGCGAAAACGACAGGCCTCGATTCCTCAATTCTCTCGGAAAATACATGGCCTACCGCGAGTCGTTCCGGTGCGAGGGCGGCGGCATCGGCGTCGGCTGGTGCTGGCACGACTATGGCGCCCGGCCGATCAAGAAGCTGGACAAACTGACGCGAATCTATTCGCCGGAGAACAACATCTATACCATCGGCTGCACATTGGCCTGCGCCATTATGTATGCCCAGATCACGAAGGACCCCAAGGCCAACGAGGCCGCTGTCAAAGATTGCTATTGGTGGATGGAGCGGTGCAAATCCACCAGTGGAGGCGCCTTCGTGGAAAGCGCCGTCTGGGCCAACAAGTTCCTTACCGGCGGAACGATCAAGAAAGACACGGAAGATTTCCTCCGCACGAAATTTATCCCATACGTCATCAAGCCCGACAATCCGTGGTGGAGGACGGGCGAGGGACGAATCGTGCAGGGGATTGACGGACTCGCCTACTACTATGACTGCATCGAGAAGGACCCGGCGGTCCTGGCGGCGCTCATGCGGGCGACGTTTAATGTCTGTTCGCCGGAGGCCCTGGCGGGAATTCCGCGCATCCTGCCGAAACACAAACTGTCGTGGGGTGAATGGTGCTACCTGAACTTCGCGGCGGTAAGTCTGCCCGACGTCATCCAATCGGAGATCATTCGCAAGCCATTTTAGCCTGAGGAGAAGAACTTGCGACAGACGCACAACACGAGACGTCCTCCGCCGCACGTGCTGATGGCATTTGCCCTGTGTGCTTCTGTATGTGTGCTCGCTGCGGACGCAGGCGGCGCGCTAATCCAATTGGACTCCAATGCAGCCCGCCCCGTGAAGCTGCTCCTCGCGGGCAAGGACATCCCTCTGTCTTCGCAGGGCGGCGGATTCTCCATTCACGATGTGAAGCAAAAGAAGGACGTCACCCTTGGACAGGGAACACTCCGAGAGGCTGATGGCGGGATTGTGTTTGCCACTGGGGGCGATGACCTGGAGATCGAAGCCGAATTTATTCCTGAAGGCGGCGGTGGTGACGTCTAAGACGTTGCGCAACTCCCAGACCATCCGCCGAAGAACTCCCGGACCTCTTTGATCTTCGCGGGAATGTCTATTCCGGCAGGACACTTCTCCGCGCACTGCCCACATTCCTTGCATACATCGGGCTTGGGATCGAGGGCGTCGTAGTGCTCCCGGCCGAGATGTTTGACATTGCTGGGATAGTCGCGGGCCATGTCATAGGCGCGAAACGCCGCAGTAATATCAATCTCCTGCGGGCACGGCTGGCAGTAGCCGCACCGGAGACAGACCTGACCATAGCGAAATGATTTGCCGAGACCGCCGATTTCCTTCAGAAGCTTCGCCTTTTCCTCATCGGTCATTGGGGGCATCGCGGCGGTAGCGGCGTTTTCCTCGACCTCGTGGACAGATGTCATGCCGGGAATCACGCAGGAGACGGCGCCATTGGACAGGATGCAACGCAACGCGCCCCGAACAATGTCATCCGGTTCCGCCCGTTTCCGGCCCTCCGGGACGGGCCTCGAGAGTTGGCCGCCGGAGAGTCCCTTCATAACGATGACCCCCATGCCGCGCGATCTGGCAAGCGGGAGTATCTCAGGGGCGACGTTCTCCGAGTCAATGGGGCTGTAGGCCATCATGATGGTTTCGAACTGACCCGACTCGATGGCCTTGCGCATCGTGGACAGGTCACGGTGGCAGGTGACGCCGATGTGATCAACCTTGCCCTGGTCCTTTGCCTTTTTCACGGCTTCCAGCGCGCCGCCTTTGGCCATCACCTGCTCCCACGTTTCGGGGTCGCTGACGGAATGAAGTTGATAGAGGTCAATCTTCTCGGTCTTCAGATCGCGGAGGCTGGTTTCGAGGTCTGCGAGGGCCGATTTGGCGTCGCGGCCTGTGGTCTTGGTGGCGAGATAGAACTCGTCACGACGATGGCCGATGGCGGCGCCGATCTTTTCCTCGCTGTCGCGGTAGTTTCGCGCCGTGTCAACGAAGTTCACGCCGAGGTCGAGGGCGCGGTTCAGGGCGCGGGCGGACTCCTCCGAGGTTACCTTTGGGAGTTTAATGGCCCCGAAGGAGATGCAGGAGACATCAATGCCGGTATTTCCCAAGGGACGGTACTGCATGGATTGGTAGACCCTGTTCGGACCCAATAGCAGCCCCATGCGGACAGCCTGGGGCTATTCTTTTTTGGGTTCTTCTGTTGTCTCCGATGTTGCATCGGATTGCTTTGCTTCATCGGCCTGCGAGGCCGCGGCCTGCTCTTTCTTTTCCGCTTTTGGAGCGGTCTTCGGCTTCTTTCCGATTTCCTCATCTTCACCGACCAGTTCAAACAGGACCTCTGGGGCGTTATCCCCCAGACGCCTGTCATCGAGGTGGAGGATGCGGGTATATCCTCCCTTCCGATCCTGGTATCGAGGCGCGATGTCGTTGAAGAGTTTATCAACCACATCGCGATCCTGCAAAAATGAAAGGGCCTGCCGTCGGCTGTGGAGTGAACCGTCTTTGGCCAGGGTGATCATCTTCTCGGCCAGGCGCCTGGCTTCCTTGGCCTTCGCCGGCGTGGTTTGGATTCGTTCGTGGATGAATAGGCTTATGGCCAGGTTTCGCCGCAGGGCCTTTCGGTGGCTCGACGTCCTTCCCAGCTTCCTGCCTTGTTTCTTGTGGCGCATTAGCACTCCACCTCCTTGAGGTCCATGCCGAGGGAAAGACCCAATTCTGCGAGTTTGCTCTCGATCTCGCTGAGCGAGGTCTTGCCGAAGTTTCGGATGGAGAGCATATCGTCTTTGGTGCGGGTCACAATCTCTCGGATCGTCTTGATGTTCTCCGCCTGCAGGCAATTGGATGCACGCACGGAGAGTTCCAGCTCTGTCACCGGCATGTCGAGTTTGCGGGTGAGCTCGGCCTGGTCGGCGGGGGGCAGTCGGCCGCCTGCCGCAGCTCCTTCGCGAAGCATCTGCTCGCCGATTTCATAGTATTGTACAAACGGGTTCAGATGTTTCCGGATTACCTTCGACGCCTCGACGATGGCGTCCTCGGGCGAGATGGCGCCGTTCGTCCAGACCTGCATGACCAGTCGGTCGTAGTTGACTCGCTGGCCGACGCGGCTGTCCTCTATTTGGTACTCCACCCGCGTCACCGGGGAGAAGTGGGAGTCAATGGGGATGACGCCGATTTCCTGCTCGCCCTGTTCGTTTTCCTCGGCAGCCATGTAGCCCCGTCCCTTCTTGACCTGGATTTCGCCGACGAGATTGGTTTTTTCCGTGATCGTCGCGATGTGCTGGTCCTTGTTGACAATTTCGACATCCGCATCGCAGAGGATGTCGGCGCCGGTCACCTTTCCCGGCTCGTGTTTGTCAATCTTGACCGTTTTTATACCGTCGGTGTGCATCTTGACAACCAGGTTTTTGATGTTGAGGATTATTTCGGCGACGTCCTCTACCACACCGGGCAGGGCGCTGAATTCGTGCTGGACGCCCTGGAAGTGGACCGAGAACGCGGCCGCTCCCTCTATGGAGGAGAGCAGAGCTCTCCGGAGGCTATTACCGACAGTAGTCCCGAAGCCTCGCTCAAAAGGTTCGGCGACGAATTTCGCATAAGTGTCGGTCTTTGTTTCATCCTCACAGATTACGCGGGTCGGCAGTTCAAAACCTCGCCACCTTATGCGCATGTACCGTCCTCCCGTAGATCAGACGTTTCTATGGACGTGTCCAAGCATGCTGCTACCGCGAGCATAGCTCGACGACCAATTGCACCTCGACCAACAAGCTTGCATCATCAGGCGTTGGGAGCCTTAGCACGCGCCCCTGCGGGGGTTCCGGCTGGGCCTCCAGCCAACTGGGGACCTCGGCGTCCTTGCTGGCCTCCAGGTTTACCGCCAACCGGTTCTTGCTTCTTTCCGATTGCTTCAGCGTGATGACGTCTCCTTCCCTCACCAAGTAGGATGGAACATCCAGCTTTCGGCCGTTTACATAAATGTGCCCGTGGGATACGAGCTGGCGCGCGTCCCGGCGGGACAATCCCCAGCCGAGGAGATAGGCGGCGTTGTCCAGGCGCCGTTCGAGCAGGGCGAGGAGGTTCGCTCCCGTATTGCCCGGCATCTTTTCGGCGGCGCGGAAGATCCTGCGGAATTGCCCCTCGTTCATCCCGAAGAACCGTTTCAGCTTCTGTTTTTCGCGCAGGTGAGCCGAATATTCGGATGGGCTTCCCCGACGCCAGTGGTGTATCCCGGGCGGATGCGGACGGCGCTCAAAGGCGCACTTGACGGTATGGCACCGGAAGCCCTTCAGGTAGAGCTTCATTCCCTCGCGCCGGCATAACTTGCACTGCGGACTGGTGATTCTGGACATTTTTTTGCTTTCTTCTCCTCCTCGTACTTACACCCTGCGTTTCTTGCGCGGCCGACAGCCGTTGTGGGGAAGCGGGGTGACATCCTCGATGGCTCTTACCGTCAGCCCGGCGCCCTGCAGCGCCGTGATGGCCGACTCCCGGCCCGCCCCGGGTCCCTTGACTTTGATCTCAATTTCCTTCACGCCGAATTTTTTGGCTTTTTCAGCGACGCTCTCAGCCGCCCTCTGCGCGGCGAAGGGCGTGCTCTTGCGGGATCCCTTGTAGCCGATCGTCCCGGCCGTGTCCCAGCAGAGGGAGTCGCCGTTCATATCGGTAATGGTGATCACCGTATTGTTGAATGTGGCCTTGATATGTGCGATGGCCTTGACGACGTTTCTTCGCAACCGACGTTTTGTTTTTGCCATTGTTTCCTACCTGCGAGATTATCCGCGAGTGATGTCTTTGACGCTCTTCTTGCCCGCCACGGTCTTTCGGGGGCCTTTGCGGGTGCGGGCGTTCGTCTTTGTGCGCTGCCCTCGCACCGGCAGGCCAAGTCGGTGGCGCATGCCTCGATAGCATTTGATTTCCCGAAGGCGGTTGATGTTCTGCGCCTCCTGCCGTCTGAGCTGGCCTTCAATGGTGTAGTTTTTCTCTATATGGCTGCCAAGGCGGCTAAGTTCGTCCTCGGTCAAGTCGCGGCCGCGAACGTTTTCGTCTATGTCCGTGGCCTTTAGAATTTCGCGCGAGTTGGCGGGGCCTATGCCATAAATATAGGTCAGCGCAACCACGATGCGTTTGTCATTGGGGATATCAACGCCCAGGATACGCGGCATGTTTCGCCTCCTCCTACTTTCCCTGACGCTGTTTGTGGCGAGGGTTTGTACAGATGACTCGCACGACCCCTCGCCTGCGCACAATCTTGCAGTTCTCACAGATTCGTTTGACTGATGCTTGCACTTTCACCGCGGTCGCCCTTTCGTTACGCCCGATACACGATCCGGCCTTTGGACAGATCGTAAGGGGACATTTCAATTGTTACCTTATCCCCCGGCAAAATACGGATAAAGTTCATGCGCATCTTGCCGGACACGTGCGCCATGACTTCATGCCCGTTCTCGAGGATCACCCGGAACATCGCGTTGGGAAGCGATTCCTTCACGGTTGCGTCCACGCGAATCGGCTCTTCCTTCGCCATAAGCGCTTTCCTCGTCACTCCTTTAAATCGTCAGAATATCTGCCTGCCCATTGGTCACTACCACAGTGTGCTCCCAATGTGCCGAGAGCTTGCGGTCGGCCGTCACCACCGTCCACCGGTTCGACAAGACCTCCGTCGCATACGTCCCTTCATTCACCATCGGTTCGATGGCCACAGTAATCCCAGGTCGCAACACCGGGTCCCGCGCCGCGCCGATGGCGCTCACATAATTCGGAAGTCTCGGGTTCTCGTGGAGATCCCGGCCAATCCCGTGCCCCGTATACTCTCGAACGACCGAGTACCCCTCGCCCTCGACATACGTCTGAATGGCGCGGGACACATCGGACACTCTCGCGTTCGCTCGCACCGCGGCAATCGCCAGTTCCAGCGCTTCGCGGGTCACGCGGTTCAATCGCACCGCCGCAGGCGACACCTGTCCGATTTCAAGCGTAATCGCCGCGTCGGCGCAATATCCCTCCAATCTCACGCCTACGTCAATGCTCAGGAGATCGCCCTGCTCAAGTCTCCGCGGGCCGGGAATCCCGTGTACGACCTCTTCGTTGATTGACGTACAAATCGAAGCCGGATAAGGCCCGTGAGCCGGCGTCGGGGAATAGCCCTTGAATACCGGCGTCCCGCCCCGAGATCGAATCAGGGCCTCCGCGATTTTATCCAGCTCCCCTGTCGTTACTCCTACAGCAGCGTCTTTCGCCATCCGAGCGAGGGTCTCCGCGACAATCCGTCCCGCAGCGCGCATTCGCTTGATCTCGCTTCGGCGCTTGGGTACAGCCATCAGGAATCGCTTTCCCCAGCCCGCCCCACGGCCTTGAGCACAGCCTGATGGATTTCCTCGACTTCCCCATCGGCCCGGACTTCATTCAGCAGGCCAACCTGCCGATAGTGCCCGATCAGGTCGGCCGTCTCGTGACGATATATCCGAAGGCGCTCCCGGATCGCCTTCGGCTGGTCATCGCTGCGTTGAAAGAGTTCGCCGCCGCATTTATCACACTTGCCTTCTTTCTTTGAAGGCATGTACTTCAGATGGTATATCGCCCCGCAACTCCTGCACGTTCGCCGATTGGATAGGCGTTCCACAACGGTCTCTTCATCCACGTCAAAATACACCACCACATCGGGAGAATGGCTGTCCGCGTCGAGCGCTTTAGCCTGCTCCATGCTGCGGGGAAAACCGTCCAGCAGGAATCCTCCCCGGCAGTCCGCCTCCTGGAGCCGTTCCATCACGACGGCGATGATGACGGCGTCGGGCACCAACTGACCGGCGTCCATGTATTTTTTCGCTTTAAGCCCTGTGTTCGTCTTCTTTGCCACGGCGTCGCGCAGCATATCCCCTGTGGAGATATGCGGTACGGCCAGTTCCTTCGCCAGAAGTTTGGCCTGTGTTCCTTTTCCTGCTCCGGGAGGACCGAGAAATACCGCTTTCACAGGCTTCGCCCCCCTCTCCTGTGTCCGCCCCCGCCACGAGACCTTCGCATGAAACCGTCGTAGTGGCGCATGACAAGGTGCGATTCGATCTTTTTCACCAGATCCAGGGCGACGCCAACTACGATGAGGAGGCTTGTCCCGCCGTAGAAGCCCGTAATCGTCCAGTCCACGTTCATGGCCCTCGTCAGCAGCATGGGCAGGATGGCGATTACGGCCAGGAAAGCGGCTCCGGGGAGCGTTATTCGCGTCATCAGGCGCTCTAAGTATTCGGCGGTTCGCCGTCCGGGACGAATCCCGAGGATGAACGTCCCGTGTTCCTTCATATTGTTGGCCATTTCCTGGGGATTAAACTGAACGGCGGTCCAGAAGAAGCAGAAGATAAAGATAAGCACCATGTAGAACACGATATACATGAAGGTGCCGCCCTGAAGCTGCTCGGAAACGAACAGCCAAAAGCGGTAGCCCAGCGCCCCCGTCGCCCCGCTCGCCTGATACCACGACAAGACACCGTGCGCGATGGTCGCTGGGAACATAAGGAGCGACTGCGCAAAAATGATCGGGATAACCCCCGCCTGATTCACGCGCAAGGGCAGATAATGTTTCTGTCCCACATAAACCCGTCGGCCTCGGGTGTGGCTGGCCTGTTGGAAGGGAATCCTCCGCTGGCCTTCTGTGATAAAGACCACGCCGAGAACGATCCCGAAGAACATGGCAAGAAGCACCACAATCTTGCCCGGGCCAACTTCCCCCACCTCCGGGTTGAGGCTGAACGTCGCCTGACTCGCCAAGCGCCAGATTCCCACCGGCAACCGGTCGAGGATGCCTATCATGATGATCAGGCTGATGCCGTTTCCGATCCCGAATTCATCAATCTGCTCTCCGATCCACATGAGCAGCATGGTTCCGGTGGTCATCAACATGGCCGCCATGAGAATGAACCCCATTCCGGCGTCGAAAAAAAACGGCCGCAGCGACTCGCTGCTGCGCAGACCGGCTACAGTGATCCCCCCCTGCACCAGGCAAAGGGCCACAGTGGCCATTCGCGTGTATTGATGGATCCTTTTCCGGCCAACTTCGCCCTCTCGGTGCAGGCGTTCAAGAGCGGGAACCACGCTGGTCAGCAACTGAAATATGATGGAGGCGCTGATGTAGGGCATCACGCCCAGTCCGAAGACCGCGCAGCGGCCGAAGGCCCCTCCGGCAAACAAGTCCATCAACCCAAGGAGCCTGCCGGCGACGCTATCCTGGGCGGCTTTCTCATACGTTGCGATTAGCCCGGGCACATCCACACCGGGCACGGAGACATAGACCCCAAGCCGGCACAGTCCCAGCAGAAAGAGTGTGATGATCAGCTTCCGACGAAGATCCGGAATGCGGAAAATGTCTTCGACCGTGCTCAAGCGCTAAATCTCCTGGACATTTCCTCCGGCTTCCTGAATCTTTCGGGTTGCACTCGCGCTGAATCTGTTGGCTGCGACCGTCAACGCCACCTTGATCTCGCCCTTGCCGAGAATTTTTACGCCGTCAAGTCGTTTCTTGAACAGGCCGGCATCCGCCATCGCATCGGGGTTGACCGTGCTGCCCGCCGTGAAGCCATTTAGGTCGCCCACGTTCACGACTGCGTACTGCCGGGTAAAGTCTGCGTTGTTGAAGCCGCGCTTGGGGATGCGCCGGGAGATCGGCATCTGCCCACCCTCATAGAGGGCTCGACGAGAATAACCTGATCGGGCCTTTTGCCCTTTGTGTCCGCGCGTGGATGTCCCTCCGTGCCCGGACCCGGTCCCGCACCCGACGCGCTTTTTGCGTTTTCTATTCGCCGGCGTTGCCTTGACATCGGTTAAATTCATTCCAGCGTCACTCCTCTCATTTCGGCAACGTCATCCTTCATGCGGAGCTGCTTCAGTCCAATCAGCGTCGCTTTGGCGAGATTGATGGCATTGTTGCTCCCGAAGGACTTTGTAAGAATGTTTTTCACGCCGGCCAGCTCGACAACGGCCCGGACGGCTGCGCCCGCGATGATGCCGGTTCCCGGAGAAGCCGGTTTCAACAACACCCTTGCGGCACCATAGCGTCCCATGATTGTGTGCGGGATTGTGTCGCCCTTCAGGCTGACCCGCTCCAGGTTTTTTTTGCCATCTTTTACGGCCTTTTCGACGGCCATGGGCACTTCATTGGCCTTGCCAAACCCAATGCCGACGGTGCCTCTTCGATCTCCGACAACCACCAGGGCGCTGAAGCTGAACCGTCGCCCGCCTTTTACCACGGTGGCGCAGCGGTTAATGCCTTTTTCAATTACTTTGTCCTCGAGGACGCCTTCCCCTCGGATTGCTTCTTCCGATGCACTCACGCCATTGCTCCGTTAAAACTCGAGTCCGGCCTCGCGGGCCGCTTCGCTCAGGGCCTTCACGCGGCCATGGTACTTGTATCCGCCTCGATCGAACACCACTTTTTTGATGCCTGCGGCCACCGCTTTCTCCCCCAGGGCCTTGCCGAGGATCTTTGCGCCTTCCATGTTGCCGCCGCTCTTGATAGCGGCTTTCAGCTCCGGGGAGAGTGTGGACAGTGCGAGGAGGGTTCGCCCCTCCCTGTCGTTGATAATTTGGCAGTAGATGTTCGTCAAACTGCGATACACGCTCAGCCTCGGTCGTTCGGCCGTGCCCGAAACCCCTCGCCGCACGCGCAGGTGTCGTCTTTTCAGCTGTCTTCTTTTTTCCCTTATTCGATCCATTGATGACTCTTTTTACTGGGTTGCAACAAACGCCTTGCCGGCTTTCCTGCGGACGATCTCGTCCGCGTAACGAATGCCCTTTCCCTTGTAGGGCTCAGGCGGCTGGACGGCCCGAATTTCTGCGGCCACTTCGCCCACGAGCTGCCTGTTGGCCCCTTTAACGGTAAATTCCGTCGGGGAGGCCATGTCTATCTCGATCCCTGTGGGCAGCGCGAACTTGACCGAATGGGCATACCCCACGTTCAGTTCGAGCGTCCTCCCCTGCAGTTTGGCGCTGTAGCCCACGCCAACGATCTGAAGTTTTTTTTCGAATCCGTCCAGCACTCCCTTGACCATGTTGGCGGCATGAGCGCGGATCGTGCCGTGGAGGGCCTTCAGCCGTCTCGTTTCATTCGCCCGCTCGAAGACGAGGACGGTCATCCGTTTCATTTTTTGATCTACGAGCACGTCCTGCTCCTCGATCTTTACGGTGATCCCCTGGGGCAGTTCCTGGGTGAGCTTTCCTTTGCTCCCCTCAATCGTAAGCCCGCCGCCGCTGGCCGACGCTTTCACGCCGCTCGGAACGGGCACAGGGAGTTTTCCGATCCGTGACATCGCCTATAACGCTCCTTCTCACCAAACCGTACAGACTACTTCGCCGCCGACCTTGCTCTGGCGGCACTCGCGGTCGCTGAGCATCCCTTTGGGGGTGGATACGACGGCGATCCCAAGTCCGTCGAGCACGCGAGGCAAGTCCTTGACGCTCTTATAGATACGGCAGCCGGGTTTGCTCACTCGCTCAATGCCGGTAATCACATCTTGCCCGTCGGGGCCGTATTTCAGGTAGATGCGGACGTTCTGCCCGCGACCCATATCCACCACTTTGAAATCGTTAATGTATCCCTCTCGTTTGAGGACCTTGAGAATGCTGAGTTTCACCGTTGACGCGGGCACGTCAACGGACTCTGTTCTGTTCCGAAGCGCATTGCGCATGCGCGTCACCATGTCGGCAATCGGGTCGGTCATCGTCATTCGTCAACACTCCGCAATTGGACCATGCTCGCGAACCTGCTACCAGCTTGCCTTTCGCACACCCGGTATCTCGGCCCGGGAGGCGAGGTTCCGGAAGCAGATCCGGCAGATTTTGAATTTTCGATAATAGGCGCGTCGTCGCCCGCAGAGCGAGCAACGATTATATTTGCGCGTCTTAAACTTGGGCGCTCGGCTGCACTTCTCGATCAACGCCTTTCGGGCCATATCACACCATCCGTATTCAAGAACTTCGGAACGGCATGCCGAGCATGCTCAGCAACGCCTGGGACTCCTCCGTGGATTGCGATTCCAGCACAAGCGTCACCTGGAACCCGCCGCCGTTCTCATACTTATCCGGATCTATCTCGGGAAAGACGAGTTGCTCGCTGATGCCCAGGGAATAGTTGCCTCCGCCGTCGAATGCCTCGCGCGGCAGGCCGCGGAAGTCCCGAATTCGCGGCATGGCAACGCTGATCAGGCGATCGAGGAATTCGTACATCCTTCTTCCTCGCAGCGTGACCTTACATCCGATCTGCGCCCCTTTGCGGAGCTTGAAGCCCGATACCGACTCCTTCGCCTTGGTCACCACAGGCTTCTGGCCGGTGATCTGGGCCATCGCGCTGCAGGCGTCTTCGAGCCGCTTCGGCTCGTCGGTCGCCTTCCCGACGCCCATGTTCACCACGATCTTTCGCAGTTTGGGCACGGCCATTCGGTTTTTGTACCCGAACTGTTCGATAAGTTTCGGAACAATCTCATTTCTGTATTTTTCGAGCAAACGCGCCATGTCTCAGTCTCAACAAGCCTCTTCGCTAATCTTGAATTCCGACCAACTCGCCACACACCCGGCAGTATCGAAGCACGTTATGGGTTTTTGCGCCCGATGCGGCGTCTTTCGGCACCCGTTCAATCCGCACCTCGACGCCTTTTTGACATTTATCGCAGTAGAGCATCACGTTCGACAAATGCACCGGCGTCTCTTTGCTGATGCGCCCCCCCTGTGGATTTTTTTGCGTCGGCCGCACATGCCGGTATTTGTAGTTTACCCCCTCGACGATCACCTGGTTCTTGTCCCGCAGCACCCTTAGCACCCGCCCCCGGGTGCCTTTCGCTTCCTGCCCAAGGGGGCGACGGCTGGTGTCCTTGCAACTCGTGATCGCTTTTCGCAGCACGACTACGTCATTTCTTCGGATGTGCATCCCACGACTCCTCTACACCACTTCGGTGGCCAGAGAGATAATTTTCATGAAATTCTTTTCGCGCAGCTCCCGAGCCACCGCCCCGAAGATTCGCGTGCCGCGCGGGTTTAGGTCGTTGTCAATTATAACCATCGCATTACGATCGAACCGGACGTACGATCCATCCTGCCGCCGCACGTTCTTTTTGGTCCGCACGATCACTCCGCGAACCACCTCTCCCTTTTTGACCTCTCCGCTGGGAAGGGCCTTCTTGATGGAGGCGACAATGATATCGCCGATGGTTGCATATCGTCTTCGCGTCCCGCCGAGGACGTTGATACATTGGGCCACTTTTGCGCCGGTATTGTCGGCCACATCAAGTTTGGTCTCGACTTGAATCACTGCTATCCTCCGTTTTAGGATCCACACTCTCGTCTGCGGCCGCGGGGGCGGTCTCAGGGGCTGGCTGGGGCTGCGGTTCCGAACGTTCTTCCTCGGCCAATTCGTCGCCGATCTCGATCAGGGCGCCTGCCTTGCGCACGATGGCCGACACCCGCCAACACTTTGTCTTGCTCATTGGTCGGGCTTCGGTGATCTCGATCAAGTCGCCCATCGCCGCCTCGCTCTTTTCGTCATGGGCCTTATATTTTTTTCGCAGACGCATGGTCTTTTCGTACTTGGGGTGACGGACTGTGCGCCCCACCTCCACCACCACCGTCTTGTCCATCCGGTCGCTCACCACCACACCCAACAGTTTTCTTCTGCGGCCTCGTTCCATCATCGGACGCCCTCCGCCGGCTGCGGGGCAGCGGTTTCAGTCGCACGCTCTTTCAGCAGCGTCAGGATGCGCGCGATGGTTCGTTTGGCTTTGGTAAACTGGGCCGGATTTTCCATTTGGCCCACCGTCTGCTGGTGGCGCAAGTTGTACAGCTCTTTTCGGCTGTTTTTCAGCTCTTCTTCGAGCTCCTCAACGGACATGACACGAAGTTCGCGCGCTTTCACGCTGTATGTCTCCTCTGCAGGAATCTCACCTTCATCGGCATCTTATGGGCCACACGTGCGAGCGCCTGGCGGGCGGTTTCTTCCGACACCCCCCCCACTTCGAACAGCACCCGCCCGGGCTTGACCGGCATGACCCAGGACGTCACTTCACCTTTTCCCTTGCCCATTCGCGTCTCCGCCGGGCGGCTGGATACGGGCTTATCGGGAAACGCTCGGATCCAGAGCTTGCCTTCGCGACCCATAAAGTGGACCGCGGCAACTCGCCCTGCTTCGATCTGCCGCGCGCTTAACCACGCGGGCTCCAGGGCTTGAAGTCCATACTCGCCGAAATGGACCGCGGTCCCTCGGGTTTCGTTACCTCTGACTCGGCCTCGCTGGGCCTTGCGGTACTTCACTCTTTTTGGCATCAACGGCATTGTTCACCGTCTCCTTCGTCTTCTGACTCGCCGGCGCGGCCGGCTGTGGTGCAGTTCCTTCCGGGCTCGGCGTTGGGGCGGCGCCGGGGGCCGACGCCGCTTCCGCCGCCGCGAGCCGCTTCAAATCAAACGCCGTCATGCCCTCTTCAATCTTCCCCTTGTAAATCCAGACCTTCACACCGATCTGGCCATATTGCGTCCGGGCCTCGGTGAAACCATAGTCGATCAGGCCTCGGAGCGTCTGCAGGGGGATGCTGCCCATGATGCACTTCTCCGTCCGCGACATCTCCGCCCCACCCAGACGGCCCGATACAAGGATTTTGACGCCCAGCGCCCCCATGCCCATCGTCGTCTCCGCGGTGCGTTTCATGGTGCGCCGGAACGACTGGCGGCGCTCCAATTGCTCCGCCACACCCTCGGCCACCAGCTGCGCATCGATCTCCGGTTTCTCGACCTCTCGGATCTCCAGCCGCACGGCCCGTCCGATCAGGCCCTCCAGCTCCGATTGAAGCCGGTCCGCCTCGTTGCCTTTGCGCCCAATGATGATGCCGGGGCGGGCGGTGAAGAGGATCACCACCACTTCTTCCCGGGTTCGCTCGATCTCGATCTTCGAGATGCCCGCGTAGTGATAGTTCGCCTTGATGTGCTTCCTTATCTTCTGGTCTTCCACCAGAAGCTTCCCAAAGTTTTTCTTATCGCAATACCAGCGAGACCGCCAGTCTTCGGTGATCCCGATTCGGAGTCCAATTGGACAAACCTTGTGACCCATAGACTATCCTTTCGCTGCCTTCTCTTTCGGCCTCGATTTCTTCTTGCCTTCCTCGACGCGCGTCAGTTCCTCGGGAGTGCCCAGTTCCACGGTGATGTGGCTCGACCGATGGATGAGCGGCGTCGCCATGCCTCGCGGCCGCGGAAGGCGTCCCTTGTAGGACGGCCCGTCGTCGGCCTTGGCTCTGAGCACGACGAGCGAGTCCACATCGGCGCCGGACTCGTCTGCCGCCGCCATTGCGGCTCGGACCACCTTGCGGACCATCATCGCGGCCCGCTTCGGCGTAAACTTCAGGATATCCAACGTTTCATTGATATCCTTCCGTCGAATCAAATCAACCACATATCGCGCCTTTCGGGCCGATACGGGAGCAAAGCGATGTACTGCCTTGAAGGGCATGGTACTTTAATCTCCTTTTGCGGTACTAGTGCCAGTGCCGGTAGCAGTACTACTACCACTACCATGTCCTCGGAAAGTCCGCGTCATCGCGAATTCTCCAAGCTTGTGGCCCACCATGTCTTCAGTGACAAAGACATTCATGAAATGTCTGCCGTTGTGCACTTCAAAGGTGTGGGATACAAATTCCGGCACAATGGTGCAACGACGCGCCCACGTCCGAATTGGAATCTTGTCTCCGGAATCCTTCTGCTTCATGACCTTGCGCATGAGCTTTTCGACTACGTATGGTCCCTTTTTTATAGATCGTCCCATTCGTTCTCCTCACGAGCGGTTCGCCCGTTAGTTCCTCTTCGACCTTCGTCTCACAATCAGATTGTCGGTGCGGGCATGTCTCTTCCTCGTTTTCCCGCCTTTCGCGGGTTTTCCTCTGGGCGAGCACGGATGCCGCCCGCCCGATGTTCGGCCTTCGCCGCCGCCCATGGGGTGGGAAATCGGGTTTTGCGCCACGCCGCGGACATGGGATCGCCGGCCCATCCAGCGCACACGCCCCGCCTTGCCCAGCCGGATATTCTGGTGATCGAGATTGCCGACCTGCCCAATGGTGGCGCGGCATTTCGAGAGCACGCGCCTAAGCTCTCCCGACGGCATTTGCAAGAGGGCATACTTTCCCTCTCTTGCGGCAAGTTGGATTGTCGCCCCCGCGCTTCGGGCCAGCTGCCCGCCTTCTCCGGGGGAGATTTCTACGTTGTGAACCATCAGGCCGAGAGGGATGTTTTCCAGGGGCATGCAGTTGCCCACAGAGGGTTCCGCTGTCGGCCCGGACATGATTGCCTGCCCCACCTTTAGACCGTCCGGGGCGAGGATGTATCGCTTTTCCCCGTCCTTATAGGTTATCAACCCAAGCAAGGAAGACCGGTTGGGGTCGTAGGCGATCTCACTGACGACGCCCGGCACGCCATCTTTGTCTCGTTTGAAATCAATGACGCGGTATTTGCGCCTTACCCCTCCGCCTCGGAAGCGGACTGTAGCAAATCCCTGGAAATTCCTTCCGCCCTTTTTCTTGAGGGGCCGAAGAAGGGCCTTTTCCGGGGGGTTCTTCGTCACTTCCGACAGGTCCAAAACGGAAGCGAGGCGTCTTCCCGGCGTTGTCGGTCTGTAGTGCTTAATCGGCATTCGCTATTTCACTCCAGTTTTCTGCGGCTAAATCAGATCTATTGAGTCGCCTTCCACAAGGGTAACGGCGGCGCGCTTCCAGTCGCTGCGCGGCATGTGTTTGAAGCGCCATCGTTTGGTCTTACCGTGCCGCCACATCGTTCGCACCCCCTTCACTTTCACTCCGTACAATTCCTCAACGGCCTTCTGGATGTCGCGCTTGCCGGCGCGACGGTCCACCTCAAAGAAGTAGACGCGCTCCTGAACATCCTCCCCTTCGGACATCTCGACCGCCTTTTCCGTAATCAACGGCCGTCTGATGATTTCATGCGCCAGCATTTTTCGTGCTTCCCAATATCTTGTTCATGGCATCCTTGGTGATTACGACGCGCTTCGGCTTGAGAACAGCATAGGCGTTCAGTTCGCCCGCCGAGCACACCGATACCCCTCGTATATTCCTTGCCGATTTCCAAACCAGGGCGTTCGGTTCGGCGATGACGATCAGACAGGTCTCGTTCGCCCCGATCGCTTTGAGGAGCCGTGCTATCGTCCTGGTCTTCGCTTCGGCCACTTCGATCCGGTCCAGCAGGATCACCTGGCCGTCCTGCAGCTTGCCCAGGAGGGCGGAGCGCATTGCCAATTGCCTGGCCTGCTTGGGCATTGCGAAGGAATAATCCCGCAGCTTGGGGCCGTGTGCCGCTGCGCCGCCGCGCCAGATGGGCGATCCCCGGAAGCCGGCCCGGGCGTAGCCCGTCCCTTTCTGGCGATAGGGTTTCTTGTTGGTGTAGGCCAGTTCGCCCTTTTTCTTGGCTTTGGCGGTACCCTGCCTTCGGTTGGCTTCATACATGACGACCGCATCGCGGACAAGCCTCGCATGCACGCGCCCACCGAGGCGCCCTTCGTCAATGCTCATCTTTTCCTGTTCTTTGCCCTCGGCATCGAGGACAGGCACTTCTATCATCTGCCGCAACCTTTCGTTACGCCCTGATCTTGATGTCCACGCCGGCGGGCATATTGAGTTTGCCCAGGGCGTCAATCGTCTTCGCCGTCGGCTCGTGGATGTCAATCAGCCGCTTGTGTGTACGGATCTCAAATTGCTCTCGCGATTTTTTGTCGATGTGAGGCGACCTGAGAACCGTATACCTCTCGATCCGCGTTGGGAGCGGGATCGGGCCCCGCACTTTGGCGCCCGTTCGTTTGGCGGTATCAACAATCTCTGCCGCCGCTACGTCGAGCGCGCGGTGGTCGTAGGCCTCCATCCGTATGCGGATGTGCTGATCCATAACCGCAGATCATTCCTCCTCTTATGTTCGGTCCTATGCGAGAATCTTCGTGACCACGCCAGCCCCAACCGTCTTGCCGCCCTCGCGGATGGCGAAGCGCAGTTGTTCTTCCATGGCAATCGGAGTGATCAATTCGCCTGAAATCGTTACATTGTCGCCGGGCATGACCATTTCCGTCCCTTGGGGCAGCGCCACATTCCCCGTCACGTCCGTGGTGCGAAAGTAGAATTGGGGGCGGTAGCCCGTGAAGAACGGTGTGTGGCGCCCGCCTTCTTCCTTCGTCAAAACGTATACTTCTGCCTCAAACTTAGTGTGGGGGGTGATGCTCCCCGGCGCCGCGAGAACCTGTCCCCGCTGCAGGTCTTCCTTCTTGAGTCCGCGCAGCAGCACGCCGATGTTGTCGCCTGCCATGCCTTCGTCGAGGGTCTTGTTGAACATCTCCACGCCGGTGGCCACAGTCTTCATTGTCTCCTTGATGCCGACGACTTCCACCTCGTCGCCCACGTGAATCTTGCCACGGTCCACTCGCCCCGTGCCTACCGTTCCGCGGCCTTCGATGCTGAACACATCCTCGATAGGCATCAGGAAGGGCTTATCCACTACCCGAACCGGCTCGGGAATGAAGCTGTCGAGGGCGTCCATCAGCTCGGCGAGGCACTTGGTGGCCTCCGGGTCATTGGGATTCTGCATGCCCGCCAGGGCGCTTCCGCGTATCACGGGGATGTCGTCGCCCGGAAATTCGTACTTGCTCAGCAGCTCGCGCACCTCGAGTTCGACGAGGTCGAGCAGCTCGGCGTCGTCAACGAGGTCCACCTTGTTCAGAAAGACGACCATGGCCGGCACGTTCACCTGGCGAGCCAGGAGGATGTGCTCGCGAGTCTGCGGCATGGGGCCGTCGTCGGCGCTGACCACCAGGATGGCGCCGTCCATCTGGGCGGCGCCGGTGATCATGTTCTTGATGTAGTCCGCGTGACCTGGGCAGTCCACGTGGGCATAGTGCCGGTTTGCGGTGGAGTATTCGACGTGGCTTACCGCGATGGTTAGGATCTTCGTCTCGTCGCGACGGCCCTGCGCCTCGCTTGCCTTGGCGACCTCGTCGTAGGATTTGGCGTTAGCCAGGCCCTTCGATGCCAAGTACATCGTAATGGCACTTGTCAGGGTGGTCTTCCCGTGATCGATGTGCCCGATCGTTCCCACGTTCACGTGCGGCTTTGTCCGCTCAAACTTCTGCTTTGCCATTTTGCGCCTCCTGACCTAAGAAACTTACGCAACTATTTTATCGTAGATTTGCTTTGGCACGCTGCGGTACTCCCGCGGTTCCATTGTATACGTCGCGCGACCCTGCGTGAGCGACCGGACAGCCGTGGCATAACCGAACATTTCCGCCAAGGGGGCCACGGCATGAATTACGCGCATGGCGCCGCGTTGATTCATCTGTGCGATGTCGGCGCGGCGGCTGTTCAGGTCGCCGATTACATCGCCCAGATATTCTTCCGGGACAACGACCTCCAGGGCCATGATCGGCTCCAGGAGCTCGACCCCCGCCTTCTCCACGGCGGCCCGCAGGGCCATCGAACCGGCGGTGGCGAAGGCGATGTCCGACGAATCCACCTCGTGGTACGAACCGTCGAGCAGGGTAACTCTCACATTGACGAGGGGGTATCCGGTCGTCACACCCCCGGCAGCGGTGCTCCGAACTCCGTCCTCAACGGCGGGGATAAACTCCCTCGGAATCTCGCCGCCCCGGACCTCGTTCACAAACTCCACCACTCCCTTTCCCGCGATGGGTTCCACGCGGAGAAGGACCACGCCGTACTGACCGCGTCCCCCTGTTTGTCGAATGAACCGCCCCTCGCCCTCCGCGGTGCTGATGACTGTCTCCTTGTAGGCCACCCTCGGTTTCCCCACGTTGGCATCTATATTGAACTCCCGGAGCATGCGATGCTTCAATACCTCCAAGTGCAACTCGCCCATCCCCGAGATGATTAACTGTCCGGTCTCGCCATCCATTCTCTTTTCGAACGTCGGGTCCTCTTTCTCCAGTGTCTGCAGGACTTCCTCCAATCGAATCTTGTCGTCCTGCGTCTTCGTTTCGATGGCCATCGAGATGACCGTTTGCGGGAAGTTCATCCGTTCGAGCACGATGGCCGCGCGGGCGTCGCAAAGCGTGTCGCCTGTGACGGTGAATTTCGGTCCCACCACGGCGCAGATTTCACCCGGGCCCATCTCGCTTAACTGTTCCCGTTTATTTGCGTGCATCCGGAATAGCCGGGTGATGTTTTCTTTTTTGTCTCTGGTCGCGTTATAAACGCGCGTATTGGCGTTCAGAACCCCCGAGTAAATGCGGACAAACGTGAGTTCCCCATGGCGGTCGGCGGCAATTTTGAAGGCGAGCGCCGCCAGAGGCTCGGCCTCCGAGGGGTCCCGTTGGAGGACCTTGCTCTCGTCCTCGGGGTCCACGCCCTTCACCGCCGGCACGTCCGCCGGCGAGGGAAGGAAATCGCACACGGCATCGAGGAGGGGCTGAATGCCCTTGTTCTTGAACGCCGCCCCGCACAAGACCGGGACGATCCGCGCGCCGAGTGTGCCTGCACGGAGTCCGCGCCGCACCTGGTCTTCGGTTATCTCTTGTCCTTCGACGTATTGTTCCATAAGCGTTTCATCGTTTTCGGCGACGGCCTCCAGCATCTCCTCGCGCCGTTCGACGGCAAGGTCTCGCAACGCGGCTGGTATATCCTCGACTGTGATCTTTGCCCCGTCGCTGCCGCGGAAATAAACGGCTTTCATTCGAATGAGGTCTATGATCCCGTCGAAGTCCTGCCCTTCGCCGATGGGGAGCGTCAGGATGACGGGTCTCGCTCCAAGTCGCTCCTGAATCTCCTGCGCGGTTCGATCCAAGGAGGCCCCCGCGCGATCCATTTTGTTCACGAAAGCGAGCCGCGGCACGTCGTATCTGTCGGCCTGCCGCCAGACGGTCTCGGACTGCGCTTCCACGCCCTCGACGCCGGAGAAGACGACAACGGCGCCATCAAGCACACGCAGGCTGCGCTCGACCTCGGCCGTGAAGTCCACGTGCCCGGGGGTGTCAATAATGTTAATCTGCTTTTCCCTCCACAGGCACGTCGTGGCGGCGGAGGTGATGGTGATCCCCCGTTCCTGCTCCTCCTCCATCCAATCCATGACGGTAGTGCCTTCGTGCACCTCCCCCATTTTGTGGGCCTTGCCGGTATAGTACAGAATTCTCTCGGTCACCGTTGTTTTGCCGGCGTCAATATGGGCGACAATCCCGATGTTTCGGATTTTTTCGATCGCTTCAGGAGCCATACCGAACAGAATTCCTTACCACGCAAAGTGGGCGAAGGCCTTGTTGGCCTCGGCCATGCGATGCACGTTTTCCCTCTCTGTGATGGCGGCGCCTTCCTTCTTATATGCGTCAAGAAGTTCATCAGCCAGGCGGATCGCCATCGGTTTGCCCTTGCGGGCCCGCGCGGCGCGGAGGATCCACCGTATTGCGAGAGCCTGGGCGCGCTTCGGATTTACTTCTTTTGGCACCTGATATGTGGCGCCGCCGATGCGCTTCGAGCGCACTTCAATCATCGGCTTGCAATTATTTACCGCCGTCTCAAAGACCTGATAGGGTTCGACATCGGGGAGCTTTTCCTCGATGATGTCCATCGCACCGTAAAAGACATTCTCGGCAACGCTCTTCTTGCCCGTTTTCATGATGCAGTTGATGAACTTCGAAACCAGGGGCTGTTTGAAGCGGACGTCGGCCTTCAGATATGCCTCATCTATGTTCTTAAATTTCCGCGACATGCGTTTTTGCCTTTCGCACCTTTCCTTCTACTTCGGAGTCTTGGCGCCGTATTTAGAGCGCCCGCGCCGCCGGGCGTCCACCCCCGCGGAGTCCCTCGTGCCGCGTATGATGTGATAGCGCACTCCCGGCAGGTCGCGCACTCTGCCGCCTCGCACGAGGACGATGGAGTGCTCCTGTAAATTGTGACCCTCCCCCGGGATATAAGCCGTGATCTCGCGCCCGTTGGACAATCGCACACGGGCGATCTTGCGCAGCGCCGAGTTCGGCTTTTTGGGAGTTCGCGTCGCCACCTGGAGGCAGACCCCCCGCTTTTGGGGGCATTGCTCGAGGTCAGGCCGTTTGCTCTTCTTCCGGAGGATCTTTCGGCCTTTGCGCACCAGTTGGTTGATTGTCGGCACTTTATTCTCCTTTTCCTTCACCGGGAGCCCCGGTTTGTTTACTACTGCCTCCGTCGCCAAGCATGGCCTCGGTAATCTTGAACTCCCCGGCATAATGGGCCTTAAAGCCCGTTCCCGCGGGAACCAGATGGCCGAGGATGACATTTTCCTTCAATCCCAGGAGTTGGTCGGTTTTCCCCGCCACGGCCGCCTCGGTCAGGACCTTTGTGGTCTCCTGGAACGAAGCCGCCGAGATGAAGCTGTCCGACTGGAGCGCCGCCTTGGTGATTCCCATCAGGAGCGTCTCGGCGGTGGCGGGTTTGCCGTCTTTTTCCGTCACGCGCTCATTCTCCTGGCGGAACTTGAACTTGTCCACCACTGCGCCGGGCAGGAAGGATGTGTCGCCGGGGTCGTTGATGCGGACTTTTCGCATCATCTGGGCAATGATGATCTCGATGTGCTTGTCGTCTATCTTCTGACTGAGGGAGCGATAGACGTTTTGCACCTCTTGCAGCAGATGAAGTTGAAGTTCTTCTTCACCGCTGATGCGCAGGATGTCCTGCGGAACGAGGGGGCCTTCCACCAGGGCCTCGCCGGCGCGCACTCGGTCTCCGCCGTGCACACGGAGCTGTTTGCCGGTCGGCACAACGTGTTCTTTCACGATGCCGCTCTCATTGCGTACGGTGACCGTTCGTTTTCTTCGGCGAGACCGTCCACCCAGCTCGACGACCCCGTCTATTTCGCTGATGACGGCCGGGTCGCGCGGTTTCCGGGCCTCAAAAATTTCCGTCACGCGGGGGAGACCCGAGGTAATGTCCTGGGTCCCTCCGATTTCTCGCGGCGTTCGGGCGAGTAGCGTGCCTGCTTTGATTTCTTCTCCCTCTTCCACCTCGATGTGGGCCTTTTCCGGAATTGGATAGACGCCCAGGATCTTCCCACTCTTGTCCTCGACAACAAGTTGCGGATGGAGATCGCCCTTATGTTCCATGATTACCTTGCGCTTGACGTTGCTGACGCTGTCAATCTCCTCGCGCATGGTCTTGCCTTCGATGATGTCTTCAAATCGCACCACGCCGGCCATTTCGCCGAGGATGGGGATCATCATCGGGTCCCAGCGAACGAGGGGATGCCGGCCAGCGACGTGGTCGCCCTCCTTCACCAGCACAAAGGCGCCCGGCGGCACGGCATAGCGCTCCAACTCGCGCCCCTTTTCGTCGAGGAGGAGGAGCTCGCCGTTGCGGTTGAGCACCACCGGCTGGCCGTCGGGGTTGATCACGACGTTCATCTTGGAGAACTTCACTATCCCCGGACGCTTCGCCTGAATCTCGGATTCTTCCTTCGATCGGGTGGCTGCTCCGCCGATGTGGAACGTGCGCATGGTCAGCTGCGTTCCGGGTTCGCCGATGGATTGCGCCGCGATGATGCCCACGGCCATGCCTTCCTCGACGAGTTCGCCGCGAGCGAGGTCCATGCCGTAGCACGTGGCGCAAATGCCGATGGCGCTCTCACAGGTCAACGGCGAACGAACTCGGATCTTCTGGAGGCCCAGTGCCTCGATGGCCTTTGCCTTCTCATCGGTAATGAGGTCGTTTTCTTTGACAATGACTTCGTCGGTAACGAAGTTCGTGATGTTGTCTCGGGCTATACGGCCGCGGATGCTGTCGGCAAGACTGACCACCACCTTTTCGCCCTTGTAGATTACGCCCTTCGTAATGCCCTTTAGCGTGCCGCAATCCTGCTCGTTGACTACAACGTTCTGGGCCACGTCGGCCAGTTTCCGGGTCAGGTATCCCGACTCCGCCGTCTTCAGGGCCGTATCGGCCAGACCTTTTCGCGCCCCGTGTGTAGAACTGAAGTATTCGAGGACCTGAAGGCCCTCGCGGAAATTCGACAGGATCGGCGTCTCAATAATCGTGCCGGAGGGTTTGGCCATGAGGCCGCGCATGCCCGCGAGTTGGCGAATCTGCTGCTGGCTGCCTCGCGCTCCGGAGTCCACCATCATGAAGATGGGATTCAAGTAGGGCTTGCCCTCGCGGGTATCGCTTTTCAGTTCCTTCATCATTTCGTCCGCTACGACGTCTGTGGCGTGCAGCCACGTTTCGATGACGAGGTTGTACCGCTCGCCGTCGGTGATGACGCCGTCGGCGTATCGCTTCTGAATCCCGTCCACTCGCTTTTGGGTATGCTTGATGATCTCGGCCTTGTTGAGGGGCTGGCGGAGGTCGCTCGTGGAGAAGGTAATGCCCGCCCTTGTGGCGGCCCGGAATCCGAGCGACTTTACGGCATCGAGGACATTGATGGTGGCCTGTCTGCCCAATTTTTCATGGCAGTCCCGGATGATCCCGTCCAGCGCTTTTTGGCTCATTACATAGTTGTAGAACGGCAGCTCGGCGGGAAGGATGTCGTTGAACAGGATACGCCCCACGGTAGTGTTGTAGATATTGTTCGGCGACTCCTGCAGGCCATCGGAATCGAGGACGGCGTTCTTGTCGGTCAGACGGACCTTGATTCGGGCATGAACTTCCACTCGACCATGCGCATATGCGGCGATTACCTCGCCGGGGCCGCTAAAAATCTTCCCCTCGCCTCGTTTGCCGGGCATCTCGGCGGTAAGGTAGTAACAGCCGAGAACAATATCCTGGGAGGGGGCAATGATGGGAAGGCCCGACGCGGGGGAGAAGATATTGTTGGTGGCGAGCATCAGTGTGGACGCCTCGACCTGCGCCTCCACGGACAGGGGCAGATGCACAGCCATCTGGTCGCCGTCGAAGTCGGCGTTGAAGCCGCGACAGACCAGGGGATGTATCTTGATGGCGTTGCCTTCGACCAGGACCGGCTCAAAGGCCTGGATGCCCATTCGGTGCAGGGTGGGGGCGCGGTTAAGGAGGACGGGGTGTCTTCGGATTACTTCTTCCAGGATGTCCCAGACCTCCTTGTCCTTCCGATCCAGCATTTTCTTGGCGCTCTTGATGGTGTCGGCGAGGCCGAGTTCTCGGAGGCGCCGGATGATGAAGGGCTGGAAGAGTTCAAGGGCGATCTTTTTGGGGAGGCCGCACTGATGGAGCCCCAGTTCCGGGCCGACCACGATGACGGATCGGGCGGAGTAGTCCACGCGCTTGCCCAGCAGGTTTTCACGGAACCGGCCTTGTTTGCCCTTGATCATATCGGTGAGGGACTTCAGGGGGCGGTTGCCGCTGCCGAGGACCGGACGCTTGCATCGGTTGTTGTCGAAGAGCGCATCCACCGATTGCTGGAGCATTCGTTTTTCATTGCGAATGATGACCTCAGGGGCGTTGAGGTCCAGGAGTTTCTTCAGCCGGTTGTTGCGGTTGATGATTCGGCGGTAGAGGTCGTTGAGGTCGGACGTTGCAAAATTGCCGCTTTCGAGCAGAACCAGGGGCCGCAAGTCCGGGGGGATGACGGGAATGACATCGAGAATCATCCATTCGGGTCTGTTGCGGGTATCGGATGCGCCGCCGGAGTTAAGAAACGCCTCCACAATCTTCAGACGCTTGGTGATGTCCTTCGTCTTCTGCTTGGATTTTGAACCGGCAAGCTCCTCTCGAAGATCTTTCGCCAGCGCATCCAGGTCGAGCCGTTTCAGGAGCGTTCTCACGGCCTCCGCACCCATTTCCGCCTTGAAGCGATTGCCGTATTTATCCAGGGCGCTTCGATATTCCTCCTCGCTCAGGAGATGCTTTTCTTTGAGCGGCGTGTCGCCGGCATCTACGATAAGATAGTCCTGAAAGTAAACGACGCGCTCCAGAGAGGAGCTTTTCATGGCGAGGAGGTTGCCGAGTTGGGAGGGCATGGCTTTCAGGAACCAGATGTGGACGACAGGGGCGGCGAGGCTGATGTGCCCCATGCGCTTCCGTCTGACGCGGGAGTGGGTGACTTTGACGCCGCATCTATCGCAGACGATCCCTTTGTGCTTCATGCCGCGATATTTGCCGCAGAAGCACTCCCAGTCCTTTTCGGGGCCGAAAATGCGCTCGCAGAAGAGTCCGTCCTTCTCGGCTCGGTAGGTACGGTAGTTTACCGTTTCGGGTTTTTTGACCTCGCCGTAGGACCGGCTCTTGATGTCCTCCGGTGAACAGAGCGAAATGGTCACGGACCCGTAATCGTTGATCTTGTCATAAATTGACTCAGCCATTCGTCATCTCCAGGCAGGTATGAAACTGTCTTTCCCGCCTCATATGCTCTTTTTCTCGAGTTCCATCTTCAGGGCAAGTCCGGCAATTTCCTTTCGCAGGACATCAAAGGAGACGGGGGTTCCCGCCTCCAGTGTGTTCTCGCCCTTGACCATGGCCTCATAGATCTTGGTGCGGCCTTCGACGTCGTCGCTTTTCACAGTTAACAGTTCTTGAAGGATGTGGGCGGCGCCGTAAGCTTCGAGCGCCCATACCTCCATCTCGCCGAATCGCTGGCCGCCGAATCGCGCCTTGCCGCCCAGGGGTTGCTGGGTGATGAGCGAGTAGGGCCCGGTGGCGCGGGCGTGGACCTTGTCGTCCACCAGGTGATGCAGCTTCATCATGTAGATGTATCCTACCGTCACCGTCTGGTCGAAGGGTTCACCCGTTCGTCCGTCGTAGAGGGCCGTCTTCCCGTCCGCAGGCAGGCTGGCTTCCTTCAAGGTCTCTTCAATCTCTTTTTCGGTGGCGCCGTCGAAAATGGGCGTGATGGCCTTGAAGCCCAATGCGCTGGCGGCCCAACCGAGATGGGTCTCCAGGATTTGCCCGACGTTCATACGCGACGGGACCCCGAGCGGATTCAGAAGGATTTCAACGGGCGTGCCGTCGCCAAGGAACGGCATGTCCTCCTCCGGGACGATCTTGGCTATCACTCCCTTGTTTCCGTGGCGGCCCGCCATCTTGTCGCCCACCGACAACGTTCGTTTTGTGGCGACGTAGACCTTCACCATCTCCAGCACGCCGCTCGGCAGCTCGTCCCCTTTTCGGTGCTGGTTGATCTTGCGGTCTTTTTCGTCTTTGAGCGCCTCGATCCGTTCGTCATAGCGCTGGTAGGTCTTCTGAACTTTCTCCACATCCACATCCCGGCCAAGGCGCACGTTCTCGATGTCGAATTCCTCTTCGATCCTCAGCAGTTCCTCATCCGAGGCATTCGGGTCCACGGACATCTCGTGCCGGGTGCTCTTGTCCACCAATTTGCCTCCGATGACCTTTTCGAGGGCTCGGAGCATTTTAGTGAACTCCTGCGCAATTTTGTGATCGAAGTCGCGGCATTCCCGTTCGAGCTCCTCCTGAAAATCGTGGCGTTCCTCGTCGGACATGCTGGTGCGGCGCGAGAATTTTTGCGCGCCGATCACAATGCCTTCCACGCCTGATGGCACTTCCAGGGAATCGTTCTTGACGTCTTCGCCGGCGCGTCCGAAGATCGCGTGGAGGAGCTTTTCCTCCGGGGTCAGTTCGCTCTTGCTCTTCGGGGCGATCTTGCCCACGAGAATATCGGCCGGCCCCACCTTTGTGCCGATGCGGATGATGCCGTCCTCGTCCAGGTTCTTCAGCGCCCTCTCGGATACATTGGGAATATCGCGGGTGAATTCCTCTTTTCCGAGTTTGGTTTCCCGCGCCTCGGTTTCGAACTCCTCGATATGAATCGAGGTGTATCGCCCATCCTTGACGAGACGTTCGCTGATGACGATGGCGTCCTCGAAGTTGTACCCTTCGTACGGCATGAACGCGACCAGCACGTTCCTCCCGAGGCTGAGCTCGCCCTGGCACGTGGCGGCGCCATCGGCGATAACCTGGCCTGCCCTTACCTTCTCCCCCACCTTGATGATCGGCTTCTGGTTCAGGCACGTCCGTTCATTCAGGCCTACAAACTTCCGGAGCCTGTAGACCTGGGAGTCTATCTTGATTTCCTCGGCCGTCACCGATTCCACCGTTCCGGAATTCCTGGCCCGCACCACCATGCCGGAATTTTGAGCTACGATTTTTTCCATGCCCGTGGCGACGAGAGGCGGTTCCGTGGAAAGGAGCGGCACCGCCTGACGCTGCATGTTCGATCCCATGAGGGCGCGGTTTGCGTCGCTGTGCTCCAGGAATGGAATCAGGCTGGCCGACACGCCGACCAGTTGCTTTGGAGAAACATCGGAGTAGTCCAGGTCGTTCAGCGTCATGACATTAAAGTCGCCGTTGAGCCGGGCGAGGACATGCCCGCTCTTCTCGGAGGTCCGTTTGAAATCCGACGGGGCCAATCGTTTTCCATCCTCTTCGTCCGCCCGCATGTGCGCAATATCGCCGCTGGCCTTGCCCTTGCTCAGCTTTGCATAGGGTGTGGTGAGGAATCCGTATTCGTCAACGCCGGCGTAAACGCTCAGCGACGCGATGAGGCCGATATTTGTCCCTTCCGGCGTCTCGATGGGGCAGATGCGGCCATAGTGCGAGATATGGACGTCGCGGACGTCAAATCCCGCCCGTTTCCGATTCAACCCGCCGGGGCCAAGGGCGCTGAGCCGCCGCTCATGGGTCAGCTGCGCCAGGGGGTTGGTCTGGTCCACGACCTGCGAAAGTTCGCTTCGCCCGAAGAAGTAGTCTATTGACGAGGATATTGTTTTCGAGTTGACGAGGGTTCGCGGAGTGAGTTGTTCGGGCTCCTTGAGGTTCATCCGCTCGGTAACTGTGCGGCGCAGTTTGAGGAACCCCTTGCGAAATTCCTCGCCCGCGAGTTCGTCAATCGTGCGCAGACGGCGATTGCCGAGGTGGTCAATGTCGTCCACGGTTCCTTCCCCGCGTCGAAGCTTCAGCAGGTAGGAAATGCAGTTGATGAGGTCCTCCTTCTGAAGGGTCATCGAGGCGTCTTTCATATCGAGGCCGAATCGCCGATTGAGTCGGAACCGCCCGACCTTGCCGAGACGATAACGATTCACGTCGAAGAACCGCTCGTGGAACAGTTGTTTTGCCTTGTCAATGCTCGGCGGGTTGCCCGGTCGCAGGCGCGTATAGATCTTGAGGAGCGCTTCTTCGTGCGAGGTCGTCGGGTCCTCGGCTATGGTATTAAGGATCAGGAGGTCATCCGGAGATTCCACGACCTCGATCTCCTTGATATTGGCATCCGCGATGGCCTGCACCTTGTCCGATGGAATCTGGCAGGCGCTTTCCACAATGACCTCGCCGGTTTCCTTATTGAGGATGTCTTCGACCGCCCAGCTGCCTACCAGTTGCTCTACGGATTTAGGTCCTTTGAGGGGGACTTTCTTTGTGCTGTAGAAGGTGCGGAGAATCTGGGCATTTGTGGAGCAATCCTCGGCCATTGCGCGAAGCGGGCACGTGGCAGGCATTTTCCCGCTTTGGTCTATGCGCATGGTGAGTACTTCCTTCTTGCTCACATTCAGTTCGATCCAGCTGCCTCGCTCGGGGATGATTCGGCAGGCATGGAGGCGGCGTTCGGAGGGGTCGGACTCCTCGATAAAATCCACGCCCGGCGACCGATGGAGCTGCGTCACGATAACGCGCTCGGCGCCGTTGATGATAAACTCGCCGCCGCCCATCATCTTCGGCACATCGCCGAGGTAAACCAGCTCCTCCACCGGCTCGTCTTTTCGTGTGAGCCGGAGCCATACGCGGAAGGGGTAGCCGTAGGTCAACCGAAGCTCGCGGCACTCATCGGGGGAGTACCTGGGGCGTCCGAGTTCGTATTTGATGTACTCCAGCTTCATCGTTCCGTCGTAATTGTCAATCGGAAAGATTTCCCGCAGGATGGCTTCGAGGCCCTGGTTCTTGCGCTTTGCAACCGTCACATCCACCTGAAGGAAATCCGCATAGCACTTGGTTTGGATTTCGGTCAGGCTTGGAACCTCGACCAGGTCGCCTACTTTTCCATAGTTTCGAATGTCCATTACTTCGTCTCTCCGCACAAGCAATTGTGTGCAGTCTTCCCCCGCGGCCAGTCACGGAAAACAGGGCCGGGCCGCTTACTTGAGTTCGACCGTCGCTCCTGCCTTTTCCAGCTCCGCCTTGGCCTTCTCGGCTTCCTCCTTGGGGACGTTCTCCTTTACAGGCTTTGGCGCGGAGTCCACCAGGGCCTTCGCCTCCTTCAGGCCGAGCGTCGTCAGTGCGCGGACCGCCTTGATGACGGCGATCTTGTTGCTGCCGACTTCCTTCAACTCGACTGTGAACTCGGTCTTTTCTTCCGCCGCTTCGGCCCCAGCCTCGCCCGCGCCCGCCGCCACACCAGCAGCGATGGCGACCGGCGCCGCCGAGACGCCGAATCTCTTCTCGAACGCCTTTACCAGCTCCGCGGCCTCGAGCAATGTGAGCGCACTTATCTTGTCAAGGATTTCTGCAATTTTGGGCGATAGTTCCGAACCCGTCGTTTCCTCGACGACTGCCGCTTCCTTTACTTCCGCCATGACATTACCTCCAGGTCAAAGTCCGTATCTCAATCCCAGTATCTCTTATCCGCCCTACGACTGTTGCGGTTGCTCCGCTTTCTGGTCTGCGATGGCCTTCAGGGCGGTCACAAGGCTGCGTTGAATGCTCGCACACATGCCGGCCACTCCGGTCAACGGTCCGCTGATCCCGGCAAGTATCTGGGACAACAGGCCTTCGCGGCCCGGCATCTTCACAAAGGCGTCCACCTCCGCTGCGCTTAACGCCCTTCCTTCGGCAAAACCGCCCCGGACCGTAACGGATTTTTTCCCCTTGGCGCACTCGGCCACTGCCTTGGCCAGGACGATGGGGTTCTCCCCCCCGATGGCCATGGCGATGGGCCCATCCACCATGTCGGCCACATCCTCGCGCCCCAGGTTCTTCAGGGCAAGTCGCGACAGGCTGTTCTTAATCAAGCGGAGGTCCACCTGTTTCTCTCGAAGCGCAGCGCGCATCCTGGTCGCTTCTTCCGCCGAAACCTTTTGGTAGCTGAGCAGGACGCACGGGTCCATCGCCTTAAAGAATTCAGCCAGCTCCGTCACCATCAATCTGTTCACACGTTTTGACATTGATATATCCCGAAGGGAACCCTCATTCCGAGACGGCGAGTTTGATGCCGGGACTCATGGAGGAGGAGATCGTAACGCCCCCCACAAACGGCCCTTTCAGACTCGCCGGTCTTGAGCTGGTAATGTGCTTCACAAAGGCCCCGATGTTTTCTTCGAGGTCCGCGTTGGAGAAGGAAAGCTTCCCCACCACGGCATGGATATTGCCGCCTGTGTCGTTTCGATATTCGAGTTTTCCCGCCTTGAACTCCCGAACCGCCTCGCCCACGTTCTCCACGACTGTTCCCGATTTGGGCGAAGGCATCAGCCCCGCCGGCCCGAGAATGCGGCCGAGTTTGCCGACGACGCGCATCATGTCCGGAGTCGCCAGGGCTACGTCAAAGTCCATCCAGCCGCTGCTGATCTTCTCGGCGAGGTCCTCCGCCCCCACCAGATCGGCGCCGGCCGTCTGGGCGTCCTTCGCCTTGTCGCCCGTGGCAAAAACGATCACTCTCGCCGATCTCCCGATCCCCTTGGGCAGGGAGAAGGCGCCGCGCACCTTCTGGTCCGATTGTTTGTCGTCAATATTCAGTTTGATGGCGATCTCCACCGTCTGGTCGAACTTGGCGGGGGTCAGGTCCTTCAACAACACTACCGCCTCGCGAATCGGATACTTCTTTGTGCGGTCAATCTTTGCCCGGGCGTCTTCGTATCGTTTGCTTCTCGTTCCCATTGCTACTCTATGATCTCCAGTCCCATGCTCCGGGCGGTGCCCGCGATCATCTTGATTGCGGCGTCCAGGGTGGCGGCATTCAGGTCTGCCATCTTGATCTTTGCGATCTCCTCCAATTGGGACCGCGTCACCGAGCCGACGGTCTGCTTGCCGGGCTCGGCGGCGCCCTGTGCTATCCCCTCACCGCCTTCCGTGCTCTTCGCCACTTTCTTCAGCAGCACGGCCGCCGGCGGCGACTTGGTGATAAAGTCGAAGGATCTATCCTGGTAGACGGAAATCACAACCGGGATGATCATGCCGTTGGCTTCCTTTGTCTGCGCATTGAAGCGGCTGACAAACTCGCCGATATTGACACCGTGCTGCCCGAGGGCGGGCCCCACCGGCGGCGCCGGTGTGGCCTGTCCGCCAGGCACTTGCAGTTTTATTTTTGCCATTAAGGGCTTTGCCATGGTTAGTCGTTCTCAACCTGCCAGTATTCAAGTTCCACGGGCGTGCCCCGCCCGAAAATCGTTACTATTACCTTTACCGTGCCCTTGTTGGGATAGACCTCATCAATTATCCCGTCAAAGTTTTCGAAGGGGCCTTCCTTTATCTTTACACTGTCGCCTATCTTGAAGCCGATCGGCACCGACGGCGTGACATCGGCCTTATCTTCCTCGCCGAGCATCTTGTCCACCTCGCGGTCCGACATGGCCGAGGGCCGCGAGGACGGGCCGACAAAGTCACCAATCCCCGGCGTTTCTCGGATGAGAAACCAGCTTTTCTCGGGAACCTGGTTCTTTTCCTCGGCATCCATCTCGACAAAGATATACCCCGGGAACTTCTTCCGCTTTCTTTCCGTGCGTTTTCCCCGCCGGATCTCGGCCACGGTCTCCGTCGGCACAAGCACGCGCCCGATCTGCTCATTCAGGCCCGCGGCTTTCACGCGCTTTTCCAGATTCTTTCTTATCGTGTCCTCTTTCCCGGACTGCACACGAAGGACAAACCATTTTTTCGGCATGGCTTCCGCACCATCCATTCTCTACAGCACCCCAAGGCTGCGCATTGCCAGCTGAAGCACCCGATCCATAACCACGAGAAAGAACGCGAACACTACCATGGTGATTATCACGACCCAGGTCGAGTTGAGCAGTTCCCGACGATTCGGCCAAGCCACCTTTCGCAGTTCCGCCTCGACGTCTATCAGAAAGTCAATGAACGCCCGCCCCCTCGCCCCCAGGCCCCTCAGCCCCCAGATGCTTGATTCAAAGCCGCAGGTCAATATGGCCACGAACACCATCCCGACGAGGAAAACCATCGCGGCGGTCAGTGCGTCACGCGTGACGCCCACGCCGATTATCTCCCACGGTTTCTGCGCCTCGCCTGCGCCCAATCCTTCGTAGAGTTCCCAGCAGCCAAACAGGAGGATGACGCCGAAACTGATCGCCGTGACCCAACGCGCGTACTTCCCGTGGCCCTTTTTGTAAAACGTGAACCCCATTCAAGGCTCCCGTGAGTCATCTGGCAGGTGCGGAGGGATTCGAACCCACAACCATCGGATTTGGAGTCCGACGCTCTACCAGTTAGAGCTACGCACCTACGCGCACCAAGTTATTTACGCTTTTCCGTATGCACCACGTGGCCCCGGCAAATTTTGCAGTACTTCTTCAGTTCGAGCTTCTTCTTTTGCTCGCTCTTTACTTGCCTGGGTGTGCGGTAGTTACGTGTGCCGCACTTTTTACATTCCAGCGAGATATATTCCCGCACGATTCCTTCCTCCCCAAGACAGAAACAAGACCCCCTCCTCCTTCCCGCCAGCCCTCGATCACGACCGAAACTGCAGAGCTGCTGATGGGAATTGAACCCATGACCTCGTCCTTACCAAGGACGCGCTCTACCGACTGAGCTACAGCAGCCCAAGGTCCAAATGCGTAAGCTGCTATCCCAAAGCAGATTGCCGCAATTTCAGTCTTTTTATCCCGGGCTGCGGCGGCACTAAGGTCGCAAGTCAATAATGATAGCATTCATAAGTTGACTTGTCAACAATATTTTTCACATCGGAGAGATATTTTTCGGCTTGGCACGGTGTGGCAGGTGGAGCGGGCGATGGGAATCGAACCCACATGGCTGGCTTGGAAGGCCAGGGCTCTACCATTAAGCTACGCCCGCCTGTCGTCCGTCTTAGCGTTGATCTCCGAATCCAAAAAATTGGTGGGGAGAGCAGGATTCGAACCTGCGAAGGCTTCGCCAACAGATTTACAGTCTGCTTCCTTTGACCGCTCGGACATCTCCCCCCCCAATTCAAAGCCCCTTATCGCAACCCCTTATCATATATGGAGCTAGCGGAGGGACTTGAACCCTCAACCTGCTGATTACAAATCAGCTGCTCTACCATTGAGCTACGCTAGCCGCCCCGCGCCTGCGCATCCACATGCGCATGTGTTCCACACCCCAAGTCATTTATTATGCCAGATTGGTGCGATTTTTCAAGTAAAAAAGCGCCTCATCCGCTCCCTATTTTTCGCGCCGCCCCTCGATGCGAACCCGCGCCCCTCCCAAAACGGAAGGAAGTGAAATATCCATCATCGTCACGAGACCTGGCGGCGCCTCCATTACGCGCGGTATCGCATTCACAAGCGCCGCCGGCGTCGCCACGTCCCCCGGCGTTCCGCCGCAAATGCGAATATCCATGTCCGGGTCGCCGCACACCTGAATCCTGTCACCCGGATCCACCGGTCCCATGAACATCTGCAGATCCATCTCGATTACCCTTCGCCCGTCCCTCCAGCCTGCGCCCGTCTGGTGGATGCCTTTTACCTGGCCTGGATGGATCTCGAAGTAGTCCGTCTTGACAAGCGCATCCGCCACCACAGGCTCAATCTCCTCTTCAATTCGCTCCAGCGGCCATCCCAATCCACTGGCAATAAACGCGATGGACTCGACCAGGCCCACGTGTCCCATCCGGCCGGCATCCACGGCCGCGCGGAACTCAGCGGGCGACATGCCCGCTCCGACCTTTCTCTGCAATGGCCCGCGCCGCTTCGCCGCGTCCACGACGCGAGTTACTTTGATGGAACGCACATCCCGGCACGCGAAGGTGGCCACCAACACCAATGTGTCCATCACAAAACCCGGATTCACACCCGTCCCCAGCACGGTAACACCATGCGCTTTCGCCAGGCGGTCAATCTGCTCCGCATCCTCAGCGGACTGCAGATATGGGTACAGCAGTTCCTCGGTGGACGACACGACGTTCGTTCCGCTCGAGATGATGTCCATCAGCTGTGATCGGACCTTCGGCATGTGTGAACTAGTGGTCTGCACCGCAATGTCCGCCTGAACATCGGCCAGTGTTTCCTTCGCCTTGTCGCTGACGGCCACGCCCAATGGCCCGACGCCTAGAAGTTCCCCAACATCCTTCCCAACCTTTGCTGGGTCTATATCAATCGCTCCCACAATTTTCAACGCGTCCTTTGCATGGACAAGCCTTCCCGCCAAAACCCCAATCGGGCCGAGGCCGAAAAGAACAACGCGCACCGGCTCGGCCGCCGGCTCGGGTCTGACATCAATCCGCCATGTCCTGGACATCTTCTTCCTCCCTCATCCCTCAATGCGAGCCGAAACAAAGACGGCTCTCTTACCGCAGTATGAAAGTAAAGTCAAGCGAAACATTGGGCCAACGCTTTTCTCCCTCGACCCGGAAAGCGCGACGGCAGAAATTTCTCTTGAAGCGCAATGCGATAATCTGTTAAAGTATTTTTTAGCAATATGCATCCCAAGGCGGCGATGGTTTCTCGGAGGTTCCATGCGGCTCTGCATGCACAGCTACACCTTTCGGGCGTATCCCCTCGATCGCGCCCTGAAAAAATCCGCCCAGTACGGATGGGACGGACTCGAATTGAATGGAAAGCACTTCGACGCGGCAAATCTCAAGACGTCCCTCGATGAGATTATCGAAAAGGCGGCCAAGCACGGGGTGGACATCACCGTCATTGACTTCCCCGGCAATTTCATCCAGGACGACCGTGACGCCGCGAAACGAAGCGTCGAACAGATCGCCCACTGGATTTCGCTTGTGCGAAATTACGGCATTCAGATCATGAACGGCGGCGTTGGCAGCCTCGTGGGGGAGAATCCAAGGGACTACGGACGCAACGGCTCGGCCCTCGCCACCGATGAGCACTATGAACGCGCCGCCTCCGCGCTCCGGCAACTGGGCGCGCAAGCCGAAAGCGAAGGGGTGACGCTGACGCTCGAGATTCACATGAACACGCTCCACGATACGGCGGCCAGCACCCTGAAGCTCCTAAACATGGTCGGCTCCCGCGCAGTGCTCGCCAATCCCGATCCGGGAAATATGTATGCCACGTCAACCGCTGAGGACGGCGTTCAGGCGATCTCAACGCTGGCGGGGAGGATCGGTCTGGCGCACCTGAAAAATTGCGTGAATGTGAACGGAGCTTACAACTACAGCACGCTCCTTGAATCGGGGGACATTGACTTTTTTAAAGTCCTCGATGCGCTCAAGAAAACGGGGTACGATGGTCCCATAACGATCGAGTATTGCGGCCTGGGTGATCCGAACGTGGCGGCGGCGCGAGATATTGTCTATGCCCGTTCGGTTCTCAACGAACTTTCCGAGTAGGTGCAACAGAATGGCAAGAGACTCTTACATCCTGTTGGTAATGGTTGTCGTCGTGAGCATCCTCTCCTGCGGGTGCGGACAGAGAGATGTGAAAGATGACGTCCCACAAGAGCCGGAGGACCAGGCGTTCGTCTACCAGGATCTGAATCCGGGGGAGCTGCTGGCTGCATTGGAGAAGCGATACTATGTGCTTAAGAACTTCTCCGCCCAGCCGGTAAACGCCACGATCTCAGCCCGCAACCAGCCCTTCGCCAGCGAGTTGCTCACGGGGAGTCTGGTATTGCAGAAGCCTAACCAGATCCGCCTGACTGTGGCCAAGCACCACTCCCCCATCCGAATTGACGCCCTCTGCGATGGAGAAAATTTCTGGGTGATTCACCACCAGCAGAAAAGCATCTACATCGGAAAGTTAAAAGAACCCCTGAACAATCGCGGACAGCGCCTGCTCATCAACCCGATTGACATCGTTACTGCAATCCTCTGTCCCGAGCTCAGCCGAGACGCTGGCTTTGAGTACCGGATCACCTTCGTCGAGGTGCCGAACCCCGCCTATTATGTGGTCACCATATTGAACGGCGAGTATCCAAACAAGTTGTATTCAAAGATCTGGATCAACCGGACCACGCTCCATATCGAGCGACACCAATTATTCAAACCTGACGTCGGCGAGGTCAAGCTCGACGCCGTCTTCTCCGATTTCGTCGAGCGGACGCGATATGAGCTGCCCCACAAGGTGACGCTCACCTGGCCCGAGACCAACACAAAACTCGAACTCGATCTCAAGGGGCTGCACCCGAACCGGACCTTTAACAACACCGATCTTTTCAAATATGACTATGCCGACAAGGGCTACGGCGAGATTCGCGTGACCGGCGCGGACGTGCCCGAGCCGCGTCAGACGCTGCAGGAACGGGACACCGGTCCCGCTCCGTCCGAGCCAATTCCGATGGGGCCGGCGACGAGGCCGAAGAAATCTCCGCCCCGGCGGCAGTGATCAGGCAAGACAACTCGACAACGTTGAAAATCCAGACAGCGAAGGGATGGGTTGATTGCGATGAATGCAGATCTTCAGGAAGAGTTTGTGGGCGTGGCAGTCTCTCACATTGATGCGCTGTTTACCTTCGCCTTTCACCTGTGCGGACGATCTTCCGACGCGGAGGAACTCGTTCGCGACACCCTTTTCCACGCCTCCCATTCGTACTCTTCTTCGGATCGCCAGATGCCGTGCACGAACTGGCTTTTCGCCCTGATGCACAGCACCTGGTTGCGCAGCCTGCGTCGAACAAACAACCGTTGCATGGAGAGTGAATTCGAAGAGATTGAATCGGTCTGCGAGGCCGCCCACACTGAGATGGAAGCCGCTATTTCGACCTTCGACATGGACCGCCTCGCCCAGGTGATTGACGACCGACTGACGGGCGCGCTGAAACGCCTGCCCGCCCACTTCCGAGCGGTGCTCCTCCTTTCGTCCGTGGAGGGATTTTCATACGCGGAGATCGCCGAAATCACCGGCGCGCCGATAGGGACGGTCATGTCGCGGATGTATCGGGCCCGGCGAATGCTGAGGCAGGACCTCTGGCAGCACGCCAAGGCCCTCGGTTTTGTCAAGGACCGAAAGCATGGACTGTGAAGAGGCGCGGAAGTATATCCATCCTTTTCTCGACGATGAGTTGGATGTCGAAGCAAACTTAGACGTCCTGGAGCACATCAACTTCTGCACTGAATGCAGCGAGCGCTTTGAGGAGGAGAAGGACCTCCGGGAACTCATCCGCGCCAGCCTTTTGCGAACGCCGAAGCCCGAAGGCTTGGCGGATCGAATCTGCCAGACCCTTCCTCGACGCGAGACGCGAAGGCGCCCCCTCGCGGCGATGCTCGTCGTAGGCGGTATCTTTGCCACATTTGCCGTCCTCGCCTTTTCTGGGGACGCCATCCGCGACTGGCTTCTTCCTTCATCGGAATCCTCGTTAATGCTTGCCTCAGCGGACCGCCACGGTAAGTTTCTCCGTGATGAGCTGCCAATGAGTATTGTGTCGCAAGATCCTGAAGCCGTAAAAGCATACTTTCGAGCAAAGTTCGGTTTTCCGTTGCATGTGCAATCGCTTGCTGCCGAGCATTTTCAGCTGGTGGGCGGCTGCTTATGTCATCTGATGGGAAGGCCCGCCGCCTGCGTCATTTATCACCGGCCTGGCGGCGCGAAGGTCCATGCCTGCACACTCGCGCTTTTCATGCTGGCCGACAAGCCGTTGCTGTCGTCGTCCCACGCCACACGGATCGAGGGCAACCTCGCGGTGGGCTCGGCAGACAAAAAAGCCGTCGTCATCTGGCGGCAGGGCGGCATTGTCTCGGCCTGTGTCGCCGACAGCGCCGAAGGTGAACTCATTCATCTCGCCCGACTTCTCCAGGCCCCGCAAGGCTCCACGCAACCCGCGTCCTGCCAACCTCCCCATGCGGAGACGCCGCAACCGGACGACAACCCCTCGCTTCCCGATTGAAAAAGCGATGGGGAGCTGCGAGCATGACCCGTTTGCCACGAAATACACTTCAACGCATCCTAATGACCTTCGAAGAAATGAGCGGCCTCCAGGCGTGCGTTTCCTTTCCCTCCTGGACCCAACCCCCTATGCCGGAGGACCGCCTGGACTGGATTTATCACGCTCACCACGGCAGGTTCTGCGAGATTGTCAAGACCAACACCAAAATGAAAAGCTGCGGCGGATACGATTACCACCGCATGAACGCCGAGGCCCGCCGCCGGAAAGGGCCGTTCGTCAACACCTGCCACGCCGGCGCCACAGAGGTTATCGTGCCCATCATCGCCCGGGAAAAACACATCGCCACGATCTTCTGCGGCCAAGCCATCACATTGGCCCAGGACAAACTCGGATTCGCCGACATCCAACGGCGAGTATCGGACCTCGACATAGACATCCGTGCTCTTCGCCAGGCATACGAATCGCTCCCGCGGATCAGCGCCAAGCGGCTCCAGCGCATGGGCGAACTCCTCTTCCTCGCCGTAACCCAGCTCGCCGAGTCCATGAGCGATCGGGCCATCGAGCAGGAGATCGTCCTGCGACAATACAAACCCATTCAGGCGGCCATCGGTCTGATGAAGACCCATCTGAACGAGCCCCTGTCCGCCGGACTGATAGCCAGGACCATCCGCCTCAATCCCGCCTATTTCTGTCGCCTCTTCAAGCGCGTCACCCGGATGACCGTCACAAACTACCTGACGGAACTTCGCATCGAACGCGCCAAGAAGCTCCTACGCAACACGCAACTCAGGATGAGCGAAATCGCCCACGAAATAGGCTATTCCAGACAGAGCTACTTTGCCCGCAAGTTTCGCGACATCGCCGGCGTATCGCCCCGTCAGTTCCGATCAAATGCCGTACATTCCCCGCCTCTCCTCAAGCCGAGGCGGCGGTGATAGAAATTTCTCCTCATGCAAATTTGCTTCTTGACATGGCAACGGCTCAGTCGTAGACTATCCACGCACCGGTCTCAACGTTCAGCCATTTACCAGGGGGAAATCGCGCGCGGCGCTTGCCGAAGGGACCGTTCATAGAATGGAGGAAACGTGTTGCCGCTCCCAAAGGAAGGGAGCTTTCGCCCCGAATGCCTGCTCTTGGTCTTGGTGAGTGTGTCGGGTTTCGTGGGATGTCGGGCGCCATCGCTGCGTCCTTCGGTCCAGGCGATTGAGCAGCCGACGCCTCCCACCACGGCGCATGTCAAGTGGCAGGAAATCGGGCGCTCAGCGCAAGGACGGCCGATCCGGGCAGCCGTACTGGGACACGGGTATAACGTCACGCTCATTCTTGGGGGCTATCACGGCGACGAACCTGTAAGCGCCGATCTCGCAAGGCGCTTCGCCGAATATCTGGCCGCGAACAATCAAGATTTGAGCAATCGGCTGGTTGTCGTCGCGCCGGAGGTGAATCCGGATGGGCTTGCGCGCGGAACTCGAAAAAACGCGAACGGTGTGGATTTGAACCGAAACCTGCCGGCGATCAATTGGCGTCCGCAGGGGGCGCGGGCCGAAACTTATGGCGGGCCATATCCATGCAGCGAACCGGAGACGAGGGGCGTGCTCTGGGTGCTGAAGAAGTACCGACCGGGCAAGGTCATCTCGATCCATCAGGCCCAGCGCGGCCCGATGCTCGACTTCAACGGCCCCGCCGGCCCCCTGGCCAGGGCGATGGGTCACGAGAACGGTTATACGGTGGGCATATTTTTCGGCGACCTGTCCGGTTCGCTCGGCAGCTTTGTGGGAGTGGACAAGGGCATCCCGATCGTGACACTCGAGCTTCGCAAGGGCGTGACGCCGGATGGCGCATGGGAGGAAAACCGCGCGGCGCTGATGGCTGCGATTCACTACTGACGGGAGGGGTCTTCAACGATAGTTTTTACCAAGGGGGGGTGCATAGCGAACAAATAGAGTATTGCGCCGTTCGCTGCACGCCACGGAGGGCTCAACCATGCTGGTACTTACGCGAAAATCGAAGCAAAGCATTATGATCGGGGACAATATCGAGATTACCGTGCTCAAGATCGAGCGCGACCAGGTTCGCATCGGTATCGCCGCGCCGAACTCGGTCCCCGTTCACCGCAAAGAAGTCTACGAGAACATCCAAAAAGGCGAACCGCCCATTCCCCCCCGAGAGCCCAATAACTCGTCGCAACCGGCCTGAGCCGCGACCGCCATGTGCATGTAACCTTGCACAGGAGAAAATGCCCTGAAGATCGGTGTGCCGAAGGAGATCAAGGTCCAAGAGGGACGTGTAGCGCTCACACCCCGAGGCGTCCAGAGGCTGACGCGACAAGGGCACAAGGTGTTCATCCAAAGGGGCGCGGGAATCGCCGCTGGCATCGCAGACCACGATTACCGAGCGACCGGCGCCGCGACTCTCCCGACCGCCCCCGCGATCTATCGAATTGCGGAAATGATCTATAAGGTAAAGGAGCCTCAGCCCGCAGAGAGCCGCCTGATCCGAAAAGGCCAGTTGATCTACTCCTTTCTGCACCTCGACTATCGCAAGGGCTTGACTGAACTACTCATGCGGAAGAAATGCAACGCCGTGGCTTTCGAAAACATTCACTCGGCCGACGGCTCCTTTCCTCTCCTGCGCCCCATGTCGGACATTGCGGGCCGCGTTGGCGCGCTCACGGCGGCCAGGCTTCTCCAAACCCTCTTCGGCGGCAAAGGCATCCTGCTTAACAGCATGCCGGGCGCACCCCCTGCTGAGGTCGTCGTGCTCGGCGGCGGCGTGGCAGGCAGCGCCGCGGCTCAGACGTGCGCAGCGCTCGGAGCAAACGTCACCTTGCTCACGGAGCACCTCGGCGGCAAGCTCTACGCGCCAAACCTTCTCCTTCCCAACATAACCCAGCGGGTCTCGACCCAGCGAAACATCGCGCGGCCCGTGCGGAAGGCGGACGTCCTCATCAACTGCATCCACTGGCTCCCGCAACGAGGCCGCTACCTGGTCACCAAGGACATGGTGAAATCCATGAGGCGCGGTTCGATCATCATTGATGTCTCCTGCCTGACGCCCTGCGGCCCCATCGAGACATCCCGCGAGACCACCCATGACGAACCCACCTATGTCCGTCACGGCGTCATTCACTATTGCGTCGGGAACTTGCCGGGCATTGTTCCGGCCACGGCCTCGAAGGCCCTGGAAGCCTGCAGCCTCCCCTACGCGATAAAGCTGGCGGACATGGGCTTCGAGGCGGCAGTCCGGTCGGACAAGGCGCTTGCCGCCGGCGTCGTCGTTGCGAGGGGAAAGGTGACGTGGAAACCTCTTGAGGAACTGTTTGGGATCGCCTATACGCCGCTGGCCGAAGCGCTCGCACCTACTTCCGTGGTTTCAGGAAGTCGGAGAGCTTCATCTCGTACCGCTCGAAACACCGACCGATCTCGCTGATGAGCTGCTCCTTGTTTCGCGTGAATACGACGGTGGGGACCCAAAACTCATTCGGACGGGAGAGGATTCGCGCCGCAAGGGCCAGCTCTTCAAACAGCATTCGCGTTTCGCCGCTCCGCCCCCGACCCATGCCCTGCTCCGTCGGCACCCGCGTAGCACAGACAAGCACGGCAAAATTGTACATGCAACGTTCGAGATCGCCAAGAACACGTTCGTTCCGCTCGATGGTCGCAGGGCTGCCCTCCTTTGTCACCCGTTCGGTCAGCGTGTGGCAGCACTCCCCATAACAATCTCGACCGGCCTCGAATAGATCGAATGCTTCCGCGTGCCGCCCGCCGTCGTGGGCCTCCTTTGCTTGGCGCGTATAGGCGTAAGCCGTCGCCTCGTCTGTCTCCCCCGACATAACATGTTTCGAGATCAACACGGACCAATCCCTCCCTCGCGCGCCATCGGGAGGAGCAATCACGATCAGCGACTTATCCAGGTGGATTCGCTTGCCGGGCCGCGCCGCTTCTACTGATGATTCGCCCGCAGACATCGAGTCGGCCTGATCCCCCTGAGGCGCCGCATCCTCGCCGGGCTTCTTCTCCCGGTTGAGCAGGCTCATCGGGTTCAGCGCCCGCGAAACCGCGCGGTACAAACGTCCCCGCTTGCGGCGGGCGACAACCCACTTCCCGCACTCGCACTGCACGGCCCGGTCCGCCTGATCCTCGGCCACAGAGAGAATCCGCTGGCAATGTTGGCACTTGAACTCAATAGTCATGGGTGGAATTTTACGCCGGACGCAGGTAAAGGTCAATAGGCTTTTTCGCCCCCGTTCGAAACGGCAGGTTCACCCTCCTCCCCCGCCCAGCCGAGGCGTAGGCCGCGAAGATGATCTCAAGCACTGCCCTCCCGTCCTCGCCGGTCACCGCCGGCGCCTTGTCGTTCTTCACGCAATCAACAAAGTGGGCCATCTCCTGGGGGAAACCGTAGTTCCAGAGTTCCTCGTAGATCGTGAACGACCAGCCCTTCGTCGAGCCGGCCTTCTCGATGGCGTAGCCGTAGCCTCGCTCGCTATAGGTCAGGATCGAGTTGCCCATGAGCAGATTCGCATACGCGACCCCCTCCGCGCCGTAAACCTCCGCCCGGTCGTCCATCCCGCCCTTCTTGGCCCAGCTTTCCTCGGCCATGCAGGTCGCCCCGCCCTCGAAGTTCACCAGGATGATGCTGTTATCCTCGCCCTTAGTCCGGCTCTTGTGGACATAGGTCCCTATCTCGGCATAGACGCTCGTCGCCTTCGGTCGGCCGAGCATCCACCGGAAGAACTCGATCGCATGGCAGCCCATGTCAAACGTCACTCCGCCGCCGGATCTCTCGACGTCCCAGAACCACTTCGAGTGCGGGCCGTCGTGCTTCTCGCTCTGCTTGATGTGATAGATTCTTCCAAGCGCCCCTTCGTCCACAAGCTGTTTTAGCCGGACATACTTCGGGGCAAAGCAAAGCTCCTCGGCGTACATCAGCTTCACGCCGTTCTTCCTGCACGCCGCGATCATCCGGTCCGCCTCGGACAGGTTCATGCACAACGGCTTCTCGCACACCACGTGCTTCCCAGCGCAGGCGGCGGCGATAGTCGCCTCGGCATGGAGGTAGTTGGGCAAACCCAACACCACCATCCGAAGATCGTCCATCCCCAACATCTCGTGATAATCGCTGAACCAATGAGGAATCTTATGCCGCCGTGCGAAGGCCCTGACATGCGCGCGCGTAGGCGAGGCCACCGCAACAATGCTCGCATCCGGAACCTGCTTCAGCGCCTCGGCGTGGATGCCGGAGATGAACTGGGAACCAATCAGACCGACGTTGACCTTGTCCATGATTCCCTCGATTTGCCGGGGTAATGGAGTATTGACAGCATTGTTCTTGCAATGCCCGCGCCTACTGTTCCTGGCACTTCTCGATGGCTTCTATGATAATGGCCTTCAGGCGTCGAACTTCCCCCGCCCACTGTTTCAGCACATCTGCCGAGAGGCCGACTTCGGAGGGTCTCGTGTCGAAATAGCGGAAAGGATAAATCTCATATAATCGCCGACCAAGCTCCGTAAAGTCCGCAAGCCGCGCCTCAAGGAGCTCCGTCTTGAGTTTGTTTATCAGGTCGGGGATGTTATGCGTCCTGTCCCCCTTGGAAAACTTGCCTATCTCATCCAATGCGCCCTTCAGGTATTTTTGCATTGCCTGCTCAAGGTGATATGCCGCCGCGCGATCTATCCCGGCCTGAAGACAAGCTTCATAGGCCCTCATATCTTCGTCGGCGTCCTCGAACCATGGTCCGAGTTTATCTTCGTTTTTCATAAATGACCCACCCCTTTCCTATGACCTCGTCGCGATAAAACCAACTGCTTTCCAACTTATCCTGGAGTTCTTTACTTGTATGCACAACCGCCTCGATCCTCACACCCGGATTGATCGCGCCTATGAGCTTCATCACCTCCAACTTCCGCTCGACCAGGTCCTTCCCCTCCACGCCTTCCTTGATGATGAGCATGTCAATGTCGCTTCCCGCGCTCACATCTCCCGCCGCGCACGAACCGTAAAGGATGATCTTTTCAGGATCGTAGCCCGCAACAAGCATATCGCGCAGGATGGCAATCTCCCGAAGGTATCGCCCTTCGGGCAGCATCTTCTCGACCTCCGGCAACCGAAGCCGTCGGAGAATCTTATCGCCCATTTTTTTGTCCTGCACGGAGAGCCGGCCCAGCAGGTTGGAGAGCGCATACCCAACTACTCCGTGAATATCCACGTCGCCTTTAGTATCAAGATATACCCGTCGAATCTTCTCAAGGATTTTGGACGCCCCTCTGGTGTTTTCCCCTTTGAGTAAAACCATTGCGCGGTCTATCCCAGACCCCACTAAATTCAGACAGGCCGCTCTTCCCCGATCAGTCAACTTGTGCCTCAAGCGAATGGCCTTCTCATAGGATGCGATGCCGTCCTCATATCTTCCTGCCTGAAACAGGGCAGCGCCAAGGTTGTAATGCGCCTCAGCCAGGTCCGGCTTGATCCGGATGGCCCTCCGGTATGCCGCGATCGCTCCTTCCACATCCCCTTCCTCTCTCAAGACAACGCCAAGGTTGGAATGCGCTTCGGCATAGTCCGGCTTGAGGCGGATGGCCTCCCGGTATGCTGCGGTCTCCCCCTCCATGTCCCCTTTTTCTGCGAGCGAAACACCCAAGTTGTAGTGGGCTTCGGCATAGTCCGGCTTGAGCCGGATAACCTCACGGTATTGGGCGATCTCCCCTTCCGTGTCCCGCTTCTGTCCCAAGGCAAGACCGAGGTCGTAATGCGCTTTGGCGTAGTTCTGATCGAGCCGGATCGCCTCCCGAAATTCCGCGATTGCCCCTTCATTATCCCCCTTGCGTCCCAAGGCAACCCCGAGATTACAGTGCGCCTCAGCGTCCTTCGGTCGCAGTTCAACCGCTCTCTCACAAAGACCGTAGGCTTCATCGTAGTTGCCTGACATGCCGTACGCCGCACCAAGGTCGAACATGCTGAGGAATACCAAATCAGAATTCTGTAGTATTGTTGCCTGCTCGTGAGCCGTCTGATAGGACGCTATGGCGTCCGCGTATTCCTGCCGCCGGAAGAGAAACTGCCCCATCGCCATACTCAAGGAATACTGACGGGCTCTGTCTTCCCTCGTGAGGCCCTTCATAGATGACTTCCGTTTTAGCAGGCTCGCAGCCTTATTCGCTCTCTTCTTGTTCGGACGCCTGGCAAGTTCCTGAGCCAACTTGCCTTCCAGAGAGTCCATTACTTTGGGGTCTATCTTCTGCGCAGCCTGGATGGCCTCTTCGGCGCGACCATTGACGTAAGACGCTTGCCAAAGATACTCACGCGTTGTGCGGCCCGATTGGTCTTGAGTTTCCCTTACCATCATGCCTCTTGGAAGGGCCTGGAGCTTTCTGCGCTGGACGACAATCCCCTCCCACTTGGCCTTCAGATCCTTCAACGTCTGCCCTTCAGGGTATCTGGCTGTCCGGCTGCGGGATTCGGCGAGGGCGTGGCATTTCAGGCAGAGCGCGATGAGGTTGTCAATGGAATTGTTGTTCCGATTCCCATCAATATGGTGAATAATGTACGGCGGAAGCCGCTCATTCGTGCACATGCTGCACGTGCTGTCGCACCCCCAGAGGAGGGCAGATTCTCTATCAGGAGGTATCTTGCGCCGGGGCTTCTTTGCCATTCAGGCTTTTTCCGCAAAGGACCAGAGGTTGCATGTGCATTCTATCACCCCCACGTCAATGAGGCAAAGCAAAAAGAAGGCCCAGCCCCCATCACTCCACTACTCCATTACTCCAACCGCCCAACATCTTTTCACGCCCGGTCAAACGGAAAAGGCATGACCTCGGCCAGCGAAAGCGCACCTGCCGCCAGCATGACCAACCGGTCAAACCCCAGCGCAACGCCCGAGCATGGAGGCAGCCCCGCCTCCATCGCATCGAGGAGTCTACTCGTCAAATGCTGTTCCATGCCATGCGCGCGAATGCGGCGGCGCAACTCCTCGGGGTCCGTCTCCTCATGATAACCGTTGCAAATCTCGACCCCATGAAAATAAAGCTCGAACCGCTCCGCCACAAGCGGATCGTCCGGACGAATCCGCGCAAGGGCGGCCTGTGAGGCCGGATAATCATAGAGGAACTGCGGGCAATCCCGACCGAGATTGGATTCCACCAACTCCACGAGAAAGAAATTGAGCCAGCCGTCGCGATCGCCCGGCGCAAGCCCGGGCGGCGGCGTTAGGCCGCGCGATAAGGCAATCTCCGGAAGCTTCGACGTCTCGGTGCTCAACGGGTCGAAGTCGGCATAGCGCTCAAAGGCCTCCCGATAGGACGTTCGGAGAAACGGCTTGTCATCGGCCATCTCCCACTGATCGGATTCCTCGCCAACCGTGCACACCAGCTCCTGCACCTCGTCCATTTGCTCATGGCACGTGTCGCCGGTGCGATACCATTCCACAAGGGTGAACTCCGGATTGTGAAGCCTGCCGAATTCCCCGTTACGGAACGCATGGGTGATCTGATAGATGGCCGTGGCATCCGCTTGCCCCCCCGGAACGTGGAGCGCCGCGAGGAGGCGCTTCATCGCAAACTCCGGCGAGGTTTGGAGATACATCTCCATTCCCTTATCTGGGCTTGCCCCGGCGGGGATCCATCGGGTGATGAAGGGCGACAGATTCGGATCTATCGTGGCGTCCGCCGAGATCAGCGGAGTCTCGACCTCCAAGTATCCGCGCTCATCAAAAAACCTCCGGACCGCCTTCAGCAGGCGAGCCCGGAGGTGTAGGTTTTCTAACGACGCAGTGGGGAAGAAATCAATCTCCGGCGTCACCGCTTTCACTCCCTTACTCGTTCGAGGTACTCTCCAGTGCGAGTATCCACCTTGATCTTATCCCCCGCGTTGATGAACGGCGGCACCGTCACGGACGCCCCCGTCTCGAGCGTCGCGGGCTTCGTAACGTTCGTGGCCGTGTTGCCGCGCGCAGCCTGCTCGGTGTAGGTTACTTTGAGCACCATGTGCTTCGGAATGGACACGCCGATCAGCCGATTGTTCCAGTAGAGAAGCCCGCACTCCGTCCCCTCCAACAGAAAATCAGCGCCCTCCCCTACCGCCTCTGCGGTGAGTGGATACTGTTCGTAGCTGTTCGAGTCCATGAAGACGTAATTCTGCTGATCCTTGTACAGAAAAGACCCCTTGCTCTCATGGACGTCCGCCGCCTCCGCCGAGTCGCCGCTGCGGTAGGTCCGCTCAAGCAGTGAATTGTCGAGAAGGTTCCGCAGCTTCGTTCTGTAAATGCCCTGGCCCTTTCCCGGCTTCACGAACTCGCACAGCTCCATCAGATAGGGCTTGCCGTCAATTTCGATCTTGATGCCTTTGCGGAAATCGCTCGTCGAGATGGTTGACATTGCTGAACTCCACCGTTACACTTGATATATCCAACGTATTCGTCCGTGAAAAACAAACCTTTATGATAGCAGATGATTACCCACGATTCAAGTCAAATGGTCGCTACGTCGCATCCGAAGTGGCATCGAGCCATCGCCGATGCCATACGTGATCCGCATGAACTCACCGACCTCCTCGGCCTTCCTCCGACTCTTGCTCTGGAATCCCAACAGGCCGCGAACGCCTTTCCCTTCCTCGTCCCCCGGACATTTGTTGAGCGTATAAGACCGGGCAAACCCGACGACCCCCTCCTCCGCCAAGTTCTACCAAGGCCCGAGGAAACGGCGTGCGCCAACGGCTTCGATACGGACCCCTTGCATGAGCGCCAAGCCCTCCGCGCACCCGGTCTGCTCCAGAAGTACCCGGGACGGGCGCTCCTCCTCACCGGCGCGTGCGCCATGCACTGCCGCTACTGCTTCCGGAGGCACGCAACCGCCCCTTCTCTCGCCGCGACCGCCGACTGGCAGCCCGCCCTCGACGCCATTGCCCGCGATCCGTCGCTGCGCGAGATCATCCTCAGCGGCGGCGACCCGCTCTCGCTCGCGGATGAAAGTCTGGCGGAGATGATCGCTCGACTCGCCGCCATCCCGCACCTTCGCCGACTGCGAATCCATACTCGACTGCCGGTCGCCATCCCCGAGAGAGTCACTGATGGATTGATCGAGTGCCTGGCCTCCTCCCGCCTCACCCCAATCGTCGTTGTTCAGGTAAATCATGCGCACGAACTGACCGCCGCATGTCCCGACGCGCTGAGGAAGCTGGTCCGCTCCGGCATCCCGGTCCTCAACCAGTCCGTCCTTCTCCGCGGCGTCAACGATTCCCCATCGGCCCTGATCGCCCTGTGCGAAGGGCTTGCCGATCTCGGCGTCCTGCCCTACTACCTCCACCAGCTCGACCCCGTCGCCGGCGCCGCGCACTTCCACGTCCCTGTCGGCGAGGGGAAGCGTCTCGTGGCGGAGACTCGCAACCATCTCCCCGGCTACGCCGTGCCGCGCTACGTCCAAGAGACCCCCGGCCAAGCCGGCAAGACCGCCCTTGCCTGACGCGGGAGATGCCCGCAACCCCGCCAGGAGCGGCGGCAACGGATTATCTCCGTCCCATTCTTGACAGCCCCCCTTCCATAGGGTACACTACAGTCACCATGACGCCATGACGCGGAGGGCAACAGAGGATCTACGCATGGTTCCACACCGCCACACGCACAGAAAAACGGCCTCCAAAACCACCGTCTGTCCCCATATTCCTGGGACGTAGGGGGGCGGTGTATAGATTTGGCCCCGGAACATCCAGGAAAGGGGACCCGCTTGCTGGAGCGAGGTACCTCGAAGGTGTCACGAAAGACTTCCTGTATGGGATCCACCCTTACACGGAAACGAAGGCGATCTGGCCCATATTGACAGACGGGAGAGCGAGAAAGTGATATGCGACGAGTGAAGATTGTGTGTGTTCACGCTGCTGTTGGCTTGCTTATGGCGCTGGCTCAGCCGCTCGCAGGGCAGGATCAGGGGAAGTGCGCCGAGATACGGCGAGAGGTCGCGGTGCTCAGGCGGGCCGCGATAGATGCGCTAAATGCTCGGAAGCCGGATCTGGCCATCGAGTTGCTTGAGAAGGGCAAGGAACGAGCCCTGACAGTCGGCGCGGGCCTTGAACAGAAACGCTTGCTTCTCCGACTTGAGTATCATTTTCTGAGAGCGCAAGCGCTCTGTCAGAAAGGTCACTACGAGGAGGCGCTTGACGAACGCTCGCATAGGCGCGAACTCATGGAGGAGACTAAGATGTATTATGCAGGCGCCGAGCGGGGCTATCAGTCATTCGAAGAGGCAGTGCTATTCTTGCTTGAAGTCGTTGGGCCGCCGCAGAAGTCACCCCAAGCGGAGAAGTTCTGGTCGGAGCGGAAGGAGGATTTCAAATGGGCAAACCTGGATGGGGACAAAGCCCTGGAATGTGTAGCGATCCACAGATCGAGTGAGATCGATCCCGATCCCGAGGAATTCAGTGTGGTGGTAGTCTTCGATCTGGGGTTGGACGGCGTGTCTCATCCCCATCCCTTGAGGATTATTGACACCAAGTACCATGAGCTGAGTATTCGGACAGACCCGAAGACCAAGATCAGCTATCCCGTGCTATGGTGCAAGCCGCGACCATGGCTTGAGAACACTGTTATCCTGGAATACAAGAAGGGCCTCTTGCAGATCAAGGAAGTCATAGAAATCGACACAGAGGAAGAATACAGGAGAAAGGGGCTTGAAAGAAGGCGGCAGCTGGACACGGAAGAGGCAAAGGAAAGGGACAAGACCAAGAACCGCGAATCGCCAGACAAACCGGACTGAGGATGGTCTGGGAAGACCCGCAGTGCTGATCGAACCATGCAACATCGAATCCGATGACGGTATGCTCGGCAGTTCCTTTCCCTTGACGGCCAACAGGCTCTTGCCGACCCATCTGCCATAAGCTCAAGTCCGACGACAAGAAATAGCCGACGACGCTTGCGGAGCTGGAGGCGTTGGGTGCGCTGGAGGTGCGGATGATCATCCCGGAGGAGGCGTTGGCGATTTCGCCGAAGGTGCGGCTGCTGTATGATGCGGAGGTGGATGAGGACCTGACCGTCCATGACGCCACGCTGCACGTCTGGCGTGTGACGGGCGAAGCCGCGTGCGAGCTGGACTACGGCACAGCGCTCACGCCGCAGGACCTACAGGACAGTCGCTTCTTCATCCTGGGTAAGGACCCCGGTCCCTTCAACCTCTGGTTGCGTCCCGACGGGCACAGCTACTCGCGCTACGTCGCTTCGGATTTTGCGACGATCAATGTGGTCAAGTTGAGCATGGAGGTCAACGGGCCGGGTGAGGAGGACGACTTCATCTTGGCCGGGACGGAGGGGACGGTGACCGTCTCGCTGGACGGCTGGATTCGGCCGGAGGGCCACGACGAGCCGCTCGCCTACCGGCAGTACACGCTGACGAACGAGGAAGGCGGCGCCGATCTCCTCTTCTGGTCGGACGACGCCAACGATTGGGTGAATACGCTTGAGATCACGCTGAACTCGGACAAGAAGGTTCGAGGCAAAGGATCTGGCGCGGGTCAGGCCGAGGTAGCGAGCGAGAACAAGACAAACGCGGACCTGAAGGCGCAGGCCGCTGTCTCGGTGCCGCAGATTCAGATCGAGATCAACAACACGCCGACGACGGCGGACGATATTATCACGGCGCATTCGGAGACGACGGGTCGAATCAGGCTGGTGGGCGGAACGGGCGAAGGATTCCGGAAGATTTGCATCACCAACGTGCAGGACGGCGACGAGGGCGATGTGCGGTTCAAGGGGCCGACGGAGGGGGATTATGTGACGCTCGACGCGCCGCTGAGCAACCCCAAGACCAAAGGGACGATCCTGAACCCAAGCGAGTTTCATTTCCAAGTTGTCGTAACTTCTTGTCATTCAACGTATTGTTATGTCCCCCTCCCCCTCAAATCTTGAATGAACTATCCAGAAAATTTTCTTGACATCAGACATCTGATGTCTTATGATTGCTGCCCATCATTCCATCTGTGGAACTATGATGACCGAGACTGTGAGACCGGAAATGAACAAGACGTGGATTCACTTGAAGAACGGCGACCTCGTCCGACGCGCTGAGGAATTCCTCATCCAGTACATTCTCAGCGGCGAGGTGAGGCCCGGCGAGTACCTCCCCCCCGAACAGACCCTCTGCGCGAAGCTGGGCATCGGACGAAGCACCCTGCGCGAGGCCGTGAGCATCCTCCAGTCCAAGGGCTTGGTGGAGCGGCGGCACGGCATCGGCGTGCGCGTCATTGACCGGTCGCAAGAGGCGGCGTCCAACATGCTCCAACTCATGCTGAAGCGGGCGAGCGCCTCGGCGCGGGACCTCTTAGAGATGCGCCGATTGTACGAGGTCCAGGCCGCCGCATGGGCCGCGCAGCGCGCCACTGCCGAAGAGATCTCGGCCATTGCCGCCGCGCTGGACAGGATGCGCGCCGCACAATCCGCCGAGGAGTATGCCGAGGCGGACCTCGCGTTCCATGTGGCCATCGCCAGGGCGACCCACAACACCGCCCTCGCGCTCTTCGTCGAGACCATCCGCACGCTCCTTGCCGATGCGATCCTCGCCAATCTGCGGACGAGTTTCCGACCAGGCCCCACCCTTCAGTTTCACGAAAGGGTTTTCCAGGCCATCACCGCGCGCAACGCGGGGCAGGCCAGCCAGGCGATGACCGAGCATTTGGACGATACCGAGCGAATGATCCGCCAGGCGCGAGAGGCGCAGGCATCGGAGCAATGACCATGGAACCGATTGATGTGAAGGTGGATGATCTCGGCAGGATCACAGTGACGCAACCGGCGACGGGCGCGGTGTGGAGGCCGGACCCGTGGGAGAACTCGCCCGGCCATCTAACACTGAAGGGCAAGGACGGCAGGCTGTTCTCGTGTGACCTGGCGCAGTGCCGTCAGGTCGCCGTGGAGCGCCGCGACGCAAGATGGTTCGTATCGTTTTCCGGCTTTCACTCGCCTGCGGGCGAGATTGACGGAACGCTGCAAGTCCGCGTCGAAGCTGACGGCGACAGTCTCCTCGTGGCGGTGGAGTCGCTGGCGCTTCAGCGCGGCGACGTGGCGTTCGTCCGCCTCGCCTATCCGTTGCGCAGTTTCTATCTGGAAACGGGGACGCCTGAAGGCTACCTGGTCCTGACGCACAAGGAGGGATGCCTGCTGCCGACCGATGACGCTCGGCTCGACACGGTGGATTTCTGGATGCTCGAGGATTCTGTTCGGAGTCTCGCGGGCGAAGGAATTCTGTACGGCTGGACGATGCCGTTCTTCGGCGCACGGCATGGCAAGGGTGGCTACACGGCGGTGATCGAGACGCCGTTTGATGCCGAGATGGCGTGCGTCTACAACTATGACGGGATCATGCGGTTTGTGGGGAAAGGGGAGCGATCTCCCTATCCCCGCATCGCCGCGTGCTGGCCGGTGTGGCTGGCGACAAAGGGCAAGTTCGGCTACGAGCGGCGGGTGCGATACGCATTTGCATCGAGGCTCGATTACGTCGGGATGGCGAAACACTACCGGCGGTTTGCGGCTGCGGAAGGGATTGTCAAGACCCTCACGGAGAAGGCGGCGAGTCGTCCCAACGTGAACCTTCTTGCGGGCGCGCCGTATCTCGCCTACTACGTCGGCTACCCCCATATTGAGCCGCAGCAGCCCGGCTATGAGTATCGCTACAGCGACCTCAAGAGAACCATTGATGACCTTTCGACCGACCTGCGGCTGAAGCGAGCGTCCATTCACTTCTGGGGCGGCCTGGCGAAGCGTCCTCCAGGCGGGTGGCCGGTGGATGAGAGCGCGGGAACGCGGGACGATCTCAAGGCCGCCATTGACGCCGCACACCGCGCCGGGTTTCTGTTCACGTTCTACACCGACGTCTCCGCGCTGCTTGAGGAGACGCCGCTCTGGAATCCGGATTGGATGGTGAAAAACGAGGACGGCTCATTGCGCGGCTACCGATGGTCGAGGAACTGCTCCACGCTCTACAAGAGATTTGCCGCCGATTTTCTCCCCCATCTTGTGAAGGAGATGGGGGTGAAGGCGTGCTACATCGACTGCATCGGCGCGCATCTGAGGGAGTGCTACAGCGAATCGCATCCGACCACGCGTGACGAAGATCGGCGCCGCCGCGAGGATCTGTGGCGCTACGTACACAATCTCGGCCTGGTCTATGGCGGGGAGCACATCGTGTGGTGGTCTGTCCCGTGGCACGACTACGCGAACGACGTGGGCGCGGCGGAGGGCGGCCATCACATCCTGGACCGGCACAGGATACCGCTCTTTCATTTGGTCTTCGGCGATTGCCTGATATGCTTCCCCTGGGCGGGCGCGGACTACGCATCGAATCGCGGGCCGGGGATATACGGTATGCTCTTGCGCGACATGCTCGTGGGCATTCCGCCGATGTTCTTCATGAACCTTCGCGACGCCGCGCGATGGAGGGAGCGAATCCGGCTTTCCTACGATACCCTTTGCCCCGTGGCCGAGGCAACGTTCTCGTCGGAACTGCTTTCGCACGAGAGGCTTACGGCCGACGGCCTGGTCCAGAGAACGAGGTTTGAGAACGGCGTTGAGGTCGTCGTGAATTTCAGCGATGAGGGATTCACCGGCGAAGGGGCGGCGCTTCCGGGCAGAGGGTTCAAGGCGACGGGGCTGCCCAAGGCGCATGAAGGCCGATTTGTGATTGACTGTAAATTGAAAACTGCAGAATGAATACTTGAGAGGAGGAACGAACATGGCCGCTATCCGGACCTACGGCATCATCAAGAACGACGCCAGCCCGCATTGCACGCTGAGGAACGCGGACATAGGCGCGGTTCGCTGGACGGATGGATTCTGGGCGGAGCAATTCAAGAGGTGCAACGAGGTCACGCTGCCGCATCTCTTCAAACTCGCCGCCGATCCGAACACGGGCCACGCCCTGACCAACCTCCGCATCGCCGCCGGGCTGGAGAAGGGCGAGTTCGTCGGCACGCATTGGCAGGATGAATGGATATACAAGTGGCTCGAGGCGGCATCGGCGATCTACGGCATGACCGGCGACAAGGCCCTCGACCGCCAGATGGACGAGGTCATTGACATCATCGGCAAGGCGCAGCAGCCGGACGGCTACATCGCCACGCAGATCACGGTGCGCGGCTGGAAGCGATACCAGAACCCGCAACACCATGAACTGTACGTCATGGGACATCTGCTCACCGCGGCATGTCTCCATCACCGCATCACGGGAAAGCCGGCCCTTCTGGAAGTCGCACGGAAGGCGGCGGACCATCTCCATGTCACCTTCAAGGATCGCGATCCATCGCTGGTACACATCCAGAACAATGTCTCGCAGATCATGGGATTGGTCGAGCTGTATCGCACCACGGGGGAGCGCAAGTACCTCGACCTCGCCAACATTTTCATAGACATGCACGGGGCGGCGCCGGGCGGCACCGATCTGCGGCAAAGCCGCGTCCCACTGCGCAAGGAGACCGAGGTCGTGGGACATTCGGTGTTTTGGAGTTACTTCTACGCGGGGGCGGCGGACGCCTACATGGAGACCGGGGATCGCTCGCTCCTCGACGCTCTAGAACGACTCTGGCATGATCTGGTCGAGAAGAAGATGTATGTTCAAGGCGGCTGCTGCGCGCTTCATCGAGGGCTTTCGGTTCGCAAGGGCGTTGTCTGGACCGCGGATGATGTGCACGAGGCCGTGGGTCCGCCCTATCACCTGCCGAACGCCACGGCCTACAACGAGACGTGCGCGCAGATCGGGTGCCTGATGTGGAACTGGCGGATGCTGGCCATTACCGGCGAGGCGCGCTTCGCCGACGTCATGGAGCGGTTGACTTACAACAGTATCCTTTCGGGCATCGGCCTCGATGGGGCGAGCTGGTTTTACACAAACATCCTTAGATGGCATGGGAAGGATCATCCCCTTCTCTCCGCCGACGCGTACCAGCGTTTCCAGCCGGGTCGCAACCACATCTGCTGCCCGTCCAATCTGCTGCGCACCGTTGCGGAAATGCACGGTTACCTCTACAACATCTCGGACGAGGGGGTGTGGGTGAATCACTACGGCGGGAGCGTGCGCGACTGCGAGCGGATCAGGCTCACGCAGACGACGCGGTATCCGTGGGAGGGCAAGGTGAGGATAAGGATTGATCGGGCGCCGACCGGGAGCTGCGCCATCATGCTGCGGATTCCGGACTGGGCGGAGGGGGCAATGATCAAGGTCAACGGGGAGGCGATATCCGTCGCTGCCCAGCCGGGAACATACGCGAAGATCGAGCGCAACTGGTCGAAGGGGGACAGGATCGAGTTAGCGCTTCCGATGGACGTGCGGCTCATCGAGGCGCATCCGAGGGTGGAGGAGGCGCGAAATCATGTCGCCGTCATGCGGGGACCGATCGTGTATTGTCTGGAATCGCCGGACCTGCCGGAGGGGGTCAAGGTCTCGGAGATTCGGATTCCGCGGAAGATCAATCTGCGGGCGAGGCACGAGAAAGACCTCCTCGGGGGCGTGACGGTGCTCGAAGGGAAAGCCAAGCGCGTCAAGGAAGGCGATTGGACCGGCAAGCTCTACCGCCCACTCTCTGAAGAGTTAGCGGAGGATATCTTAATCCGATTGATCCCTTACTATGCATGGTCGAATCGCGGGGTGTCGGAGATGACGGTGTGGATGCCGGTGCGTTGATTAGTCTGGTTCAGCCGGATGCCGCGGTCTTGGAACAGGCCCGAAAACGGTTCCGGCGCTTCGCCTCACCGAAGGGGAGCGATTATCTGCCGCTCATCCTGAGCACCCCGGTACCGGAAGTGCCAAGCAAAACGGATTTCAACCGGCCCCTCCTGTTCGACTATGACGAGCAATTAGCCGATCTCGACAAGATGTTGCATGAGCAACTGCGGGGCGTGATCATGCTGTGCCGCACACGCAGCGATGGAATCCCGAGCGTCTCGCCACGCTTTGGGATCGGTTTTCTTCCCTCGGTTTTCGGCGTCGAGCAGAAGGTCTTCGCGGATCGCCCGCCGTGGATCAAGCGACATCTGAGCAAAGACGAGATTTCCAAGGTTGAAATCCCGCGCGACCTATCGAGCGCGGGCTTGATCCCGCAGGCGATTGCCTTTGTGCGAAGGGCGCGGGAGGTCCTGCGAGATCGCATTCCCGTGGGACTCTACTTTATGCTAAGCCCCATTGACATTGCGTTCATGGCACGCGGCGAAGAGATCATGACGGACATGCACGACAATCCGCGATTCGTGCACGGTCTCCTCGAAAAGACCACCGATCTGTTCATCCGCGCGACACGCCTCCTGAAGCGGGAGTGCGGCGAGCCGACTGAGGAGGGGACATATGCTCACGGCCTCTACATGACGCGGGGCGGGGCGATGTTATGCGAGGACTGCGCAGTCATGTTGTCGCCAAAGATGCACCGGGAATTTGTGATCCCGTACACCCGGAAGGCGCTCGCGGAATTCGGCGGGGGCTGGGTGCACTTCTGCGGTCAGGGGAGCCATCTGATCCCTAACTATTATGAGGTCAAAGAGTTACGCGGCTTCCTTTTTGGCCAGCTCGATCTCTACGACCGCGAGGCGCTGCTCCGGGATGTCGTCGCCCACGGGAAGTCCATGCTGTATTCGCTCCCGCGCAAGCCGGGGGAGCCGCTCGATGATTACTTCCGCCGCGCGCTTCTCCCGTTGAAGGGCAGACCAAAGAAGGGCATGGTGTTCAACACCTACGTCAACGATCCCCACGATGCGCCCGAAGCGATGGCTGCCTGGCGCGCCGCGCAGGATCGGCTGCTCTGAAATCCAGATCGTCGGACGCTTGACAAATCGGAACTGCCCGACTATAACCGCAGCAACAATCCAATGGTCCAACCACAAAAGCGAGAAAGGAGATGGACATGTACCTTACCTTCGGCGAGATTATGATGCGTATCACTCCGGACGGCTTCCTTCGTTTTCGTCAATGTCTGCCAGGCAAGGTGGATGTCATGTTCGCCGGCGGCGAGGCGAACGTCTGCGCCTCGCTGGCCCTGTTCGGGTACGGAACCCGCTACGTCACCGCCCTGCCCGATAATGCCATTACCCAGAGTCTGTTGGCAAACCTAAACGGGCTGGGCATTGCCACCCGGCACGTCCTTCTCCGAAAGGAAGGCCGCCTCGGCATCTACTTCCTCGAGACGGGGGCGAACCAGCGCAGCTCGAACGTGATCTACGACCGCGCGGGCAGCGCAATCTCCCTTGCCGCGCCAGATGAGTACGGCTTCGACAAGGCGCTCGATGGGGTTCACTGGGTCCATGTGACCGGCATCACGCCCTCCCTCAGCGAGAACGCCTTCCTCTCCACCCTCGCCCTCGTGAAGAAGGCAAAGGAACACAACGCGTCGGTCTCGTGCGACCTGAACTTCCGCAAGAAGCTGTGGCGGTGGAAGGCCGGACGCTCCGCAAACGAGTTGGCGCGGGAGTGCATGTCGCAAGTCCTTCCGTACATTGATCTTGTGATCGCCAACGAGGAGGACGCCGCCGACGTCCTCGGCATCCATGCCGAAGGCACATCCGTGGAATCGGGCCGGATCAACGCCGCGGCCTATGAACAGGTAGCCCGCACGATCGTCAAACAGTTCCCGAACATCTCCCGCGTGGCCATCACGCTGCGCGAGAGTATCTCCGCCAGTCACAACAATTGGGGTGGAATGCTGTTCGATGTCAAGGCGGATCAGGCGTTCTTTGCTCCCCTCGATGAGGACGGGGGGTACTCTCCCTATGAGATCCGCGACATCGTGGATCGCGTCGGCGGCGGGGATTCGTTCGGTGCGGGGCTGATATACGCCCTTAACAGCAAGGACTACGCCTTGCCGGAGAGGGCCATTCTCTTTGCCGTAGCGGCCAGTTGCCTGAAACACTCGATCAAGGGCGACTTCAACTATGTCACCCTCGGTGAAGTCACCTCGCTCGTCGCGGGGCAGGCATCGGGCCGAGTCAGGAGATGAACAAGCACAGAATGTAGCAACTTCTCATTTATGGATCGCTATTGCCGTCTATCGCGTTTTCACAACAATATCTGAAAAGTAGGCTTCAGCGCCATTCACATGCAACGCGAACGGCCCAAGGCCGTTGAGTTTGTTGCACACGAGTTTGTTTGTCCCCACCATTATTTGCCCAGACTTGGGAAGAATCTTGCCCTTGATTTGTATTGTCTTGTCGAGCGACCAATCATAGTCAAATTTCTGCATCCCAGAGGGCTGTCGGCTATCGCAGAAGAAAACTTTGTGTGGATAAACCAGCAGACTATTTCGTTCGCTGTTTATCCGGTCATCAGAGGGCCATCCCCAGAAAAGCGCGACGACGCCCTTCCCCTCGGAACCAAAATTCGCAATCCGGAGTTTGAAGCTAAACTCGATGGACTTCTTTGCCTCCTGCCCCCAAACGATCGTGCCGGTGGATGAATGAAGGTCTTTTGTCGTTCCGGTCCATTTGCCATTGAAGACCTTCCATCCCTCGATCTCCGGCCCATCGGCTGCAAGACACAGCAACGGCACGATCAGCACCAGACGCTTCATGCTATTTCCCTCCTGCTTCGTCTTGAAGCTATGGATTTGGATGCTGATTTTTGCCTTTGATGAAGTCTATCTCCACCTCGGCGCCTTCGAAGCCGTCGCCGGCAAGCGGGTCAATGCGCAGGGCGGTGATGTGCTGCCCGTTCCATTTTTCATGCGATGCCAGGTCAATCTCATAGTCGTGGAACTGGCCGTCGCCCTGGATCGGGAAGTCGATGTACTTGTCCTCGCCCCACGGTTCAGACTCCTTCGTGCACCAAAACACCTGCGCGCTGCTCCCTTTGGTTGCTCTCATGCGGACGACAAGCCGGTCGGGAACGCGCTCGACTTTCATGTTCTCCCGAATGATGTAAGGATCACGTCCCGTGATCTTCATCCGCAACGTGCCGCCCTTGACCAGGAAGGCGTCCACGTCGTGGGCGGGGCGCCACCCTTCAGCGTCATCCTGGTTGTCAAACTGGAACGAGATTTCCTTAGACACCTTGGGGAGGATTGACATGAGTTCCGGCTTGACGCCGTGAACCTCGATCTGGCTCATCCCTCGGCTCCACCATCGAATGGCAAGCATGTGCAGTGACGGAGTGTATCGGCAGCCATCCACGTCGTCCTGATCTGCCGCTTCCCCAGACGGCAACACCTCTCCATCCCGTACGATCTTTGTCGGCGGAGCGATGGGCGAGATGGTTGTGTAGTATGCCCCCGCGTCTTCGGCGCATAGGCGAAAGGCAAGCTTCTCCCCGTTAAAGTCCACCGCGTCAACTCGTGCTGACGATGTAATATGGATTCTACCATTCGGGCTCTGCACAACTACCGTCGTCGGCTCGTACGGTCGTCCGAGCATCTTGAAAATGCACGTCAAAATTTGATGTGGCGCGAAAACCCACGCGCTCTTTTTTGCGTCAATGGCGCTGATGCTGTCGGGCCAGAGGGCGTAGTCCTTGTCCTTGTCCGTGGATTGCTGGTAGAGCGCGCTGATGGTGATGCCCTCGGCGACCTTCCGCCAGGGGAAGCTGTCGTCGTGCTCCGCCAGATCGAATAGCGCATGGGCGTATTCCAGACCGTTCCATTGCACGGGGCGGCCGATCCAGCTCCCCTGATACCACGTAGCGCCAAAGACAGGGATCGAGGCATAGCGCATGAAGGGGAACTCCTCCACGTTCCAAAAATAGATGAACGGCAGCCCCGCCCGCGCCCAGCGAACCGATTCCGCCAGGTAATGCTTCTCCTCGGTGATGCGATAGCCCTCCAGATAGGCATGTGAGGCAAGCGCTGCGGCGAGGACGTCGGGCGTATGCACCGGCACCTCCCACACCTGCGCAGCGCGCGGGACATCAAAGCGCTCCATGAACTTCAACGCCTTCAAACCCGCCTCCAGGGCGGCCCCGTCGCCGGTCATCCGCGCAAAGTGCAGCAGCCGCTTTGCATTTGCTGCGCACGTCCCTACCTCCACCGAATTGTGCGGCCCGAGGAGGCCGTAGTCTCGCCCCTTAAATATACCCTTACCGATACGATTGCCATTGAAGCGCCACTCCCCCTGCTCCCCCTGGCCTTGAACGATGCCCACCACCTGGCTCGCCGCGCCCTTCAGCATGGCCTCCACGTTCCCCAGGCGATAGGCCAGGTCCACGCCGTAGTTACGCTCCAGAAGCGGGAGGACTTCATGCAGGCGGAGCAGATACTGCGACCGTAGCTCCTTATCTCGCGCCAATTGCGACGCCATGTAGAGGCCCATGCAGAATTGCGGCGATCTCACCTCGCGCTGGAGAAGAGGATGGGGGCATATGGAGCTCCACCACATCTTCTTCTCAGGAATCCAGAGCGTGTCGAGGTAGGCGCTCATGCTGAATTCGATTTCCTTTTCGTAGTTCCCGCGCGGAATGGGCATCGGCGCGATCACGCCGTTTGTCTCAAACCAGCAGTCCACGGCGGACAGGCAGTCCTGCGCGTCGCCTCTCCCTATAATCTGCATCTCGATCTCAATGGGGCTGTTTTTGGCAAGCGCGAACGGAACAGATGCCTCCCGCGCATTCTCTTCCATCCATGTAGGAACCGACGGGACCATAATCCCCATAAGGTGGCTCCTCGTGCCCTCGAACTGATTTGGCGATGCGAACACCGCGCAGGGGCGATCCGCCCCCTCCTGCGTCAAGGGGGCCTTGGCGCCGTCGGGTTTGGTCGTCTCGCCGACCACGACCCTTTGGCGCGTCCACTTCTTCAACGGATTCCACATCACACCAAGAAGCGTGTGGCTCTTTCGCACGGCCATGAGGGGGATCGTGATCTTGTTCGGGTGAGGCACATATCGGACATGATTGGGCGTGTGGTCGTCGAGCAGGCTGGAAGAGACCTCTTCGCCAACCAGCCACTCCAGCCCGGGGAACAGCGCGTCCGATTTAACACCTCCGAAGGCGCCCTCTCCGGCATAGACCATAGGTCCTTCGAAGCACAGGAGCTTTGCATCACGATCGCACTTCAGCCGGGACTCAACATTCACAAACCGTTTTCCCGACGAAATGGAGAAAACGGTCTCCGCCGACCAGTTCCGCCCGTCGGTGTCGCTGAATTTGTCTTTGAAGACGACATTGCTGATTCCCTTTTGAATCTCCGGGGCGTAAATAGGCCGTTCGCCCCTCTCCCCCGCCTCGCTCAACCAGACACACCGCCCCAGGCGGGGGATGGCGCCCGCGGCAACCCACTCCTGGCCGTTAAATACCTCAATAGTAATCACCCCGTAGCCGAACGACGCCCGCGGGAAGTTGAGGCGAATATGTTCGTTGCTCAGCGAATCGCACTCGTCCCGCAAGTAAGATGGTGCGAGTACGACGCGGCATGTGTTTGCCTCATGCGTTACTCCCCCATACTGCATTCGAAGCAGCGCGACGCCATCACGGCCCTCGACTCGCGGCTTGATCTTCCATCGCAATTCCACGCTACCCCCGGCGGGAACATCTACCTCTCGCTCCGCGCCCTCGCCTTCGGCGAGACGCATCTCCGCCGAAGGATGCAGGCTCACCGTTGCTCCAAGCGCATTCGCCGTCCCCTTGTTCCCGAGCCGACACACAATGCCGAACTCATCGGCCAGCGTAACTATAAACCGATCGGGAATCACATTGTCTATCACAAGATCCGGCCGCAAAACGATCTTCCGGGACAGCTTCTCCCCGCCGGTCATCTCAGCGGTGACAACCATCTGGTCCACCTTGGAGCGAATCCCCTCCACCATCCAACTCACGCCCTCCTTGCCGTCCGCCTCTATTCGCGGCACGGTCTGCTCCGCGCCGGGAACGAGCTTCAGGTAATTCGGCGCCTCCAGACGGCACGTCACCTTTTCGGCGCGAGCATCGCCCGCGTTTTCCACCGTGCACGTCACAACGCATTTCCGGCCTTCCTGCCCGCCGATCTCCTGCAGCCGACCTTCACCGAGGATCGCCAAGGGGCCAACCTGGGGGACGTAGCGAATATCGTCAAAGAGAATCTCTCCCCCCGTCAGATGGATGCGCGGGCAAACCTGGATATATTTCACATCCTCACACCCGGTATAATCATACTTCTGTACCCACCGATGCCACGCCCCATCGCCGATGTGTTCCGGCGGCACCACGTAGGTGGATCGCTTGCCCCCTCCCTCGATCCCATCGGCCTTCATCGGGATCACGCAGAAACTCAGCCGCGCCCCCTCCGAGCGGATGGCCTTGTAGTAGAACCCGATGCCGCCCCTAAGCTGCATGAGCATCTTCCCCGGCCCCTCGACATCCTTTGGCTTGCCGACCCGGTTCAGGCCGAGCGCGCCCTTTTTCGCATCGAGTTTCAAACGGATGGCATGGTTGCCGCTGTGGGCGTCCTTGATGATATCAACAATACCCTCCCCGCCCTCGATCAGGTTTTTCGGAATGTATGCGACCCAATCCACGGGAAAGCCATTACCGTCAAGGGCCTCAAATCCGCCGTTCGTGACGGGATTATCCTGCGCAGCCAGAGGCAATCCTATCAGAATTGCGAGAAGAAGACCCGAGCAGATACGCGCCTGCATATCCACCTCCTGATGTCGGAAGATTTGGAAGTATATAAGCGTGAATTGGGAATATAGCACACAAGCATCCCCAAGTAAACGCGAAAAATAACTGGATTCGGAAGGACAAGTCAGTATATCATCTGTCCTTCACGCGTTGTCATATAGAGAGAACAAAAGGAAAGAACCTCGCATGAAAACAGCGGTCATTACCGGCATTACCGGCCAGGACGGATCGTATCTGGCCGAATTTTTACTTGAAAAGGGATACCGGGTCTTCGGCATGGTGCGCCGATCGAGCACGGAGAAGATGGACCGGATCGAGCATATCCGAGATCGCATCGAGATCCGCCAGGCCGACCTCTTCGACCAGTTGTCCATCATGGAGATTCTCCGGGAGGCCGACCCGGACGAGGTTTACAACCTGGCCGCCATGTCGTTCGTGCCGACGTCCTGGAAGCAGCCCTGCCTCACCGCCGAGATCACCGCCGTAGGGGTGACTAAGATGCTCGAAGCCATCCGCTTTGTGAACAAAGACGCGCGCTTCTATCAGGCATCCAGCAGCGAGATGTTCGGCAAGGCGCGGGAAGTTCCGCAAAACGAAAAAACCCCCTTCCACCCACGCAGCCCCTACGGGGTGGCTAAGGTCTATGGCCACTGGATCACCGTCAACTACCGCGAGAGCTACGGGATGTTCTGTGTGTCGGGCATCCTGTTCAATCACGAGTCGCCCCGGCGGGGACTGGAGTTTGTGACGCGCAAGGTGACCGACGGTGCGGCGCGCATCAAGCTCGGGCTGGCCCCGGAACTCCGCCTGGGTAACCTGGACGCCCGCCGCGACTGGGGCTACGCCGGCGACTACGTCCGCGCCATGTGGCTCATGCTCCAACAAGACGAGCCGGAGGATTACGTCATCGCCACGGGCCAGACGCACTCCGTCCGCGATCTCGTGGAATTGGCTTTCAACTATGTTGGGCTGAATTGGAAAGATTTTGTGGTTGTGGATCAGGCGCTGGTCCGCCCGGCGGAGGTGGATCTCCTTACCGGCGATGCGGGCAAGGCAAGAAAGAAATTGGGCTGGGCGCCAACCGTTGATTTTGAAGGACTCATCAAGATGATGGTTGACGCCGACCTCGAGCGGCTGCAGCGCTGGAAGGAAGCATGAAGACAATGCGAGCATTCATCACAGGCATAGGCGGGTTCGCAGGAAGCCACCTGACCGATCTCTTGTTGAGCAAGGGCATCGAGGTCCATGGGACGACTGTTTTTGAAGGCAAGGAGCCGAACTTGGCGCACTGCGCAGGCCGGGTGACCCTGCACCAGTGCGACCTGGCCTCCGGCGACCAGGTGACCGAGGCGATTCAGGCTGCAAAGCCCGATTGGGTCGTTCACCTCGCCGCGCTTTCCTTCGTGCCGTCCGCCGAGAAGGGACCACAACAGGCGATCCTGAGCAATGTGCTTGGTCCGTTGAACCTGCTCGAGGCCATCAAGCGTAATTGCCCAAAGGCAAAGACGCTGATGATCAGCTCCAGCGCGGTCTACGGCCTGGTCGCGCGGGAGGACCTGCCCGTGCCGGAGAGCAAGCCGGTGAATCCCGCCAATATGTACGGCATCACCAAGGCCAGCCAGGAGATGCTCGCCCGGCTCTACCATCAGAACGACAAAATTCCCGCGGTGAACCTGCGGCCCTTCAACCACGTTGGCCCGCGTCAAAGCCCCGACTTCGCTGCGCCGAATTTCGCCCGGCAGATCGCCATGATCGAAAAGGACAAGCAGGAGCCGGTCATCCACGTCGGCGACCTCTCCGCCGAGCGCGACTATACCGACGTGCGCGACATCGCCCGGGCCTACTACCTCGCGGCGCAGCATTGCACACCCGGCGGGGCCTACAACATCTGCACCGGCTCGGTCATCACGATGCAGGCGCTGCTGGACATGCTCATTGCCATGTCCTCGGCGGCGGTGAAGGTGCAGCCCGACCCCGCCCGCATGCGCCCCAGCGACCTGCCGATCCTGACCGGCGACACCGCCAAATTCCACAAGGCTACCGGATGGGAACCGAGCATCCCACTGGAACAAAGCCTCAAGGACCTGCTCGAATACTGGCGGGAGCGCGTGTAGGCAATCTGAGCGCCATCCCCCTTCACCGCGGCGTTAAAGAAGGACACCTACATACGCAACGCTCTCTCCAAATTAGAATAGGAGACTTTGACCTATGTCGTCTGATGCGGAGCGACATGTCCGCGAGGTTTGCGAGACGATTCTGAAGTACCTCCTGCGCTGCCAGGACCTTACCCCCGGTGAATACTACGGCTCGTTCTGGAGCGAGAAAGCCTACCATGGTCCCCTGCTCGATTATCACGCTGGCGGCGCACATCACAATCGCACGGCGGGGAGCGCGGCGCTGGCGCTCTGGCTGATCGGCAAGAAGAGGCAAGACGCCGAGATGATGCACCGCGCCGAGCTGGCCTTTGATTGGCTCGCCGCACGGCAGCGCCCCAGCGGGGGCTATTTTGAGATTCAGAATAATGAGACTCCAAGCGACTGGGAACGCACCGGTCTGGAGGAATGCTCCACCATCGCCACGGGCTTCGCAGCGCACGGCCTTGGGCACGCGGTCCTTGCGGGTCTGCCCCCCAAAAAATCCTATTTCGACTGCCTGCAGAAAGTGGGACACTGGGTGCTCTCCATCGAGTGGCCGCCAGGCTCAGGCATCTTCCCGCACCACGAGCGCTCGCCGTACGACACCCTCAATGCAAATCTTCACGCCGCCGAATCGCTCATGTCGGTATATGCCGCTCTGCGCGACGTCTATGAGCGACGGCTCAACATCTTCCTGCAAGGAGCGCGTCGAAGCGTCGTCCACACCTTGACCGCCCAGTGGCCGAGTGGGTGCTTCCCCTACCGCACCGAAGGCGGAATAACGATCAACTACACCTCGCTCGTCCTGTGGTGCCTGCTTAACATCCTCGACTTGCTTGCCGGCTTGCCGACCGGACAAGGCGATCTTTCCGCTCTGCTCAAGGGCGCGACTGCTTTCGCACCGGCAAAGGACCTGAAGCAGGCCCTATCCAAAGCCACGGCTTTCCTGTGCTCCTGTGTCGGTCCGAAGGGTGAGATGCTCTGGGAAAAGAACGAGACATCCACGGCAAAGCACAACATCTGGCCCTACGCCATCACCTACAACGTACTGCGTCGTGTCGGGGGCAAGCGAAACACCAACACAGCCGCAAGACTCCTCAAGTACCTCCTCAGCGTGCGAACCCCCTGCGGGCTTCTGCCCATGCGTGACGAAGGCGAGGAGGTCACGGAATGCGCGTACATGCAGGCTGACATGCTCCTGTTTCTTCTTCCCTTCTCCGGAATACTCTGATTCCCGGTTTGTCTCCCAATATGGCCATTGACAAACGCGACGGGTTACGCTATTCCCAATCGAGACAATGCGTTTCAACTCTTTGGAGAAAGGTATGCTGATTGACATTCACGGCCATACGATGTTTTTTCCCATCCCGCCCACCGAGAAGGGCCAGCGCTTCGCCACACCCGAAGAACTGATGGCCATGCTGAAACCGAAAGGCGTGCGCGCGATGGTCAACCTGCCCAGCGCCAACCCCGAAGGCGCGCACATCATCCAGAGCACGGAGGATGCCCTGGCCGTCACGGAGAAATACCCCGACTTTTTCATCCCTTTCATGAACATTGACCCGCGCCAGCAGTGCAATTCACCCACCTACGACCTCGGCTATCTCATGCGATACTACAAGGACCACGGCTGCAAGGGCCTCGGCGAGGTCTGCGCCAACATCCCCGTGGACGACCCGCGCATGGACAATCTCTTCAAACATGCCGAGGCCTGCGACCTGCCCGTGACGTTCCACATGGCCTCAAAGGAAGGCGGGATGTATGGCATGATAGATCACTTGCACCTTCCGCTTCTGGAAGGCGCGCTCAAGAAGTTCCCGAAGCTCCGGTTCCTCGGCCACTCCCCCGTCTTCTGGTCCGAGATTAGCGGCGATGCCACCGAGCAGAACCGGTCCGGCTACTCCAAGGGCAAGGTCACGGAGGGGGGCGCGCTCGTACGCATGATGCGGGAGTATCCGATGCTCTGCGGCGACCTGTCCGCCGGCAGCGGGTGCAACGCGGTGAGCCGCGACCCGGACTTCGGCTATGCCTTCATGACCGAGTTCCAGGATCAGCTCTATTTCGGTCTCGACATCTGTGATCCGAGGAACAAGACGCCCCTTATTGACTTCCTGAACGAGGCCGTCGAAGGCGGTCATATCTCCCGCGAGGTTTACGAGAAGATCGGATGGAAGAATGCTGAGAAGTTGCTTGATCTTCCTCCGCAGTAGCACATGGGACAACTGAAGGAGTGTGTGGTGAGAAGTAAACCCAAACACCCAAGGCCATGGAGCGTCGAGCTGTCGAGCGACTTCGACACCGGAGCGGGAATCCAGTTGCGAAGCCCCGAGCCGGGGGTAGTCACATTCCTCGCCCCATGGGACAGCAGCCCCTTGCCGATGTGGTTTCACTTCTGCATTCGCGGCGCGAAGGGATGGACGGTGCGATTTGTCCTGATGAATGCGAATCGCTGCCTCGGCGGCGAATCATCGTACGCAAATCTGCGCGTCCGGCCTGTCGTGACGGACGATCCACCAACCATGCGCCCATCCGAGCGGCGCTGGCGGCGCATCCCTAAGAAGGACCTGTCCCATAATTCAACCACCGGGCAATTCTCGTTCTCTGCACGTATCGGGTCCGATGAAGCATACGTCGCTCACTGTTTTCCCTATGGCCTGGCGGAGTGGCAGGAGCTTGTCAGTGATTTCAGTCGCAACCGATGCTTGATCCCCGGCATCATCGGCAAGACGGCGATGGGCAGGGCGATCCCCCATGCGCGAATCACCGAAGGTCCGGCGCGTGGCAAGAAGGTGATCTGGCTCACCGCCCGCCACCACTCCGGCGAGACGCCAGGGAGTTGGGCCCTGGAGGGGACGCTGCGGTGGCTGCTGTCCGATGACCGTCGGGCGCGGGACCTTCGGAGTCGGTACCGCTTCCGCGTCGTTCCCTTCGCCGACCTGGACGGCGTGATCGAGGGATACTACGGCAAGGAACGGGCGCCCCTCGACTTTAACCGCGCCTACATCGAGGACACGCCGCGGCCCGAGGTGGGCCATATCCTCCGCGAGGTGCTGGCCATGGGCGCGCGGAACCTCGCGTTCTTTGACTACCACGCACCCGGCGCCGGGGGACCGCATCAGGTCTTCCTGAAGGAGCACCGCCTCGGCCGCGAGTACGGCCAGGCCCTGGTTGACCTCAGCCCGAGGCGATCCCGCCTTGATCCAAAAGACGTCGAGGAGCCCCGGTACATGGGCGATGAGTCGGAGACGACCTCGACAGGCGGCGTCTATCTCGCCACGGGCATCCTGACCATAACGAATGAGGTGAGCTATGCGCTCACGAGGGATGACCGCGTGCTGACCCGTGTGGAATATCTCGCCTACGGCGCCTCCATCGGGAAGGCGATCCACAAGGTGCTGACGGCGCATACAGATGCGATTGACGCCGGCGGTTTCGTCGAGCAACCAGACCATCGGCTGCCATTTCCAGAGTACGAAGGAACCGCCTTTCGCGGCGGCTTTCAGTGGGTCCCGGCAGTCAATGTTCGTTTCTCATCCGAAAAAGAAAAGAGGGAGGAGATACTTCGGATGAACTTCCTGAAAAAGGATTCGTCCGTGCACCTCGCCTGTCCCCGCATGAGGATGGGAAAACGCAAGACGCTCCTGTTGGCTTGGCGTTTTTCGCCGCGATCGCAGAAGGGGGCATTGCAGGCGCGAGTGACCATCTTCTACTACGGCCCGCGCGGTTTGCGATACCGTAGGGACCAGAAGGTCTCGATTGCAATTGGGCGGACAGCGAAATGGCAGGCGTACACTATCCGTCTCGATCCCCCCAAGGGGACCCAAACCGTCCGCGCATCAATGCGAATCAGCGGCGGCCGCGGACGTTTTGACCTGCGAGCGCCTGCCGCCAAATGATCGAAGGAGTTGATGAAGCATGAGCAATCGAAAGGCGGCGCTGAGCCTTCAAGCCCATCCCGACGATGCGGAGTTCACCTGCGCGGGCACGCTGGCCCTGCTGGCCGAGAAGGGGTGGGAGATCCACATCGCCACCATGACCCCCGGCGACGGCGGCACGAAGGAATATTCGCGCGAGGAAATCAGCCGGATTCGCACTGAAGAGGCGGCGAAATCCGCCGCCATGCTCAAGGGCAAATATCACTGCCTCTGGTGCGACGACGTGTTCATCCTCTATGATCGCCCGACGCTCCTGCGGGCCATGATGCTCGTGCGGGAGGTTCAGCCCGCCATCGTCTTCGCGCCCAGCCCAAGCGATTACATGCAGGACCACGAGATCACGAGCAAGGTCGTCCAGACGGCCTGCTTCACGGCGGGGGTGGTGAACGTGGACACCGGCGAGGCGAAGGCCTTCGAGCCGGTCCCCCATCTCTACTACTGCGACCCCGCCGGCGGGATTGACATCCTCGGCAACGCGATCAAGCCGAGCATCTATGTGGATATTACTTCGGTATTCAAGAAGAAAGAGCGGATGCTGAGCTGCCACCAGAGTCAACAGGACTGGCTCAGGAAGCACCACAACATCGAATACATGGACGCCATGAAGGAGCGTTCGGCCAGGCGCGGACGCGAGATCGGAGTCGAGTTCGCCGAGGGCTTCCGCCAGCACCGAGGCAGCGCGTTTCCGATGGACAATATCCTCAAGAAAGAGCTGGATGAACTCGTTCATGCGCAATGAGGAAATCCTGAAATGGACCTTACACTTGAGAACCTATCAGTGGTTTTCGTTCTTGCTCTTGCGTGTTGCACTGCAAGCATTTGCGCCGACGATGTGAACTGGCTTATCGAGTATCAGGCCGACGCCCTGCCTGATCCTGCGCAGTGGACCCGCCAGGGCGGCGAGGCCGCCAAGGCCGAGATTGCCGACGGTGTGCTCCGCATCGCGGAGGAGACGGCCGACGACATGTGCTGCTACCGCGCCGTGTGGGACGCAAAGCCCGACCAGGAGATCATCGTCGAGGCGCGCGTGCAGGTGAAGTCCGTCAAGGCATGGCGCGGGGGAACCACCCATTGGCCCTGGCGCGACGGCTCGCCCATCAGCATCCTCGTCAGCGACGGGCTGCATCAGGAAGGACTATCCCTCATTCCCGGCCGCGTCAGCACCTTCATGGACCGATCCTATCTGATGGACACGGTGAAAGGCTTCCATGTCTATCGGCTTGTCATCCGCGGCACAGATATGAGCGTCCTCGTGGACGGCGAGATGAAGATTCGCGGGAAGGACGCCTTCTGGAAGCCGGCCCTCGACGGAAAGCCCTTCATTCAATTCGGTTCCTGCTCAAAATCCTTCATGGGCGAGTCGTTGTGGGATTATGTGAGGCTCGGCGTGCGGCCCGCGAAGCCCGCGACGCAGGATGAGTCCCTTAAGATCACGATAGGCGAGCCGTGGCAGATTCTCAAACCCGGCATCGTCCGATCCACCCGCCCCTATCTGTATGACATGGGCGGCGGCCTGCTTCTGATGAGCGTCGCACAGGGACCGGACAAGTACTACGAGCCGTACGGCATCCTAAAGTCCACCGATCAGGGGAAGACGTGGACGCCTGTCGAGGGGCTGCAGAAAAAAACCTTTGTCCCCCAGCCGATGATCCGCCTTGCCGACGGCGCGATCCTCGGCGTCTCCCGGTGGAACGTCCAATACGAGGAGGGGAAGCACGTCGGCATGACGTTCCACATGGACCCGAAGGCCGAGACGTTCACGATGATCGAGAACAACATCGCCGCGCCCAAGGACACATGGAAGATCATGGTTCTCGACCGGCATATCTTCGACATCGGGAACAACACAATCCTCGCCGTCGTCTATGACAGCAAGCAACACGCGCGACTTCTGCAGACGACGGACCGCGGGCTGACATGGAAACTGTTCTCGAACATCGGCGCCGGCCACGAACCCGCCGTCGCCCGCCTGTCGGACACCGATATGGTCGCCATCCTCCGCCAGGGCACGATGAAACCTTTCCATCAGGTCCGCTCAAACGACGGCGGCAAGACGTGGAGCGAACCGGCGACTCTTGAGGAAGGCAGCGTGGACGCCGACCTAGTTTGGATGAGCAACGGCGTCCTGGCGTGCAGCTACGGTCGGCCGGGGAGCTGCATCATGTTCAGCACGGACAAGGGCATGACGTGGTCCCATCACCGCGTCATCACGGACGTTCCGGGCTTCAACTACACCACGATCCGCGAGATCGCCCCGGGGCGGCTCCTCTACATCCACGACGCGCCTCCCCTGACGGCGCTATACATTGACGTGGAGCGACTGGGGCCGTAAGCCGCCGCGCAAACGAAAAGCGCCTGCCAGGGAGGCAGGCGCTTTTCCAGTTCGATACAGTCGCTTACACCAGGTCCTTCTCGCTGAACTTAGCCCGCTTGAGGAGGCTCTCGCAGGTCACCCGACGGGCCGACTTGCCAGCCCGAAGGATCGTGTCGGTCAAGAGCGCGACGCGCGCACCGAAGATGGCGTCCACGTGGTTCGTCTTCGTCTGGCCGAGGACGAGCTTGGTGAAGTTGTCTCCCGGACTGGTGGGGTAGCCTTCCGGCAGCTTCGGTTCAATCGGCTGCGGCTGGCCGCCGTGCGGGTGCAGGACCAGGTTCGGACCGGTAAAGAGCAGGTTCGCCTTGCTGCCCAGGATTCGGACGTCGTCCACCATACCCCGGATGTAGTCTCCGATAATGATGAGACGACCGACCGCCCCGTTGGACAGTTCGACGCTGAACGACCCGTTGATCTCGACTTGCTTCTTCTCGCCGCGATAGATGTAGTCCAGGCTGCCCACGGCGCTCTTCGGCAGGAGGCCCGTCATCCAGAGCAGGATGTCCTGGTAGTGGCTGCCGGAGTCGTTGAGCTGTCCGCCGCCGGAGTACTTCGGGTCGCCCCGCCACGAGGGCGCGGGCCAGTCCTGCGCCATGTAAACATAGAACGACTTCACGTCGCCGATCTCGCCCTTCTGGATCAGTTCCCGAGCGGTGACATACTTCGCCTCGTAGTGGCGCTGGTAATGGATCAGGTAAACCAGGCCCTTCTTCTCGGCGAACTTCGCCGACTTGATCGCCGGTCCCACGCCGCAGACCATCGGCTTCTCGATCAGCACATGCTTCCCCTTCGACAGGGCATACATGGCGTGGTCGAAATGGAGCGTGTGCGGAGAGAACACGCCGACCGCATCGAGGTCCGTATTGTCAACCATTTCCTTGTAGGCGTCGGGACCGATGAAGGGCCGAACCTCGTATCCGAGACCATCGGACAGTTTCTTGACATTCTCGGGAACCGTGTCGTTCCCGGCCACGACCTTCACGGTCGGGTCCTTGGCCATGCCAATCGCCCGCGCCCGGCCTGCCCCGCCGCACCCAATAACTCCGAAACGCATCACCTTCTTTTTTGCCATTCAGGCATCCTCCTCAATCATTCCATGCGCTCTGCGCCCGTCCCCCCTGTCAATTGAAGCAAAAAGGTATAACCCCTGGCACGCCCCGTGTCAAGCCCCTGATGCGCCGAAGTCCCGGATGGCCCTCACAATCTGAGGGTAGCTCTTGCGCCAACTGCCCGGCGGGACGTTCTCGGAGATCTGAATCTGCAAGCGACCCGTCCGTCCCCCCTGCTCCAGAATCTCCATCGCCGCCCTGTATATCCCGTCCGGCTCGGCCAAGTGTATGGACGACGGGAAGTTGAGGCACAGCCGCATCTCCGGCCACACCCGCACGGCGTCGGCGATGCTCGTGTCGTTGTCCGGCGGCGGAGAGAGGGAATCGAGCAGGCGCACCTTCGACTCCCCGATGGCCCCCCACAGAGGCTTCAGGTCGCCGTCCATGTGCACCGCCACAGGGATGTCCTTGCCCGTCTCGGCGAGCAGGTCGGCCAGTTCGTTGTACAGGGGCACGCAATACTTCTTGAAGTTCGTCAGGCCGATCGTCGGGGCGGTGATGTTGTCGGCGTAGTTCACGTACGGTATCGGCAGCTCCCTCGCTGCCTCCTGGACGACCCTCAGCAACCGCCGCTGCACGTCGAACATCACAGCAAAGACCTCCTCCATCAGTTCCGGGACGTCCACCATGTGCAGCGATAGGTCCTCCAAGCTCACCCACTCGACCCAGAGCTGTTGATACGGCGACCGCCCGATGCTCGTGTGGGGAATGCCGTCGTCGCCCAGTTGCGCGTATGCCTTTTGCCAGCCTTCCGTGATCTTGCGGACTGTGATGTCTCGGAAGTAGGAAAGAAGAATCCTATAGTCTTTCGGCTCGCAGACAAAATGCTTCCGCCTCGCCGCCCCGATGGCCGCGTTCACGCTCTCCTCGGTAAGCGATCCCTCCGGTGTGTGCAGCGTTCGTATCTTGCCCTGCTTCCCGTCGCTGACGATGTCTTTCTGCTCCCATCGGCAGTTGGGGTGCGCGAAGCCGTGCACGCCGCACCACTGCAGGAGACCCATGTTCTCGCGTCCGATGACCGCCCACACCTCCTCGTTCGGCGCGGCGATGCCTGAGTACTGCACAAAGGGCACGCGGTCGTGCTCCCGCCCCTGCACTACCGCCAACATCCGCTCCCGCATGGTCATGGGTTTCATTCGCATCTCCTTTTCAGTCGGATGTAATCTCGGCTGATTATAGCGGGGCAGCGTGGCGAGTCAATGGGAATCGCGGACACATTCACGACGACGAGACGATTGACTTTCAACCAGCACGCACATAGAATGAGCGAGGGTCATGGAATTTAACGAAGGAGTCCAGGATCATCGCCATGAAACGCCCTATGCTTGTCATACTTGCCCTGTTCCTTCTCCTGGTCCTTGTACCCGGACTTTCCGGCTGCGGGAAATCAGGCGATAGCACCCGTCCTGCGGCAAGCAAACCTCAAGAGGGACGATACGTTGATATCCCCGTCGGCGGCGTCATCATGTGGTGGGGAGCGAAGGATGAGATCCCGCCGAGCTTTGAGCTGTGCGATGGCCAGTCCCCCACGACTGAGGGGGCTGTGCTCAAGGGGAAGAAACCGGACCTGCGGGATCGCTTCGTCAAAGGCGCCCAACCGGACGACGGCAAGATCACCGACCTCGGGACCGGCGGCGCAGACCAGCTCGACCTATCGCACACCCACGGTTCCTCAAACCTTACGGCCGAAATCGGCACGCACGACCAGCCCTTTCTCCTCAGCTACAAGGCCCGCGGACGTGGATTCAAGGACGCCACGTGGGAGCTCCGCGCCGACTCCGCCCGCCGCGCCACAGGCGGCCCGAACACCGCCACGGCGATTGCCGGGGAGACCGACCCCGCCCTCGACAAGGCCGTTGACAACCGTCCGGCCTTCCAGGAGATGTTCTTCATCATCCGGGTGAAATAGCCCCAGACCTCGCCCCACCACGGCATTTGCCACTTGAAATAGAAAACCGGTTTGGTAGAATGAATCTGTGTGCGAACCGGACCATGAGGCTATCTGCGGAGAGCGATATGGTTAGATTCCTTCTGGTGGTCTTGTTCCTTCTGTCGGTAGTCGGAGCGGTCGTCGGCGCCGACAAGAAGTTCCCCTTCCCCGTCCCCGCCCTCGACGACAGCCAGACCGTCGTGGACATGTCCTGGATGAACGAGAAACCGGCGGGCAAGCACGGCTTCGTCGCCATCAAGGATGGGCATTTCGTGGACGGCGCGGGGAAGCGCCTCCGCTTCTTCGCCACAAACCTCTGCTTCGGCGCGTGTTTCCCCACCCATGCCGATGCGGAGAAGGTGGCCAAGCGCATGGCAAAACTGGGGATCAACTGCGTCCGGTTCCATCACATGGACTCCCAGTACGCGCCGAAGGGCATCTGGGACAAGAACTACACGGACAAGCAGCACATAGACCCGGAGCAGCTCGACAAGCTGGACTACCTCATCTACCAGCTCAAGCTGAATGGCATCTATGCCGACATCAACCTCCACGTCTCCCGCGAGTTGGGCGAGGCGGATGGCTTCCCGGCCAAGTCCGAGAGCCGCGCCCACCGCTACAACAAGGGCCTCGATAACTTCGAGCCGCGGATGATCGAGCTGCAGAAGAACTATGCGCGCGATCTGCTTACCCATACAAACCCTTACACCAAGACGCGCTACGTGGATGAACCCTGCGTTGCCATCGTCGAGATGAACAACGAGAACTCGCTCATCGGCCACGCCCTCGGAAATCAACTGGAGCCGATGCCCGACTACTTTGGAAATCAACTGGACGCCATGTGGCGCGATTGGCTGAAGCAGAAATACGCCGACACGCCGCAACTCCGCAAGGTGTGGGACGAGATGGACGAACCCCTCGGCCCGCAGATGCTCGCGAACGGCGACTTCGTCAAAGGTACGGAGGGATGGAACCTCGAAATCCACGAGCCGGGCCAGGCCGAGATGAAATCCGTCGCCGGCGGACCCGACGGGAAGCCCTGCTTCCATGCCAAGATCGCCAAGCCCGGCCCGGTGAGCTGGAGCTTCCAGTTCCATCAAGTGGGCTTGAACTTCATCAACGGTCAGCCCTACACCGTTACGTTCCGGGCAAAGGCCGACAAGCCGCGAGCCATCCACGTCAACGCGCGCTTGGATCACGAGCCGTGGACGAACATCGGCCTGAATCAGCCGATCAAGCTCGATGAAACATGGCAATCGTTTACCTACGTCTTCACCGCCGAGAAGGCTGAGAAGGAGGGCAATCGCCTGGGCTTCTCCTTGCTGAATGAGCCGGGCGAATACTGGTTCGCCGATGTTAAACTACAGAAAGGCGGCTTCATCGGCCTCGATAAGACCTGCTCCATCGAAAAGGGGAATATCACCCGCCCCCTGGCCCGAACGTCCGACGGCATGTGGCGGGACTACCTCGAATTCCTCATTGAGTTGGAGAAGCGCTATACCCTCGGCATCTACAATTACCTGAAGAAGGACCTTGGCCTCCGCGCCCATGTGGTGGACACGCAGGCCACCTACGGCGGCCTGGCGGGCGTTCTCCGCGAATCTCGGCTGGACTTCTTCGACGTCCACGCCTACTGGCAGCACCCACACTTCCCCGGCAAGCCGTGGGACGGAAACAACTGGAATATCCCGAACACCTCAATGGTCTGCGCCCCGGGCAAGGACACGCTCACGCGCCTTGCTCAGTACCGCTACGCCGAAAGGCCCTACACGGTAAGCGAATACAATCATCCCGCTCCGAACGACCACGCCGCCGAGTGCGTGCCGATGCTGGCGTCCTTTGCGGCCCACCAGGACTGGGACGGGCTCTTTCTCTTCACCTACAGCCATCGGCACGACGAGTGGGATATTAAAAAGATAAACAGTTACTTCGATATTGACACCAACCCCTCGAAAGTCATGCTGATGCCCATCGGCGCGGCGATGTTCCGCCGGGGCGATGTGTCGCCCGCGCAGAACGAGACCCGCCTGTCCGTGCCCCGTACTCAGATTCTCCCTCACCTGATGGATGCCAAGTCGGAATTTTCGAAGGCGTGGGAAGGCGCCGGCGTTCAGCGCACTGAGGCCATCAAGCGGCGGCTTTCCGTCGCCTTCTCTGACATGCCTGGGACCATCCAGGCCGGGCCTCCGTCTCCAGTGCACGCGCTGCTCGATGCATTCGTAGGGATCGCCTCGATGCCGTTTCAGATCGGCAAACCGGCGGAGGAGGAGGCGCCTAAGCGCTTTGTCAGCGACACGGGCGAGATTGACTGGGACCTCCGTGAAGGGGGCGCGGAACTCTATGCGGTCAACGCGCCTGCGACGAAGGCGGCCGTCGGGTTCATCGGCGGCAGAGCCGTGGACCTGGGAGCGCTGCGCGTGGCCGTCCACCCCACGTTCAAAAACTTCGCCGTCGTGGCCCTGACATCCATTGACGGCAAGCCCGTGGAGAAGTCGTCGCGGCTGCTATTAGTCGCCGTATCCAATATCGAGAATACCGACATGGTATGGGATGAGAAGCGCACAACGGTGGGCCGGCAATGGGGCAAGGAGCCGACGATCGCGGAGGGCGTGGGGGGCGTCGTTTCCCTGGCCTGCGGCGGACGCGCCGCCCGCGTTTTTGCGCTTGACCCAGCAGGCAAGCCAAAGGGTAACGTAGCTTCTGCGATGAAGGCCAGGAGCCTGGTCTTCGACATTGACCCGCGTCACCAAACGCTCTGGTACGAAATTTCTTTCGAGGACAAATAGGCCTTTGCCGCCTCGGCACGATTGAACGCGGAAAAGAAGCGCTATGACGATTGAAGTTGAATGTCCAAAATGCGGCGCATTCCTGCGGCTTGAGGAGCACCTCGCCGGCAAGCAGGTGGAGTGCACGGAATGCGGCGGCGTGATGACCATCCCCAGGCCGGACCGACCGCCGGCAGTGGCGGCCGCCCCCCCCGCCGAAAAGAAGGAGGTCACGTTCGAAGATCGGATGGCCGTCGAGGCCGAAAAGGTCAGACGGCAACAGGCGATACCCATCCTTGCGAAGCATCCCGGCAAAATGCTCCTCGTAGTGGCAATCGTCCTTCTTGCGCTGCTCCTGGTGAACCTGCCGTGGCTCATTCAGCGCATCAAGGTGCAAGGATTCATCAGTCTTCTCGAGTCCAAGAGCATGCCCGATCGCCGGGCAGCCGCCAAGGAACTCGCCAAGTCTCCTAATGTCACCGCCGTAAAGGCGTTGATTAAATTTGCGAGAGATGACGACCCTTCCATCCGGCAATGCTGTGTCCAGGGTTTGGGAAAGGTGGGCGACCAGCGCGCCTCAGAGGTCCTCGTCCAACTTTTGAAAGACCCCGTTGAACCGATCCGCGCCGATGCGGCATGGGCCCTTGCCACCTGTGGCGCGGAGGACGCCAAGGCGCCGCTCCGTGAGGCCCTTCGCGGTCTGGACGAAAGCGGACAAGTGGAAGCAGGGGCGCGGTATGCACTGTTCGCGCTCGGAGAAAAGGAGCAATTTGACGCCCTGATTACCATGTTGACGACGTCCGAAGACCACGGGCGCGTCCGCGCCGCGCAGGCATTGGGTGAAATCGGAAACCCCGATGCCATATACTATCTGGAAAAGGCAGCCTCGTCCAACCCTGCCATTGTAAAAGCCGCCCTTGCCAAGGCAATTACAAAAATTCAGGAGAAGAAGTACTAAATATGCCTATCGAGTTCAAGTGTCATAACTGCGGCGGAAAACTGAGTGTTGCAAGCGAACACGGCGGGCGGCATGGGCGCTGCCCATTTTGCCGAAAGCTTTTGAAGGCGCCTGAAAGCGCCCCGGCCGTAGACCAACTGGTCGGCGAGGCCACGGAGGAGATCACCGCTTCCATCCTGGAGGAGGCGGCGGAGGATGCCTTCCCCCCTATGCCCCCGCCTGAACCGCCCAAGATTGAACCCGAGCCGGTCGCTGTAGGCGATACATCCAAGAAACCGAAGCCCGCCCCCAAGAAGAAAGCCGCGGCGCCTCCCCCACCGCCGAAGGGAGGCAAAGGAGGCATCAATTTTGAGTGCCTTCTCTGCGGCGAAAAAATTTCCGTAGCCAAAGAGATGGCCGGAAAGAAAATAACGTGCCACGGATGCGACAACCAGCTGACCGTACCGTCGTCGTGAGACGGCATCCCGTGTCTCTTGGAGGCAGAACGATGCAAACACTCGCCCGATCCGTCCGATGTGCGCTTGTTTTGTTCATGGTTTGTTCTCTCACCGTCCTGGCCCAGGAGCGCGAGGAAAGGGGGCCGCGCCCAGAAGAAAGAGAACGCGAGCGGGATAGACCCCGCCGCCCGGAGGAAGGATGGGAAAGAGGGCGATTCATGCCGCAGCCGGAGTGGGACCACCACAGGCCCCCGAAACCGCCGCAGGAGCAGGACCCCTTCGCCGACCTTGGCGACCTGAACGTGGTAGACAAGGCCTTCTACACCGTCGCGCAGCTCCTCTACGAGAAGGGCGAATACGAGAACGCCATCAAGGAACTGTCGAAGGTCGTGGACGAAAGCCCCGACGAGCGGGCCAAGGCCGGGGCGCACCTCGTCGCCGGGCACATCTACCGCTTCAAGCTGCAACAAACCGACCAAGCCCTTGCAGAGTACAAACAGGTCACGGGCGACCTCGCCGACCGCGCCATGAAGTCAATGATCCAGTGCTACGAGACGATGGGCCAACCCGACCAGGCGGCCAAGGTTCTTGAGGACCGCCTGATGCAGGCCACGCAAACCCAGGAAAAGGCGTTCATCCTGAACGAGGTGGCCAACATCTATCGCCGCGCGGGGAACATAGACAAGGCCATCGAGACGCTGCGGCGCATCCCGCAGATGATCACCTACGATGAAGCCGAGGCGATTCGCATGGACAAAGGCCCCGGCCGCCCCGATTTCTTCCCCATGGATAAGGTTCGGGAAAGGATCGAGGAGCTTCGTGCAAAGGGACAGTTCGAGGATGCGGAACGCATGGAACAAAAGGTCCGGGAGATGCAGGAAAAGATGCGCGGCGGACGACCCGACAAGCCCCCGGAGAAGCCCGTCGAGGGGGCTCCGAGGGAATAGCCGTCTGCCCGCCCCCGCGGAAACAAGGGAATGATGAACCGTCTCTTCGCCATCGTGGTTCCGGCGATCTTCACAGTGGGAAGCTGCTGTCTCCTCGCTCAGGAACTGCGCAACGATGAACAGGGGCGGGAACGAGGGCGTCCGCAATTCGCCGTCCGAACCATGGGGCCGGGCCTTGCCGTGCGCCAGTCCGGTCCCATCATGTATCCCTGGCAGATCAATGTCATAGACCGCGCGCATTTCAACGCCGCCGACCTCCTGGTGCAGAAGGGCGAACCGGCCGAGGCCGTCGAGGAGCTGAGGCAGATCGTGCAGAACAGCCCCGATGACGAGGCCGTCCCCGGCGCGCACCTGTCTATCGGGAACATCCTCCGGGAGGCGATGAACGACCCGGACGGCGCCGTGGCCGAATATCGGAAGGCAACCGGCCCGCTGGCCTGCTACGCCGCCGAGTACATCGCCGAGATTTACCAGGGGAAGAAGCAGCCTGCGGAGGGCGCGGCGGTCGTCGAGGAACTCCTCAAAAATGCACAAGGGGCGCAATCCATCGCCCTCGTTCTGGTCACATTGTCGAAACTCCACGAGGCAGCCGGCGACCGCACGAAGGCGATTCAGACGCTCCGTCGCGGCGGTGAGCTGATTCGCGACGACAAGGAGGCATTGTTGCGGTTCGTCAGCGAGGAGCAGATCAGAAACACCCTCGAACAGATGGCCCGCATGAAGGAGGCGGGACGCGATGTTGACGCGAAAGATCTCATCGAGGACATCAAGAACCCCTGGCGCCGCCGGATGCGTGACTGGCAGGAGCGGCGCGACGGCCGCTAAGGGGATAGGCTCTAACTACATAGACTGACTGCGCATCCCTGAAGGAAAGTTCTTTTCGGGAGTTCGTTTTGTAATTTCAATGTTTTTGCTCGTTCCGAGGCTTCACATCAGAACAGAGCATTGGTCAGACGCCGCCCGGCTCCTCGTTTTTGCAGAGATTTCGTTCGGTCATTTCTACTCTTTTCGGGTAGATACATGCATTCATGGTAATGACCTCGGTACACTATCTCCATCGGACCACTCTCCCCCTGCGTGGAGAGTCCTTTAGAAGTATCATATCACACAAATGGGCAGCTGTCAAGTCCGATTGTGATATTTATTATATAATATTATATAACTATACTCCAATAGAGAACTAATAACTTAGAGCCTATCCATTTTCCCGTCCCTCGATATGCCTCCGAATTATCTCCGCCACTTCCCCATGCCCCCGCTCCACAGCGATGTCGAGGGGCGTACGCCCTTTGGTGTCTGTTGCCTTCGCATTCGCCCCGCACGACATCAGAACTCTGGCTAACTCGATGCGCTTGTGATAGGCAGCGTGGTGGAGCGGCGTGTGGCCATAGCGGTCTACAGCATTCATATCCGCGCCATTTTCGATAAGTCGCTCTGCGATCAATTCGGAATAGGCCGGTTCTCTGACGTGTGCAGCGTAATGCAGGGGAGTTTGCTCGGCATAGTCTCGAACATCCACCTCGGCGCCCTTCCGAATAAGGAGTTCTACAATGTGCAGTTGTCCGGCCTCGGTTGCCACATGGAGAGGCGTGCGACCGTCGTTGTCTGTGAGCCGAAGATCGCTGCGATCATCTTCGGCAAGAGACTCGATGAGCATTTCCTCGTTACCGTCGCGAGCCGCCTCATGCACCGCGGTCGATCTACGCGCACAGGCAATAGCCTCCATCCAGAGGGCAATCCGTGCGAGAAGGACAAGAGGAAGGACATACGACGCCATAACCGTCACGACGAGAACGTTGCCGGGGACACCCGGTATGGACCATCTTCTGGATATGGCAACGACCGTCAGGAAGGTGGGGAATCCCAAGAGCACAATACCCAGGAGAACAATGATAGTGATGTGGTCGCGTCGTAGATGCCCTGCGAAACAGTTCCAAACACCGGCCATGAGGATGGGAAGAACGAAAGGCAATGTGATGATCATGCCCCGCCCAGTTTGAAGATCGGGGGGAAAGACCGCGCAAAAAAGCATCAGCCATAGAGCCGCGAACAGTGCGCAGCCCGGTCGCTCGTCCGTCCTGCCTGCGAAATACGAAATCATGTGCCCGACGACAAGCGGGATCACATAACACAAGGCAGCGGCAACGAAGAAGCCGAAAACCTCATTGACGGCAATCGAAAAGACAGCGGCAAGTATCCCTGTCCCGGCAATGAAAGCAGGAACAGCAACACTCAGAACCGCACGGGTAACTTTCTCTGACAGGATCGGACGGGACTCGTCGCTCATCGTTCTGCTTCTCAGTCTCCCCAGGGGCCGGGCAGTCGGAGCCGCCGTAATAAGCATATCACCTGTCCTTGCGGTCGTCAAGGCATTCAAGCAATAAAAACTCCTTGCTGAACCGCGAATATCATGCTATGCTTGCCGTCAGCAACGGTAGGCGTAAGATGCGCATCGCCGCGTGATTGGAGAAAGACATGAAACGCATAAAATGGACTGCTATTGTTCTGACCGCCGGACTCCTGGTCCCATTCGCTCTGGCTCAAGACAAGGGCCTGGATTTCGACCCGGATCTCCCGCCCTGTGTCGTCAAGGTGGAGCCGGCTAACCGGGCGAAGGACGTGGACTTCCGGCTGACCGAGATCAAGGTCATTTTCGACCGCCCCATGACCGTCGGGGAGAACTTTTCATGGATCATGCACGAGCGGATCGGCGTGTACCCCGGCTATCGCGGAAGCCCGCCGCCCCGGTGGGAAGACGACGGGCGCACGTGTGTGCTGCCGGTCAGGCTCAGTCCAAATACACTCTACGCCGTCGGCGTGAACGACTCGCGCTACACGGGATTCAAGTCGTTGGACGGCAGTGCGGCCGTGCCGTTCGTCTGGGTGTTCAAAACCAGGGAATAGTGCGGCACACGATCCTGAGTCCCGGCAGGAAAAGGCTTGCAATGCCAAGCAATTTTGATATAATATTGCTTTGTCAGATAACTTACGCCTGAAGGAACCCCACGCATGGCAAACATCATCCAGGGCAAGTTGAAAGGCGACGGAAAAAAATTCGGCCTCGTCGCCAGCCGGTTCAACGAATTCATCACGAACAAGCTCTTGTCCGGGGCCATTGACTGCCTGGAGCGGCATGGCGTGGCCGAGAAAGATATTGATGTATATTGGGTCCCAGGCTCTTTCGAGATGCCCCTGACGGCCAAGCGTGTGGCGGAAAGCGGGAAGTATGACGCCGTTGTCTGCCTCGGGGCGGTCATCCGGGGCGCGACTCCTCATTTCGAGTACGTGGCCGCCGAAGCGGCCAAAGGGATCGCGCAGGTGGGGCTGTCCACCGGCGTGCCCACCACCTTCGGGGTGCTGACCACCGATAACATCGAACAGGCCATCGAGCGCGCCGGCACGAAGTCGGGCAACAAGGGGGCCGACGCAGCGCTGGCCGCTATCGAGATGGTGAACCTGTTCGCGCAGATGTCCTCAAAAAAGTGATGGGTTGGCGCAGCCTTCCTTGAGACGGGTCCATGAGAAAGCGCACTCGCGCCCGAGAGATTGCCCTCCAGGGCCTCTACCAATGGCAATTGCTTGGCGAGAAGGCCTGCGCCGACGCCGGCATTTTCTGCCGCGAGAAGTCATGGAAGGATACCGTCCTTGAATACGAATTGGGGCTGGCGGACGATCAGTGGCGGCTGCGCAACGTGAAACGATACTCGGACGGAGGGGAATTTCTGCGCGACGCGAAGCCGGACGCCGCCGTCGCGGAATATCTCCTGATCCTGATGAACGGCGTCCGGGCGCAGACAGAAGCCATTGACCAAAAACTCAAGGGAACGACCGAGCACTGGGACCTCGCCCGCATGGCCCTGGTGGACTTGACGATCTTGCGCATCGGGGCCTATGAGCTGATGTTTCAAGAGGATATCCCCCCCAAGGTGGCGCTGAACGAGGCCATTGACCTGGCGAAGCGATTCGGCGGGGCCGAGTCCGGATCGTTCGTCAACGGCATCCTGGACAACATCCGGGAAACCGGCCGCACCGGTCCCTTGACGGAAAGGGAGGACTGAACACATCCGTGAGTAGTTTGAAATTCGACGATCCGGTGGTTCCAACCAATGAATTCGGCGGGGCGGATCTACATCTGCACACGGTCCACTCCGACGGCTCGGCTACGCCCGCCGAGGCCGTGCAACGGGCGAAAGACATCGGCCTTAGCGCCATTGCCATCACCGATCATGACACGACGGCGGGGCTTGCATATGCCCTTCGCCAGGGCGAGAAGCTCGGCGTCGAGGTCATCCCCGGTGTGGAACTATCGGCCTCCGACCATGCGGGGGAGATTCACATTGTGGGCCTGTTCATTGATCCCAGGGAGAAAGCGCTCGGCGCTAAACTCAAGGAAATCCGGCGCCGACGACGAGAGCGCATCGCCGAGATGAGCGAACGACTTGCCGGAATGGACATTGACGTTGCCCCTGAAACTGTCCTTGAGATCGCCAGCCGGGCCAACCCGGGCCGGCCGCACATGGCCGCCGCCCTGATCAACGCCGGCTACGCAGCGAACTACAACGAGGCGTTCCGGCGCTACCTGGGCGACAACGCCCCGGCGTATGTGCCGAAGATGTCCCTCCCGCCGGAGGAAGCAATTGATCTGATCGCAAACGCCGGCGGCGTTTCTGTCCTTGCCCATCCCCTTCTGACCGGCCGGGACGAACTGATTCCCAGCCTCGCAGAGGCCGGACTGGGGGCCATCGAGGTCTACTGGGCCCAGCAGAACGAGGCGGACTTTCACTACTACCTCCGCCTCGCGCACGAGTACGATCTTGCCCTGAGCGGCGGGGCCGATTGGCACGGCGCATGGAAGGACGACAGTTATCTCGGGCGAGTGCGCGTTCCCGCAGAGTGCGTTGATCGCCTCCGGGGAATGGCCCAAACGGTCAGGCTCTAACCGCCCTCATTATCTGATCCCCACACGGTGAACTATGGCTTGGTTCTCTCTCAGCAAACTGAAAGAAGGGCTTCAGAAGACCCGCGCAAAATTCGCCGCGGGCATGAAGGCCATTCTGACCCTCGGAAGGAAGATTGACGAGGAATGTCTGGAGGAAATTGAAGAGATTCTCCTCGCCTCCGACATAGGCCCGCAGGTCACGATGAAGATCATCGAGGACCTCCAGCAGGCCTACAAGGACAAGAAGATTGACGACTCCTCCCAGGTACTCGACTTCCTGAAAACCGAGATGAAGCAAAGCCTGCGCGGGTGGGACACGGAGATTCACTTCGCTCCCACCCCCCCTACTGTCCTACTTGTGGCGGGCGTCAACGGCTCCGGCAAGACCACATCCATCGCCAAGCTCGCCAACTTGCTGAAGAATGACGGCAAGAATGTATTGCTCGCCGCATCCGACACCTTCCGCGCCGCGGCGGTGGAGCAGCTCGAAATCTGGAGCCAACGGATCGGCGTGGACATTGTCCGCCATCAATCAGGCGCGGACCCGGGCGCCGTGGCCTTCGACGCCCTCGAAGCGGCGCTGGCGCGTGGAGCGGATGTGGTCATCGTGGACACCGCCGGGCGGCTTCACACCGAGCGCAACCTGATGAACGAACTCCAGAAAATACACCGCGTTGTCGGCAAGAAGATTCCCGGCGCGCCCCATGAGGTACTGCTTGTCCTCGACGCCACCACCGGCCAGAACGCCATCAGCCAGGCCAAACTCTTCAGCGCGGCGGTCGGCGTCACCGGCATCATCCTGGCTAAGCTCGATGGCACGGCCAAGGGCGGGATCGTGCTCGGCATGCGCAACCAGATTGACATCCCTGTCAAGCTGGTAGGTGTAGGCGAAAAACCGGAGGACATCCAGACGTTCAACGCGGACGCCTTTGTGGATGCGCTCTTTGAATAGTTGACAATCGGCGGCTCATCCGTTAAGATATAGATCAATCACAGAGCACACGCGGAGAGGTGTCTGAGTGGCTGAAGGAGCAGCATTGGAAATGCTGTGCACGCCCTTCAAGGTGTGCCGGGGGTTCGAATCCCCCCCTCTCCGCCAGCATCTCGGACCTTTAGGGACACGGACCGATCCTCCAAAAACGGAGGCTTCCGGTACATGTTTCCGTTTTCAAATCATCGCAAAATCGCGTCGGATAAGAGTCCTATCCTATTTTCCCGCCATCTATTACGCTAATTTTACCGCCCGAAACCGAGTCGTGCACATGTGTACAAGAGTGCGAAAAAAGTGTACTTTTGCGAAACAAAAAACGCTTGGCTAACAAAAAATCGAACGGTCAGTACGCCTTCGCCATCACGACGCGGCCATCAGACGGCTTGCCGCAGAGAATGCACACGCCGCTTTCCTTCTTCTGGGCGATGGGTATGCATCGGATCGTGGCCTTGGTCTCCTCCTGAAGCCTTGCCTCGCACTCGGCGGAGCCGCACCAGTGGGACTCGGCAAACCCGCCCGACTCCAGGAACGACTTGAGATCATCGTACCGCTCTATGTTCCGCGTATTGTCCTCGCGGAACTTCTTGGCTGTGTCGAACAGGGACTTTTGGATATTGTCCAGCATCGTCTTGGCCTGCTCGCCGACGCCGTTCAGGGGGACTGATGTCTTCTCGCCCGTATCGCGTCGGGCAAAAACGACCTGCTGGTTGGCCAGGTCGCGCGGGCCGATTTCGACGCGCAGCGGCACGCCGCGCATCTCCCACTCGTTGAACTTGAAGCCGGGGCTGGCGGTCTCGGCGTCGTCGAGCTTCACCGTCGCGACGGACTCGATCTCGCTCTTGATCTTGTTTGCCGCCGCCAGGATCTTCGTCTTGTCGTCGCTCTTTTTCCAAATGGGGACGATAACGACCTGAATAGGGGCCATCTTCGGCGGGAGCACCAGCCCCTGATCGTCGCTGTGCGTCATGATGAGTCCGCCGATAAGCCGCCACGAGACGCCCCAGCTCGTGGCATAGACGTATTGCAGCTTCCCCTGCTCATCCTGGAACTGCACGTTGAATGCCTTGGCGAAATTCTGGCCGAGGAAGTGCGATGTCCCTGCCTGGAGAGCCCGTTTGTCCTGCATCATGGCCTCGATGCAATAGGTATCCACGGCGCCGGCGAATTTCTCGCTTTCGGTCTTCTTGCCCTTGAGGACGGGCATGGCCATATAGTCCTCGGCGAAGACGCGATAGACGTCAAGCATCCGAAGCACCTCTTCCATTGCTTCTTCGGCCGTGGCGTGGGCGGTGTGGCCCTCCTGCCAGAGGAATTCCGTGGTGCGGAGGAAGAGGCGGGTCCGCCGTTCCCATCGCACGATGTTCGCCCACTGGTTGATTAGCAGGGGCAGATCGCGGTGGGATTGGATCCATTTGCCGTACATGCTCCAGATGATCGTCTCCGATGTGGGGCGGACATAAAGCGGCTCCTCGAGCTTTTCGCCCCCGCCGTGTGTGACCACCGCGCATTCGGGCGCGAAGCCCTCTACATGTTCAGCCTCCTTTTTCATGAAGCTCTCAGGAATGAACAGGGGGAAGTAGGCGTTGGAGTGCCCCGTCTCCTTGAACATTTTGTCGAGGGCCTCCCTGAGCCGTTCCCAGATCGCAAACCCGTATGGGCGCATGACCATGCACCCCTTGACGGGGGCGTAGTCGGCGAGCTGGGCCCGCTGCACAATGTCGGTATACCAACGGGAGTAGTCTTCGCTCCGCTTCGTAATCTTCTTTTCGGACATCAAATGCCTTGCGCCTCCTCACACACTGCGATTGGCCCATGGTTCAGGCCACCAGGAGATGATGGCAGGAACGGGGGACATGTATTTTGCAAAAACAGTAATTCTACCGTCAGGAGCGAGGAAATTCAAGGTCTAACTCGCGTACGTGTGCATGTCATCTCTATCGCTGGATAAGGGAGGTCGTTGTGTTTGCGGTGTGCGCAACCACGCCTAGGCGTGGTTGCGCCTTGACATCGGGAAGCCCTGCTTCCCGACGCTGGCGCAGCAACCGTACGAAGGCGCAGAGACATGGCCTGACGGCGACGCCGCCTCCGCAACGGAAGAGCGGGAAGCCCGGCTTCCCGCAAGAAAGGCGGCAGCATGGCTGCCGCAGTCCAAATAGACTTTTTGCTCTTGACATGCGAGGACGACGACGCTATACTACTTTTTTGTAGTGATCCAATCAAGGCGGGCCCGTAGCTCAATTTGGTTAGAGTACCAGACTGTCGATCTGGGGGTTGCGGGTTCGAGTCCCGTCGGGCTCGCCACATTTTCTCGCCTTCCTGCGGCCCTGGCTGTATAAGCCGGGGTTTTCCGCTTGGTCGGAAAGCTCCAACGGTTGTTCAAAACATCGGCGCAATAATTACCCCGAAGATGGCGAGGATGCCGACTATGACGGCCAACATGCCGAGTCCCGGTTGTTCGTCCCGCCGAAAGGCCAGTATCCCCACGAGGATGGCCAGACCGCTTGCGGGGAGGGCGAAGGGCCGACCGTACCGCAAGAGCACCATGCTTGCAATGGCGAGGACGATTGCGACTGTTCCTGTGTATCTCTCTCCAATCGCCTGGTGTGCGGCAATTTCCGATCGGGCGGCTCGAAGCAATGCCCCGCAGGATGGACACGTCGGTGAACCGGCTGGGACGTGAGCGGCGCACTTGTCGCAGAGCTTGAACTCCTCGCTGACGATGGCCTTCGGTGGCGGGGTCACCTGTTTCGGGGGTGGGGACTTTAGCGTCAGCCCCGGGGAGGGGCGAGGCGCCTCGGCTTGGGGCGTCTCAACAGGGGGCGGTCCGACGGCACTTGCCTCCGGCGTGGGGGAAGGTTCCTCTGCTTCGCGCTTTGATTCGAGGGGCGGCGGTTCGGGCTGGGGCGCGCCTCCGGCGTCAATCACGGCGCCGCATGCGTCACATCGGAGGGCGTAGCGTTCGTTCAGATGACCGCACTTCGGGCACACCTCGCCCTCGGGCGATGGGCGGGCAGGTGCGTCTTTTTCCTTGTCGTCCTTCAACCGCAAACTCCCGTTCTTTGAAGTCAGGTCGGTCGCAATCGCCTGCACGATTTTACCATGCCCTGGGGCGCGTTTCAACGGCTTTAATTGGTATCGTGGGTCGGACAGTTGCCTGACGACGCTTCGCATGGCCGCTCCTCCTTTCCTTTTTTCCAGGAGTCTCTACGCGGCTGGCGAGAGCGTTATTCGCGCCTTATTCCTCCAACTCGATCATCGTGAACTCCGCAGGCTCTAGCCGCAGCCGAAACGCGGTCCGGCCGTCGGCGGCGGTGAAACGAATGGGGAAACCGCCGGCCGTGTCGAGATCTACGCCTCGCTTGAACTCGCCCCGCAAAACCACATCATCCTCCACCGGCTTGTCCACATTCCGGTTGATGACACAGAGATACAATTTGCCGGCCTTGTGCCTGTGCAGCGTCATCTCGAAGTCGTTCGACGCGCAGCGCGCCGCCGGCGGGGCCTTGGCCTCTATGGCCTCGGTGAGGAGCGGCCCGACCTTCTTCGCAAAAGCGGCATTGCGCAGGGAATGCAGAGTTACGATAACTCGTCCTTTGCCGAGCGATCCCTGGAACAGTCCGAATGAGTCGCTCAGGACGGGGACGTCCCAGTGCCAGTCGCTCTCCTGCGCGGAGGTCAGGCGTGTGGCAACGTTCGGGCCGAACACATCCTTCCACAGCGCAGCGTCGTCGAACCCGAACTTGTCATACAGGCCGAAGGGACCGGTCGAGACCAACAGCCCCCCCTTCTCCACCCACCTCTTGAGTTGGTCGGACAACCTGTCGGGGAAGTACGGGGCGTGGGGAAGAATGACAACGTCGAAGTTGTCCAACGATGCCCGCCCGTCCAGGAAGTAGGTCTCGGGGATCAATTCGTAGAGGTCGTTTTGCGCGAAGAGCCGATCATGCAGCTCCATCATTTCGAGGAAGGACTCGCCGCGCGCATATTTCTGGAACAGCATGGATGTAATGGGCTGGATCATGGCCACCCGCGACGGGACGATGGCCGAGTCCATGAAAATATCTTCGAGCCGTTTCACCTTCTCCTTCCCCACCGGCAACGCGGCGGCACAGTAGCGAAGCGTCGTCAGGTCGTAAACTGGATTGAACCAGTTGCCGTTGTAGTCGAGGAGATAATCCGCCGATGTGTAGGCGTACCACCAGACCTGCGCATAGCGGCCCCAGACGGTGAGCCGATACAGGTATTTCATCATCGCGGCGCGCTGCACCCTTTCCTCGGCGATGCGCGGCCTGTCTTCCTGGCAGCCCCAGAAGCACTCATACTGCCCCAAGTTTTTTCTGGCGAACCGGTTGAGGCTGTGGATGTAAATCGAGCCAAGCATGAAATGCGGCGAGCGGGCATGGAACCCCATGATGTCCACCGTCTCGAACAAGCGGCTTCCGTCCAGCGAACGGAGAAAGCAACTTGGACTGGAGAAGACCGGCTTGATCGGGTCGGCCTTCTTGAGCGCATCGTAGATCATCTTCGCCCAGGCGAAATGGCGGTCCTCCCGCCACGACTGGAACTCATAGCCCAGCGGGTGGGGACGCTTCCATTCCGTGACAAGGCACAAATCCTCCGGCGGCTGAATCTCCTCGAAGCGTGCATAGTTGGTCTTCCACCGTCGGTTGATCTCGGCGATTGTTTTGTAGCGCGCTCTTAGCCACGCATGGAAGTCCGGCAGCGCCGAGGGGTTGTAGCCGATGGATCGCACGCCGGTCTCGACGGTGAAAAATGGGCCGACGTTCTCCGCTTGAACGATATACCAGAGGAACTGACTGTGCGGACGGAAGACTTGCCCCATTTGCGCGATGAGATCGAGGGTCATCGCGCGCACTTCTGGATGCCAGGTGTTGAGCGGCGGGCTGCCCTTGCGCCATTCCTTGATCTTCGCCCCGTCCGCAGCGCGCAGGAGGAGGTCGGGATCGTCCTTGAGTTTTGCCTCGAACCACGCGGGGGTCATCTGGTTGTCGTGCAGGACCAGGGCCGTCGCCAACGACGCCTGTTCGACGCCGAGCGCCTTCAGCTTGTCCCACTGCTCAAGCGTGAACGAGAACTCATACTTCTTGGTCGGGTCCGTGAGCTTCCCCATGTCGTATTGCACCGAGACGTTGTGCAGATTGCGGATGGTCAACGGCGCTTCCAGTTCAAAATGTGTGGTAGAACTCCGCGTGCCGATCACAATCTGGTTCGGCCTGCCGTCGGGCGTGACGACGATGGACTTCGGTTCGGGCGCGGGAGGAACGGACCATGCCGGGCTCCATTGCTTGGCCATACCCTGGAGTTCCACAGTTTTCTTCCCGATGGCCTCCCGCGCCGCCTTGGTTTTGTCGGCAAGTGTGTGTGCGGTCTTGTCGAACTCGGGAAGGCCGGCATCGTTCTTCGCTGCGAACAACCGACCGTACAACTGGTAGAGTTGATCCAGTTCCTTCTCGATGTCCGATGCCGCCGCGGCTTCCGCGAACACGTCCACCTTGCCTCCAAGACCCGCGAGGTAGAACGCGCCGCGTTGCAGCCGCCGGGCGTCCTCGGTCAGGCGCGCGACGTCAACCATAAGCTGGTTATAAGCCTTGGCCCGGTCAAGAAACGGAGACTTGTCGTTGACGAGTTTGCCGAACCGCCGAACCATGTCCCCTTCGAGTTTGACCTGAAGCGGATAATAATCGTACATGCTGTCAACACTGATCGCCCCCTCTTTCCATTCGCGCAGGCAAACGTCGTCGAACCAGGCCGTGCCGACGGTGTTCTGGACGTAGAGGCCGATCTGCATGGACTTCGCGTCCGGGTCCACATCAATCACCGCGCGGCGGAGCACCCAGCCGTCCTTGCCGGGGCTGGTGAAGACATTGGGGCGGATGCTGCGCATCTGGAGTCCCTGGCCGTCGGGTCGGGGTTTGCGCAGGTTGATATTCACCACGCAGGTCTCGGCCATCTCCGGGCTGCTCACTTTCAGCCAGTAGGAGAGTTCGTACCGCGTCCCAGGCTTGAATTTCTCCGTGCTCTGGCAGACGAAGGCCCGAGCGTCGCGGCTGGTGGCGATGATCCGCATGGACGCCTTGCCGGAGTGGGCGACAGCGGCGTCGGGACCGTACTCGAACTTCGGTCCCGCATAGTTCGGGTCGTCGGAGTACCATACGCCCCACGGCTCCTTGCCCTGCTCGAAGTCGAGGTTGACGAAGCCGATTCCATCTTGGCTTAGGACAACAGCCGCCATCGCCGCAATCACCAATACGGATAGGAACACGTCACTTGCCTTTGCATTCATCATGTCCTCCTTCCCATGACCAACGCGGTTATTGTGCAAGGTCGATAACATCAACCCCTTTGGATTTCGCATCGACGATCCGATCGCCGTCGATGATGACTTGGTAGTCCACACCTTCCTTCGACTGGACGTGCGCCTTGCCATCTTCTATCTTCACGGGGAAGGGCGAGACCACGCGGTGGGTCCCGTCGGACGACACGGATAGATTGTCCAGCCTCCCCTCGATGCGCATACGCAGACTCGCCAGCGCGCACGGGTTGATGTCCGCCGGGCGGCGCTGCTGGTGTTTCAGCTCGAATACATCCGGCAGGCAGCCCTTCGACGGCCCGTCGGGGTATTGCATCTGCTCGCCGGCAATGAGAATCCCCTCGGCCAGCCTCCGCCAGTCGAAGCTCTTGTCATGTTCTTGGAGCATCAGGAGCGCGTAGGCGTAGTCAATGCCCACCCACTGCACCGGCAGGCCGATCCACACCGGGGCCTTCCAGTGCGTGGCGCAGAGGATCGGCGTCGTCGCGTAGAGCATGATCGGTTGGTTGCCCCACTGATACACGAATGGGATGCCGGTGACGGCCCATCGCAGAGCGAGGTCGAGGTAGTCCTGGTTTTTCGTCAGTTCGTACCCTCGCACATAGGCCCAGACCAGGTGCGCCGAGGCCAGCAGGTCCGGCGAGTGGAGCGGGCACTCCCAGACCTGAGCGCCGCGGGGCGTGCGAAAGCGCTTCATGTAGTCGAGCGTCCTGATTCCCGCCTGAAGCGATTCCTCATTGCCGGTGTAGTAGGCATGGTCGAGCAGGCGCGCCGCGCGGTAGGCGCACCAGCCGCTCGATGTGTCCTCGAAATGGCCCTTTTGATACTCCCCGTTGTAGCGATACGCCCCGTCCGGCTGCTGCGCCTTGATGAGGCCCTGCGCCTCCCGGTTCATCATGTCCAGCCACTGTTTCGCCCGGCCGGTCACGAAGTAGATGGAATCGTTTCGGATGTGCGCCCCACCGCGCACCATATCGGGGACGTTGCGGACCTCGCCGCTGATCCGCCAGATGGTGGACAGGGCATCGGCGAAGTACTTCGGCTTCTCAGGCATCTTCCGGTGGCCGGGCACGACGGCGTGATACCACCCACCGGCGGGGTCCGCCACGACGCTGTTCCGCAGCGCATCGAGGCAGAACTGCATCTGGACGTCAGACGTTCGCGGCGGCGTCGGCAGGTCGGGCAGGCCACCGCGCTTGATCACGGCCCATAGGATGGTGTTTTCGAGCTGATTTCCCGCGTCAAAGGGATCGCCGACGCGGATCGTCGCCTCGATGACCCGCCCCTTCAGGCTCATGCGGTGGTCCGACGCGCCGTCGTAAAAGTTGGGAGTCGCGAACGTCGGCTGCAACTCCATGTTCGTCCACGTCATGGCGACCGACCCTTGATCGGTCACGAAGGCCATGAACGGCATCGTCAGCTTCATCGGGTCGGGTTCGTTGCGAATGTGCTCCGGTCCCTCGATGTCGAGCGTGGAGGAGGACCGCTCCCCCTTGCCGAGGTATTCGACCCCCGCCAACAGTCCCTGCTCGATCCCGCCCAACGCCCGCACCACCGGCCCTTCGACCGGATGGGCCGCGTCCAGTTCTACTTGAATCTCGTCGCCTTGCACCGTGAAGACGAAGCGCTTGATGTTCTGGCCCTCCACGCGGATGCTGTCGGCATCCTTCACGGGATGCAGGGGCCAAGTCTTCCCATCACTCCAGACGAGTGGGGCGATAAATGCAACTGGTTGCTCCTTGCGGAGCAACCGCGCCCCCGTTCCGTCCGGGGCCACTTGCAGGATCAGGTCGTCCGCGCCGATGCCGATCCAGTTCGCCGTGGCCGCAGGATTGTATAGGGCAAGCGGGCGCGTTACGGGAGGAAGACCTTCGACCGTAGCGGTGAGGCCCACGACCTCAAATGGGCGATCGCCTTTCAGTTCATATGACATCGTGACGGACGCGGCCTTGTCCGCGCCGACCGTATGTTCGCCGTCCCTGATCTTGAATCGCACCTCCCGCTCGGAGAAGTTCCGCACCGATGCGACGATCCGGTTCTGCTCCACGCGCACGTCTTCTATGGCGAGGGGATGTCGCTCGATGCGCCACAACTCGATCCAGTCAATATCCATCCGCCCCTCGTCGGCGCATGGGTCAATGCGAATCCATGAAAGCGCGCCCTTGACGGGAAGCTCGACGGCATACTCATGCCATTTGTCATCGTCCTGGACGTGAATCGGCGTGTGGCGCTCTTGGCTGGGTCCCCGCTCTCCCTGGGGCACCCAGTAGATCACGGCCCCGCCCTTGCCCGTGCTCCGGCATCGGAGTTTCATCAGAACCGGCCCCGGTATGTTGATCTCCGGCCCCCGGCAGTAGGGATCATTGCCCGTGCCGACGATGCGCAGCGCGCCGTCGGCGTGCTCGACGCGGCAGTTGTGCTGCGCCGTCCATCCGGCGATGCCGTCGTCGAACGACCATGTAACGAGCTTCTCTTCCTTCAGGATTTGACGGGGGTACGGATTGATCGCGTCGGCGTGAATCATGGCGCATCCCAGAATTGCGATGAAGAACCATAATCGGCGGACGTGGCGAAAGACGAGGAGCATGTCTTTTTCCTCACAGCATTGTGGTCAGGGCTGGGGACGAGGTTACCGCATGTGCGGGCTGGATGCAACCTCAAATTGCTCGCGGCGAGAAGAGCAGACGCCCTTCGGAACGGACAAAATCAGACTTGCTAAAGCGAAAATACCCGCTAAAATATGGAATTGCTTTACGAGCCACGGGCCATACTGACATGAAAGGGAGGAAGCCATGAAGAACTTCATCGCCGCATTTGCTCTGCTCTGTCTCGCAGCAGATGCGCCGCAAGAGATCGAGGGATGGAAGGTAATCGGAGATTCGATATGGGCCAAGAGTGGTTCCGGTTTCAATTCGGCAAGTGGTCAACACATGATCCGATCTGAACAACCTCTCAAGCCTCGATGCAAATTGAAAGCCACCATCCAAGTCAACAGTATTCTCGATCCTACCAGCTTCCGGTGCGGTGTGTATGTGGGACAAACCGAAGATGAGTGGGCTAAAGGGAGACGAATTGAAATTCTGCTTACACAAGAAGATTTTCGTATAGCCCTACTGGACTACGCTACCGGCACACTTCAGTATAAGATTCTCGCAAAGCACTCTCTTACTGTGCCCAAGTCGAAGCCAATCCCCGTCCTGGTTATCCTCTCGTCGGAGCAAACCCACACAACGATACGCGCCCAATGTCTTGGCAAACAAATTGAGGCGACCGTTCCATATAATCTTGACGGAACACATTGGGGACTGCTCGTCACCCAGGGACAGGCTAATTTTCCGAAAATCTCCTGCCAGTAGATGAGGGTAACCCATCTCGCGGTGAAAAGAAGCGTCGGCGGGGGTCAGTATTTGTGCCGAACCTTCGAAATGACGTACTCCTGCCACTCGGGATCGAGGGACACGAACTGCGTCGAGAAGCCGAAGACGCGGACCATAATGTGGGCGTGCTTCTCCGGGTCGGCCTGGGCCTGGCGGAGCTGGTCCTCGCGCAGCACGTTCAGGCCGATCTCCATCCCGCCGCGCTCGAAGAAGGCCCGGAGCGCGGCGCACATCTTGTCCATGCACTCGTCGCCGTCAATGACGGTGGGATGGATGTCGGTGATGTAGGAACATCCCCCGGCGGCCTTGGTGTAATCAATTCGTGAGACCGAGTTCAGTTCGGCCGTGAGGCCGGATGTGTTCCGCCCGCTCATTGGGTTGACGCTCGTTGCGAGGATTTCCTTCGCCCGTCGTCCATCGGCGGAGGCCCCGGTCTTAGGGCCGAACTGGTAGATGGATTGCGTGGTCGTGCCGAAGAGTAGGGGCCAGTGGCGGCCGCCCTCCGGGGTGGGGTAGCGGTCCACCTCGTCGCAGTAGAAGGCCACCTCCTCGGCGGCAATAGCGTCAACGTAGGGATCGTCGTTGCCGAACTTCGGGGCGGCGGAGAGGAGCATCTGGCGGAGGTCCTCGCGGCCTTCGAAGTTCGTGCGCAGCGCGTCGCGCAAGTCGTCGAGCGTCAGACGTTTCTCATCATAGACCAACTTTCTTATCGCTGCCAGGGAGTCGGCGACATTCGCCACGGTGAACAGGTTCACACCCGCGGGGTTATACACCGCTCCGCCGTCCATCACATCCCGGCCCGACTCCATGCACCCGATGGTGAAGGCGCTGAGGAGCGGCATGGGCATCTGCTCGCGCTGGATGGCATAGGCGCGGAAGTTCTCCTCGATGGCGAGACGGATGGCATTGGCCACCTGCCTGCGATACGCCGCGTGCAGGGATTCGTAGGTCGGAAAGGCGATTTCGTTATCCAATCCCGCCCGCTTACCGGTCAGGGCGCATCGCCCGCCGTTCAGTGTCACCTCCAGTATCTTCGACAGGTTGATTGCGTGGCCCATCGTCCGGCTGTTGCACTTGCCGGGGATGGTCATCTCGACGCAGCCGATGGGGGCGTAGTCGCGTGCGTCCTTGATGGGGATGCCCTTCTTCACAAGGGACTCGATGGTAATCTCGTCGCACCAGAAATCCGGCCGACCGAGGCCAAGGGCCGCGACCTCCACAGCCCGGCGCAGGAACGCGGGCGGCGTGTTCCGGTGGATGCGGACGGCGACGTCGCGCGGCGTGCGCAGGGCGGCCACGGCGTCGAGGCAGAGGTACGACAACTCGTTGGTCGCGTCCCTGCCGTCCGGCGTCTGGCCGCCGAGGGTGGTGTGGTGGAAGTCGAAGGTGCGATAGCACTTGAGCCAGAATACCTCGATCAATTCGAGCGCTCTCTCGCGGGTGATCCGCCCCGCCTCGATGTCTGCCTTGTAGTAGGGATACAGGTATTGGTCGAGGCGTCCGATGCTCCCCGCCGAGCCGGTGCACTCGGCCTGATTGATGCACACGCCGAGCCAGACGGTCTGAATCGCCTCCCAGAATGTCCGGGCCGGCTTGGCCAAGGCCCAGCCGCAGTGCTCGGCCATCTGCCGGAGTTCCATGCGGCGGGTCTCATCGGGTTCAGCCTCGGCCAGTTCGTTTAATCGGGTCTCCCATCGCTTCCCGTAGGCCATGACCGCATCGTAGGCAATGACCAGGGCTTCGTAAAAGTCACGTTGGTCGGACGGGGCCTTCGCCATCCGGTCGAGGGCCTCATATTTCAGGCTTTCGCACCCACGGTCGAGGAGAAGCTGGTAACGCGGCAGACGGTGGTTGCCGTCGAATCCATGGGCGGCGAAAAGTCCGGCGGCCATGTCGCGCTGGGTTTCCACCGGACGCTGTGCATTAAAGTCCTGCTGAATGCCTGGGTGTCGAGTCACCCACTGTCTCATATATGCCAGGAATTCCTCCGAGACCGGCGCGCCCTTGAGGGCCAGCGGGCCGGGGCGCCACCAGAGGTCGGGATAGCCGGCGGCGTTGACCCAGTTGTGTCCCTCGTGGATGCCTCGGTGACCGGGGATTTGGCGGCGAACCTTACCCGCGAGGAAGTCGCCCTCGTCGAGTTGCAAGGTCTCGCTCATCAGGAACGCGGCGACGGCCTTCGCACGGCGGACGATGATCGGCTGGCCGACGGTCTCGTCATAGCTGCGCATGACGGCCCAGCCGCGCTCGGTGGGATCAGGCTCGTTGGCCCAGGACAGGGCCAGCTCGCGGAGGCGCTGAATCCGCGGCGTCAACTCGCGGCCGTCGAGACGAACAGCAGGTCGGGGACAGGCTTCGATGGTCTCAAGCGATGTGCGAAGCGATTCGGGCATCTCGGAACTCCTCATGGGGCAACCGCAAAATTATCACTTGACAGAGACGGGTAACATGCGTATTTGTTTACTGTTCATATAGTATATCGCCCTACGCGCCGTCTGACAACATTCTTCTTGTTGAATCGGGATGGATAATTGTTGAAGATGAGTGGGCCATGAGCAAAGAAAACATTTTCCTCCCGTGGCCGACGAAACACCCCGGCAGCTGGGCTGGATTCTGGCCGGAGGCCGTCGGGCGCAGAGACTGCCGACGTGTGACGATGAACATCACGTGGGATTGGTATTGCCTGCATGTGATCGCCGCCGGCCGGGTGTACCTGGAGGCGGAGCCGAGCATCTCGGCGCACATGGCGGCAGGGGATATGTTTGCCATCTGGCCGGGAGTGCGGTTTATGTTCCGGTCGGAGCCGTTGGAAGACGGCGAGAACGTGGACCTGCATTGGATTCGCGTTATCGGGCCCCTGGCGGCGGAGTACATGAAGGCGTTGGGGTTCGCCCGCGACCGATTGCACTTCCACGCGTGTGACCCTGACCGAGTGCGGAAAATCGTTGAGGAACTCATGGACCTTGCAAAGGGATACACGGACACCACCGACTTTCGTGCACTGTCCCTCCTGCATGAGCTGCCTCCTCTTTGTCAGTTCGCACACCCTGTTCCGGCCGAGGAGGGATCACTGGTCGAGCGGGCGCGGATGCTGATGGAGCGCGAGGTAAGCACGGGGATGAACATCGAGCAGATCTGTCGCGTGTTGAAGGTGTCGCGGTCGTCCCTGTTCCTGCATTTCAAGAAGAATCTGGGCAGAAGCCCGATCGAGGTCCTCACGGACCTGCGAATGGCCCATGCGAAGCGCCTTCTTGCGGAGACCGACCTGTCCGTGGCCGAGGTCGCATTCTCGTCGGGGTATACCGACCCGTTCTACTTCTCTCGCCTGTTTGCGCGCGAAACGGGTGCGCCGCCGAGCAGGTTTAGGGAGGAGAAGAAACACAAGGCATAGGCGACCGTGAAAAAACACTCCCACCTTTACTTTTTGAAGATTAAAATGACCTGCATCACGAGATGCGAAGAGTAGGATTAGGATTAAGATTAGGATTAAGAACCATGAATGTCATTGTGATTGCTCTGGACACACTCCGGCGGGACGCGCTGGGGTGCTATCGGGAGGATTGGGTGCAGACGCCCTGCCTGGATGCCTTCGCCGAGCGTGCGACGATCTTCGAGCGGGCCTACTGCGCCTCGTTTCCCACGATCCCGATGCGGACGGATTGCTTCACGGGCAACGTCAACTTCCCGCGATACGGCTGGACGAAACTGCCCGATGATGAAATCCTCATCACCGAGGTCATGCGCAACGCAGGCTACTATACGGGCTTCGTGACCGACACGACGAACATGATCCCGACGGGCTTCGAGCGCGGGTTCCATGATGTGCTTGTCATCAAAGCGCCTCCGGAAAACACGATAAAGCCGGAGGACATCCCCTTCGACGTTCCACCCGAGAACCTGCGCGGCAACGGCAAGGGGTATCAGCGCGACATGGCGGAACGGGCGCACTTCCGGCGCGAGTCGGACTGGTTCGTGGCACGGACCATGTGCACGGCGTGCGACTGGCTGCAGGATCACCACGAGAAAAAGTTATTCCTGTGGGTGGATTCCTTCGAAATCCACGAGGTATGGCACACACCGGACTACTACGTTGACCTCTACAGCCGAAATTACGGGGGCCTCGACTACAAGTATCCGAACTATGGCTACATGGACTGCTATAAGCCCAGTGAGCTTGAACGCCTCCGCGCACGCTACGCCGCGGAGGTGACACTCACCGATCGGTGGGTGGGCCATTTATTCCGCCAGATCGAACTCATGGGGCTATTCGCCAACACAATGGTCGTCGTCATCTCCGACCACGGCATGGCCATCGGCGAGCACAAACGCTGCGGGAAGCACACCGTGGACTACGATGACCCGTGGCCGATGTTCGAGGAGGTCACGCACATCCCATTGCTCGTTTGGATTCCGGCGCGGGGGATAAGGAAGCGCGTGAAGGCCCTGGCGCAGCCGGCGGACCTGATGGCGACGATTGCCGACGTCTGCCGCGTCAAGATACATCGCATCTACGGCAAGTCGTGGCTGCCTCTGCTGACGGGCAAGAAGCAACGCAACTGGGAGTATGTCTTCACGTCGCGGAACAACTGGGGCTACCCCGGGGCGAGCCGCGCCACCGTGACCGACGAGCAGTGGACCTACATGGTAGCCGAGCGAGACTTTCCCGGTATGCTGTTTGACCTGAAAACCGATCCTGCGCAAACGCGAAATCTGATGAAAAAGCATCCCGCCATCGTCGGGAAAATGCACAGCGCCTTCCTCGATTTCATGCGCCGGTCAGAAGCGGAGCAGGGGTACATTGCGAAGTATGATGTGCTGTGATCCGTTGAGCGAAGAAACGCCCTTACCATAGCGGACCTGGGAATACGCGTCTCTGATCGTCGGTGCGCTGTGACACGCGGTATCCAGATTTGGCTTGCACAAACGAAGCTGCGTTGGCATCATAGAAGAATGGCCCTATCTAAACGAGTCCATATCTTTGTGCAGGTCGCGGTTTTCCTGACCGCTTCTGTGGTTGCTTCTGCCGATCCGTCATCTGCGAAGGGCGATCCTACCGCGCGGGCGCTGCTCGAGGCGGATTGGCTTGAGCAGAAGCGCGCCCAGATGACCCAGGAACGGATTGATAATGCAACAACCCAGGAAGACGCCGCCGGCGGCGTGGATGGCGTGATCAACGGCGAGTACGGTTTTCATTGCGCCTCCGGCGAGCCGGATTCGTGGTGGCAGGTGGACCTGGGACGGCGTTGCGCCTTGGACCGCGTCGTTGTTTACAACCGCTGCGGCAGCGCCGCCGCGCGGGTGTCAACGGGACTCGTGATCCTTGTTTCAGACGACGGTAGGGCCTGGAACGAGGTCTATCAGCACGTCGGCGCGGTGTTTTACGGCTTCACGGACAAGAAGCCGCTCGTGGTGAACTTCACGGGAAAGAATGTGGCTGCGCGATTTGTGCGCCTTCAGATGCGCCGCGCCGTATCGTTCCATCTCGACGAAATCGAGGTCTATGGCCGGGATGACCCAACGAAGAACATCGCCCTCGGTCGTCCCGCCGACCAGAGCAGCACGAGCCGCTACTCCACACGCAAGGTCCGACCGGGAACGGATGGATACACGATAGCGGACGTCCGGCAGATCCTCGATGCAGGGCAGCGCCTGGCCAAGGAGATCGGCGAACTCGGCGGGGGAGAGCGGGTCAAGTCGGCGGCGGAGCGCCTCGGATCGCTCGCGGAGAGAAGCAAGTCCCCTGCGGCGGATGTGGATGCGCTGTATCAGGAGGCCCGATGGACGGTCCGGGAGATCGCCTTGTGCAATCCCCTGCTTGACTTCGACAAGCTCATCTTCGTCAAGCGCCATACCGGCGTCTTCCCTCACATGTGCGACCAGTACTACGGCTGTTATGCGTCGCCGGGCGGGGGGATTTTTGTGCTGGAAAATACCCGGGGGAACATCCGCGTCCGCGAGATCATCGGGCAAGAGGTCATGCCCGGCAGCTATATGAGTCCCGACCTGTCTTATGATGGCCACAGGATCGTCTTTGCCCACAGTCGGGCCACGGGAGACCGCAAGGGCGGCTGCTGGACGCCGGAGGTGTGCTATCACCTTTTTACAATCAATGTGGACGGATCGGGACTTCGCCAGATAACCGACGGCCCGCACGACGATTTCGATCCCCGTTTCCTCCCGGACGGCGACATCGTTTTTATCTCAACGAGGCGCGGTGGTTTCTGCCGTTGCGGCGGCCGGCCTGTGCCGACCTATACCCTCCATAGGGCGAGTCCGGACAATGCTGCGATCCGGTGCATCTCATGGCACGAAACCAACGAATGGAACCCGAGCGTCCTCAACGACGGCAACCTGATCTACACGCGGTGGGACTACGTGGACCGCCACACCAACGTGGCGCACAGCCTGTGGACCGCCCGGTCCGACGGTTCTAACCCCATGGCATTTTATGGCAATTACAACTTCGGGAAGAAACCGTGGGGCGTGTGGCAGGCGCGGGCGATTCCGGGGTCGCGCAAAGTCCTGGGCATCGCCGGGGCGCATCACGGGTACGCCGAAGGGTCGGTGGTCTTGATAGACCCCGCCGATGGGCAGGATGGGCTGGAGCCGGTGACCCGGATCACGCCGGACGTGCCCTTTCCCGAGGCGGAAGGCTGGCCGATGAGCAACTTCACCACGCTCTGGCCGCTCAGCGAGGACTTCTATCTCGTATCCTACAGCCCCCGCTGGTCCTCGAAGAGGCGAAGCACCGGACTAACACCCGGCATCTATCTCCTCGACCGCTGGGGGCACAAGGAACTGCTCTACCGCGACCCGGCGATTCCCTCAGAAAGCCCGACCCCACTGCAGGCCAGGCCGAAACCTGTGACACATTCGTGCACGGTGGACTGGGCCGGGCCGAGGACCGGACGATTTCTTCTGCATGATGTTTATCAGAGCACCGAGCCGATGGAGCGCGGACGGATCAAGAAGCTGAGAGTTGTGCAGGTTCTCCCGAAGTCCACTTACCGAAGCGATCACCCGAAGATCAGCCGGGCGCGACAGATTTCGGCGCGGCATCTCCTCGGCGCGGTTCCCGTTGAGGAGGATGGGTCGGCCTATTTTGAGGCGCCGGCGGGCGTCCCGCTCTACTTCCAGGCTGTGGATGACCGCGATAAGGCTCACCAGGGCATGCGCACGATCACCTACGTGCAGCCCGGGGAAACGCTATCCTGCGTCGGCTGCCATGAACCCAGAAACACGACGCCTCCCAATCGCCTGCCACTCGCGGTGAGGCGGCCTCCGTCGCAGATTGAGCCGGGCCCTGACGGCACAAGACCGTTATCCTATCTGCGCCTGGTTCAGCCCGTTCTGGACAAGCACTGCATCAAGTGCCATAGCGGGCCGGAACCGAAGAAGGGGATTCGGCTGACGGGCAAGCTGGGCGGGAGCGAGGCAGCCCACTGTGAGTCATACCGTACGCTTGCGACGCGAGAACGGGTGCACTGGTTCGACAGCGTGAACGGGGGCGAGTGGGTACCGCGCACCTATCCGGGCAAGTTCGGGGCGATGGCCAGCCCTATAATCGAGATGCTGGACAAGGGCCATAATGACGTGAAGCTAAGCCCCGATGAGTTTCGGCGGCTCTGCATTTGGATTGACCTCAACATACCGTTCTATGGGGTGTACCTGCCGGAGCATGTCGAGGCCCAGCGGCGGGGGGAAGCCGTTCCGGTCGAAGCGATCATGCAGTGAATCCCTTCTGCGTCTGGTTTCGCGGCCATTAACAAACCTGCCCAAGGGCAAGAATCAAGAATCTTGACATCCGATGAAACTAAGAGGTATAATGATATAATTTGGGCGAATATAGTAGATTAGTATCCATTGTCGCCGGCAGTTTGCCGGGGATTATTTATATTTCGGACGTAGTAAGTTATGCGGTCGGAAGAACTAAGGAAGCGCATACGGGGTGAATTAGACAGAATTCCTGTCATTGATTCTCACGAACACACGGAGTCACTCGACGTCACGCCGCCCTGTCCCAACAATGCGTTTCGCATTATGGCCCGGAGTTTCGTCGAACATGATCTGACGCGAAGCGGCGTGATTTCGGCGCAGTGGCGCGCGGCTGCCAAGAGCGAGCCGGATGGCTGGGCGAACATCCGGCGTGTCCTGCCGCTATGCCGCAACACGGGTTATTTGCGCGGCTTCCTGATTGCCGTCCAGGACTTGTTAGGTGTGCAAATTACAGAGATAGACGACTCGAATTGGGAGAGTGTCTCTGCCGCTTTTGCCGACGCCAACGCACGCTCGGACTGGTACAAACATGTTCTGCGAACATGCGGAAACATAGACGCGGTCCTGTGGGACCAGCCGCCCGCTGAGGCCGCATGGCCGAGCATGGACCGATCCCTTTTTATTCCTCTGGCTCGTTTCGATTGGTTCGCCTTCATTCGATTACCGGATTATAGAGAGTCAATCCGGCGTCAGTGCGGGGATATCCCTCACACGCTTTCCGATGTTCTCGATCTGATGGATCGGGCGGTGGCAGAGCGTGTGCAAACGGGTATAGGGGGCATAAAAATTGCGGCGGCCTACTTCCGCAGGCTCGACTTCGGCGAGCCGTCCCGCTCGCACGCATCACGGGTATTCGCCACTATCACGTCGGACCTGACGGAGGCGGATGTGGGCCAGTATGAGACCTTCATCTTCTCGGAAATTGCCAAAAGGGCTGCAACCTGGGACCTGACGGTGCAGATTCATACAGGGATGTTGGCGGTGAACCGTCTGCTCAGTCGTCCGGAAAATGGGGTTCCTCTGCCTTTGGAGAACTTCCTGGCGCAACACTCCGATGTGCGATTCGTTCTGCTTCACGGCGGCTTTCCGCACACTCGGGATGTCACCTCGCTGGTGGCTCGATACCCCAATCTCTATGTGGATGGCTCGTGGCTGCCGCTCTTGTCTCCGTCAGCCTATAGAAGAACGCTTTCCGAGTGGTTGGATGTCCTCCCCACGGACCGAATCCTGGCCTGGGGCGGCGACGCATTGCGGGTGGAGATGAGCTATGGGTCGCTCACTCTTGCCAAGAGAGTCATGGCGGATGTCCTTGCCGAGCGTGTGGAGTCGAAAATCCTTGACGAATCAGAGGCGATAGCCGTCGCGTGGAAAATCCTCCGTGAAAACGCCTTGAGCCTCTTTAAAATCAACGAAGTCCGAAACAAGCGATTGCAGCATACCATGGCGGGTTCCGCATCCATGTCCTGAACGGGTGCGGACCGATCCGCGAAAGAAGAATAAAGCGATGACAACACTGGTCAAAGAAGTTTCCACTCAGAACGAGGATTTGTTTGCCCGGCTCCGGGATCACATCCAGGGAATTCCCGCCATTGACTGTCATGATCATATCCTCCCTCGTGAAGACATTCTTGCAGCAGGAGATGTTTTGTTTCATTTCTTTGCCACGTCGTGCCTTGGCGAGCCGTTGCAGGAGGCAGAGGGCGGCGTCCCCCACGACCCGGAGAAAAGCTGGGAGTTTCTCCAGGACCGTTTGCCAGGCATTGCCGGCACTGGACCGTATCGCTGTCTTGTAAGGGCATCGAAACTCCTCTATGATTTTGACGGATTTCCTTTGGACGAGCGCCGGTATCATGATCTTCGCGAACGGATGACGGCGGCCTATGGGAAGGAAGACTGGTATATTCGCGCCCTCCGGAAGGCGGGCATCAGTGCGGTTGTCTGGGCCGCTTCGCAACATCATCTCCTTTCGGAACAAGAGGCGGACTTCTTCTTGCCCACGCCGAATCTGGATGACTTTATCCGCGCCTACCGGACGGAGTGCAAAGCGCGACTGGAGAAAAAATATCGCGTGCGATTGCAGGAATTCCAGGACGTGGCCGATCTTTTAACGAAGACCATGTCCGAATGTGATGGGGAAGGGATCCCGGCGTTCTGGATGAGCTACTGCACGTTCCGCCCGCTACGTGTGGATGGCGCGGATAAGCAGGACGCGGACACGGCGTTTCACAAGCCGCCGGACTCAATTACACCGCAGGAAGCAAAGCTTTTCGAGGACCATATGATCCACCGTGTTACTGAGCAGTGTGCCGCGCTCAACATCCCTCTGCAGATTGACACCGGTGCGGCGCCGGAGATGCCGTTTATCGAGCACGGCGACCCATGCCAGACAACCGGCCTGGTCGCCCAACACATATCCACCCGCTTTGTCTTCCTGCATGCCGCCGCGCCCTTCGTGAGGCACCTGGGGGCCCTAGCCAAGACGTTCAGGAATATCTACATTGACGGGAGCACACTCGCGGGGCAGTCTCCTTCGGCGATGCAGAATGCAATAGGGGAATGGTTGGAACTGGTGCCTGTGGCGAAGATCCTTTTCTGGGGAGGGGACTCCGAGCACATTGAGCGCACGGTGGGGTCGTTGATACTGGCAAGAGAGTCGCTGTGCCGGATGCTCTGCGAGCGCGTAGAGAACGGCCTGTTCTCCGAGGAGTTGGCCTTCGATCTCGTGAGCAAACTCCTCCGCGATGTGCCGCGCCGCTTTTTTAGGGTGGATGAGGTTCGTGTTCGGCGCCAGGTCTGGCGAAAGGGGGATATGGAGAGTGCAATTCACTGAATTTGGAAGGAGAGGCGACGAGCGGCAGGTGAACATCCTGCCGCCGCCACGGCCCAAGTGGTTGGATGATCTAAGACGAAGAAAGAACCCGCTCTCCCCATGCAGAGTGCATGGGGAAAAACCAACCTTTTTGAAAGGAGTCATGCGATGAGAGGGAGAATTGTGGTCTTGTCGTGGGTTGCTGTAGCTGCCTTGTTCTCTCTGTTGCTTGCCTGCGATGGGGTTCAGGGCCAAGATGAGTCGAAGGGCAAGAAGGAAAAATCCGAGAAGAAAACAGATGAGAAGGCCCGCGCAAAACCAGAAGCAATAAAGGCGACGGGTACCATCTCCGTCACCAAGGATGAGAAGGGCAAGGTCACGGATGCCACTTTCGCATCGGATGATGGCAAGTCCTATAAGGTGCTTGGCGGCAAGAAGTTCGAGAAACTGGACGGGAAGAAGGTGGAAATAGTCGGCATGGCGGCCGAAAAAGACGGCGAGATGCTCCTGAAGATCAGCAAATGCAAGGAAGCGAAGGAAGAGGAAAAAACCGAAAAGGGCGACAAAGAGGAAAAACCGGAACAGAAGAAAAAGCCTGCCGAGGAATAATAATACCGCCCCTTCCCTTCCATGGGCGGCGACCGATGGGCAGAAGGAATAAATACGGAGATACTGTTGGCCGCTGATGCAGAAATAGAGATGGCGCCGGGCCGGATGCGACTACGGGCTGTGGCGGCTGAGTTTGCACCCGGACAGATCGGGCTTTGGGACGGTATCAGCATCATCATCGGTATTGTGATCGGTGTGACTATCTTCAAGGCCCCCCCGTTGATATTCAGCAACGTGTCCGGCCCCTGGCAGGGAATGGCTGTTTGGGTCTTGGGCGGAGTGCTATCCATTGTGGGCGGCTTATGCTACGCCGAGCTTGCGACGGCCTACCCGCGCTCCGGGGGCGACTATGTCTACCTCACTCGCGCCTACGGTCCGTGGGTCGGCTTCATCTTTGGGTGGGCACAGCTCGCCGCCATCCTCACCGGGAGCATCGGCGCACTGGCGTATGTCTTCGCCGACTATGCGCTTGAGATCTGGGGCGGGCCGATGGTCAGGGGGGTCTGGTACGCTGTCGGCGCCGTCCTCGTCCTTACGCTTTTGAACCTGTGCGGGATGGTTCTTGGCCGGGCCGCGCAGAACATCCTCACCGTGGCCAAGATGATCGGGGTCGGCGGCATCCTTGCCGCGGGCCTTCTGTGGGGCGGCGGCGCCTCGCTCCTCCCGCAGCAGGCCGTCACCGGTCCCGGCCTGGGACTGGCCTTCATTCTCGTCCTTTACGCCTACGGCGGCTGGAACGACGCCGCCTTTGTGGCGGCGGAGCTTCGCAACAGGCGGCGCAACATCCCGCTGGCGCTGATCCTGGGCACGGGTGCTATCACGCTAATCTATCTCCTGATTAACATGGCCTACCTATGGGGGCTGGGCTTCGAGGGCCTCCGCGCTTCCCGCGCCCCGGCCGGCGATGTTTTCAAGCTGATGATGGGCGATTGGGGCGGCCGAGGAATGAGTCTGCTGGTCATGGTTTCGGCGCTCGGCTGTATCAATGGACTCATCTTCACCGGATCGCGTGTCTACGCCACCCTCGGCGCCGACCACACGATCTTCTCGTGGCTTGGCCGATGGCATCCGCGCCTGCGCACGCCTCTCTGGTCCTTTCTGTCCCAGGCCGCTGTCGTGTTGATCATGATCCTGATCGTCGGCACCGCCGCTGGCCGGAACGGCCTTGATTCCCTTCTCCAATGCGCGGGTTTGAGTGCGCTGCCGTGGGACCGCTTCGGCGGAGGATTCGGCACCCTCATCAGCGGCACCGCCCCCGTCTTCTGGTTTTTCTTCCTTCTCTCCGGGCTTTCCCTTTTCGTCCTGCGCATCAAAGACCCCCATACCGAGCGGCCGTTCCTGGTCCCGCTCTACCCCCTCCTGCCGTTGGTATTCTGCCTGACTTCCATCGGGATGTTGTATTCGAGCGTCAATTACGCCAAGGGGCTCGCATTGCTGGGAATTGTTCCCGTCCTTCTCGGGCTTCCCCTCTATATCATTAGTCGCCGGATGACGATAAAAACCCCCACGTCTTTTTTGGAGACAAAACAATGATGAGACGAGTCCTTTTGGTCGGTGGGATTCTTTTGGTCCTGGCAATAACTCTCACGCATATAGAGAGGCGGCCGATTCGAGCGCAAGAGCCCCCCGCTCAGCCGGCCGAGGCCCACGACCCTGACGTTATTTTCGTCCCTACGCCGGAAGATGTGGTGCTGCGAATGTTGGAGATTGCCGGCGTGAAAAAGGAAGACGTCTTGTACGACCTCGGCTGCGGTGATGGCCGGATCGTCGTAACCGCAGCGCAAAAATACGGCTGCCGAGCCTGGGGATTCGACGTAGATCCCGAACGCATTAAGGAATCACTGGAAAATGTGAAAAACGGCAAAGTGGAAAATCTGGTCACAATTGAGCAAAAAAATATTTTCGAACTTGACCTTACCCCCGCCAGCGTCGTTACGCTCTACCTGCTACCGGAACTCAACGTCAGACTGATTCCGCAATTGGAGAAGCTCAAACCCGGTTCACGAATTGTTTCCCACGAGTTTGACATGGCCGGCTGCAAGCCCGATAAGGTCGTCACCATGCGGTCCCAGGAGGACGAGACGGACCACGACATCTACCTCTGGACCATTCCCTTCAAAAAGGAAGAAGTAAAAGACGACGGCAAAGAGGAGGAATGACATTGCGCCTTCGCGGTGGGGGGACTCGCTACTCTCGGTCATTCATGTTCTGGCGGAGGTGGAGAAGTTTGGTGGCGGGGATGGAAGTGGAAAGGGGAAAACGGTTAAGCGCCAGGCTTCAAGACGACATCTCCTTTTGTCTTCGATCCATGAAGAAACCATACTGATGACTGCTCGAGAAAGAGTACTCCGAAAACCAGGATCGCCTTACGCTAAAATTGTGCCTTTAATATGTCCAAAACCGTCCAAAACAGGGCTTTTTTACCCTTTCGTGAAAATCACAAAACCACTTTGTTATTGACAATGGACCGCAAATTCGATACCGTAGGCATAGCTCAAGCGCTGTGGGCGATTAGCTCAGTTGGCTAGAGCGTTTGCCTTACAAGCAAGAGGTCAGAGGTCCGAGTCCTCTATCGCCCACCACTTTAATTCCTCGATATACAGCATGTGAAAAAAATCAGTCGCCCGGCGGAGCGGCTCGGGGAAAGCGTACGAAGAAGGTCGTCCCCTCGTTCTCCTTGCTCTTGAACCAGATGTCGCCCCCGAAGCGCTCGACCAACTGCTTTACGCCTGCAAGTCCAAGACCGGTCCCCTCGATCCCGGATCGTTTTGCGTTCGACGCACGGAAGAACTCGCCAAACAACTTGTCCTGCTCAGCCTCCGGGATGCCGATCCCCCGATCGGCCACGCTCACAAGGACTTCGGATGGCCGCGCCGCAAGGCGCACGCCGACGGGCCTCCCCTCCGGCGAATACTTGATCGCATTGCCGATCAGATTGGAGATGATCAGCCTCAGGGTCTGTTCGTCGGCGCGCACGAGGGGATCGGCGTCGGGCAGCGACACGTCAAGGGCGATACGCTTATGTTCCGCGGCGGTGCGGAGTCCGTTAGTCACCTTGCCCAGCACGTCCCGTACGGATCGGGGCGCCACATCCCCGAGCGCGGCGCCGCGCTTGATCTTGCTCAGCTCCATCAGGTCCTTGATGAGTTCGCCGAGCCGCGCCGTCCGATCCCTCATGCGGGCGATAAACTCCCGTCGCTTTTCCTCGGTCAGTTTGACATCGGGGCGCAGAAGAATGTCCAGCGTGGTCTGAATGGTGGCCAGGGGGGACTTGAGCTCGTGGGTGAACATGTCCACAAACTCCGATTTCATCTTGTCCAGTTCCTTGAGGGTGCGGATGTCATCGAACAGCCTCGCGTGGTTGAGCGCCAGGCCGGCCTCCGTAGCGAAGCGGCAGAGGAACCACTCGTCCTCCGGCGTGAATGCGCCGTCGCGCTTGTTCAGGACCTGGATGACGCCGGTGAGGCCGCCGCCGACGCGGATGGGCACGGCAAGGACCGATCGCGTTCGGAAGCCGCTGGCCTGGTCGAAGGCGCGGTTGAACCGAATCTTGTGGGACACGGCGCTGAGGTCCTCGTAGGCATCCTTGATGTTGACGGTGGTCCCGTTGTTGGCTACGTAGCCGGCGATGCTTGTGTCGTCAATGGGGACAATGACCTCGCTAAGTTCGGCGGACTTGATGACCCTCGACCGCAAGGAATGGCTGGCTTCGTCAATGATGTAAACTGTGCCCCGCTCAGCGTTCATCACGCTGCACGCCTCGGCGACAATGTTCTTGAGCACCTCGTCCAAGTCCACGTCCATCAGCAACTTATAGCCGATGTGGAGGAGGCGTTGGACTTCGAATAGCTTTTTCTGGAGTTCTTCACGGCTGGCCGCTTCCCGACCAAGGAGGACATGCTGGAACGCGCCGCCCTCCTCCTGCGCGACAAGTTGATAGAAATCGCAGTCAAGGCAGGTGATCTGGCCCTGCGCGAAGCGGCAGTCGGAAGGGGCGCCGGATAGCGTCCCCGCGATGCTCCAGCAGATTCGCCCCGCGTTGCGACCGGAGTTGATGCCGTCGCAGGCGGTGGTTGACCCGGCGGAGCAGGATTTGCCGCCGCCCGGCCCTCGCCCGCAGCCTTTGTATTCCCAACAGTTCTTCTTCATAGTTTACCGCCTTTAAGCGCGACTATCCCCGCGGGTGATATTGTTTGTGAACAGACTTAAGCCGTTCCTGGTCCACATGAGTATAGCGTTGCGTGGTGGCAATGTCCACATGCCCCAGCATTTCCTGGACGGAACGCAGGTCGGCCCCGCGCTCCAGGAGATGGGTGGCGAAGGAGTGGCGGAGCGTGTGGGGCGACACGGCCGCGCGCAGGCCGAACTGACGGACATATTTTTTCACGATCTTCCAGATCGTCTCCCTCCGGAGGGGCGTTCTTTTTTTTGACAGGAAGAGGACATCGCAAACCGGCCCCTTTTTCGGCAGGAGGTTCGAACGGATCGTATCCCGGTAGATTTTCACGCACTGGACCGCCGCCTCGCCGAGCGGGACGATACGTTCCTTCGATCCCTTGCCGAAGCATCGGACATATCCATATTCGAGGTTCACGTCCTGCAGGCGCATCCGGGCCACCTCGGAGACGCGGGCGCCGGTGGCGTAGAGCATCTCCAGCAGGGCGGCGTCGCGCATGCCGAGAGGGACGGCGCGGTCGGGGGCCGCCATCAGGCGGTCCACGTCGCGGGGGCTGAGGACCTCCGGCAGGCGCGACCAGATGCGCGGGGTCTCGAAGGTGGACGTCACGTCCTTCTTGATCTGGCCCTCGGTGTAGAGGAAGCGGTAGAACATCTTGATAGCCACGAGGTATCGGGCGATGGAGCTGACGGCCAGGCCCTGGCCCTTTTGTTCCATCATGAACTGGACGAAGTGGTCCCGCGTGGCGCTGTGGATGGACCGGCCCTTGGCGAGTAGGAACGCGACAAACTTCTTCAGGTCCGCGCCGTAGGCCCTCAAGGTGTTCTCAGCCAGGCCGCACTCGACGAGCAAGTAGTCAAGGAACGCCTCTACTTCGGGGAGCAGGCGCTTGCGACCAGTGTTCTCTTGTCCAGCCAGTTCCGAATGAATGGGAAGACCTCCTTGGGGGCATGTTTTCCGATGACCAGATCGTCATGACCATAGTCAATGGAATCGCCGTTGGCAAGGCCAAAAAGGCGAAAGGTTTTGTCGGGGGATGAGACGCGGTTATACGCTTCACGCACGCCCTCGCAGTCGCCCAGATTGTCCACCTTGCCGGCGACGAGGAGGATAGGTGTTTTAACGCGGGGAATCTCGGCGGTGTAATTAAACGAGCCATCCATGGCCTTGAACTCGCCGGTCTCGGCGAGGAGGAGGGTTTGCTCGATGAGCTTCGAGGGAACATCCTCCGTCGCGTGGAGGTAGAGGCCCATGATGACGGGGAAAGCGACGTTGTCGTCGTTGTAGAAGAGGGTGTCAACGGGCGACTTGATCTGGCTCAGCGTGGCCGCGCCGGCGATGGCCTGCCATCGGTTGTTGACCATCTTCATCAGCCCCCGGAAGCCGGGGATGTCGCGGACGATGTTGTTTGGGGGGCGTGGGATGATGAGGGGCGAGCCGATCGTCGCGACGCATTGGACCTTGTCGTCGCCGAAGCGCTCGATGTGGCCGAACATAATCATGCCCCCGAGGCTGTGCCCCACCCAGGCGACTTTGTCGCGGCCGGTTTCCCTGCGGACGAGGTCAATGGCGGCGGGGACGTCATAGCGGATGTGCTCGTCGGCGCACCAGTCGGGATCGTCCAGCTTCATTCGAGTCAGCTTGGCGGGCTCGAGTTCCGGGAGGCGGGCGAATTGCCAGGCTGGTTTGGCGCTCTGGCCCGCGCCGCGCAGGTCCACCACCCAGGTGTCATAGCCCGCGTCGCGGAGGTAGGAGGGAAAATCGTGCTCGGTGTCCAAGTCCCAGAATCGGCCATTATAGCCCAGGCCGTGGCAGAGGATGACCGGGATGCGGTCGTTACTCAGCGTCTCCGGTCGGAAGCGGCGCAGGGCGATCTCCCAACCGTCCTCCGTCTTCGCAAAGTGCGTCTCGTTCTCCTTGCCCCGTGGGAGGAGGGGGACCTGGACGGTCCCTTCCCTCTTGAGCAAACAGCCCGACAGGTCAAGGATAAGAATGAAAAGGCAGAACCTGCTCAAGAAAGTTCTCTGATCCATCTCGCCAACGTCTCAAAGTACCGCGATGCGTTCGGCTCGAATTCGAGCATGTGACGCGCCTCGTCGAACAGTTCGATCCGCTTCTCCGTGGAACCGAATCGGTCGAAGATGCGCCGGTTCCCCTCGTTGTCCACTATCTCGTCGCACCCCGAGAGGAGGAGCAGGGCGGGCGCCTGGATGTCTGGGGCGACTTTCGCCAGAAGCCAGTCGAGTCGTTTGCTCTCCGCCATGAGCCGCGCCGTGGCGCGGTCGAGGCGCATCAGGTCGCTGTTGATGAAGGCGATTCGGTCGGGATTGGCCGTGAACATCTCGGCCCGTTCGATGGGAATCCGGAACAGTCGTCCGGGCCACGCCAAAGAGCAAATCCCGATCAGCGCACATTCCAGCGCCGTCGGCCGCACCTTGGCCGCCAGGCCCGGCGAGGAGAGGATGAGAGAATCCACCAGATCCGGCCGCAGACCGGCAAGGATAGCGGCCGGCTTGCCCCCCCAGCAGACACCGAGGAGGTGGAGCTTCTTGCCCGGCGCATCCCTTCGGAGCTCCTCGATGATCGCTTGTAGGTCCTCAACCAATTGCCTCCCGCTTGGCGTGTGGCCGCGCTTCTCTTCATTCAGCCCCGATCCCCGGCGGTCAATGGATACCACCCTCGCACCGTTCTTTGCGAGGTGTTCGCACGATCCCACGAACCAGCCGCTGTGGCTCTGGATACCGTGGACGTTCACGACGATGGAGCCATACGCCTCCGGCCGCCACTCGCGGAAGCGAAGGATTTTCCCGTCGGATGCGGTGTAGTTTCCGATCTCCATCGTCACCATTTTACTTCCAAGACCCGCCTCACATGTTTCTTCAAGGCATTTTCAGCGACGGAGATGCCGAGACCGAGGCCGGGGAGAAGGTCCGCCCAGCCGCCGTAGCCGAAACGGACGCGCTCGTTGGTGATGTCCTCCGCGAGGAGGTGGCGCTCGTAGGACCCCTCCAGGTGGATGAGGTCCGGGACGAGGGAGCTGAAGAGGCGGCCCGCGGCGGATAGGATGCCCGTCTCGCCGACCTGGCACCCCAACTGGCATTTGATCCCGTTTCGGGCCGCATAGTCGGCGATATCGAGCGATGCAAGCAATCCGCCGCACTTCGAGAGACGGATGTTGAACATATCGCACGCGCCCCGTTCGACGGCGCGCCGGGCGTCGTTCATGGTGCAGAGCGACTCGTCGAGCATGATCGGCGCAGGCGTCTTTTCCCGAAGGCGGGGCAGATCATCGTCCTGCTCCGGCGGGAGGGGCTGTTCGATGCAGGAGATGCCGAAGGGCGAGAGGGCTTGCAGCACAACTTCGGCCTCGTCGAGGGTCCATGCGCCGTTGGCATCGGCGCGGAGATCAATGGCTCGGCCGAGGATCATGCGGGCCGTTTTCGCCGTTGCCACGTCCTGATCGAGGGAGATGCCGACCTTGATCTTTACATCGCGGAATCCATAGATCCACATCTTGAGGGCAGACCAGGCGGTTTTCCACCCTCGCCCCACCCCGATAACGCCGCTGTAACGGGGGCGGAAGCCGGGGACGGGCGCTCGCCCCAGGAGATCGGGGATGGATTTGCCTACGGACCTGCTGAGGAGGTCGAGGGCCGCCATCTCTACAGCGCAACGGGCGGCGTTGCCCTTCACGAGGTCGGGCAGACGGCGTCGGATGAAATTCAGCGCATCCGGGGAGGCCAGCCCGCCGGCGATGGCGTGGGCGGCGGATTCGATCTCCCGAAGGGCGGTGTCCGATGTCTCGCCGGTGACGTATTCCCGCGGCGCGCCCTCTCCGAGGCCGACGGCGCCGTCGGCGGCGGCCAGGCGCACGACGATGCTGTCGGAGCAGTCCCGACTCGCGCCGGCATGGCCGAAGCGGATTTTGAAGGGAATTTGGATGTGATAGAGATGGAATCCCGCCAGTTTCATCCGGGACCTTCTGTTCGGAAAACAAGCGGGGCGAGGAGGAACTCTCGCCCCGCCTGGAACGCCTTCAACTGCAGGAAAGGAGCCTACTGCTTCTTCTTGTCCCCAAAGGGCCAGAGGGGGAGCTTAAAGTCTTTGAATAGTTCCTTCGGGAAGTCATACTTCTCATTTTCGATGTCAAAGTCCTTGTCGGCCAGTCCTACATTGAGCTTGACGGTGCTGTAGGTGTAGAGGCCGGTGAGTTGGTGGTCCCAGTCATATCCGGCCACCTTGACAGGAACCATGTGTTCCTTGTCAATATAAAAGATGCCGATGTAAACCGGGTACTCCGGCCGCGGCCAAGTGAAGCTGCGGCAGACGACATGCACGGGGCGATTGTCCCAGACTTCGGTCCCAAGGTAACTGATGAGCATTTCGTTGTTCTTCTTGGCGAGCTCGGTTTTTTCGATGATCACATTGATGGTGTTCAGGAATCCGGCCTGGGTGATGGGCCTCGGGCTGTGCTCCAGCGCCTCCGGGCTGGTCGGGTCGGTGCGTTTGCTGAAATTCAGGAAGCCGACACGCTGGTGGCCGACCACATGGTTGTTGTATTTCCCTTCATGGTAGATGACCTCGCGGCCCTTGTGGGGATTCTGCCAGAGCATGTAAACGCTGAAGGGCCTGGCCCGGAACTTCATCTCCATCGTCTCCTTCGGCTTGAGTTCGCCCTTCACCTGCTCCTGTTTGGAGAAAACGGCTGTGTAATCCTTGATCTTCTCACAGGCCGCCTTACATTCGTAGAGGAGCTTCATCGGGTCCGGGTCCGCCGCCGAAGCGCCTCCGGACGCGACTACCAACAGCGCCCCGGTTACAATAGCCATCAATCCCCAACACATCTTCCTCTTCGCATTTCCCATACTCTTCTCCCTCAAACGTGTCCTATAGTCCTGACTATTCTCTCCTGAACCAACGGGAGAGGCGAATGGTTTTCACCACGTCAATCGCCTTCTCCTTACAATATTCATGGCAGCAAAAGCAAGAAAAACATTTCGTCCGATCGAAGACCGGATACGGCGCCAGCGAAATCGCCTCCGCCGGACAGGCCGTTGCGCAGAGACCGCACCGCCGACACCGCTCCTTCCGCAGCCTCGGCTGCTTCACTACGATCCGGGTGTAGGCCCGGCTGATGGCCGTGAGAAGCCAACTGCGGAAGATGGGCGACGGCATCCTATAATGGGGAACTACCTCGAAGTCCCCCTCGATCTCGATCTTTTTCGGGTCGTTCTCTCCCAGCCCCCGCCGCTTCGCCGCGTTCAGATGCGCGATGCCCTGCGAGTCCGCCCCCATCATCAGAGTCATCGCCGCATCGGCGACGACACAATTGTCGCTCCCGATGATCTTGCCAACATCGCGAAGCCTGCCCCCCGACGGCCCCATGCCCTCCATGCCGACCACGCCGTCAATGAGGGCGAAGTCGGGCGGCCGCACCTGATACACATCCACCACGGCCTCGCTGAACTCCTCGTTCGTCCGCGCCGCGCTATGCAGCCTCGACTTCTGCGCCCCCACCAGATAGCCGTATGTATTCTTTACCGCCCCCGTGATCCCCGTCAGCAGGTGCGTCTTGAACTTCGCAAGCGATATGACGAGGTCTGCCTCCAAGATTGGCTCCGAAACCAGGAACCGCTTCGCATACTTAGACCTGGTCTCGACCTCCGTCGGACGCTCGCCAAGGTTCGTGAACACCTCCGCGCAGACCTCGTAGATGCCACACGTCATGGCGCATCGGATGTTCGAGCCTTTGCTATAGATTCCCGGGTTGTCCCCCACCATCACCCGCCCCCCCTGCCGCGTTACCTCGGCCACGATCGCGTGAACGACGGCGGGGTGCGTCGTGATCCCGCGCTCCGCCTCGAAGGGGCCGAGGATATTCGGCTTGACCAGCACCGAACGCCCCTGCACATCGAGAGCGAAGGCGTTCAGGATGTCCGAAATCACTCCCTGCAGCCGGTCCTTGTTCGCGTAGGAGGCGTTGCAGACAATCGCTCGATTCGACACCAGGCCCTGCCCTCAGCGAAGCGCGTAGTACCCGTGCCCTACCATATCAAAAATCCGCTTCTCATCAATGACATATCCCGCCCCCTCGAAGAGACCTTCCCATTCGGAAGCGCTCAGTATCTTCTGGTTCGTCAGGTTGTGCAGCAGATGGTGCTCCAGGAAGGCCGTGGGGCGCTTGCGCAGCTTCTCGTGCGGCTGCTTGCAGAACTCCGCCACGAGAAGGTGCGTCTCGGGGAACGTTTCTTTCATCTGCTTCAGGAGCGCGGCGATCTTTTCCGGCCCTTCAAAGAGATACTCGTGAAAGACATCCACGGCGGTGAAGGCGTCCACCGCGGGCCATTCGTTCCTGCCCTTCTGCAGGTCGAACATGTCGCCGACAAAGACAGAGACGCGGCTGTTCATATTCGCCTTTTGTATCTCTTCCTTCGCAACGTGGACCGCCTTCTCGTCATAGTCGAAGCCGTGGCATTGGATATTCGGGTCCTTCTCGCAGAGGATGATAAGGAACTCCGCGTCGCCGCAGCCGAGGTCCATTACACTCCGGTAGCCGCGCCCCCGGATCATGTCCTGGAGGACGGGGAAGGGAAGCTGCCGTCCGAGTTCGCCGCTGCCCTTGGCCACCATGTCGCCGCGGCGGAAGACATCCTTGCCGAAAATCTTTTCGTTGCGCAGCATGGGTAGGAGGTGGAAGAGTACCTCTTCGTATCCGGCCAGGAGGTCGAAGAGGCCGCGGGGTTCCTCCATAAAGCGGCGTCCGCGGGCGTCCAGCTCATACGCACCGTTGGCCGTCTTCAGGACGCGGATGCCGTCCAAGTATTCGCAAATCGTTTCGAGGACGTATGGGTTCAGGTGGTGTGTGTCTGCAAAGGCTTCGAGGTCCACGGGGCCGTTTTTTTTCATCTCGTCGAGGACGCCGGTTTTGAGGAGCGCCCAGAGGACGGCCGACGTACAATAGCCCCGGACATAGGGTAGGGCCTCCTCGTGACGCCGGTACATCTGCCAGAGCCGTCTGAACCCGAAAAGCTTGATGAGGCCGAGTATCTGGCGTATTGCCACGCGCTATTTCCTTGCTGTGATGATTGTGTAGATGTTCATGGGGGTAGTGAACGATGCGATATCCGTGAAGCCGGCCTCTTCGAGAAGGCGCCGGGTGTCCTCGCCGGTTCGGCAGTGAATATGCCAATTCAGCACACGTTTCAGAAAGGGTAGGCTGTTATGGGAATCCACCAGGCCGTGGGTGATAATGGCGCCGCCGGTGGCGAGGGCCTCGTGCATAACGGCGAATAGTTCGCGCACTTGTTCGTCGCTCAGATATTCCACAATGCCGATGACTTTGACGATATGCGGCTGGATGTGGATCGGCAGGTGCCGCTTGATTTCCCGGGCATCGCCCTGAATATAATGGACTTGACCTTCGAGTCCTCGCCTTCGGGCCGCCTCTCTCCCGTGTGCAAAGGCGTCGCTGTCCAGGTCAATCAGATAGGCCGTCACGGAGTTCTTGTCAATTTCCGATTTAACAATGCCCTCCTGGATGTTTGTCCCCGGCCCCGCCCCGACGCCCACGACGCATATCTTTTCCACTTTTTCCTTGAATTCGCGGATCAGCTCGGCAATGCGCTTCGTAACGTATCGCTTCCGGTTGCGCAGGGCCATGGGAAACGGGTTGTACCGGCAGGCCATGGCGTCAATGGCGTTCTTCGGTTCGGCGTTCTCATAGATGATCTCCATGGCGCGCCATCCACCAGGGCGCACCATAGACTCCTGGGCCAGAGGACTGCCGCTCCCGAGCATGATTTTTTTCAGGACCCACGGGTGACCGAGGAGGTTCTTCCAGGGGTTGGTTATAACCTTCAGAAAGTTCCGCCACGGGGACAGGACTTCGTATTTGACGCCATCAATCTCGACGAACTTCATTCCGTCATCACCGAGAGGAGATCTCAGAGATTCTTTTCAAAAAACTCGGCCACATTCTTTGCATACGCCTCCGGAGCGACCGACACGCTTTCGTTGTGCCGCGCTCCGGGCACGATCCAGAGGTCCTTCGGGTCGCCCGCCCGCCGAAACAGGTCCTTCGCCTGGGCCATCCCGACATAGGTATCATTCTCCCCGTAGATCATGTAGATCGGCCTCGGCGCAACCCGCCTGGCGCAGCGCTCCACGGAGGGGAAGCTGCACTTCAATCGCCGGCCCGTCACCTTTCTGCAGATAAATCCCAACAGCATGTAGAACCAGTCCGGCAAGTTGCGATAGATGACCTGCACCCCGGCGTAGATTGACACCCACTTCTTCATGTACTTTTCGAGAGTCAGTTCCGTGGAGAACGCGCTGTCGGCGACGATCGCCTTCACGACGTCGCATCGGCTCGCCACGCAAATGCTCGACCCCGCGCCCCGCGAGACGCCGAAGATGCCGATCCGATCCGGGTCCACATCCGGATGCGTCTGGAGGTAGCGGATCGCGCCAAACGTATCCTTGATCTCCTTGTCCGTAACCCATTGCCGCGGCTCGTAGCCGTTCGTCTCCCGGCTGGCCCCGTGACCTCGAAAGTTGAAGGCGAAGACGTTGAATCCCTTCGCCACGAGGAACTTCCCATACTTCGACAGGGAGTGCATGTCGGAGCCGTACTCGTGGCAGAAGAGTATCGTCCTCCCGTTCCCCTCATCGCCCTTGACAAACACCCCGGCGAGCGGCGTCCCGTCGGTCGCCGGGAACGTCACATCTTCCCCCTCCAGCCGCTCCCCGACGGCCGGGGGGCGGAGAATCTGCCCATCCTCGAAGATCTTCACGATGATCGGCATGTAAAAGATGACGACGTACACCAAAAAGCCCACTGCAAGCAGCGTGAGGCCCCCGATAACGCCAGTCACGATCCAGAACAGCACCTCTCCTACTCCGCAAACTCCCGAACCACGAGCGCAATGTTCTGTCCACCGAACCCGAAGGAATTCGACAAGGCCACCTTTACCTCCGCCTGCCGCGCCTCGTTGGGCACGTAATCGAGGTCGCAGTCGGGATCCGGCGTCTGGTAATTGATCGTCGGCGGCACCACGCCGTCCCGAATGGCCAGAGCGCAGGCGATGACCTCCACCGCCCCGGCAGCGGCGATCAGATGGCCGAGCATGGACTTGATAGAGCTGACGGGAACCTCATAGGCGTAGTCCCCGAAGACCCGCTTGATGGCGAGGGTCTCCACCTTGTCGTTGACCACCGTGGATGTGCCGTGGGCGTTGATATAGTCCACCTCCGTTGGGGCGACGCCTGCGTCGGCCAGTGCCTCCTTCATGGCGTCAATGGCGCCGCGTCCCTCGGGGTGGGTGTCGGTGATTCGGTAGGCGTCGGCGGTGCTGCCGTAGCCCGCGAGCTCGGCCAGGATCCTGGCGCCGCGCCTCTTGGCGTGGGAGAGTTCCTCCAGGATCACAATGCCCGCGCCCTCTCCCAGGACAAAGCCGTCGCGGCTGAGGTCGAAGGGTCGGCTGGCCTTTTTCGGATCGCCGTTATAGGTGGAAAGGGCGGTTAGCAGGTTGAAGCCCGCCATGCCGAGGGGGTGGATCATCGAATGCGTGCCGCCGCTGATCATGAGGTCCGCGTCGCCGCGTCGGATGATCTCCGTGGCCTCGCCGATGGCCTGGCTGCTTGCCGCGCAGGCCGTCAGGCAGTTCGAGTTCGGGCCGCATGCGTTGAAGAGCGCGGCCACATGGCCTGCGGGCATGCTGGGCTCCTGCTCCATTTCCCGAAGCTTGTGGAAGGTCGCCAGGCCGCGCCGGCAGAACTCCGCCACATCAACGCCGCCGCCGTTCCACGCAAAGGCGATAGCGTTGACGAAATTGTCGAAGTCGAGTTGGCCCTCGCCCGACCCGAGGTAAACCCCCACGCGGGCGGGTTCGAGGCGAACCCCCTTCAGCCCGCCGTCTTTCCAGGCCATCTCGCTGGCGGCGGCGGCGAACTTCGTGTTTCGTCCGGTGTGCTCGAAGCGCGCAGGGTCGTCCACGAAATCGTTTACGTCGAAGTTCCTCACTTCGCCCGCCACCTTGGTGGGGTACTTTGAGGCGTCGAAGAGCGTGATGTAGTCGAGCCCCGACTCGCCTCTCAGCAGGGCCTGCCAGTTGTTTTCGGTGCCGATCCCGAGGGGGGTGACCATGCCCACGCCGGTGATAACCACTCGATTAGCCACAACAACACATCCTTTTTGGTCGAAGAATCTGCACTCTGGCGAGTTCAGCTACGGCCGTTCATTCAATAAATTTCTTTACTGCTATCGCCGCGTTCTGCCCCGCGAAGCTCGACGTCGTGGACAGTATGGCCTTGATCTCCGCCCGCCTCGGCTCGCGGGTCACGAAGTCCAGGGCAAACCCATCATCCGGGTGGTCGCAGTTGAGCGTCGGTGGGATCAAGCCATGGCAAATGGCCAATACGCACGCGATCAGCTCCACGGCCCCGGCGCCGGCGCCCAGATGGCCGATCATGGACTTGATCGAGGTTACGGGGACCTTCGAGGCCCCGTTGCCGAGAAGGTCTCGAATGGCTTCCGCCTCGATTCGGTCTTTCTCCTTGCTGCCCAGACCGCAGGCGCAGATGAGGCTCAGGTCGTCGGGCGTCAGACCGCCGTCCCGAAGCGCCCGTCGCATGCATTCCGTCCGGGTATGGTTGTCACCCGGTTTTCCGGAAGTTGCGGAGGCGTCACAGGTAGTACCATAGCCCGCAATTTCGGCGTAGATCGTCGCGCCTCGCCTGCGGGCGTGCTCCAGTTCCTCAATCACCAACAGACCACCCCCCTCGCCAAGGACGAGGCCGTCGCGGTCCTGATCGAAGGGTCGGCAGGCTCGCGCCGGTTCGTTATTTCTTTGGGAGAGGCCGCCGAAGAGGATGTATCGGACGAGGCTGACGGGGTTGATCTTGGATTCCGCTCCGCCGCAGATCATGACGTCGGCGTTGCCGCGTTCGATAATGCGGCAGCCCTCCCCGATGGCTTGTGCGCTGGCGGCGCAGGCGGTGGTAATGGTGTTGGACGGTCCGCGGGCGTCGTGGATGATGGACATGTGGCAGGCAAGCATGTTGGGCAGGTATTTGAGGAGCCAGAGGGGGAAGAGATATTCCATGCCTTCTGCGCCGAATTTCCGGATGTCAAAGGCTCCCGAGTCGTCGCGCGCATGGGCGATGGCTGTGCCGAGCTCGCCAACGTCGGAGCTGATAAGCCCTGCGCCGAGGCTGACGCCCATGCGTTCCGGAGCGACGGCCTCCTTGACCCTCGAGTCCTCGACGGCCACGGCGGCGGCGGCGACGGCCATCTGGATGTCTCGGGCCATGACCTTGAGGGCCTTGCGCGGCTGCACATAGTCCTTGGCCGAGAAGTCCTTCACCTCTCCGGCGATCTGTGTTGGGCAGCTGGATACGTCGAAGGCATCGATGCGGCCGATGCCGGAACGCCCTGTGGAGAGGCCCTGCCAGAAGGCTTCCTTGCCGATCCCGACGGGGGAGATCACGCCAATCCCGGTTATGACAATGCGGCGGTTCATTTTGTTTCAGCGTTCTCGGCCAATACCTTATCAACGCCGAGCAAGGCGAGGAATTGCCTGGTGAACACAAAGTTGTCCACGGGGGAGTCCATTTGCGACGTATCGAGGTTGGCGAAGAGGATCGAGACGTCGGCGAGGCGCTTGCCATTCAGGTTGGCCCGGCCGGTCACGCGGCAGCCCTCCTCCCTGTCCTCTACGATCTCGGCCTCGAGGATGAGTTGATCCCCAGGGGTGGCCATATCGTGGAAGGTGGCCTTTTCGATCTTGGCGAGGATAACCATGTTTTTAAAGTCATGGCTCAGGCCGGCGAGGACCCCGCCCGTCTGGGCCAGGGCCTCGATGATGAGGGAGTTGGGCATGACGGGGAATAGGGGAAAGTGATCGTGCAGATGGTCCTCGCCCATCGAGATGTTTTTGATCGCTTTCGCGTACTTGCCCCTCTTCAGTTCCAGAAATCGGTCAACGAATATCCAGCGCATGGAATCCCGAGCCTATTAGTGTTCTTATGCCTTGGCGGCCAGTTTGTCTTCGACGTATCGGACGATCATTTCGACGGTGAAGAGGTTGCCGATCTCGGCGACGTTCGGGTCCTGCTCAAATTCGCCCAGGTCGGCGTAGGGGAGGCGTTTTCGAAGCTCTTCGAGCCCCTGCTCGGTCATCTTCCCGTCCTTGACGAACTCGGGATTGGAGAGAAGGCTCTCCGGGAAGAGTTCGCCGCGGGGGATTTTGATGTCGAATGTCTTTTCGAGCCGGAAGACGATGTCGAGGAAGTCTATTGACTCGGCGCCGAGGTCGGCGGTGAGCGACGCCTTCATCTCGACCTCATCCTCTTCCACGCCGAGGGCCTCGACGAGGCACTCAGTCACCTTTTCCAATACCGCATTCGTGTCAGCCATTCCAACCAGCCTCCGTAAAGCAGATAGATGTGGAAAAAACTTACATTTTCACCGCTACCGTCATGCCGCCGTCCACGGGGATGACCTGGCCCGTGATGTAGCTCGCCTCGTCGGAGCTCAGAAACACCACGACATTGGCCACGTCGGCCGGTTCGCCGTACCGGCCGAGGGGTATTCGTTTCAACAGCTTCTCATCCATCATACCCCGCACGTTGCTGCTCATCTCCGTCGCGATCATGCCCGGGGCAACCGCATTGACGGTAATACCTTTCGACGCCAGCTCCACCGCGAGGGCGCGGGTCAGGGCGTTGATGGCCCCCTTTGATGCCGCGTAGTTGCTCTGCCCCCGCCCGCCCCGCAGCCCGGCCATGGACGAGATGTTGACGATTCGCCCCGACTTCTGCATCATCATCATGGGCACAATCGCCTTGGTGAAGTTCCTCACCCCCCCCAGGTTGGTATCCAGCACGGCATCCCATTCCTCGTCGCTCATGGCGATGAAGAGGTTGTCCCGGATCACGCCGGCATTGTTGACCAGGATGTCCACTCTCTCCATCTTCTCCACGGCAAAGTCCACCACCTTTTGCGCGGCGGCGGAATCTCGGGCGTCGCCCTGGCAGACCCACGCCTTGCCGCCCAGTCCCTCGATCTCCGCGATTACCTCTTTTGCCGCGTCCTCATTCCGGTTATAGTTCACCACGAGTGTCGCGCCTTCACGGGCCATGGCCACACAGATGGCCCGCCCGATGCCGCGCGACCCGCCGGTGACAATCGCGTTGCGGCCTTTTAGTCTCATTCGTTTTTCCCTAAGTCGCGGGCGTCACCCGCAAAGTGGAAGATGCTTACCACATCTTCCGAAGCGACGAGATGCCGCTTCTACCTTCCCTACATCGCTCAACCGCGAAGCGGATGAACCCCTCGCATCAGGCTGTTGCGGTGGAGCAGGTTGAATTTCAAGGCGATCAATGTGCGCAACCGAATCCGTCGGTTCGTAAAAACCTCTCTCACAAATAGCCGCCGGAATATGCTCGGCAGCGAATAGAACGGCTTAAAGAACTCCCACAGGCCCGTCTCAAGCGCGGCCGGCGAAATCTTCTTCGGCTGGAATATGGTCTCGTCGCCGCCGTAGCGCGACCAGTCATGGTCCAGCATCCGTCCTTCCTTCTCGAACCGATCAAAGAGCCTCGTCGCCGGGCCGGGGGTCAGGATGAAGGCGTAGGCGATGGGAATTCTCATGCGCGTCAGGAAACTGCGCATCTGCTTAAAGACCCGTTCATCGTCTCCGTCCAGCCCCGCGATCATGCTCACCATCGGCATAATGCCCGCGTCGCGGATGGCGTTGATCTGGCGCTCGTAATCCTCGACTTTGTTGAATTCCTTGTTGACGCTGCTCAGGCTCTCCGGGTTCAGGCTTTCCATCCCCACAAAGAGAGAAAAACATCCCGCCTCCGACGCCGCCTTGAGGACCTCGGGCTTATCGCCCACCGTCAGGCTGCATTGGCTGCCCCAGATGATCTTCAACGGCTTCAGCGCGTTGCACAGCTCGATGCAGTACTTTGCGCTCGCCGCGATATTGTCGTCAATGAAGAACGTCCATCGGCGGCCCGTGGCCTTCACGTCGCGCACCACGTCCTGCACCGGCCGGAAGCGGTACTTGCCGCCGTAGAACTCCGTCACCGAGCAGAAGTCGCACCGGTTCGGGCAGCCGCGCGTCGTCTGCACCGGAAAGGCCCGGAGCGAGTAGTGCTCGCGCTTCAGCAGGTCGTACCGCGGCGTCGGCAGCTTCGACAGGTCCACCGGTTCGTCCGCCGCATAGATTTTTTTGAGTCGGCCCCGTTTCACATCGTCAATCAGTTCGCCCCAGACCGGCTCGGCTTCGCCCCGCACGATGGCGTCCACGTGATCGAGCGTCTGCTCCGGCACGTTGGTCGCATGAAACCCGCCCATCACAACCGGCCTGCCGCGCCCCCGGAACTGATCGGCGATTTGATAGGCGCGGTACGCTTGCGGGGTCATCGCGGTGATGCCCACCAGGTCGCACGGCGCGTCGTAATCAATCCCCTCGGCGTAGTCGTTGACGATCTCGACGTCCCAATCCGGCGGCGTCAGCGCCGCGATGAGCGGCAGGGCCAGCCCCGGATACGGCAGCTTGCGGCTCTTAAAGAGCCTTCCCCGGCGGTCAAAGTGAGACGGCTGGACAAGAAGCAACTTCATGATTCTGCCGGCGCCCCAATCGCTTTGACGCCCCCGAGCTCTTGAAACTTCTTCCTTGCCGCTTGGAGGATCGTCTTGTCCCGATCCGCCAGGGAGCCGTCAATGTCGGCCAGATTGAAGAATTTCAGATCGAACTGCGCCTTCACTACCACGTTTCCATCCACTCTCCCCTTGCCCCGAAAGCGGGCCGTGCTGTCCTCGACCCCCAACAAATCCACATCAATCAGCAACTGATCGCCCGGCGCGACGAACTTCCCGTAGGTGACATTTCGCGTCTCACGCAGGACGACCATGGAGTGAGAGAAATTCTGCGTCACCCGTAGCAGCCACGCCGCCGACTGGATCATGGCCTCGAGCTGTAGTACGCCCGGCATGACGGGGTTTCCCGGAAAGTGGTCTGCCAGGTATTCCTCGCCCCGCGAAAGGCACTTCGCGGTCTTGATGCTCTTGTTTTCCGTGATAGAGGTAATTCGGTCGAGCAGCGTGAAATTCATTCCATATCCTCAGTCATAGCCCTCAGCCCAGTCGGGCCTCGCGTTGCGCTACACATATGCAAGCACAGTATTTTACCCCAATCCTGCGCTTTTTCAAGCCTTTTTTGGGAAAGACCGAAGGAAAAGGGGTCAGACCATCGAATTCAGGATTTCGATCCCTCGTCTGATGGTTTCGTCGTTGGCCGCGTAGGCGATTCGGAAATGCGTGTCTCGCTCGGAGAACACCTCGCCGGGGATGACCAGGAGATTATTCTTGATCGCTTCCGCCGCGAATTCTTGTCCTGTGCCGTGGGGGACCCTGGGAAAGGCGTAGAACGCCCCCTGTGGCCTTTGGAGGTCGTACTTGCCCCGGAGTCCCTCCCAGATCATGTCCCGTTTCCGTCTGTAATCATTCACATGGCTCGACGTGTCCAGTTCCAGCGCCTCCCTCGCCGCCCGTTGGGCAAAGGATGGGGCGCAGACAAATGAGAACTGTTGCAGTTTGGTCATCTCCCGGATGATTTCCGCCGGGCCGACGGCGAACCCGATCCGCCAGCCGGTCATGGCGTGGGATTTGGAGAAGCCGTTTAGCAGGAGGAGATTCTCGTAACGGCCCGCCGCCGTGACGGGGGGGCCGTCATAGGTATAGGCCGAGTAGATTTCGTCGGAGATCAGGATCAGATCGCGCCGGCGGGCCAGATCAATGATCTCGTTCATCTCCGCCTCGCTCCACACGGCCCCGGTGGGGTTGGTGGGGCTGTTGGTGATGAGCAGCTTGCTCCGGGGCGTCAGGCGCGGCTCGATGCGCTCCGCCGTCAGCCGGAAGTCGGGGTAGGTGTCCACAAAAACCGGCTTGCCGTCGCACAGGTTCACGAGGTGTTTGTACATCACGAAATAGGGATCGGGGATGAGCACCTCGTCGCCGGGGTCCACCAGCACCAGAAAGGCCAGGAAGAGTCCGCCCGATGTGCCCGATGTAATGAGGATCTCCTCCCCATGAGAGGGGCCGGCGGGGAACAGGCCCTCCATGATCCCCTCGCGAAGTTCCGGGATGCCCTGGGTGACGGTGTACTGGTTCAGGCCCTGGTTGATGGAATCAATCGCGGCGGTCTTGATTTCGGGGGGGATATCAAAATGAGGCTGACCGATGCTCAGGTTGACGGGGTTCTCCATCTCCCGAGCCAAGTCAAAAACCTTGCGGATGCCGGAGGAATCCAGCTTCCCCATCCGGCGAGCGATCGTTCGCACTCTACGATTCTTCCTTCTCGCCGGCTTCCGCCGCTTCGGCGCCGCCCTCGGCTGCAGCAGCGGCCGCAGCTTCCGCTGCGGCTTCCTTCTTCTCTCCGCCCTTCACGCGCCGCTTGGCCTTCATGTTTTTCACCTTCGGCAGACCGAACAGGGAGATCCCCTCCTGCCACCGTTCCCCTTCCTCCAAGACCAGGATTCGCTCGGTCCGGGTCAGGACATTCCGGTGCCGCACGAGCCGCTGCTTGGAAACCAAACTCTTGTCAATTGACATGGATTCGCACCTCGCGTCTATCGTTCTACTTTGATGAAATAGCAGCCCTTGTATTCCTTCTGCTTCTCGAAATAGGCCAGCGCGTGCCGCGCGGCCGTCTCGTTCGGCGAACTCCAGTACCCGATCCGCACGCCGTAGGCCTTGCCTGTCCGAACGACCTCTGTGTCCCAGTTCACGGACAAGCTCTTCGCAATCTCTTCGGCCTTCTCCTTCGGTATCGCGGAGATCAACTGCAGGCAATACCCCTTCCCCTGCTTGGCCGATTCCGCCGGCTTCTCCGTCGGCGAGGCCGTCGGCGCGACCGCCGCCGCCTTCGATGGGGGCGTCATATCCAGCGCCGGAACACGGTCCATCGAGGGTTCCTCGCCCTGGACGGTGGCCGTGGGCTCCCCCTGCTTCGCCCCCTCCTGCGGGGCGCCGCGGGGCCGCAGCGCGTGCCGCATCCCAAACCAAAACGACAGAATCAACAGCAAGGCCAGCAGAGCCATGGCCAGGACCAGCCCCGTATGGCTGAAGGTGACAGTGATCGTGCCCGGCGTCACCTCCACCTCGGCGTATCGCGGCCGGAGCGTCGGCCGCACAATAGACGGCAACGTCTTCGGCGGCGCGACGGGTACCTGTTGGGGCGCAGCCGGTTTCTGGCCCTTCTGCGCGTCCAGCTCCGGACCCTTGAACACCTCAAAAAACTCTTGAGGGTTCTTGATCTTGCCCATGTCTGATCCACCTCCACGTAGAGGCACAGCGCGCCCTTCCGGCCCGATGCCAAATCCACATCATATCAAAAAGACCTATGCCTGTCAAGCACTTTGCCTTCGATGAAGCAATGAAGCAATCGCGCAATCGCTTTTTGCTTGCTTTGCCGCAATGGGCGTGGTAACTTTTTTGGCTTTAGCGCCCCTCGTTCAAGCCCTGGTGTGCCGATGGAAGTCGCCCGACAGACCCCCGACCATCGCTCCCCCTTGTACCTTCGCGCCATCGCCGTCGGCGTCCTAATGGGGGTCGTGGTCAACCTCTGGGTCCCATATTCGGACTACGTGGTGCATAGCTCCCGCACCGTCTTCGGGTATGTGCCTATGTGCGTGCTCATGCCCTTCGTCCTCCTGATCCTCTTTATCAATCCGCTTCTCAAACTCATCCACCGGCGGTTTTGCCTGCGGCCCGACGAGCTGACTATCATCTTTGTTATGATGATGGCCTCCGCGGTCTTTCCCACGTTGGGGCTGATCGGCTTCCTGATCGCCCTCACGGCCACGCCGTACTACTTCGCCTCGCTGGAGAACCAGTGGGCCGAGAACATCCACCCCTATATCCCCTCCTGGGCCTTCCCCAGCGACGCCGGCGGCGCGATGCGCTGCTTCTTCGACGGCCTACCGCCCGGCGAGCCGATCCCTTGGCGGCCGTGGGTCATCCCCCTATGCTGGTGGATGCTCTTCATCATCGCCTTCTTCGTGGGGCAGTTCTGCCTCATGCAGATCCTCCGGCGGCAATGGGTCGAGCGCGAACGCCTGACTTTCCCACTCGTAGAGGTCCCCCAGCTCATGGTGGCCGGGGCCGACGATGAAGCGGGCCTCCTGCCGCGATTCACGCGGAGCCGTCTGTTCTGGATCGGCGCGGCGATCCCCTTCTGCCTCATCGCCTGGAACCTCATCGGGTTCTTCTACCCCGAGTTCCCGGCGATCCCCTGCATCACCGACCGGAGCTATCTGCGCCTGGGCAGGAACATGCCGGCGATTTTTGTGAAGATCAACTTCTTCGTCATCGCGTTCGCCTTCTTCACCAACTTGGACGTCCTCTTCAGCGTCTGGTTCTTCCACGTCCTCATCATCCTTCAAATCGGGATCATGCGGCGGCTCGGCTATGACATCGGCGCGCCCGACCTTTGGTGCTCCTTCGACGCCGCCACCGGCTGGCAGAGCTTCGGCGGGTTCACGTTCCTCGTCCTGTGGGGGCTATGGATGGCGCGGCGGCACATCCGGGACGTTCTGCGGAAGGCGTGGAACCCGGCCATCGCCGATGTAGACGACTCCGACGAGCTCGTTACCTACCGCGCGGCCGTGCTGGGGGTGGTCTTCAGCCTGGTGTTCATCGTCGCCTGGTTGCGGCAGATGGGGATGGGGTATCTCGTCATGGCCTTCTATATCTTCGGCGCGATGGTCCTGCACCTCGGCGTGAGCAAGATCGTGGCGCAGTGCGGGCTGGTGTATGTCCGAGGGACGCTGACTGCGCAGTCGTTCACGGTGCGCGTACTCGGCACAGCCCCTATCTCGCCGGCAAGCCTCAGCTCGCTCGCCTTCACCTTCTGCTACTGCTGCGACGCAAAGTCGGCCATCACCTACAACAGCGTCCACGCGGGCAAGACCTTCGCGGGGACGGGCGTATCCCGGAGGGTGGTCCTTGTCTCTCTGGTTGTTGCGTGCATCGTCGGCATTGCGGTATCCATCTGGATAACGCTCTACCTGGGGTACTCCATCGGTGCCTACAACTTCAATGCGTGGGAGACCCAGAGCGGCAACATCCAGATCTTCGACAGCATTGTCACCAAGATGCGCAATCCGACCCAGCCCGACTGGCGGCGGATCGGGTTTCTGGGGGTGGGTGTTGCGGCCACCATCCTGCTAATGATTCTCCACTACAACGTGAGCTGGTGGCGGCTGCATCCGGTGGGATTCACCATCGGTGGCGTGTGGCCCATCCGGGCCTCGGCGTCCGCCATCTTTATCGCGTGGGTGCTGAAATTCGTCCTCCTCAAACTCGGCGGGATATCGCTTTATCGAAAGGCCCAGCCCTTCGTTCTCGGGACGCTTGTGGGATATGCCCTCGGTGTGGTGCTGGCGTTTGTGGTGGACGTCATCTGGTTTCCCGGGCAGGGGCACGCGGTGCATGTGTGGTGACCCCTTTTCCTCGCAGCCTTTGCCGTTGAAATCTACACAAGAATGTATATAATGCTTTGACACAGCATAAATTGCGTTTTTGAATTTGCCGTTGCTGACGGAGGTACTCCTGGGAATGAGCGATTACAACTTTCAGGCCATTGAAAAGAAATGGCAGGACTACTGGGAGGAGACCGGCCTCTTCACGATGGACCCGGCCTCGCCCAAGCCAAAGTTCTACTGCCTCGTCATGTTTCCCTATCCATCCGGCACGCTGCATGTGGGGCACCTGCGTAACTATGTCATCGGCGACGTCCTAGCCCGCTACAAGATAATCCGCGGCTTCAACGTCTTGACCCCCATAGGATGGGACGCCTTCGGTCTGCCAGCCGAGAACGCCGCCATCAAGGCCGACATCCACCCGGCTATTTACACCCGCCAGAACATTGACGCGATGAAGAAGCAGATTCCGTCCTGGGGCGTAGGATACGACTGGGACCGCGAGGTGAACAGCAGCGAACCGGAGTACTACAAGTGGACCCAGTGGGTCTTCCTAAAGGTTTACGAGGCCGGCCTGGCCTACAAGAAAAAGGCCCCTGTCAACTGGTGCAACTCCTGCTCCACAGCCCTGGCCAACGAGGAGGTGGTGGACGGGCGCTGCGATCGCTGCGGCGAGGAGACGGAGAAGCGCGACCTGGAGCAATGGTTCTTCAAGATCACCGAATACGCCCAGAGGCTCCTCGACGACCTCGCCCTCCTCGACAAGTGGCCGGAGAAGGTCCGCACCATGCAGTCGGAGTGGATCGGGCGGTCGGAGGGGGCGCGGGTGGATTTTGCCGTCGCCGAGACGGGCGATCCCATGCCGTGCTTCACTACCCGGCCCGACACGCTCTGGGGCGTCACCTTCATGTCCCTGGCCGCCGAGCACCCGATCATCGAGAAACTCGTCCGGGGCAAGCCGCATGAGAAGGAAGTTCTCGACTTCTGCCGCCGCGTCAAGAAGGAAAGCATCGTCGAGCGCACCGCCGAGGCGGGCAAGAAGGAGGGCGTCTTCACCGGCTGCCACGTCATCAATCCGGTCAACGGCGAGAAGGTCCCGCTCTGGGTCGCCAACTACGCCCTAATGGAATACGGCACAGGCGCCGTCATGGCCGTGCCCGCCCACGACCAACGCGACTTCGAGTTTGCGAAACAATACAACCTCGGCATCCGCGTCGTCATTCAGCCCAAGGACCGGAAGCTCGATCCCAGGACGATGACCGAGGCCTACGTGGACGACGGCGTCCAAGTCAACTCCGCCCAGTTCACCGGCATGCCCAACCGCGAGGCAATCCTGAAGATCATCGCTTGGCTCGACAAGGAAAAGCGGGGCGGGCGGATGATCAACTACCGCATCCGCGACTGGCTCATCTCACGCCAGCGCTATTGGGGCGCGCCTGTGCCGATGGTGAACTGCGAGGCGTGCGGCCTGGTCCCCGTGCCGGAGAAGGACCTGCCCGTCCGCCTCCCGCCCGGATGCGACTTCAAGGCCAAGAGCATGGAGTCGCCCCTCGCCCGCGTGCCGGAGTTTGTCAACACCACCTGCCCGAAATGCAACCGACCGGCGAAGCGCGAGACGGACACCATCGCGCAATGGCTGTGCAGCTGCTGGTACTTCCTGCGCTACCTCTCCCCGCACGATGCGGACCGGCCCTACGACCGGGCGCTGGTTGACAAGTGGCTGCCGGTGGATCAATACATCGGCGGCATCGAGCACGCCGTGCTACATCTCCTCTACACCCGGTTCATCATCAAGGTGCTCTACGACTGTGGCCTGGTGGGATTCAAGGAGCCCTTCGGCGCGCTCTTCACGCAGGGGATGATCTGCAAGGAGGCCCACCGATGCGGCCGACACGGCCACATCCCAGAGTCCAAACTCGTGGACGGCAAGTGCCCGAAGTGCGGCGAGACGCCCGAGATCAAGATCGAGAAGATGTCGAAGTCGAAGTACAACGTCGTGGACCCCGGCCCGATCATCGAGAAGTTCGGCACGGACACGGTGCGGCTCTACGCCCTCTTCATCGGCCCGCCGCAGAAAGACGCCGTGTGGGACGACCGGGCGGTCGTCGGGGCGCATCGCTTTCTATCGCGGTTGTGGAACATCGTCGCGGCGCACAGAGAGGCGTTCAAGGCGGTCCCTGCGGGGACGGTCACGCTTGACGATGTGTCCGGCGACGCCGCCTGCGAGGACATCTTCCGAAAGACCCACCAGACGATCCGCAAGGTGACCGACGACGTCGAGCGGTCGTGGCGGTTCAACACCGCAATTGCGAAGACGATGGAGATGGTGAACGCGATCGAGGCGTTCGACCCGAAGGCGTCGGACACGGCCTTCGGCGTCTTTCGGTTCGCCCTGGAGACGACGGTGCAGTTGCTCTCGCCCTTTGCGCCGCACATCGCCGAGGAGTTGTGGACCGCCCTCGCGCGGGAGAAGGGTGTCTTCCGCGCCCCGTGGCCGACGTACGAAGCAGCCGCGGCGGCCGAGGAGGAGATCGAGGTGCCGATTCAGGTGAACGGCAAGGTGCGAAGCCGGATCACGGTCCCCGCCGAGATTTCCGACGCCGAACTGGAAGAGGCTGCCCTCGCCGACGAAAAGATCGCCCGGCTCCTCGAGGGCCAGACCGTTCGCAAAGTGATCGTCGTGCCGAAGAAGCTGGTGAATGTGGTGGCGAAGTGATCCGGGCAGGATCTGCCGCCTCGCTACTCATTACCTACCCGGGTCCGCTGCTCGTGTACCTTCAGATCAAACTCAGCCGCAAATTGTTCCAACGCGATGATAACTGCCGAGGTCCGATTGGCCATTTCCGGGGACCGTGCAATGGCCAATAACTCAGGGCTTGTGGGCTTGTAGATTGTGTCATGCTCAACTTGCCAGAACAGCCCCAGGAGCATCGGAACGATTTGGTACTCGGCGCACACTTGCGCGCTTGCTTCGCAGTGCCCATAGAACTTGTGTGCCAGAATCTTCTTCCCGTTCTCCTCATCACGGATGGGATCATCCTCCCAATCCGGGAAGCGACTTTGCAGGGCCAGCTTGACCTCCTCTATCCGATGGCGGGGAAAGACAAGCACGCGAACGCCAGCAAGATCCCTCAGGTGCAGTAGGCTGTACTCCCCAGCGCGATCATAGTCAAATACATTTCCTTCTTGCCGCCTCTCGAGAGCGTCAATTGCTCTTTCGCATGCCTTGATCCTTGATGTGACAACCACTTGCTCGTGGTCGGCCAAGGTGCGTTTGAGCGGGAGCAGGCAATGATTTACTTCGGTTTCCAGCTCGTCAACGACCTTCCGCATGTCTGGAAGGATATTCTCGTACTCCTCCCGAAGGCGATCCTCGATCGTTCTTGGCTGGTATTCTTGCCCTTGCATCAGGCGAACTCGGATATGAGCGTTTGTCTCACATAGGGCGAAGGATCGCCAGCGTTGAAGTAGAAAAGCCAATCACCTGAGGAATTTTGCTCCAGAAGACTCGCCCTCAACTGGTCGATGGAATTGTCCTCAATCCATTCTAAGCTAAAGACCTTCTTGACTTCGGAATTCACATAGAGGTCTCTTCTTGCGTAATATCGATAACCATGTTCTCTCAGGAGTTTCACTTTTTCCGAGATCTCGCTCACCTTCTTTCCTCCTTACCCAAGTGCAAGAGGATATTGCGTCTCAGGACAACATTGCCACCTTTGTTTATTGTAGCGCACAATCACCCGTGTCGCAAGCAGAAAGAAGGGCGGTTTCTCCGAGCGCCTCTATTGACGAACCGAGTCACATTTCTTAGCATATGCTCTTTCGCGTGTCGCTTCGTATGAGGGTTAAGCCCATGCCCAAGGAATTCCGATGTCCCAACTGCCGTGAGATGATTGCTCTGGAGGACGGCAAGGAGGGCGAGTCGGTACAGTGCCCCTTCTGCCGAGGGGCCATCACCGCCATCCCCCACGACACGCCCACCCTTGCTCCTGAAGGCCCGAACGAAGACGCCCCACCGAAGCGGCTCGGCGATTACGAGATCGTCGAGACCCTCGGCGAAGGCGGCATGGGCGTCGTTTACAAGGCGAAGCACCTCGGCCTCGACCGCATCATTGCACTCAAGATTCTCCCCACCCGCTTCTCCGGCAGCCAGCATCTGGAGCGCTTCCTCCGCGAGGCCCGCGCCGCCGCGCAACTCGAACACCCGAACGTCGTCGGCATCCACGCCGTCGGCGAGGCGGAGGGGCGGCACTTCATCGAGATGCAGTACGTCGAAGGCCAGACCCTCGCCCAGATCATCGCGCGGCGGGGGCCGGTTCCGCTCGATGAAGCCATCCGCATCATCCGAGACATCGCCCGCGCCCTCGGCGCGGCCCACGCCAAAGGCATCATCCACCGCGACATCAAGCCCGACAACATCATGACCGACCGGGAGGGGACCGTGAAGGTGATGGACTTCGGTCTGGCCCGCAGCGAGGCCGCCAGCGCCATCACCGGCGACGGGCAGGTCATCGGCACGCCGCTCTACATGTCGCCCGAACAGTGCGACGGCATGCCCGCCGACGCCCGGAGCGACATCTACTCCCTCGGCGCAACGCTCTACAAAATGCTCACCGGCAAGCCCCCCTTCACCGGTGAGACGCCCCTAGCCGTCATGCGCCAGCACGCCGACACGCCCCCGCCGTCCGTGAAGCGCGACCTGCCCCATCTCCCCGACGCCGTCTGCGCGCTGATCCAGAAGATGCTGGCGAAGGACCCGAACGATCGGTTTCAGAATTGCGACCAGCTTCTCGCTGCTCTCGACGACGCCCACCGTCCTCCCCCGACGGAGGAGGACGAACTCCGAACGCGAGGTTGGGCGCAGGCGATCCTGGCCCTTGCGACGCTTCTGGTGGTCGGCGGCCTTGCCTTTCACGCCTGGCTCAGGGGGGAACTGGAGATCGGCGACGTGGATGAGCCGTGGCCGTCGGACGGAGGCCCCCGCATGGAATCAACCGGGGACCCACAGACCTTTGCTCGGGCCTTGATCCGGTCCCGGCGGCAGTCAATCCTCGCCCGGACGATCCGCGTCGCGCAGGACGGGACGGCGGACCATCGAACCATTGCCGCTGCGGTCGCCGACGCAAGGCCGGGAGACGTCATCGAGATCTGCGACAGCACGACCTATGCGGAAGAGATCGCGCTTATCAAGCCGACCCTCCACCTTCGTGCGGCGCAGGGCCAGACGCCCACCGTGGACGCCGGGCGCAGCCGCGCCCACTGCATCGCGATCGAGGAAGGAGGGGACGGCGCGGTCGTCGAAGGAATCCGATGCGTCGGCGCGACGAACGACGGCATCCTGGTCCAGCCGGGGGCGGACGATGTGGTGATCTTCGGCAATACATGCGCCGAGAACCGCTGGGGCATCCGGGTGAAGGGGAACCGGGCCATCGTGCTGGGCAATACGGCGGCGGACAACGAATCGTACGGCGTCCAACTCTGGGAGTCGGAGCGGTCGCAGGTCGCCGACAATCGCGCCCAGGGCAACAGCAGCGGGATTGATGTGAACAAGAGCCGGCTCTGCCTTGTGGCCGGGAATATCCTCCACGCCAACCGCAAGAGCGGGATGCAGTGCCGCGACTCGGAGGGGATCACGATCAACGGGAACATCTTTCACAAATGTGAAGGAGACGGGCTCGACGTTGATGCGTCAAAGGACGTGGAGGTCCTGAACAACATCATCGCCTTTTGCACGGGGGCGGGCATCTCGCTCGGCGACCCGTGCGAGAAGATCAAGGCGCACCACAACGACCTCTTCGGGTGCAAGACCCTTGCCCGGCAGGGGCGGAAGTACTTCCACCAAGTCGAATCCTGGATCGCCGCTGGGCAGGGGCTGGGCAGCCTGTCGTCCGATCCCCTCTTCCGCGATCCGCCGTCCGACTTCTCCCTTAAACCCGATAGCCCATGTCGCGGCAAGGGGAGCGACCGGCTGGATCTCGGGGTTCTCCCTAACATGAGCGGGATGGAGCGCAGCAGCCGGAGGCAGTAGGCCCTATCGCTGCGTCGCGACGATGCGCTTTCCGTCCACGGCAACACCGTTGCCTTCCATTACAAGCACAGCCGCAACCTGGCCTTCCCGCAGGAGCACCAGAGCGGCCTTCCCATCCGTTTCGAGCTTGAGCGCCGGGCAGGCGCGCTGGGCCTGGCTGGGCGCGACGATCCCGATGAACCGCCAGTTCGCCGACTCGACTGCGATGCCGAAGGCGTCGGGGTCAGGCGTCCCGTCGGCGCGGAGCACCGGATGGCGGGCAATGGATTTGACTCTGGCTTGCCCCCGGAACGGTTCGAGGAGCGTTACATAACTCGCGGCCTTCGCCTGCCTGCGGAGGATAACGCACGGCACGCGCTCCGTCGGCGGGTTGCCCCGCCCCAGACCGGTGATGATCTCTGCGTCCTCCGCGCCGGCGCACAGCATGTGAATCCCCATCGGCCCTTTTGCCTCCTTATCTTCTTTGTCTTTGATGGCGAACTCGGCGCGGACCATGGGTGCGCCCCTGGCGACCTTCACGTCCTCCAGCACGTCATACCCGTTCGTCTCGCCGACGGGCGCTGCTGGTGGCTGGACGTTGAGATCGGTCTTCAGTTCGCCGACGATGTGGAAGGCGATGTCGTAAAGATGCTCCGCGTCGCTCTTCACCAGATCGGCGACCAGCGCGCAATCGTCTCCGATGATGACGATTGTGCGCGTGAACTCCACCCCTGGACAGGCCTCCGTCGTCCGGGCGCAGGCGACCTGGAACTCGGGCGACGACCCCATGTAGAGCAGCTCACCCGTCGTCGGCTGCTGCGACTCGCGGTCCACGGTCAGCGTGTTGTGGGCGATGGTCTGGCGATACCATCTCTTGTGCAACGGCACGGCGTACGAGATCGAGCCGGGGTCCACGGCAAGCTGCCTGCCCAGCGCGCACATCACGAACCCCAGCTTGTCGGGGTGGCCGTGGCCGCCGCCGTGAGGGCCATACTCGAAGGCGACGTAGATCTGGTCTGTGGGCGAGGGCGACCGCAGGACGACAATGCCCGACCCCTGGAATAGGTGCGTCTTCATCGGCGGTGCATCAACCTTCGCAACCTCGCCCGGCGTGTAGAGCAGCGACGCGATGTCGCGGACCTGCCCCCGCTCCAGCGCATCGGAGACAAGCCAGGCGATCTCCTTGCTCTTCGGGTAACGCTGCGCGGCAAGCCCGTAGCACCAGGAGTAGCCGACGCGCGACCCCGCCCCGCTGTCGTTGAAGGCGGGCAGCCATCGGTCCACGGTCATGAACTGAAGCGGGGCGGTGAACATCGTCTCGAACCGGTCGTTGAAGACATTGATCCCCACATGGTCCGCCGACTCGGCGAGGTGGCAGAGCGGCGACAGGGCGTAGAAGTGGTATCCCCACGATCCCTCGAACCAGAATCCGTCTTCGAGGATGCCCTCGGCGATCTCCTGCTTCAGCCCCGCCGGGTCCTCGATGGCCCATCGGACGAGGTCCGGGTCGCCGATGGCGAGGCCAATGGTCCCCACGGCGGCGTTGCGCCAGCAGGTGATGTTGTGGATGCCGCGATGGCCCTGGACGGACTTGGCGATGTCGCGGAAGAAGTCGTTCTCGATTCGTTGTTTCTCCTCGTCGGTTAGCACACCCGCGTCGCGGATGAAGTCGTAGCCCTGGGCGATGGGGATGACCCAGACGGACTGGCCGAGACTGTAGTCAATGACCTTCCACCCATTGCCCTTCTTGTTCAGGTTGTGCGGCTCGTATGTCCGATACCTCTTCTCGTATTCCTTGAAGATTTCGGCGGAGCGTCGGGCATATTTTGCGTCGTTCGTGAAGGCGTAGGCCAGGCCGAGGTCGCGCGCGTTGTCCGCCCACCTGTGGTGCACGTTGGTTACCACGACGGCGTCGTACGGGTCGCCTGAGTAGGCCTTCTCGCAGCCGGTGCATTTGTGCTCCGTGGGCGTGACGGTCTTGAGACGGGAGCCGCAGTCCTGGCAGGCGTAGTAGTGGCTCCAGCTGCCTGTGCGGTCGGGGATGTCGGTGGGGGCATCGAGAAGCTTGTCCGCCTTTTTCAACATGTCGTCGTAGATTTTCTTCGCCCAGGGGTATTTCTCGATCTTCTCCTTTGCGTTTGCGATTTGTTCTCTTGTGGTGAACACGAACGGCCGGTCGAGCGCCGGCAGCGGCACCGTCGCCAAGAGCGCCAGGGGCGCCGAGCAGTCCGGCTCTCCCTGCACGCGCAGGGAGACGGAGGCCGTCTCCGAATAGAGGGGCGGTTTCTTCTGATCGGGCTTCAGGGCGAGGTCCGCCGTCACGGCGGCCGTCATGCCCGGCTCAATGGTCACACGTTCGGTCGAGAGCGAAACGGCAAACGCCCGCAGGGCCGAGGCGTCGGTTGTCAGAGCGACTTCATGGGGCCTGGCATCCACGTTCTTCATGTCAATGGCATATCGCGTCTCCGACGGCTTGCCAACGACCTCGCGGAAGGACACCTTTACGGGCAATCGCACGAGGCGCAGATTTTGGATATAAATCGTGCAGCCGCTCTCCTTCGCGCTCTGGGCGCGGAGGAATAGAACTTCCAGTTTCTTGTCCCCCTTGTATTCCCAGACGGCCTCGGGTTTCTCAATGTCGAGCGACGCCTCGCACCAGTCGGCCGTCCCCTCGCCGGGACCGTAGGCCCGATAGACCACCTGCTGGCTATCGTGCAGGAGGTAGTGCTGGATTTTGACGCCGAACCAGTGGACGGGGCCGTCAATCTTGTATTCGAATTTGAGCCAGTCGTACTGCTTGGGGTCCACCTTGAACGGCGCGAGGCTGATGCTTGTGGCCTGGACCTTACCGCCGGGATCGAGTTGCCACTTCAGCGCGCCGCCGCGATCGGGGCTGTGCTCGGTCTTCCCGCCCCCCCACTTCTCGATGGTCTTCATGTCATCGAGCAGGAGAACGTTCGGCGCAACGTCCTGGGCAACGCCCATTGCTTGAAGAACGCACGCAAGCAGAAGAAGAACCATGGTGCAACGGTGTTTCATTCTACTCCTCCGGTTTCATGTGTTTCTTGACAAAGACATGGAGCAAGGCGGCGACGTGTGCGGGGTCGCCGATAGGGTCGCCGGCGATATTCTTGTAACAGGGATACACCCCCTGCCTGGCGTCAAGCGGCAGGCCGAAGGCTATCGCTCGCGCCGGGTCGGCCGATGGATCGAGGGGGATGATGACCTTTCGCGGCTCGTAGAACCGGACGGCCTCGCGCAGCAGCGCGGCGGCGGCCGACGACCTGGCCGGCCCGACGACGATGAGGCGCAGCGGCGGTTCCAGCATCTCCTGGACGGCGAGGGCATAGCCGGCCGCGGCGACCTCCTCCCCCTCGATCGCCCGCGTGAATGCGCCGAGGGTGCGCGTGGCGTCGGTCAGGTATTGCTTCTCGCCCGTGATGTGGTGCAGCCGGATCAGGCAGCGTGCCGCGACCGTATTGGCATCAATCGGCTTGTCCGGGACGGCCAAAAGGCCGATGGGATCGGGGTCCCCAATGCGGTCGTAGAACCCACCGCCCTTCCTGTCATGGAACTCGTTCAGCAGGATCGCCACGAGATCGCGGCACTGTTTAAGGTACGTCGGCTCTCCGGTAAGCGTATAGGCGTCGAGGAGCGCCTGGGCCGTCATGACCTGATCGGAGAGGAGGCCGGTGATTCGGGGCGTCGGTCCGTCGAGGCAGTGGTACATGCCGACGTCGCTTCGATGGCATTTAGTTATCAACATATCCAGCGTCTTTAGTGCGAAGGCGCGGAGCACGCTGCTGTCGAGGATCACGCTGGCCTGGAGGAAGCTGGACGCCATCACGGCGTTCCAGTCGGTGAACAGCCTCCGGTCCACAGGCGGTGCGGGTCGTTCCGCCCGCGCCCGCCGCATCTTCTCGATAGAATTGGCGAGAGATTCCTTCACCTCGTTGGCGGAAATGTGCAGATCCCTGGCGATATGCTGGACCGACTTGCCGGCCATGAGGACATAGCGCCCGCTCTGCGGCGACGTCTCATTCCGGGACTCCCCCACGCCGAAGTAGCGGAGCGCGATGTCGGCCTCCTCCTTCGTCAAGACGCGCTCGATCTCCTCTTTGCTCCATGTGTAGTATTCATCATCGCGGGCCTGGCTCGCGCAGAAGCCGCCCTCCGTTCGGTTGGAGAGCGTGTGCGTGATGTAGCCGATGGTCTCCTCGGCGATGCGCTTGTAGTAGCCGTTGCCGGTGGCCTGGTAGGCGTGCAGGAAGTTGCGGATGTGCTCGGCGTTCTCGCTGCACATCTTGGCGAAGTGCGGCTTGCGCCAGTCGGCGGAGGCGGCGGAGCGATGGAACCCGCCGCCGAGGTGATCGTAAAGCCCCGAGGCGGCCATCGCGCCGAGCGTGCGGTTCACCATGAGGAGGAGCCGCCGCTCGCCTGTCCGGACGTACTCGTAGAGCAGGAAGTCAATCGCATCGGCGCGGGGGACCTTTTGCTCGCCCTCGTCGAAGCCGCCGTATTGCTCGTTGTAGTAGACCTTGAGCGCCACCATGATGCGAGACTGGACATTCTTCAAGCCGTCCAAGTCCGGTGGTAGGGGATATTTGTGGAGGAACTTCACCCGCTCGGCGAGCAACTCGGCGTCCTGGCGATATTCCTGCTTTCGGCCCTGATACATCTCGACCATTTGTTGGATGGCGAGGTCAATCCGGCTCGCGGTGTAGTACTTGCCGCCGTAGAGGAGGTCCTCGTTGGTCTTGAGGTAGCCGAAGGGATGGCCGTCGGGCGTAAGGAAGGCGGTGGTCCAGAGGCCCTGGGTGTAGCGGCGGTTGATGTCGGGCCGCTCGTCGCCGTCCACGTGAATGGGGACCAGGGCTTTGTTAATTGTCGCGCGAATATCCGGCTCTGCGAACGTCCCTTGATCCATTTTGCTCTCCCATCCGCTCCACGCCGTGGAAATAGCCAGGAGGACGGGCCGGTCCTGTTGTCGCGCCTGATCGAGGGCCTTCTTTCCCCAGTCCAGCCATGCGATGCTGGCCTTTTTTGTCAACCGTTTACCTTCGTCGGTCCGCCCCGCCTTCTTGGGCTTGGTGGAATGAGAGGGCGGCCTGGGCTTGGGCGGGACGGTTGACTCCTTCCCGCACCCGGACAGGCCGAGAAGGATGGCAACGACAGCGACGTCTCTCAGGAGTGTCCTCACAGACCTTCCTCTGTTTCCGCACAGTCGCAGGGGACGGTAATTCTAACCATGCATAGGCGAGTATACAGGAATGTGGGCAGATCGGCAAACATTTTCGTTTTGCGATTTTCGATTGCCGATTGAGTGGAGAACCACGGCCAGAGAGTGCAATAAAACGGCGGCCGCTTCCCTTCGACCGCCGGAGCCCCAATTGGTTCAACTGGTCTATGTCATTCCGAGGGGGTCTTTTCCGCGTCCTCGTTACCGCCCGTGGCATTGTCTTCGCTCTCGCTGTTCTCGGGCTGCTCATCTGTTGCTTTGTCTGACTTGTCCGTGTCCGTCTCTTCAGAGGATTCCTCGGAGCTTTCCTCGTCGGCCTTTTCCTCGTCTTCTTTGGTTGCCTCGTCCGTGGTCGCCGTCTCTTCGGTTGATTCCTCCGTCGCTTCTTCATCGGCTGCCTCGGTCGTCTCCTCAGTGATCACGACAGGAACCTCAACCGGGACTTCCTTCGTCACAATCTCCTTGACCACCGTCTGCGTCCCGGAGGTGGTGTAGGTGGGAACAGTCACCACACGCGTCTGGACCCTCGGCGTCAGTACCGTAGAGGCAACCACACGGCGGGGGCTATGCGTCCTGACGGCCCTGGCGACACGAGTCGCATGGATCACTCGCGGTAAGGTTGCCCTGCCGTGCAGCAACGTCCGCGACGGGCGGACGACGCGGTGAGGTCGCGCCTCGGCGGTCATTGTTCCCATCAGCATTGCCAATCCCACGACCAATCCTCTCAGCAGCGTCTTCATTTCCTTTCTCCTTCGTTTCTTCGCGTTTCCGGTTGTCCTCGTTACTCCGTTGGGGCTATATCGCAACGGGTGTGCCTGAACTGCAAGCGACCACACCCACCATCCATAAGTCGTTATTGCGACGTAAGTTGCGCCCGGAACAAAATTTTACACGTGGACTCAAGCAGGATGAAAGGGACCAAAACATGGGACTAAAACGTAAATTTGATTTACGTTGCCGAAAATCCACCGACCCATCAACCTACTCCCTGGCGACACGCCTGGACCAATCGGGCGCAACGCAGGTGACCCGAATAAACCTAACTAAGTCAGACCTTTATAACTTAGAAATAACAATAGTTACGATATGAATGTTTACAGGAAGTCAGAGGAAGAAGAATTTACTCGGAGAGTTTGCGCCAAGTCCGGTCAGCGGTGATAAATAGGAACCGGCCCTGGCCTTGGACGGTAACGGCCCAGTCCCTGCCCACGCGCTCGACATTTTCGATAGCGATGTCAAGAAACTTGCCCATGACGGCATACTGCGACCACTCCCGACTTTTCCGGTCATAGGCAAAGATGCCCTGTTCTGTTCCCACCCATACCGCAGCAGTGGAGAACGCGATGCAGGTGGGCGAGGGAGCGGAATCGGTGAGGAGGTCGAGTGCATCCGAGAAGTCGTAGAGGGCCTGATGCTTGAGGTCGGCCAGTAGCACAAAGCCATCCTTTAGCCCAATCCATCTCAAGGAAGGCTCTGCCTCATCCGGCTTGATCCACAGCACATTGACCTTCCGCGAGAGCGTTCTTTTCAATTTAGTCTCATCAAACGTCGGCAGACCCATCTGGAGTTGACGATGGAAACGGCTCTGGATGCCGAGAACTGCGGCATCGGCGGCGGCGCGCAGGTCGGAGGGCATAACTTGTGCCGTTGTGTTGATCATCGCGATATGGGCAGGCGTGCCGACGTCCTTAAGCAAGTCCATGGCGGCAAGGCGATAGGAAAGAGAATTGTCCCTCAGAAATTGGGCGACCACGTCCGGGTCGTCGCCGGCCAGTTCGAAGCGCGCTTGCAGCTCCCGCCCCCGCCAGTAGGCGCTGTATCTCGGCGAGATTCCCTGTTCCAGAACATCGCGTGCCTGTTCAAACCATTCCAGAGCCTGTTGAGGCATATTTTTGTCCGCATAGTACTCCCCCAGGCAGACGGCGGCCATCTTATCGGCGTTGGTTTGGCGGGGTGATCCCTCGATGGTACGTTTCCACTCTTCCACGGCGAGGTCCATCATGCCGATTTGCGCGAGAAAGGTGGCCGCGGTCCAGTGGTCTCGCTCCGACGCCATGCGCGGCAGAAAACCAGGCCCCAACGTTTGCGGACCCAACCGCAGCGTCGTGGGGACGCGCGGCTCCTGGCGGATGCTGCGCAGTTTTTCCGCCGCCGCCTCGGTTTTTCCCCTGCGTTCAAGGATGACGTACTCGGCGTAGTCGCAGGCAAGGCTTTGATAGTGGTTGTTCCTCAAGGCGGCCAGCGCCTTTTCCGCCCCATCGAGGTCGCCGCGGGCGAGAAGATCTCCGACGGCGGCGAGGGCCGTTTCGACGATCTGACCCCGCACGTTGCTCGAAAGGCGCGCGTGACCGGCTGTGATCGAATCAAGCTCCATCAGGTGGCGGAGGGCGTTTGCATAGTCGTCGGCGTCGTGCTCCATGAGCGCCGTAAGAAGGAGTTCGCGTATGAGGTCGTCCTGATTTCCGGCCTCATGATTCTTTTGGGGAGGCGTCTTATCAAGGTGTTTTCTTTCGGCGGCGGCGGCCGCGTCAACGTTCTTCTTGTCAATGTAGATGCCGGCGATGCTTTCCGCTATTTTGAAGAACATGGGGTCGTCCAGCGGTGTCCTGGCATAGCATGTCCGATAGATTCTGAGCGCCTCGTCGCACCGGTCCCGATACCAGTTGAGTCGGGCCAGGGCGCAGAGGAGTTGGATATTGTCGGGACTTTTTTCCAGGGATCGGTTGAGGACCTTCTCGCTGGCGGCGAACTCACCTGCGGTGGTCATGCTCTCGGCGATTGAGGCGGCGGTATATGGGTCGGCGTTGGCTATGGCCTCCATACCCTCGGCGTCCTTGCCCAGCATGAAATAGGCTTGGGCGAGCTTCTTTGCATATGGCGAACCTGTTCGCGCGTGCGACGCGGCCGTGAGGGCCGTGCAGGCGCGGATGACGCCCTCATAATCCTTCAGTTGCTCGTAACACAGCAGGAGTTGTTTCTGGATCCGATAGCGCGCGCTCTCCGGGGCATGGGGGAGGGCGGCGGTGTAGTCCTTCGCGGCCTGTTCATATTCGTTTGCCATGAAGGACGAATCGCCCAGTTGCATGCCTGTCCGCCAGGTCAACTCCTCCCGGTCCTCCTTGGCAAGGTTCTGCCGGAGCGCATTATTCAGATCATCCCGAGCCTTGTCTCTGTATTCCTTGGCCTTGCCGGCCTGGTGCGCGATGCGGAGGATGGCGCCGAGCGCGTCGTAGCGGCGGGGATCGCGAACGGTGTATTCGGCCATGAGCGATTGATGCATCTCGATGGCCTTCTCGTGCTTGCCCATGCCCTCCAGCGCCCCGGCCAGTTCGCGGAGGACCCTCTCCCGCTCATGGGGGGCCTTCTGCTCTGTCAGGAGTTTTTCATAGACGCCGATGGCTTCGTCGTCCTTATCCATCGCCAGCAGCATCCGCGCCAGCTCGCGGAGGACGACCTGGCGGCCATATCCCTCGATCTCGTCCGCGCCCCGCCGATAGATTGCACAGGCGTTCTCACGATTTCCGGCCGCCATGGCCGCGCGACCGTCACGCAGGACGGTCCCCACGGTCGTTTTTGGCTTTTCCTTCTCCTGCGCCGAGAGGTTCCCCGCACTCATGCAAAGGAAGGCGACGGCAACAAGGAGATACTGTCTCATGGTTCGACTACTTCGGCGCTGCCGGACTTGGCGACTGGATGTCATATCCCTCCACCTCGCTCGGGCTACCGTCTGCATTGCGGATTTCGAGGAAAAATTCCCAGAAGTTCCTCTTCTGACACAACTTGACCAGGATGCGGTTCCGCCCCTCCACTAAGTTGACCGCCGTCAAGGCCCGCGTGGCGGAGGTCGGCTGCTCGGAATCCTCGCGGTGGACCATCGTTCCGTTCACCCACACCTTTATCATGTCGTCATTGCCGGTGTGGAGCAGATATCGGCCCGGTTGTGGGGGGCGGACTTCCGTATAGGCGTATGCGAACACATAGTCGTCCTTGCTCACGGCCTTGCGCATGTCCAGCAGGCCGATAGGCGTGATGCAGTCATCCGCAACGGCGCGCCATTTCCCCGCAGCGAGGGGGTCGGCGGCCTGCTCGATCGGATGGGGGGCGTCGAGACCGTTCTCCGGACGGAGGGGATACGCCTCCGAGCACAGCCACTTAAAAGGGCACAGGAGATTCAGACGTCGGGCCTTCACCTTCCCCGACGGGAGGACAACCCGGACGACCGCCCGATGCGACCGGCGCGGAATATCCGCGGAAGGAAGCAGCCGAAAGTCCGCCGCCGCCAGCGGCTCTCCCTTCCCCATTCGGTATTCGACGGACGCCGCCGGCTCGATCGCCATCTTTGCCTTGGCAAGAAACGCCGCCGAACCCGCCGCCGGCGCGAGGAGGTTGTTGCGCAGCCAGACGGTGAGATGGGTATATTGGCCGGGGATCAGCACAACGGATTCCTCGGACGGGATCGAGGCCGTGTGGTCCACATGGGACGTGACGCGCAGTCTCGGGGCAGGCAGTGATTCACAGCCCATCGCCCGGGATGAGAGGGATACGGCCATCTCGCCCTGATCGGCCGGCGGTGTGGGAATGGTATTGGCCTCCACGATGCCCTCGGGATCGGCGCATGGTTGTGTGGTGAGGAGGACCTGATCCACCCAGATGCCGTCCTCGCGGTAGCTGATTTCCATGACGGCAGCCCCGGCCTTCATCTGGGCCATGGGTCCGTGAATCCAGTGCCATTTCTTGAACACATTCCCCATCACCGAGAAGCGCGGCAGCGCCGGCTGCAGGCTGCAGAAGAGCGAGTTGCTGCATGTCCCCTGCCACCACACGCGAAACCATGTATAGTAGAGGCCGTCTGCCGGGATGGTCAGATGATAGACGGCGTGGCCGGGATCGTGCACGCCGCGCCGACAACCGGCCCCTTCGGGCACACTGATGGCCATCTCCCCCGACGCGCCCTTCGCCCGAACGACATGAACGATGGGCGTGACCTCATTGGCGTACTCCGCCTCGAAGCAGAGGCTGTGGCGCTTCGCCGGAGCGACATCGGAGGCGGGATCGGCGGCGGCCATCCTGACCGATAGAATGAATGCAAAGAAAATGACGCGCACAGTATTTCGATGGTCTATTGGCACGGTCTATTTCCCAATCTTTCTTCGCTTCTAATTATTATACCCCGCGCGAGCGGAAAAAGCAAACGAGCCGACCCACTTTGGGTCGGCTCGTTTGCACATGATTCGGCGTCCGATCCGATCTGAAATCACCTCGGCGGGGGAGGCGCGGGTCGGCGGGCCGGGGCGCCGGGAGCGCCGGGCTGCATCGGCATGCCGCCGCCCATTTGGTTCATGACGAGGACCTTCAGGCTGTCAATGAATTCCTGCGAGATGTAGAACTCGCCTTCCATTCGATTTCCCTTCGTCACGGCATAGGCCCCAATTCCGCCCTTCAGCTCGGGTTCGGGCGGCGGCTGCTCGCCCTGGGCGCCGGGCGGCGGGGCCCCCATGGGGGGCATCATGCCCTTCACGAAGTTCATGACCTCCTTCGGGTTCACGAAGACCAGCAGGTTCGTCGAGGGCGGGAAGCCCTTCGTGGCCGAGACGAACTCCGGCTGCGTCGCCAGACCGCTATCGCCGGCGGCCTTGGCGAACTCGATGGTCTGCTTCATGCGCGCCAGCGAGTCCTGGCCGAAGGTGACGATCATGTACTTGCCCGCGGCGGCGACGCGCACGATCATCGGATCGCCGTAGATCTTCTGCATCATCTCTCGGGTTTGCTGCGGCACCTTGGCGGGATCGAAGAGGATCGCTACCTCGGTGATCGTCACGCCCTCGTGGGTGGCGGCGTTCTCCGTGACGGCCAACTCCATGTCCAGACCCGCGAGATTGCGATAGAAACTCATAAACATGGCGGACTGATCGAATTGTTTGAGCATCAGCTTGTGGGCGGCGGCCGGGTCGGTGACGGAGAAGACTTCCACGAGCGTGATGCCTGTTTTTTCCGCGTTTCCGGCCAGGATCACGCCGATGCCGATCTCGCCGGTAATGATGTCCGTCCACTCGTCTATGCTCGCAAGGGCCGCGGTGCGCTGCTCTGGGGTGAAGGCGCCGGGGGCGCAGTCGAGGATCTTGCCCACAAAATTGCGCAGACCGTCCTCCAGTTCCGGGGTGCTCTTCAAGTGGCCCGATATGGCGAGAAATGAATCGCTGGGGAGGACCTTCAGAACGTCTATGCCGCCGGGGACCTGCTGCTGGATAAAGTTGGCGACGCCGCTCTCCGGCCTGGCCACCAGGGCGGCCCGAACACGAAGGCCGTCGTTGTCGAGGGCCAGGGCCAGTTCGAGTGCATCGAGCTGCTTCACGATATCAAGAATCGCATTCACATACGCATCGAGCACGTTGCTCATGGCCTCCGGATTCATATCCGGCTGTTGGGCCTGGGCGGCCTGGGCGGCCTGGCGAAGGCCGCGCTTAAGGGGGGCAAGTTCATTATCTATGTTTTCGCCGTAGATCTGCATCAACCCCTTGATGTTGACATTCGCGCAAAGGTCGCCCTTCACGCCGCAGGCGGCCGCGCAGTTCAGCGTCTCCGCCTCCAGCATCGCTGCCACGGCGCCGCATGCCTCCATGGAATCGGCGGCGATGGCTTTGTTGCCTACGATGGCGACGTAGAATCTCTTCTGGATGAACTGCTCGATGTTCTGCTTCTGTTCCGGCGTCGCGGCAAGCCAACGCGCCTGATCGAGCTGAGCGAACACATTGGCCACGCCCTGTTTACCTTCGGCGCGCGCCCCCAGGCCGAAGCTCTGGAGGGCCGCCGTTGCATCGGCGAGAGAAACTATCCGAACAACGTTCTTCCCCGCGTACTGCTTCGGGTTCAGCACTACGACGTTGAACTCGCCGTTCATATCAATCCCGGCCAGCGATTGGGCGCCGACCACCTTGGGGATCAGCATCGGCACCATCTGCCCGAACATCGGACTGATCTGGGAAACCAGGTTGGATGCCTTGTTCACCGCGCCCTGAAGACTTGGCGTATGTATGACAACTACGCAGTCCTGCGGCAACTGGCTCTGCTGAGCGTTGAGCATGGTCGGCTGACCCAGGAACCCCAACAACAGTGCGCCAACCAAGGCCGTAATTCCTATCCTTCTCATCATTCCGCATCTCCCTTCCTTAAAGACCCATGTATTCGCGCTGTCGAGGCATGTCCTGAAAAAGTATCTTATGCTACAGCAGGCCCGGCGGCTGTGTCAACGTTATTTCTCCCCTTCGGTCATGTTTTTTTCGCAGGATTACTCTCTGCCTTCTCTACGCGGCGACGTGCGGGGAAATTCGGAAAATCAAACAATCGTGTTCCCGTCGTGGAAATACCAGCCTTCCCACAAGAGCAAAAACGGATTGCCGCATATTTACGTTGACAAAATCCATAAAAAGCCGTATATTTATTAAAGGTAAGGGATGGGCAAAGTCCTGTCCGGCCCATGCGACGCGAGCGGAGAGGTGGCTGAGTGGCTGAAGGCGACAGGTTGCTAACCTGTTGAGGGGAGTATTATTCCCCTCCCGGGGTTCGAATCCCCGCCTCTCCGCCAGAATCATCCCAAGCCATTGTTTGACAAGGGTTTTAGGTGGGGTGAGATTTATCACCTACCGCTTATTACCCATCACCTCGCTCCCCAGCCGGCGAACGGTGCGGTCGGGGGCTTGCGGTTTGCGATCCTCGGTGACGGCCGCGACGAGCCGGTCCAGCGCCCCCCGGATTTTCCTTCGTGCCCACGGGTTTCGGCGGATAATCGGGACGAATAGGGGACTGGCGGCGTAGTACGCCTTCACGAACAGGCGGCCGGCCGCGGTGCGACGGAGCGTATGATCTCTCCAACGCCGCAGGGCGCAGACCGATGGATGGAACGGCGATCCGTAGGCCGCCGTCGCGATCAAGCAACGCGACTGTTCGAGTTCAACCTTCGTGGCCTCCACATCCTCGGCGCCACACTTGATGCACTTGGTATGGCCCTTCACGAGGTGGCTTTCGGCCGCCGGACCTAACGTCTTGAGCAATCCTTCAACGTAGCTACGACGTTGCTCGTCGTCATACTCTGCGCCACATGCCTTGCACTTGTAGGTGAGTTTCGTGGACCTTGCCATGCGACCTTCCTATTTTATCTGGAGAGCGACAGCTATCACGATGGGTAATAGATACAACATACCAATCCGGACCCATCCTGGCAACCTTTTTTCAGATTTGTCCCAAAAGCCCTTTGACACGTCGCCCCCCTTTGTGTAAAATATATCAAAGTATGCATCACCTGGGAGCTTCTCTAAGGGAGTTTGCCATGCCAAGATGCCCGTCACAGACGTTGTCCCGCATTGTTATCATGCTGCTCATTGCGTTTCCCTGCGTCCTCTCCGGCTGCAAGTTCCGAGGCCGAGCGACGGTAAACACGCAGAGCGCATCGCTGGCGAACAATGTCAAGGGCGGCCCCGTCGGCCTGGCGACGATGGGGCTGAATATGCAGATCTATGTCGCACGGCAGAGGCAGCATGCCATGCAGTCCAGTCTTGCCCGCGCCCGAAACGCCGCCGCGGCCATGCGCCGCGAGGCGGCGGCCGCCGCCGAATCCGCCGCCGAACGGGCCCGCCAGGCCGCCCGCGAGGAGATGAACAGGAAAGGCGCAACCGACGACGGGCCGTGCGATCCGTCGCAATCCCCCTCGTAAGCGGATCCACTTGTTTTCGGCCAAACGACTATGATACGCGCATCGTTTGCTACCCATCATCTTGTCGCAGGGATCGTCTGCCTGTCAGCCCTGTCCGGTTGCTCTCGCCGCACGGCGGGGCTGGAGGCCGAGATGGCCCGCCTGCAAAAGGAAAACGCGGAACTCAGGAAGGAACTCGACAAGGTGGCAACGCTCTCCTCCGCCGTTCAGGATGTGCTGAAGTCCTACTCGGAGCTGGCCCCCCAGATGGATGAAATCCAGCGAGACATTGATTCGACGCGGGATCACGTCTCCAAGATCGAGGCCCTCGCGCCGCAAGGTATGAACGATCGCGCACGAGCTGAACTAAAACTGCTCATCGAGGAGGTCATGGCTGAGGATATGTTGCGGTGGCAGGCCGAGCATCAGCAATGGGCGGAGAACCTCTGGGCGCGCCATCTCGATGAGTTGGCCGCCCTTGCTCACCTCTCGCCCGAGCAGAAAAAGAAGATCGCCCAGTTCCTCAAAGAGCACGGCGGAAAATATGAGTAACCCCCCACAGGGCTGAGTTTGTTCACCGAGCCGCCTTCTCGAACACCGCCAGCGTCTCGGCTGCTGCCGTGTCCCAGGAAAACAGCTTCGCTTGTTTCAGTCCCTTGGTTTCAAGATTCTCGCGGAGAGGCGCGTCGTTCGCAAGCCGAATGATCCCATCCGCGATCGCGCGGACGGCGCAGGGGTCAACGAGCAGCGCCGCGTCGCCGGCGATTTCTTTCATCGTCCCGCGGTCGGATGTGATGACGGGTGCTCCGCATGACATCGCTTCAACGAGGGGGATGCCGAAGCCTTCGTAGCGGGACAGGAACAGGAAGAAGTCCGCCGCATGGTAAAGCGCCGCGAGATCGTCGTCCGGCACATAGCCGATTGCCCTGACGCCTTCCTGTCGGTTGCATGCCGACTCCGTGTACGGCCCCGCGATCACCAGTTCGTGCTCCACACCGCCTTCCCGCCGAGCCAGGCCAAAGGCGGCCACGAGGCGGCGGATGTTTTTCCGAGGATTCGGACTTCCGACGCAGAGGGCGAAGGGCCTCTGGATACCGTACTTCCGCGCTATGCCCTCTCGTGCTTCGAGAACGGGGGGCTGCTGAAAACGCGGATCGGCGGCGAGGTGAACCGTCACGATCTTTTCCCGGGCCGCGCCGAAGAGTCGGATGATGTCGCGCCGGACGCACTCGGAGTCCGCCATCGCAAATTTCGCTTTTGCGATGGATGTCCCAATCTGTCGGCGAGGCGCGTACCAGACAGCGCGTTCCGAGAACTCGGGATATAGAATCGGGCAAAGGTCGTGGACGGTGACGACGACGGGAACGGCGACCCGCGTCGGGGCGATGAAGTCGGGGCAGAAGAGCACGTCCGGCCTGCATCGGCAAACTTGATGGGGCAGATACAGGTCGTACCAGAGCCAGTCGCGAAGGCGGCGGTTCATCGTGCTGGGGAAACGGCTGAATTCCATCTGGAAGTTCCCACCGAGTCCCGCGAAGGCGGCCCGGATTCTCTCGGAATAGCCCCGGCGAAAGGCATTGAACAGGATCGTGTATTCGTTCTTCCCGTCAATCCGGCTCAGGGCGAGCAGGAGGTTGCGGATGTAGAGGCTGACCCCGGTGGGGTGATCGACGGAGAAGGTGTGTGCGTCAACGAGAATTTTCATTCAAACTGGTCGAGCGCGGCCTCGATCGTCTCCACGGGGACGATCTCCAGACCGTCCCCCTTGATGCCTGGGGCGTTGTCAACCGGGACGAGGGCGAAGCGAAAGCCGAGCTTGCGCCCCTCACGGATGCGCATGTCAATGTGGCCCACGGGCCGCACTTCCCCGGCAAGCCCCACCTCGCCGACGACAAACACATCGTGCGGCAGAAGGCGCTCCTGGAAGTTGGACGCCAGGGCGAGGGCGATGCCGAGGTCCGCAGCGGGTTCGTCAATGTGCACGCCGCCGACGACGTTGACAAAGGTGTCGCAGCCGCCTAGTTGGAGGCCCGCCCGTTTTTCAAGGACGGCGATGAGCATGCTCACGCGGTTGCGGTCTGCGCCGCTCACCCGCCGCTCGGGCGTGCCGAAGTTGGCCGTGGCCACGAGGGCCTGGATCTCGATGAGGAAGGCGCGCGTCCCCTCGATGCAGGGCACGACCACGGAACCCGATTTCTGCCGGGAGCGCTTCGACAGGAAAATCTCCGACGGGTTCGCCACCGGCTGGAGGCCGGTGTCGCGCATCTCGAAGATGCCGATCTCGTTGGTGGAGCCGAAGCGGTTCTTGACCGCCCGCAACATGCGGAAGGCGTGGAATTTGTCGCCTTCGAAGTAGAGCACGGCGTCCACCATGTGCTCCAGGACGCGCGGCCCTGCGATGGCCCCATCCTTGGTCACGTGGCCGATGAGGAAGATGGGGATGCCCGTCCGCTTGGCGAGATAGACCATCTCGGCCCCGCACTCGCGGACCTGGGAGACGCTGCCCGGCGCCGAATGAAGGTCCTGCTTGTAGATCATCTGGATGGAGTCAATGATGACGAGGTCGGGTGAGCACCGCTCGATATGTCCCAGGATTTCGTCGAGGTTCGTCTCAGCAACGACGAGGAGGGAGTCGGAGGAGACGCCCAGCCGCTGGGCGCGGAGTTTGGTCTGCTTGACGGATTCCTCGCCGGAGACATAGAGCGCCGTGTGGCCGTTGCGGGCGGCCATCTCGCAGACCTGAAGCAGGAGGGTGGACTTGCCGATGCCCGGGTCGCCGCCGATGAGGACCGTCGTGCCGATGACGGCGCCGCCGCCCAGAATCCGATCAAATTCCTCAATGGAGGAACATATCCTCGGCTCCGCAACAGACTCGACCGCCGAGATGGGCTGAGGGGCCGTGCTCGTGAGGGAGGCGCGGCGCGGTGCCTGGGGCGGCCCCTGTCGTTCCTCCACCATGCTGTCCCACTTGCCACATTCGGGACACCGCCCGATCCACTTGGGGGCCTGGGCGCCGCACTCCTGGCAAACGAATATGGTTCTCGTCTTGGCCATGGATCTCTATTCCACAACATGCTGGCCAGGGCAAAATTCACATTGGACACGTTGTGTGCCACGCTCATCCCGCGTCCGCGCGGGATTGTTTGAGCGTGCCCTTTGGCTGGCGGATTTCTCCCGCCATTCGCACGCTCAAGCCCGCGAAGACGCGGCCTTGGGCGTGGCACACGCTTGTCGTTCGTGTGTCATGCCCGCGAAAGCAGGCATCCACATTCCCTCGTAGATTCCCGCTTGCGCGGGAATGACATCTTCGGTAGCGGAAGTCGCCAGACTTCCGATCTTCCAACTGTTTCTCCGTGAAACGTGGGTTCCGAACTCTGGCGAGTTCAGCTACAAACAGGTTACTTGGATTCCTTTTCCAGGGATTCCTTTTCGGGGTGGTGCGGCTTGTCCTCTTCTTTTTCCTTTGCGAAGAGTTTCTCCCACCAGGGCTGGGTTTCGGGCTCCTTCATCTTCTTGCGGCTGCCCCAGACGAGGTCCGAGGGATGTTCCTCAAAATACTGCATCGTCCGTTTGATCTGGGAGAGGGTGGCCTTGGCCTGGTCCAGGGTCTCGACCATCTTTGCGTAGAGCTCCGTGTCGGACACCAGCTTGCCGACGGTGCTCTCGCTTGTGGCCTTGTCGGAGATCTTTTTCATAGAGGAAAGGATGGCGTCGAGTTTCTCTGCGACGGAATTGATATCCTTCGCCACCTTCTGATAGTCTTTGCCGAGCGCGCTGACTTGCGCGTCGAAGGTGGCGGTCGTCTTGTTCAGGTTCTGAACCAGGATATGGGACTCTTTGACGACAGCGGCGACTTCGTCGGCGATGCCGGGGCCTTTCGCCACGGTTGCCGAGGCGTCCCGCAGCGCGTCCTTGAGGTATTTCTGCGACGCCGGGTCGCTGACGATCTGATTCAGGCTTGCCACCGCGCTGTTCAGGTTCTTCATCAATTCCGCGATCTGCGGCTCATAGTCTTTCAGAAACTGGTCCACCTTTGGCGCGAGATCGCCGAGCGACGTGTCCACGACTGTCTCCAGGACTGCCGAATCGTCCGTGGGGATCATCTCCTTAATCGTCCCATCCGGCGGCTTGATGGAGAGGTAGTAGTCGCCGAGGAAGCTCTGTTGCACCTTCCGGACGGTGGAGTCCTTCGGGATTCGATATTGTTTGTCAATCTTGAGCACCGCTTTGACCTGGGGCTCGGGTGTGATCTCGAAACTCGCGGCCTCCCCGATTCTCTTGCCCAGCATGGTGACATCAACGCCCGGCGTGATCCCGCTGATGGATTCCTTGAAATAACAGGTTACGGTGTATGTGTTGTGAAAAAAGCGAAACTCGCCGAACATGATGATCATGGCCATCAGCAAGACGATGCCGACCGTCACGAACACGCCGATTTTGATTTCCAGATTGCTCTTTGCCACAATGGTCCCTCGTATGGTCAGTTCTCGGATATGTCCTCAGCGATGCCGTTGATAAAGTTTGTGACCCGTTTGTCGGAGGAATTTCGCATCTCCTCCGGCGCGCCGACGGCGATGATGCGCCCCTCGTCGAGCATGGCGATGCGGTCGGCGATGGTATAGGCGCTGGCCATGTCGTGCGTGACGGCGATGCCCGTGGTGCCGACGCGGCGCTGGGTCTCCCGGATCAGTTTGTTGATAGCATCGGCGGTAATGGGGTCCAGTCCCGTCGTGGGCTCGTCGTAGAGCATAATCTCCGGGCCCATCGCCAGGGCGCGGGCCAGGCCCACGCGCTTCTTCTGCCCGCCGCTCAACTGGGCGGGCTTTTTGTCCAGGAGCTCGTCGGCGAGCCGAACCATGCGCATCTTCTCGCGGACCGTCTTGTCAATCTCCTCCGCCGGAAGGTCCGTATGTTCGTCCAAGTAAAAGGAGATGTTCTCGGCGACGGTCAGCGAATCAAAGAGCGCCGCACCCTGGAACAGGACGCCGCAGCGCCTCCGGCGTCTCATCAGGTCGTCGCCGTCGAGCTTCGTCATGTCCACTCCATCCACATATATCTCCCCCTGGTCGGGCCGGATCAGGCCGACGACGTGTTTCAGGAGCACGCTCTTGCCGCATCCGCTGCGCCCGATGATCACAAGGGTCTCCCCCTTCTTGACCTCCAGGTTCACTCCCTGGAGGACGGGCTTGTCGCCGAAAGATTTATGCACGTCAACGAAACGGATCATGCCACCAGCGCGTCGTGAACGCCCTCGATCGCCAACGTCAGGAAGAAGTTGCTGATCAGAATCGCAATGCAGGCCGCGACTACCGACTCGCATGTGGCCCGACCGACGCCCTCGGCGCCTCCTTTCGAGTGGAACCCCTTGTAGCAGGCCACCATGGCGATGATCGTCCCGAAGACGAACGACTTGATCACGCCCGCCGTCACCGCATACGCCGTCACATTGAGACAGGTGTGCTCAACGTAGTAGTGCGAGTCCACGCCGTAAACTTCCACGGCGACGAGGTATCCGCCGATCATCCCGATCACATCGGCCATGACGGTCAGCAGCGGCAACAGGAGAAAACAGGACAAGAATCGCGGCGTCACCAAGTATCGGACCGGATCCGTGCCGAGCGTCTCCAGCGCGTCAATCTGCTCGGTTACACGCATGGTGCCGAGCTCGGCCGTAATGGCTGCGCCGACGCGCCCGGCAAGCATGAGCGCGGTGAGGACCGGCCCGAGCTCCTTGACGAGCGACACGCCGACCACAGCGCCGACCTGCGCCTCCATGCCGGCCAGTTTTCGGAACTGGAAGTATGTCTGCGCGGCGAGAACCATCCCCGTAAACGCGCCCGTGGTAAGAACAACCGGCAGGGACTTATTGCCTACCTGGTGCATCTGCTCGAGGACAACCCGCCTGCGGGGCCGCTTTCGGAAGAGACCCGTCACCGTGCGGGCGAAAAGGACCGCAAGGCCTCCTACCGCCTCAATTCCCGTCAAAACCGCAGCGCCTGTGGCGCGAAACCATGCCTGCATGAAGGGGTGTTTTCTTCCTCGGGTTGCCTTGTTCCGCTATAGGGCCTCGGCGCGGGCGGGCGGAGAATCAGGCCAAGTCGCCGCTTTTCCTCCCCGCCGGTTCGAGGGCGCGCTTCGGGCTTCCCTCGAACGCGAGGCCGTCGCCCCTCGCCACGACGGTAATCACGCTCATGCCTCTGAACTCGCCGCGCAAGATGGCCTCGGAGAGCGGGTCCTCCACACGACGCTCGATGGCGCGCTTCAACGGGCGAGCGCCGTAGTCGGGATCGAATCCCTTGTCAATCAGAAACTCGATGGCCTCCGGCGTCAGCCGCAGATCCAGCCCGTGATCCTTGAGCCGGTCCCTCACTTCCGCCAGTTCCAGATCAACGATCTTTCTCAGGTTGTCTCGTGTGAGGGCGCGGAAAACGATAATATCATCGAGGCGGTTTAGAAACTCCGGACGGAACGCCCGGTCCACCTCGCCCATCAACTGCTTCTTCATCGTCTCGTAGGTCTGCTCCTCAGTCGTCCTGCGGAAGCCGAGAGACGTCTGGTTTTTGATGATGTCGGCACCGATGTTCGACGTCATGATGAGGATCACGTTCCGGAAGTCCACATGCCGGCCGAAGCTGTCGGTCAGCCGGCCCTCCTCCATGATCTGGAGGAGCATGTTGAAGACGTCCACGTGCGCCTTCTCGATCTCGTCCAGAAGCACCACCGCATATGGGCGCCGGCGGATCTTTTCCGTCAGTTGCCCGCCCTCTTCATAGCCCACGTAGCCCGGCGGCGCGCCGATCAGGCGGGAGACATTGTGCTTCTCCATGTACTCCGACATGTCAATCTGCACCAGCGCTTCCTCTTCGCCGAACATAAACTTGGCGAGGGCGCGCGCCAGGTGCGTCTTGCCCACCCCGGACGGACCGAGGAAGATGAACGACCCCATCGGCCGGTGCGGGTCCTTCAGCCCCGACCGGGAGCGGCGGACCGACTTGGCGATCGCGCCGACGGCCTCGTCCTGGCTGACAATCATCTTGTGGAGCTCTTCCTCCATGTGCAGCAGGCGCTCGGCCTCGGCCGTCTCGAGCCGGGTCAGGGGAATGCCGGTCATCTTGGACACGACCTCCGCGACTACATCCTCGTCCACCACGCCTTCGGTTTCCGTGGACTTGGCCTTCCAGTCCTCGAGAATCTGATTCTTCTTTATCTTCAGCTTCTCGGCCCTGTCGCGAAGGCTGGCGGCGCGCTCGAAATCCTGCACGGCCACCGCCTCATCCTTATCGTTTTCGAGCTTCTCGATCTCAACTTCGAGGTCCTTCACGTCGGGTGGGCGAGTGGTGTAGCGCAGACGAACGCGGGCCCCCGCCTCGTCAATCACGTCTATCGCCTTATCGGGCAGATAGCGCCCCGTAATGTAGCGATGCGAAAGCTCCACCGCCTCCTTTAGAGCGCCATCGGTCATGCTGACGCGGTGGTGCGCCTCGTACCGATCCCGCAGCCCCAGGAGGATTTCATAGGTCTCTTCCTTCGTCGGGGGATCAACTATGATCGTCTGGAATCGTCGCTCCAGCGCCCCGTCCTTTTCGACATACTTCCGATACTCATCCAGCGTTGTGGCACCGATGCACTGGATCTCGCCGCGGGAGAGAGGCGGCTTGAGGACGTTCGAGGCGTCAATGGCCCCTTCCGCCCCCCCGGCGCCCACGAGGGTGTGCAACTCGTCAATGAAGAGCATCACGTTCCGCACGCGGCGGAGCTCGTTCAGCACGGCCTTGATCCGCTCCTCGAACTGTCCGCGGTATTTCGTGCCGGCGACCATCTGGGCCAGGTCCAGGACGATGATCCGCCGGTCGCGGAGCAGTTCCGGCACGTCGTTGGCCACGATCTTCTGGGCCAGGCCCTCCACTATGGCGGTCTTCCCCACACCTGCCTCGCCGAGGAGGACGGGGTTGTTCTTGGTCCGGCGGCTGAGGACCTGCACCAGGCGCTCGATCTCATCCTGCCGCCCTATCACGGGGTCGAGCTTTCCTTCCCGGGCCAGCGCCGTCAGATCGCGACCGAAGGAGTCGAGGGCAGGGGTCTTGGACTTGGATTTCTTGTCGGGCTTCTCCTCCTCCGCCTCCGGCGGGAACTCGGCGCCCAGCAGGCTGAGGACCTCCTCGCGGACTTCCTCAAGCTTCAGGCCCAGGTTGAGGAGGACCCGCGCGGCCACGCCTTCGTTTTCGCGAAGAAGGCCGAGAAGAATATGCTCCGTGCCGATATAGTTGTGGCCGAGGCCCTTGGCCTCCTCGAGGGCCAGCTCGAGGACCTTCTTGGCCCGGGGCGTAAAGGGGAGATTGCCCTTCTTGGCCACGTCCGACCCGCTGGCCACCATCTTTTCCACTTCGAAGCGGATCTTGTTGATGTCCACATCCAGGTTTCGGAGCACGTTCGCGGCGACGCCGCTCCCTTCCTTGAGCAGGCCCAGGAGAATGTGCTCGGTGCCGATATAGTCATGATTGAAGCGCTGGGCCTCTTCCTTGGCGTAGGTCATCACCTTTCGCGCCCGATCAGTGAAGCGGTCAAACATGCAAGATTCCTCCTATGATCCTTGCCCCCCGGAAAGCTTCTCTCGAACAAAATCCGCCCGGACGATGTTTCGCTCCTCCGGGCCAATCTCCCGCCCCGTCAGTTTCTGCAAGTGAGCGGGGAGGGTCAGGACAAACAGCTCATTGACGATCTTCAAGTCCACATCGGGAAGCAGTCCCAGGTTGACCCCCATCCGCACCTGCGATAGGAGATGCAGCGTCTCCTCGGACGATATGCACCGCGCCATGTTCAGGATGCCATAGGCGCGCCATACGCGATCATCGAGCTGCCTTCGATTCTCCGCCATCAGGCTTTCTCGCGCCTTCCGCTCATATGTGATGATCCTCGGGATGGCGTTCAGGACGCTGTCGAGGATGTCCCTCTCCGACTTGCCCAGCGTCACCTGGTTGGAGATCTGGTAAAAATCGCCCGATGCCTCCGTGCCCTCTCCATACAGCCCACGAACCACGAGGTTGATCTTCGCCACGGCGTTGACGACCTTGTCCAAATGCCGCGTGCTGACGAGTGCGGGCAGGTGCAGCATGACCGACACCCGCATCCCCGTCCCCACGTTCGTCGGGCAGGCGGTCAGATAGCCGAACTGGCTGGAAAAGGCGTAATTCAGTTCCTTCTCCAGCGCGTCGTCAATCTGGTCGAGGGTCTCCCACGCCTTTTCCAGTTCGAAGCCCGACCGGATGCTCTGCATTCGCAGGTGGTCTTCCTCGTTCACCATGATGCTGATGGCCTCGTTGCCGCCGAAGGCCACCCCCCGGTCTCCCTCGCCGCCGGCGTGCTCCCGGCTGATGAGGTGGCGCTCCACGAGGAACAGCCGGTCCACCGCGGGCAGGTCTGTCAGGCCGAGATAGAACATGTCCTCGGTGAGGTTCGCCGCCATGATCCTGCCTCGGAGCAGGTCCTTCAGCTCTCGCCGCTGCGGGGCGGAGGCCTTGGTCATGAAGGGAAAGTCCGCCACGTTCCGCGCCAGCCGGATTCGGCTGCTCACTACAATATCCGCCTCCCGGCCTGTGCCTTTCAGCCATTCGCCGGCGCGTGTGGCCAGTCTGTTAATTTGCATCGGATGATCCCGTCAATTCTTTGATACGGTCCCGAATCCCCGCCGCCCGTTCATATTCCTCGCGCTGCACCGCCCGGTCCAGCTCGCGACGCAGGCGGATGACCTCGTTCTCGCGCCGCACGTCGTCGCCCGCGTGGGACGGGGTCTTGCCGATGTGCTGCGTGCTCTGGTGCAACTTTTCGAGCAGCGGCGTCAATCCTTCTTCAAATACCACATAGTCGCTCGCGCATCCCAGCCGCCCGCCGGTCTTGAACTCCACGTAGGACATGCCGCAGTTCGGGCAGGTCGTTTTCAGGAGGTCCGCCGTCTCCTTGCTGTGCTGCTGAATCAGGTTGCTGAAGATTTCCGTCAGCGTGAGGCCCTTGGGCGGCATGCCAGTCTGCTCGCGGGCGCATTCCTCGCAGAGGTGAATCTCTTTCTTCTCGGCGCCCTGAATGTCCGTAAAGTGGACCGTCGCTTCGTTTTTCTTACAAGATTGGCACTTCATATTACTTTTTCCCGTTGCCCCACAGTCTTTACAGTTTTCCTTCACGCTCCGCCGTGATGTAGTTCATGCAGAACTCATCCCTGCCCAGCAGCACGTTCGCCGCGAGCAGGGTGGCCATCATCTCCGGCTCCGTCGGGTCCACGATCACACCGTCAATCCCCGCTGCAAGCGCCAGCGTAAGGAACGTCCGGTTCAGATGGTTCCGCTTCGGCAGACCATAGGAGATGTTGCTGAGGCCGCAGGTCGTGTGGGCGCCTCCGAACTGGCTCATGATCGTCCGGATGCACTCGATCGCCGCCATCGGCGCCTTGCCGTCCGTGCTGGCGGGAAAGATCACGGGATCGAAGTAGGCCCGATCCATCGGCACCCCGGCGGCCTCCAGGGCCTCCTTCATCGTCGTCGCATTCTTAACCCGATCCGCCGCGCTGGACGGCGGGCCCGACTCGCCCATGCACAGCGCCACCACGAGCGTGTCGTTTTCCTTCACCAGCGGGATGATCTCATCCATCCTCGCCTTCTCCGCCGTAATGGAGTTGATCATCGGCCGGCCGTTCTTGTGCAGCTTCAACGCCTCCGCAATGGCCTTCGCGTTCGGGCTGTCGAGGCACAACGGGACGTCCACGGCCGCCTGGGCCGTCTCGACCAGCCACTTCAGGTCGTCTATCTCGTCCTTCACGCTTGTGCCGGCGTTCACGTCCACCATGCTCGCGCCGGCCTCCACCTGCAGCCGCGCCTCTTTCTGAATGAACTCCGCATCGCGCGCTTCGACGGCGCGGCGGATGCGCTTCCGACTCGTGTTGATACGCTCACCTACGATAAGCAATGCCTCATGTCTCCTACTTCTTTTCCCATTTTGCCAGTTCCACCACCTTCCCCAGCGTGGTCCTACCCGCCCTAATCTCCCCCAGAATCCGGTTCTCCGCCTCCAGAGTATCCATGGCGCGATTCGCCATCTCGGCAGCCTGCTCCCTCGGAGCTGCCACCACGCCGTCGTCGTCGCCGATCAGCCAATCGCCCGGGTTGATCCGAACCCCTGCGACGGTGACGGGGACCCCGATCTCGCCAAAACCCTTCGGCTCCCCACAGTGCGGGACGATGCACCGGGCGAAGGCGGGGAACTTGAGCTTACGAATGTGTCCCGTATCCCGAATCGCCCCGTCAATCACTACGCCCGCGAGTTTCTTCTGGATAGAGCTATTCGTCGCCAGCTCCCCCCACACTGCCGGCGGCACGCCCCCCGCGTCAATCACGACCACGCTCCCCGGCTCCGCCACGTCAATGGCCTCCACCGGCTTGGCCCAGTCGCCCGGATAGGTCCGCACCGTTACGGCCGGTCCAACCATCTTCACACCCAGGTTGACCGGGACGATCCCGCTCAGCCCGGGCATGTTGTGGTTCGCGTGGGAGATGTCCGCGGCGGTCGTCCGCAGAAAGACCTCCCGGACGCCCTCTTCCGAGACGCGCTTATAAAGGTCCGTCTTGACCTTGATCTTCTTCCGGATCGCCCTCTTGATCTCCGCCGTCGCTTTCTTCGCATCGGCGGACTTCGTCACCGCCCCGCCGACGATGACGATGCTCGCCCCGGCCTTCACCGCCTCGGCGGCCGTCTCGGAGTTGATCCCCCCCGCCACGGCCACGGGACACCGGACCGCCTGGGCCACCTCGCGCAGCCGTTGGAAGGGGTCCTTGCCCTTCATTTGTTCATCAATGGCCGCGTGGACGCCCACGCAGCTCACGCCGAGCCGGGCGACCTCCCTCGCCCGCTTGGCGGCGTCGGGCGCGCCGAGCAGGTCCACGGCTACCTCGATGCCGAAATTCCTGCCCGCCCGGACGCACTCCTCGATGGTGGCATCGCTCGCCGCCGCCATGACGACGGCCACATTGGCCCCGGCCTTGGCTGCCGCCTCCATCTCGATCCGGCCCGCGTCCATTGTCTTCATGTCTGCGACGATCGTGTGTTTCGGGAACTCCTTCCGGAGCTGCCGGACGGCGTCCAGCCCCTCCGACTTGATAAGCGGTGTGCCGGCCTCGAGCCAGTCGGCGCCCCCTGCAACGGCCTCGCGCGCCGCCTTCATCGCGCGAGCCAGGTCCACAAAATCCAACGCTATCTGAAGCAGCGGGGGCATGGGGCCTATGCCTTCATTTGCGCCAGCCGACGGTCATGGGCGGTACGATGCGCCGCATCGTTCGGATTCCCACACCGTCACCTTGGCTACCGTCACCCCTTGCGGCATTTGCCCGGCGAGTTTCTGCTGAAGGATCCGCGCGATGTTTTCCGTCGTCGGGTTATGTTCCTTAAAGTCCTCGAGTTCGTTCAGGTAGTGGTGGTCGTACTCGTCCAGGACGTCCGCCACGATCCTCTTGGCGTCGCGGAAGTCCATCACCATCCCCAGCCTGTCGAGCTTCTCGGCGGCAAGGATGACCTGCACCTTCCAGTTGTGGCCGTGGAGGTTCTCGCACTTGCCGTCGTATTCCCGCAGGTTGTGGGCGGCGGCGAACTCCGATTCCACCGTAAGTTCGTACATATTAACCCTTTGCCTTCAAGGCAACTCGCCGCCTTTTCCACCACTACAGGGCATTGTATCAGTTGGGGGAAAAGGTGTCAAGGTTTTTCAAATCGGCCCCGTGTGTGAAAGGGCGTCAAACGGCGAATGGCGAACAGATACCTCGAACCCCACCGACGCAACACGTCAGGGCGCATCCACCTTGGGCGGCTGCCAGCCGGCCGGTTTCCACTTCTGCGCGGCAATCCTCTCCTGGAATATCTGTTCGGTCAGCAACTCCACGTGACCGTCAACGAACAGCGCCGTTCGCTTGTTCTCATGTCTCGGCGCAGAGTCGAAGGCTATGATCGTCCCCGATGGTTGCTCAACGGCCGCAAGGCCGACGGGGATGAAGATGTAGTCGTAGCTGATCTCGACTTCCTGATCTCCCCATTGCTCCTTTCGCGGCGCATTGTCTATGGGACACCTGAACACGTCTCTCGTCGAAACATACTTGGGGTGCAATGTCTTCAGGTCGGGCGGGAATTGGTCGTTGAAATCATTGGCATACATCGCAATACCCAGGCCGATTTGTCTGAGATCGCTCATGCACTTCGCTTGCCGCGCCGCGCCGCGGGCATTTGTAAGGCTTGGAATAGCCACGGCGGCGGCAATGGCCACGCCGCCGACGCCGGCCAGGGAGTTGCCGGGGGAGTAGGATTCCACAAGAATGCCTTCCTCCTCCCCCTTGACGATCAATACGCTCCCGAAGAGGTGGCGCACGAAGACCTCCGCCGGGGGGAACTGCGCCATGTCGAACATCAGTTTGTCCTCGCCCGGGGCGGCGTTGAGCGCTACCTGCGCCCCCGTCAGGATCGTGCTCAGAATGGCGTGCACCTGGGGGAAATTGGCCTTGACATCCGAGTAGGCGATAAGGCCCGCCCCCTTCGATACCTTGGGATAGACCTCCGCGAAGTCCGGTCGCGTGCGAATCCCCGGCCCCGGTTTTGCGAGTTGGGTCAAGGCGCCCTGCACTGTCTGGAGGGACAGTCCGATGACCGCCTTGTCGGCGGCGATCGCGTAGCACGGCATCAGAAACGGGATGGGCGCGGCGGTGATGGTGACGTAGTGGATCGTCGTATTGCCGTGGGGAATGGACTGCCAGTAGAAGGGGACCGCCGCGGCACCCTCCTGGGCCTGTTTCGCCACCATTTCCGTTGTCTTCTGTCGGAGCAACTCCCCGGCCACCTCGGCCTTTACCTTGTCCTTGAGGTGGACGATGGCGACGAAATCGAGCAGGCCAAACATCATCGGTCCCATCTGCGACGGCTGGCTGTAGAGGATGGCATGGTCGCCGAAGGCGGGGATGATGTCCTTCTCGATGTCGGTCTCGAGAAAGTCGTTGGCATCGGTGATAGCCTGGCGGAACTTGGCGTACTTCTCGGGACCGAAGGACGTGGCGAACCCGTCAATGGCCTGCCAGAGGACGGTGGGGTTGAACCGCGTGGCGGCAAACATCGTGGCCTCCGCCGGCACTTCATCCAACACCCCCTCATCGAGGGGAGCCGGCGAGAGGGCATGGACAAAGCCCTCCTTCTGCGGGGTTGTCCGGATATACACCACATCACGAAAGGCCGGACCCTCGAAGGTGAGGTTGTAGCAGACCCCCTTGATGGAGTAGAGCCCTGCGGCGGCCAGCATCGGGAGGATGTCCGGTTTGATGTGGGCATCCAGATTCTTGAGCAGACAGTCCACGTTAAGGTAGGCAAACAAATCGGTGTGCTCGCGGGCAACCCGCTTGCGAACGGCGGCCAGGTCCTCATTCTGCAGGAGCGTTCCCTTCGCCTGCCCCAGCGGCTCGGCCGGCCCTCGCCATCGGGAGAGGACATTCTCCATCGTCTTCTTTCGCGGGCCAATGGTCAGGACGAACGTCCCGCCCAGCCAGGCATGGGCCAGCGTCGGGTCAGAGAGTTTTGTCTGCTTATAGATCTCGGTGACGGCGACGCCGTTGTAGTTCGCCGTCTCAATGGTATTCTTTTCCTTCTGTTGGACGTAGGCGTGCAGGGCGGCGATGAGCGCCTTCACGCGGTCCGGCTCCTTCGGCGTCAGGAAGATCGCCGCCTCCACCACGTCCGGGCCGCTCTCGGGCCTCGGCCGGCCCGCCTCAGCGGCGGGGATGTTGACGCTGATCAACGCCCCGGCGATCTGGCCGGAGAAGGCGGTGTAGAGCTCGTCGAACGGGATGCCGACCTCGGCAAGGAACTTGTCCTTGAGTTCGCCAAACTTCTTCGAGATGTAGTCCTTGATGGGCGCGGCAAAGATCTGGACTTCCGGCTCCGACCAGATCTTGTAGATGGCTGTTTCTTTGAACCGGGCCGTCGTGGCCTCGAAGTCCGGTATCTCCGCGTAGGCGATCGTGTCCGACGGCAGGCATCGCTCCGGGCGGAAGGGCTGCGGGGCGTCCTGGGCGGAGGCTACTCCCAACGCTGTACAGAGGAGGACCACCGCCGCAATTGCAATCCTCACCAACCTGTGTCTTTCCATTGGCGTTCCTTTCCGAAATGAAAAAGGGATTGCGTTCAACGCGGGTTCTCCCGCACCGGAACCGCTGGATGATCTGCAACGTCCATGTCCTTGCAGTTGTGGAGGGCTATCGCCGGCGGCTGGCCCGCCTGCCCAGCGGGCTCGCGGGACACATTACGGACCACGCCCCCGTCACACTCGTTCAGCGACAGCGCGGAGCGCGGAAACTGGCGAAAGGTCTCGCCTGCAATAATGACGCGGAGGTTTTCCACGGTAAGGCCACGAGCGTGCGCTATCGTCACGTACGACGGCAATCGGGCATACAGGGTGTCGCGCTCGTCCCGCGTGGTGCGCCTGCCGCCGACGGGCTTCTTGCGTTGGGCGTAGTCGTCGGCCCAATCGGCATGGAAGGTCACGTTTTGCAGCGTGAGTTTCTGGATCGCGCCCTCCGGCATGCCCTGCAGGAGAGCGCCGCTGCCGCTTCGAATCTGGATGTCTCGAAAAGTCACGTCATGAATCTTGCCAATGGGTGAATCCGCGTGCCGCTTCTCGATGTCAATGAACAGAGGTGTAACCGTGCGCACGGTCTCCTTCGGGGTCTCAATGGACAGGTTGGAGAATGTGATCCGTTCCATCACGGCCCCATCCTTCAGGTAAAGTCCCACTCCGGTGGGCGAGTTGCGGATCGTGCAGTTGGAGAAGCGGATGTCGCGAAAGTCGCCCTTGGATTCCGTGCCCAGCTTCAGGGCGGAAGCGGCGCTTTCCAGGATGCAGTCCTCCACCACGATGTTTTCGCATGGGGCGGGGTCGGTGGACTTCAGCACGATGCAATCGTCCCCGGCGACAATATCGCATCGGGTAATCCGCACGTCGCGGCACGAGTTTGGATCAATGCCGTCCGAGTTGAGCCGGCGGTAGTTGTTGCGGATGGTCACCTTGTCAATCCGCACCCGCTCGCAGCCCTTGAGGTGGAGCGTCCAGGAGTCGCTGTATAGGATTTTCAGGTCGCGGATGGATACATCCCGGCAGTTTTCGAAGAGCAACACGCCAACGCGGAATTTGGGTTTATCGGGTACGCCCCATCGGTCGCCGTAATCGGCCGTGCCCTGGCCGTTGATCGCTCCCGGACCGATCACCGAGACCCGTTCCGCCTCATCCGCCAGGAGCAATTTGTTGCGTTTTTCGGGGTAGTCCTTCGGGTCCGTGCTGGCCCAGAGCGTCGCGCCCGCTTCGATCTGCAGCGTGATATTGCTGCGCAAATAGATCGCGCCCGATAGATAGTCGCCCGGTGGGAGGACGACGGTATCCCCGCCCTTCTTCACCGCCGCGTCCACCGCCGCCTGGATTGCGGGCGTATCCACTGTCTTCTTGTCGCCTTTTGCGCCATGGTCGCGCACATTGATCGCTGCATAGCACATGCTGACCGCCGTCTGCAAAAGGACGAGCCACAGAATCCAAACGCTCCCTGGCCATTCGCCGCATCCGCGCCCCAGTCGAGCAGGAACGGCCCTTCTACCGAACATGAAATGAGCAGCATCCGTCCTTGCGTCCATTCACTAATCTCCTTCCGTTTTCCCCCTACCGGGGACCGAAGACCTTCGGGAGGGCCGCCGCTCCGAGTATGCTTCCCCCCGCCACGGCCAGCGCGCCGACGCTGCCGGTCGGCGAATACCCGACGATGCTGATTCCCTTGCTGTCGCTCCTGCAGACGGTGAGATGGCCGAACAGGTGCTGCTCGATCGCCGTGACAGCGGGCAGCTTGGAGGCGTCCACGAGGGCGTTCGGGCCGGCCATAGCCGCGACGGTGGAGAGGATTCCCCGGATCTGCCCAAAGGCCCGTTTCATGTCCACATAACATAGGGAGCCGTAGCCCGGCCCGACCTTTGCCAGCGCTTGTTTGAAGTCCGGCTGCTCCGCGATCCCCATGTCCTTTGCATCTAAACGATCCAGCGCCCTCTGGACCCGCAGCGGGTGCACGCCGAAGACCAGATAGTCCTTTGCGAGAGCATAAGAGGGCTGACCGAAGGCAAAGCCGGGGACCATGAGCGTGTGAACCTCCGCCCCGTTATGTGGAGTGCTTGCCCATTGGGCTTGCAGCGCCGCTTCCGGCGCCGGCTCGCCGGCGCGGGCCTTTTGGGCGGATGCGGTCGCAAGCTGCGCAAGAAGCCGGCGCAGCGTTTCGACGCATCCGTCAGATTTCGTCCGATCCTTGACCTTAAGGATAAACGTCCAGTCCAGCAACCCCAGAACGATTGGCCCCTGTGGGACCGGTTCGCGGTAAACTATCAGCGTATCCCCAAACGTCGGGATCAAGTCCTTAGGCACATCCAGTCCGAACTGCTCCTGGAATTTTGCGACCCCGTCCCGAAATTTGATCTCCGTCTCCGGCCCGGCGGCCTCCACAAGTTTTTCGATCTCCTCCCAGAGGACGGTGGGATTGAACCGGGACACGACGCAGAACGCCGCCTCCTGCGGCACGATCCGAACGAGGTCCTGATCGAGCGGCTTCGGCGACAACAGCCGAGGGACGCCCCGCCGCGGCTCCGGAGAGTGGATGTAGAGGACGTCTTTGATGCCGCGGCCCTCAAACGTAAGCGACGCGCCGACAGCCTCGACTCCGGGCAGGCCAGTCGCCGGGAGAATTGACCGCTTTGCCTCCTCCATCTGCTCCTGCACCTTCTCGGTAATCTGGGCGGCGGCAATGTAGAGCGAGATTTCCGCCTTGTCCATCTCGACATGGTCCTTGACCGCTGCAAAGGATGGGGAGACGTCCAGGACTTCGTCCGCCTTCCGGCGCCATTTATCCACAATTTTTTCGATGGCATCCTTGGGTGCGCCCAGCGTCAGGACGAACGTCGGCCCCAGCCATGCATGATACGAGGCGTCTCTTACCGTCTCGCCCTCGTACCACATCTTGGTCACTTCGACCCCCTCGATCTTCATTTTTTCCGTCTTGAGCTTGGCGTCGGCAAGCTTCACTGTGCCTTCAAGGCGCTCGATCGTGGCCCTGGCCGCCTTCACGTCATGGGGCGAGAGTATCAACGCCACCTCCGCCGACACATTCAGCCCGGTGGGAACTCCCTCCTCCTGGCCGACCGGACGCCAGTGGTTCCCGTCATTTCCCCGCCCACCCACCTTTCCGGTGAACAGGGGTTCGTTGGGGAGAAACGCCGCATCGGGTTTCGGCTTGGCGTCGCCGCTGTAGCCCTGGGCCTGCATCGAGGCCGAATACACGCGCCCGTTCTCGTTGACGAAATAGGCCCGATCCGCCTCGCCTCTCTTGATCGGCCAGGCATAGATGAGGAAATGCTGCTCCTGCGCCTCAATCGCCGGGGCGGCGGCCGACGGACCGCCCCGGCCGCCGGTTCCACCCAGCACGCGATCATCACCTGCGCCGGCGGGTCCCGTCGGCAGGAGCACGCGATAGAGATACCCGTCCGCGCTTGCATAGCCCTTCCCACCCGATCCGCCGGTAGCACATGCCGTGCCGAGGTAGGGAGGGGCGATCCGCTCCTTCTTCTTCGGCCGCCGGGCCAGTTCGCCGGCAAGCTCCCCGAGAAGGCCGTACTCGCCCACGCCGTCGCCGTCCTGGTCCACCTCCACCTGCGCCTTGAACACCCTCTCCTGGGTCGCAATACGCGTCAGCATCCGGACCACCCTGGGGTCGTCCCCCACGTCCGCCGCCGAGGCCTTCTTCTGGACACGAATGCCCACCACCCCGATATGGACCCCTCCCTGGAACAGGACCGCCAAGCTGTCCAGTTCCATCCCAAGCCCCTCCCGGCACTCGGCGCGAAGGCGATCAAGGACCTCGTCAATCTTGGTCGTGATCGGCCTCACGAATTCCTTGATTGCGGCCTCCTGCCAGATGTCGTGCAACGCCGTCTCCTTGAATCGCTCCTTTGTGCGGGACCAGTCAGAGACCGACAGCAGCGCCAACGTGCGATCCGGCAGGATCCGCTCCGGCGGGACCGGTTTCGTTCGACTCTGGGGGACCGATGTTCGGGGCAGGGAAAATGCGGCAAGCAACACGGCAACGGCGAGACGTGGCACGACCGATTTCATGGCACGCGACTCCTTCCTGGTCGTTCGCACCTTGTCCTGTGAGGATATAACGTATACATCATCGCAAAGTCAGTGCCCCGGTTCAATAAGATTTCTGTTTGCGACATGCGCCCCTGCTCGGTTACAATGTTCCACGCGCGAAGCATCGTGGAGACAGAAATGGATACACACTCCCATCCCCTATTCGGGAAAACCGCCCTCGTGACCGGCGGGGCGAAGCGTCTCGGGCGGGCGACGGCCCTGGCCCTGGCCGCCGAGGGCGCGGATATCGTCCTGCACTACCGTTCGTCTCGAAACGAGGCGGAGGAAGCGACGCAGGCGATTCGAAACATGGGCCGGAAGGCATGGACAATTCAAGCCGACCTCTCCCGGCCCGAGGAGGCAACGGGTCTGTTCCAACAAGCTCGACAAACCGCGGGATCGATCCATATCCTCATCAACAACGCGGCGATCTTCGAGCCGAGCCTGCTCGCGGATTTCACGGTAGAAGACCTGGCCCGCAACGTCCAGATCAACACCATGGCCCCCCTGCAGGTCTCACGTGCGTTCGTTGCACAGGGACAGGAAGGGGTGATTATCAACTTCCTCGACAACCGAATCGTCGAGTATGACAAGAAAAACGTCGCCTACCACCTGAGCAAACGAATGCTCCACTCGCTCACCCGGATGATGGCGATGGAATTCGCGCCTAAAGTCCGCGTCAACGCCGTCGCGCCGGGGCTGGTCCTCCCACCGCGGGGGGAGGACGATGCCTACGTGAAGCGCCTCGTCACCACCATGCCCCTGCAGCGCGCCATCGAGGTGAGAGCGGTTACGGACGCCGTGCTCTTCCTTGTCAAGAACGAGTTCATCACCGGCCAGGTGATCTTTGTGGACGGCGGCCGGCACATGAAAAGCTCGTTCTACGGCTGAGGCGTCACTTCAGCGACGCCTTGAGCTGGGCCAGGTCCTTCAGGTGAAGGCGTTCTTCCTTGATTACCTCATCCACCTCCTTGATGTCCGCGTCGCGCGTGTATCCCTTCATCTCCTCCAGGAAGATGAGCGTATCCTTTTCGAGGCGCATGGCGATGTCTATCGCCTCGGCGTCGCTCTTCACCGCCTTGGCCTTTGCCGCCGCCTTCGCCGGCTCGGGGAAGGCCCGTGAGTCAAGGAGCGCCTTCAGGTAGTCCTCATACTCCCCGGAGTAGTCGCCTTTGGGCCGATAGTCTCCGAGACCATCCAACATGCCCTGAAAGCGCTCGGCGTGGTGCTCCTCCTGCTTGGCGATCTCCCGGCAGCGTTCCTTCACCTTCGGGTTCCGCGTCGCCTGGGCCAGCGCCCGATAGAAAGCGATGCCCGTCTCTTCGTCCTTAATCGCCACCGCTATCAGTTCCCGCACATCAAACAGAGCCATACAATTCCTCCTTTCTCACATCATCCTCCATCATCCTTTTTACCCTATTTTGAGGTGTGGTGTCAAGCCGGTGGAAGCATCACGTCGTCAGGCGGCGTGGAAGCACCGAGTTGCATCAAAGGGCCGAATATGGTATGATGCGGCAAAACGAACTAGATGGAGATCGTGGTGAACTCCACGAACGAGCGGGACACTCCGGAGTATTACAGGCTCCGCCGACGGGCGATCGAGATCATCGACTCGGTATCGCAGACCACCTGTCGCTACTGCCTCGATCCCTGCTGCGAACGGCGGCTGTGCATGAGGGCCTATGAGACGTTCCGCCCTCTCATTGATCTTGAACCCAAGGCCCATGCCATCCACGATGCGGCCGCGGCCAAGGCGAGCGTGAATCCCTTCCTCGACGCCGACGGCTGCATGTTCTCGATCCTCCGCCCCGCCGTGTGCATGTCCTATTACTGCGACAAGAGCCTTTCCGGTCTGCTGCGCCCCCAGCAGTTCTGCGTCCTGGCCCTTGGGCGCGCCTTCCCGGACGAAGAGATTACGGATTTCAGCGAGCTTCGCTTCCTCGAATATGTCCTCACGGTCTGCGAGGCGGTCGTTAGGAAGGGCGACATGTTGCCGGAACGCGACCGGCGCAAACTCATCGCCCGGGTGCCGGGGTTGAACGAACGGATGCGGCTCTACGTGGTATCGTAGCCCCCGAGAAGGCGCGAAACGGGCTACGTGTAGAAATCTGTCCAGAACTACGGTGAACAGATAAGATGAAATCCTGCCCCTCGGTTCTTCTTGTGGTCATGATCTTCCTCAGTACGATCTTAATGGTGAATGTAATGGTAAATGCCGAAGATAAGGAAAAGGTCCCCGCCCCATTGGGGCCCCTTCCCGACCTTGAGCTGGATTTCGCCTCACCAAACTGCGCCATCCTTTGCCCGCCGCGCGATGACCTGCAAACGGCGGCGCAGAAGCTCGCCGATGCGATTGTCGCCTGTGCAGGCCACAAGCCCCGCGTGGTCGAAGATACGACAGACCCGGCCGCGCTCGGACGCGGGCCGCTCCTCGTTTTGGGCAATTTGGCCGTCGGCGCGGCAAGTCGAAAGCTGTATCTGACAGGGTACGATTTCACGGATTATGCCTGGCCAGGGAAGGGTGGCCGTGTGGTCCGCACAATTCGCGACCCTTTCGGTACGGGCGCGCACGTCCTCTTCATCGGCGGAAGCTATCCCGAAGACATCGCCTCGGCCACGGCGCGCGCAGGGGAGATCATCGCAAAGCAGGGCCCTCGACTCCGCTATGTCAATGATGTGAAGCTCGGCGCAAACGCTGACGTGATCCAGGGATGGACCAGCGAGTTCCTGAAAAACGACGTGGCATGGAAGCGGGAGGGGTCCTGGGGCAGTTGGGAGTATCTGCTTCAGATCGGCAAGGCGGGTATGGGATACCTCCGCACCGGCGATGAGGCCTACCTTCCGATCTTCAAGCGCGAGCTTCTCTATTTCTTCGAGCACGATGTCCTGCATCGCAAGCAGGAGACCCCTTCGCAGATTCACAGCGTAATTGATGCGGTCCTTCTGCCGTGGGACCTTTTTGCGGACCATCCATTCTTCAAACCCGAGGACCGGCGCGACGTAGATGAGAAATTTCTCTTCCTCGCCCGCACCGATGAAGGCCCGCGCCCGCTGCGCGATCAGGGCTGGAAGTTGCGCGGGAATCATGGACTCGGCAGGGCGCTGGACGGCTTCTGGCTGGCGCGCTACTTCCAGCGGCGCTACGGCATAGAGGATGCGAAAGAGTGGTTCGACATGGTGGACAAGTTCTTCGCACCGCAACTAACCTCCTCAAAACCATCGGAGGACGGCGGCTATCATCAGTATGGCGCATCGCTCTTGTGTACGCTCATGTATGCGCTGGCGGCGAGCAAGGAGGACTACCTCAAGAGCCGCGCTCTCAAGGAAGCAACCGACCGCACGATCCTCGACCACTGGCATGGCCGCGGATTGATGGCCTACCTCGGTGCACGTGCTGTCTCTGCCAATGATCCCGGCTATCTCGCCCTCATGGCCCATGCGGGCAAGGATGCCTACCTCAAGCACTGCGCCGGCATGGGTGACAGCAGCGTGCTCGGGGAGAACTTTCGCTCCTTCTGCGGATTCGAGGCGCCGGAGGAAAAGAAAGAACTCCTCGGCGCAAACATCGCGCCGCTGGACCCGATGTGGCACGCACAGATGAAGGAAGGTTCGGGCGGCACGGAACTCAGGGTTACCACGTCACCCGAACAAAGCTTCGACAAGCTGGTCCTCCGCGACGGCTACAAGCCGGAGAGTTTCTATCTCAAGATTGACGGGCTCGGCGGCGGAGGGCACTCCTTTCAGGATGCCAATTGCATCATCGAGTATCGAGATCGTGGCGCGCTCTGGCTGAGGGAGGAATACGGATACAGCGGGCCGACATGCTCCACGATCCGGCAACAGAACGGCCTGCTGGTTGCGCTTAATGGGCAAGGTCCCGGCGGGGCGCATGCCTGCGCGCGGCTTCTCTACGTGACCAAGCTCAGCAACGGGTGTGATGCGGCGGGATGCGCGCTCGACGGCTTGGGCGATGTGGCATGGCAGCGGCACATCCTGCGGAAACAGGGAGCATGGACGCTTGTCCTTGACCGCGCCATGGCCAAGAAACCGGGCGAACTCTTCACCGAGCGGCACTGGCACATTGACGGCGATGTCACGGCGCGAGAGGACGGCGTGCTGAGCCGCCAAGGCAGCGCCGCCTTCCACCTGCAAAGCGCGGGGCCGACAAAGGGCGGCATGAGCGGAACCAAGAATCGCGTCGAGATCATTCGCGCCAATATCCCCGCCGACGGATGTGCGGACATGGCCAGCCTGATCTACGTGGATGACAAGCCCTCTGAGACGCGCTACGGCCTCGCTCAGACCCCGAAGGGCTGGCGCGTTTCCGATGCCAAGGATGGAAGCACGGTGTACGCAGCGATCCAGAAAGACCGCCTTGTTGCATCGTCCGATGGCGTGGCAAGCGACACAGCGGCTCCACTGACGATGCTGCCGGCAAAACCAGTGGTCGCCTCGGCTTGCCTGCAAGCCGTGAGACTTCCGTGGAGAAAGGCGATGGTGGGCGATGAGATCACGGCCGTTGCCGTCGGCCCCGACTGCATCGCCGCAGGCACAAAGAGGGGCTCGGTCGTGGTCATGGGACTGGACGGCGCTGAACGCCGACGCGCAAAGGTCGGAACGCTGGTCCTTTCCCTGCACTTCCTGAAGGATGACTTGCTCGTGGGCGAGGAGGACGGCACAATCACGCGGTTTGATGCAACGGGCAAGAGACTTTGGGGCCTCACAATCCCCTATGTCCGCATGGGCTGGCCTCACTGGAGCGACCAGAAAAGCCGCATTCGCGAAATTACATCCGCGGACCTTAATGGGAACGGCGAGCAGGATATCATCCTTTCGAACGGAGATCGCCGCCTCTACGCCCTGACCGGATCGGGCAAGGAGATCTGGAAAAGGGCCGGGGGATGGGGGGTGTGCATCGCCCTCACGCCAACCATCTATCAGGGCAAACCGTTTCTTTTCGCGGGCATCACCGGCCCGACCCTGGCGGGCCAGGTCGTGATTATCGATGCCAAGGGCGAAAGCGTCCAGGGACTCCAAGTCACGCGCATGCCCAGCCAGCAAATCCGTGACATTCGCCTGTGCGACCTGACCGGCGATGGCAAGCGAGAGATTATCGTGGCGCGGGATACGCCGAGCAATCAGATTGTTGCGTGTAATGAAGAGCGTAATCCCATCTGGCAGGCCGACGTCGCCGGCAGTCCTGACGCCATCGCCGTGCGGGCAGTCCAGGGCGAGGCCCAGCTCCTCTGCGCGTCACGGTGCGGTTATCTTCATGCTTTTGCCGGGGCAACTGGAAAGCAATTGTGGTTCAGTTATTTCGGCGATGAGGCCCGCATCCTCTGGCCGCGCAAGGATGATTCCATCGTTGCCGTCTGTTCATCGGGCAACGTCTTCCTCGTGAGCGGTGAAGGCAAGCTTCTTGGTTGCGAAACTCTCGGCTCGCCCGTGACAGCCCTACTTCGTCCCGGCGAGGACCGCATCAACCCCTCGGTCCTTCCGGTCGGTACGGCGGACGGCACTGTCCGCATCCTGGGCGCGATGTAGGGCGAGACTTGCCCCACGAGCGGAGTTCCGGACAGGCGTTTCGGGGATACCTTAGTTAATTTGGTTCAGCGACCAGCTTTCATGGCCCGAGCTACTTCGTCCGCCCGCCGCGCGTCATGGCGATGCGGCCGGTGCGGACAAGCTCCTTGATGCCGTAGGGGCGGAGGAGGTCAACAAAGGCCTCGATCTTGTCCTCGGCGCCGGTGACCTCGACGACCATGTCCTTGACGCCCACGTCGGCGATCTTGCCGCGGAAGATGTCCACCAGCTCGATGATCTCGCCGCGGCGTCCGGGCGAGGCATTGACGCGGATGAGCGCCAGGTCGCGCTCGATGTGGTCCTCGCGGGTGAGGTCGTTCACCTTCACGACGCTCACCACCCGTTCGAGCTGTTTGCGGATCTGCTCGATAATCGCCTCGTTGCCTTCGTCGTCGGCGACGATGGTCATGCGGGACATATTGTGGCTCTCGGTCTCGGCCACGGCGAGGCTGTCTATGTTGTAGCCGCGCGCGGCGAAGAGGCCGGCGATGTGCGCCAGCACGCCGATTTTATTTTCCACGGTGGCGCAGATGATGTGTTTCATGGACAAATGACCTCCTCCTCTACGCCAGCATCATGATCTTGTTGATAGGCTCCCCGGCGGGCACCATGGGGGAGACGTTCTCCTCCGGTTCCACGCGGAAGTCCATCATCACCACGTTGTTCGTCGCAATGGCTCGATCAATGGCCGGGCGGACGTCCTCCTTCTTTTCGATCAGGATTCCCACCGCGCCGTAGGCCTCGGCCAGCTTGACGAAGTCCGGATTCCCGTGCAGCGCCGTGTGGGAGTATCGCTTGTTGAAGAAAAGCTCCTGCCACTGTCGGACCATGCCCAGATAGCCGTTGTTCAAAATGGCGATTTTGACGGGGAGCTTGTTGTAGACGGCGGTGGCGAGTTCCTGGATGTTCATCTGGATGCTGCCGTCGCCGGCGATGTCGAAGACGATTTTGTCCGGGCAGCCGACCTGCGCGCCGATGGCTGCGGGGAAGCCGAAGCCCATCGTGCCCAGGCCGCCGGAGGAGATCCAGGTCCGCGGCTTGGTGTAGGTGTAGAACTGGGCCGCCCACATCTGGTTCTGTCCCACCTCGGTGCAGATGATGGCGTCGCCCTTGGTCGCCTCGTAGATCTGCTCGACGACGTACTGCGGCTTGATACGCGTCCCCTCGTTGTTGTAACGCAGCGGATGGCGCTTCTTCCACACGTCAATCTTCTTGAACCAGAGATCGCGGTCGGCGTATTTCACATGCTTCAGGATTTTTCTCAGCACATCCTTGCAATCGCCCACGACGGGGATGTGGACGGGGATGTTCTTGCTGATGGACGCCGGGTCTATGTCAATGTGCAGGATCTTTGCGCCGGGGGCGAACTTGTCGAGCCGCCCCGTCACGCGGTCGTCGAAGCGGGCCCCGACAGCGATCACGAGGTCCGAATCGGTGATGGCGTAGTTGGCGTAGACCGTGCCGTGCATGCCCAGCATGCCGAGGGCGCGGGGGTCGTTCTCAGGGAACGCCCCGAGGCCCATGAGCGTTGTTGTGACCGGCACGTTTGCCTTCTCCGCCAGTTCTCGAAGCTCCGCCGAGGCGCCCGAGATAATGACGCCGCCGCCGGCGTAGAGGACGGGGCGCTCGGCGTTGTTGATCGCCTCTGCGGCCTTGCGGCACTGGTGCTCGTTGCCCTCGAAGCGCGGCTTGTATCCGGGAAGGCGGATGGTGGAGTTGACCTTGGCCTTCTCCAGCTTGGCGGTGGTGACATCCACGGGGAGGTCAATGACCACCGGTCCCGGTCGGCCCGTGGAGGCGATGTAGAATGCCTCCTTGACGGTTCGGGCGAGGTCCTGAATATCGCGAACCAGGAAGTTGTGTTTGGTAATGGGCCGGGTGATGCCGGTGACATCGGCCTCCTGGAAGGCGTCGTTTCCGATGAGTTGCGTCTTGACCTGACCCGTAATGGCGACCATGGGGATCGAGTCCATGTTTGCCGTGGCAATACCCGTGGTCAGGTTGGTCGCGCCGGGTCCGGAGGTGGCGATGCAGACGCCGACCTTGCCGGTGGCGCGGGCGTATCCGTCGGCGGCATGGGCCGCGCCCTGCTCGTGCCGCGTGAGGATGAGCTTGATCTTGTCGGGCTCGTAGTCCATCAGCGCGTCGAAGAGGGGGATAACGGCGCCGCCAGGATAGCCGAAGATAAATTGCACCCCCGTATCAATGAGTGTTTCAACGAGGATTTGCGATCCGGTCATGGTCATATCTATAGGTCCTATAGGTCTTATTGGTGAATCGTCAAGCGGGCCCTCCGGTATCGCGCCGCGCCTTGCTCCGGCGCAGCAATCGGTTCATGACCCGATGCGCACCCGAGGGAGAGGCGTGGCGCGGCAGACAAGTACGGCGACGGCGATGACTGCACCTTGAGGCGTCATGTCAGCTCCGATTCTGGCCCTTGGCCTTTTCGCATTCTTCCCTGTAGGCATCCAGCACGGCCTTTTCGATCTTCTCGCGACAGGTGGGATTGATGGGGTGGGCCACGTCCACATATAACTTGCTTTGCGCCTCCGCGAATTGCCCGCGCTTCATGTCCAGCCGCGTCCCGCAGTCATTGCAGAACCTCGCCTTCAGGTGGTTCTTGCCCCCGCACTTGAAACACTTGGTGGACACCTTGCGGCTCGGCATAGCCACAAACGTGCCTTCAGCACTTTTGATGATCTTCAGGTCCTTGACCGCAAACTCATCATCAAATGTAATGCTGCAATACGCCTGCAGCGGGCCCTCCGGCTCGTCCAACAATTTCACGCTGATTTCTGTGATCTCCAAGACGTCCACTCCCACGTCGTGATTCACTACGTCCGATCGCTACGGCAGAACGTCTGCACTACGATCGCCCTCCCCAAACCTCTGCAGTGAATGGAGTCTGCAAGGGACTCAGCCGTGAACGTGTCCGGCAATACGCCATAGACAGCACTGCCCGACCCCGACATTAGCACCCCCCTGCACCCCTGCGCCGCCAGATATTGCTTGATGCGGCGCAGCCGGGGACGGAGCCGAAATGCCGGCTTCTCTAATCGGTTGTACACCCCCCTGCTCAGGGATTCGAAATCCCCCCGTTTCACTGCTGCAAGCAAAATTGTAGCATCGGCCAGAACGGGTGTCAAGTCCTTTCTGGTCAACTCCCGATACACTCGCGCTGTGGAAAGCCCGAAGGATGGGAGAACGAGGAGAAAGTGAAATTTTGCGCTCGTCTGAATCGGCTTCACCCGTTCCCCTCGTCCCTCGCAGAGCGCAGTCCCTCCCTGGATGAAAAAGGGTACATCCGAGCCGAGCCTCGCGGCAAGGCCCATCAGGTCCCGGTCCGACAATCCTGCTTCATAGAGCGCATTCATCCCCCTCAGCACGGCCGCCGCGTCGCTGCTGCCCCCGCCGAGGCCGCGCCGGGCGGGAATGCGCTTCGTGAGTTTGATTCGCACCCCCGCCTTGATCCCTGTCTCACTCAGGAACATATCTGCGGCCCGCCAGACAAGGTTCTCCGGACCGTCTGGGGCGGGGAGGCCGGCGCACGCCAGCGAGATCACCCGTTTGCGCTTCTCCAGCCGGATGGCGTCGCACAGATTGATCTCGTGCATGACTGTCTGAAGGTCGTGGTAGCCGTCAGGACGCTTGCCCAGGACGTCCAGATATAGATTCAGTTTGGCTGGGGCGAGGACCCTCATTCAGGCGGCCCCTTCCTGCTGAGAGACCGGCTTCTTTCGGTTGGCGAAAAAACATTCCACCACGGCAATGCCGATCACGATCGCCAGGAGCGTGTCGCGCAGTTGAACCCCTTCCCGAATGTTCGCCACGACCTTGCTCACCTCCTCCAACGAGGATGCGACATGGACCCTCCCCGGACCGAGCGTGTCGGATACCTTGGCCGCAGGAAGCGCGGAGAGATCGGACTCGACTGGGTCGGGGTTGACCACAAACACCCCGTTCAGCGCGCCTCGAGATTCCACGCTCCAGGTGTATTTTCCCAGTAGGGCTGCGCTGTTATAGACGGCGGCGAGCACGCCGCCGGCCTCGGTGGTTTCGACCCGGGTCTCCCGGCCGAGGGGGTCCGCCACAACAAGGGCCAGCCCCGCGGCCTCGCGGGGGAGGAGAATCCGCACCGGCGCGCCGGTAATGTAGTCCGCGCGTCCGCCTTCGTCTTCGCTCAGGTGATATACGATTTGATGGATCATCGGTAGAAAGATCTTTCGAACGGGCAGATTGGACCAGGAGGCATCGGCGGCCGTCGCAAACATCAGCACCTTGCCTCGCCCGACGTTCTTCTCGATCAGCAAGGGCTTACCATTGTCCAAATAGGCCGCCACACGACCCTCGGCGCCGGGGGCGAGAATCAGCTCAAAGTAACGATGAATATGCACACCGGTAACGGCTGATGGAGGCAAACCGCGAAACGGCCGGAAGATAGGATGGTCAAAGTCCACCTTCCCGACGGTCGCAAACTCGTCGCGCTTCTCCGCATCGCCCAGAGGCTTCGCCACGACGGCCGGGGCGAGCGCGGGGGGATAGTCCCCCGAGGCTGTGTGTGAACCGGGGAATATGACGACGCTCCCGCCGCTCTCCACGAAGTCGGTCAACAGCGCGGCCTCTTCCGGCGAGAGTTTTTTCAGATTGACCAGGAAGACGACCGATGTACCCGCCAGCTTGGCGCCGGGCAATTGCGCGTGCTCGATCTGGCTCACGAGCACGCCGCCGCTGATGCTCGGGTCGAGCGCCGCAGCCAGGTAGAAGGCGGAGTCGAGGAAACTGATGGGGGCGGACTGTTCCTTCACGATGAGCACGTTCGTCCGCGCCCCGATGTGGACGGCGAAGAGCCGCCGGTTGTCCGTCTCCAGAGCGTCGTCAATCTGTATCTCCACGCTGCCGGTGTGCGCCCCCGTTTCCGTGAAGACATGGGTGAAACGGGCGGACGCCTTGGCGTTGGCAGGGACGGTGACGATCTGCTCCGCCACGCGCTGGCCGTTCACATTCAGCGCAACGGGGAGGTTGACCTCATCGCTGGGCGACGAGTTCTGAATCTCGGCCTCGATGGTCCCGCGCGTGCCCGCCGCCCGGCCGCGGGTATGAAGGTTGGCCGCCGTCACGGCCAGGTTGCGCATGCCCCGCCGCCCCACGGCGACGAGGATCAACTCGATCTCATCGCCCTTCTCCACATCGGGCTTCTGCCACTGCCCCTGCCAGGCGACCCGCTGCATGTCGGTAATGACATAGATCTCGCGGTTGGGGTCCTTGATCTCGCCGAGAATCTTGTATGCGGCGGCCAGGCAGCCGAAGAGGTCGGCGCGTCCGGCGCCGGGTTCGCTGCTGGCGGCGGCCTCGTACACGGCGGGGATTTCGCTGCTCAGCTTCTCCGGCAAAGGCGATCCGTTCGTCAGCATCAGCGCCGCGTTGCTGCCGGGGGGGAAGTTGCGGATGATCTCCTGGGCGATCTCCTTCGCCCGGCCGTAGAGGGTCGCGTTGCCGTGCATGGCGGCCATGCTGAGGGAGTTGTCGAGAATCACCACGGCGTTCACGGCGGCGTTTGCCCTGAGCAGTCCCCCGGACCGGAAGAAGGGCCGGGCCAACGCCACGGCGAGGAGCGAGAAGAGAAGCACGCGGAAGATGAGGAGCAGCAGGTCCTCGATCTTCCGGCGCCGCGCCGTCTTCATGGCGGAGGTACGAATGAACCGGATCGTGCTGAAGAGGATTTGGGGGGCGCGCTTTCGGTAAATCAGATGGATGAGGATCGGGATCAGCCCCGCCGCGATGCCGACCAGGAAGTAGGGGGCGGCGAACATTACCGGATCCTCTCGCGTCGGGTGAGATAGGCGGCCAGCATCATCTCATAGGGAACGGCGGTGTCCGTGTCCACGAAATCCACATCGTTCTGGAAGCAGTCGCGGCGGTAGCTGTCGATGAACTCCTGCACCTCGCGGGTGTATTCCTCGCGGATGTATTTTGGGTCGGCCTGGATGCGCTCGCGGGTCTCCATGTCGATGAAGTCCGACAGTCGGTCGAATGGGAATTCCCTCTCGGCCTTGTCGAGGATATGAAACACGATGACCTCGTGTTTCTTCTGGCGGAAGTGGCTCAGGCCGCGCATGACTTCCTTTTGGTCGTCGAAGAGGTCGGAGAGGACGATGATGAGGCCGCGGCGCTTGATGTTCTCGGCGAGTTTGTGGAAGGTCTCGCTGATGCTCGTCTGCTTGCCCGGCGCGATCTCCTCCAGCGTCCGCAGCAAGCGGTTCAGGTGGCTGGCGGTGGAATGGGCGGGGATGAAGTTGTTGATTTTTTCGTCAAACGTGATCAGGCCCACCGAGTCCTGCTGCCGAATCATGAGGTAGGCAAGCGAGGCGGCGAGGAAGCAGGCGTATTCGAGTTTCGTCAGGCCCTCCTCCTTCAGGCGATAGCCCATGGACGCGCTGGTGTCGAGGAGGATGTGGGCCTTGAGGTTGGTCTCCTCCTCGTAGCGTTTGATGAAGAAGCGGTCGGTGCGGCCGTAGGCGATCCAGTCGAGGTCGCGCAGGTTGTCGCCGGGGACGTATTCGCGGTGATCGGAGAACTCGACGCTGAAGCCGTGGTAGGGGCTGCGATGGAGACCGACGACGAAACCCTCGACGACCGATTTGGCGACGAGGTTGAATCGGCCGAGCTTGGCGACGGCTTCGGGTTGGATGTACTTGTATCCGCGGCGGCGGGCCACTGTCACATCCCTTTCATCGGGTCTCTATTTTCGATTTTCGACTGGCGATTTGCGATTGGACGGCGCACAGCGGACGATGACAATGACGAATTCCGAATGACGCAAGAATGCGGAATGCCCAAATGCCTAATGCCAATCCCATAAGCGTCCTCCCTTAGACATTTGGGCTTCGTCATTAGGCATTGATTAGACATTCGGGCTTAGGAATTCGTCATTTCTTGGTCTTCTTGTCTTTCTCCGGCTCTTCGTCCTTCGGCAGCGCCTCCCAGACCTTGACGTCGTCGATGGCGAAGACGTCATCGGATTTTTTGTTCATACCAACCGCGAAGAAAGTCGCCTGGCGTCGGCCTGATGCGGGGAAGTCACACACGGTAGTCGTTCCGTCCACGGTAAGCGCATACCGCGACCCCAGGACTTCGAAGGTTACATTGAGCCACCTGGGTTTCCGATACACAAGCGGGGAAAGAACCAACGCCTTGTGCTGTTCATCTGCCTCGACCACATAGATGGCTGATTGTGGGCTTGGTGTGACAAATATTTTCGCCCACGGTGTGTCGCGTATTGCCGCTGCATAGAATAGACTCAGGTCCCCGCTTAGAGGCAGGAGTGTCTTAAACTCGAAGATCACATCCGAAGTCTGAGTGTACGCCCTTTCGATCTTGGTGTCACCCGACGTTCCCTTTGACTTTGTTAGCGCCGCCTTCTTCACAATCTCCCATTTACATCTGTTCGCATCGAAGTTCCAAAGCAATTCCTTGCCTGAAAAATCATCCTCGAAGATCAGCTTCCCCCGTTTCGAGATGGCCAGTTCCGGCTCCTTGCCCTTCTTCTTGCTTTGCGCTTGCGCGTCATAAGATGCTGTCAAGGCGAGTGTTACGCACACGTATACACAGCAAATCCCGCGCCTCATTTTTCTTCCCTCCTCCGGAGTCTATGGCGCCCATTACAGCAAAAGAGTCCCGCTTTCGGTCCTTCAGGCATACTCGTATAACGGCACACTGCCGGTTGGCTTTTTCCTCTTCTTCAGCAACGCCTCAATCCTGCGCACGGTATCCGGCTTCAGGAGCACGTCGCCGCAGACCGAGCAGACCTCTGCGGGCACATGATCCATCACGATTACCTTGCCCCGGAAGCGCATCGTGTGGACGATCTGCTTCTCCTCATAGTCGCCGGGGCACGTCTGGATGCTGCATTTCATGGCTCTATCCCCTCCGTACTCATCATACCAAACCACCCCAATACTTGAAAGTGAGCTTAGGCTTTGCACTAACTCAACGACGAATGTCAACCGATCCGGCTTCTTCCGATCGTTCGCGCTTCGTCATCCTTCGTTCCGTTTCCTTCGGCTTGTCATGGGAATTGCCTTACTGCGCAAGTCGAAGAAGCGCCAGCCCGCTCGTACCATACCACCGCTCGTCGAAAATTTCAAATGGAAGATCGGGGGAGAGGACGAAGACCCGCCGGCCGTGGTGGATCATCAGGACGGCCTCGGGCGCGAAGAGGTCCTTCTCGTCCATCGCCTTCAACGTGCGTTCCAACGGCTGCATCGCCGCCTGCGTGGCCGTCATCGCGTAGGGCGGGTCAATGAAGACGATGTCAAAGGCCCTTTCCAACTTCTGAATGCGCGGCAGCGACCGCAGCGCGTCGTGCCGGATGATGTCCGCCCGATCCTGGAAGCGCGTGTGCTCCAGGTTCCGCTCGATGGACTCGACGCACACCCGGTCGCGCTCGACAAACACCACATGCTCCGCCCCGCGGCTGAGGGCCTCGATGCCGAGGGAGCCGGTGCCGGCAAAGAGGTCCAGGACCGATGCGCCCGCGAACCTGTCGGCGAGGATGTTGAACAGGGCCTCCTTGACGCGGTCGAGCATGGGGCGGACTTCCGTGCCCTTCGGCGAGTGAAGCTTCATCCCCCGCGCCGCGCCGCCGATGACTCTCATCGCCGTTTAGATGACCCCCTTGGTGGAGGGCACGTCGCCCCGGCGGGGATCAATGGCCACCGCCATGTCCAGCGCCTTCGCCAGGGCCTTAAAGATGGCCTCGTTGATGTGGTGGGTGTTCTTGCCATAGGGGACGTTCACGTGCAGGTTCATACCCGCGTTGCTGGCGAATGCCTGGAGAAACTCCTCGGTGAGCTGCGAGTCGTACTCGCCCACCTTCTCCGTCGGGAAGGCGACGTTGAAGACGAAGGCGAAGCGGCCGCTCAGGTCAACGGCGACGCTGGCCAGGACCTCGTCCATTGGGGCGGACATGCAGCCGAAGCGGCGGACGCCCTTCTTGTCGCCGAGGGCCTCCTTGAGTGCCTGGCCGAGGCAGATGCCCACGTCCTCGACGGTGTGGTGGTCGTCGACCTCCGTATCGCCTTTCGCTTTTACGAAAATATCAAACAGGGAGTGCCGGGCGAGGAGGTCGAGCATGTGGTCGAGGAAGCCGACGCCTGTGGCCGCATCGGCCTTGCCCTTGCCGTCCAGGTTGATCTCGACGGTGATCTGTGTTTCCTGTGTTTTGCGTTCGACGGTTGCTTTTCGTTGGCTTTGTCTCATTTTTTCTTCTTCCAATCAGACGATTCTTCGGCGACGCGGCAGTCCTTCTGGATGCGTTTGGGAGGAAACGAGACGACCTTCCGGCCGCCTTGCTTCTGCTGCTCCCTCAGATCACGGCATATCTCATGCAAATCGTAGTTGAACTTGGCGGCGTGCGCCTTCCGGATTCGCCGCACCTCTTCAACAATCGGATCCTTCCACATGATTTACCCTCCCATCAATTCCTCAGGCGTGCAAATTACTGGGACGTCGTAGCCCAAAGAACGAGATATTTTTGTCAGCACTCTTTCCAACTCGGCGTTTGCTATATGTTTGAAGTTCCACGTCAGAAGGTAATCCATCCCATGAACAATGGCAAGAGCGATGTGCAATGCGTCTTCACCGGCCTCCGCCGGAACAGCCCCCGAAGTAACAATTGCTGCTGAAAGAGACTCGGCATCCTCATTGATATCCAACAACGGCAAACCGGACACGACCTCCAAACGCCTCTCGGCTGCCAATCTGTCTCCCTTTCCAGCCTCGCCCACAACAATCTGCGACACAAACAGGTCGAAGTCGTCGCTACGTTTCTCCCACCACTCCTGCGTGATCTGCTGGTGCCCCGCGACGATGAGATCGCGGCTGAGCTTCGAGGTCAGGTAGCTGATGACGCTGGTTTCCAGGTAAACCTTTTGCTTCATGGGATTCTTCCCCGGCGCGCTGGCATCGCCCCTGTCGCCAGCTTACACCACTACCGCCTTCGACTCCACCAATTCTGTCATCGCGCTCATCAGCGCGTCAATCTCCTCGCGCGTTCCCACGGTGATGCGGAGGCAGTCCTCTAACCGGCGGCGCTTGAAGTACCGGACGAGGATCTTCCGCGCCTCCAGCTCCTCGAACAGCCGCTCCGCCGACACCGGCGGCGAGAAGCGCGCGAGGACGAAGTTCGACTCCGACGGCCAGACGTATGCGCCGATCTCCTCCAGCCGCCCCGTCAGATACGCACGGTTCTTGCGGATCGTCTCCGCGTTGGCCCGGACATACGCCCTATCATCGAGCGCCGCCGTCGCCGCCGCGATGAAGATCCGGTTCACGTTGTAAGAGTCCTTGACCTTGACGAGACCGTCAATGATCTCCTTTTTCGCAAATCCCAAACCGACTCGCATCCCCGCCAGAGAGAAGGACTTGGAAAACGACCGGAGGACGATCACGTTGTCGCGCTCTTGAACGAGATCGAGGCAATCGCTTTCGGCGAAGTCCACATACGCCTCGTCAATGACGAGGATGCCCTTCAGCTTTTTTGAGAGATCGCGCAGCACGTCCTTCCCCACCACCGTCCCCGATGGGGAATTTGGGTTCGGCACGAACGTGATCTTGGCCTTCGGGCGGGCGAAATTTCCCGGCAGCGAATAATCCTCCTCAAAGTCTATGCTCTCGAACCGCGCGCCCTGTATTTCGGCCAGCGTCGTGTAGAGCGAATACGTGGGGTACGGCGCGACGATGAGGTCGCGCTCGCCGGCGAAGGCGCGGACGATCATCGTGAGCAGCTCGTCCGACCCGTTGCCGCAGAGGACCATATCCGGTTCAACACCGAAGGCATCGGCTACCTTTTCCCGCACGGCGGTCGCCATGGGGTCGGGGTACTTCCGCAGATCGTCGTTTACCGCGGCCTTGATGGCAGCCAGCACCTTCGGCGACGGCGGGAATGGATTCTCGTTCGTGTTCAGCTTGATCCATCCCCCGCCCTTCGGCTGCATGCCGGGGGTATAGCCCTCCATAGCATTTATGTTTTTGCGAAAATAGGTCATGATTATTCGATCGAATTGCTGCGAGAACAATCTCGTTCCGAGGTGCGCCTTCATGGACCACAGCGAAAGGCGCGTTCCCACCTTACGAATTTGCTTTGATTGCCGAGAGCAACCTCTCTCTTATTCCAAGTATCGTGAGGCCGATCACTTCCCGCGTATCTTCTTTGTATCGAACAATGACCCCTTCGCCCACGTCAAGACCCACGCCTTTCTTTGGTCTGCCGATGGCGATATACAAGACGTCCGCTTCTTCATCGTAGTCCCAGTTCAGGTTGTCCTTCTTCTCCAGAATCTTTATCGCGTCCATACCACCCTTCTTCCCACGAGCGGTTTGCTCGTAAAATAGGCCGTGATAATAAAACCGTCCTTTTGCGAGTTCTCTTTGTAAGCGACAACCAAATGCTTTGATGTCAGAGGCGTGACTTCATAGAACTTTACTGCCAGAAGCTCTCCGAAATCGCCCTCGTGGACGAAATCGGGCTTGTTCAGAGCGTCAAGCACCTTTCTCCTCTCCCCCTCCATTTCGGGATGCCGTTCGGCGATATGATCCCACCTCTCCGCCGTCAGTCTTATCGGCACACCATTCACTGATTCTACAAGAATCACTGGCTTTCACTATCTGAAGGGATCGTTCTATCTATTGCTCAGCCTCGCCTCCACCGACCTCGCATGGGCGTCGTAGCCCTCGGCGCGGGCCAGCTCGAGCAGCGCCTCGGCGTGGGCCTGAAGCGCCTCCTTCGTGTAGGAGACCTGGCTCGATCGCTTCATGAAATCCAGAACGGACAGGCCGGAGCTGAATCGCGCCGTGCCCCCCGTCGGCAGGGTGTGCGACGGCCCCGCCACATAGTCCCCCACCGCCACCGGCGAGTACGGCCCGATGAACACCGCCCCCGCGTTCCGAATCCACGGCACGACTTCGGACGGGTTCGTCGTCATGATCGCCAAGTGCTCCGGGGCGATGCGATTGGCAATGGAGATGCCTTCCTTGATGCTCTTCGCCACAATGATGATCCCATACTTCTCGAGACATTCCCGGGCCATGTCGCGGTGGGAAATGGCCTCAACCTGTTGCTCGATCTCTCGGATCACCTGCCCCGCAAGCCCCTCCGAGTCGGTCACCAGCATCGCCGTACCAGCCGCGTGCTCGGCCTGGGAGAGCAGATCGGCGGCCACGAACTCCACCCGCGCGCTCTTGTCCGCAAGGATGAGAATCTCGCTTGGGCCGGCGAACATGTCAATGTCCACATGGCCGTAGACCTGCCGTTTCGCCATGGACACGAATACGTTGCCCGGCCCTACGATCTTGTCCACGCTCCGAATCGTCTTCGTCCCCAGGGCCATGGCGGCGACGGCCTGCGCCCCGCCGAGTTTGTAAATCTCCGTCACCTTCAACTCGCCGAGGGCGACAAGAATCTGCGGCGCGATCCGCCCCTCCCTGTTCGGTGGCGTGCACACCACCGCCTCCAGCACCCCCGCAACCTGCGCAGGGATGACATTCATCAGCACCGTCGAGGCGTACGGCGTCTGCCCGCCGGGAATGTAGATGCCCACGCGCTCGAGCGCATGATACTCCAATCCGATCGTGACGCCGCCGGAGCGCAGCGGGGCCTGCTTGCTCGGTTTAATATGATACTGGAAATTCGCAATGTTCTTCTTGGCCTTGCGGACGGCGGAGACGAAGCTCTCCTTCACCATCGAATAGGCGTCCTCGATCTCCGCCGCGGAGACCCTAAGATCCGACGGCGCGCCAAACGAGACGCCGTCGAGTTTCTTGCCGTATTCCAGAAGCGCCTCGTCTCCCCGATCGCGAACATCGGAAATGATTCTATCCGCCACCTGCGCGGGGGTGAGCGGCTCGCCGAAGACCTGCCGGGTGCGCTCCATGCCCTCCTGGGTGACCGGAACATCCGCCATCACGGACCGGCGGATGATCTTTTCCAGCGCCTCGTTGAATTCTGTTGTTCCCGACCGGAGGATACGCATCACGATTCCTCCACGGACCGCACCATATCTCCGACGGAGATAGGCCCGATATCGGGCATCCCCTCGATCTGGGAACTATTGACATTCAGCTTGGGCGGACCGGTCTCGCCCCGCTGCTCGCGCCGTTTCGACATGTAGATCATATCGGCGCTGAGCACCTGCGTCGTCGGGTCCACCTTTGTCTCTTCCTTCTTCTCCTGCGGCTCGGCCATGCAGATCGCGATCTTCTCCTGGGTGTGCATGGCGACGATCCTCCCCTTCGGCAGCTCCCACCGCTCCAGCGGCGCACCGCTCTCCGGGTCCGCCACCACATCGCCCAAAGCAAACACCATGAACTTCATCCCGTCTCTCACGCCGTGAGACCTGCCGACGCTGATGATGACGTGCTGCTCGTCAATGATCTTCGCAATTTTGCCTTCAATCGCCATCTCTGCACCTCGTTGCTGGAGTCACATCGGTCCGCGATGAAACACTCGATATCTCATTGTAAGTGTGGGTAGGCTAAGTGTCAAGCGAAAGATTCGTTGACAAACATGACTGTCTGCACTACAATGACTTACTTGCAGGAGTTCGCAAGAGGTGGTATGCCCGTCATCGCCGGAATAGATGAAGCCGGATACGGACCCAGGCTTGGGCCGCTTGTAGTGACGGTCGTCGCCTTTGAAGGCGACGACCTCAAACCGGCGGCCGACCTGTGGCAACGCCTCGCCGAAGCGACCACGCGCAAAGCGGGGCGGTCCGACAGCCGCCTCCTCGTCGCCGACAGCAAGAAGGCGTACTCAACGGCGCGGGGTCCGAAGCGACTCGACGAAACCGTGCTGGGCTGCCTGTCGGCAGGTGGATGGAACGCGGGGACGATGAACGAACTGCTGGCGGTTATCTGCCCGGATCATGCGGCTGCCCGGCAGGGGTATCCGTGGTATGCGGGCCATGACGTTGCCCTGCCGGTGGACGCCGCTCGGGGCGATGTGCAGCAAAAGGCCGCGCCGCTTGCCGACTGCCTTCGGAAGACAGGCATTCGATTCTGCGGCGCGGAGAGTCGCGTCCTGTGCGCAGGGGAGTTCAACGCCGGCGTGCGACGGACACGCAACAAGGCCGTCCTCCTCTTCGAGCAGGTCGCATGGCTCATGCAATCGTTGTGGGACGGACATGCGGCCAAGGGCGTAACGGTTTTTGTGGACAAACAGGGCGGCAGAAACGATTATCTGCCCTGCCTTGCGCCGGAGTTTATGGGCAGGTCAATCCAGGTCCTTGAAGAGGGATTCAACCGATCGGCCTATCTCATCCGGCAGGACGACAGGCGAATGGAAGTGCATTTCGTCCTGAAAGGCGACGATCTCCACTTCCCCACGGCCCTGGCGTCCATGTATAGTAAGTACGTGCGGGAGTTGCACATGGAACTGCTGAACCGATACTGGAGGAATGAGATTCCGTCGCTGCGCCCGACGGCCGGATACGCCGCGGACGCACGGCGGTTCTTAAAGGATATCGAACCTGTCCGAGCGCGATTGGGGATTGATCCAGATCGGTTGGTGCGAGTAAAGTAATGCGGGTTTATTGATCTTAGGAGTTTGACTGGAATGTCTGAGAAGAACGTAGCTGTGGCCGGCGCCACCGGCGCCGTTGGCACGGAAATGCTGAAGGTCCTTGAGGCGCGGAACTTCCCCGTCAAGAACATCAAGATGCTGGCCTCGAAGCGATCCGTCGGGAAGAAGCTCCCCTTCCGCGGCGAGGAGTTTCCGGTCGAGGAACTCACAAAAAAATCCTTCAAGGGCATTGACATCGCCCTCTTCAGCGCGGGCAAGGACCGGAGCATCGAGTTCGCCCCCGCCGCCGTCGCCGCCGGGACCATTGTGGTGGACAACAGCAGCGCCTTCCGCCTGCGCGACGATACGCCCCTCGTCGTGCCCGAGGTCAACCCTCACCGCATCAAGGAGCACAAGGGGATCATCGCGAATCCGAACTGCTCCACGATCATCGCCGTGGTTGCGGTGTACCCATTGCACAAGGCCGCGGGCGTCAAGCGCATGGTCGTCGCCACCTACCAGGCCGTCTCCGGCACCGGCGCGCAGGCGATCATCGAGCTGGACAAGCAGTGCAGGGCCTACTTCGCCGGCGAGCCGATCGTAAAAGAGGTCTACCCCCACCAGATCGCCTTCAACCTGCTGCCCCATATCGGCGACTTCGGCGAGAACGGCTACAGCAGCGAAGAGATGAAGATGCTCAACGAGGGGCGGAAGATCATGGAGCACCCGAAGCTCCGCGTCTCGTGCACGACGATCCGCGTCCCGGTCTTCCGCGCCCACTCCGAGGCGATCAACCTCGAACTCGAGAGGCCCCTCTCCCCCGAAAAAGCGAGGAAGATACTTTCCAAGGCCCCGGGCGTGAAGGTGGTGGACGATCCGCAGAAGTGCGTCTATCCCATGCCCCTCGACGCCACCAACCAGGACGACGTCCTCGTCGGCCGCATCCGGCGGGACACGTCCATCGAGCACGGCCTCGACATCTGGATCAGCGGCGACCAACTGCTCAAGGGCGCAGCGCTCAATGCGGTGCAGATCGCGGAGAAGTTGTTGTAGTACATGCGTCGATGAGACGTGTGGCATGGGATCTGGCAACTGCATTTGAATGGGAGGAGAAGACCATGAGATGGGCGTGGGCGATTGCGATGGGATTAGCCGTATTGTGCAATGCGGCGGACGAGAAGCGGGAGAAGAGGATCATCGTGCCGGTAACGGCGTCTGAGTTGAAGGCGATCGAGAAGGCGGCAACAGAGTCGCACCTTGACGTGCCCGATTTCGTTCGTGTTCGCGCAATGGAAGGAATCGAGGTCGAAAAGGAAGACGTACCGGCCAAGGCTGTGAGCGAAGAAAACAAAAAGGCGACGGCCGATGCTGACTCAGGAGAGTCCCCCCTCAAGGGGTGGAAAGTTGTTACGGGAAAATGGACAAAGGAGAAGGATGGTATTTGCTGTAAGGAGGGTCGCCTTCAATGGGAAGGCGACGTCGCGGAACTCATCGAGATCGAATTCTACGTCACCGTTCGAAAATGGCTGGGGTCATCAACCGCCAGTGTCGGTCTGATGTGGAACACTGGAGATATGCAAGACAATACGCCAGATCCGAACAAGCCAAGAAATCTGGCGTTGATCACGGTCGGGCATGTGATGATTTGGGCTCAGCCCGAACGCCCAGATGCACCCCGACAGAACATCCCCTACACCATTCCTCTCAATCAGCCATTGCGGATTCGTGCAATAATCTCAAAGCACGACGTTCAAATAACGGTTGGAAAGCAGGTCTTCTCGAAATCAATCCGATCTGAAGACCTCTGGAAATTACAGCTCCATGTCGGCAATGCCGATGTCGTCTTTGGCAAGGTCAAGGTTAAGGCCGAATAGTAGACCTCTGCCGAAAAAGGAAGACAGAAAAGGGGACATTCTTGCTTTGTATAAAAGACTTTGCACTTTTGGGTAAAAGATGTTAAACTACCGTCTCCATGAAGACCACGAAGAGTGCTCTGGCGTTGGCGCAAGAGGCACTTCGCGTTGCAGAGGACAGCTACCCGCCCTATT